>CAVUCO010000041.1:0-165252 GCA_963740005.1 uncultured Acidobacteriaceae bacterium | reverse complement strand
CGGCGCGGACGTGGGCGGCCAGACCTACTTCTGCATCCTTTTTTTGGCAAAGCCGGGCTGTGCCACGCTAGTTTTGCAATCCGGGGATGCCGTTGATGGTGGGCGCCATTTTCACGGCCCGGACGATAGCTTTCGCTACCACCTCCGCGGCGGCAACGCCGACCACATCCAGGTGGGCTTTCCGATCGCCTAACGAAATCGAAATGACGATATCGCCGTCGCTCATGGTGAAAACGGGCGATATAGACCGGGCCATGCCAATGGTGGCCAACTGGGCGATCTTCGACATCTGAACCCGATCGAAGGCGGCGTTGGTGGCAACACAGACCAAGGTAGTATTCTCTTTTTTGAGGCCGCTGCCGAGGCCGCCCAGCATGGCTTGGGCTGTGTTTGAAAACTCCCGGCTTTCTTTCGAGACTCGCGCGCCCGCGATGATTTGCCCAGTCTTTGGATCAATGACGTCGCCAAGAGCATTCACGACCGCGAGAGCGGCCACCGTGACGTCACCTTGAACTTGCATGGAGGCCGATCCGACACCGCTTTTCATCATCCGGTCGGGTCCGAAGAGCTTGCCGACTGTGGCGCCCGTTCCGGCTCCGACCGCGCCCTCGACGACCGGCGCGCTGGAGGCAGCTGTGGCCGCCGACTCTCCCATCTCGCGAGTGGGCCGGAATCCGCGTTTCGCCACGCCCAGGTCATAGAGGATGGCTCCGGCGACCAGCGGCACGGGGCCGGCTGGAGTGGGGAACCCAACGCCTTTGTGCTCCAGGAAGCGGCGGACGCCAGACACGGCTTCCAGGCCAAAAGCGCTTCCACCGGAAAAACAAATACCTTGGACGCGATCAGTTACATGACCGGGCTTTAGCAACTCAACTTCCTCGGTACCGGTGGCGGAACCGGGGATCGACACGCCTGGGACGGCGCCCTTTTCACACAGGATTACGGTGCATCCGGTGAGTGCCTCCAGATTGGTCGCGTGCCCCACCAAAACGCCGTAAATGTCTGTTAGTCCACCCATTTGCCCCAATTGTCCCCCAGCGCAATCCTAGCGCTGGTGCGGAGTGGTCGTATGGTAGCATCGCTCAATATGAGTGTGAGGCGATTCAGGGGAGCGGCAGCTTGCTCAATTTCCTGAAAGGGCCGGTTTCGTCATTCCAGGATTTCGTTCTTCTCTCCGGCAGGTCCTTCGGCAACCTCTTCCGCTCGCCCCACTATTATTCCGATGTTTTCATCCAAATGGACGCCATCGGGATCGGAAGCCTACCCATTGTTATGTTGACGGGGGCTTTCAGTGGCGCCATTATCGCGCTGCAGATGGCGCGTGCCCTGAATACCTACGGCGCCGCGAGCGAGGTGGGGTCAATCGTCTCCATCACGCTGGTGCGTGAACTTGGTCCGGTACTGACAGCCTTACTGGTGGCGGGACGTAACGCGTCGGGCATGGCGAGTGAACTCGGCTCCATGAAGGTTTCCGAGCAGATTGACGCGATGCGCGCCTTGGGCACGGATCCAAGCCAGAAACTGGTGACTCCACGCTTGACGGCGACCGCGTTGATGCTGCCGTGCCTGGTCGTGGTCGCGGACGTAATTGGGCTTTGCGGTGCATACCTTGTTTCCGTGCCAATGCTCAAACTGATTTCCGGCGAGCAGTTTTGGTCGACTTCCTGGCGAGCTCTTGAGTACAACGATCTCGCACAGGGCCTGTTGAAACCGTTCCTATTTGGCATGATCATCGCACTGGTGGGTTGTTTCTATGGCCTGCGGACAACCGGAGGCACACAAGGTGTCGGCCGGGCCACCACGCAGGCTGTGGTTGTGGCATCTATCTGGATTTTCGTTGCAACCTACATCATCGATCAGATCTTCGTGAACTTGTAACCGGCCATGACAACGAAAGACAACATCGTTGAGTTTGAAGGCGTTAGCACCCGCTTTGACGAGACATGGGCATTGCGCGACGTCTCACTGGCACTGAAGCCTGGGGAAACCCGGATCATCTTCGGGGCAGCGGGCAGCGGGAAAACGACATTGCTGAAGTCGGTT
The DNA here is from genome assembly GCA_963740005.1 of uncultured Acidobacteriaceae bacterium. Taxonomy (GTDB): domain Bacteria; phylum Acidobacteriota; class Terriglobia; order Bryobacterales; family Bryobacteraceae; genus CAJCIT01. Next base: position 163,209 of record CAVUCO010000041.1, on the reverse strand, counting down.
ATTGGATTGGTTCCCGTCGATTCAGGGACGATCAAGCTGTTTGATCAGGGAATCGAGTCGTTGAGTGAACACAGTTTGTTCCCACTGCGCGCGAGGGCCGGTTTCCTGTTTCAGGAAGGAGGGCTTTTCGATTCGTTGACGATTGGTGAGAATGTTGCTTATCCTCTCCTGAATCAGAAGGGACGCACCACCGTTACGGTGGAAGAGGCTGACCGACGCGCTCACGAAGCGCTGCGATTTGTGGAGTTGGAGCACACCGTCAACAAGTTTCCGAACGAAGTTTCAGGCGGCATGCGCCGCCGCGTCGGCATTGCGCGCGCGATTGTCACCGAACCACCACTGGTGCTCTACGATTCGCCCACCGCGGGATTAGATCCCATCACGGCGAACACGATTATGGCAGTGATCGCCAAAGAGCGCGATGTGCGGAACAGCGCTTCGTTGATTGTGACGCACCGCTATCAGGACGGGCAGCTGATGGCGGACTTCCGTTATGATGCGGAGCGGGAGGAATTGCTTCCCATAGGCCATGATGCGCGCGACGAAGCGAAACATATGCGCACGAAATTCATGGTGATGAGGGAAGGAAGCATCGTATTCGTCGGTAGCAGGGAAGAGTTGGCAAGCTCGACTGATCCCTATATTCAGAGGTTTGGCAGACACTGAGGTGTTCCTATGGCCACGCAAGACAAAGTAGGTTGGGCGCAACTGAGGGTTGGCATTTTGGCCATGGTGGCCTTGTTTTTTATCGCCGTATTGGTGATTCTGCTCACCGGCAATACGAACCTCTTCACCAACAGGGTCCATCTTTATACTTACGTTGACGACGCCGCGGGCCTGGTGGAGAGTTCGCCCGTTCGCATCAACGGAATCCAGGCGGGCAAGGTGACTTCGGTCAAGCTGTCGGGTAAAAACGAACCCCGGCACCAGATCATCGTCGATTTCGAAGTGGATCAACCCATGCTGAAGGAGATCCCGGACGATTCGCTGGCCTCGATTGCTTCCGACAATCTACTGGGCAGCACGAAGTTCATCAGCATCATGAAGGGAAAAAGCCCCGATCACGTAGCGCCGGACTCGGAAATTCATAGCCTCGACACCCGCGAATTTGACGATCTTGTTCAGCAGGGATACTCGGTGCTCAACTCCTTGCAGGCGATCCTCACCAAAGTCGACGGCATCGTGGCACAGGTCGAAGTTGGAAAGGGGACCATCGGCAAGCTGCTGGTTGACGAGTCGTTGTATAACAGTGTGCAAAGCATCGTAGGCCAGGTGCAGACCTTGGCGACAACGCTCAATTCGGACAAAGGCACGCTTGGCAAGCTGGTTAATAGCGATGAGTTTTACAAAGAGGTGCAGTCCACCATTGGGCGGATCAATTTGTTGGTTGATGACCTGAACGCCGGCAAAGGCACCGCCGGCAAGTTCCTTAAAGACCCGGCGGTCTACGACGACCTGCACCGGACTGTCGCCCAGTTGAATACGATCCTGGATGACCTCAACGCCGGAAAGGGGACCGCGGGTATGCTGCTGAAGGATCCGAAGATTGCCAACCAGGTTTCCGGCACGCTGGCGAAGGTGGATATCACCATCGACAAAGTGAACTCGGGCGAGGGCACGATCGGTCAGTTGCTGGTAAACCCTCAGCTCTATGACTCGGCCAACGGAGCAACGCGAGAGTTGCAGGGACTGCTCAAAGACTTCCGCGCGAATCCGAAAAAGTTCCTGCGCATCAAGCTGGGGATATTCTAGGTAGAGCTTGATCGAGCAGTCATTTGACCCGCCAATTGATCGTCAATGCCGATGATTTCGGCTTCACGCGCGACGTCAATGCGGGCATTGTCCACAGCCACACCCACGGCATACTTAGCGCCACTACGCTGATGGCTAACGGCGGAGCGTTTGAGGATGCCGTCCGCCTGGCGCGGGAGACACCATCGCTGGATGTTGGCTGCCACCTGGTGTTGATTCAAGGTGCATCCTTGCTGACGGGCCGCGCCTTGCCGGAGAACTGGAAGGCCCTGTTGAAGACCCTCGCGACGGGGAGACTCGATGTTGAAGCAGAGTTGCGGGTGCAGATTCAAAAGATCATTGCGGCGGGTATTCGGCCCACTCATCTGGACACCCACAAGCATTCTCATGTGCACCCGGCGGTATTCAAGGCTGTGCTCCGGCTGGCCGGCGAATTCGGAATAACGTTCGTGCGCTTACCCTTCGATACCGGCTGGCTGCCGGTGCGACCGCTCAATTTCCTCTACCGCACGAAACTACGTCGGTCGGGCTTGCGCGCGACAGATCACTTCACCGGCTTCCTGCTCACGGATACTCTGACTACGAAGACGCTGGGCGAAGCGCTGGGCCGCTTGCCTAGCGGTTCCACTGAGTTCATGTGCCACCCTGGCTATCTGGGTGAAGAGCTCCGCCGGGCACCGAGCCGTCTGAAAGAAGCCAGAATGCGCCAGTTAGAGGCGCTCACGTCGCCCGAGATTGGGGCTCGGCTCGCGGAACTCCAGATCCAACTCACCAACTATCGCGAGTTGGGCGCTGCGGATCAGCCGGGCGAGCTAAACTAGGCAGCGAATGCGCCGCCCTGGGTTCGCCTCCCCGCTCGACGCCGTAGCGACGATCCGAGTGCTGGCTGTCTCTCTGCTGTTAGCGATGCCGATTGCCTGGGCGCTGGCGACTCAACGCGAAATGGTCCAGCGCCAAGTAGCAGCTCATCCGGATCAGGAATGGCCCAGAGGTGCCGGGCACGTCGTCTACGCGTGGCCTGGCACCGCTGAAGACCAAAAGAGCTATGTCGAACCCGGAGGGAGCTTCAGCCCCGTGCCGGGGAGTTTCGGCCTGTCGATCGAGGACGGCGACCGCATTCCTTTGTCCCAGATCAAGCAGCGATTCGCATGGGTTAGTGGCGAACCGATGCCGGTGCTGATGACAGAGACGCCGCACTACCGTGCGAATCTGCTTTGCGATCGCCCGGGCCACTGGACGATTCTGGTCACCAGTGCCGCATCGCGCGCTGTGAATGTTGCGGTCCGCAGCGTTGGCCCGGCGGGCGGCCCGATCTTCTTACTGAAGAATGTCAAGGGCCGTTTGCTGATAAGCGATCGCTGGGTGATCCGCCTCGATCCAGCTCCCTTAAGCGTCCGAATATCCGAGGAAGGCCCGCACTCCGAAGGTTGGTATCGAGCCGACATTCAGCTGGCCAAGAAGACGACGATCGAAATCAACGATCTAAAGTTCGGCAAGGTGGCGGCGCTGCCCTTTGCAACCACTCGCGCAATTACGAAGCTCAATAGTGCCGATCCCCAATTTCGCGAATGCCTGGACGATCAAGTGGCGCATCTTATGATGTCGCTCGTGGCCGATCAAACGCGCCCTGGCGAGCCATTGAACTACCCGCTCCCGTGGCTGCGAGACGGCGCTTATGTTGTCGTGGCGCTAGCTCGCGCTGGGCAAGTAGACACTGCGAAGCAATTAGCGCTCTATTTTGCAGAGCACGATTTCTTTGGGGGATTCGGAGCGGAGGCAGATGCTCCTGGGTTGTCGCTGTGGGCCATTGGAGAGACCGCCGCGTTGGCGCACTCCGTCAAATTCGACGAACGGGTTTGGGAGGCCGTACAGCGCAAGGCGGAATTGATTCACCAGATGCATCACGCCCGTGCGCCGATTCGCCATCCGTTCGATGGGCCGATTGTTCCCGCCCGCCGTGCGGGCACCGATCTGGATCTGGTTTGCGACGCCGCACAGAACGGACTGATCATCGGGCGCATGGACTGGCAGCACCCGGTCCTGTTTGTGAATGCAGTGAGTTTCCTGGGGCTCAACGAAGCGGCGCGGATCGCGGAGCGGAGCGGGCGCGGCGACTTGGCGGTGCGCTGGCGTCAGGAAGCGACCGAAATTCGCACCGCCTGGCAGCGGGCGCTGGACACGAAGGAAGCGCTGAACGACCGCACGTACATCAGCGCACTTTGGCCGACGCAGATTGGAGATGAGGACAAAGCGAAGCTCCGAGCTCTGTTCGAAGCACGGTGGGCGACCCAGCACACACCCGATGGCGGCTTCAAGAAGCTTCCGGAGTGGACATACTTCGACATTGCCGAAGCGCACAACTGGCTGGAGCTAGGGGACCGGGGCCGCGCTGAGCACACGATGCACTGGTTCTGGAATCACCAAGCCTCACCGGGTCTTTACACCTGGTGGGAGGGCCGTGGTGAAAAGAACAGCTTTCATCGTTGGAACGATGTGCGTGGCTGGGTGCATCCCGCGTATGTGACTCCGCATTACTGGACGGCGGCGGAGATGCTTCTCTTGCAGTTGGACTTGGCGGGTCGTCGGTAGGGATTCGGGCAGCGGTCTTGTTGTGAGCTCCATCGAAGATCACCGGCTAATGGCGGATCGTAAGAGCTTGCGCTGAATTCGATCCCCCGGTTTCGTGCTTCCGAAGCTTTGCGTTCGCTCCCTGACGGTCACGGCTCCGTTTACACGCGCTTGCTGACGCGCGGTCGAATGAGAACATCCGAATCCGCTCCGTCGAAAATCACCCTCCGACGGTCGGCTTCTGAGGGTCTGGGGACAAGCTCGCTGTGTCCACGCGGCGATGGGCTTCGGTTCCAGTCGCGGAAACCGGTGCCCGCCTTGGGACACAGGGCGCCTGTCCCCTGTCGGCGTTGGAGGGCCCCTCGCAACATTTTCGTCACTTCTGGTGCACCTCCGGGGCATGGCGGCTTGCTCACGCGCGCGGTTCCGTGCTGGAGTCTGAGGACGGTCGGGGCGTTCGGAAGATTTTCATCGCATCCGATGGTCCGAAGGACCATTCAGGCTTGCTGACGAGTCGGTGTGAGAGTCGACTGTGCTGCATTTTGGGACAGGCTCGCTCTGTCCTCGCGGCGATGGGTTGGGAATCACAGTAGTGAGTGTCGTGGCCGCCTTGGGAACAGAGGCGCCTGTCCCAGTCGGCTTTGCTTTGAAAACCCACAGGCTGAAGGCCTGTGCCACGACGGAAAGTGCCTGTCTGTCGACGCCCGCTTTCATCATTGCGGGTGAGCACTCTTGCGCTCATGCTGAGATCTTAGTTAAAGCTCGCGGGTCGGTTAGATAGATTCATGGCCAGACTGTTACTTTCGCTCGTAGATTACCTTCCCATCAAAAAACGTCATTTGGACTTTGGTTTGGGCAATAGCGACCGGATCGATCGACAGAATGTCATCCGAGAGGACCACCAGATCCGCCAGCTTACCGGGTTCGATGGAGCCTTTGATCTTTTCTTCGAAACTCGCGTAGGCCGAGCCCATGGTGTAAGCGCGAATCGCTTCGGCCACCGTGATCTTCTGCTCGGGCACCCAACCATCCGGATGTTTGCCGTCGAGAGTCCGGCGCGTCGCGGCCGCGTAGATGCCCATCAGCGGAACCATCGGCGCCACCGGCCAATCCGACCCGAAGGCTAAACTGGCTCCCGTGTCCAGGAGAGTCCGGAACGCGTATGTACCCTTCGCGCGCTCGGGGCCAATGCGCTTTTCGGCCCAGCGGCCATCGTCGATGCAATGGTAGGGCTGCATGGACGGGATCACGTGCAGCTGGCCGAAGCGCGGGATATCGGAGGCCTGTAGATGCTGTGCATGTTCGATGCGAGACCGCCGGTCGCGTTCGCCGTGTTCCTTTTGCAACCGCTCGTAGAAGTTCAGAATGGTGTTGTTCGCTTTGTCGCCGATGGCGTGAATGGCAATCTGCAGGCCGGCCGCGTCGCCTTCTTCGATGCTCTTCCACATTTTGTTCGGGTTCACCAGTTCGTCGCTGGCAATGCCGGACGTGTTTGGTGAATCCAGATAGGGCGCAAAGAAGAGAGCGGTGGTGGACCCCAGTGATCCATCCGCAAAGCCTTTCAGTCCGCCAATGTGCAGATGATCGTTTCCGAAGTCGGCGAGGATGCCGACGGAGGCTTGATTATTCCATGTTGCAAGCGGCTGGTGACCCGAAACGCGAACATGCAACTGTCCCTGCTTCAGCAACACCTGGTAGGCGCGGAAGGCATCGCGTCCCGCCGACATGTCCTGAATGCTGGTGACGCCCTGCTCCGCGGCATACTTCTGCGCGGCCATCATCGCTTCCTCGATCTGATGAACGGAAGGCGGTGGCATCGCCTTATACACAAGCGCTTGCGCCGCGTCTTTCAAAATGCCGGTCGGATTGCCGGAAGCATCGCGAACGATCACGCCGCCGGGAACGTCTTTCGTGTTTTTGTCAACGCCGGCGAGTTTCAAAGCCGCTGAATTCGCCAATGCCATGTGGCCGTCCAAACGGTTGACGAACACAGGCGTGTCGGGCGTAACTGGGTCAATCAGCTGCCGCGTCGGCAAGTCGGCGGGTGCCCAGTTTTCGTGATCCCAATCGCCGCCGGTGATCCATTGGCCTTTTGGCGTGTGGCCGGCGAATGCGCCGATGCGATCGCGAAACTCGGCTTGGCTCCTGGCGTCCCGTAATTGAACGCTCGATAGGTTCGATCCACCGTCGAAGAAATGGACGTGCGCATCGTTGAAGCCGGGCACCACTCGCTTGCCGGCCAGATCGATCACCTGGGTATTGCGCTGCTTGAGGGCCGTGATGGCAGCGGTGCTGTCCACCGCGGCGATGCGATTACCGCTGATCGCGACGGCCTCTACTTCCGGCTGGTTGGGATTAACGGTCCAGATCTTCCCGTTGATGAGGATCAGATCGATGGAAGGTTGTGCGGTGAGCGAGACCAGGAACAGGGCAAAAAGAGCGAGTACCCCAAGCAGAGTGTGGCGCATAAGTTTCCATGGTACTCGGCGAAGTCGCTTAGGGTTCCAGCCACATTTCCAAATGGACATTGGCTCGGGCGAAGGGTGAAGGCTTCAGACGATCGGCTGGCACGGGCCGAAATCCGCAGGAAGCGTACAGAGTGACTGCGGGCGTCAGGATCTCGTTGGTTTCGATGTAGAGCCGCTTGGCTCCGAGCCTGCGCCCTTCCTCGATCGTCGCCAGCAATAGTTGCTTTCCGATGCCGCGGCCTTGAAAAGCGGGACTTACCGCCATCTTCGAAACTTCGTAAACTTGCTCGCTCATGAATTGCAAGGCGCAGCATCCAGCCGCGACCCCCTCGGCCATCGCCATGAGAATCGCTCCGCCGGGTTTCAGGATATACGTCGCCGGATCGTTGAGCACTTGATGGTCTTTTGGCTCGAGATGGAAGTAGCGCACAATCCACTCTTCATTGAGCGTGCGAAATGCCTCGGCGTCACCGGGTTGAAAACGGCGAATCTCGATGGCGCTTGGCTGAGCTGCGTTTGCTGCCATTCGCCTATTGTGACCCAGCCAGCACGGCGGCCCGTTCAAAGCCGATGTATTGAACCTCTTCTTCCAGATAGAAGCCGAAGCGATCGTGCACCATGTCCTTCAGTTGCCGGATTACGGTAACGAGATCTTCGGCCGAGCCCGCGCCATCGTTGTAGATCAGATTCGCGTGATAGGTGGCCACCTGAATGTCGCCGCGGCGAATGCCCTTCGCTCCCACCTGCTCCAGAAACCACGCTGAAGGCACTTTTCCTTCGCGCACCAATTTGGGAGGAATCTGCGCCTGAACCTGCGGTGGGAGCTGCGCGAAGAAACAATTCTTGAATATGCTTCCGGCGCACTTCATCGAGGGCGGATACTTTTCATCGCGGATGGCGCGAATGTCGTCGGCAGTCTTCTTCAGAACGGTCGGATCACCCTCATCGAAGTTCAACTCCACCGAGAGAATCACCCAGTCTTTGTGCCGCTTGAAAAGGCTCTCGCGGTATTCAAACTCGCATTCGCGGTTGTTCAGGCTGCGTGTCGTCCCGCCGTCCGTGAAGTGAACCCGTTCGATGCGTTCCTGAATGGAATGTCCATAGGCTCCGGCATTGCCGTAGACGGCGGCGCCGAGATAGCCGGGGATACCGGTCATGGTTTCCATGCCCCTTAATCCCCGCGCCACGCTGGTGTCGACGACATCTTGCAAGACGGCTCCGGCCTCGACTTTCAAAGAACGGCCGGCGAAGTCCATGCCTGCCCCGCGAAAGCGCAGGACCACGCCATCGAAGCCGGCATCGGAGACAACCAGATTCGTTCCGCCGCCGATCACTACATGGGGAACTGCCGCGAGCCGTACACCTTTCAGCGCACGCGCAAAGGCGGCGGCTTCCGTTGTGTCTATGAGGAGAGCCGCAGGGCCACCGATGCCGAACCGCGTGAATTGGGAGAGGGAAACATGCTCCTGGAGGCTGAGGTTCGGAATGCGGTCCAGCTGTTTCCGGACGGCGGGATCGACATTCATCTCTCTCGATTATAGAGAGGCGTTGGCCCGTGCCTCAAAAATCCAGATGTGACGTCACGACGCCGGCACCACCTTGAGGTCATTCGTTACGCTAAAAGCACCCGGAACGGTGTTGGCGGCAATGCCCGCACGATCCTTATCGGCCTCCGAATCGACTACTCCCACCAGCGTGATGTGGCCGTTCTTCACGATGATGTGGATGGAAGGCATCGCCGATAGCGCGTAGCGATCCAATCCAGGCTGCCCGTAGATAGCCCGGTACGTCGCGCGACGGATCTGATTATCGTCCGGCGAGAGCGGCAGAACTTCAATCTGATTGTTGACCTGCTCAACACCCTCCAAACCTTTCACGACGCGTTCGGCCGAGCTCTTCAGCGTCGGGTTGGTTACGTAACCCAGCAAGGTCACCGTGTTGCCGTTAACGGAATAGGCAAGGTCGTCAAAGACGGTGTAGTAGGGCAGCATACGGAGTTCATGCCCAACCTCTTTCACCAGATTCTGTTGTTGTTTATTTTGTGACAGTGCTATGAACGGGAACCCAAGAACCACAACTAGGCAAAGGATGGAACGCGACATGAGGGAACCTCCTTGCCCACATTTTAGGAACAGGAGTTCGCTGAAGTAATACGCAAAAGCGCGGTTATTGGGAGGGGGACCCGCGTGGCATTTGTTGGGGGGGAAGGAGCCACGCGGGCGTATGGTTGCGTTATCTATAGGACGGATGAAGCAGGCGTTTCGTTCTTAGAATCTGGAAAAGTTTTCTTAACTCTCCCACTTTTAGTAGATCTTAAGGGATCAGCCCCAGCACGGCGTTCACGGCGACTCCAGCTAAGCCAAATGGAATCAAATATTTCCAGCCGAATTTCATGAGCTGGTCGTAGCGAACACGGGGGAACGTTCCGCGCAGCCAGATGACCGAGTACACAAAAACGCTGAGCTTCGCGAAGAACCAGAAAAGGCCAGCCAGCTGGGGACGCAGCGCAGGCACCAGAAAGGCGGCGGCTGCTAGTAAAAACACGGATGCGATTGCGAGCAGAATGACACTTTCGTAGCGGTAGTAAGCGTGTCGAGCAAGGCTCACGCAGTAAATCGCGATGGCTGCGAACACAACCAGCGGGACACCCACGTTCAGAGGCAGCTCGAGCGCCGCTACGCCGGCAAAAGGCCTTAGCCAGCCTCCCAGAAATAGTGTCACCGCAACCGCACTGAGCACCAGGATGTTTCCCCACTCGGCGAACATATACAGACCCCAACGGAAGCCGCTGAACTCAGTGTGATAGCCGGCCACCAACTCGGATTCCGCCTCGGGAAGATCAAAAGGTACGCGGTTGGTCTCGGCTACGCCTGCCAGAAAGAAGACCGCAAACGGCACCAGCATGGCACCGAAGTTGGAGAAGGCAAACCAGGTGTGGCGATCGCGTTGCGCCTCGACAATCGCGGATAGACTGAGCGTTCCGGCCATCACGACCCCGGTGAGCAGTCCCAGACCGAGGCCTATTTCGTAGCTGACCAGCTGTGCCGCGCTGCGCAGTGCTCCTAGCAGGGAGTAGTGGCTGTTGGAAGACCATCCGCCGAGTATGATGCCCAGCACGCCGAGCGAAGAGAACGCCAGGATTGCCAGCAAGCCGACGTTCACGTCAGCAATCAGTATCCGGCTGCTAAACGGCAGAACGGCGAAGCCCAACATCCCGGCCACCACTGAAACGATGGGCGCAATGACGAACAGTGTTTTGTCGGCTTTGGCCGGGACGATGTCTTCCTTCAGCAGAAGCTTTAGCGCATCGGCTAGCGGTTGCAACAGGCCGTGAGGGCCCACGCGCATGGGTCCGAGGCGCCCCTGGAAATCCGCCAGCAGTTTGCGCTCAAGCAGCGAAAGGTAGCCGACGCCGAGCGGGAAAACGACAGCCAACGCCAGCGCAGTTAGTGCCGGAATCAGCCAGCGGCTTTCCAACAGAGCCTGCGCCGTTCTCACTGCCCTACTCCAACAAGCCGGATACCGGCACGCAACAGCGGCTCAGGAAACAATCCGATTAGGAGGGTGAAGGCGGTTGTGGCGACGAGCGAGACGCGAATTCCAAAGCTCGCGGCGGTGGGTTCGGCTATCTCTCCGTCCGACAGATACATCTCGCGGACCAGCCGGAAGTAGAAGTACAGACTGACCGCCGTGTAAGCAGCCGCAATCACGGCCAACGTGATGTGCCCGGTTTCGATTAGCGCGACGAAGATGAAGAACTTCGCCAGGAACCCGGCCGTGGGCGGCATACCCGCGAGCGAAAGTAGCAGAACGACAAACAAGGCGGCATGTACCGGCTGGTTCTTTGACAACCCCCGCAGATCGCTGATCCATTCGCCCGTGATGCCATGACGGCGCAACGAGATCAGAAGCGTAAATGCTCCCAGATTCATCACCGCATAGACCAAGAGATAAACGTAGACCCCTTTGAGCCCTGCCGGTGTGTTGGCGACAAAGCCCAGCAAGACGTAGCCGACATGTGCGATGGAGCTGTAGGCGAAGAATCGTTTGAGACGGCTCTGGTTGAGAGTCGCAATGCTGCCGATGGTGAGGCTCGCTACGGCGGCGACAACGATCATGGGCCCCCAGATCGGCCGCGCAGGTGACAAAGTGATCAGCAACAGGCGGATCAACACCGCGAACGAGGCCACCTTTGAAGCGACGGAGAGATGGGCCGTTACCGGCGTCGGAGCTCCATCATAGGCATCGGGCGCCCAAGTATGGAATGGCACGGCGGCGATCTTAAACAGGAGACCAGCCGTAATGGTTACGGTGGCGAGAATCACAAACGCATCCCGCGGCCCGCGCTGCAGAACCGCAGACGTAACCTCGGTGAGCCGGGTTGAACCACTGATACCGTAGAGCAGCGAAAACCCGTACACCACAAAGCCGGAAGCCAGCGCGCCCAGCAGCAAGTACTTGAGCGCCGCCTCATTGGACCGGCGATCGGTGCGGGTGAAACCCACAAGAATGTAAAAACTGACGGCGGCGGTTTCCAAGCCGACGAAGAGCAAAACCAGATCCACCGCGGAGGCCATGAAGTACATGCCGCACAGAGCGAACAACGCCAGGCTATAGAACTCCGGCCGATGCTCTTCCGAGATTTCGAGATACCGGTAAGCGCTGAGAAATAGAATCGCGGTTGCCACCAGGACAACCCCATTGGTGAACAGCGACAAGGCGTCGATCGTGACGGAATTCTGCAGCGCCGTGATAAACGGCTGACCCGCATTGTCGAGCGACTTCCACTGAAGAAACAGCGCATAACCGGTTAGCGCGAGACCAACCAGACCGAAGCCCATGACGCCGCGCTTGGCCTGATCGGCGTATCGCGCGGCCACGTCCAACAACATCGTCGCGCAGGCAAAAATGGCCAGCAGCAACGGTGGCAGTAATGCCAGATGATCGGCGCTGGTGTAACTGAAGGTGGTCATGGCTGCTTCGGCAAGGTCGCGGGAAGCACCGATTGCGGCGCCTCGGCAGCGGCTTTCACCAGCCCATTGTCATTCAACCGCTGGACAATTGCCCGTACAGGCCCGTTGACTACTGAAAACATCGGCTTCGGATATAGGCCGATAGCAAAGGAGAGCAGCACCAGTGGCAGCACAATCAGACGCTCCCGCCAACTCAGGTCAAGGAGCGCCCGATTCGCTTCGTACTTCAACGGACCGAGCATGGTCCGCTGGAACAGCCAGAGCAAGTAGGCGGCACCCAAAATCAAGCCGACTGCGCCGATCAGCGCCCAGATCCAATTCACGGCGAAAGCTCCGGAGAGAATTGTGAACTCGCCAATAAAGCCATTCAGCAAGGGCAGGCCGGCGGAGGCGAAAACGGTGATCGCAAACACTGTGGCAAAGGCCGGCATCACCTGCGCCAGGCCGCCGAAATCGCCGATCTCACGCGAATGCCGGCGTTCATAGATGAATCCAACGAGCAGGAATAAGAGCCCGGTGGTGATGCCGTGGTTCACCTGTTGGATGATGCTGCCGGACAATCCGCTCTCGTTCAGGGCGAAGATCCCTAACGTGCAGAAACCGAGATGGCTGACGGATGAATAGGCCACCAGTCTCTTCCAATCACGCTGCGTCAGACAGATCAAAGCCCCGTAAATGATGGCGATGAGCGACAGGGCCACCATAGTATTCACGATCCACGGCTCCATGGACGCCTTCGGCAACAAGGGTAATGAGAAACGCATGAATCCATACGTGCCCATCTTCAGCAGCAGGCTGGCGAGCACGACCGATCCAGCCGTGGGCGCTTCGACGTGCGCATCGGGCAACCAGGTATGAAACGGAAACATGGGAATCTTGACGGCGAAACCCAGAAACAACGCAAAGAAGATCCACTGCTCAGTGCCCGAGTCCAGGCTCAATTGCATCAGTTTGGTCAGATCGAAGGTGTAGACGCCAAACTTCTGCGCGTACTGGAAATAAAGCGCCAGAAATCCCAGCAGCATGAAGACGCTGCCCAGCAGCGTGTACAGAAAGAACTTGATGGCCGCATACGAACGTCGTGGTCCTCCGTAGATGCCGATGATGAAGTACATGGGGATCAGCACCACGTCCCAGAACAGGTAGAACAGGAAGAGATCGAGCGAGAGAAAAACGCCGAGTACGCCTGTCTCCAGCAACAGCAGCATGGCGTAGTAGAGCTTCGGACGATCCAGGGCTGAGTTCCAGGAACACCAAATTGCCAGAAACGAGATCAGGGTGGTCAGGAGCACCAGCACCAAACTGATGCCGTCGATCCCAAGGAGGAACTGGGCGCCTATGGTGGGAATCCAGTCGTGGCGCTCCGTCATCTGAAAACCGGCCAAATCCGTTCGAAAGTTGGCCAGGAGGAAGAGCGAAGAAACCAAGGCGCTGGCCGCGACGATGTTGGCCCACCAGCGCAACAAATTGATTTGGCGCGCCGGAATAGCGAGCAGCACCAGCGCTCCGGCAAGCGGAAGCAACAGCACGGCGGAAAGTAAGTGGCGGGAAATCAAGTTAGTGAGCCAGGTAATAGCCAAGCGCGGCCAGCAGCCCCGCGACAAAGACAAGTGCGTAGGTTTGAACGAATCCGGTTTGCAGCGCCCGGGCCGGCGACGATAGGAACTGCAGGGTGCCGGACGTGCCGCGAACGAGGCCGTCGATCAAGTAGCGGTCCACCCATCGCGAGGCCTTCGAGACTTGCCTGGTAGCCCAAGCCGAACCATTCACAAAACCATCCAACAAATGGCGGTCGGCGCGGGCTGCGCCGCGAGCCGTGCGCAACACGAGGCCATCCAGAATCCGTTCCTCATACACGGCGTCCACGTACCAACGGTTCCGCAGCATTCTCGCCAGCGGAGCAAAGCGCTCGTCCAAGGCGTTGCGAGCCGCCGGTTTTGAGATGTAGAAGTGATAGGCCAGCCATATGCCGCCGAGTGAAATCGCACCTGACAGAATCATCAACGGCCACTCCGACCAGCCGATGGGCCCCAGGATTCCGGCGAACACACAGCCGATTGCCAGCAGCCCCATCGGCATCAACATCAGCGCGGGCGATTCATGCGCCATCTCATGACTAGCACGGCGCTCCGGCGGGCAGATGAAGATGAGGAAAATCAGGCGCCCGGCATAGCAGGCGGTCAAGAGCGAAGTGCCCAGCCCGACGATAAACAGCAGCCACCCGTTCGCGGCGCCCAATGTGGCGCCCAAGACAGCGTCCTTCGAAAAAAATCCAGCCAGACCGGGAACGCCTGCCAGCGCGAGCGCGGCAACAGCCATCGTGACGAAGGTGATCGGCATCTTCTTTCGAAGGCCGCCCATCTGCCTCAGATTCTGGTTGCCATGGAGCGCGTGTATCACCGAACCGGCACCGAGGAACAGCAGCGATTTGAAGAAGGCGTGCGTCACCAGGTGGAAAATAGCCACGCCGAATGCGCCCGCTCCGAGAGCCATGAACATGAAACCAATCTGACTGATGGTCGAATAAGCCAGCACGCGCTTGATGTCGTTTTCAACCAGCGCCACAGTCGCCGCAAAAAGTGCAGTCAGCGCGCCCAGGATCGCGACTCCCTGGCTCACCTCGGGCGCAGCCGTAAACAGAAAGCCGGATCGAGCCACCAGGTAAACACCGGCGCACACCATGGTCGCGGAGTGGATCAGCGCCGAAACGGGAGTGGGGCCTTCCATCGCATCGGGCAGCCACACGTGCAGCGGAATCTGTGCGGATTTGCCCAACGCTCCAATCAGCAGCGTCGTGGTGATTGCGATCAGCGCCATATGTGGAATCTCACCGGCGCGCTGGGCGACTGTTTCAAACTGCAGCGATCCACAAGCCTGGAAGAGGCCGAGGATGCCCAGCAGAAAGCCGGCATCGCCGATGCGATTGACGATGAATGCCTTGGTCGCCGCATGTCCCGCCTTGTAGCGCTCGTAGTGGTAAGCGATCAGCAAATAGCTGGCTAGGCCCACGCCTTCCCATCCGGCGAACAGGAGCAGGTAGTTATCGGCTAACACCAGCAGCTTCATCATGGCGAGGAAAAGCAGCAGCGATCCGTAGTAGCGCCGCTGGTCCTTTTCTCCGCGCATGTAAGCGAGCGAGTAAATGAACACCATCAAGCCGATGCCGTCGACCAGCAGGAGCAGCGCCGCGCTGAGGCCGTCCATCTGCAAGCCCAGGGTGGCGCCAAAGACTGGAATCCAATCCCCCAACGATAAGTGAAGACCGGAGCCGCGCAGCCTGAACTCGTAAAAGCAGGCCAGCGAAACCGACAATGACGCCAGCACCGCCATGGTGGCCACAACGCCGGGCCAACGCAGTGGTTTCCCTCGCTGCACGCCCGGCCGACTGGCCAGTAACAGCAGCAGCGTCGTCATCAACGGAAGCGCCAGCGTGAGCAGAAGCAGGGGTGCCATTACCATTTCAGAAGATCCAGTTCGTCCGCGAGCACCGTGCCGCGATTTCGAAACAACGCAATCAATACGCCCAGGCCCACGGCCGCTTCGGCTACCGCTACCGCGATCACGAAGAGCGCGAACGCCTGGCCCTGGGCTTGGTTGTGCATCCGCGAGAAGGCAACCAGATTGATGTTGACCGCGTTGAGAATCAGCTCAATCGACATGAGGATCACAACGATGTTGCGGCGCAACAGAACACCCAGTGTGCCGATGACGAGCAGCAACGCACTGACCACCAGGTAGTGGAGGGCGGGTATGGCGTGAGTCATTTGTCCGCTCCGAGGCTGTGCTCGTGCAGTGGAGCCTCGCGCTCGGGGCGGCGCTGACCCATCCAGACCGCACCGACGATCGCGACCAGCAGCAGCACCGATACCAGCTCGAACGCCACGAAGTCCAGCGAGAACAGGGTGTCAGCGATTTGCTCCGTGTTGCCGGCCGATGGCGGGTTCTCGATGACGACCGGCAGCCGCCCGCGCAGTAACAGCATGATCAGTTCACCGGCCAGCGCGAGGCCAGCCAGCACGATCGCCGGCCAGGTTCGGCGAAACTGCCGCACCTTCGCCGCAGCATCCAGGTTCACCAGCATGATGACGAAAAGAAACAGCAGGGTGATGCCGCCGATGTAGACAATAATCTGCGCTACGAACAGGAACTCGGCGCCTTCGAGCAGAAACAGCCCCGCGACGCCCAAGAGCGACACAACCAGCCAAACTGCGCTCAGGACGGCGTTGCGGCGCGTGATGCAGAGAATCGCTCCCGCAAGAACCAGCAAGCTGAACAAGTAAAACAGGGCGTTGTCGAGTATCTCGGGCGTGGCAGTCATGATCTGAAGTCAGCGCTTGAAGTCGAGAGGCCGCGGGCCTTCTTCAAGCATTTGCCGGTCCCAGATTTGCCCCTGCCGGGTAAAGGTTGCCAGCTCAAAGTCCTGTGTCAGCTCGAGCGCATCCACGGGGCAGGCATCTTCGCAGAGTCCGCAGAACATGCAGCGCGAGAGATCGTAGGTGAAGTAGGTCAGCACTTTGTGCTTGGTCTTGGCATCTCGTTCTGCTCCCACCACAATCAGGTTCTCGGGACAAGCTTTCGCGCACAGATCGCAGGCTATGCACAGCGTCTCGTTGGTCTCGGGATTGTTGTTCAGCCGGGGTGCGCCACGGTACCGCTCCGCCACTTCTGGCCGGTCGAGCGGATATTGCTCGGTGGTGATCTCGCGCGGCCGCTGGTGCCGGAAGGTGACACCCAGCCCTTTTAGAAGATCAACCAGCAGGAATTTGTTTAACCAATGGCGCATTCAGAGTCGACACGCAGCGGGAACACGCGGATTACCTCGCCCCGTGCGGCCTCGCTTCGGGACATCGGAGGGACAGCCTCGGTCGATCGCGGCAATCGCTATGTCCCGAGTACCGTTCTCTCGATGATAACTTGGCGCAGGCCCGCATCGCGAAGAGAAGGTAGCGGATGGTCAATATCCTGCCTCGACTGGAAAACTGAAGAATTACAAGGAGTTAGGCTACCCTATCGATCTACTTCGCCGAGCACGATGTCGATGGTGCCAATGATCGCCACGACGTCGGCCACGAGTGCACCTTTCGCCATTTGTTCCAGGGATTGCAGATTGAGAAACGATGGCGGCCGCACACGGATGCGGTACGGCTGATCGGAGCCGTCGCTGACTATGAAATAGCCCAGCTCCCCTTTGGGTGCTTCGATCGCCACATAGACTTCGCCGGGCGGCGGCTTCAGCACCTTCGGCACCTTAGCCATGATCGGGCCAACTGGGATTTGGCCCACGGCCTGCTCGATGATCCGCACGGACTGTCGCATCTCCAACATGCGCACCAGGTAGCGGTCGAAGCTATCGCCGCCTAGCCCGGTGGGAACGGCGAATTCGTACTGCTCATAGCCCGAATAAGGCTGCGCTTTGCGCAAATCCCACTCGACGCCGGCAGCTCGGAGGAGCGGTCCGGTTACGCCGTAGCGCTTGCAGTCAGACGCGTTGAGGACGCCCACGCCCTTCAGCCGGTCGACCCAGATCCGGTTACCGGTGAGCAGGGTTTCATACTCATCCAGCCGCCGCGGGAACATCGAACAGAAAGCCAGCACTTGCTCTTCGAAGCCATCGTAGAGTTCGTATTGCAAGCCGCCGATGCGGAAGGCGTGGGTTGTCAGGCGTGCGCCGCAGTAGTTCTCAAAGATCTTAAGAATTTCTTCGCGCTCGCGAAAGGTGTAGAACACCGGAGTCATCGCACCCAGGTCGAGCGCGTGCGTTCCCAGCCAAAGCAGGTGGCTGGCAATGCGGTTCAATTCGGTCAGGATGACCCGCGCAGCCTGGGCGCGCGGCGGCGCTTCCACGCTGATGAGCCGTTCCACGGCCAGACAGTAACCAAGGCCATTGGAGACGGCCGCGACGTAATCCATGCGATCCACGTACGGCGCGAACATCTGGTAGGTGCGGTTCTCGGCAATCTTCTCCACACCCCGGTGCAGATAGCCGATCATGCACTCGACATCCCTGACACGTTCGCCATCGAGCTTCAGCACCACTCGCAGCACACCATGCGTGGAGGGGTGTTGTGGGCCCAGATTCAGCACCATCTCACTGGTTTCGAGAAACCGCCCCTCGGTTTCGAGCAGCGGGTCCTGTTGAGTCGGCGAATCGCTCATTGGCCGCTCTCTATGTGCAAATGGTCGCGAACCCAGTTTTGATCCATCGCCAGAATCGATTTGTCTTTGCGCAGCGGAAAGCCTTGCCACTCCTCCGGCAGGAGAATGCGCTTCAAGTCGGGGTGACCGGCAAACTGCACGCCAAACATGTCGTAAACTTCGCGCTCCAGCCAATTCGCCCCGGTGAAAATCGATGCGATAGACGCCGCATCCTGATTTTCGGAGACTCGAGTCTTCACGCGAATCCGTTCATTCCGGGAAAAAGAATACAGGAAATAGATGATCTCAAAGCGCGCGGCATCTTTGGGGTGATCTACGGCTGTCAAATCCGTAAGCATGTCGTATAGCTCGCGATCACGCAGATACTGGATCAACGGGGGCACAGCTTCGGCAGGGGCTTCGACGAAATACTGCCCAAGATAGCTGAGACATTGCAACCCGGCATCGGGAAATGCGCCGGCAATCCGCCCGGGCAGTTCTCCTGCCCAGACAAGTGCCTGCATCGGCGCTGCAGCCGCTGCTCGATGTGGCAAGTTTTCAGACATGAATCAAGTACGCCGCAGACATAGCTGCGAGGCCACCCATAAAGAATTAGAGCGGCTCCGCCGTCGGGCCGCTCTCTTCAAACTAACAAACATACTCGATAACGCGAGGTTACGATGGAGATGAAGGAGAACGGCCGATGCAGTTGAACATCCCTCCCGACATTGAGACGCTCATTAACAAGCGACTTTCAAGCGGCAACTATAGCAACGCGGAAGATGTTCTGCGCCGTGCTCTGGAGGCTCAGGATGCCGAGGAAAGTTGGACCGAAGACGAACGTCGGGCTTTGTCGGCACACATTGAGGAAGGCTATCAACAGGCCGAACGCGGCGAACTTGTCGGCGTTCAACAGGCTCTCCGTGAAATTCAGGACATGAAGGATGACTGGCGGCAAAAACGTTTGCCCAAAGGATGAGCGAATACGCTCTGACGCCATTTGCAAAGAGCGACATTTTCGACATCTGGTCATACATTGCTGAAGACAGCGAAGACGCCGCCGACCGGGTGGAACAGGCAATTTACGAAGCGTGCCGCTTCGTTGCCGAGGCTCCGTTGCGGGGCCATTCCCGGCCTGACCTGACAGCCCGTTCACTGCGTTTCTGGACGTTGACCCGCTATCCCAACTACACCGTCGTATACCGACCAGACACGTCGCCACTTCAGGTAATCGCCGTTCTGCACGGCAAGCGAAATGCACGACGTCTCCTGAAAAAGAGGCGCTGACTTTCGCGCCTTCTGGCTGTGCCTCTAAGTTTCCTTCTGTGCCGCGTCAATACGCGCTTGCGCCTGCTTCACCCCTTCGACCAGCGCCTCGTAATTGGCGTCGGCTCCCGGGTGGTCCATAGCATTTTGCGCGTCGGCCAACTCTTTTCGCGCCGCATCCAAGGAGATCGTTTTCGCGAAATCCGCTCGCTCCGCCAATACACGGACGCTGTTATCCAGTACTTCGATGAACCCGCTATCGACGGCGAGGTAGTTCTTCTTGTTTTCGTGCGTGTACGTCAAAACACCAGCGCCCAACAACCCCAGCAGAGGCGCGTGGTCAGGCAGAATGCCAAGATAGCCGTTGCTGCCCGGTATCTCGGCGCTGGTCACTTGCTCCTCCAGCACTAATTTGGTCGGAGTAGCGATTTCGAGTTTGAATGTTTCGGCCATCGGCGAGCCTCTTCCTCAGGCCTTCTTGAGCTTCTCGGCGTTCTCCAGCACGTCGTCGATGGTGCCCTGCATGT
This sequence comes from uncultured Acidobacteriaceae bacterium, assembly GCA_963740005.1. Taxonomy (GTDB): domain Bacteria; phylum Acidobacteriota; class Terriglobia; order Bryobacterales; family Bryobacteraceae; genus CAJCIT01. The sequence continues at coordinate 143,520 of CAVUCO010000041.1, read as the reverse complement.
AGAAGGCCTGCTCGGGCAGCGCGTCGTGCTTGCCTTCCACAATTTCTTTGAAGCTTCGCACACTGTCAGCCAACTTCACATACTTGCCGGCTCGGCCCGTGAACTGCTCCGCCACGTGGAACGGCTGCGAGAGGAAGCGCTGCAAGCGGCGAGCCCGGGCCACCGTCTGCTTGTCTTCGTCACTCAACTCGTCGATACCGAGAATCGCGATGATGTCCTGTAGGTCCTTATAGCGCTGTAGCGTCTGTTTCACCTTCTGGGCGACGTTGTAGTGTTCGTCGCCAAGAATGCGGGGATCCAGAATTCGCGAGGTGGAAGCCAGCGGATCGACAGCCGGGTAGATGCCTAGCTCGGAAATGGCTCTCGACAACTGGGTAGTGGCATCCAAGTGCGCGAAGGTCGTAGCCGGCGCTGGATCGGTGTAGTCGTCGGCCGGCACGTAAATCGCCTGCACCGAAGTAATGGAACCCTTGTTCGTGGATGTAATGCGCTCCTGCAAGTCGCCCATCTCGGTTGCCAGATTCGGCTGATAACCCACGGCGGAAGGCATACGGCCGAGCAGCGCGGATACTTCGGAGCCCGCCTGCGTAAACCGGAAAATGTTATCGATAAAGAGGAGCACGTCCTGGCCTTCTTCGTCGCGGAAGTATTCCGCAACCGTCAGGCCGGTCAAACCCACGCGCAGTCGCGCCCCGGGCGGCTCGGTCATCTGGCCATAGACCAGCGCGACTTTCGACTTCTTCCAGTCGTGCGGGTCTAAAATCCCCGACTCCTGCATTTCGAGCCAAAGATCGTTACCTTCGCGAGTGCGTTCACCCACACCGGCGAATACCGACACACCGCCATGCTTCATGGCGATGTTGTTGATCAGTTCCTGGATGATGACGGTCTTGCCGACGCCTGCTCCGCCGAACAAGCCGATCTTGCCGCCCCGCAAATACGGTTCCAACAGATCGATAACCTTGATGCCGGTCTCGAACATCTGCAGTTCCGTTGACTGCTCTTCGAAGGAAGGCGCCTGCCGGTGAATCGGAAAATGCTGCTCGGTGGTGATCGGGCCCATATTGTCGACGGGCTCGCCCAACACGTTCATCACGCGGCCCAAGGTTTGCTTGCCGACCGGAATGGTGATCGGACCGCCTGTGTCGACCGCCTTCATGCCGCGCACCAGACCGTCTGTCGGCTCCATCGCAACCGTTCGCACCCGGCCTTCACCAATGTGCTGTGCCACTTCACACGTGATCCGGATCGGCGTCGGCACGTCGAAGCCCTCGCTGGTCACGTGGATCGCGTTATTGATTAGAGGGATGTGCCCCTCGGGAAACTGAATGTCGATCGTCGGTCCGGCGATCTGAATCACCTTTCCTTCAACCCCTGCCGTTGTGGCTGTTGCCATACCGTTCTCCAATACCTGCCGCTGTTATTACTGAGCCGCGGCTGCCCCACTCACAATCTCGATAATTTCGCGTGTAATGGCCGCCTGGCGCACACGGTTCATATTCAATGTCAGCGTGTCGATCACTTCCGCCGCGTTGGAACTGGCCGCGTCCATGGCCGTCATTCGCGCCGCCTGCTCGGCCGAATTCGATTCCAGCATGGCTCGATACACCTGCAGTTCCACATATCGTGGGAGCAGTTTTGAAAGTATCTTTTTGGGCGGCTCCTCAAAGATATAGTCGTGATCTTCCTTCGTCTCGGGAAGTTCAATCGGTAGAATACGACGCGTCACGATGTTGGGCGCCATCACACTCTTAAACTCATTGAGAGTCAAATAGAGCGCATCAATCTCGCCCTTTGAATACCGCTCGATCATCCGCCGGGCAATGCCGGCCGCTTCGTCATAACTGGGTTTGTCGATGACGCCAATGTGTTCCCCGGTCAGTTTCGCGCCGGTCCGGCGGAAGTAGTCGCGCCCCTTGCGGCCAATCGCTTCAACCTCTATGGAGGCACTTGAGCGCTCAGCGATGAAGCGCTGCGCGTGCTTCAACAGATTTGAATTAAAGGCGCCGGCCAAACCGCGGTCCGACGTTACAACAATTAACTCAACGTTTTTTTCTTCGCGCACCGCCAGCAACGGCAGATCGGAAATGTCCAACTGGGCGGCCGCGGCGGCGACATTCGACAACACGTGATTCAGCATCTTCGCGTAAGGCCGCGATGCAATCGCCCGGTCCTGCGCGCGCCGGAGCTTTGCGGCCGAGACCATCTTCATGGCCTTGGTAATCTGCTGCGTGTTCTTGACGCTACGGATGCGGCGTCGTATGTCTATCAGGCTCGGCATTGCTTATGCCTTCGCTGCGGCTAGTGTCGCGGTGAACTTCTGCTTGAACTCGGCAATCAGGTCCTTCACCTGGCCCTTGACCTCATCATCCAGCTGCTTTTTCTCGCGAATCGCCGTTAAGACACCGGGGCGCGAGCTTTCCGCAAACTTATAGAGCTCTGTTTCGAACTTCTTGAGGTCTTCCACCTGCAGATCGTCCAGATAGCCGTTAACACCGGCGAAGATGATCAACACTTGTTTCTCTACCGGCACCGGTGAGAATTGGCCCTGTTTCAGAATCTCGGTCAAGCGCCGGCCGCGGTTCAACTGCGCCTGCGAGGCCTTGTCCAAATCAGAGCCGAACTGTGCGAATGCCGCCAGTTCGCGATACTGTGCCAAGTCGAGACGGAGACTGCCAGCGACCGCGCGCATGGCTTTGATCTGCGCGCTGCCGCCGACGCGGCTCACGGAAAGACCCACATTGATGGCCGGACGAATATTCGAGTTAAACAGATCGCTCTCGAGATAGATCTGGCCGTCGGTGATGGAAATCACGTTGGTAGGAATGTAGGCCGAGACATCGCCCGCCTGCGTTTCAATGAACGGCAGGGCGGTTAACGAGCCGCCGCCCTTCTCGTCGGAAAGCTTCGCGGCACGCTCCAGCAGGCGGCTGTGCAAATAGAACACATCGCCCGGAAACGCTTCGCGTCCCGGCGGCCGGCGCAGCAGCAATGAAATTTCGCGATAGGCCGCAGCGTGCTTCGAGAGGTCGTCGTAAACGCACAGCGCATGGCGCCCGCTATCGCGGAAGTACTCGCCGATCGCGCATCCCGCATACGGGGCAATGTATTGCATCGGGGCCGGATCGGAAGCCGTCGCCGCAACCACCACCGAATACTCCATGGCGCCGAACTCTTCCAGGGTCTTCACCACCTGCGCAACCGTCGACCGCTTCTGGCCGATGGCGACGTAGATGCAAATCAGGTCGCCGCCCTTCTGGTTGATGATCGTGTCAAGTGCGACAGTTGTCTTACCGGTCTGGCGGTCGCCGATGATCAACTCGCGCTGGCCCCGGCCAATGGGAATCATCGCGTCAATCGCCTTGATGCCAGTCTGCACTGGCTGCTTTACCGGTTGACGGTCGATCACGCCGGGCGCGATGCGCTCCAGAGGGTTAAATTCCGTAGTTGCAATTGGACCTTTACCGTCGATGGGATGGCCCAGCGCGTTCACCACGCGGCCGATCATTGCTTCGCCCACCGGAATGGACATGATGCGGCCCGTGCGTCGTACCGGATCGCCTTCTTTAATCGTTGCGGCGTCACCCAGCAACACGACGCCCACTTGATCTTCTTCCAGGTTCAGCGCCAGCCCGACCACGTCGTTACCGAAGTCCACCAACTCACCGGCCATGGCGTTTTCGAGGCCGTAAACGCGGGCAATGCCATCCCCCACGCTGATGACGGAGCCGGTCTCGGAGACATTCACCGCCGCGTCATAGTTCTCGATCTCGGCGCGCAGGACGCGCGAGATTTCATCCGCTCTGATCTGAGCCATACAAATTCCTTCCAGCTAACCCTCTAAGAGGCCGTCTTCAATTTCTGCCGCAATGACTCAAGGCGTCCTTTGAGCGAGCCATCGTATTCCTTCGAAATCAGCCGCGCAATCACGCCGCCTAGAATCGAAGGATCTGTTTTGAAAAAAGGTCTGATCTGCTTGCCACTCGCGCGCTCCAGCACGCTGATAATCTCGTGCTTCTGGCTGTCCGCCAGATTCACCGCCGAAACGATGTCGGCGCGCTGGAAACCGGTCCGCTCGTCAATAATCTTTTCGAATTCGCCTTGAACTCCCGGGAGATCGTGCACGCGCCGGTGATGAACGATCAGCCGCAAGAAGTTCTGAATCAGCCGGTGCGCGCCCAGTTGGCTAGCCACGTTCAATATCACCGCCTCTTTTTTGGCGCGAGGAACGGAAGGGGAGAGCAGGCATCGTTCCAAGTCGGGCGATGACTTGAGCGTGTCCGTTACCATCTTCAGCTGGACCATGGCCTGCACGGGCGTGAGGTCGGATTTCGGGTCCGTTACTGCATCCGCTAAGGCGCGGGCGTAGTGGGTAGCGAGCGCGGTAACCATTTAATTGTTCCCCCGCTGCACAGCATCTGCGAAGAACCCGATGAGACGGTCCTGATCGTCCCCAGTCAGTTGATCGCGAAGACGGGAGGCCGCCATCGACACCGCCAACTCCGACGTGTGCCGCCGCAACTCGATGCGAGCGTTCTGCTGCAGGCTGGCAACTTCCAGCGCAAAATGCTGTTGAAGGCGTTGTAGTCCGGCTTCCGTTTCGCGCAGGATACGCTGGTGTTCCTGCTCCATTTCCTGCTTCGATTCATCGCGCAACTTCTGCACTGCGGCGCCGAGAGTCGCCATCTTGCGGTCAATCTCGGATGACCGGAAGTCGGCTTCCATCTTCAGGCCGGTAGCGTCCTTGATCGCCTTCTGAATGTCAGCCGTACGCGCATTGAAGAACGCCGGACCCTTCTTGACGATGAAATAGCCTAAGCCGCCCGCAAAAATACCGAAGTTGATCCACTTGAAAATGTCGTCGCGGCCTATTCCGGTTTCCGGATTGTCTTGCGCTTCCTTTTCAGGGCTTTCGGCTTTCTGGCCGGCCGCCGGCGACTCCTGCGAGTACGAGGCCAGCGGGGTCAGCAACGTTGCAAACAACACCAGCCGCAGAGCACGTTTATTCATCACGCTGCTCTCCGACCCACTAACTGCTTGACAATTTGCTCGCTGAGGGATGCCGCGCTCGCTGCCAGCTCTTCTTTGGCCCGCTCGACTTCCTGGGAAATCTCCGTGCGGGCCTGCTGGATCTTGGAGTCGGCCTCGGCGCGCGCGGCGGCAAGCGCCTCCGCCTGTTCAGCCAGCCAACGTTGCCGCATCGCTTCCTGGTCTTTATAGATTTCCGCCCGCGCGGCTTGTAACGCTCGCTCGAATTCTGCCGTCTTCTGGTCTGCGGCTGCAAAAGCCTCTTCGGCGAGTTTGCGAACGCCTTCGGTTTGCCGCCGCCGCTCGCGCATCACCTCCAGGAGGGGTTTGAAAAACACGATCTGCAGGTAAATCATCAAAGCAATAAAGAAAAAAGCGGTCGGAATTGCCTTGATCAGAAGTCCAGTGAGTTGTTGTGCGGTAGAGTCCATTCAGTTCGTCCGACGGGGGCTTTTTTTGAGGAACCCGCTTAGAGGCACACCCCACCACGACCCGAGGTGTGTCCCGAAATACTAACGCTATCATAGGCGCTCGGGAACGATCAACGAATCAACGCGCGCGCACGTCACCAAGCTTTCTTTGCAACCCGTCAGCCATTCGGCTCTGACCTCGAGTACCATGAGAACGCGTCTGGTTTTTCAACGGTTTGAGTGCGACTCTATTGCCGCAAGACGAGCAGCGTTTCCAAAGGAGGTCCAGTGATTGTCACGCGCCGGGAGCTGAGTGTTCTTTTGCCATCTTTCTTAGCCGCATCGCAGGCCCAGGCAGATGGCTCCGATCTTCCTTCGAAGTGTTATCCGTTTGACAGCCTGACTGTCAAGACCAACCCCGAAACGCACAATCAGGCGCGAAGCGTGTTCGACGGTCAGACTCATACGGGAATGCCGGTTGAGCTTCACATCACAACCCTTGCGCCAGGCGAGATGCCACATCCGGCCCACCAGCACGTTCACGAAGAGATGATCATGCTCCAGGAAGGCACGCTCGAAGTCACGATCCTCGGTCGGAGCACCAGAATCGGGTCGGGATCCGTCGCCTACGTTCGCTCCAACGATCTGCACGGCTGGAAAAACGTCGGCAGCGTGCCAGCCCAATACTTCGTCCTGGCTATTGGCAAGGACAACGCGTAGGCGGCCGCCGGCGTTCATACCCGGGTGTGGGACATGAAAGTTAGGTCAGGCGGCTCTTGACCGGCAAGCCCAGTAGTCCTCAAACTCACGGTTAAGCAGACAGCAGCGGAGGGCGATGATGGCGTTGGCGCCGCGTACGGTCCAGAACATGCCTGACAACTTGAGTCGTTGGGCGACCACTGTTTTACAGGCAGCCTCGATCACGCCCGAGCCGACGAAGAGGTTCTGTTTTCGGAACTCCGGATAGCGCATGCGTTCGGCATTGCGTTCGAAGTAATCGGCTTCGAGACGAAGGATGTCGGCGGTCTCCGCATTCTTAGCGGGGAACGAGCGCAGTTGGCGGACGATGGTTTCGGCCTTGCCTGCGTCCAACTTGCTCTGCCAACGAGCGGCCCAGCGTTTTCTCTCCTTCTCGATGGCGAATAGCTTCCCCGCCAGATCCCACAGGTGCTCACGGGCATGGTACAGATCCACGATCTGAACCGCGCCGGGGAACTCCCGGTCGGCGATGTTCCAGATCCAGCAGGCTCCATCGCCCAGGACGACTTTCTTGTCGGCCCGGCTCCAGCCTCGCTCCCAAACCTCCGTGTACAGGCGGCGGCCGAACTCCTCGGCCGTTTCGATGGCTCCGGTATAGGTGGTGGAAGCTTCATCACGCATCGGCCGTCCGTCGTGGTCGACTGTGGTTTGCGTGAACGTCGCACCCAGTTTCACCTCGCGAGTATGAGCTGGTTCATCGCCGTTCTTCCCCTTCCGGCCTTCGGTCTCGGCGCTCACCACGGGCACACCGGTGCCATCCATTTCGATATACAAAACAGGAATGCGAGAGCCGGCCACGACGGGCAGATCGAGTTGGAGGGCCCGTCGGATCTGGGCCTGTTCGTGTTTGGTGATGTCCTCGCCGATTGCTTCGGCGTGCCGTTCCACGGCTTTTCGCGTGACCGCCAAGCCCGCCAACAGTTCTATCTGGGCACGGCCCCGGTCGAATGAGGTCTCGCTGCCCACCACCGCCATCATGCGGCGGACACCCGGGGAGTAGTCCGTATCCACAATGTCCAACTCGCGGTCGCGTGGGCTTTGGCCCTGGCCACAATGCCGGCAGTGGTAATAGGCACGCTCGATCTCCGCTTCGCCGACAGCAGTGAGAACCCTGCGTCGCCGCCAACTGTGAAAGTGGGCCTGCTCTCCGCATGGGCAGGTAACGGATGAAACGGTCGGCTCGCCTTCGTCCAATAAGTGAGACAGCAGGACAGCGCCCGCCCGATGCATGGCGGCGCGCGTGGCGGTTTCGATGGCCTCCAGGTCCAGCCTGCCGGTTTGGCGCTGGCCGGTGAATACTGCCTTTATGAGGGTGTCGACTTCGCGGTTGATTTCTTTTTGAACGCTTCCGCCGTTTTTTTTCCTGAGGCGCCGGCACATTCTCTGCCGGGCGCGATCGGCAGATCTGGGCGTTGATTTCGATGAAGGCACGGCTCAACTCCTGATACCGACGAAACGCCGCCAGTTCGCGCTCTGCTTTGCGCTGCTCGGCGGGCGTGGCGAAGCTCTCGGTTATCGTCTTGCCGTTGGCCTTGTATGTCAGCCTCACGTTCGGACCATGTCCAGGCTCATCCGGCTTATGGCAGTGGCAGTTCGGGTTTCCACAGCGCCCCTGCGTGGTCGTAATCGAGCCCGGACGGAAATCGCCTAACTCCCGAATCTGCGCCCATAGATCGGCGCGCTGCTGTTCCAGCTCCCGCAAAGAATCCGTCATGAAATGGCCTCCTATAACCGAGCGTACTACATACGCTCGGTTATATGTGCCAAAAAAGGGAGACTCGCGCCTCTCCACATTCACGTCCCGCACCCTTCATACCCTCCCGCGACACGCTCTTTCTGTGTACACTAGAGTTTAGGTATTGCGTTTGAATTCACACAGCACTTCCACCCCCGCGCTTCTAAGCGCCGTCCTCTAGTCCGGCATGTATCCACCAAGAGGTTTTGCCCCACGCCGGCCAAAGATCCGAGAAAACGTCAACGAGGCTATTAGGGTTCGAGAAGTTCGAGCTGTCTTCCCTGATGGATCCGTTGAGATCATGCCAACCCCCGCGGCCGTCCGCCGTGCGCAGGAGTTGGGACTCGACCTCATCCTCATCGCACCCACGGCTGAGCCGCCCGTCGCCAAAGCGATGGACTACGGCCAGTGGCAGTACGAGCAGAAGAAGAAGCAGCACGAAGCCAAGAAGAAGCAACACGTCATCCAGGTAAAGGAGCTGAAGTTCCGGCCCAATACCGATGACCACGATTACGACTTCAAGAAAAACCACGCCATTCGCTTCCTCAAAGAGGGGAATCGCGTCAAAGCTGTGGTGCAGTTTCGTGGACGCGAAATCGCGCACGTCGATCTTGGCAAGAAGCTTCTGCTGCGCTTTGCGCAGGATCTGGCGGGTGTCGGTTCCATTGAAGGCCAACCGCGGCTCGAAGGCCGTAATGCCCACGTGATCATCAGCCCCGTGAAAGCAGCTACTCCGCCGCCCAAGGAAAAGAAAGAGGCCGCACCAGCCGCTCCTCCTCCGCCACCGGCGCCAGACTCGCGCGGCTAGTATGCCGGCGGGAAAGGCACTGCGAGGCGCGCATCCCTACCGGGTGGCGCGATACACTATCCACGAATCCGGAAGCTCAGCCTCGATGGGGCCGCGCTTGAAACGGGAGATGGGACCGGTTGTCCTCGCCCAGGGCGTTTTTCGCTGGGCCCATGGAATTCGCGAATGCGATTGAATTCTTCGTCAATGCGGGTGGCGCTCTTTACGGACTCGCTGTTCGAAACGAACGGCGTAGCTACGCTGAGCCAGCAGCTAGCACACTTTGCGCAAAACTCGGAACGCCCCTTCTTCTGTGCCTACGGCGGCGAGCGCACAAGCGTTACCAACAACGGGTCGCTTCGCGTTATTGAACTTCAGCGGAGTCTTGCCGCTTTTCCCCTGGACAAAGGCCTATACTGCGATCCACTTCGTGTCTTCCGCTATCGAAAGCATGTCGTCAAAGAGCTGAACTCGTTCAAGCCCGACTTGGTTCACATCACCGGGCCGGGCGATCTCAGTTGGTTGGGACTCTGGGCAGCTCATACGCTGGACGTCCCGGTGGTAGCGTCGTGGCACACCAATTTGCATGAGTACGCCTCGCGCCGTCTCTTGAAATTCTGTCGCTTTGCACCAACGCCGTGGCGCGAAAAAATCGCGGGCAGTGCTGAGCACCAAAGCCTGCGCGGGCTGATGCGCTTCTACCGCATGGCCCGCTTCTACCTGGCTCCCAACGCGGGCATGGTTGAGCTGTTGCAGCAGCGACTCGCTCCCCGCCCTGCCTACATCATGGCCCATGGTGTAGATCTCGATAACTTTTCTCCTGCCTTGCGCCCACCCGGGAAGCGCCCCTTCCGGATCGGCTATGTGGGCCGATTGACAGCAGAGAAGAACGTCCGCGCTTTTGCGGATCTGGAACGCCGGCTGCTGGCCGCAGGGCAAGACTTCGAAATCCTGCTGGTCGGCGATGGTGGTGAGAGTCACTGGCTGAAGAAGAATCTGCGCCGCGTGCAACTCCCGGGCACACTGCGTGGCGCGGAGTTAGCGGCCGCGTTCGCCAGCATGGATGTTTTCGTTTTTCCGTCGCAGACCGATACGTTCGGCCTGGTGGTGCTGGAGGCCATGGCTTCCGGCGTGCCTGTCGCAGTGAGCCCCGAAACCGGCGCTCGCGTAGGCTTCCGCGAGGGCGTGCACGGCTTCAGCAATGGCGATTATGCCAACAACGTCCTCGCGCTCTTGAACGACGAGAAACTGCGTCGCAAGATGGGCGCGGAGGCCCGATTCTTCGCGTGTTCGCATAGCTGGCGCTCGGTCTTTGAGCAACTCTACGTGACCTATGCAGAGGGTTTGAACACTTCCAATCGCCGCCGCGCGGAGCAACAAAGCGCCGCGAGAGTGGCACCATCAGAGGTCCTCAAGTAGCACGCAACCAATGCTCCTTCGAGGACGTCTTGCCTGCGATGCCTCTGGCACGCAGCATGACGTGGTTGACATTCCTAGCGCTGATTGCCCTGTCCCCCTCGCTGAACGCTGGCCTCAGCATGCAGCGTATTTGGAAGCTTAGCGAAATTGCGGACGCTCCAGTTCTGTTGGTGGGGCGCGTCGTGCGGCTTGATTAGAGAAGGACAGAAGGCGTGCCTGCCTGAAGCGTTGGACCGCGCCATGAAAGTGATTGGCCGTCCGACAGCTAGCGATGTTTTCTCCGCCAGTATGCTCGTCCTGACAGAGGGCTCGGATGAGCAGCGTCGTCAATACGCGGCTGTTGCGCAGGAGCTCAGAAGCACGAATCCCGATTACTCGGCCTTCTTGCTAATGAAACTAGGGCAAACACCCAAACCCTAATCCGCGAAGAACAGATACTTCCGCCACTGGTCGTCACTGCGCCCCAGCAGCCGCATTAAGTGCCGGCTGGTGTGCAGGCTGAACGGCCGCGGAGGCCGAAGCAGCTTGATGCCCGCCTCGTCCGGGGTCCGGTTTCCCTTCCGGTTATTGCAGGGGTGGCAGCACGCCACCAGATTCTCCCAAGTCGTCTCGCCCGATCTAGAACGTGGAACCACGTGATCCAGCGTCATCTCGCCCGAGGGCAGGGTCTTATGGCAGTATTGGCATGTGTACCGATCGCGCATGAGAATGTTCTTGCGCGAGAGCGCCCGCGTCTGGTGCGGGATCCTGCGGTATTCAAGCAGCCGAATCACGGAGGGTACCGGGATCGCCCGCTTTGCGGAATGCAGGTGCGAAGGCGCCAATTCTTCCGCCGACGCAACACCCTTCAAAATCAGCACCACGGCGCGCCGCGCCGCACAGATGTTGATCGGCTCGTAACTGGCGTTCAAGACGAGAACTGGTTTATGAAGTCGGTCCAGGCTTGGCATAGTGCTCACTCCGTGTCGGCGGATTTAAGAAATCGGAACCAAAGCTTGCTGCTGCGTGCGCCCGCTTGGCCTTAGGCTCGCCACGCGTATCCTCGCGCCGGCGGTCAACGCGCGCCAATGCCAGTACGGACACCCGGCGCGCACCGGCTTCTTTCAAAGCCGCCGCAGCTGCCCGGAGGGTCGCACCGGTCGTATACACGTCGTCGACCAGCAATACGCGTTTACCCGCGATCTGGTGGGGGCGCGCGACGCGGAAAGCATTCTTTAAATTCGCCAGGCGTTCGGAGTAATCCAAGCCTGCCTGCGGCTTTCCCCTCTTCACGCGCACCAAGCAGTGGCTCAATCCGACGCCATATCGGCGCGCAACTGGTTTCGCCAGCAACTCGGCTTGATTGAAGCCGCGTTCCCATCGCTTCATCCAGTGCATCGGCATGGGCTGAACAATATCGAACTGCTCATCGCGCGGAATGGCGTTCACCATAAGCCTGCCCAAAGGGGCGGCCAAGGTTTCGATGCGGGCGTATTTAAAGAGGTGAATTAAATCCCGGAGGGTGCCATCGTAACTGCCGTAAGAGTAGGCGGCGTCGAAGCTCACCATCCCCTCACGGCAGATCGTACAGAGATCGTGTTCGTCCAGTGGATAGGAATCCACAAAAGGCGTGCGGCACAGCTTGCAAAAGAATGCCGCTTCTAGCGGGTGAACGTGGGACAGGCAGGAGGGACAGACGGGAATACGAGAGGCATTCCGCAGCGGCTCTTCGCACAGCCGGCATTCATCCGGAAACAGCAGGTTGAAGAAACCAGCCGCCACCGTCTTGAGGCCGCGCCGAGCCTGGTTGGGCAAAACTGTGCGGGTTGAGATACTAGGGAAGATCCACCCCCGTCAAACCACGAGTATACAACATGGTTGCGGTCAAGTGGCTGATAGCACGCGGAAACCCAGGCTTTCGTCAGCCCGTCGGACGGCCATGCGACTTTTGTGTGTTGCAAATCAGGACAAATGGTGCAACTCTACGCTTGAAAGACGTCTCTGCAATTCGCTTCGGTGATGAGACATCCTACGCCGCTGGTTTTTCCGTATTAGTGCTGTGGTCAGAGCGAAAATCCTATTAGTTTCCGAAGATGCCTCTCGCGCCGCGAGCATTCGCGCGCTCCTCGAGAAGCATGGACACGATGTATTCCACACCACAAGCCCCGGCGACGCGCGGGAAGCGCTTGAGATCCAGAGGTTTCAGTTCGTGCTCTGGGATTCGGCACAGGGGAAAGCGTCGGACGCTCGCTCCTTGAACGCCTTTCGCGCGCTGCTTCAAAGCCGCGATAGACCTTCGTTGGTTGTCATCCGCGAGGACGTGTCAGTCACCGAACTACTTCACCTGGCCAACGGGGAACCCGACGCAGACGCAGTTATCGAGGGCCGGTTCTCTGCCACCCGCCTAGCGGAGATCATTAACGAATTGGTAAGCGAGCGCTCCTTGCCGCGCAGCCCTGCGGCTCAGGCTATTAGTGACGCGGGTTTACCAGTTTTCGAACGTGAGCAGTTTGAGCGGCAGATGAACTACGACCGCCGTTTGATGTCCGAGATCATCCAACTCTTCGTCACCGAGACAAACCATCAGATTGCAGCGCTCGAGAGCGCGCTAGACGCCGGACTCCACGCCCAAGTTAAGCGCTTGGCGCACACTTTAAAAGGCTCATTTGGAGCCGCTTACGCCCACCAGGCCGGGGCCATTGCGCGCGAGATGGAGGCCGCGGCAACGGGCGATCTTTCCTCTGCCAGGAGGATCATGCCACGATTGAGGCGCGCCACGGCCGATATCCAGGGCAAGCTTGAACATATGCTCACGGAATAGCATCGACGCGGCAATCCAGATTCATCGGACCGCTGCGAGTCCTCTGGTACACTTGGTTTTCTGTCCTTATGCCGCTGTCGCTATGAGCACTTCCTCCACCGAAATTGTTTGCGCCCATAGCCCGGACTCTGACGACGCCTTCATGTTCTACGGTCTTGCGACCAAGAAGGTCAGGTCTCGACTGGTCAACTTCCGCCACGTATTGGAAGACATTGAAACCCTGAACCGTAAGGCCATGGAAGGCGTTTACGAACTGACCGCGATTTCCTACCATGCCTATCCGTACGTAGCCGACAAGTACGTCCTCATGGCTAGCGGATCCAGTGTCGGTGATGGCTATGGTCCGATGGTGGTCAGCCTCCGTCCTATGGGCCCCGAAGACCTAAAGGGTAAGCGCATCGGCATCCCCGGGAAGATGACGACCGCCTACCTCACCCTGAAGCTCCTCGAGCCTGACTTTGAGCCAGTTGTTCTTCCGTTCGACAAAATTCTGGAAGCCGTGACCGAGCACGAGGTTGATGGCGGCCTGGTGATCCACGAAGGCCAATTGACTTTCGGCCGCGGCGGTCTCCACAATGTGATCGACCTAGGCAAATGGTTCAAGCAGAAGTACGGCCTGCCGCTACCGCTCGGAGGTAACGTGCTACGGCGAGATCTGAACGCTGACGTACAGTCGGAATGCTCGCGCGTGATGCGCGAAAGCATTCAATACGCGCTCGACAATCACGACGAAGCTCTGAACTACGCCATGCAGTTTGCCCGGGACCTGGAGCCGCATCTGGCTGAACAGTTCGTCGGAATGTATGTGAATCACCACACACTGGATGGTGGCGAGATTGTTCCGCGGGCAGCCCAGAAGTTGCTCGATCTCGGTTTCGAGGCGGGCCTTATTCCACACAAAACAGTGGTCGAAGTGATTCGCTAAACGCGTCCATTGCAAACCTCTCTACTCATCGCCCTCTTCTTTTCGCTCTGCCTCCTGGGTGTTCCAGCGTTTGGGCAAGCTCCCGACACCCAAACGACGGCATCCCAACCGCCTGCGGCTCCAGTTCCCGCTGCCATGGACGACAAGGCCAAGCTTCGGGAGATCAAGGACCTCTCCAAGCGCGACTCTCAGGCCATCCCCAGCTTGGCGATGTTTCTCGACGATCCATCCTTCGAGGTCCGAAACGACGCCGTCAAGGCGATCGTCAACATCGGCACACAACACAGCCTCGAGCCCCTGATCAAGGCGACACGTGACCGCGATCCCGCAATCCAGGTGCGCGCCACCGACGGCTTGGTCGACTTTTACGTCCCGGGCTACGTCGCCAGAGGCATGACCAGTACCTTTACTCGCACCGGACGCCTGGTGGAAGGCGCCTTCAGCAGCCGCAACGACCAGGCGATTGATTCGTTCGTCGTCGTCCGGGAGGACGTCCTGAAAGCATTTGGTCCGGTAATCGCCAATAGCGCCAGTTTCAAGGCTCGTGCAAACGCCGCCCTTGCCGCCGGCATCCTGCGCGACAAACTGGCCGTCCCGGAGCTGATTGCAGCGCTGAATTCCAGGAACAGCAACCTGGTTTACCAAAGCCTGATCGCGCTCCAGAAGATCCGCGACCCCTCCGCCGGTCCGGGGGTCGGCCTGCTAGCCCAGGATCCCGAGGAAAAGGTGCAGCTGGTCGCGCTTGAAACCATTGGCATTCTTCACTACCAGGAGGCCGAACCCGCACTTCGGCAGGTTCTTGACCGGTCCCGCAGCATTAAGGTGCGGCGGGCAGCGCTTCAGGCGCTCGCCGTGCTGGCTTTGGCCAATGATCGCCCCGTATTTATCCAGTACGCCAACGATAAGGACTCCCAACTCCGCGCCTCCGCCTTGGAGGGCTTGGCACGTTTACGCGAACCCGAGGACGTTCCGCTGCTCGATCGCGCGTTCAACGAACAAGGTGTCGACGAACATGTCCGGCTGGCTGCGGCCTTTGGCCTGGTCAGCGAAGGCAAGGTAGAGACCTCGGAGTTTAGCGCCTTGCGATATCTCGTCAATGGACTCAATCTAAAGGCGCAGAGCTCAACTTCCGCCGCCTATCTCACGGAGCTGTTACTTCAGCCGGCGGTCCGCCAAGCCGTCCTCCCGCTCGTAGCCGGGGGCACGCGGGATGAAAAGATCCTGCTCGGCCAAGCGCTTGCCCAGAGCGGTGGAGCGGATGTCATCCCTACCCTCGAGGCCCTAACCAAAGACCCGGATTCCGATGTCTCCACCAGCGCCACTAAGAGCCTGCGAATCCTGCGTGCCCGGCTGCCGGCGTAGGCGAGCCGGCTAACGCAAATGCTGTTTCACAGCGAGCCGTTTCGAGATAACTTCCGGGTACCGAC
Organism: uncultured Acidobacteriaceae bacterium; assembly: GCA_963740005.1. Taxonomy (GTDB): domain Bacteria; phylum Acidobacteriota; class Terriglobia; order Bryobacterales; family Bryobacteraceae; genus CAJCIT01. Next base: position 128,230 of record CAVUCO010000041.1, on the reverse strand, counting down.
CAATCCGACGGAACCGCGCCATCCACTTCAAAAGCATTGCGCTACTGGTCAGTTAATAAAACCGTCTGGTCAATCGGCTGGCCGTCGACCTCATTTCTTCAGCCCCGCCTGCCAGTTGAGGACAATCGTCAAGGGCGTCGCTTCCTGCGTCTGTGGCACCAGGAACAAGAAGCGTATGCCGTAGGGCGAGGGCGCCCACGCGCCCGGCGGAGCCTGAAAGAGGACCTTCGGAACACCTGCCTGGAAGGCAGATCCCGCTGAGAGCGTAACCGCCATCAACTTTCCTTCCTGGTCGATGAAGTACAGTTCCTTTCCGTCCTGCCGCCATACGGGACCAGAGCCGCCCTTCTCGGAAATCCGCTGGGGAACGCCGGCATTCGAGATTCTTTGCGCGAGAGCGTCTGGCGAGAACGCTCGAACGTAAACTTCAGAACGGCCCGATTCGTTCGATACGTACGCGACCCAGCGCCCATCGGGAGAAAAACGGGCGTCAGGCGCATCAGATTCCGTCCGCAGCAACGGCACCGGCTTCCGGCCGCCTTGCAGCGGAAGCACCCACAGTTTATTTGACGGCACCCCACCCACCCTGACATACAGCAAGAAGCGCCCATCGGGCGACACACTCAAAGGGTATTTGTCCTCGTTGGACGTGAGCAGTGCCTCAGGGTCTTCGGTGCCACCCATCTGTTTCGCAAAAAGGTCCGATAGATGCCCGGCGCGGGTGGAACCGAAAATGATGCCGCGCCCGTCCGGGGCCCAAACGCCGCTCTGGCCGTCCTTCAATGGATCCAGATCAACCCTTGCGCTCGTACCCCGTGACATGTCGACGAGCCACAGAGAATGGATCCAATCGGGATCAGACTTGGACACGAGGGCTCGCGTCCCGTCCCGCGAAAGAGCTAGGGAAAGATACGGACCCGGACTCCCCACCGTGCCCACAATCTTGCCTTGCGCGTTGAACCAGGTGAGCTGGCTTTCCACACTTCCGGGCGACCAGTAGGCCAGCGTTCCGTTGGCCGAAACGGAGACGGCGCCTGCGTCCCAATACTCGGCCAGCGGTTCTTCCACCACCCGAACCGGGTCTCCGAGAATCTTGAGATGGCGGGCATCGAACGGTTGCGCCATCAGCGTGTGACCGCGCAGGAAGAGCAAGTGCCCAAAGCCGGGGTCCGAAGATGGGGCGTATGCGCCGGCCAAATCTGCCTGCACGAGTCTCCTGGAATCCTGCTCCTCGGGCTTCACATCGAGCGAGCCTACTGAGATGTCTCCCTCCGTGGCCAGGTCGCGCATGTAAATGAAGTGTCTCCCATCCGGGAGAAACCGCGGCTCTGTGTGCGCGATGTCTCCGTGCGCCGAATCGAGAACCGTAACTGGCGTCGCAACACCACCCGCCGCGGAGACCCGCATGATAGGCCCCCCAAACTGCCCAAAGAGGATAACGCCGTCCGCGCTCCACGAGCCGCCAATTCCGGTCAAATTCAGGCCACACAGGGCTTCCGCCGGGCCGCCGGCAATATCGATCTTTTTCAGTTCCTTTCCGGAGTCGAATGCCATGAACCGGCTATCGGGCTTCCAGAACAAGAGAGTGCCTACAGATTCCGTGCCCGGCAGGGGACGTATTTCAAGCGAATTCAGGGCACGAATCCATATACGGGGTATGCCGTCGGCACTGGTTGCAATAAAGGCCAACTGCCGCCCGTCCGGGGAGAGCGCGAGTGCCCCGGTTAATCGCAAGGCGAGCGTCTTAGGCAGAGCGATCTGAAGTCGCACGGGCTCTCCGCCACCCGCGCTCTCCATGCCCTTCTCGTGAACCCATGCGAACACCGCGAATCCGAGCGCAGTCGCGCCGAACAGCACCCAGGGCAGCGCTCGACGCCACCGAGCGGCAGGCACCGAACCTCCCGGCTTCGGGGGCTCCGTGCCTGCATCGCGAATCCATTCGAGTTCGAGTTTGACGTCTTGTGCCGACTGAAGACGATTGTCCGGGTCCGGGGCCAAGCACCCCTTCACGATGTGAGCCAGCCTTTCCGGCAGCGAATCGAACTGGGCCCGCTCGCCCGGCTGCGCCCGAGTGCCGGCGGCCATTTCCAACAGCACCAGACCCAGCGCGTAGATGTCCGTGCGCGCGTCGCATGCCTTGCCTTCCCGTTGCTCAGGGGCCATGTATCCCGGCGTACCCATGACAGCGTTGGCCATCGTGAGGGTCTCATCCTGCGCCGATTTTGCGAGCCCGAAGTCCAGAACCTTCACGCCGGCTTTTGTGACCATGATGTTGCTTGGCTTGAGGTCGCGATGAATGATGCCCTTGGCATGCGCGGCTGCTAGCGCCGAGGCGATCTGCGCTCCATATTCGATGGTCTGATCGAGGGATTGCTTGCCGCGCTTCAAGCGCGCGGCCAGCGTCTCGCCCTCCACCAGTTCCATGACCAGGTAATTGGGCCCGACATCGTGAAGCGTGCAGATGTTGGGATGGTTCAGCGCGGCGATGGCTCGGGCCTCGCGTTCAAACCGGTCGGTGAACTTTTCGTTCGCGGTCTTGATCGCGACCGTCCGGTCCAGCCGCAAATCGCGCGCCTTCCACACTTCGCCCATCCCGCCGCGGCCAATCATCGCCAGAATCTCGAAATTGCCCAGCCGTTCGCCGGCCTTCAGGGTGTTCGGGCGTTCGGCAACGGACGACAGTGGCGAGCCGTCAAGGGGGTTGTTACCGGAGTCAGCAGCTCTTAGCAACGACTCGACTTCAGCGAGAAGACCGGCGTCCTCGCGACAGGCATCCCGCAGAAACTCGGCACGCCGATTTACGGGCAGCGCCGATGCCGCCGAAAACAACGCGTCAATTCGCTTCAAATCCCTAGGCGCCATTCTCGAACCCGCGTGCCAAGTCAATCCTGAGCCAGGTATCGCCTTTCCTCACGACGAGGATCACCGACCGAAAGCGCACGCCGAGCATTTCCGCTGTGCCGATGAGTCTCAGTTCGGAAGCGATCGAGCCCAACGGCAGGTACCCACCCGACCGTTGGTATTGACTCAGTATAGGTCAGCACCCCACCAAAGCCGGCGACAGAAGGTGTCTTCGGCACTGGCCACACGACGGGCTATCTGTCGAAGTGGACGTCGTCCCGCAGTCGGCATGTCGTACTTCTGCCGCTCGAGGTGCCCGAGCGGCGATCAGGGAATTGTCCGGCTGCCGGCCCTCAAGTGAACCGCACCCGCCTAACCCCGCAAGCTCGACTTTCTGTCATCGTTCGGCACTTCGACGCTGAGCCGTCGAGGCGCCACAATATACCCTGCCTCGCCCGACCCGTAAAGGTGGTTTCGCTCCGCTGCCCAGAACCACCAGTAAGACGCAATATAGGCACAAAGCACTGCGTCGATTTGATCCTCCACGGGCTTCAGGTTCCCGCTGCTTGGAACGGAAGGCAGTCGCAGAGAGAGCGAAGGGTCGAGCAATGGCAGACGCGTGAGCATCAGTTTACGGAGCCGTCGGAGTTCGCGAGCCCTGGCCTCACGTACTCCGCGCTTGTATTTCACAATACGTGGAAGATCGAAGAGACTGACCGCCGCAGCGTGCGGGTGGACTTCAATCTGAAAGCGGCCGTTCTGCCGCGGACCCATCCCGGCGCCATGCACGAAACCCAGCTCGTCGAGCCGGCGGCTGAACGCTAGAACATTCGGTGCAAATGGCCTCCCCAGGTTTGCGGCATGGCACCCGGCGTGGAAACGGCGAAACTCGTGGTTTAGCTCGCGCTCCGCATCCCGTATCCCGGTCTGGTTGCAGATCACGAGAGGAGCGTCAACAGCCACAACAGCTGTGCCGTCCCCAGCCTCCGCGCCGATCCAGCTCAGAATCTCGTCAGGATCCTCCAATCGGGTCACCTTCTGGAGGCTCAGACCATTGCCATTGGTCTCAATCGAGGCGAGGCCAGTTGGCTTCCCATACCAGCCCAAGTCGGCTCCCAAAAATACACAGCTGCCATGCGCGCTCATTGGTTCGGGTTACGTCCAGAAACACAAAGAGCCCGGATACCGACTGGCGGCATCCGGGCTCCCAAGGAGAGAAATCGGTTTACTTGGCCTTCTTCTGCTTCTGCTGGCCGACGCGGATCTTGCTCATGGCCTGCTTCGCTTCGGTGAATGCCTTATGGTCGTGGCGCGCTACCGCTTCTTTCAGGTAGGTCTCTGCATCCATGCCGGTGGGCAGGACGGCCATCAGAGTATAAGTATCATTGCAAGTCGGACAGAATGCCCGAAAACGCTTTACATTCGGAATTGCCATAACAAAATCAAGACTAACACAGTTACGCGGCCTTACGCAGCACGGCCCGGAGTGCAACTGCTAACTCACGGTATTCAAAAGAGAAGCCGGCCTTTTCGGGGGCTGCTGGAACGGCCCGGATGCTATCGAATAAGACATCTCCCATCTCGCCGAAGGCCAGCCGGATAGCTAACTTCGGTGCCGGAAACAGGGCCAGTCTTCCCAATTCCCGGGCCAGGGTCGAGGTGAAGACCGCGTTCTTTACGGGCTCAGGAGCGGTGCCGTTCCAGGAACCCGCGACCGACTCGTTTTCCGCCGCGAACTGGAACATCCGCGCCAGATCGTCGCGGTGAATCCACGGCATCCATTGCCGCCCGTCGCCCAACCTACCCCCGAGACCTAGCTGAAAGGGCTTAATCATCTTGCCCAGTGCTCCTCCGCCTGAGCCCAGTACGATTCCGATTCGTACGTGCACCACCCGTAGCCCGGCTGCGTTGGCCAGATCGGCTTCGCGTTCCCAGTCGACGCAGACATCGGACAGGAATCCGCCACCCGGCCCGGTTGCCTCGGTCAAGAGATCATCGCCGCGATTTCCGTAATAGCCCACGGCCGAGGCGCTGACTAGCACCTTCGGCTTGTGTTTCAATTTCGCAATGGCGGCCACCAGGTTCCGCGTTCCCTCGACGCGACTCCCCCGGATGCGCTGCCGGGCCTCGGTTGTCCAGCGTTGCATCACAGGCTCGCCAGCTAGATGTATCACCGCATCCGTTCTGGGGGCGGTCTCCAAAGGTGGCAGCGTCTTCTCCGGATTCTCCCAGAGGAAGAACGCCGCTCGCGAGTCAAAGGTCGGGCTGCGTTTCCTTCCTAGATAAGAAACACTGTGGCCGCCCGCCAACAGCAGCGCGGTCAACCGCCGTCCTACGAATCCCGTCGCTCCCGTCAGCAAGTAAGTCATATCAATCAAGCAATGCGATCCGGATCGTTCCCCGTTCTCTCAAGGTAGGCGATTTCTTCTAGGTAAGCACGGGTATTCGTCTTGCGTTTCATTCCCTCCAAGGACATATAACGCATGGTCCCGAAAACCGGCCGGTCAAACCACGGACGATCATGAAGCCCAAAGCACCACAGGATTCCCGCATATGTGTTCGGATCACGCCCATCCAGCGCGTAACGATCGTGAATCGCCACCATCGTGTCCACCGCTTCCTGGTAGGTCGCCGACCATTCCAAGATTTTCTTGCCCCAGTACATCCGGTAATAGCCATGGATCTTGCCGCGCAGCAACATCTCTTTCTGAGTCGCATTCCACAGCTCGTCGTACGTTTCCGCATTCTCCAGCTGCTTCCGCGTGTAGAGCGGGTCGCGCCGATCACCCGCATGCTTGCGCATGGTCTGCTGCGCCCAGTCCGGCAGATCTTCCAGCTGGTCCGGCCGCTCCACAAAGCGTGCGTAATTGAACGCGAGTTCACGGCGCACAATCAACTCCTCCAGATACTCTTCAGCGATCAGCTTGTGCTCGTCGGCGTAATCTCTTACGCTCAACGCAATCTCCAGGGCCGATATGTGCCCAAAATGCAAATATGGGCTCATGCCCGATGTCGCCCGGGCTCCTGGCTCGTTCCGCTCGCGGGCATAGCGCCGGAGGTTTTTCTGTAGGAAGTAATCCATGCGCCGCTCGGCCGCGTCGCGTCCGCCCGTGAACGAGGGTGACGGCCTAACGGCATGGTCGATCTCGCAACTCGCCACCAGTGCCGGTATTTGTTCCCGCAGCACTTCCGTGTGCAACGGGTGCGGGGCCGCCTGATATTTATATTTCGCACGAATCAGATCCGCAGGCTTTAAGTAACGGGCCAACAGTTTCTTTATTTTCGGACGGATCGTGTAGGCCGCGTACTCGCGTTTCGGCATCGTGCTCATTGGCACCACGCAGCTGGAATCCACCACGAAGTACGGAATCTCCAGCTTCCCAGGCACTCGCGCATTGTGCTGCCGCGCGATGAAAGTTGGATAGTCGTCCGTGACCACCGCTGCGGCATGCCGGGCCAACTGGTAGAGCGCATCGTTTGGATCGTTCTTCCGCCGCCGCAGTTGGAACGCGTAGCCGATACCCAGCTTCTTGAGCCGTTTGGCAGTATCGGGCACGCCTTCGAGCATGAAAGTATGCAGCCGGTCGTTCGCGGAAGGGTATGAACAGGTCAGCCCTTCATAGTAGAGAACCGGCATATTCTTCCTGTTTGCCAGCTCTACCGCATAGAGCAACCCATGGTTGGACTCCACGCGGCGGTTCATCTGCGCCCAATAGAGCACATACTGCGCCGGGTCCCGAAAGGGACGATCGTTCAGTTTGCGGATGCGTTCCGTCTCAACAGCCATGACAGCTCATGGGATGCATCACGAGCTCGGCGAGCGTTATTGTGTACGCTCGCCCCCGTCCTTAGTCAGGATGCCCAGGCTCTTCATCTTCCGGTACAAATTGCTCCGCTCCAGACCCAGTAGATCGGCGGCCCTGGTTACATTGCCGCCCGTTTCCTCCAGCTTCCGCAATATGTAATCGCGCTCAGCCGCCTCTTTCACATCCTGCAGGCTGCCGAAGCCCTCTCCCTGCTTGTGGGCGCTTCGCTTGATGGTTTCAAGCGGCAGATGGCGCGCTTCAATCCGGTGCTGCGGATGCAGAATCACAATGCGTTCCATAAGATTGCGAAGCTCTCTTACGTTGCCGGGCCAGTGGTATGCCACCAACGCGTCCATGGCGTCCTTGGAAAGTTCCTTGGGCTTGCGCCCGTAAGCTTTTGCGAACTCGCCCAGAAAGTGCACCGCCAGCAACGGAATGTCTTCCTCACGCTCGCGCAGCGGCGGCACGGTAAAGGGAATCACGTTTAGCCGGTAGAACAAATCCTCGCGAAAATTGCCGCGCTCGATCTCTTTCTCCAGGTTCTTGTTCGTGGCAGCCACCACGCGCACATCTACTTGAATGGACTGCGGCGCGCCAACCGGTTCAAAGCGATGCTCATCTAAAGCGCGCAGTACTTTCGATTGCGTTTTCAGGCTCATATCGCCCACTTCATCCAGAAAGAAGGTTCCGCCGTGAGCCTTTTGCAGCTTGCCGATTTTCACATCAGCGGTGCCATCCAGATTGGTAAAGCGGTGGCCGAAGAGCTCGCTTTCAATCAGGTCTTCCGGCAGCGCCGCGCAGTTGACCTCCACGAACGGCCCGTTGACTCTCTCGCTGGAGCGGTGTATTGCGCGCGCCACCAGTTCCTTGCCGGTGCCGCTTTCGCCATAGATCAGGACCCGTCCATTGGTACCGGCCATCAGTTTGAGCTGCTGGCGGAGCGCCTTCATCGGCACGCTGATACCGATGATCTCCGGCGCACCGTCTTCTTCGCGCAGCCGGTCGAGTTCCACTTCCAGGCGGCGTTGCTCGATGGCGTTCTTCAACACCAGGCTGACCTTGTCGATGGTTAACGGCTTTTCCACGAAATCGAAAGCACCCAGCTTGGTGGCCTTAACGGCGGTCTCAATGTTGCCGTGGCCGGAAATCATGATGACGGCAGGCCGGCCCGCGACCGGCATCTCTTGAATCCGGGCCAGTGTTTCGAGCCCATCGATGCCGGGCATCCAGATGTCGAGCAGCACGGCTTCATACACTTCGCTCGACAACTCAGCGAGGCATGCTTCGCCGTTGGACGCCGCCTGGCACAGGTACCCTTCATCCCTGAGTGCTCCGCCAAGGGACTGCCGGATACTTGCTTCGTCGTCGACAATAAGAACTTTACTTTTCCGCATCGCTCTCAAATGAATCCGTGGCCGGGAGCCACGAAACAATCCGGACTGACTGAAGGGGCATCGAAAAGGCCGCTACAACAGAAGCAACGCTCGGCGCGCCTGTCTGTCCCAGTGATTTTTTCCCGCCTTCCCGTCGCTCTACCCCTTCGCTTCCACCGGCGATTTTTCGGCGCTTTCGCCGGCGGCCTGGACCATGCGCTCCGTGGAATCGGGATCGAAACTGACGTTGGCCGCCAATTCAACGATGAAGCGGGCTCCTGCGGGATAGTTGTCCTCGACGCGGACCCGACCGTGATGCTCGGTGACGATGTGACTCACGATGGCCAGACCCAGGCCGGTTCCACGCTCCTTGGTTGAAAAATACGGCAGGAACAGCTTTTCCTTATCAACGGATGAAACGCCCGAGCCTGTGTCCGTCACCCAAACCTCCACTGTATCGGTGGTATTGCCGGGTCGCGTTCGTATGGTCAAAGTGCGAACCGCGGAATCGTTCATCGCCTCGGCCGCATTGTCGACCAAGTTCACAATAACGCGCTTTATCTGGTCCCGATCGGCGAGCACCTGGGGAAGCCCGGGGTGCAGATCCACCACCAAGGTGATGTCGTCGAGCCGCCCGGCGAAGACGTCCAGCGCCCCCTTGACGATCTCGTTCAAGTCGGCTGGAATCGGCTGTGCGGCGGGAAACCGCGAGAACTGTGAGAACTCGTCGACCAGTTGTTTGACGGTCTGCACCTCCTGCTCAATGGTATGCGTACATTCGTCGATAATGGCGCGTATGCCTTCAGGCAACTTCACGCGCCGCAGCTGGCGCGCGATCCGGTCGGCACTCAGCGAAATGGGTGTCAGGGGATTCTTGATCTCGTGCGCAATCCGGCGCGCCACTTCCTGCCACGCCGCCGCCTTCTGAGCGCGCAGCAATTCACTGGTGTCTTCAATGACCAGCACAAATCCGCGGCGCATTTGCAAAGCGGAAACGGTTACCGCCAGCTGCCGCACGGTCTGATTCCTCACCACTTCCAGTTGTGACCCGGCCACGCCCGTTCTGCCGGCGCGCTTAATCAGATAACGGATCTCGCTGAGGTCTTCCGGCGCGAACAGATCCTCCAGTCGCTCCGCACCCGTCACTTGCTCGTTCGGGAAAATGCCGCTTAGGGCGCGATTCACACGTCCGATGTGGCCATCTTCGGAAACCAAAATGACGCCGGTGGGAATGCTCTCGAGAATCGCTTCGGTGAACCGGCGCCGCGCATCGAGTTCCTTGGAGTTGGCCTCCAACTCGCCGGTCATTTCATTGAAGGCGCGCACCAGGGTAGCCAACTCGTCCATGGCCCGGACTCGCACGCGATAGGCCAGGTTGCCCTGCCGCACTTCCTTGGCTGCACCTAGCAATGCCGAGATAGGAATACTGATCTGGCGGGCCAGAATCTGTGCCATCCAAGCGGCCACGAACAACACAAACAGCGCAATAAGAGCGATTAGCAAAAAGTAGGCATTCTTGTAATACTTCCGCTTGTCGGCCAGCCGATTCTGCTCATTCATGTAACTCTGGATGGAATCCTGCTTGCTCGCCAAGTCAACGCTCATCTCGGAAAGAGCGCTAATGCGACCGACGTAATTCGTTCCATCCGGAATTTTGGCTTCGACGCGGAGCACCGGATTCACATACTGCCCCGTTTTGCGATAGAGCAAGAGGGGAGTTCCGTCGGCCCGTAGGATCACAAGTTCGCGGATGCCTTTGTCCTCACAGACCTTCTTGAAGAACGGCTGATCCACGTCACCGTCTAGCGCGGCACGCCGCGTTTGCGGAAGAAGGCTGAGCCATTCGGCCTGCGCTTGGGCACGCTCCTGAGACTCGTTGTGAAATGCCGCATCGACGTCGCGCAGATTCATTTGGATCTGTTGGGCGGGGCGGCTGAACCAGTGGTCGAGGTTGCGGTTCAATGCATAGACACTGAAAAAGACCGAGAACAGAACCGGCGTAAGGGTCAAGGCCAGCGAGCCTACCAGCAGCTTCGAACGGATCCTCGAGCCCTCTTTGTTCCCTTGGCGTTCGATGTACAGTTTCACGAAAGCCCGCACCAACATGAAGCCGAGCGTCACGGTGAGGATGAAGATGAAGGTGGAAACGCCCCAAATGACGACCGTTTCTCGGAAGTCCGTCGGTCCGTACGTGCCGAAGTCGAATGACCCCTGCCAGATGACGAGCGCCAGTAAAAGCAGGAAACAGAGGCCCGCAATGGCGATGGCGACGGTTCGACGCATCAGTACTCCTATCCTAACGAAGCAACAATGGGTGTGCGTATTGATCCAGACCAGGCGGGTCTTAATCCCATCCGAGGGCCTTACCCCGATGGGCTAAAGCGTTGAGCTTTCTCGCTAGCGGGGTAGGGACGCCGGATGTACAGTCAGGATGATCCGGCGATAAGCGGTCAGGCGGGGCGAGCCATTGTCGGTGACGGCCAGAATGATATGGGCGGTTCCCGTGCCGGAGCACGGCGGTCCGAGCGGGAGCCATTGAGGTCGGCAGACTGCGGTTGGCGTCACGACGGCTTTCGGCGTATCGGCGCCGGCGATGGCCACTCCGGCGAGGTTGGTCCCCGTACCTCCCGCTTCGCCGTAATGGAACCAGGCAAAGTGCAGGTTCTGTCCATCCGGATCGTGGCTCTGGCTCGCATCCAAGACGATGGGCTGCCCTACTTCCGCGTCGATCAACAGCGGCGCCGTCCCGGACTGGCCATTCACGTCAATCAAGGGATTGTGATTGGCATGGGCGTAATCCGCGACCGTCCAATTCATGCGCGCCGCAAAGTCATTCTGAAATGCTTCTCGCCAGCGCCAGATGGTGGCCTGATCGCTAACGTGCTCCAGCCCATCCACGCCGGTCACGCTGTCCTGCGAGGTTACCCGCGAGAACAGATCGCCCCCCTGGGTCCAGATCGGATGTGTCTCGCCATAAGGTTGGCGATACACATAGCGGCCGCCCCAACCGCCCCAATCGGGCCGGCGATAGGCGTTCAATCCGTTGTTGAGTAGACCCAAATAGGAAGGCGTGTCGCCCTCCATGATGAACAGGAAGCGCGGATAGAGTTTTCCGAGGGGCCCTTTGGCGCGGATATTGGTGTCGAGCCACTCATTTGTCACGGTGGCGAAGCTGGCGCCCGCGCCGTTGCGGTAGTAGGCGTCGCCGCTGATGCCGGTCCAGGTCGCGTAGTAGTATTCGCCCCCAGTGGGCGTAGACGGCTGAACGATGTAAAACAAGTTGGGAAACTCGCGGCGAATCCAAGGTCCCGCGTCGTCCTGGTCTGAGATGGAGTAGACCCGAAGCTTCTCGACGAACTTGTCCAGTTCTTCGGGGCTGCGCGTTGCCCGAACATGCAGAAGGGCCTGGGCGAGCGTGTTGATCCCGCCCCAGACGCTGATCCATAGCGGGCGGGAGTCCTGGCGGTCGGCCGCTCGAATAATAGCTTGCGCCCCTTCCGACATGCGATCGGCGCCGGTAGCCGCCATCCCGTACGCGGACTGACCGGCGAAGACGCGGCCGTCGAGATCTTCCGCCAAAGGCCAGCCCTGGGCATGGAGAAGTAGATTCGGGCGCACCAGTCCGTAGCCATGGATCAAGGCGCGCATGGTCTCCGGATGCGTGACCGTTTTCTGCCAGGTGGATGTGGATGCAACCAGGCCTTCGATGTCGAGTTCGTTCGAGTACAACAGCAGACGGACCAGCGACATTTGGTCGTCGGGTTCGTTGCCGATATCGCTGATGACGATAACGCGCGGATGTCCAGTGAAGCCGTCAACGTGGGTAGGTGGAATCACAGCGCCCGTGAGCGGACCGAGGGAAAGTAAGAACCCACCAAGCAGCGCCATCATTTGCAGCCGACCCCGACATGCGCCGTTGTAAGTCGATTTCACAAACCCTCGATTGTTATTGAAGAACCGCCGCTCCGCCCGCGCGTCCCACTATATGACATGGCGGCTTGATTCAATTAAGATAGGCCAGTGGTTTTCCCAGAGGCGAGCGCCTCGGGGATTCCAGTATGACTGGATCTATCGGCTGTTCGCGAGAATCCATCAGGCCTTGAGGAGAAACCATTTATGCCGCTTCCCGAAGACGAGAGACTGATCGCGCTGAGTCAGGATCTGATTCATCAGTTCGACACAATGTTCGGACAGCACCCCGGCTTCCGGCCGGCGCACGCCAAAGGCACGCTGCTGAAGGGCACATTCACGCCATCCCCCAGCGCGATATCGCTGACGCGGGCGCCACACATACAGCGAAGGTCCACACCAGTAAGCGTCCGATTCTCGAACAGCACCGGGATTCCTGTGATACCGGATAACGACCCCAACGCGGGCCCGCGCGGGATGGCGGTCCGGTTCCATCTCGCCGAACGAGTGCACACCGATATCGTCAGCCACTCAACGGATGGGTTTCCTACCAGGACCGGCCATGAGTTCCTGGAGTTTCTGCGAGCGGCCACTTCTACTGAGACGTCGAAGCCGTCGCCGATCGAGAAATTCCTGAGCACTCATCCGAAGGCGCTAGCCTTCGTGCAGGCGCCGAAGCCCGCGCCCTCCAGCTTCGCGCGAGAGGCATATTTCGGCATCACGGCAATGCGCTTCATCAATAAAGACGGCGCGAGCCGCTACGGGCGCTACCGCATTGTCCCGGAGGCGGGCATCGACCACCTCGACCAGGCCGCTGCCGACGCGCGAGGCGCCAACTACCTGTTTGAGGAACTGGCGGAGCGAGTTGCGAAGGGTCCGGTTGGGTTTCGGATTCTGGTTCAAGTCGCTAACAACGGAGACACGGTTGACGACGCGACCGTGCACTGGCCGGAGGACCGGCCTCTGCTTGAATTCGGCGAGATTTCACTCACCGGGCCGGTGCCGGATAACGAACGCGAACAGAAGCATATCATTTTCGATCCCATTCCGCGCGTGGATGGGATCGATCCATCGGACGATCCGCTATTGGAGTTGCGCGCCGCGATTTATCTGATCAGCGGGCGGAGGCGGCGCTCGGCACCGGAGTAGCGATCAGCGGAGGGCGGAGTAAAGGACCTGCTTCCAACGCGGCACATCGATGGACCAATAGACCAGGGCGTTAGGGCCCCGGTCAAGGAGTTCCGCCCAAATGGGGCGGTTGCGCGCATCAGCTGAGACGCCGAGACGATCGACGATGGTCATGCCGCGAGTCAGATCGGACGTTGTTTCGATGTCGACAAAATGGCGGCTCGATTCGTGGCCGATGGAGGGGTGTAACGCGATGGACATGGCTACTGGATCGGGGAGAGAAATGCCGTCCTCGCCGGTCTGCTTGCGGTAGGCACTTCGGGCCGTGCTGTTGCACTCGACAACGAAGTGCGACTGCGGCGTGCCCAAACCGTTGACGAACTCGATGTCGGCAGGCGTGAGAGCCGCGGCTCCGCGACAAAGTTGCCAACCAACCATCTCGATGGGCAGACCACTGCGAAATACAATGCGGGCCGCTTCAGGATCGACCCAAATGTTGTACTCGGCAGCGGGCGTGACGTTCCCTTCGCAACAAGGCGCTCCACCCATGACGACACAACGCCCGACTATGCCCGCGATATCGGGTGCCTGGGCCAAAGCGAGCGCGATATTGGTGAGCGGGCCCAGTGTGACCAGTAGAAGCCCCGGATTGCTTCTAACGATAGAGATGATGGCCTCGACCGCATGCTGCTTCTCAGCTCGGCCGTGAGGAGGCGGATAGCCGTGATCGCCTAATCCATCCTGGCCATGGAACCAGCTGGCGGTTATGAGGGGACGCGCCAAGGGCTTGCCGGCGCCCTGGTATACCGGCGTGGCCGCGCCGCTGAGTTCGGCTGTATACAGCGCATTTCGAGTGGCCTGCTCTACGGGAACGTTCCCGGCCACAGTGGTGATGGCGATGACCCGCGCGGCTTGCGATCGCAGCGCCATGATTAAGGCGACGGCGTCGTCTGAGGCAGTATCCGTGTCGATCAGAATCGGCTCGGGCACGTCACACAGAATAGCAGGAGCTGGAGGTTACACTCTTGCGCGTGCGCTTCCGAGTTTGTGCGCGGATGGGCGGGCACGCCCAGTCAAGTCTGTGACGCGGTTTACTTGGGCGCGAGGTGGCTGAGGCTCTGAGTACGGAATTCGTACTGCTGGATTTGGAGAGCCAGTTGGCCCTCTTCCTGACGGGTAATACGGCCGCGAGCGACCAGGTTTAGCAGGCAGCGGTCATTCAGCTGGGCTGGCCAACTGATGGAAACCTCGAGGCGGGTTCCTATGGGCAGATCGTGCGCTGCAGTAAATAGGACGCCCGAACTGCTGATATTCAATGTCTTGCCGACGCCATTGATGATTTCGGACCGCTGACTCAGGGTCTTATAGCGCAGTTCGCGCTCGATCGGAAAACGACTCGACCGTCTACGTTCCGAGCTGGCTGCAGAACTACTTTGTAAGGAGTTATCCGTCACAGGCCGAAAATACCTGACAACAAATCAATTATAGAGTAAACACAATCGGGCGGCCACTGTAACGTTTTCTGAAGTGGGGACATTAACGTAATCTATCTCACATTAATACGTTTGGCTAACCGAATTGTGTCTGATAGGCGAAACATGCTTCGTATAGCTGCCACCGAACTGAGAAGAACCGATTATTTCGCTGGAAGACTTACTGGAGCGATGCTTTCGCTTCGTCACGTTTCCGGCTCGGTTCCTGCATCCGTTGAGCCGGTGTGGTGGCGACGTTCTTGCAGCCAGCGCAGGCGTTCCTGGAGTTTCTGCTCGAAGCCGCGGTCGGTGGGCAGGTAGAAGCGTTCTCCAGCGAGAGATGGCGGCAGGCAGGTCATATCCGTGACGGCGTCAGGCTCGTCGTGAGCGTGCCGATAACCTTGAGCGTAGCCGAGATCCTTCATCAACTTCGTGGGTGCATTGCGCAAATGCAGGGGCACGGGTTCAGCAGTGGTGTTCTGGATAGCGTCGCGGATGCGGTTCATGGCCCGATAGGAGGAATCGGACTTGGGCGCCAGTGAGAGGTAGATGGCAAGTTGGCCCAATGCCAAGTCACCTTCGGGCACTCCCAGGAAGTGAACTGTCTGCTGGCAGGCGATGGCCTGTTCGACGGCACGCGGATCGGCCAAGCCGATGTCCTCAATCGCCATGCGCACGAGACGCCGCGCGAGATACATGCGATCTTCACCCGACTCCAGCATGCGGCTCAGCCAGTAGAGGGCGGCATCGGGGTCACTGGAGCGAACGGATTTGTGCAAGGCCGAGATGAGGTTGAAGTGCTCTTCGCCGGCCTTGTCGTAAAGCAGCATCTTGCGCTGAAGGGCTTGCGCGAGTTCCTTACGGGTGAGAACCCCATCTTGCGCGACCTCGGCGGCCAGTTCCAGAGTGTTGAGGGCGGAGCGAGCATCGCCGTCCGAAGCGATCGCAATCTCGTCGAGGACCTCGCCGGAAACTTTGAGATGGAGATGGCCCAAACCGCGGTCGGGTAGGGCGATGGCGCGCTTGAGGAGCGTGATAATCTCGGGCGGCTCGAGTGCCAGCAGCGGATAGACCTTGGTGCGCGAGAGCAGCGCGGAGATGACTTCGAAAGACGGATTCTCCGTGGTGGCGCCGATCAGGATGACGTCACCGCGCTCGACGTACGGGAGGAACGCGTCTTGCTGGGCTTTATTAAAGCGATGAATTTCGTCGATGAAGAGGACGGTGCGATGACCCATGCGGCGGGCTTTTTCGGCATCCGCCATTACGGCCTTGATTTCCTTAACCCCGCTCAGGACGGCGCTGAAAGGGATGAAATCGGCCTTGCTGTGCTCGGCCATGAGTGAAGCGAGGGTCGTTTTGCCGACTCCGGGAGGTCCCCAGAGAATGAGCGAGCTGAGGTGACCGCTTTCAATCTGCTTGCGCAGCGGAGTACCCGGGCCAAGGATGTGGTGCTGACCGACGAACTCATCGAGCGTGCGCGGGCGCATGCGATCGGCTAGCGGGCTGGATCCATCGACCTTCTTCGCGGACCTGCCTGCCTCCCTGCCAAGCGGCGCTGTGTCGAATAAGCTCATGCGAGACCTCGCTGGCGGTGGGCTTCAAAAAGCGCTATTGAACAGGCGATGGCTGCGTTCAGAGATTCGACCCCGCGGGTGGGTATGCTGAGCAACTGTGCACCCGCTAGAACCGGTGCTGAGAGTCCGGCTCCCTCATTGCCGACGAAGATGGCGCAGGGGCGACGCAGATCGGCTGCCGCTAGCGATTGCGGGGCATCCGTGGCAAGACCGTAGATGGAAAACCGGGCGGCGGCGAGTTCAGCGAGAGCGTCGGCAACAGGGACCGCCGTGAGCACGGGCAGCCGGAACAGAGAGCCCGCAGCAGCCCGAATCAGCTTGCCGTTGGCGATCTGAACGGAGCCTTTGCCGACGACCACGCCACTGGCGCCAAACGCTTCGGCCGAGCGAATAATGGCGCCCGCATTGCCTGGATCCTGCAATTCATCCAGCACGACCAAGAGTCCATCACCGCCCAACAAGTCCGGCCACTGGCAGACCCGGGGAAACAGCAGCAGTAGGATGCCCTGGGCAGTTTCAGTGGAAGCCGTCGCGGCGAAGGCATGGTTGTCGACCAAAGTGATCGGCGCCTGCGACTGACTGATGAGTGAGGCCCACTTCTCTGAAGCAGCCGTGGTCACGATGATGCGGTGAATGGGCCAAGTGCCGCGTAAGGCTTCGTCGAGGAGGTGCGGCCCTTCGGCGACAACCCAACCCTCGTCGCCCGGAACGCCACGCGAGGCGGCTCGCCGCACGGCTTGTAAGAGCGAATTCTTGGGACTGGTGATGACCATGAGGGATTGATTAATGACGGCATTCGCCGCAGGTCGAGGACGAGTCGTAGACTGAGAGCATCCAGTTCTTCTTAGCAAGAGCCCACAATAACGGAGTCCGGGTCGAGTCGCCGACGGGCCTTTGCTGCGGTGCTTCGAGGGCCGCGGCTGACCCGTGCCGAGTTCCCGAAGTTCACTCTTGAGCCGACGATGCGTTTGTCTCACATCATTAAGCGCTTACTGCTTATTACCAGCGCCGTCTTACTCACCCTCCTTCTAGCCTACCTGTTCTGGACGGCGAAGCAAATTGAGCGGGAATCGACGATCGATGACGCTCAGCCCGCCGACGTGATTATCGTACTGGGCGCGGCGGAATACCGGGGCAAGCCCTCACCCGTGCTGCAAGGGCGATTGAACCATGCTCTGCTGCTCTATCTGAAAGGACTGGCGCCCTACATATTGACAACCGGCGGCGCGGGTGGGGATCCGGAGTTTACGGAAGCCGAAGTGGGGCGCGGCTACCTTACTGCACACGGAGTTCCGTCGGAGGCGATCCTGGTAGAGCCCGGGGGATCAACCACCGGGCAGAGCTTAACTGTGGCGGCCGAGATCATGCGTCGAATGAGTTTTCAATCGTGCATCGTGGTGAGCGACGGATATCACATTTTCCGGGCGAGACGGATGCTGCAGTTCAAGGGACTGCACGTCTACGGGTCCCCGCGCCCGAGTCCGGGAATGACCACCTCGGGCGAGCTGAAGTGGCTGTACTTCCGGCAGGCACTGGGATGGGCGCTGTTCCGGATCGGTATCAATATCTAGCCTGTTAACTTGCGGAAGTGCCTCTCGAAGGGGCGAACAACTTAAGCACCGGACGAGCGCACCAGGGATTGTTCAGCAGCCAGGGGCTCAAGGCTTTTCAACTTAGCGGCGAGCGTGGTGCGCTTGAGCCCGAGAATTTCGGCAGCCGCTTTCTTGTTTCCGTTGGCGCGGCGTAGGGCCTGTTCGAGCAGGTTTAGCTCAATGCGGTTGATGACGGCTTCAAAATCGAGGCCTTCTTCGGGCAGCGGCACGAGTTGGTCCGGGGTGACTTGGACCGGTGGCCGCGCCCCCGGCGGGTGGACCAGGTTGAAGTCGTCGCATCGGAGAACACTTCGGTCGCCCGAGAGAACGATGGCCATTTCGATGGTATTTTCGAGCTGACGAACGTTGCCGGGCCACGGGTAGCGAACTAGCTCCGCGAGTGCATCCGGCGGCAGAGTCTTCGCGGGAAGGCGCTCCTGCTGGCAGATCCGTTTGATGAAGTGACGGACCAAACCCGGAATATCCTCGGGCCGATCGCGCAGTGGCGGGATGTGGATCGGAACGACGTTGAGGCGATAATAAAGGTCCTCGCGGAACTTACCTTGCCGCACACGATCGAGGAGGCCGACATTGGTGGCGGCAATAACGCGGACATCCACCCGAATGGTTTCCGAACTACCTACGCGTTGAAACTCGCGTTCCTGTAATGCGCGCAGTAACTTGGCTTGCAAGTCGAGCGGCACATCGGCGATTTCATCGAGAAACAGCGTGCCGCGGTGGGCTTGTTCGAAACGACCGACCCGAACGGCGGTGGCGCCGGTAAAAGCACCTTTAACGTGACCAAAAAGCTCGGCTTCAATCAAATTATCCGGAATTGCCGCGCAATTCACGGGAATCATAGGCATCCCAGCGCGCTGGCTTGCGTCGTGGATGGCGCGGGCCACTATCTCCTTGCCGGTACCTGTCTCACCAAGGATCAGCACCGTGGAACGGCGGTTAGCGATCAACTCAATGGTGTCGGCGACGCGTTGCAGCGCCTCGCTGCCGCCGACCAAACGTTTGCGCCAGCTGTTTGCGTCGGCTGGCGTTTCGGGAAGCGGTGTAGATGCCTGGACATCCGGCACTAATTCCGTAAAGCCAGCTGCATCGCGGGGCTCAGGTTTGAATCCCGGCTCAATCTTGGCCTGAATTTCTTCCAGCGCCGGGCAGCAGTCAAAGTAATACGCGGCACCTAGTCTTACTAGTGTTAGTGCTTCTTGGGTACTACCCTGCTCACGGAAGAATAGAACCTTGGTCGCGGGGCTGTAAAGGCGGGCCCACTCAAGCAGTTGCGCGGGGCTCGAAGAATTCATGGGAAGACGGGCGATTAACGCGGCATGAGGTATTCCCGTGCTGACAGCTTCGCGCAAGGAAACCAACGCGTCGCCGGCGGAACAGGCGATGGAGATAAGCGGCGTTTCCGGCGAAAAATCAGGTGGACTGGTTTCATCTAGCCATAGAATTCGCATGGTGGCAAGAAATAGATCGGTGCCAATTCTTTGGCGCGTTAGAGGGAAATCGATGGATGGCGCATGGTGAAACGTGTTTCTCAAGCAAAAAGTAACGTAGCCGGTCTTCAGAAGGGACTAAGGTCGCGCGCCAGACGGGACCACAGACCTGGGCGGGGAGTCGTATATCAGAATGGAACCATGCGCGCGGTAATCCAGCGAGTCCGGCGAGCCCGGGTCAAAGTAGCTGATGAAACAGTTGGCGAGATTGGGATTGGCTTGCTGGTATTGCTTGGGATACACCGATTAGATGGTTTCCAGGAAGCGGACTGGATAGTCAAGAAAATCGGCAACCTGCGTATATTCGACGATGAATCGGGCAAGATGAATCGGAATGTTCGGGAGGCAGGCGGTGCGCTGCTATTGGTATCTCAGTTCACCCTGTACGGAGACATCAGGAAGGGGAACCGGCCCTCTTATTCGGCGGCAGCAACGCCGGAGGTTGCTCAAAGGCTCTACGACTACGTGGTTGGCGCGTGCAAGGAGAAGTCTAAGGTTCCCGTGCAAACCGGCGTGTTCCAGGCACAAATGGAAGTGGAATTAGTAAATGATGGGCCTGTTACGATATGCTGTGAAATTGAGTCTAACGAGAGAGAGGGGACTATTAAGTAGCAAGTGTGTTACTGATAAAAGCATATGGCAAATTCTCAAAGCCCGAGCAGGGAGATTCTGGAAGCTGCGCTCCAGGGTCTGGAACTTCAGAAGCAGCGACTAGATGACCAGATCTCACAAGTGCGCGCGCTCTTGGGCCGCCGAGTGGGACGGCCGCCCAAGTCTCCTGCTGCGGCAGGGCAAGCCGCAGTTCCGGGCCCGAAGAGAACCTTGAGTGAGGAAGCACGGAAACGAATCGCGGCTGCACAGAAGCGTCGCTGGGCTGCCTTCCGCAAAGGCAAGGCACAAGCGTAAGCAGTTCGAACTGGGCAAGGGGTATCTGCGTTTCCGGACCCAGAGCGTGTGGAGAGCGTGATTGTCTCCTCAATGTGGTTACTTTGCCGGTTGAGGTGCGACTCGCTGTGCGCTTAAGGCATCATGAGAAGCGTGATCATCGGCATTGGCACGGACTTAGCGGAAGTACCGCGAATTCGGCGCAGCATAGAAAACTACGGTGACAGGTTTCTCCAGCGGATTTACACCGAGCAGGAACGCGCCTATTCATCGCGAAGGGCGAACGCGGCGGAGCGGTTCGCGGCACGCTTCGCGGCTAAGGAAGCAGGGATGAAGGCCATTGGGACCGGGCTCCGGCACGGGATTACCTGGAAGGACTTCGAAGTGGTGAACGAGCCTTCGGGCCGTCCGACGCTGGTGCTGAGTGGAGTCGCCAAAGAGATCGCCGAGCGACTGGGCGCGCGGCGGATTTCACTTTCTCTGACGCATACCGCGGAGGTCGCCTTAGCCGTGGTGGTCCTGGAGGACGGAAACTAGGGACGCTGCGTGGAGCTCGCGAGATGGCATCAGGTTCTTGCTCCGAGCCGGAGAGCGGCGTTTTGCCTGTGCACCGGCCCCGCTAGTCGTCAGCGGAGCGGGTGGACGCTTTCAGCGATGCCTGTTCCGCGGCAAGCGCACGGCCTTTGGCGAGGTCGACTTTACCGGTGCCCAGTGTCGGTATAGCCTCCACATGGTAGAAGGAGTCGGCCTTCGGCAACCACAACGGCGGCAAGCTTTTCGCAAGATGTGCCACCATCTGAGACGGAGTGAGTGCAGAGTGCGTGTAGAGCACCCCTAAGCGTTCGCCACGCTTCTCGTCGGGCACGCCCACAACCAGACATTCTCCGCCTGCCAGAACCTCGTGGAGATCCTCCTCGATCTTGAGGTGAGGCACCATCTCGCCCGCGACTTTACTGAAGCGCGCCATGCGATCGATGAGGTAGAGGAAGCCGTCTTCATCAAAGCACGCAAGGTCGCCGGTGATATAGAAGCCCTCATGCAACGCCTTCGTGGTGCGAACCGGATCACCGAGATAGCCGACCATAAGGCTGGGACCCTTGACCAGAAGAAGGCCAGTCGCCCCGAGTGGCATCGGCTCAAAGGTATCAGGGTGCACGATGCGAGCCGCAACTGCCGGGATGGGCCGGCCGACGCTGCCTTGACGGTAGCCGCCTTTGCCGTTCGATCCGGGCTCCGGTGGCGGGGTATTCACAGAGATGACCGGGCCCAACTCGGTACACCCGTAACCTTCGAGCGGCGTGATACCAAACTTCGCTTCGAACGCGGTAACCAGCTTGGGCCGCAATTTTTCGGCGCCGACGAGCAGGTAACGGATGTGAGAGAACTGCTCACGCGTGCAACTGCGCAGGTAGCCGACGCAGAAAGTCGGAGTGGCCAGAAGGAGCGTAGGTCGATACTGCGCGGAGAGTTCACCAATGGTTTTCGCCTCGGTCGGATTGGGGTGGTAGACGGCGCGGAATTCGTGAAGAAGCGGGAACCAGAGAGTGTAGGTGTAACCGAAGGAATGGAAGAACGGCAGAACGCCGAGCATGGCATCGCTGGGCCCGACAAAATAGACTTGGGCGACGGATTCCATATTGGAGATGAGGTTCCAATGCGAAAGCTGGATGCCTTTGGGCACGCCGGTACTACCACTGGAGAACATTACGGCGGCGATGTCGTCGGGCTGTGCTGCACCGGCCAGGCGAGAGACTGGTGCGAAGCGCGCGGTGAGTAACGCAGCGAGCTTCGTCCAACGCGAGAAGGAAGGCAGGAGATCCTCAAGATAGACGGCTGCGGGTAGCGTGTCGAGCTTGATCTTATCGAGAAAAACGCGTGAAGTAAGAACGATGCGGATATCGCACTGAGCCACGGCCGCCGCGATCGCGGCATGGCCGGTGGTGAAGTTTAGGTTGACCGCTACTCGCCCGGCCAGCGCTACACCGAGGTTCGCCAGCGCGCCGCCGACGGATGCCGGGAGCAGCAATCCGAGGCGTTCCCCATCGACGCTGCGCGCGCGAATCCAATTTCGCAGGAGTATCGCCGCGGTGAGCGTTCTGCCAAACGACAGGTCCTTGCCGGTCGAATCGGCGATAGCGGGGGAGGACCAACGCCGGCGCGCGGCACGGATAAAGCGGTGAGGGAGGGTTGCCGTGCGGCGTTTACGCAGCTCAGCGGCATCGCTCGAAAGAAGCAGGACTCGGAGGCGAAGTTCGGCAGCGCTCACAGGCTCATGGATGGGCTTGCCGATCACGATGACCACATGAGGCCGCCAAGGCCCGCGCCAGTTTGAAAAGGGTTTTCCGCCCGCATAGCTGAGCGCATGCCCCCAGAGACCGTCGATGAATACCGGGACGATTGGCACGGTCAAACCTTTGACGATGCGCTCGACGCCGCGTTCGAACGGCATGACCTGGCCGGTGCGAGTGATGCCTCCCTCTGGGAAAATCCCGACCAGGCGGCCGTTGATAAGCTCCTCACGGGCATGGTGCATGGCGCGGAGAACTTCCTTGGGCGCACCGTTAGGCACGGGAATGGCGTGTAGAAGGCGGAAGAAGGGTCGCACGGCTTTGATCTCAAAATACGGCTGCCACATCAGAAAGCGAATGAAGCGGCGCGTGACAGAGCCGACCAGCACCGCATCGGCAAGCGAGACGTGGTTGGAGGCGACCAAAGCCGCGCCCTTGTCCGGGATGTTTTCGCGACCGGAGATAGTGACGCGGAAGAGTAGGTTCCGGATAGTGAGAAGAATGAACCGCACAACCAACGCCGGCATGAGGGCCACAATGATCGCCGTGGAGGCAAACGTGAAGGCGCCGAGCACAGCGAGGATATGACTGGCGGTCCAATGAAACCGGTCGTGAAGCAGCGATAGTACGCCGGAGGCGATGATGACGCCGATCATGTTGGCAAAATTGTTGGTGGCGAGCAGGCGGCCTTTTTCCTCGGCTGGAGCGCGCTCCTGTAAATAGGCATTGAGCGGCACAATAAATAGGCCACCGGAAAAGCCGACGGCCACCAGCCAGACCGAACACCACAGCAAGGAGTGAGTGAGACCCACGGCCAATGAGGAGAGGCCGAGCAGCGCTGCTCCCAGTGGAACAATACCCAGTTCAACGCCATCGGTTGAGACCCAGCCGGCAGCGATGCTGCCAAGCCCGATGCCCACGGCCAGCGCCGTTACCAGCAAGCCGAGCTTTGCGTCCGGGATGTGCAGAGTTTCTTTGCCAACCAGGATGATGGCGAGTTGGACAAGCGCGCCGATGAACCAGAAATAAGAGATACCGAGAACAGTCAACCCGAGTTCGCGGCTGCGAAGGAGCTGCCGCGAGCCGGTCCAAATTTCGCTGAACGGATTCCAGTGAAAAAACTCGGCAGCACCCGATGGCGGGACATAAGTAATGCGCAGGCTGATGACCGAAGCGACCAGGGCGATACCAAGCAGCGTGAATCCCATGTTGAGCGGCTCGTGTTTCCAGTGACCGTAGAGAAAGGTCCCGAAACTGGATCCGACAACGATGGCAGCGAATGTGGAGAGCTCGATGAGGCCGTTGGCGCGGGTGAGTTGCGTCTCCGTTACCAGTTCCGGGATGATGCCGTACTTGGCCGGACTGAAGAAGTTGGCCTGCATGGCAAGTAGGAACAGTACGGCGAGTAAAAGGTGGATGCTGTGGGCTAACAAGGCGAAGATGCCCAGCACCATGATGAGGATTTCAAAGGCCTTGGTAATCTGCAGGACGCGCGTCTTGCTGTAGCGGTCGGCGAGCTGGCCGGAGTATCCGGCGAACAAAAGGAATGGAAGGACGAAAACAGCCCCGGCCAGCGACAGATAAAGCGCCCCGCTTTGTTGATCCGCTGCAATATCGACCGCCGCAACCGAGACGATCATCTTGTAGACGTTGTCGTTGAAGGCGGCGAGGAATTGAGTCCAGAGAAAGGAGCTAAAGCCGAAATCGCGGAGGAGCTGAAGGTAGTTCGCGGGCTTGGCTGGGTTCGCGGCTGGCGCCTGAGTCGTCATGTCGTGTGAAGGGGAGAACGGCGTCAGGCGCCAAGACTCCCGGCAAGACCCTGGGACCAGTCGGCCGTGCGGGCTTTCGTTTGACCATACTCCCATAAACCTACACTGTGGAGGCGGCCGGTTTCGTGACAGGCCTTAGCGATGTCGCGAAGAGTACCCTGACAAAACTCGAGACGCTGATGAAAATCCGGCTCAAATGTGGGAGAGAGAAAGTCGAGTGGATTAGCGATGCCGGTCGACTTGGTTTTAGCAGCAAGGGCGTCGACCAGCTGATCTTTATAGAAATGGGTGATGGTTCCGTTCTTCACAGCGCCACCTTCGTAGAGCTGAACATTAAGCCAATCGACGTTATTGCCGGTAGCGGCGCGGGTCGATTCGAGGATGCTTCCCGCCAGGCCTTGAAGGCGGCCGTCGTTGACGTAAAGCCGCGCGGTCAGTCCGGAGGTGGGTGCATGAGTGACAACGTGGTCGGGATTGGCGGACTTATACCGGTTGGTGAGGTCGACGATGGTGCGGCCGAGCTCATCGTAGATGGCCTGCCAGGCTTCGGGCGACTCGATCGCCGGCTCCAAGTCGATGTCAATCCCATCGAGGCCGAGGGGCTGGATGACCTGGGCGTTCAATTGGCCGACAAACCTCTCGATGCCGATGGTTCGAATGGCGCGAAAGTCGTCCTGATTGGCCCAGCCGCCCAGGGAAATGAGCACTTTCTTCGGCGCGGCGAAGCTGGATTTCAGTTTTTGGATATGGCCGGGCAGGTCCTTGGGGAGCTGCGTCAGGGGGCTATCGTTATATCGGAAGATGGCCTGTCCATTGGCTTGTCGAGTGTTGAGGAACGCAAGAATCAGAACATTGAACGAAGATGCGCCGATGGCTTCGATCATCGCGTTGATCGATTCGGCGGAGCCGCCGAGCTGATCAAAGACATAGAGCACGAGGCGCGGAGGTTGAGGCTTGGTCTGCGCCCGGCCGAACGACGCGATGCCTGAGGCGGCAGCGATGCGCAGAAGTTGACGGCGCGTAGGGTTCATTCGGTTCTCAGTCGACCTTGGTGAACACGACGTTGAAGGTTCTGGTAGGCTTTGGTTTTTCTGGTCCGGATTGAACTGGCTGCGCGTCGACGCGAAATCCGGGCCTCGGCGGCGGGTTTTGTATCCAGGTGCCTTCCAAGTTGCGGCGGTCGGAAGCCAGCCGCAGGCTGCAGCGCGCCCGCGGGGGGTTGCCCATGTACATTTCGAGGAAGCCTCCGCTGGCTTTAACCACTTGGGCCGGCTCTTGCTCGGTTTTTGCCGCCTGATTGTCCACCAGGACAACAACGCGATCTCCGGGTTGCACCTGGATTTGAATCGTGATGGGGTTGGTTCCTACGTCTCCCTTCCAGGTGCCTGCCAGGGCTCGATTAGGTGGCATGGAGGTAGCTGGCGTTTCCTGCGCGGCAGTGGCGGGCACCTGCGGCTGGCGCGATTCCTCCGCCTGCTTGGGAGAAGGACGCATGAGCCAGAACGCGGCACAAATGACGACAACAGCGACGCCGATGCCCCCCCAAAACAGCGGCCGGCTCGTCAACGCCGTGGCAGGCGATGCGGGCGAAGCAAAAGAGGCGGCTCCGATCGGCGGCATGGGGCGCGGTGGCGGCTCGTGAGCGAGCGGAGGCACCTGCTCCGGCACGGCTTGGGATGGTGAGAACTGGAGAGCGGGCTCGGGCGGAGCAATTGCTGTTTCAGGTTTTGGCGGGCTCCCGTCAAGAGCTTCGCCGACTGCGGCCAGAAGCGTTTTAGAATGGTCGGCTGCGGAGCCCCCTATGGCAGTCAGCCATTGGGTATTACTCAGGAAGTAAACGAAATCCCCTTCCGGCTTCACAGCTTCAAGCAGGACTGGAATGATGCGTAGCTGCGACGAATCGGCGAGTTGAACTTCGCGGGCCACCTGGCGCGATTGATTGGAGGCACTCGACAGCAGGAGCAGCATTACCCGGGCGTTGGAAATACCGTGAACGATCTCAGTAGCCCAGGTGGAACCGGGACGAATGTCTCGCGGTGCCATCCAGCAGGACAAACCCTGAGCCTCGAACAGTTGAAGGGCGGACTCGGCCCACGCCTGGTTCGCGGTCGAGTAGCTGATGAAGATGTCGTGTGCCACGGCTAAACCAACCTAAGACTAATGATGGCAATAGTCAACTGAAAAGCGGAAGGTTGCTAAGACCGGCCCGGGAGAAGAATTCAACGATCGCTAAAGGCTGAGAGATCTCCAGCACAATGCGGACCGACGTGGCGTCGATTGCGGGCCAGGGCGTCGGCCCTTCAAAAAAACAGAACGGCCCGAGAGCTGGGATGCTCGCCGGGCCGTTTGACGTTTAAGCTGATGGGCTGCTATTTCGAATCTTCGTTCGCTTCGCCCTCGCCGCCGCTCTCCTTGATTTGCTTGAGGCGTTCTTCGCGGCGCTTGGCGCGTTCGGCGGCTCGCTTCACGAGCTCCGAGCCGACCAGCTCGAGCTTAGCGGTCTCGGCACCATCGCCTTTGCGCCAGCCGAGCTTCACGATGCGGGTGTAACCGCCTTCGCGCTGGTTGAAGCGTGGTCCGAGCTTCTCGAATAGTTTCTGAACCGCTTCCGGCGTCAGCAAGAAGGCGGCGGCTTGCCGGCGCGAATGGAGAGTATCGCGCTTAGCAAGCGTGATCATCTTTTCAACCAGAGGCTTGGCGGCCTTTGCCTTCGGGATCGTGGTGGTGATGCGTTCCTCGAGAATGGTGCTGGTAACGAGGCTGCGAAGCAGAGCCCGGCGCGCGCCGATGTCCCGCTTTAGCTTTACTCCTGCTTTGCGATGTCTCATATCACTAACTCCTGTACAAAACTGATGCGGTCAATTACCCTTCGTCGGGATAAGACTCGAGCGAACTATAGTCGGTAGACGAAATCGAAGGTGGTGGTCCACCGACGAGCCGGCCTTGTGAATCGAATTTCATGCCAAACGAAAGGCCCAAACCGCTGAGGATTTCCTTGATTTCGTTGAGCGACTTGCGGCCGAAGTTTTTCGTGCGGAGCATTTCCGATTCCGTCTTCTGGACAAGGTCGCCGATGGTTTGAATGTTGGCGTTCTTGAGGCAGTTGTAGGAACGGACGCTGAGTTCAAGCTCTTCGACCGACCGGTTGAGCACTTCGGTCATCTGGTTGAGAGCGCGCTCAGCCGGCTCTTCCTGAACCTCCGGCGTCTCTTCAAAGTTGATGAAGATGGTCATGTGGTCTTTGAGCAGCTTAGCGGCCTGGCCGATGGCATCCTGCGGCGAGATCGCTCCGTTGGTCCAAACCTCGATGGTGAGCTTGTCGTAGTCGGTGTTCTGACCGAGGCGGGCGGCCTCCACGGTGTAGTTGACCTTGCGGACGGGCGAGTGAACCGAGTCAATCGGTATATAGCCGATGGGCAGGTCTTCGTCGTAGTTGCGGTCGGCCGAAACATAGCCGCGGCCGGACTTGATACGCATTTCGATATTGAGCTTGCCGCCTTCGCCCACGGTCGCGATGTGCAGGTTGCGGTCGAGCACTTCGACGTCGGCATCGGTCTCGATCTGGCCGCTCATGACTTCACCCGGCGCATCCACCTTGAGGCGAGCGATGCGAGTACCTTCGCCGGCCATCTTGAAGGGGACCTGCTTCAGGTTGAGGATGATGTCGGTGGCGTCTTCAACCACACCAGGGATGGGACTAAACTCGTGAGCAACTCCCTCAATGCGCACGCCAGTGATGGCAGCGCCTTCGATGGAGCTCAGCAGCACGCGGCGGAGGCCGGTGCCGATGGTGGATCCAAATCCACGCTCGAACGGCTGGGCATTAAACTGACCAAAGCGTTCCGTGAGCGTTTCGGTATTGGCAACTAAACGCTTGGGCTTCTGGAATCCTTTAAACATGTTTTTTTCCTTTTGAACGTTTCACCCGACGGCATCCTAAGATGCGCCCGGCGAAGCATGACCCTTGTTCTATCGAGCTAACAAACTCCAAAAAGACACGGCCGTGCGCCGGCATTACTTGGAATAGAGTTCGACAATGAGCTGTTCGTTGAGCTGTATCTGGACCAGTTCTTCGCGCTTTGGCGCCTGGAGGACACGGCCCTTGAGAGCCTCTTTATCAACTTCGAGCCAAGCGGGGCTGGGCGTGTGAGCCGTGGCATCCCGGGCGGCGAGAATCGAAGAGTTTTCTTTACTCTTGGCGCGAACTTCGATCGTGTCACCGGTCTTCACGGTGAACGATGGAATATTAACCTTGCGGCCGTTCACTGTGACGTGACCATGACGGACAATCTGACGGCCCTGCGCGCGGCTGGTAGCGATACCCATGCGGTAGACGACGTTGTCCAAACGGCGTTCCAACATAGAGAGCAGGTTATCGCCTGTGATGCCCTTTTGGTTGGCCGCCTTCTCAAAGAGATTGCGGAACTGACCTTCGAGAACCTGGAAATAGCGGCGGGCCTTTTGCTTTTCGCGAAGCTGGAGGCCGTAACCAACAACCTTCGCTTTCTTATCCTTGCCATGCTGGCCGGGAGCGAAGTTGCGCTTTTCAATGGCACACTTTTCGGTGTGGCAGCGTTCGCCTTTCAGAAATAACTTCATGCCCTCGCGCCGGCAAAGCCGGCACACGGGGCCAATATAACGAGCCAAATTGTACCTCCCTCGAGTACGTTCACGCCGGAGCGGATCCCCGATGCGCGATGGTTGGTGCGGTTTACGGTCAGGCTCTGACCTTCGTCCCGCTTTCCGCGATTTACGATTCGCAAACCGCAGCCTGCCCCGGTTTTGGAGCAGATTGAAAAAAACTCAGTGCGTCAGACGCGGCGCTTTTTGGGCGGCCGGCAGCCGTTGTGCGGAATCGGCGTGACGTCTTTAATGGCCTTCACTTCGATACCAGCGGTGGAGAGCGCACGCACGGCTGATTCGCGGCCACTGCCCGGACCACTCACGCGGACCTCAACGGACCGAAGTCCGGATTCCTTCGATTTTGTGGCGGCCGTCAGCGAAGCCTGCTGGGCTGCAAACGGGGTTCCTTTGCGAGATCCGCGGAAACCCAGCGATCCGGAACTGGACCAGGCGAGCACGTTGCCGATGGGATCGGTGAACGTGACAATGGTGTTGTTGAACGATGCCTGTATGTGAACGATCCCGTAAGGAACGCTCTTCTTTTCCTTCTTCTTGAAGGCCTTCTTCTTGGTTGTTTTTGCGGGTGCTTTCGCCATTTACGTCCTCACGTTGACCTGGTTAGGTCTTGGATGTCGCCTTCTTCTTATTAGTGACCGTTCCGCGGCGCGGACCCTTGCGGGTGCGGGCGTTGGTGTGGGTGCGCTGACCGCGCGTCGGCAGGCCACGACGATGACGGAGCCCGCGATAAGAGCCCATTTCCATGAGCCGCTTGACGTTCATCGAGACTTCCTTGCGGAGGTCGCCCTCGACGGCGCCTTCACTCTCAATGAGCGTGCGGAGGTGGTTTACTTCCTCCTCGGTCAGGTCGGCGACTTTCTTATCTGCGTCGACACCGGCCCGGTGGAGCAACGACAGGGACCGTGTCCGGCCAATGCCATAAATGTAGGTCAGCCCGATGGCCGCCCGCTTTTTCGCTGGTAGATCTACGCCTGCAATACGCGCCATAACAGTATCCTCTTACCCCTTAGCCTTGCCGCTGCTTGTGCTTTGGGTTCGTGCAAATGACCCGCACCACACCGTGGCGGTTGATCACCTTGCACTTGTCACACAGTTTCTTTACCGATGCCCGCACCTTCATGGCAATAATCCTCGTCCTGAACTCAAACTCTTCGGCCGGGCAAAACCGCGGCCGGAACCGTCAAACCTTGGTCAACAACTCCAAAACTCTTCCGCGTGTCCGGTCCGTCACCGACAGCGCCACGCGCACCCGGTCGCCGACCCGCAACCGTACAAAGTTGGCCCGCTGGGAGCTGGGCAGGTGAGCCACCAGTTCGTGCTCTCCCTCCAACCTGATCCGCACCAGCGCACTGGGAAGCAACTCGACCACGATCGCCTCAGTAATTCTCTCAGCGCTCGCGTCCGGCATGCTTCTTCAAGGCCGGGACAGAACCCAGGGACCGTTATCCGTCACGGCGACCATATGTTCAAAATGCGCCGAAAACGATCCGTCTTTCGCCACAGCCGTCCAGCGGTCGGAGAGCACCTTGGTGTCGGGTTTCCCAGCGTTCACCATCGGCTCAATCGCGAGCACCATCCCCGGTTTCAGGCGGGGGTTCTCACTGTTGCGATCCACATAGTTCGGAATCTGGGGTTCCTCGTGAAGCGAGGTTCCGATTCCATGACCAACAAACTCGCGAACGATCGAAAAGCCATTCGATACGACGTGCTTTTCGACCGTACCGCAGATATCGAACAACCTGTTTCCAGCCCGAACCTGATCGATGGCCAGTTCCAGGCTTTCTTCGGTGACCTTCAGCAACCGCTTCACCGAATCACTCACTTCGCCGACCGGCACCGTCACCGCCGAGTCGCCAAAATAACCGTCCACTTGTACGCCGGTATCGATCGAAACGATATCGCCCGACTTCAGTTTCCGCTTGGCGGACGGCATTCCATGCACGACCTCTTCATTCACCGAGGTACAGAGCACGAAGGGGTATTTGGTCCCAGCCGCTTGCGAATAATAACCTTTGAAGGCCGGCTTTGCGCCCGCATCCGCGATCATCTTCACAGCGGCTTCTTCCAAGTCCTGAGTAGTGATCCCCTCGCTAACCATGCCCTTCAAGTCTTGAAGGATCTGGTACACGAGTAAACCGCTGCGCCGCAGCTTATCCAACTCGACCGGACTTCTCCGCACAATCATTCCTACCGTCCACTGGCTTTCAGCGAACCCATCCTTACGGAATCCAGAAAACGGCAAATGTCTCCGGAGATCGCGGCAGGATCGGCACTTCCGCCAGCTATTTCAAACATCCGCACACCAGTCTTCCCGAAAAACTCGAGAAGTGGGCGCGTCTGCAGCTCATACTGCTGGAGCCGCTCACGAATCACGTCTTCCCGATCATCGTCGCGGGTCACCAGCGCAGCCCCATCAAGGTCGCATAAACCAGCTACCTTGGGAGGATTCGTCGAAACGCTGTAGAGGGTTCCACAAACGGGGCACTGCCGACGGCCACTCAGGCGGGCTACGATTTTTTCGTAGTCAACCACCAAGTGTACCACGACCGGCACCATTCCGCGTAACCGTAGCAGTTTCAACAAGACACCAGCTTGGGCGAGCGTCCTTGGGTACCCGTCCAGAATGACCCCGCCCCGGCAATCCGGGTCCTGAAGCCTTATTTCGACCAGCCGGTTTACCAATTCGTCGGGCACCAAGCGGCCCGACTTCATTAGCTTCCGGACTTCCTGTCCAATTTCGTCGCCCGCCTCAATATGATGGCGAAGCATGTCGCCAGTAGAAACATGCGGACCAGCCACACAATTCTGTCGAATGAGCTTGGCTTGGGTTCCCTTACCGGACCCTGGCGAACCAAACAGGATCACCGCCGGTACAGTCCTGCCACTTCCGGGGCTCGCCCCGCCGGCATCCGACAAAACAGCTTCACGAGAGTCCAATTAAGAGGCCAGACGGTTCACACACTGCTACGGCGGCCACGAATTCGGCCAGCGCGCGGCGTGAAGCCCTCGTAATGGCGCATAATCAACTGCGCTTCAATCTGATTTACGGTGTCCATCGCCACGCCGACCACGATCAGCAGGGAGGTTCCACCGAAGAAAAAGTTCACACCAAGTCCATCCAGGAGGAAGCGCGGGAAATGCGCGTCTATGAAATTACCGACGAGCGGCAGGCGCTGCAGCTTGATGCCCGAGATCATGATCTGCGGAATAATAGAAAGAATCGATAGATAGAGACCACCGACCACGGTGATCTTGGACAGAATCTTGTCCATGTACTCGGCTGTGTTCTTACCGGGCCGGATGCCGGGAATAAACCCGCCATACTTACGCATGTTGTCGGCCGCTTCATTCGGGTTGAAGATGATCGATACGTAGAAGAAGCAGAAGAAGACAATCAGCGCGATGAACAGAACATAGTAAAGCGGCTGTGCCCCGCTGACCGAGTTCAACATGCCGCTGAGCCATGGACTGCCCTTGACGATGGGGAACTGCAGTGCCGTTTGCGGAAGTGCCAGCAGCGACGATGCAAAAATGACCGGGATGACACCGCCGGCGTTCACCTTCAGCGGCAAATGCGTGGACTGGCCGCCCATCATGCGGCGTCCGACAATTCGTTTGGCGTACTGAACGGGAATCCGACGCTCACCGCGCTCAACCAGCACGATGAAGGCGACCACCGCGACCATGATGACGAGGATGATGATTAACTGAATGGCCGGCCAATCGCGAGTAACAAACACGCGGTTATAGATGTCGACGATGGCGCGGGGCAGGCCCACGATGATGCCCACGAAGATGATGAGCGACATGCCGTTGCCGATGCCGCGATCACTAATCTGTTCACCCAGCCACATAATAAACGCCGTGCCGGTGGTGAAGGTCAGCATGGTGAGAAAGATGAAGCCAAACCCGGGATGAAGGACGAAGTTGCCGTCGGAGGACTGCAACGCGGTGCCGATGCCAATGGATTGGATCATGGCCAGGCCGACGGTTAGATAGCGCGTCCATTGAGTGATCTTGCGGCGGCCGAGTTCGCCCTCTTTCTGCAGCTTGTCCAGAGTCGGAATCACCACGGTGAGCAACTGGAGGATGATCGACGCAGTGATGTAGGGGGTAATGCCGAGCGCGAAGATGGTCATCCGCCGCAGCATGCCGCCGCTGAACAGATCGAAGTAGCTAAGAAAGCCACCCGCGTTGCGAGTGAAGAACTCTTCAAAACGGTGTGTGTCGATGCCGGGAGTCGGGATGTACGCACCGATCCGGTAGACCGCCAGCAGGCCGAGTGTGAACAGGACTCTCTTACGCAGATCGGGGATCTTGAATACGTTGGCGAGAGCTTCAAAAAACTTTGTCATGGACGTTCGATGGCCGCCTGAATCAGTTCTGAGTCGAAAATACCAGCTTATGCCGCCGGAGTTGGGGCCGGCGAAGGCGCGATGACTTCGGCAGTGCCGCCGGCTTTCTGAATTTTGTCGAGTGCCGTCTTGGAGAACACGTGCGCATGGACCGTAATCTTCCGGGTGAGTTCACCGTTGGCGAGGATCTTGAGTCCGGCGTTCAACTTCTTTATGACGCCTGCCGCAAGAAGCGACTGCGGAGTGAAGGAATCTCCTTCCAGTTTCTCAAGCTGACCTACATTCACGATGGTGTATTCCTTGCGGAAGATATTGGTGAATCCACGCTTTGGCAAGCGGCGATGCAACGGCATCTGGCCGCCCTCGAAGCCGCGCATTTTGCTATAGCCGGAGATGGACTTGGCGCCTTTGGCGCCACGGCCGGAATATTTGCCGCGGCCGGAACCCATGCCCTGCCCGATGCGCTGTCTCTTTTGCTTTTGTCCCTTGGGGGGGCGCAGATTACTTAAATTCATGATCTAACCGCCTTCACTAAACCAGCTTTGCTATGTGACTCGCAACAGACCGCGGAGCCAACTAATCCTTGACGATTTCCAGCAGGTGGGGAACTTTCGCCACCATGCCGCGGAAACCTGGGGTATCGGGGCGCACCACCGTCCTGTTGAGCGTATGCAGGCCCAGGCTCTTGACGATGTTCTTGTGCTTTTGCGGCGTGCAGATCACGCTGCGCACATACTTGATTTTGATAGTACCTTCCGCCATAACTCCCTCAGTTCCTTTGATAACGACCTAGAGCTTCTCGAAGGGCAACCCGCGCATGTCGGCGATGGTCGCCTTGTCGCAGAGCTGCTCGAGCGCATTGATAGTGGCCTTCACAACGTTATGGGCGTTGTGAGAACCGATCGACTTGGTGAGCACGTTCGGAATTCCGACGGCTTGAATGACGGCGCGAACCGGACCACCGGCGATGACGCCGGTACCAGCAGGGGCGGGCTTGAGCAACACCAGACCGCTGCCGAACTTGCCGAGCACCGGGTGGAGAATGGTGGTCTCGAGCACGTTCACCTTGCGCAGGTTCTTCTTGGCCGCCTCGATACCCTTCTTGATGGCGGAAGGAACTTCCTTCGCCTTTCCCGTGCCGTATCCGACAATCTTCGCGCCGGGATCACCCACGACCACGAGCGCCGAAAAGCTCATATTCTTACCGCCCTTGACGACCTTCGTCACGCGGTTAATGCTTACGACCTGTTCCTTGAGGTTCAGGGTTTGTGCGTCGATACGCTTGGCTGTTCCGTTGGATGCCATTTTGTTTTTTAGAACTCCAGTCCCGCTTCGCGGGCAGCGTCGGCAAGGGCCTTAACGCGGCCATGGTACAGGTAACCGCCACGATCGAAAACGACTTTCGTGACGCCTTTTTCTTTCGCGCGCTCAGCGACGGCTTTGCCGATCAGCTTTGCGCCTTCCACGTTGCCGCCCTTACCCCGCAACGTTTTCTCAGTGGACGCTGCAGCCGCCAAAGTATGACCCTGCGCATCGTCGATGACCTGCGCATAGATGTGATTGACACTGCGGAATACGGCCAGGCGCGGACGCTCCTCGGTGCCGGCCACACGGCGGCGAATCCGTTTGTGAATACGCGTGCGAATGTCTGCTCTAGAATCGCGTGCCATTACTTAGCTCCCGCGCCGGTCTTACCGGCCTTCTTACGGAGTACTTCTCCGGTGTAGCGCACACCCTTGTTCTTGTACGGATCAGGCGGACGGAGCGCGCGGATCTGCGAAGCAACGTGACCCAGCAGCGCTTTGTCGTAGCCCGTTATGGTTACGTGGGTGAGCTTGGCGTCGACTTTGAGGTCAATGCCCTTGGGCAACACATACTCAATGGGGTGTGAGTAGCCCAGGATGAAGGTGGCCACACTGCCCTTGACGTCGGCCTTGAAGCCGGTGCCGATGATATCGAGTTCGCGCACGAACCCGGTTGAGACGCCTTCAATGGCGTTGGCCGCAAGGGCACGGGTGAGACCGTGCAGCGCCGCGAGTTTGTCGGAATCGCGATGAATTTCGAGCGTTGTGTCTTTTTGCTCTAACGTGAGGCCGGCCGGGATCGGGACAGACAGTTTACCTTTGGGTCCCTCGACTTCAAGCGTATCGCCCAGCTTGAGTTTGACACCCTTCGGCAGTGGAATCGGTTTTTTTCCTACGCGTGACATGACTAATTCCTATTAATAGACTTGGCAGAGTACTTCGCCGCCAACGCCTTCTTTGCGAGCCATGGAACCGGTCATCACACCCTTCGGCGTCGTGAGGATGTTGATACCGAGACCACCCAGGATCCTTGGGATTTCCTTGCTGCCAATATACGAGCGGCATCCCGGGCGCGAAATGCGCTCGATTCGGGAAATGACCGGCATGTTGGCAGGCGTGTATTTGAGATAGATACGGATGGAGCGCTTGGCGCCGTCTTCCGTCATCTTGTAGTTGAGAATGTACCCTTCTTCTTTGAGAATCCGGGCGATTTCCATCTTCAGCCGCGAGGCTGGTACGTCGACCTTTGCGTGACGCGCGGAAAGTGCATTTCGCACCCGCGTCAGCATGTCGGCAATGGGGTCTGCTGTCATTGTTTCTTACTCAGCACCTTTCATTGTTCTTTTCCTGATTCAGCCGGCTTACGCCAAGCTGCAGTTACCAACTAGCCTTGGTGACACCGGGGATTTCACCCGCCAGCGCCAGCTTCCGGAAGCAGATCCGGCACAAGGCAAACTTTCCAAGATAGCCGCGCGGACGGCCGCAGGACTTACAACGGTTTCGCAGCCGCACCTTGAATTTCGGCTTCTTCAGTTCTTTCGCGATTTTTGCAGTGGTTGCCATCGTTTTACCTTGCTCGTTTCTGTGCTACTGGCGGAAGGGCATGCCCATAAGCCTCAGCAGCGCCAGGCCTTCGGCATCGGTCTTGGCGGTCGTGGTGATGCAGATGTTCATGCCTTTCACCTTTTCCACCTTGTTGTAGTCGATCTCGGGGAAGATCATCTGATCTTTCAGTCCGAGCGTATAGTTGCCACGTCCATCGAAGGACTTGGGAGAGACACCGCGGAAGTCACGCACGCGGGGCAGCGCCACATTCATGAGGCGATCGAGAAACTCCAGCATGCGGTCGCCGCGCAGGGTCACCATGCAGCCGATCGCCATCCCCTCGCGGAGCTTGAAAGCGGCGATTGATTTCTTGGCCTTCGTCACAACCGGCTTCTGGCCGGCGATGGTGGCGAGTTCGCTGACCGCGCCGTCCATCAACTTGCTGTTGCCGGTGGCTTCTCCCAGACCAATGTTGAGGGAGACTTTCTCGACCTTCGGCACCGCCATCGGATTCTTGTAGCCAAACTCCTTTACCAGCGCCGGTACAACGGTCTTGGCATAGTGTTCGTGTAATCTTGCTTTCGTCGCCATTTCTCTAACTCTTTCCCTTGGCCGATTCCAAACGGCCTCCTACTACCCGTTTCCTTAAACTTTCGTTACTTCTTGTCAATCGTTTCGCCCGTCTTGCGGGCAACCCGAACGCGGCGGCCATCGGCGCCGATCTTGTAGCCTACCCGGGTGGGCGCGCCGCCCGTGGTCAGCAGCATGACGTTCGACGAATCCACCGGCATTTCGCGATCGGCGATGCCGCCTTTGATCTGCTTCGACGGATTGGGACGCGTGTGCTTTTTCACAACCATGGCGCCCTCCACCGTGACCTTGCCGGTGAGATGATTCACTTCCAGCACACGGCCGGTCTTGCCTTTATCGCGACCCGCAATGACGCGAACCAGGTCATCTTTCTTAATCTTCAGCTTGCGGGGCTTCAGTTCGCCCTTTTCCTGGCGGCGCTGATAAGCGGTCTTCGGCATTAGATCACCTCCGGCGCAAGCGACACAATCTTCATAAAACGCTTGTCGCGAAGCTCGCGAGCAACCGGGCCAAAAACGCGCGTGCCAACCGGTTCGCCGACTTCGTTGATCAGAACGGCAGCGTTGGAATCGAACCGGATATAGGTCCCATCCTTCCGGCGCGTTTCCTTGCGCATGCGAACCACCACGCAGCGTACAACCTTACCCTTTTTGATGGTGGAATCGGGAGCTGCTTCCTTGACGCTCGCGGTGATGATGTCGCCGAGTCCCGCACGCAATCCGAGGTCGCCGCCGCGCGGCAAGATGCACTGCAACTTGCGTGCGCCGCTGTTGTCGGCCACCTCCAGCATTGTTCGCATTCCGATCATGACGTTTCTCCTAAGCCTTGCTTACTACTGCCGCCGGCTCTATGCCGCGGCCTTTCCTTGCTGCTTGAGGCTGCGTCCAACGGGACGCAAGCCCTCACCTACTTTTTCGACTTCTTCTTGAGCGTCTTTTTGACCCGCGTGTCGGCGCTGGCAGCCAAGGCTGGATGCTCGACACTCACCTGAACGGCACGCCGCACAACCTCGCCCAATTCCCAACACTTCAACTTGCTCAACGGACGGCATTCGATGATCCGGACCACGTCGCCCGGCTTGGCGCTCTCCTGCTCGTCGTGTGCGTAGAATTTCTTACGCTTGGTCACGATTCGCTTGTAGACCGGATGCGGCACGCGCCGTACGACTTCCACCACGATGGTCTTCGCCATCTTAGTCGAAACCACTTCTCCAACCTTCTCGTTCTTGTGACCGATCTCTTTTTTAATCTGCTCGTCCGCCATGACTATAACTTCCGATCCTTTATGCCTTCGCCTAGCCCGCCGCTGACTAACTTCGCCGCCAATTTACTTGGACTTCTTCGCTTTGGCAGCCTGCTTCTGGGCAACTGCCGTCGCCTTGACTTCCACTACCTGCGCGGCGCTGCCGGCATTCAATTCCTTATCGCGCAGCACGGTCAGCATCCGCGCCCGGTCCTTCTTCAAAATCCGGTACTTCTTCAACCCTTCAAACTGGCCCATGCCCATCTGAAAACGGAAGCGGAACAACTGCTCCTGGGCATCCTGGGCTTGCTTGACGATTTCGACCGTCTCGAGTTCGCTGATCTTCTGTGCTTTCATCGCTCTTGTCTTTCTTCTCTTCGCGTTGGCCGGCTATTCAGTCGGGTGGGCGCGCACAACCAATTTAGTGGGCACCGACAACTTCATGGCCGCGAGGCGCATTGCCTCGGTTGCCACCTCGATCGGTACGCCTTCCATTTCAAACAGCACTTTGCCCGGCTTCACCACACAGACCCACGCTTCCGGAGCCCCCTTACCTTTACCCATACGAGTCTCAGGCGGCTTCTTAGTGATCGGCTTGTCGGGGAAAATGCGGATCCAGACCTTGCCGCCACGCTTGATGAAGCGCGTCATCGCAATACGGGCTGCTTCAATCTGGCGGTTGGTAACCCAGCCGCACTCCAGCGCCTTCAATCCGAAGTCGCCGAACGACAACTGCGATCCGCGCCAAGCCTTGCCGGTCATGCGGCCGCGTTGCTGCTTGCGAAACTTCACCTTCTTCGGCATCAACATAGCGTTGTATCCTCTCGTCGAGTGGAAGCCTGAACCCTAACGGCCAGACTTACTCGTTCGACTCCTTTTTCTCTTCGGCCGCCGGGGCTTCCACCGCGGGCGTATTCACCGCCGGGGTGTTGACCGCTGCGGTACTCACCGCCGGGGTTTCGACCGCTGGCGCTTCCACCACCGGCGCTGCGGCCGCTTCGGGCTTTACTTCCTTCCAGCTCAACGCGGGAGGCGCGAGTGGCGGGATAATGGGCGCGGTTGATCTTGCTGGCTGGGACATTTCGGCGGGCGGCGGCACCTGGATGGCCGGACCACTGGCTTCGGCCGTAGGTGCATGGCCCATGGGGCGGCGCTCGCGATTGTCGTCGCGGCGGCGAGGCGGCCGGCGCGTGTCACCTTCGTTGCGCAGCGAATTGCTGCGCTTGGTGGTGTTGCTGCTGCCTTCAATGATCTCGCCCTTGTAAATCCACACCTTGATACCGATCACGCCGTAGGTGGTGTAAGCCTCGGTGAAACCGTAGTCGATATCGGCACGTAGCGTGTGCAGCGGAAGCTGCCCTTGCAGGTACCATTCGCTGCGAGCGATTTCGGCGCCGTTGAGACGGCCCGACACGCGAACCTTGATCCCTTTGCAGCCGAAACGCAGCGCCGAGTCGACCGCTTTTCGCATGGCGCGACGAAACGCCACGCGCTTTTCGAGCTGCAACGCAATCGATTCGCTGACCAACTGCGCGTCGAGCTCAGGACGGTGCACTTCCTGAATATCAATGAAGATCTCGCGCTTGGTTTTCTTGGCGAGATCGCCCTTGAGCTTCTCGATTTCGGCGCCTTTGCGTCCGATGATGATGCCCGGCCGCGAAGTGCGGATGGTGATGCGCAGCTTGTTGCCCGGGCGGTCGACTTCGATGGAGCTGACACCGGCCGCCTTGAGGCGCGCGGTCAACGACTCCTTCAGTTCGAGATCTTCGTGCAGCAGCTTGGCATAGTCCTGCTTGGCGAACCACCGCGAACGCCACGTTTTCGTGACGCCCAGGCGAAATCCGTAGGGATGTACTTTCTGACCCATAGCTTTGTTTAAGTCATCGGCACGCGCTTACGCGCGGCCTCATCCAACTTATTCCTCTCCTGCTTCGGCCTTTTTTTCGCCGACCTTCACCACGATGTGCGACATGCGGCGCTGATAGCGGTACGCGCGGCCCATCGGGGCCGGACGAATCCGCTTCTGACGCGGCCCCTCATTCACGTAGGCTTCCGTGATGAATAGCTTGTCGATATCGACATCTTCCGACTTGTTCTCCGCATTGGCGATGGCCGAACGAAGAACCTTCTCGACTGCTGGCGCAATCCGTTTGTTGGTCGACTTCAGAATGTTGATCGCGTCGCCAGCCTGCTGGCCGCGAATCATGTCGATGACGAGGCGCACCTTCTGAGCGGACACTCGCACGTAGCGAGCTTCCGACCGCGCCAAACTCTGTGTATCGTTCGCCATAATTCTCTTTAACCGTCCTTACTTAGCGGTCGCGCTCTTTTCAGAGGACTTCGCCGCGTGAC
Source organism: uncultured Acidobacteriaceae bacterium (assembly GCA_963740005.1). Taxonomy (GTDB): domain Bacteria; phylum Acidobacteriota; class Terriglobia; order Bryobacterales; family Bryobacteraceae; genus CAJCIT01. The sequence goes on along the minus strand of CAVUCO010000041.1, from coordinate 88,052 downwards.
CCTTGAAGGTACGCGTCGGCGCAAACTCGCCCAGCTTATGACCAACCATGTTCTCGGTCACATAGACCGGGATGAATTTCTTTCCGTTGTGAACAGCCACGGTGTGACCAATGAAGTCCGGCACAATCGTCGAGCGACGCGACCAAGTCTTCACCACGGTCTTTTGGTTTTTATCGTTCAGATCCCCCACCTTCTTCGCCAGGTGGTCGTCGGTGAACGGTCCCTTTTTAAGTGATCGACCCATCTAAAGTTTCCTTCTGCTCTTCCCGCGCCTAGCGCTTCTTCGCCTTACGCGTCACGATGAACTTGTCCGTCCGCTTGTTATTGCGGGTCTTGAAGCCGCGAGTCGGCTGACCCCACGGCGTCACGGGATGGCGACCGCCGGAAGTTTTGCCTTCACCGCCACCGTGCGGGTGGTCGACCGGGTTCATCGACACGCCGCGGTTATGCGGGCGGCGACCCAGCCAGCGGCTGCGTCCGGCTTTGCCGAGCGAAACGTTTTCGTGCTCGATGTTGCCGACCTGGCCGATGGTGGCCATACACTCGATCAAGACCTTGCGAGTTTCGCCGGAGGGTAGTTTCAGCAGCGCAATGTCGCCTTCTTTTGAAACCAATTGCGCCTGGGCACCGGCGGAGCGCGCCATCTGGCCGCCTTTACCGGGCTTCAATTCGATGTTGTGAACCACGGTGCCGGCCGGGATGTTCTTCAGCGGCAGGGCGTTCCCGACTAATATGTCTGCTTCCGGACCGGAACTCACGGTGCGGCCTACTTCGAGGCCGAGCGGGCTAAGGATGTAGCGCTTCTCGCCATCGACGTAGTGCAGCAGGGCGATGTGCGCGGAGCGGTTGGGATCGTATTCGATGGTGGCAACCTTCGCTGCGACACCCACCTTATCCCGCTTGAAATCGATGAGACGGTAAGCCTTCTTATGACCACCGCCTTTGAACCGCGAAGATGTCAGACCGCGCGAGTCGCGGCCGCCGGTTCGCTTCTTGCCCTCCACCAGAGACTTCTCCGGTGTGCTGCGCGTGAGCTCGTCCCGCGTGAGGTAAGTTTGGAAGCGCCGCGTCGGCGTATAGGGTTGAAAACTCTTGATTGGCATGGCGTGCTTCCTTCCTTACAGCTCCGCGTATTCGGGAACTTTTTGGCCTGGTTTCAGGCGCACATAGGCCTTCTTCCATTCCGAACCGTATCCGGAGAACCGGCCGCGACGGCGCAGCTTCCCGGTATTCAGGCTGGTACGGACTTCCGAGACCTTCACCTTAAAAACTGTCTCGACAGCCGATTTGATTTCAATCTTGTTGGCCTCGGGGTGCACCTCAAAGCAGAGCGTGTTTTCCGATTCCTTCTTGGTGTGGCCCTTTTCCGTGATAATGGGCCGGCGGATCACGTCGTAAACGTTCATTACGCCAACGCCTCCGAGAGTTTCTGCGCCGCGGTTTCACTGAGCAGCACTTGTTTATGAGCCAGCAGGTCATACACCGTCACGGCCTGCGTCGCGACGAGCTTGACGCCGGGAAGGTTGCGGGAGGCTAGCGACAAGTGATTGTTCTCGCCAACTTCGACCAGCAATACGCTCTTGGGCGACTCAAGCTGCGTGAGCACCTGACGCATGTTCTTGGTCTTGTGATCGCCCAACTGAAAGGCTTTGACGATCTTCAATTCGCCGTCGCGAAGCTTCGCCGATAAGGCCGAGCGCAGTGCGCCCAACACCATCTTGCGAGGCAGCTTGTACGCATAGCTGCGGGGTTGCGGTCCATGCGTCGTGCCGCCATGCCGCCACAGCGGCGAACGTATGGAGCCCACTCGCGCACGGCCCGTGCCTTTTTGTTTCCACAGCTTCTTACCGGAACCAGAGACCTCATGACGGGTCTTGGTGGAAGCCGTTCCAGAGCGCTGCCCGGCGGTGTATTGCCGGACCGCTTCGTAGAGCAGCGACTCGTTTACTTCGGCGCCAAACACAGCATCAGCGAGCTCGATCGAGCCCACCTTGGCGTTGTTCAGATCCACAATGTCTACACTCGGCATCTTCTTTTCCTTGCCTAAATCTCTGCGCGCCCTACCGCTTGGCGCGGCGCACCATCACATAACCACCGTTTGGTCCCGGAATGGCACCCTTAACTGCAATCAGATTCTCTTCCACGTCGACGCTGACCACTTCCAGATTGCGGATGGTGACCTGCGTATTGCCCATGCGCCCGGCCATCTTCATGCCCGGAAACACGCGCGACGGAAAGCTCGAGGCGCCGATCGAACCAGCGGCGCGGTGAAACATGGAACCGTGGCTCGCGGGGCCGCCGCGGAAGTGATGCCGCTTCACTAGGCCGGCAAAACCACGACCCTTGCTCAAGCCGATCACATCCACTACGTCTTTGGGCTTAAACTCATCCGCCAGGACGCGATCACCGGGCTTCAGGTCGCCATTGCCACCCTCGAGCCGGAACTCGCGCTGGAACTTCACGCCCTCGGCGCCGGACTTCTTCAAATGCCCGGCATCCGGCTTGTTCGGCTTCTTTGCATACTCGACCAGACCGAGTTGAACGGCATCATAACCATCCGTGGTCGGTGTCTTGCGCTGCGTGACGATACAAGGACCCGCCTTGACAAGCGTCACCGGGACAACCTGGCCGTCCGCATTGAACACTTGCGTCATGCCGATCTTTTTGCCGAGAATTCCTGGACTCATTTTGCTTCCTACCTTCGGCTCGCTGAGAACCGCGGCCCTGTCTAACTTCTACCCTTCGGCTCGCTCACAACGGGCGGCCGCATCTTGCTTACCTTTTACGACTTCTTCCCAAATGCCTTGATTTCGACGTCAACCCCGGCCGGAAGATCAAGCTTCATTAACGCGTCCACCGTTTCCTGGGTGGGCTCGAGGATATCGAGCAAGCGCTTATGCGTGCGGATTTCAAACTGTTCCCGCGACTTCTTATCCACGTGGGGCGAACGTAACACGGTGTAGCGATTCTTCAGCGTAGGCAGTGGGATCGGCCCCGCCACCGTCGCTCCTGTGCGCTTGGCCGTATCGACAATGTCACCCGTCGATTGATCCAGGATGCGATGGTCGTACGCCTTCAGTCGGATGCGGATGCGTTCTTTCATTTCGTTTTTTGCTGACTCTCTTTCAACACTGATCGGGCGAGGACTTCAGCCTCGCCCGCCTGTTGAATGCGCTATTCCAAAATCTCCGAAACCGTGCCGGCGCCCACCGTGCGGCCGCCTTCACGAATCGCGAAACGCAGCCCCTTGTCCATGGCGATCGGCGTGATCAGCTCCACTTCCAGCTGCACGTTGTCGCCCGGCATCACCATCTCCATGCCTTCCGGCAATTGCGCTACGCCCGTCACGTCCGTCGTCCGGAAGTAGAACTGCGGCCGATAGCCTTTAAAGAACGGTGTGTGCCGTCCGCCTTCTTCTTTCGACAATACGTACACTTCACCCTTGAACTTCTTGTGCGGCTTGATCGAGCCCGGCTTCGCAATCACCTGCCCGCGCTCCACGTCGTTCTTTTCAATCCCGCGCAGCAGCAGGCCCACGTTGTCGCCCGCCCGGCCCTCGTCCAGCAGCTTCTTGAACATCTCAACGCCGGTGACCACCGTCTTCCGTGTTTCCTGGAATCCGACGATCTCCATTTCCTCGCCGACCTTGCAGATGCCCTTCTCAATCCGACCCGTCACCACCGTGCCGCGCCCCTGGATCGAGAATATGTCCTCAATCGGCATGATGAACGGCTTGTCGATGATGCGCTCCGGCATCGGTATGTACTTGTCGACCTGCTCCATCAGCTCATCGACCGTCTTCTCCCACTGCGGCTCGCCGTTCAACGCGCCCAGCGCGCTCACCTTCACCACCGGCAAATCGTCGCCCGGGAATTGATAGCTCTTCAGCAGCTCGCGCACTTCCAGCTCCACCAATTCGAGCAGTTCCGGATCGTCCACCATGTCGACCTTGTTCAAAGCAACCACGATGTACGGCACACCCACCTGGCGCGCCAGCAGAATGTGCTCACGCGTCTGCGGCATCGGCCCGTCGGTCGCCGCCACCACCAGAATCGCGCCGTCCATCTGCGCGGCGCCGGTGATCATGTTCTTGATGTAGTCGGCGTGGCCCGGGCAGTCCACGTGCGCGTAGTGACGGTGCGCCGTCTCATACTCCACGTGCGCCACCGCAATTGTGATCCCGCGCGCCTTCTCTTCCGGCGCGTTGTCGATCGAATCGAAGCTCCGGAACTTCACCTTCGGGTTGTGCTTGGCCAGCGTCTTCGTTATGGCCGCCGTCAACGTCGTCTTCCCGTGATCGATGTGTCCGATCGTCCCGATGTTTATGTGCGGCTTGCTGCGATCAAATTTCTCTTTCGCCATCGTCTACCTTCCGTTCAGATTCCTTACTTACTTTGTGGCAACGCCACCGCGGCCGCGATTGATAATCTCTTCCGCAATATTTCTGGGCACTTCTTCGTACTGCCCGAAGTGCATGGTAAAGCTACCGCGGCCTTGCGTCTTGGAGCGCAAATCCGTCGCATAGCCAAACATTTCCGACAACGGCACCATCGCCTTGATGATGTGCGTGCCGCCGGCGATCTCGGATCCCTCGAGCCGGCCACGGCGCGAAATCAGGTCGCCGTTCACCGGACCCATATGGTCTTCAGGCACCGTGACTTCGATGCGCATCACCGGCTCCAACAGCACCGGCTTGGCCTTATGACAGGCGTCCTTGAAGCAAATGGAAGCGCAGATCTTGAACGCCATTTCCGAAGAGTCGACTTCGTGATAGGCACCGTCGAAAACCGTCACCTTGATGTTGTTCAGCGGGTAGCCCGCCAACACGCCGCGCTCCAGCGATTCGACCACACCCTTCTGGATGGCGGGGATGAATTCCTTCGGAATGTTGCCGCCGCGGACTTCATCGACAAACGTGAAGTCGGCATCGTGGTTCGGCTCAACCCGCAGCTTGACGCGCGCGTATTGACCGCTGCCACCGGTTTGCTTTTTGTGCGTGTAATCGTATTCCGCCTGCTGGCGAATCGTCTCGCGGTAAGCCACTTGCGGTTTGCCCACGTTGGCTTCCACGTTGAACTCGCGCTTCATGCGGTCGACGATGATCTCGAGATGCAACTCGCCCATGCCCGCCAAAATTGTCTGCCCGGTTTCGGGGTCCGTATTCACCTTGAGCGTCGGATCTTCCGTAGCGAGCTTGTTGATCGCCAAGCCCATCTTTTCCTGATCGGCCTTCGTCTTAGGCTCAATCGCGAGCTGGATAACGGGCGTCGGGAAGTCGATGGACTCGAGCAACACCGGTGACTTGTCATCGCAAATCGTGTCACCCGTCGCAACTTGCTTCAAACCGACCGCGGCGCAAATGTCGCCGGCTAGCACCTCTGTGATTTCTTCACGCTTGTTGGCGTGCATCTTCACCAGGCGGCCAATGCGTTCTCGCTTATTCCGGCTGGCGTTAAGGATCGTGTCGCCGGTGTTGAGTTTGCCCGAATAGACCCGCAGGAAGCACAGCTGGCCCACAAACGGGTCCGTCATGATCTTGAAGATCAACGCGGAAAAGGGCTGGCTGTCGTCGGCATGCCGCTCGAGAGTGGTGTCCGGATGGTCGACCGAAATTGCTTGGATGGGCGGGACATCTAGCGGCGACGGCAGATAGTCGCACACGGCGTCGAGGAGGTTCTGCACGCCCTTATTCTTAAACGATGAACCGCAAATGACCGGAAAGATCTTCTGCTGAAGAGTCGCCTTACGGATGCCCGCAGCCAACTCCTTCTCGGTGATCGGCTTGCCTTCGACGAACTTCTCAAAGAGAGCATCGTCGCTCTCCGAGACAGCTTCGACCAGCAATTCGCGATATTCGCGCGCCTTGTCGAGCAGCTCGGCCGGAATTTCGACGTCGTCGAATTTTGCGCCCAGCGTTTCATCGTGCCACAGGCGCGCCTTCATCGTGACAAGGTCGACCACGCCTTTGAACTGGTCTTCGGCACCAACCGGAATCTGAATCGGAACAGGGCGCGCACTCAGCCGGTCGACGATAGTCTGAACCGAATAAAAGAAATCCGCTCCCGCGCGGTCCATCTTATTGATGAAGCAAATACGCGGAACTTTGTATTTGTCAGCCTGACGCCACACCGTTTCGGTTTGCGGCTGAACGCCGGCAACGGCATCGAACACAGCGCAGGCACCGTCCAGCACCCGCAGGCTTCGTTCTACTTCTGCGGTGAAATCGACGTGACCAGGCGTATCAATAATGTTGATGGTGATGTCGCGCCACTGGCAGGTGGTTGCCGCGGACGTGATGGTGATTCCGCGTTCCTGCTCCTGGGCCATCCAGTCCATGGTCGCGGTGCCTTCATGCACTTCACCGATCTTGTGAGTACGTCCGGTGTAGTACAAGATGCGCTCAGTCGTAGTGGTCTTACCGGCATCGATGTGGGCCATGATGCCGATATTTCTCATTTTGTCGAGCGGTACAGTGCGAGCCATAGTCTTAACCCAGTTACAAGAACAAAAACTTACCAGCGATAGTGCGCGAAGGCCTTGTTTGCTTCAGCCATACGATGCACATCGTCTTTCTTCTTCACAGCGCCGCCGCGCATATTGGCAGCATCGTTCAATTCGTTCGCGAGCTTCTCCGCCATGCTCTTCTCCGGGCGCGAACGGGCATTGGTGATCAACCAGCGCAGTGCCAGGCTGACGCGACGATTCTGCGCCACTTCCACCGGAACCTGATAGTTAGCGCCACCGACGCGGCGGGTCTTCACTTCGAGCAGCGGCTTCACGTTCTCAACCGCCTTCTTGAAGAGCTTCAGCGGATCGTCGCCGGAGCGGTCACGGATTTTGTCCATCGCAGTGTAAAAAATCTGTTGCGAGGTCTGCTTTTTCCCGTCCCACATCATCGAGTTCACGAACTTCTCGACAAGCGTGGAGTTGTACAGCGGATCGGGAATCACTTCACGAGGCTCAGGTCGTCTACGGCGGGGCATTCGTCTTTCTCCCTAATTCCCTTACTTTTTCGGCTTGGCGGCCGGTGTGGCGCCACCCTTGGGGCGTTTGGCTCCGTACTTGGAGCGGCTCTGCTTCCGGTTCGCGACACCAGCGGTATCCAGCGTTCCGCGCACAATGTGATAGCGGACGCCCGGCAAATCCTTGACGCGGCCGCCGCGGATCAGCACGATGGAGTGCTCCTGCAGGTTGTGGCCAACGCCTGGAATATAAGTGGTGACTTCAATTCCATTGGTCAGGCGAACGCGAGCCACTTTTCGTAAAGCGGAGTTCGGCTTCTTCGGCGTCGTGGTGTACACGCGGGTACAAACCCCGCGGCGCTGCGGGCAAGCTTGCAAGGCCGGGCTGGCCGTCTTATAACGGGTGGGCCGGCGGCCCTTACGCACGAGTTGATTAAACGTCGGCACGTGTTTCCTCTCTGAGACCGTTGCCTCGCCGCACGCTTTTTCCAGCAGACGCGACGAGCCCGCCCACAAAGGAGCGGTTCTTTCCAAAATCGTTGTGTGCCCTTTTCGGGCGTAATCACAGGCCAGACCAACTCGAACTTGAATATCAAAGCTGGTTAGGCTGCTTAGAGTTACTGCCAAGAAAGCCGATATAGTTTAGTCACCGGCTTCAAACTGCGAGGGTATTACCTTCGGACAGGGCCCATACCAGGTGAGGCGTAACCTACTGGGAACATTCCAGCGTGGCGTACCAGCCCGACAGCGGGGCCTGACTCCCGGGTCACCGCAACAGATCGCGGACGTACGGGAGCAGAAGAATCAACTCGCCAAACTCTCTAAGTATAGGGGTTCGGTGAATTTGTTGTCAACACAACCCAGGCCGCGGTAGTGGTCAAGTTTGAGCATCGGCCTATTTTTCGTTGACTTCAATAGCCTTACCCGGTGACTCAATCCGCTTAGATCGCCGTGTAGCGAGCCTAGGGGCGTCCGAAACGATTGCCACTGGCTTGGGGACAATTCTTAAGAATGGAAGCGGAGGCGGCATAACGGCCATCCTGCTACACATGTTCTGAACAAATTCCCGCGCGTAGGGCCATGTGTTAAAGATCGCGTTCCCGTCCTTGAATGCCGAGATGGATTCCGGAACCGGCTCATATGATGAGTCCTGAATCACATAATCCACACTAAACGCACACTCGATACTAAAGTGGAGTGCTGGAGGCTCGGAACCATCATAGCTCTGAATTTGGTAACTTACCTCGATCCGCAATAGGCCGTCCACAATTGCTTCAGCAACGGAATGGCTTGACAGCTTAAGCGTAAAAGGCTGCTTCATTGATTGCTCTGAGCCTTCCAGTGAGACGTGAGACCGACGAAGAGACACCTGCTTTATTTCACACTTCTGCTGAAGTATGGAACCAGCACGAATCTCGTCTCTGTCTTGGGAAATTATCATTTGGGGGTTTAGGGGCAGGCAGGATGAAAGGGTTGAACGTGCTCTAGTGCGCACGGAGGCCCGTGCGCACTAGTCTCAACAATGCTTGCCATTCGCGATGCCGACAGAAGATCATCGTAGCTATCAAAGCGATAATGTGCTCTCGGAACAGATTTTGTTGCGAAATCGACCAGCACCTTGTTGCTCTTCTTGTCCTGAATGAGTCCAAGCTCCCAGCGCTTGATGCTGGCCACCCCCAGTCCAAGCGCATGAGCGAAACTCTGCTGACTCATCCGTCCACGCAAGTTCCGAATATCGTCGCTTGTCATCAGCCCGTGTTCGCGACGATAGGTGTCCGCCACACGCCGCATAAACTCTTGGGTGTCCCTCCCCTCTAGCGTTATATGGCCGCAGGCGTCACAAACTAGCGCCAGCATCTCCACCATATATTTCTTACGCTTGACCTCTCCCTGGACCTGCGCTACCTGGCGCTTGAAGGTCCCCTCGCCACACTCAAAACAAGTCATCTTGACCCTTCTTTTTCCATCCGTTCAAACTGATTCGGGTTGTAAGCCGGGTGAATTCGCAACACCACTAATCGTTGATCTACAACACAGAACTTAAAACACATCTCCTTCCCTCCAAAGCAATCTGAGTGCCACACAAACTGAAGCATGACGGCACCCTTGCACTTTTGCTCGCGGGATTTATTGTTTGGAGGGTAGGGGCCACGATAATTGACCGCTGATATCTCACCAAGAACGCTCTCTATGGCGCTCAACTGTTCGTCATGGCTAATGAGGGTGAGATTGTAAAAATCTGAAGCAGTGTTCTGCGGGCTTCCAGGCATAAAGCCCTGACGCCTAAATGAATCTCTGGCGCGTCGCAAAAATGACTCGATTTGGTCGGGAGACAAAAGTTCATCGCTAGCCCGAGACACGTCTTCATGGCTCCAATAGTATCACGTGATACCAAGCTGTCAATGGGAGATTTGTGCTAGGTAACAGCGTTTAGCGGCTGGTTGTTTTACTACGACGAAAATGCTATCAGATCTGTGATCGCTCCGCAAATGTCGGTTTTTCGCCATCCATTCTCCGCGTGAAGACCCTTAGAAACCTAACACTGGACCCTTGGATGCCAGCTTACGCTCTTCCCGCTCAGTCTTCGCTTCCATCTTGCTGGAATCAAGCAATGCTATGAGATCTGAGATCTCCCAGACCCGATCCGTAACGCCAGCGGCCATAGCTGGGGTAACTCGCAAGGTCTGGTGAATCCGCACGAAATTGTAGTACATGAAGTGCAGCGATACCGCCGCAATGTGGTTCTCCAACTTCTTTGAGAACCCGTTGGTAAGCCGGGTGAATCGGCGCATGTGCATACGCATGGTGAGGTTCTGGCGCTCGACATAGCTGGTGCTGATGTGCTTGCGGTCGGGGCTTCCAATGAGCGGTTGCGCTTTGGCTCCAGTGCATTCGGCTGGGCTGTAGCGTGTTTCGCTCGTCTTGTCGTCGCCATAGATCTTGATGAGCATGGCGTAGTCGATCTCGGAACCGAAGGCACCGGCGACTGCCTCAATGTAGGGCTTGTGGCCGTCCGTGGTGAGTTGAACGCGGCTGTTCAGGCGACTCGCCAGATCTCGAATAAACGCTTGTGCTGACAGGAAATCGCGACCGCCGACCATCCAGGAGCAAATGAGCTTCGTATCCGCATCCAAGGCCGTCCAGGTCCAAACGCTGCCGTATCCAAACACATCCCGCTTGTCTTCGGGAAGATTCTTGTCCTTAGCGTGGCAGAACGACCAGATCTCATCGCATTGAATCCGCTTGCAGGGAAGATTGCGGAGAGCTTTGTCTTGATACTCAGCGCACGCCAGCCCGAGATCCACGAGAAGGCTGAGGATCGTTGGTTTGGAAACCCCAGTTATCCGCGCTACGGCTCGGATCGAGTTCCCTTCAACAAGGGCTGAAACCACTTGGGCGCGACGTTCGGAGTTCAGCACGTTCATACTTTTATTATGCTTGAGCGGTTATGTATTGTCAATATAAATTTGCACAATGCTTGAGCCAGTGACTGCTGCTCTAAAGTAGTCAAGAAGTAGGTGTAGGTATACACGGTTAACGGAACCGTGTTGATCTTCGTCTAAAAATAGAAGATAATGGTGGGCGTAAAGTACGTCGCGCAATTAGCTGGTGCTTGCAACGCTTGGCTAATAGTTGTTTGGAGCTTTTGGCGGAGAGGGTGGGATTCGAACCCACGAACCGGGTGAAACTTGACGGTTGTCCGGTTTACGGTTTTGCAGACCGATGCATTCAACCGCTCTGCCACCTCTCCTTGATGGGTAGTCGGTCTAGTTTTCCGACCAAGCCGACTACCCATCGGTATTTAATAACTTCCGTTCATTGATTCCCCTTTCGCACGACTTCCCATACATTGTTGCCAAGATTGTTGAACCTATCGCCCTTTCGTGTCCATAGCGAAGATGCGAGGTTCCTCTTGTCGCGAGTGTCATCCCCCGTGGCCTTCCAGCCCTGCTTACGCATCTCCGTGAACAACTCAGAAAGGTGAAGCGGACCTCGCTGGCGCAATATCTTCTCTGCCCGTTCGGGGATCGACGATGGAGCGGTGGAGATAGCATCCTCGTCTGGGAATAGAATACCCACGGAACCATTTTGAGAAGAATGATGTTCGATCTCCTCTTCGGATGCGGGGCCTGTCCTGGTTGGCGATAGGGATTCTGTCACCCGCTGAGCCATTGCCAGAAATGAACCCAACTGGGCATGCTCATCCCTTACCTTCTCGGCCTTTTCAATGATGATGGATAGTTCGCTAAAACGTTGTCTGGCTCTCTCAATAATGTCATCCGGCATTGTGATCTACCTTGATGACAATGGTAGCGCATACTATCAACAATGGCAACTATTCCATTAGAAATCAGTATATAGCGTAATCCATGGTCATGGATTCATTGTCGCAAATGTATGAGATTATTGGTTTTAAGTGGTGGTGCTGGCGGGTGGCGATAGTAACAACTACTTGTTCCATCGTTTATCGGCGGCACGCTTTGCAATCGCCTTACGTTGCTCTGGGGTTAACTTGCGGGCTCGGGCGTTGCCGCCCTTGAGTCCACCGAGTCGCCCCAGCGTCACAGCGGCTGGATTCTTCTCTTTCTCTACTGGCTTTTCGATCTGTCCGGTCGCCTGCTGGACGATCAGGAACGCTACTTCGTTCGTGTCGGCGTGGCCCTTGCCGCGCTTCCCAGACTTGTTTCCTGATCTTGGCTTGCTTGAGCGGTCATCCATGCTTCCAGCGTGGACTGACGGTTCGTGGGAGTCAAGAGGGAAGAAGTTCAAACTTGACCACTACCCAGGCCGCGCACGCGTATAGCAGCGCGCTGGATTAAAGGACCCTTGCCGAATCAATGACTTCCGGCACTCTGCGGACAAGAAACCGCCCCGGAGGATGGATATTGAGCCCTCCGGCGCCTGACTTCCTCAAACTAGCCCTTGGCTAAAACCGGAGGTGCAGCGCAATCTCTCCGACTCGCGCACCGCTGCACTGCGAACACGAACCGACCGTGGTAGAGACGGTTCCAAACAACGAACTATTGATATTCGTGCTGGGGTTGCCGAAATTGGTGTGGTTGAACAGATTGAATGCTTCCAGCCGAAGCTCGGCATCCAGCTTGCCCTCCATAAATAGGAAGTGCTTGGAGAGCGATATATCGGTGTTGACGAATCCTGGCCCGCGCATACCATTCCGCGGAAAGGTGCCCTCAGTAAACTGGCCAATCAACTGGGAGGCATCGATCTGCGACTGTGCGTCGAGCGCGTTGAGCCTGGCGTTCGAAAACGCATTTGGATTGAAGAAGTAATTGCCGGAGGTCCCGTTGAAGGTCTGATTACTCCTCGGATTGTAAGTCTGGACGGTTGGCAGTACCTGATCGGCACGGACCAGACCCGGCTCTCCGTCTCCAGCAGGGCCGGGATCGGTGTTTGACGCGCTCAGCCCTGCCAGGACATCGAGCGGGAAGCCCGTTCTCCACGTCACGATCGGATAAATGCTCCATCCCTTGGTGAGAAGCTTGGGCCCGCTTTGCCACAGGCGGTCGAAGGGCAGGTCCCATCCGCCTGAAAACGAGATGGCATTGCGCACGTCGGTGTCGCCGGAGGCGCGGAAATATTCCTCGTCGTAATAGGGAACCGAGTAATTGCGCTCACGAAAGCCCGAGGCGTTGTCGATCTCATGCGACCAGGTATAGGCGAATGTATAGAACACGCTCCCAATCTTCGTGTCGGCCATGCGTTTATTGAGACTCACCTGCATCGCGTTGTAGTTCGCGTTTACGACATTCTGAAACTCGTTGAGATATCCGTACGCGGTGATTCCGTCATTGACAATCGAGTCATAAATCCTATTGTTCGTACCGAGCGGGAAGGGATTGATGTCCACCAGAGAGGTCAGCCCGTGCGCGTCGTAGCCGACGTAGCCGACTTCCAACACCATGTTCGAGACGAGCTGCTGTTGAACATTGAAACTGTATTGATAAACGTATGGTGTTCTCAGGTGAGGATCTACCAGGTAGATGGCGCCCGAAAACGGTTCGAACTGCCCGAAGTTCACGGTGGAACTCGGGGGCGTCGATGGGAACCCGTTCGGAGTGCCGGTGTTATTGGTGCCAAATGGATTCGAGAGGTAGCCGGTTTGGCTGCTTAAGCTATTGCTCGGCGCATTGAAGAAAAGGTTTGGTTCAGCGTAAAACGGCGGCGAGCCATTGAACTGAAGATTGTCTTCGCCCTTCAGCACGTCATAGAAGATTCCAAAGCCGCCGCGAACCGCAGTCTTCGCGTTGCCGAAAACGTCCCAGGCAAAACCAAAGCGCGGAGCGAAGTTGGTTTTGTCGGGGAAGTTCACGCCCTTCGGGGCACCCGGGTCACCGGGGTAGACCAGGTTTTCGGGTGCGTTGACGAACCGCTGCGATTGGAGGCCGGGGATGAATGAGAAGGAGCGCCCCTGCGTATCGTATTTTGGTTCTGAATACTCATAGCGTAAGCCGAGTGTCAGCGTGAAGTTTCGGGTCACCTTCCATTGGTCTTGCCCATAGCCGGCATACTGGTGCGAGCGAATGTTGCTGAGAGCCTGTGCGGCTTGGAAGTAATTGTCCGGCAAGCCCATCAGGAAATCGGCCAGATCCGTTCCCGAACCGACGGATGTACTCGGGCCAAACATGGAGTAGGAACCGTTCGTATAGAACGCATAGTTGGTGTTGTTCTGATAAGGCGAGAAGTAGAAGCCGAACTTCAAGCTGTGCTTGCCCTTGGTCCACGACAGGTCGTCATAGTAGGCGTAGACGGTATTCGCAAACGTAGTCGGACCGCCGCCGCTATAGCCGATGTTCAGACCCGTGCCATAGAAATAGAGCTGGGGAGGCCCCGTCGCGATATCAGGCGTGATGTTGATCCCCAATACGGACGGAGTCACAGCCGAAAATGGCCCTTGCGCAACGCGCAAGTCCGGCACAGTGCGCACCGCTGTAGCCCGAACCTGGTTCACCAGCGCGGGAGTGAACGTGTGACTCCAGTTGATAATGCCTGAGTAGGTTTGGCCGTAGTTGACGGAAGTGTAGCCGTTGACATTGGCATTGGCGTACGGATTGGTGACAACGCTATCACTGCTTGTGAAGGTGCCGGAGATGGTGTCCTTAGCCCCCGGGGTGAAATCCATCTTGCCCAGGTATTCGTTGGCATTCGACAGAGCCGAAGCAGTGGGATACAGGAAGCCCGTAGGCGAGGTTGGAATTAATCCGTGCGCGAAGTAGGCTGCCGCCACAGGGTCGATTCGGGTTGGGTCGATGATGGCCTGATTCGCGAGCGCCTGGTTCGGCTGGAAATAGGAATTATTGAGGAGAAAGGCCTGGACATTCGGGTCGGGTCCGCCATTCGGTCCAGCTTGCGAAAAGTTTCCTTGCGCCTCAGCTGGGGTGTAGGTTTGCGTGAGGCCATTGAGCACAAGCTGCGACTGCCGTTGACCTTGGTAATCAAAAAAGAAGAAGAGTTTGTTTCGGCCATCAACGATGTGGGGAATGATGATCGGGCCGCCGATCGTGCCGCCAAACTGCTGCCGGTTCAGCACGGACCGGGGAAGCCCCTGCTCGTTATTGAAAAAGTCGTTGGCGTTGAAGACCGTGTTACGAGCGTAGTCGTACAGGGTTCCGTGGAGGTTGTTGGTGCCGCTCTTGGTGACAATGCTGACAATTCCGCCTGCGTTGCGGCCGTATTCGGCGCCATAGGTGCTCTCGAGAACTCGGAACTCCCCAATCGCGTCCGGATTCGGGTTGACAATGATGCCATTTGACAGCAGATCGTTGTTGAGGCCGCCATCCAGTAGGAACGTGACGGAGTCCGTGCGGCCACCACCGATGCTGTAGCCTCCTTGGGCACCGCTGTCCGGGTTGGTTGGCGTAACGCCCGGCTGCGTCGCCAGCAGATCCATCGTATTGCGCCCATTCAAGGGCAATTCGGCGATCGCCACGCCGGTAACCGTGCCACCCACAGTGACGTTTTCCGTCTCAATGCGGCTGCCCTGAGCGTCCACCGTAACGATATCGGAAACGCTGCCGATTTCAAGCTTCAAGTCCACGCGCATCGTTTCATTGATTTCGAGCGGAGTCGGAGCGGAAGACATTTTGCTGAACCCTGTCGCTTCCACCGACACGGTATACGTACCGACTGGCAGAGGCTGAATCTGATATGTGCCGCTGGCGTTGGTAACAGCCGTCTTCGAGATCTTTGTTTCCACATTGGTTGCCGTGACTTTGGCCTGCGGGACGACACCTCCCGAGGGATCACTGATGGTGCCGGCAATTTTGCCGGTGGCATCCTGCGCTTGCAGAAAGCACGGAGCAACACACGCAGCCAGTAACAGGACTACGTCACGGATTCGACCCGCGAAGATGCTGGTACGACCAGCGTCAGAAACTTGGTGGTTGAGAGTTGTCGTTGAAATAGTGCGCGACGCCAACCCTCGAAGTGTTTGTGACATTGAAAAGCCCCCACAGCTACTCAACAAACTTCGAGGTTTGCCGAACTTAGATTATCTTGAGATAACAGACGGGATCGGGCTTGTCAACCGAAGCGCGGCTCTTTTACAAAAAGTTTGGAGATATGCGTCGGAACTCCAATTTTCAGCGGTGCTTTGACCCTTACATACGTCTTTCAGTACACCGAACGAAGCGGCCCCAAAGCCTCGCGATCAGGCGGCACCGTGGGCCTTGAACCACGCCAGTAGTTTGGCCCAAGCGTCCTTGGCATCGTCTTCCTTGTAGCTGGGCCGGTAGTCGGCATTGAAGCCATGTCCGGCATCCGGATACACAATCAGCTGGAAGTCCTGCGACTTGCCCGCTTTTTTAAGCGCGGCACGCATTTCGTCCACGGACGAGACCGGAATGCCCTGATCATTGCCACCATAAAAACCGATCACCGCGCCGTGCAGATCGCTCACTAGCTGAATAGGCTGCTGTGGCTGCAGCGGATTGGGCTGCGTCCCCGGCACCAGACGCCCGTACCAAGCTGCCCCTGCCTTGAGCTTCGGCTGGTGCGCAGAATAGAGCCAGACGATGCGGCCGCCCCAGCAGAAGCCCGTTATCGCCAGGCGGTTAACATCTCCCTTGCCGGATTTGTCGGCAAATGCGACCGTCGCATCGAGGTCGCTCATGACTTGCGCATCGGGGACTTTGCTGACAACCCTGCTAATGATGTCTTGAAAGTTCGGGATATTCGAGACATCGCCTTGGCGGGCAAATAGCTCCGGGGCAATGGCGAGGTAGCCCTGCTTGGCAAGGCGCCGGCAAATGTCTTTGATGTGTTCGTGGACGCCGAAGATCTCCTCCACCACCAGCACGACCGGGAATGGGCCGTCGCTGTTGGGCATGGCCTGATAGCCCGGAATCTCGAGATCGCCGGTGGGGATTCGGATCTCGCCGGCGAAGAGTCCGCTGGTGTCGGTGGTGATGGTCCCTGCCGTGACCGGCTGTACCGCCAGGGCAAAGCCCGCGGCGAGGTTGGTCATCAGAAACTCGCGCCGGCTGTTACCCGTTCCCTCATTGTTCAGAGCGTCATTGCTCATGCGTGCTCCTAAAAGGGGTTCACACCCTTGATCTCATCTTCTACAACTTGCTCTCAGTCACGATTGTCTTAAGAAACGATCGAAGGCAAGCCAGTAACTCTTCCTCGCGTTCGCGCTGATAAAAATGGCCGCCTTCAAACTGTCGCATCTCAAATCGGCCCGTAGCTTGTTCCCGCCACGCGTTTAAGTGCTCGATCGAGACTTGCGGATCGGAGATTCCGCCGAGAGCAAGGATCGGAATGGCAAGCGGCGGCTCTGGCTGATAACTATAGCGACGGTACAGTGCCGCGTCCGCCGCGAGCGCGGGCAGGACAGAATCCATGAGCCGCTGGTTCGACTCCACTTCCACGGGCAGGCCGCCGAGCCGCTGCAGTTGTGCCAGAAACTCTTCGGCGGAAGGATCGGGACCCGGCTGGTGATTTAAGCGGTATTGCGGAGCACGTGCGCCCGAGACAATCAGCGCGAAGGCTCCGGCATGCCCTGCCTTCCGCAGGAAACGCGCTAGTTCGAAAGCCACCACGGCTCCCATGCTGTGTCCGAACAGGGCGAATCGGCCGCCCAAAGCGGGCTTTAGTTCCGTAGCGAGCCTTCCCACCAGTTCCGCCAGTGAGGTGGCGAGCCGCTCCGATCGGCGGCTCTCATGGCCGGGGTACTGAACGCTGGCCACCTCGCACAAGTCCTCCAGCTTCGCCTTCCACGGACGATAGCTGCTCGCGCCGCCGCCAGCGTGCGGAAAACAGAACAGCCTTACACGTTCCGTTCTTTCTGCTCCGCCAAACGGAAGAGCCGGCGTAACGGCGGCTGCCGCTTGTTTCTTAAGACGAATCTCCAACAACCGGCGGCGCTGCGGAGAAAGCCGCGAGATTTCATCGGACGGCGGAGTAGCCGGAGCGGCTGTATCAGGCCGGGATTTGCGGGGCAGTCTAGAGATGAAGCGCTCGAAGGGCTCAATCGTAGTGGCTTCAGCGTAAGCGAGAGCTGTCGAGCGCGAGAGTTGCGCCAAGTCCTCCCAATGCGCACGGTCGGTGGTCAGCCTGTGTAAGGCCTCTCGCCAAGGCGCCGTATCCTGCGGCGGAACCAGCGCCACAGGCACCATCTGTTCGTTGAGCTTGTGGCTGTACCCCTCAATCGGCCTCAGCGGCAGGATATATGGCACGTGCATCTTGGCTTCCGGAAGCCCGCCCAGGTTGCTGGCGATGACAGGAACACCAGCTAGCATGGCTTCGACCACGAGCCGCGAGCGCGCTTCGGTCCATAGAGAAGGCACTAACAGGACGCGAGTGCGAGCGAATAGATCGTTGATTCGATCCACTTTGGGCAGAATCGTGATGTTCGGACGACGCTTGATCTGGTGCAGGTCGTCGCTGGTGGTTCCCCAAGTCGGCACGGCCGCGAATTCGAGATGCGGCATTTCCTCGGCAAGCGCTAGAAGCACCGCCAGGCCTTTCACGGCGCAGGGATTCACCAGCGTAACGAACGGATTGTCGAAACCGCCTAGCTTGGGATGTGGCCCCGGCTCGGGTAGCGCAATGGGGACGTGAATGGCTGGAATGCCGGAACAGTCGCGCATGTAAGAAGCCACATATTCACTGACTCCGATGACGGCATCGGCGCGGCGCAGGAACTCTGTTTTTTCCGTACTTTTGAATGCGGCATCCGGCCCGAACGGAAGCGCCACGGTCGCTCGCGCGAGAAAGACCGTGGCGGCGTGATGGTCCTCGAGCGCAGCCTCCAGCAGGAGTTGTGCCGGGTCATCCGTTGAGGCAACAATGATGTCGGGCCGAAATGCGTCCTTCTGGGCGACGAAGAACGCCCGGAAACTTGGCGGCTGCGTTGCCGCGACGACATCGACACCGCCGAGGCGAAAACGGACTCCGTGCTCTGCAGGTTTAGTCTCCACTTGGCGCGAGGCGAGTTCGGCCGCAAAACGCTGTGCGCCTTCTTCCCCGAACCTGTCAATTCGCGTCACGACAAAGCAACGGTGCCCGCGGCCCGCCAGCGCCTCGATGAGCATACGATTCGAGCGTTCTCCCCCGCCGTGCGCAGGAAAGTACTGAGCGTTGGAGGCAAGCAAGATGCGCATGATCAAATGCGGCCGGCGGGTTGGCGCTGCCGTAACCGTTTGAGCAGCAGCGTTCGCTTATTGTCTGAGAGCCTATCCAGGCCTTGATGCGCATCCGCATCAAGGTTGACCGTGGGTTTGCCACGATAGGGCGCAAGACTCACGAGCAGTTTCTCAAAAGCGAATCGGTCCACACCACGCACAAAACGCAAAGCCGCCTCCTGCTGTGCCCCCTGTTCCTCGTGGTAGCTTGCCTTACTCGCGGAGAGCGCTCGGATGCCGGCGACCCACGGCGCAGAGTCCTGGGGCGGCAGGACCGGGCGCGGCATATTGCGGTCATTAAACACCGCCTCGTATGACTCGATCAAATGCACCGGAATCAGAAAGCGGGAACCGGCCTTCGCCTCGCGGAGGCCGCCCGAGTCGCTGGCGATGACCGGTACACCGCGCAACATGGCTTCCATGGCAATCAGGCCGAATCCTTCCAACCAAAGCGACGGCATTAGCAGAATTCGAAGCCGTTGGAGAAAATCTTCGATTTGTTTGACGCGTGGCAGAATCGCGATGTTGCCGCGCGATCGTAGCTGGCTGAAGTCGTCGCGGGTAGTTCCCCATCCAGGCAACGCAGCGAAGCGGCAATCGGGCATCAGATCCGCTATCGCCAGAAACAGCGAGATGCCTTTCACCGCACAGGGATTGATCATCCCGATGGCGCCCGACTCAAAATTCCCAAGGAGGGGACAGGTGCCCGAAAGCGGATCCAGGCTGTAAAGAGGAGGATGAACGATTACCGCGTCCCGGCCGAGATGAGTCCTGACATAGCCAGCCATCACCTGGCTGATAACTACCACGGCCGCCGCGTTTCGAACCGCGGCTGTACCTGTCTCGTCTTGATGCCAACTCGCCGGCCCGAACGGAAAGAACTGCGGGGTGTGCGCGATGTAAATTAGCTGGCCTGCCGCGCTGCGCGCCGCTTCACGCAATAGCGTGTGGCTGACATCCTCAGAAGAAACGAGTACCCAGTCCGGCTGGAATTCTTCAATCTGGCGGTGCAGGACGGCGACGTGCCGCATGAAGTCGCGCACTGAGACGATCTCGATCGTCCCCAGGTGTCCGGTCGAAATGGGCTGCCGCTCCAGTTTGCGGGAATATCCCGGCTCCAATTGTTGCTCGGCGAGTTCCTGGCGAAGCAGAGTTCGTTGCATCTCCGTCGCGGTTTCGGCGGCGGCAGCCACGACGCGAACCGTATGCCCGCGCTCCACGAACGCTTCCAGAAAGGCTAAATTGCTGCGCGTAGAACCGCCTCGCGGAGGCAGGTACGGGGCATTCGAAGTGAGCAGAATTCTCAAGGCTGGCCAGGTAACTCAAAACAATGTCGTTAGAGAAACGTCGCTAGAGAATAGTATGCCTTCCAGCCGATCAAACTGGCGCTATTGTTCCTCATTTGCGAGTAACGCCGCCACCTCTTCGTCGGAGAGCGCCTCAATCTCGGCTAGCAATTCCTGGTAATCCGCTGGGTGCTCAACACCTAACTGTTGCAGCTCCACGTGCCGCGCTAAATTGCGGATGCGCAGTTTTTCACTGTAGATGACCGAATCGGGCAGCTCGATACCGAGATCGCGGTGGATACGCGAAAGCAGTTGCACGGCAAGTAAGGAGTGGCCGCCAAGGTCGAAGAAGTCGTCGTCGATTCCAACCGCCCGGAGCCCGAGTAAATCGCACCAGATAGCAGCCAGTTGCTGTTGTAAGAGCGTCTCGGGCGGCGCGGTGATGACACGGGCCGGAGCAGATCTTTGGCGACGTTTTTCAGCGATTGCCGCCAGAATGCGGGCGGCACTGTTGAGATGATTGGCGATCCGCTCATAATCGGGTGGTCGCGTGGCCGTCTCTCCATCCATTGATGCTGGCGGGGCGGAACTTGAAACGACCGCAGGCGCATCCGGTGCCAAGTATTCCAGAAGGCGTAGTCCCTCAGCGGGAAACTCCAGCGAAGCCACCCGCTGATCCACGAGTGGCTTGCCCAGAACCTGAACGGAAACCCGTGAAAGAAACTGGTGGGCGGGCTGATTACGCGGCCCATGCTCGAACTCGAAGGTGACGCTGCTCTTTCCGGCCTGCTTCGCCAATTCCGCCACATGCGCCAGCATCCGTTGTTCCACGCCGCGGCCCAGCGCCCGGCAACTCAGCATAAAGCCCGGTACGTGAAAACGCCGCTCATCCGCCTTGTAAAGCAGCAAGCCGACTAAACCGTAGCTTCCAAAGCGGTCGTTCACCGTCACTGTGAATGCATCCAGATCACCGCCGGCCAGTGCGGCCCTCAATTCCGCCTCCGTGTAACGTCGCGGAACCGAGTTCATCTGGTTGGTGCGCTGAGTGAGTTGCGCGGCGCGTGGGAGCGTCTCCGCAGTAACGGGCGCAAACAGGACTTCCAGCCGAAGGCTGGCGATGAATTCCGCGAGGTCTCTGGACTGCCTCTCGAGCCGGCTGCGCCTTTGTTCCTCGGAGTACATTCGCGAGCGGTTCTGATCTTCGACGGTGACGGGTTTCACGTGATCAAAGACCCAGGCATGTTGCAGGAAACGGGGAATCTCTCGAGAGGTCGCCGGCAATTGTAGAGTCGCCACTTCCGGGCACTCGCGCCGCATCTCGGCACACTCCTTGGCGTCGTCGTCGAGAAAGATGAAGCTACTCAGGCCAAGATTTAACTGCGATCCGAGCTGAACCAGGTTGGTCGGCTTCGGCTCCCAATTAATCCGAGTTGCCGCGAGATCGCTCCATCGCAAAGGCATTTCGGGATGTGCGGCAAACGTCTCCTCCACGTCGGGCTCGTTGTTCTTGCTGACCAAGGTCAACAGCATTCCCTGCTCCCGTTGCGCGGCCAAAACGTGCTGAAGCGATCGCCTCGAATCATCGATCGTCACGCCATTGGGTCCGTCTTCACCGCAGATGCCGGTCCACAGCGTGTTGTCGCAATCCAAAGCGATCACCTTCAAAGGATCGCGGTGCAATGCCAGGACAGTACGCACGATCTGTGTGCCGAGCGCAGCAAAGAAGGCGTCACGATACGGCACGTGGCCGGCCCGCTCACCCAGTGGATCGTCCACCTCGGTCACTTCGTAGCGAGCGATCACCGACTCCGCAGAAACAAGAATGAGATTCGACTGCCCAGCCAGGTCCCGGTGCAACACTTGCCTGAGCGTCACACCAAGGGTTTGATTCTCCTGTGTTTCGAGAAAGCGAGGAGAATCCGGGCAAACCGAAACCAACCACGGCACAAGCGACGCGGACGCTACCGTACGCAATACCTGTGCTAATTCCAAGGCGTGCTCCCGAATTCCCTGAGCAGACGGCGCCAGGTCTTCCAGGCGGAACAAAACGACGTTTGCGCCGCGGCGATTGCCCGCGAACAATCCAGCCGGATCGAGGAGAGCCGCCAGGAGTTGCTGATAGGGAGCAAACTCCAGCTGGTACGCCAAACTCAGCTCGTCCAACCAAAACCGGATCGGCTCGTCCAGCGGCGTGACGGTAAATGTCGCACCAACCAGCAAACGCGGTTTCGGCTCGATAGCCTCGGAGTTTAGTGCCATGGCGATGTCAGTGTGCAAGGGATGCAAGCGTCGGACCCTTTGCACTTCCATTCTCCGATGGGGGCTTGAGGATTCGGAGCGTAGGCTCTCACGAAGCCCTCCAGCGCGACCCCAGGTTGAGAGTCTTCTTCGCGTACTCCACGCTGCGCTCCATGTGTTGCCGCTGCTGGAATTGGATCGCGGCGACAAAGGGTTCAGGAGTCACGCGGCCCGGAAGATCCTCCACAACCATGTTCTTCTCGTAGGGAGTTCCACGCCGGGCGAGTTCGACGAAGCGTGCAAATTCAACCGCACGGGCTCTAGGATAGTCGTTCCAGAAGTCGGGGTCGAGATACGGAATCAGTTGCGGCGGCCGGCCTGTGATGGGCTTGATGTAAACGTAGATATCCGGTCTGATCTGCTGCAGCCGGCGAGTGAACATAACGAAATCAACCACGCCGTCGCCGAGTGGAACCCACTGAACCATGGCGCCGCCTCGCGACCGGCCATCCGGTCGGCCGCGCTCCTGGTACTCGTATATAACCGAATCGCGGAGATGGACGCAGAGCGCGTAGGGGCCAAGGATTTCGAGCGTGGTTAACGGGTCCTCCACGACAAAAACCGGGTTGCCGGTGTCCAGATAAGATCCCACGAACTCCTTGCCCGCAGCCTCAATCACATCGCGCATCTCCCAAGCCTGAAGGTCTTTGTGGTTCTCGATAGCGAACTTCAAGTTTGCATCGACCGCCTCCGACCGGACGGAGCGCAGCAACCGGGCCATGCTTTCGATGTGTTGATCGATCGGACCCGGCGGGAGATGGGCCCGATCGGGCGCTAGAAGGCAGCGAACCAACGGCGACCCGACAGCCTTGGCGCGTTCGATTCCGAGCAACAACTGTTGCCGCGAGGCTTCTGTCTTCGCAGCGTCCTTCGGGAGCACGGCTCCCACGCCCGTCTCGATATGCAGACTCAGCTTTTTGGCGTATTCTCCGACATCCTTCCAGTGCGCAAGGCTGCCGGTGTCAGGGTCGGTGGAATCCTGCAGAAAAACGCCTTCCAGTTTCAAACCGGCGGCGTAATCGAGCAGTTCCTTGTCCCGCCACCGCATGGCACGGAGGCAGTAGGTGTTCAAGCCTAACCGCTGCTGAGTCTGTGGCGCAGCCGGTTGTGCGAGGCTCGGACCCAACGGAAGCAAGGATAGAGCCGGACTGAGGAGGAATTCTCTGCGTCGCATCGCTTAGGAGTCTCCGAGATCTCGCCGAAACCGCGAGGCTATCACAGCTCGATCTTTTGACTTAAGAGCCGACCGCGAGCCCGGCCAATGAGTGCTGTAAGGCCGCTTCGCGCATCAACAGAAATCAAAAAAATGCGGCTGATCGAGCTTTCCCGATCAGCCTTTTTGAATGTGTGTGTTGGAGGAGAAATGAAATGACGATTGAAAACCAGAAAAAACCAAAAACCCTGCCCTGGAAGAACCCAGGGATTGCCATGAAAGTGTTGGCTGCCTCACACCGTAGCAAACATTAAGTTTGCTTTAGTATGCGTCAGCCCTGGAATTGTGTCAACACCGAAACGCGGGGTCGCCATTCAAAAGCGCCGGAGAACACAGGCAGGCCATTTCCCACTAAGTAGGTGTGAAGCGCGAACCGCTCTTACTCCCCGGGCTCGCATTCTGCGCCGGAATCTTGGCAGGGCACTTCTTTTTCATTGGGTTACGGGCCGTTGCCGTCACTCTGGGCGTAGCGATGGTGCTGATGCTGCTCACTTTTTCGGCGGCCCAAGTGGCGCGTCTTCGCCTTTTCTCTACGGTACTGCTGGCCTCAGCGCTCGGACTTGGCGTCCAGTCCTATCGGCGCCCCAGCTCACCCCCCCAACTAGACGCGGACGATTCCGAGACGGTCGTTCTGAGTGGCTGCGTTGTAGACCCTCCCGTCTTCTCGCCGGATCGCGAACGTTTCTTGCTTCAACTTGCGCCCAAAGCGCACGCGCTGGTCGTCGTGACCCTCAAGGACGGCGAACGGCTGTCCCTGGACTATGGGCAGCAAGTGGAGGTGGTCGCGAAGGTGCGCCAGCCTCGCCGTTTTGAGAACCCCGGTGAGTTCGATTATCCTCTCTACCTGGCCCAGCAGCAGATCTATTGGACCGCCTCGGCTCGTGGGACATCGGACATCCATCCGGTTCCTGGCCGCTGCGGCTCTCGGATGGTCGCGCTTCTCTACCGGATTCGCACCGCTGCCTTGCAGCGCCTCGAACAGCTCTATGCGGGCGATTCTCAAACCGCGGCCATGCTCCAGGCGATTCTGCTGGGCCAGACGGTTGGTGTCGAACGGCGATGGACCAACGACTTCCGGCTGACGGGAACGTACCACACGTTGGTCATCTCCGGGCAGCACGTTACCGTACTGGCGTTGTCGCTTTTGTTTTTGCTGCGATTACTACACCTGGGAAGGATTCCGTCTCTCGGCGTCGCGGCCGTAGCCTGCTGGTTCTATGCCTTTCTTTCGGGGATGGGCTCGCCAGTAGTCCGGGCAGCCGGAGGGTTCACGCTGTTGCTGATGGCGTCGTACTGCTTTCGCCGCATACGCATCCTGAACTCGCTGGCAATTGTGGCGTTCATTTATCTGTTCTTTTCGCCCGACTTACTGTTTGACGCCAGTTTCCAGCTGTCTTTCCTCTCGGCGGCGGCGATCGCCGTTTTCGCCATGCCGATGATGCAGCGGTCGACCGTGCCACTGCGCGCCGCAGTGAAGCGTTTCCGGCAACCTCGGTACGATCTCAACATCGACGACCCCCTTGCCTCGCAATGGCGCGTGGAGTTGCGGTTGCTGGCGGAAACCATCCGGCTCTGGACGACGTGGCCGAGAAACGTGGTGCTGTGGCTGGTCGAGTGGGGAACCCGGATTTCGGTGTTCATCCTCGACGCGATGCTGATCTCGGCTTGTATCCAATTCGCTTTGGCGCTGCCCATGATCACGTACTTCCATCGCTTATCGCTGACCGGCCTAGCTGCCAACGTGATCGTTGTTCCGCTTCTTTAGGGCGTCATCCCGGCGGGTTTCGCCGCGATTTTCACCGGGTGGCACTGGCTGGCATGGCTGACCAAGCTGCTGCTGAATTGGGCCGAAGCGGTCGCCAGTTGGCACGCAGGTATTGAGCCCAATTGGAGGATCGCGGACATCCCCGTAGCGCTCAGCATTGCCTTTGCGGCCTCGCTTGTCCTGCTCGCCTGGACCATACGAAGCGCACACGCAGCGCGGCGCATCAGTATCCGCAAGAAAAGTGGGGCCGCTCCGGCTGCGGCGAGCGTTTCCACTGCCCTCGGATCACCAGTGAGGAGGAATTCCTGGACTGGCCTGGCTTGGATCTGTTCGCTATCTTTGTTCGCGGCCATCTATGCGCAGCCTTGGCCGCCACTGGTACGGCCAGGCTGGCTGGAAGTCTCCGGCCTCGATGTTAGCCAGGGCGATAGCCTCCTGGTCGTATTCCCTCGTGGCACCATCATGCTGGTGGATGCGGGCGGATTCCCCGGCCTGGAACGAATGACGCACAAGCCTCAGATCGACATCGGGGAAGATGTGGTCTCTCCCTACCTGTGGTGGCGCCGAATTCATCGGCTTGATTATGTGGTTCTAACGCACGGCCATTCCGATCATATGGCCGGATTGCCCGCCGTGCTGGATAACTTCCATCCGAAGGAACTGTGGACAGGCGCCGAGCCGAATACGGCTGCCTGGCAAGTGGTCGAACAGCACGCGGCGCACGATGGAGTGCGAACACTTCAGTTGCGCAGGCAGGCCAGGCCCTTCTCGATTGATGGCGTGGAGGTGCGTGTGTTGGCGCCGTCGGTCGACTATCAACCTGGGCCCGAGGCGCATAACAACGATTCGCTGGTGCTGGAGCTTCGCTTTGGGCAGCGTTCCGTCCTTTTGACGGGCGATGCCGAGTTGGAGGTGGAGAGTGAGCTGTTGGCCGATAGATTAGTGCATCCTGTAACGCTACTCAAAGTCGGCCATCATGGGAGCAAGACTTCCTCCACCGAAGAGTTTGTTTCCGCGCTGAATCCTCAGTTTGCACTAATCTCGGCCGGGTATAAGAACCAGTTTCATCACCCGCATCCGTCGGTGATCGCCCGGCTCAAGGACCACAACGTGACCGTCCTGCGAACCGACGAGCATGGCCTCATTACCTTCAGAACCGACGGCATGCACGCGGAATTCACCGCCTTCAAGTAGGCGGGGGATTCTGTTCCGAGGCGCGTTCGCCTTCTTCGGCGGCGGCTGGGCCCGCTGCTTCCGCCTCAGCAAGTGCCTGACGAGCGCGGTCGACCTGATCATGCGGCACCCGCACTTCGATCATGAGCGAAGGTATTGGGTCCACGTCCGCGGCGATTACCGTGATGCCGCTCCCTTCGAGGACATTCCGAATATTCATCGCCTCCAATTCCGCGTTCGGACCTTGACCCGAAAAGATCAACTCGGTATCCAGATGATCACTGGGGTCGCCTGCGACGTCTTGCGTATCCATACAAATGAGCATACGCCCAATGCGTCCCTTGTTTTGGCCGCCGGCACGATGAAAAGTCCCCGCAAAACTTTCAGGAAACTATTTGGCCGATAGCCGACCGCCGCTGCTCCGTTAGAATATAGGCGGAGGCAACTATGGCAGAGAATAACTCGGGTGTTGGTGCGATTTGGTTTGTGGCGGGAGCAGCGGTCGGTGCAACGCTGGCGTTGTTGTTCGCCCCTGAATCGGGCGAGAAGACCCGCCGCAGGCTGGCAAAGCACGCCCAGCGCGGAAGCCGGGCGCTCTCCGACAGTGGTCGCGACCTGTACGATCGGGGCCGGGATGTTTACGACCGCGGTCGTGAAATCGCCGAAGAAGCCGCCGAGATGTTTGAGCGGGGCCGCAAGCTCGCTGAGAAGAAGGTCGACGAAGTCCTCTAGATAGAAACTGACTCCTTCGAGGAATAAGCTATGTCATCCGTCACGATCGCGCAGCTCGCTCCCTTTCAAAACGAGGCGTACACCGACTTCACGCAACCCAAACACGCGGCCTCGATGCGTGCGGCTCTGGCCAAGGTGCGCTCCGAGTTCGGCCGGGAATATCCGCTCCGGATTGCTGGAGAAGTGCGGCATTCGACGGATAAGCTGAAATCCCTCAATCCTTCCAATCCGGCCGAGGTCGTAGGCGTTCATCACAAGGGCTCCGAAAAAGATGCGATCGATGCAGTCGAATCGGCCTACGCCTACTTCCCAAAATGGAGCGCTGTTCCGGTGGAGGAGCGGGCGCGGCTGGTGGTCCGCTTGGCTGAAGTGATCCGCGAGCGCAAGTACGAGTTCGATTCGTGGTTAGTGCTCGAAGCAGGCAAGACCTGGAACGAAGCCGAAGCCGATGTTTCCGAGGCCATCGACTTCTGCGAGTACTATGCCCGGCTGGCTCTGAAGCTGGCGCGTCCCGACCCGCTGGTGCAGCTTTCCGGCGAGCGCGACGAGTTGGTTTATCTGCCGCTCGGCGTTGGGATTGTCATCCCGCCATGGAATTTCCCGCTGGCGATCCTCCTCGGCATGGCGACGGCCGCGCTGGTAACCGGCAACACGGTGGTGATCAAGCCATCCAGCGACACGCCCACGATTGCCGCCAAATTCGCCGAGGCTCTGCTCGAAGCGGGTTTCCCGCCGGAATGCTGTTCGCTACTTGTCGGCAGCGGCGCGGCCATCGGCGATGTCCTGGTATCGCACCCGAAGACGCGCTTCGTCTCGTTTACCGGGTCCCGGGAAGTCGGATTGCACATCAACGAACTGGCGGCTAAGACGGCCAAGGGCCAGGTGTGGATCAAGCGCGTCGTCGCCGAGATGGGCGGCAAGGACGCGATCATCGTCGACAAAGAAGCGGATCTCGACCAGGCGGTTACCGGCGTCTTGTTCTCGGCCTTCGGTTATCAGGGGCAGAAGTGCTCGGCGTGTTCGCGCGCCATCGTGCATGAAGCCGTCTACAATGACTTCCTCGATAAGTTGGTCGCCAAGGCGGACGCGCTCACACTGGGTCCGTCGGATGACTTCGACAACTATATGGGCCCGGTCATCAGCTCGCGCGCCAAAGATACGATCCTGAAATACATCGAGATCGGCAAGCAGGAAGGCCGCGTAGTGGCGGGCGGCGGCCCGGCTCACGGAGACGGCTACTTCATCAAGCCGACCATCATTGCCGATGTCGATTCCAAGGCGCGCATTTTCCAGGAGGAGATCTTCGGGCCGGTTCTCGCAGTCACGAAAGCCCGCGACTTCGATCACGCCCTCGAACTAGCCAACGATTCGGAGTATGGATTGACAGGCGCGGTGTATTCCAACAACCCTAAGCATGTGGAGAGCGCTCGCAAGCACTTCTTCGTGGGCAACCTCTACATCAATCGGAAGTGCACTGGCGCCATGGTAGGTGCACATCCGTTCGGCGGCTTCAATATGTCAGGCACCGATTCCAAGGCCGGCGGCCCCGACTATCTGCTGCAGTTTGTTCAGGCCAAGTCCATCGCTGAGAAGGTGGGCTAAGCACCTGCTATTCTGGTTCTGCCCCGAATAGAAGGGGACCAACTAGTCACAACTCTAGGGTCAAACACGATCGACACGACGAACGGGAGGGCTTCGGTCCTCCCGTTCTCCTTTTATCGGTCAACAAACCTGAGCGCGGGCGAGGCCAGAGAGATCAGCGTGCCATGCCTCGCTGCGGGCGGGGCAACGACGGCGGCTTGAGCGACCGTCTTGTCGTAGCTCGAGATGAGATCTGCCGTGACATCGTAGGTGGTTTCGTTGTAGAGCACCGGGGTATTGGGATTCCCGACATCCAGCACCAGGGTGTAGCCGTTGTCCTTGGCGTACTTCTTGATGAAGACGAGGAGCTTCTGCCCGAGGGTCTCGACGAGCTTCTGCTCCTCCCGTGCCACCGCCTCCTGGGCGTCCTGTTTGTAACGATCGAGCTTCTTCTGCTTGTCGGCCAACTCCTGCTGCAACTCGGCGCGGGCATCGTCCCCAAGCACCGTCGCTGTTTTCTGAAGCTGGTCGGAGATCCGGGCGACTTCGCTTTCCAGAGCCTGCACCTCCTTCTGCTGGGGCTCGAACTTCTTGTCGAGATCGATGGTCGCCTGCTTCCCGTCCTTGGTAGCGGTTAAGGCGACGCTCAGGTTGACGACAGCGATCTTGGGAACACCGGGCGTTTGGGCCGAAAGCAGGCTCGCAAACAGGCCTGTGACAGCAATGGAAGCTAGGGTGTGGCAACGGGACATCGAAATCTCCTCTTTATCGAACGGACCAGCGCTTACGGTTGACGGGCGAGACTTGCTCCCGGTTTCGTGTCGAAGCGCTAGGCGGACTTTCGCCGCCACTAGATGAACAATTCATGGATGGGTTGGACTCCGGGGTCAACGACAGGTATAGACCCGCCGTTAGGCTGCGGGAACCGAGTGGCCGGTCCGATGCCGAAGGCATGGTAGATGGTGGCGACGACCTCGGCCGGGCCGGTCGGGCGATCCCTGGGAGCCGACGCGATTTCATCGGAAGCGCCGATGATTTGGCCGCCTCGGATGCCTCCGCCCGCCATCAGCAGGCTCCAGCATTGCGGCCAGTGGTCTCGTCCGCCCGAGGCATTGATCTTGGGTGTCCTGCCAAACTCGCCGGTTGCTACCACCATGGTGCTCTGCAGCAAGCCACGTCCATCCAGGTCCTGCAAGAGCGCGCTGTAGGCCATGTCGAACATCGGGCCAATGCGGCCCCGGTAGGCGCCGATGGGGCTGAACGGCTTGGAACCGTGGATGTCCCAGGTGAGTTCATCGAAGACGGACTGGAACATGTTCACCGTAACAAAGCGGGTGCCTGCCTCGACCAATCGGCGGGCTAGCAGGCAACTCTCTCCAAAGCGATTCAGGCCATAACTCTCTCGCACGGACTCAGGCTCATGGTCGAGGTGGAAGGCCTCAGCCGTTGGGGCGGACACGAACCGCAGGCCGGGACTCGTCGCTTCAACGGTAAACGGATTGAACTCCGCTCCCAAAAATCCCGCGCTCTGACCGTGCGGCAGGTTGCCGCCCGTGTTGACGATCGGACCAGGCAGGAGCACATGGAAGGGCGCGCCAGCCTGCGATCCGCTAAGCCGTGACAGAACACAACCGGCGTGCGGGTGCTCCACGCCGTCTTCAAAGAGCCGCCCGGTTTGCATCAGCTGATGGCCCGCGTCGTGCATCGGGGTCGCCGTGTGATGCATGCTGCGAATGATGGCGAACTTGTCCGCCTGCCTCGCCGTGCGAGGGAATATCTCAGAGATTTCGACGCCCGGGACGTTGGTCTTGATCGGCCTATAGGGGCCGCGGATCTCCGCCGGAGCGTCCGGCTTCATGTCGAACGTGTCGAGCTGCGATGGTCCGCCGACCAACATCAACAGGATGCAGGCGGCATCGGTCCGGGCGTGCTCGACACCAGCCTTCGCATCGCCGCGAAGCAGCTGGGCCACGCCAAGGCCGAGCGCCGGGAGTGGGGCAGTGCGGAGGAAATCGCGGCGGCACAAGCCGCATGAAGCCTTCGTGGACGGCCGCGGATCGAAAAGCATGGTGCATCTCCTTGTGCAAGAAGTGTACTTGAGTCTATCCTGCGAGGCGGTACGCGGCAAGGGCGACGACGGGGTTGGTGAGTCGTGAGATGCCACATTGCACTATGACACTATAGGAGTTGTTTCCGCGAAGATGCTCAGCGCAAGCGGGCCACCCACGTCATCGTCTGACTAAAAAGGCCAGACCTGCGGGCAACTGATCGCACACAAGGATGAATGGGCGTACAGGTCGCACTGAATCACCGGACGCAGTATAAATACGATAGGCCAATAACGCTCGGCCCGCAATTGGTGCGGCTACGCCCCGCGCCGCATTGCCGAACAAAGATACTCAGCTATGCGTTGACGGTCAAGCCGGCCGAGCACATCATCAACTGGCAAAACGATATCTACAACAACCACCTGGCGCGCTTGGTCTTCCAGGAGAAGACGGACCAGTTGGTGGTGGAAGTAGATCTGGTCGCCGAACTCTCCCCGATCAACCCGTTCGACTTTCTTCTCGAGCCTGAGGTCGAAAGCTTTCAGTTCAAGCACCCGTTAGAACAGACTCAGGAACTGGACCCGTATCGAGCACCGGAACCGTTGGGCCCGCGGCTCAAAGGTTTTCTGGAGAAGTTGCCGCGCGAAAAGCGCCAGACCACCGGTTTTCTGGTCGACCTGAATAGCCGGATTAAGAGCACCATCGGATACATCGTGCGAATGGAACCGGGCGTTCAAAGCTGCGAACAGACGCTTGAAAGGGGCCAGGGCTCCTGCCGGGACTCAGCCTGGTTTCTGGTGCAGGTGCTGCGGCATTTGGGCTTCGCTTCGCGGTTTGCTTCCGGGTATCTGATTCAACTGGCATCGCCTGGTGGGTCGCAAGACGGCTCGAAGGACTCGGCCGACCTGCACGCGTGGGCAGAAGTTTTTCTTCCCGGCGCGGGGTGGATCGGCATGGATCCGACATCGGGATTGTTCGCGGGCGAGGGTCACATTCCGCTGGCCTGTACCCCGGACGCGCCGGACGCATCGCCAATTACCGGTACCGTGGAACCGTCCGGCGTCGAGTTTGGCTACTCGATGACGGTTCGTCGCGTAAATGAAGCGCGCCACCGCGCACAGCTGTTCAGCGATGAGCAGTGGATGGACGTGGAGAAGGTGGCTCATCAGGTGGACGCGGATCTGGCCGCTCAGGATGTCCGCTTGACGATGGGCGGCGAGCCAACTTTCGTCGGTATCGACGAACCGGACAGTCCCGAGTGGAACGGCGACGCCATGGGACCGCTGAAGCGCAACCGCGCGGTGGGGTTGATCCGGCGGCTGCGCGAGAGGATCGCGCCGGGTGGGCTGCTTCATTTCGGACAGGGCAAGTGGTACCCGGGTGAACCGCTGCCGCGATGGGCCATGAGCTGCTACTGGCGCGCCGACGGTGTTCCGGTTTGGGAGAATGCCAGACTGATAGCCGAAGAAGACCGCGACTACGGATTGGATGCAGCCGACGCCCTCCAGTTCATGGAAGCTCTCGCCCGCCGGCTGGAAGTGAGCTCCGGGAACATCCTGCCGGCCTACGAGGACGCTTTCTATTATTTGTGGAAAGAACGGCGTTTGCCCGTAAACGTGGATGTCGCCGATTCGAAACTGGCGAACGCACGCGAACGCGAAGAACTGGCGCGCGTGTTCGAGCGCGGATTGGCGAAACCCAGCGGGTATGTTCTGCCGATCCGCCGCCGCCAATACGAAGGGCGCATCTACTGGTCGAGCCAGCTATGGTTTCTGCGGCCCGACCGCTTGCTTTTGATCGAGGGAGATTCGCCGATCGGCTACCGTTTACCCTTGGATTCCGTGCCCTGGGTGGCGCCCGACGATATTGAATACGACTTCGAGATGGATCCGCTCGCTCCCCTCGAGAAGCTTCCATCGAAACCGCCGCGGCGCATGGATTTGTTCGCCCTCGCTGCCGGTGACGATCCATTGCCCGCACCTCCCAAAGTGGGAGAATCCGCCAAAGACGCCATACGCCCTTCCTTATGCGTGGAGGCGCGTGAGGGGCGCTTGCACATATTCCTGCCTTACACGCCGAAGCTGCCGGATTATCTCGATCTGCTCGCAGCGGTCGAAGACACGTGTCTGCATCTACACAAGCCGGTCTGGATCGAAGGGTACGCGCCACCATCCGACCCGCGGCTGCGTTCGTTCAGCATCACACCCGACCCCGGCGTCGTGGAAGTCAATCTGCCGCCGGCCGCGGATTGGGACGAACTCAGTCAACTCCACCAACTGGTATTCGACGAAGCGAAACGCAACCGGTTGGCGGCCGAAAAGTTCATGTGGGACGGGACGCACAGCGCGACGGGCGGCGGCAATCACATTGTGATCGGGGGGCCGGCCGCGCCGGATAGCCCGCTGCTCCGCCGGCCCGATCTTCTGCGCAGCATGCTGGCCTTTTGGCAGAACCGCCCATCATTGTCCTATCTGTTTTCGGGCAAGTTCATCGGCCCGACCAGCCAGTATCCCCGCATCGATGAGGCACGCATGGACGCGCTGTACGAGCTCGAGATCGCGTTCAGCCAGTTGCCGTCTGCAGAGTGTCCTCCCTGGCTGGTCGACCGTCTTTTCCGGAACCTGCTGGTGGATATTACCGGCAACACGCATCGTGCCGAGTTCTGCATCGACAAGCTGTATCCGCCGCAGGGCTCCGGGTCGCGGCTTGGTTTGCTGGAGTTGCGGGCCTTCGAAATGCCGCCGACGGTCCGAATGGGATTGGTGGAGCTGCTGCTGATCCGGGCGCTGGTCGCGATGTTCTGGAAACGTCCGTACGAAGCGAGATTGATTCGATGGGGAACTGCTCTCCATGACCGCTTCATGCTGCCGCACTATGTCAGGCAGGATTTTCTGGAAGTGCTGGCGATCGTCCAGCGATTCGGTTACGCGATCGAGGAAGAGTGGTTCGCACCGCATCTCGACTTTCGATTTCCAAGGATCGGTTCGATTGCCATTGATGGTTTGACGTTGGAACTCCGCCAAGCCCTGGAGCCGTGGCACGTGCTTGGCGAGGAAACAAGTGCCGGTGGAATCGTACGCAACGTGGACTCTTCGCTGGAGCGAATTCAGGTCAAGTTGACGGGGTTGACCGAATCGCGCTATCTAGTGGCTTGCAATGGACGCAGGGTGCCGCTTCGTTCGACAGGCAGGCCTGGCGAAGCGGTGGCCGGTGTTCGTTTCATTGCGCGGCGTCCGGCATCGTGCCTGCATCCAACCATTCAAATCCAGAGTCCCCTTGTCTTCCATATCTACGACCGTTGGAATGAATGCTGGATTGGGGGCTGCACCTACCACGTCATGAATCCTTCCGGCAAATGGTATTCCACGAGGCCAGGCGATGCGTCAGAAGCCGAGAGCCGCCGCGCCGAACGCTTCCAGGATTCCGCCGCTCCCCCTGCTTATGCCGTCCCCGCCGAGGAAGAGCCGAACCCCAACTCACCCATGACGCTCGACCTGCGCTGGCCCGCGCCTGGCCAGACCAGCCGGCTCGGTACACCGGTAGCCTCCTCATGATTTCGGACCTGTTGCAAATACCGCTTCGCGATCCGGATGTCTATGATGAGTTGTCCGCCGATGGCATGACGCCGCGGTCTCACTGGGCGCATTTTATGGACGGCCTCGAGCAAATTGGCTCCGCCGAGTTGGCGAAACGGTGGGAGCGCGCCGAGCGACGGATTAGCGAGAACGGCGTCACCTATAACATTTATGGAGATCCGCAGGGCGCGAACCGGCCTTGGCGAATCGACCTGTTACCGCTGCTGATCGCCCCGAATGAGTGGCGTTACATCGAAGCCGGCATCGTTCAGCGCGCGCAGTTATTAAACCTCATTCTTGAGGACCTTTATGGGCCTCAGAAGCTGGTCTCGAGTGGCCGGCTTCCGGCCGAGCTTCTTTTCGCAAATCCAGCATTCCTGCGGCCACTGGCCGGCCTGCCGATTCCCAGGCAGTCTTATCTGCATCTGCTCGCAGTCGATCTGGCGCGCTCAGCGGACGGACGCTGGTGGGTTCTGGCTGACCGTACACAGGCACCCTCGGGAGCCGGGTATGCGCTGGAAAACCGCACGATTGTGGCCGACGTGCTGCCCGATCTTTTCCGCGACTCGAATGTTCGACGGCTCGCTCCGTTCTTTAGTGCCCAACGAGAGGCGCTGGTCAGCTTAGCAGGCCGCGATCAACCCCGGATCGTGTTGCTGACTCCCGGGCCGTTGAACGAGACGTTCTTCGAACATTCGTACTTAGCGCGCTACCTGGGATTCGCTCTGGTAGAGGGGGCTGACCTCACGGTTCGAGACAGGCGGGTTTACCTGAAAACCGTGGATGGGCTGCAGCAGGTGGACGTGATCTTCCGGCGCGTCGACGACAACTCCTGCGATCCGTTGGAATTGTCCTCGGATTCCTATCTCGGCGTACCCGGGCTGGTGGATGCCATTGCCGCGGGAAACGTGAAGGTGGCGAATGCGCTGGGGAGCGGAGTAATCGAAACCGCCGCTATCATGCCATTTCTTTCCGGCCTTTCTAGGCATATGCTGGGCGAGGGTTTGAAACTGCCCTCGGTCGCGACCTGGTGGTGCGGACAGGACTATGCGCTCGACTGGGTACGTGAGCATCTGGAATCTGTTGTCGTGAAGCCCGCCTTCCCATCGCGCCCCATGGAGCCTGTCTTCGGCGCTGAACTGGCCAAAGCCGAGAAGCAGGAGTTCGTCGAGAAGCTGCGCTCGCGGCCTTACGACTATGTCGCGCAGGAACAAGTGGCCCTGTCGGCAGCGCCGGTGTGGGACGGAGGGGGTATCCTCTGCCGGAGCATGGTGCTGCGCACTTATGTTCTGAATACGGGCAGTGGGTGGATTGCCATGCCAGGCGGACTGGTTCGTGTTGCCGGGTCGGAGAATTCGGTTGTGTCGATGCAGCGAGGCGGCCATAGCAAGGATGCTTGGATCCTTTGGGATGGCCCGGTGGAGACGCTCAGCCTGCTTACGCCGCGCGACCAGCCCCTGGAACTGCGGCATGCTTCCATCGACCTGCCTAGCCGCGCGGCCGACGATTTATTCTGGCTGGGTCGCTACGTGGAGCGCTCGGAAAACAAAGCGCGGATATTAAGAACCCTGATTAGTCGCGTACGGCGAGCCAATGCAGCCGAGTTTGGCTGTCTGCTGCGTCTGCATTCCTGCCTGGATTCACGTTGCAGCACACTGCCGAAAAAGCGGCGTCCTACTGAGCGCGAGCTGGAGGCGGAAATCATCTCCATGATGTCCGACGCTAAGCGGCCCGACAGTTTGGCCTCGACGCTGGCGGAGGTACATCGCGTGGGGGGTATCGCCCGCGAGCGCCTCTCTGTCGACATGACTCGCTTGATCGGCGCGCTGGCCGATTCAGCGAGGGTCGAAGAGTACATGCTGTTTATCGAGTACTCCGCTGTGCTGAACGGTTGTCTGGAATTGCTCTCAGCTTTCTCGGGCATGGAGCGGGAAAACATTACTCGGGGACCGGGCTGGCTGTTCCTCAGTCTCGGACGCCGCCTCGAAAGAGCGATGCACTCCACCCGGCAGTTGCGCGAGCTCACGACGCCGCTCGAAGACCGCGATTGGCCCTTCTTAGAGTATTTACTGGAGGTCGCGGACAGCACCATGACGTACCGTTCGCGCTACTACACAACTTTGCAGCCCGTAGCAATGCTGGATGTGCTGATGGCGGATGCCACGAATCCGCGCTCTCTCACATTTCAAATCAGCCATTTGGCGGATTTGTATCAAAAACTACCCCGATGCATGCCAGACGACTTGCGAACCATACGCGATGTATTGGCGCTGCTGCACAGCTTTGACCTGAGGAGTTTAGAGTATCCGCTGCCGGGCGGAACGAGCCAGGAACATCTTCCTGGCGAGCTGTTGCGTCTTCAGAATTCGATGAAATCTTTGGCAAACTTGTTGTCTGCCTGGTCGGACAATCTCTCTAACATGTATTTCAGCCACGCCCGCACCCTCTCGGTCTCGATCGGCTAAATGATTTACCAGATCGTTCACAAGACGAGCTATAAATACCCGTACCCGGTATCGGTTGGAAACCACGTCGCGTGCTTGACGCCTCGATCAATGCCCCACCATCGATGCGAGCATCATGAGCTGCGCATCAAACCTGCGCCGGCCACCCGCACCGACCGGATGGATTATTTCGGAAACCAGCTCACGTTCTTCACCATTCAAGAGCCGCACGAGAAACTGCTGGTGGAGGCCAGGAGTTTCGTTACGATCCAGGAGAATGCCAAGTCGTGGCCGGACCAATCGTGGCCTTGGGAAGAGGTGGCGAAGTTCCTTCCGAATGACCACAGCGCGGCAGGGCTGGAAGCGTATCAGTTTGTCTTTGAATCGCCCCGCATCCGGGCTAAGGACCAATTTGCTTCGTACGCGCAGCAGTCATTCACGCCGGGCAGGCCATTCGCCGAGGCGTTACTCGATCTAACAGCCCGGATCAACCGGGACTTTCGCTTCGATTCAAAAGCGACCAACGTTCGAACACCAACCGAAGAAGTGTTTCGGAAGCGGCGCGGTGTATGCCAGGATTTCGCTCATCTCCAAATCGCCTGCCTCCGATCCCTGCATCTCCCCGCCCGCTATGTGAGCGGGTATCTTCGAACTTATCCCCCTCCCGGCAGCCCGAGGCTGGTCGGCGCCGACGCTTCTCACGCCTGGGTGTCGGCTTATTGTCCGGATTCCGGCTGGCTTGATGTGGATCCGACCAACAACGTGTTTCCGACCGAAGGCCATGTGACGCTCGCCTGGGGCAGGGATTACGGCGACGTGAGCCCGCTCCGCGGCATGATTCTCGGCGGCCGCGAGCATACCTTGAAAGTGGGTGTGGACATCAAACCGCTCGATGGTCTGCCAGTCAGGCCCCGGGGCTTACGGACCTCATGACCTTGATGAAAGACGCAATCTTTCCCCGCCCCCTCACTTTCGGAACACGGCAACTCATTTCAAGCGCTTGACTCGACTGTATCTGTGCAAAAGCAGCGCTTGGTGGAGCAGAAACAATACGTTAGGCCTCGGACCTTGACCTAAAGCCGGCGTTGAGCGGGAAAGCGCACGTTCTGGCGGCGTCATGAGTGATTTCCCACAGAAAGACCCGGCCGGACCCGTTAAACCGGCGCTTTCACGCAGTTTATATTTGGCTAGAGCCGTGCACTATGTGAAGTGGAAGCGCCGGGGTGGACTGGAATCCGCTACAGTTAAGTCGAGTGTGGCGGCCTGGTGCTTACGGGCTGGACGGCGGATGAACTATGGGGGATCTGTAACGGAATCCCGCCGGCGGCAAGCCCGTTTCGAGGTGAGGTAACTAATGAACAGGATTCTCTTTCTTACGATGACGCTGGCTGTGGCGATCGGCCCATGCTTCGCGCAGGTTAAGTCCACCGCAAAACCAAAGCCGCCGATCACGGCGCAAGCAACGCGGGGACGCGAGTTGTTCCTGCACTCATCCAAGGGGACGGCCTGCGCGACTTGCCATCTGGTGGATGGCCAAGGCACGGCGGTCGGACCGGACCTGACGGATATTGGCTCGGTGGTAGGGCCGCATGGTTTAGTGGGCACCATTAAGATGTCGATGACGGCTTACGTCCAGGAAGTTCAGACCAAGACCAACGGGACGTTCCCGGGCATCCAGAAACAAAAAGACGGGGACACGCTGCAGATCTGGGATTTGAGCCAGATGCCGCCCGTGCTCCGCACTTTACAGTCGTCTGACGTCACGTCGATGAAGCAGAACGACAAATGGAAACACCCACCGACAAGCGCCGGCTACACGCAGCAAGAACTGGCCGATATTATTGCGTACCTGAAGTGGGCCGCCATGGGGTCGACGGCTGAAGTCAAACCATCCGATCTGTAACGATTGTTTTTTACCAGTCTCTAACCTCCGAGAGACACGAATCGCTGGGTTGTGGGAAACCACCCCGGCGATTTGTGTTTGCGGAGGGGCGGACGCAGCCGGTCGCTGGCCGCCCGGCACGCAAATTTCATTCTTCTTGAACCAGGCGTCACCGCCGAGCGATTGGGCGGAAGAACTTGCGCTACAAAGCTCGGGCCAGCGCGGCGCCCAGGGCCACCGCTACAAAGCACACGATGTTCATACCGACAATATTGGATGCGGTGAGAACCCACTCACTTCGTTCGAAAAGGGCGAAGGTTTCATAGGCGAAGGTCGAATAAGTGGAATAGCCACCGCAGAAGCCGACGGCAATGAGCAGGCGCCAGCGCGAGTCGGCCAGCACGCGCTCACTCGTCCAGGTGAGGAAGAAGCCAAGGATGAAACTGGCCGAAAGATTGATGATCAGTGTGCCGTAGGGAAAGGTGGACGGGATGAATCGAGCGGCAACTTGCGCAATGAAGTAGCGAAGGTTCGCTCCCACAATTGCACCTAACGAGATGAGCAGTATATTCTGCACGACGGACTCCAACCTGGTAATTGGTAGGAGTCATCAGCCCGGGGGCGGTTTCGGCGAACTCCATCGCCATCCCTACTAAGCTTAACCTGACCGAGTTTGACTTCGTGCGCACGCTGGCAGACACAAACGCTTCGAACCCGTGACCGTCAAGCAAACGAACCTCTTTTGCGAGCCGTGACCGTCAGGGAGCGGACGTCAATGGGCTCTTATCAACTCCCGAGATGCACTACGCCGACCGGCACTCGTCACTCTGGCCCGGAGTTCGTTCACCCAGACCCGTCATGGAGCGGGGTTTGCCTTTTTTATCAACATCACTACGTCGAGGACCGCTGCGAGGAACCTCACCGCTACTGAGCGATCAGCAACTCGTAGTGATGTGGCTTCGGCTTTGCGGCCTCGCGCTGGAGTCGCTCGAGTTCGGCCTCGAGTTGATCCATCGCCGCCAGGGTGGCCGGAAGTGAAGCCAGGCTCTTGACCTGCAACGGAACCTGTATCTGCCGCCATCGGGCGAAGTGCGCGTTGTTGTGCAGTGTCGTCAGTGTCAACACATCCATGGCCTGTTCCGCCATGGGAGTGCGATAGCTGCCCAGGTTTATGCCTTTGCCGAGCTGCGTGTCGGTAAAGTTCCCAACGCCCTTAGCGTCGATGCGTAACGTATAGTTTCCCGGGGCGAGCCCGGTTATACGCAGCGTCTCCTGGTTCAGCGCTTCCGCAACATCGGAACTCTTGAGCGCCAGGGCCATCGCGCCGGTCGTATCGGCTTCGGTCATGGGCTGGAGGGGCAATGGCAAAGCGTCTTCCGTTTCGTCCCAAACGAGCCCGTTAGCAGCCGCGAGATTGGTGATATGCGCGAATTCGGCCGCCTGGACGGTGGGCTTGGCGCCAGCCGTGATGACGACGCTGCTCACAATGGCCCGCGCGTGCCAGGCTTTTAACAGTTGCTCAGCCATGATCAGATGGCCGGCCGGGCCCGGATGAACGCGATCGGGCACGATCTTCTGGGCCTGCGTGTTGTCCGTGACGTTCGCTGTTTTTAGCACCGCGACGACACCGCTGTTCAGGTCGGCAACATCGAACTTTGATCCGTTGGCGTCGCCCTCAATCCAGTGCCCATAGTTGATCAGCACCGCGTTGTATCCATCGGGCTGCAGAGTGAATGGGCGCGTCACGTCATCGAAAGGCGAGGGTTCAATGGCTGTGATACGCAGGCCGGGGATTT
Organism: uncultured Acidobacteriaceae bacterium; assembly: GCA_963740005.1. Classification (GTDB taxonomy): domain Bacteria; phylum Acidobacteriota; class Terriglobia; order Bryobacterales; family Bryobacteraceae; genus CAJCIT01. The sequence continues at coordinate 47,652 of CAVUCO010000041.1, read as the reverse complement.
CCTTGCGTAGCGCGTCGATGATGTGCTGGAAGCCGGCCTGGAAGACCTGGTCGTCCTCGGCTTTGTGATTGGTGTAGTGGCCGTCGTTCATACCCAGCATGATAGTGACGACGGTTGGCTTATACGCGAATACGTCGCGCTGGAGACGAACATCGACGGTGCCCCCGCCGCCCCCGCTGACCCGGTCGCCGCCCCAGCCCGAGTGGAAGAACGCCACGTCCATGGCGGGATAACGGGTCACAGTGAACAGCTCGGTGTAAAGGGTATAGAGGCGTTGGTCCGTGATGCTGTCGCCGTAGAAGACCACGCGATCGCCGTCGTGAAGATAGAACGTGGGAGAATCGGCCGCAAAAAGACTCGGGGCCAGCGAAGACAGAAGGAGTGTAACAAGAGCAAAGCGCGTCATAGTGTTTTTGAAGCTCGTGAGAGTTGACTCACCAGTTTACACACTAAGGACACGCCGAATGCGGAAGAGCGAAGGTGCTGAGAGAGAGAAGTCGGCCTACCGGTGCTATGCGCTGCGTCGGCGGCGATAGCCGACGAACAGCAATCCACTCAGGCCGATAGCCAACGCTGAATACACGCCCGGTTCGGCAGCCGAAGCCGAGAGGGTGTCTGTGAGGGCGTACGGGAGCCCCCCGAAGGAGCCGAGAGGACTGCCCAGAATGATGTAGGAGTCTCCCGCCACTTTGCCGCCTTTATATCCGGAGGTGCTCCCGATATCCAAAAAGCCAAATTCGACGGGGCTCGCCCCAAGAAATACGCACGGTGCGCAGGGGGAAGAGGCGAGCACATTGAATGGGTTGGGATCACCTTTGACAGTCAGTGAGATAGACTCAACTCCGGTGGCAGAAGTGGTATCGATATCCACGGTTCCAGTAACAGACACCCCGGTGTTTGGCGCCGGAATTGACGTACCGAAGATGTCACCGACTTCTCCAGTGAAATAGAAGACTTCGGCCTTGGCTGTCGCAGGGGCTAGAACCAGACATCCGGCCACAACAAAGCCCGCCAAACTTCCGGCGCGACTCCAAACCCGCTTGCCAATTCCGTTCGTCATAACGATACCTATGCCTCCGCGGTTGTCCGCTGTCTTACTCTCAAGCATAAGGGGGAACGTACCGCTTTAAAACTCGCAGTACTACCGGATTACCCAGTTAAGACACTGGTCGATTTATCAGCTCCTGACGGGCTCGGCGCTGCTTCAGGGAAGCTGCAATGTGAGGACGTGAAAATCCTGAGTTCCGGCGTCGCGCATGGCGAGCGGGGAATCATCCGGAGCTAGGCCGATCCAGGTTCCCACACTCGAGGGAGCAGGGTGGAAGTACTTTAGATCCAGCACTTCCTCAAGCTTGTGATCGCTGAGCCGGGTCCGGAACACCTTGTCGGCTCCGGGCGGGTGACCCAGGAAGAAGATAGCGTCGCCATGGTGCGACCATTGCGGGTAACCCAGAGACATTTGCGCCAGCTCGGTCCACTTCTTGGTAGTGAAGTCGAAGATGAGTAAGGTGTTTCCGTCGTTTGACATGGCGGCTAGGTGGCGTCCGTCGGGCGACCAGCGGGGCGACCAAAGCCCTTGTGAGCCCGGCACCGCTGAGACCTGGTGAGTTTCGAGATCCAACAGACGGACGGCATTCACGGCTACGGCGTCCTTTTCGAACACTGCCTGGCCGCCGAACGCAAGCGACTTTCCGTCAGGTGACCAACTGGGGTCGGCCTGGTCGTGCTGATCGGGGAAAGGCAGGTCGAGGGCGCCATCCTCGACGCCCACCAGGTACGCCTGCCAGGGCTGGCCTGCCTTTCGACCCATGAGGGCGATCTTGCTGCCGTCAGGGGACCAGCGGGGCAACTGCACCTCCAGGCCCGGGAATGTCAGCTGCTTTCGTTCGGTGCCATCGGGCCGGCTCCGCCAGAGGGTGCCATCCAGGTAGTTTACGTAGGCGATCCACTGCCCGTCCTTCGAAAAATCCACGGCTGACGCCTGAAGATCGGATTGGGCGCCAGGGAAGAACGGCTGGAAGTCGTGCGACTTCACATCAAAACGAACTAACTGGTCGCGCGGTTGAACCGTCTGGACAAAAACCTGGTTCCCGTCCGGGCTGGGCAAGGGAGCAAAGGTGTTGGTGGGCCCTGAAGTCAACTGGACTGGCTCGTGGTTTACCTTCTGAAACAGGCTGCCGCCTTCGCGCATGGCCCAGATGTTGGCGACGCCGCCGCGGGACGACTGGAAAACAAAATAAACTCCGTCCTGGGTCCAGTTGCCGCAGCACTCCGCGGGGGTCGCGTTCCAGCCGGAAAGCAATGGATGCAGGCCAGTCCCATCCGCACGGATTTCCCAAAGACTCGCGCCATTCTTATCGGTCAAAGTAAAGCGCAGCCGAACGTCATCGGGCGACCAGCGAGGCCAGGAGGCAGTGCCTGGAACGCTCACCAGCTTGCGAGGTTCACTCCCATCGGCTTTTGCGAGGTAGAGCTCCTTGCCCGATGTATACGCCAGCTTGTTTCCATCGCGGGACCAGGACGCATCGGTAGCCGTCAGATTGCCCAATCGCCGCGCCGCACCGCCCAGAACGGGCAGGGCCCATGCGGCGGCGCCTTCCGGGACGAAGCTGGTGGTTAACACCAGCAACTGGGATCGATCGCGCGAAATGTCGAACGGAACTAAGTCGGTCGTGGATTGCTGCAAAGGGACGATCTCGCCGCCGGCCTTTGAAACCTGGAAGAGTTGGCCGCCCTTCGAGAAGTAAAGCCTGGCGCCATCCGTAGCGCCCCCGGACTTCGCTTGGCCATCGGTAGTGACTTGGAGGGAGCTGAGCACCCTGGGCGGAGGCATTACCGGCCGCAGGAAAAAGGCCACAATAGCCGCCAGTGCGCAGGCGCCGAGGACAAGCCACCGCCAGCGATGGGCCGCTGCGGGTGCTTTCGCAGTAATTACTTCTGAAGGACTTACCATCGCCGCCGGTGTCGCGACGCTTGACGGCGAGGCAAGAGCGACCGCGGGAATGGCTACGGTGACAGCGGCCGTCCGGCCTGATTCGAAGTCCCGCTTCAGCCGCTTTAGATCGCTGCGCAGTTCCGCCGCGCTTTGGGCGCGCAGCTCACGATCCTTCTCCAGCGCTTTGTTGACGATCTCCTCCAGCTTGGGCGGAAGTAAGGGATTCAAAGCAGTAACGGGGGCGGGAGCCTCATGCAAGATCGCGCCGAACGTGACCGCCGCGGTCGTCCCGCCAAAGGGCACCAGACCGGTCGCCATCTCGTACAGGACCACTCCAAAGCTGAACAAGTCGCTGCGCCAGTCGAGTTCTTCCCCACGGGCCTGCTCCGGCGACATGTACGCCACCGTCCCCATCGCGATCCCCGGGATTGTGAGGTGATGGTCGTCTGTCGGTAACTCGGATCTATCCTCTATTAATGCAGGCAAGGAAGTCGGCCTTCCACCTGCCGGGTCCACCGATTTCGCCAGGCCAAAATCGAGGATCTTCACCTGCCCCCGCGGCGTGACGAAAATGTTCGCCGGTTTGATATCCCGGTGGATGATGCCGTGTTGGTGCGCCACGTCCAGTGCGTCCGCGATCTGGATGCCTAAGCTCAGGAGTTCATTGATTCGAAGCGGCCCGGCCGCGATCTTCTCGCGAAGCGTCTGGCCCTCCAGATACTCCATTGCGATAAAACGTTGCCCATCGGACTCATCCACCTCGTGAATGGTGCAAATGTGCGGATGGTTTAGCGCCGACGCAGCGCGCGCCTCCCGCCGGAAACGCTCTGAAGCCAGAGTATCGTTCGCCAGGTCGTCGGGCAGGAATTTAAGTGCAACAATTCGCCCGAGTCTCGTGTCCTCAGCCTTATAGACGACCCCCATGCCGCCGCTGCCTAGCTTCTCCAAAATGCGATAGTGCGAAACCGTCGTACCCGTCATTTCCCCTTGATACTTACCCAGCACCCCAGACCAGAGCTACGTTTTGTAGTCCGGCCAGCACTCCATACTAGCCCGCTGGTCTCGGCGCTGTCCATTTCCTCGGTACTAGCCCAGGGCGGGCCGAGAGCTGGCACCCGGCCACGCGAGTCAATGTTTCCAGCGACTTGCGTTCATGCCTAACCAGGTCCGTCCCTATTGCGGGGGGTCCGTTCCTCCAATCGGTCTTATAACCTCATTGGAGGATTGTCTTTAGTCTGGATGGGCCTTATCGTATGGATAACTGTCTGAAGGGAAGCGTGGGTTCACAGGACCTGGCGAAATCATGAACGAACAGAAAAAGAATGATCGGGCGGCATGGCTCAAAGGGCCGCTCGCACAGTGCTCGGTGCCGCCGCCTCAGGCGCAATCACCTTGGCGGCTGGTGTTGCTGGGTGCGCCGGGAGTGGGTAAAGGCACGCAAGCCGATCTGCTGCGCGAGCGCTTAGGGGCCTGCCATCTTTCCACCGGCGACGTGTTCCGCGCCGCGGGGAGCAAAGAGGCGTGCGAGCCATCACCAGCCATGAAGTCCGCCCTTGAGCACATGCGCCGGGGGGCGCTGGTGCCGGATACGACAGTCTGGGAGATGGTCCGCGAACGCGGTGCCTGCATCCGTTGCGGTGGCGGGTTCATCCTGGACGGTTTCCCCCGCACCTTAGCGCAAGCCGAAGAGTTGAAAGCGTACATGGGAAGCGAGAACCTTTCGCTCAGCGCCGTCGTGAACTACGAACTGCCGCTGGCTGAAATTGTGGCCCGCCTGAGCGGGCGTCGAACGTGCGAAAAGTGCAAATCGGTTTTCCATGTCACCGGCCAACCTCCCAAAGTGGAGGGTGTGTGCGACCACTGTGGCGGCCGATTGTTCCAGCGCGAAGATGACCGGCCGGAGTCGATCACCGTTCGTTTGGAAGCCTACGAACGCAGCACCGCACCTCTGATCCAGTTCTACAAAGAGCTGGGCATGTTGGTGTCGGTCGCGGCAGAGGGCTCGCCAACTGAAATCTGTGAGAACACGATGGCTGCGCTCGAGTCATTCGTTTCGCCCGCGCATCAAGTTCATTCTCATTAAAGTCCGACCGATAGCCCATAAGCGCCGGGTCGCACGTGCATCTTTCGGAGCCGCGCGCGTGAGCGAGCGCACGTAAAGGCCGAGCTTCTATCAAACTGCGCCGTATGAGTTTCACAACGACTCGTCACAAGATGGGTAGAGGAGGTTGCCCTGTGTCCGTTCATTTTTTCGTACAGTTTGAACCCGCGCCGGGACGGGAACTGGAGTTTCGTGACGAACTCCTAAAGGTGGAAGGGCCTTCGCGCGCGGAGGCGGGTTGCGTGGCTATGCATCTGTTCGAATCTGTCCGGGAGCCGGTGCGGTTCGCGATTCATTCCGAATGGGCGGATGAGGCTGCGTTTGAACGGCACGTGCAATTGCCGCACACCGTGCAGTTTGTCAAAGCGGCCGAGAAACTATTGAGCCATGAGATACAGGGTTTGAGGACTCGGCAGATCGGCGGAGGCGCAGGCGCGAATGCGTGAGGCGTCGAAACCGCATCCCGCCGCGAAGGGCCGTTAATTGTGACTAGCCTGACGCTTCCACAGAATGACCGTCAGCCAGATTAGGAACACCTGCACAGGCAGAGGAAGGGTGTCGGGAAAGTCGACCATCGCGTTGCGGATGATTGGTCCTTCCGGCGTAATGGATCCGACTTCCCGGTCGTTATCCAAGAGAACGAATTTTCTGAAGACAGCCGTTTCCGCCTTAAGCGTGTAGGTCTGGCCTGCATGCTGGACCAGGAAACATCGAAAGAGAGCACTCGGTTTTTCAGCTCGGGCCAGATGCATTCCGTTGTGTTCAAGAATGAAAGCGCCGCTCATCAGGTGCTCCCGGTAGACGGGATATTCGACGCCGTCCACGGTGAGCATTCCCTTTTCGCGGAACCAGGAGACATCGATCACCGCCACGGGGAACCCATCGCGGAGGACGTTGAAATCCCAAGACAGTATATTGTGTGGAACGAGTTCGAGCATGGGTTCTTCCACCCCCCGGGAAGCCCTCTGCGGTAATCCTATCATCGGCTTCTAACGGACCGCGGGTACGCCCCGCCTTAGGATGGAAGTGACCATGGCAAGGATGCGCATTCGGCCAGCGCCCGTCCGCAACGGGCTCACGACTGGTCTCACCGCGACCGCCCTTTTGCGGGCTCACACCTGCATCGCCCCCGCAGTTGTGCTGGCTGGCTTAGCCCCGTTTTTGCTGACCCTACCGGTGTGCGGAGCCGATTGGCTGGTGGATGCGCCTACGCAGCGGACCACGGTCGAACGCTCGGCCGATGGGCGGGAAGTCACCATGACAAACGGGCTCATCCGACGCTCGTGGCGCCTGGTGCCCGACGCGGCCACAATCGCGTTCGATGATCTGCGAACAGGCGCGTCCTTGCTGCGTGGCGTGAAGGCCGAGGGGGAGCTGGAGTTGGATGGCCATCGCTACGACGTGGGTGGATTGCTCGGGCAAGAGGAGTGGGGGTACCTGCGCGCGGATCGGATCGACAAAATGAAACCGAACCCCGCGGCTTTCCATTTTGTGCGCATGGAATCGGGCGGAACAGCGGAACGCTTTCCGTGGAGGCGGATCGTCTCTTCAGGCGCGCCGCCGTGGCCCCCGCCGGGCGCATCGTTGATTCTGTATTTTGACCACAGCCAATTGCCTGGCATTCAAGTTGCCGCCCACTACGAGATGTACGACGGGTTGCCGGTGGTCTCGAAATGGATCACGATTCGTAATGACTCCGGCCATCCGGTGAAGCTGAACCGGTTTGTCAGCGAAATTCTGGCGGTGGTCGAATCGGAGTCGTTGGTGGAAGCGCCGGAGGCTTGGGGGTACGGCAACTTACAAGTCGAGAGCAATTATTCGTTCGTCGCGACGCACCCGCGGCCCGATCGCAATGAAGTGGCGCACTGGGAGCCCGACGCGAATTACACCACACAAGTCAACTACAGCCTGCAAACGCCCGCGTTGTTGCGTTGTTATCCGCCGCTGGGTCCGGATGTAACCATTGCGCCGGGTGAAACGTTCGAGACATTCCGGGTATTCGAGTTGGTCCACGACAGCACCGATCGGGAGCGGCGCGGACTGGCTCAGCGCCGGATGTATCGCGCGCTGGCGCCGTGGTCACAAGAGAATCCGCTGCTGATGCATGTACGGCAATCCGATCCCGACGCTGTCAAGTTGGCGATCGATCAGAGCGCAGACGTCGGGTTTGAGATGGTGATCATGTCGTTCGGCAGCGGATTCGACATAGAGCGAGAGGATCCCGCGTACCTGGCGCAGATCAAAGCGCTGGTGGATTATGGCCGCTCGAAGGGTGTCGCGGTCGGTGGCTACTCGCTACTGGCGAGCCGCCAGATCGATCCCGCTGATGACGTAGTCAACCCGAAGCCGATCTTTGGACATTCTCCGTGTCTCGGGAGCCCCTGGGGGATCGAGTATTTCCGGAAGCTTCGGCATTTCATTGAGGCGACCGGGTTGGCAGTTCTTGAACATGACGGATCGTACCCGGGCGATACCTGTGCATCGACAACGCATCCCGGACATCGGGGTTTAGACGACTCGCAGTGGACACAATGGAAGACGATCTCCGATTTCTACCAGTGGTGCCGTGGACGCGGCGTGTACCTGAACGTGCCCGATTGGTATTTTCTGGAAGGCGCCAACAAGACCGCCATGGGATATCGGGAGACGAACTGGTCACTGCCGCGCGAACGGCAGGTCATTCTGGCGCGACAGAACATCTACGACGGAACGTGGGATAAAACGCCCAGCATGGGTTGGATGTTTGTGCCGCTGGTGGAATACCAGGGTGGTGGCGCCGCGGCAACCCTGGAGCCACTGGAGGAACATCTCGATTTCTACGAGCGGCATTTGGAATTGAACCTGACCGCCGGCGTACAGGCTTGCTACCGCGGCCCGCGCTTATACGATTCCGAAGAAACGCGCGCGATGGTGAAACGATGGGTGACATTTTACAAGCAGCATCGGGCCATCCTGGAATCCGACATCATTCACATCCGCAGGCCCGATGGGCGGGACTATGACGCGATCCTGCACGTCAGCGCGACGCTGCCCGAAAAGGGGCTGGCGGTCATTCATAATCCACTCGGCACGGAAATAACTCGCGAGATTCGCTTGCCGCTCTATTACACGGGGCTGACGACGACGGCGACGATTCGGACGAATGACGGCGCTCCCCAACAGGTGACCATCCAGCGCGACTATACGGTTCAAGTGCGTGTGACCGTTCCGGCGGAGGGAGTGTCGTGGGTGTCGGTTCAGTAGGTCCGTCGCTCGGTTCCTGAAGATAAAATGTGGATACTCATGGATCAGTCAACACCGTATCCGCCTACCGAACAGGCCAGAGCACTGCGTCTTTCTCCGCAGGTTATGGAGGCGCTGAGCACGCACCGGGAGCAGTTTCTGACGGCGGATCCTTACAAACACCTGACCATAGACGGTTTCTTCGCGCCCGATTTCGCCGAAGCGTTACTCCGCGATTTCCCGACCTTCAATCCGGCTTTGGCCAAAAACGAAATCTACGAGGGTGTATGGGGCAAGGCAGTGAATACCCGCATCCGCGACATCAGCCCGGCCTATCAGGAGTTGTACGCAATGATTGGGTCCGCGGAATTTCTGTCAGTCATGAGCGAGATGACAGGAATTCCCGACTTGCAGCTGGACCCCAGTATGTATGGCGGAGGAACCCACGAAAACCTGCACGGCCAGTCGCTGGATGCACACGTCGATTTCAATTACGACGAAGCACAGAAGCTGCACCGGCGCCTGAACCTGATTGTGTACTTAAACAAAGACTGGCTGCCTGAATGGGGCGGCTCGCTGGAAGTGCACTCCAATCCGAGACGCCCGAAGGAGAACCGAATCAAGTCGTACCCATGCACCTTCAATCGGGCAGTCGTTTTTGAAACCAATGAATACTCATGGCACGGCTTTCCGGAAGTGAACCTGCCCGAGGGCGAACGCCACCGGTCGCGAAAGTCGATTTCCATTTACCTCTACACGAAAGAGCGCCCGGCCCAGGAGATCGCCCCGGTTCACGGAACATTCTATGTGCATCGCCCTCTTCCTGCGCGATTTGTTACCGGATACACCCTTACCGAAGCCGACCTGACACTCCTGCATTTCGATACGGACCGCCGGGACAGGTGGATCGAGGTTTATCAGAACATGGAACTTGCCAAGAACGGCGAGATCGCGGACAAGGCCGCTTACATTGGCGAGTTGTTGCGGAAGGTGCGCGCTCCGGTAACCGGCTACGCGTTGCAAGTCGGCGAGTCGAGCGGTCTCTATGGCGACGACTGGGTGAGTGGCCGGGTTCAGCTTCGGATCCGGCCGGGGAAGCCGGTAAAGAAGCTGGTGATCAAAGGCTGGCGGCCCGAATATTCCGCGGCACAGGCAACCATTACCGTGCAGATTGATGAACGGCCGGCGACAGTAGCGCAAGTGGGCCACGGGGCGTTTGAGATATCGGTGCCCTGTGATCCCGAACTGACCGCCGACTACACTCTTAGCATTCACAGCGACGTGGAATTCAGCGCCCCGGGCGATTCCCGCCCACTCGCGTACGTGCTGATGGAGTTGCGGCACGAACATTAGATGACTGCCGGGCCGGCGCCAAACCGCCGAAACATTCCAGCTCTCTCCGAAGTCCACACCATACGGTTTCAAAAGGAATCCGGAGAGATACACATGACATCCAAGCCTGATGTTTTCCGCACAACGAATCTAGCCAACGAGTCAAGCGAGTATATCGCCCAGCGCGATCAACTGCGGCTTGCAGAAATCGAACTGATGCGCCACCAGGAAAAGGTGGCTGAAATGCGGCGGCAATTGGCGCCAGGCCCCGAAATGCAAGACTACGTTTTCGAAGAGGGCCCGGCCGACCTCAATGCCGGTGATTCCCCGGTCCGAACCGTTCGCCTGAGCCAGTTGTTCACCGCACCTGATCGTGCGTTGATCGTCTACCATTTCATGTTCGGCAAGAAGAACGCCAAAGCCTGCCCATGTGCACAGCCTGGATCGACTGCATGAACGGCATCGCCCACCATCTCGCGCAAAACGTTGATCTCGCCATTGTGGCCGCGGCAGATCCGGCTACACTGCGCGCTCACGCCCGCGCCCGAGGCTGGAATAAGCTGCGGCTGCTGAGCGCCGGAACCAATTCCTTCAAATATGACTTGGGCAGCGAAGACCGCGACGGCAATCAGGACTCAGAGGTCTCGGTGTTCGTTCAGGACCACGGCAAAATCCGCCACTTCTACAGCAGTCATCCGCGCATGTCGCCCGAAGTTAAGGAACGCGGCCTGGACCTGCTCAATCCCATCTGGAACGTCCTCGATCTGACTCCGCGCGGCCGAGGCAATTTCTACACCAGCCTTGCCTATGGCACAGAGGTCCGCCGGTAAAACGAACTGAGCTAGTCAAGCTGACGCCGCCGAGAGAAATAAAAGTGGACCGTCGTTTGCCTTAAGTAGTAGTATGGCTTGTGCTGGTGTTTGTCCAAACACGTGGTGCGCTTCGAGGCTAACCCCGCACATTTCGCTTTGGGAGGCAGGTTGTGATGAGAATTCTCGAAAGTGGAAAGCGCTTTTCGTTCGTCGGCATCCTATGTGGTTTGTTCCTGCTCGCCGGGGTCCTTCAGGCCGATGTCACCACGACCTGGACCATCCAGAACGGATACCTCTACGCCGACGGCATCCCCGTTTCGGCCCAAGTGGTCGGGAATTTCACGTTTGATAGCACGACTGACACCGTCACCAGCATCAACATGCAGGTCCTGAATCCTGACGTTCCGATTACGATCACGACCTTGTTTGGAGGCGATTCAACTGGACTGCTTGCCTATTGCGATTCTTTTCCATGCGGCCTCGTTTTGAACTTTCTCCCGTACCTGCCCCCAACAGGCGGGACGGTCGGCATTAATCCTGACCCTTCCCTCGCTTTCCCAAGTGGTCTATATCTCTTCGGAGACGAAGAAGGGGGAGAACTGGCGGCTACGTTTAACGGTGCCTACGTTACCTCTCCGGAACCATCCATCCCCGTCACGATCTTCCTCTCAACGCTAGGGATGGTCGGCCTCGTGTATGCCCGCCGCAGACGCAGCGCGACGCAGCTTGGCTAGCGCCCAGCGCCACACTGACGAAACACTGAACCCGATCTGTTCTTTGGGATGATCCCGGCTGCTACTTTGAACGCACGGCGATCAGGTCGATTTCTATCAAAGCGCCGCTAACGGCAGCGGGCAGAACCACCTGCACCGTGGTGCGTGCGGGCTTGTTCGGTTGGTCCTTGGTGCCGAAGAATTGGGTGTATCCGGCCATCATTCCCTCAAAGTCCATCTTGCCGTCTTTGGCAGGATCGCCCCCGAGGTACACATGCATCATCACCACATCGCCTAGCGTCAGTTTCTGCGATTCGAGGAGTTTCTGAAGGTCCTTGAGCAGCCCCACGGTTTGTGACTTGGTATCGCTGTGTGTCTTCCTGTCCGGGTCGAGGCTTCCACTCACATACAGAGTGTCTCCGGCCCATACGGCGGCCGAAATGGGAAGGTCGGAATTCGGCAGCGGAATTCGTTTTATTGTTTGCGCTGAAGCTGCGAGGGGACCTATCAGAGCGATTGCCAAAAGGGGAAGATGCTTAATCGTCATGCGGTTTAGCTTAGCCTCAGAACGGTTGCCTGACAAGTTGATTTTGTCGAGGCATTGTTGAGTCGACCTTTACGCGAACCTCGGTGCGTCACCAGAGCGTCACCGGATTTGGGAACGTGCAGGATAGCCCTCCGAGGTTGTTGCATTAATTGGCGCCTTTTCATATGGGTAACATGCGTTTGGCAAGCATAAATCAGCCCGGTGATACGATAGCTCAGTGTTTCGGTGCTTTCTATCGTTTCTGCACGCACTTTGGGAAGAGGGAAAGTACGTGCTGACAGGCGGCACTATTGTCGCGGTGCTTTCCCTGTGGGCTATGGCGGTGGGAAGGCCAATACCGCAATACGTCAATTGGCTCATCTTGGGGTGCGTGCTGGTTCTGTCGTCATTTATGGCCTGGAGGAAGCAGTCCATCAGGATTGCTGCGCTGTCCAGCGAAGTCAATGAGCTGTCTGGAAACCCAATGATCACCCTAGAGGCTGCCTCTAAGCGGTCTGCGGGACTTACCGAGTCGTGGTTTCACCTCAATAGCATTTCTTCAGACGGGGCGCTGAACGTCGAAGTAGACCCACTTATTGTTCGTGCTGAAGACAAGGACCTCGACTCCCTAGAGATTAGGTTTTCATCTGTTCCTGTGGTCGGCCCAGGTTCGCAGAAAACGCCACTTCCTTACAAGGTCCTACTGGTTCGAAGCGGCAACATGGAGGTAGACCACTCCGCGCTGTTTGTTCTCTTGGGCACGACGATTAAGAACAAATCCATCATCTCCTATAGAACCAACGTGGCCTTTTCAAACTACGGCGTAACGAAGCGCTGGGCAACCGAGTACAACATAAATTTCGTGATGGATGCGCAACAAATAGTCTGCAAGGCGGGGCCGTCTAGGCTGGTAAGCGGGTAACGCGAAACATTAGCACGAAGGAGCCCGAGTGGAAGAGCCCGAAGGGGGCAGTCAAAGGGTTCGTACGACTCTTTCAACTGCTACCTCACTTAAGATTCCAACGAGCTGAAGCGAGAGCGCCGAAAACAATGGATAAAAACTGTTTGGCGTCCCCAAGGGGATTCGAACCCCTGTTATCGCCGTGAAAGGGCGGTGTCCTAGGCCGGGCTAGACGATGGGGACGCTACGGCGGGAAGCGGCAGAAGTCGCTCTTTCTACTTTAGCGTCGCACACCGGCGTGAGTCAACCAAAGGCGGCTTCGCTTCGGACACCCGCATCCGGGCCTTCCAATGGATTGAGAGCTAAACGCCGCTCATAAGACACGTCGCTCGGACTTGTTTGTCGCTCTGATTTATTGGAGGTGTTTCTGCATCGTTTCGGACTGGCTAGGCGGCCTTTTTGGGTTCGCCGGCTAGGATCGCGACGACTTTCTTCTCGACGATCCCGTCACCCGTGTTGAATTGAGCCATTTTCTTGGCATTTCCGAGGCGTACTTTGCTGAGGAGAAGTTCGCTCGAAATAACGAAGCCAAACCGGGCCGGATCGAACGGGACGTTCTGCTGCATGTGCGCGGCAGCAATCGCCTTCAGCTCCTCGATGGCTTGTTTCTCCTGGTCCACTCGAATCTGTTGGGCATGGCGGAATTCCTCTAGCGTCTTCGAGAAAGAGCGCTGAAAGCGCTGATCGTAGAGCGAAGCCAGGCCCATGGGGTTGCCGGTCTTCATGAGGCAACCTTCCATGGTCGCGGACAGGATGGCAACATCCATGTAGATTTTCAGCTCGGCGGTGCGAAGCAGCTCGAGCCGGAACTGGATGTCGGCGACCCGCTGCGCGAGATGCACTTCCAAGTCACCTACCGGGTGGAGATCCTTGACGATGCCTTCGATGAAGCTCTGATAGCGTTCGAATTGTTCTCCGCTGAGATGCTTGGCCAGATCCCCGACGAAGAGGCCGTGCTTGACGGCGTTCTTGGAGGAGGCGTTGCGGCCGGCATCGGTACGCGGACCCGTGGACTTCCGCGCATTCTCGCGATTGGCTCGAGTTTTTGCATCTACTTCGGGATGGCCATTTGGGCCGGAGCCGTTTCCTTTCTCCGCGCCGCTGTCGGCGGGTGAAGCTGGCTGCCCAGCGTCTGATAATGACTGCTTGGACTCCGGCTTGACCGGACCTTGTTCAGTCGTCACATCGCCCGTGAGGTCAGGGCAGTCGTTCAATAATTCGGACATAGCATTTACCTGCTTATCTGAAATGGCGGAAATCCGCCTGAAACAGAAGTAGCACTAGCTATGGCTCCGACTGCGGAAGGTGAGACCCAGGTGTCCTGATAAAAATGCTTGGATTCAATAGGTTAGAGCGAGGCTAAATTAATACGAACGTTTGTGACTGGCTTTTGACTTTGAGAGGAATGACTGGCGAGCGGCTCGCTCACGTCCCACGCGGCGACAGGCCTCGGTGACGAAATGCGGAGATGTGTGTGCCTTGGAAAAGGGGACGGACTCAATTTCCCGCAGGCCCCAGTCGGCATCGGGAAAAGGGGACGGACTCACTTTCCCGCAGGCCCCGGCCGGCACCTGGAAAAGGGGACGGACTCATTTTCCCGGGGCGACTCCGGCTGCTCAGGCTTCTCCTTGACAGACTAGGAGAGTCGCGATACGATTCACCTAGATCCTCTAGGAGAGACTCCGCATGGGCAAACAACTCGATCTTTTGCAGGGCACTTTGGACATGCTCATTTTAAAAGCGATCTCGCTCGGCCCGCTGCATGGCTATGGCATTCTGCTGCGAATTCAGCAGATCTCAAAAGACCGCCTGGAGATCCAGCAGGGCTCGCTCTATCCGGCGCTGTACCGGCTGGAACACCAGGGCTGGATCGCCAGCGAATGGGGCGAATCGGAGAACAAGCGCAAGGCCAAGTACTATCGCCTCACCACCACCGGCAAGCGGCAACTGCAAACGGAAACGCAGAACTGGAATCGCATGGCCGACGTTATTGGCGGCATCTTGGGCACGGCTCCGGAGGAACTATGACTGCGCTCGCCCGGCTTCATTCGTGGCTCCGTTCGGTGACCCGCCGTTCCCGCGTGGAGGCCGAGATGGACGACGAACTCCGGTTTCACATGGAAGCCTACGCGGACGATCTGGTTCGCTCAGGCCTGCCGCGTAGCGAAGCATTCCGCCGCGCACGGCTCGAATTCGGCGGCGTTGAAATGCAGAAGGAAGAATGCCGTGCCTCGCTCGGGCTCCGTTTTTGGGACGAACTTACTAGCGATCTTCGATACGGCTGGCGCTCGCTAGGCCATAGCAAGGCCTTCACGGCGGTGGCTGTACTTTCACTGGCACTCGGCATTGGGGCGAACACGGCCATCTTCACACTGGCGAAAGAAGTTCTGCTCAAGACGATGGACGTTCCGCACTCGGAACGGCTGCGGCTGTTCACCTGGGCT
The DNA here is from genome assembly GCA_963740005.1 of uncultured Acidobacteriaceae bacterium. GTDB lineage: Bacteria > Acidobacteriota > Terriglobia > Bryobacterales > Bryobacteraceae > CAJCIT01. The sequence continues at coordinate 32,606 of CAVUCO010000041.1, read as the reverse complement.
GCCAAGCCCCGGATACAACACTTCGGGGGGGCTTGGGGAAGCTTCGACGGGAACGCCGCGGGAGAGATGGTCGGCACGCCATTTCCGTACCCTCTATATCTCGAGATGCGGCGGCACAACGAGGTGCTCGACGACCTGGTTGCGTTCAAAGATCTCTACCAGCTGACAGCCACCATTGACGGACAGGCCGAGGCGATCGACGGCATGCTGGTGTCCGGCAACTTCTACCACAGCCTGGGAGCGGAAGTCATCGCCGGCCGCGCCATTACGCCCGAAGATGATTCCCTGGCGGCGACGCCTGTGGCCGTGATCAGCGATGCCTACTGGGCAAAGCGTTTTGGCCGGTCCGCCAGCGCGTTGGGCAGGGTCATCAACCTGAACCGGCTCCCCGTCACCATTGTCGGTGTGAATTCGCCGCGCTTCAAAGGCGCTAAGGCGGGAGGCACACCGGAGATATTCTTTCCGGTCGGCTTGCAGCCACAGGTCATCCCCAACCAAAGAGGCTCGCTGCTGGCAACCAACGGCTTCTGGTGGCTGATGGTGATGGGCCGGCTCAAACCCGGGGTTAGCGAGGAAGCAGCGCAGGCGGCGCTGGACGTTTCATTTCGTAACGCCTTCCATGCGACCATGCCCGAGAAGAAGGACAGCGACATGCCGCGCTTCATCCTGGCAAAAGGCAGCCGCGGTTTAGACCTGCAGCAAGGGGATTTCAAGAAGCCCATCCTGGTGCTGCTATCGGTGGCCGGCCTGGTCCTGCTGATCGCCTGCGCTAATCTGGCGAACTTATTACTGGCGCGCTCGGCGTCTCGACAGAGGGAAATGAGTGTGCGGCTGGCGATCGGCGCGGGCCGTTTGCGGATTATCCGGCAAGTCTTCACCGAAAGCCTGCTGCTCGCATTCCTGGGAGGAATGGCCGGCCTTTTGCTAGGTTATTTGGGCCGCAACATCATCCCGAGCCTGTTTGAAAGTTCCTGGCGAGCGAGTTCCTTGGACGCCGAATTCGATTGGGGGGTATTTGCCTTTGCCTTCGCCATTACCGTGATCACGGGTCTGCTGTTTGGCGTGGCGCCTGCGTGGCGCTCGACCAGAACCGACGTCAATGCCGGGCTCAAAGAAACCGGGCGAGCGCCGGCCACCCGGCCCAGGGCGCTGCTCGGCAAATCGCTGGTTGTCCTGCAAGTTTCGCTCTCCTTGCTGCTATTAGTCGGGGCAGGGCTTTTCCTGCGGACACTGGTGAACCTCAAATCCACCGCCATCGGTTTTAATCCGGAGCATATTCTGCTGTTCCAACTGGAGCCTCCGAGAGCTCGCTATGCGAACGAACAGCGGGTTGATCTGTTCCGTCAAATTGAAGAGAAGGTGGGAACGCTGCCCGGTGTCCAGTCGGCAACGGCATCCAGTGAGGCGCTATTGGCGCACAATGTGAACGACGAATGCTTTGTGCCCGGCGACAAACCGGCTCAGGGACGCCGCGACTCGACAATGACCAACTTTGTGGGCGCCCGCTTCTTTGAGACGATCGGCATCCCCATCCTCCAAGGCCGCGATTTTTCCGCCCATGACACGGCGACGGCTCCCAAGGTGGCCATTGTCAACCGTCGATTAGCCAATAAGTTCTTCGGCCAGACGAATCCCATTGGACGGACCATCAGCACTTGTGACAACGATTCCGCGGCGGCTAGAACGCCGATAGCGATCGTTGGTGTGGCTGCCGATGCGAAATACGACAACCTGCGCGATGCCGCTCCACCGACTCTGTATATACCGTACAGCCAGTTGAACGACATCGAATCGATGACATTCGAGATCAAGACGGCGGCCAGCACGGCCAGCGTCGTGGCGGAGCTTCGCGAAGCGGTGCGGTCGGTCGACAGGGACTTGCCGTTGCTCGAGGTTCGCACCCAGACGCAGCAGATCGACGCGATCCTTTCGGAGGAACGGGTGTTTGCGACTCTGACAACCGGCTTCGGCCTGGTGGCGCTGCTCCTGGCCAGCATCGGCATTTACGGCATCATGGCTTACACCGTGTCGCGGCGGACCAACGAGATTGGGATTCGCATGGCTCTCGGGGCCCAAGCCCGCCAGGTGCTGGCGATGGTTCTGGCCGAAACGTCGGTACTGACGTGCATCGGAATCGGAGTGGGCTTGGCGGCCGCGCTTGGTGTCACACGGGTGCTGGCCAGCTTGCTCTATGGCTTGAAGCCGACCGACGTTGGAACTTTCACCGGCGCGGCCCTGCTGTTACTCGTCATCGCACTGATCGCGGGACTTGCGCCGGCAAGACGGGCTGCCAGCGTGGACCCAATGCATGCGCTGCGGCACGAGTAGGAGTTGTGGTGATCAGTGCCGTCGAGACGCCAGAGAATCGACGGGGCGTCGATTGCGGTTCAGGGATCCATAAGCGCTAACCTGAGCTTTTCGGGGCTTAGTGAGTGTAGCCACGTCAGAGCCCTGTGTCCGCGATGTTTGAAGAATAGCTACGCACTTGATGATTACTGACGACAACAGCGTGGCTCGCGACCTATCTGGGATTCGGAATCTGGTAAGAGCATCTGCAATTCTCCGATGAGAACGGGCTGTCACCTTCGTGCGTCGATGTATCCTCGGGTTTAACTGAGGGATGTCAGATTAAATGTGCGTGTCCCCATTTCTCTCCCACACCTTCCTGTCCCCATTTCTTCGCCCAAACTACTTCTTAGCAGCGAGACGGCGGATCAACAGACCAAGGCCGAGTAGCGGAGCACCGAGCAGACCGAGCGAAGCCGGTTCCGGAACCGGTCCCGAAGTCTCGGTGACGAAGGCCTCGATCGTTGTGGCGCCACCATTGATGCTTGGGTTATTGAGGCCGTACGAGTCCGGCGAAAAGGTGTAGGTGACTTTGGTGGAACCAGTGCCAATCGACACAGCCGATGGGGTGAAGGTCAGCAGGATCGTGCTGGAGTTGCCGGTGATCGTGCCATTCACGGTGGTCGCCGAGGTGACAGTGCCGATAGGAGGGATGTCCTGGGTAATTGCCAAAGTAAAGTTGTCAGTGAACGCTCCGCCCACATTGCCAGTTACGTTGAAAACACCAAGGCTTTGGAGGATCGGCGCATTCACGGATGCGGTAGTGCCGGTAAACTTGATCGTTGCGTCTCCGTTTGTGATGGAGTTAGAACTGTCAGAAGTGAAGAGTCCGCTGGTACTAAAGCTGACCGGCGCAGCAAACGTAGTGGCGCTGCAGATAATAAGAGCTAAGGCAGATTTTTTCATTCTTGTGGACCCCCCCGCTTGTGGACCCCCCCGGGGAACCAATTCGTGAACTATCCCACAGTTCTGTTAGTACCTTCAACCAGTAAAAATACTTGTCTATTCCCAATACTCATCGGCCTGGGACGGGTGCAAGTGATCGGGCGCTCCGGTGGCGGAACTAATTGAGAAAAGGGAATCGAATCAGGTTCATATGTTCGCCTTCAGCCTAGAAAATCAACAAATAGGAGCAGGCGCCTGTTTTCTCTGGGCTGCTCGGGCGTAAGCCGATGCTACGGCTTCTGATATAGATAGGGTACCTATGGCGCAAACAACGGAACAGAATCTTTCCAATCACGCACGGCTCGATCCGCCCTATCACTTTGTTTTACTGCCACTTATCGTTGTCATCCTCGCGATGGCGGTGACTACGGTGGTTCGGCATCCCGGCTCGCATTCAATCTGGATGCTGCTGGTTAGCTTGGCTTTGGTCCTGACAGCCCTAAAAGCCCGGACCAATCCCCTCAAGGTGCAAGACCGGATCATCCGGCTCGAAGAACGGCTGCGTTTGTTCCGACTACTCCCGGAAACCCAGCGGGATCTCATTGATAAACTGACGGAACCGCAGCTGGTGGCGCTCAGGTTTGCCTCAGATGCCGAGCTGCCGGCCTTGGCGGAAGCTGCCGCTACCAAGCAACTGGCACCTAAGGAAATCAAGAAGTCGATTCAATCCTGGCGTCCGGATTTCTTCCGGGTCTGACGTTCTTAGCCTCTTATAATCAATGGCTTACTATGGATTATAAAAAAGTGCCTTCACGAACTTGACAAAGAAGCACTCAAGTCTGATAATGGAGACGTGCTAAACAATTGTCGACCGTTGAGGGTGCTCTATACGGCCCTCCCGGATTGGCGGAGGGTTTCTTAAATGAGCAAAATTATCGGTATTGACCTCGGAACCACGAACTCCGTGGTAGCCGTCATGGAAGGCGGCCAGCCCGCCGTTATCCCCAACCAGGAGGGAGGGCGGACCACACCTTCGGTGGTTGGATTTTCGAAGAATGGTGAGCGGCTGGTTGGCCAGGTGGCCAAGCGCCAGTCCGTTACCAATCCGGAAAACACCGTTTATTCCATCAAGCGCTTCATGGGCCGTCGCTACGACGAAGTGAGCGAGGAAATGAAGCTGGTGCCCTATAAGGTGGTGCGCGGCGACGGGAACGACGCCCGGATCGAGATTCAGGGCAAGAAGTATTCTCCGCCAGAGATTTCAGCCATGATCCTGACGAAACTCAAGGAAGCGGCCGAAGCCTATCTGGGTGAAAAGGTGACCAAGGCGGTCATCACGGTCCCGGCTTACTTCAACGACGCGCAGCGCCAGGCGACCAAGGACGCGGGACAGATTGCGGGCCTGGAAGTGATGCGCATCATCAATGAGCCGACGGCGGCCGCACTCGCTTACGGCCTGGACAAGAAGAAGGACGAAACCATCGCGGTCTACGACTTCGGAGGCGGAACGTTCGACATCTCGATCCTCGAAGTGGGCGACGGCGTGGTTGAGGTGAAGTCGACCAATGGCGATACCCACCTGGGCGGCGACAACATCGACCAACGCATCATCGACTGGCTGGTTCAGGAATTCAAGAAGGACCAGGGCGTGGATGTGTCGAAAGACCAGATGGCGCTGCAGCGGCTGAAGGAAGCGGCCGAAAAGGCCAAGATCGAGCTCTCGACGCTGCTCGAGACCGATATCAATCTTCCCTTCCTGACGGCCGACGCCAGCGGCCCCAAGCACTTGAATGTTAAGCTGACCCGCTCGCGGTTTGAGCAGATGGTGGCCGACATTCTCGACCGCACCGTGGGTCCCTGCAAACAGGCGCTGGCCGATGCCGGTGTTACGCCTTCGCAGATCGACGAAGTGGTGCTGGTGGGCGGCTCAACGCGCATCCCGAAAGTGCTGCAAATGGTTCGCGATCTGTTCGGCAAAGAACCGAACAAGAGTGTGAACCCGGACGAAGTGGTCGCAGTTGGCGCGGCGGTTCAGGGCGGCGTGCTGGGCGGCGAAGTGAAGGACGTCCTGCTGTTGGACGTTACCCCGCTTTCGCTCGGCATCGAGACACTGGGCGGTGTGTTCACGAAGCTGATCGAGCGGAACACGACCATCCCGACTCGCAAGAGCGAAGTGTTCTCTACCGCGGCTGACAGCCAGACTTCGGTCGAGATCAAGGTTCACCAGGGCGAGCGCACATTAGCTCGCGATAACCGCCTGCTGGGCGTTTTCCAACTGGTCGGCATACCGCCCGCACCGCGCGGCATCCCGCAAATCGAAGTGACGTTCGATATCGATGCGAACGGCATCCTGAACGTCACCGCGAAGGACCGGGCAACGAACAACGAACAGAAGATCACCATCACGTCTTCCTCGGGCCTGAGCAAGGACGAGGTTGAAAAGATGGCGCGCGACGCCGAGTCGAACGCTGCCGACGATCGCAAGAAGAAGGACGAAATCGAGGCCCGCAATCGTGCCGACGCTTTGTCCTATCAAGTCGAGAAGATGTTGAAGGACCATCGCGATAAGATCTCCGAATCCGACGCCAAGGACGTGGAGGCCGCTCTGGCCGACATGAAGAAGGCGCTGGCGGAGGGTGGGTCCGACGCGATCAATAGCGCTACCGACAAGCTGACCCAGGCCAGCCACAAACTGGCTGAGGCGATGTACAAAACGCAGAGCACCAGCACGAACGGAGCAGCCGGTCAGCCGGGCGCTCCGACCGAAGAGAAGCCGAAAGACAACGTCGTTGACGCCGAGTTTGTGGATGTCGACGACAAGAAATAGCCGAAGCTAGCGCGGTTATCCGCAACAAGCAGGGTGGCTGCAAGTAGTTGAATAGATGGAAGCGGCGGCTGCCGGAAGCCGCCGCTTCTGGTTTAAGGAGTTGGTGCGTTTCTAATGGCATCGAAACAGGATTACTACCAGACACTGGGCCTTTCCAAAGGCGCCTCTGCTGACGAAGTTCGCAAGTCGTACCGGCGTCTCGCGCGCAAACACCACCCGGACTTGAATCCGGGCGACAAATCGTCAGAGGATCGCTTCAAGAAAGTACAGGAAGCCTACGATGTTTTGAGTGACGACAAGAAGCGCAAGATCTACGATCAGTACGGTTTCTACGCCGACAACATACCTCCCAACGCAGGCGGTGGGCCGGGTGCGGGCCCCGGCGGCATGGGTTTTGAAGGGTTTGATTTCGGTGAGGGCTTTCGGCCGAATCAGGGCGGCGCGGGGTACGACCCCGGCGGTGGCGGCGGCAGTTCGAATTTCAAGGACATTTTCAGCCAGTTCTTCGGTGGCAGCAAGAACCGGCCGGCCAGCATGCAGCCGGAGCAGGGCGCCGATCTGGAATACGGCTTGGCGATCGACTTCTGGCAGTCGATTCGAGGAACGCAAGTCAAGCTCAATATCACCCGCCAGGAACTGTGCGAAACGTGCGGCGGGAGCGGTTCCTCGGGCGGGGCGGTGGCCGTTTGTCCTGAGTGCGATGGGACAGGAACGGTCTCGCAGATGGCTGGAGCGATGAAGTTCAACTTACGCTGCCAGCGCTGTGACGGTACGGGCCGCCTGAAGAATGTTTGCCCGACCTGCCGCGGTGAAGGCCGCGTCACGCGTCCGGACACGGTGGAGGTGCGAATTCCGGCAGGTGTGACGGCGGGCTCGCGGCTCCGGGTCGGCGGCAAAGGGAACGCGGGCGCCGGCGGCGGTCCGCCCGGCGATTTGTACATTACGATTCGGGTGGAAGAGCACCCATTCTTCAAGCGCGATGGGGATACGATTGAAATCCAGGTGCCCCTCACCATTACCGAAGCCGGTTTAGGGGCCAAGATTGAAGTGCCGACCATTGACGGCCGCGCACTGCTCAAGATTCCGCAGGGAACGCAGAACGGCCAGAAGTTCAGGCTGCGCGACAAGGGTGTCTTCAACGCGCGGAAGAACGTGCGCGGAGACGAGATTGTCGAGGTGGTGTTGCGCGCGCCAAAAGTCAATGATGAGCGCACCAAGGAGTTGCTGCGTGAGCTTGCGCAGGTCCAAACGGAAGACGTGCGCTCCGAGATGTGGAGCAAGGTATAGCGAGTTTCTCGCGCCGCCGGTTGCGGGGTGGTACAGCAAGCTGTGCTGCGGCAAACAAGTTGGGCGGCAGGCGGGCTGAAAGGGATTGAACGATGGCGAAGACGAAAGGGAAAGCGGCCTACATGATCTCGGCGGTCGCCGAGCAGTATGAGATACATCCCCAGACGTTGCGCCTGTACGAGCGGGAAGGGTTACTCGCTCCATCGCGCAGCGAAGGGAATACGCGCCTTTACACCGACGAGGATCTGGAACGGCTGGAAGTGATTCTGAAACTCACTCGCGAGCTGGGAGTGAATCTGGCGGGTGTGGAAATCATCCTGAACATGCGGCAGAAGATGGAAGCCATGCAGGCGCAGATCGAGAGCTTTGTCGCCAATCTAAACCAGGAGCTTTCCCACCACATGAGCACTCCGCGGACGACCGAAAGCAATCATTCGTTGATTCCGGTGGTGCAGGCTTCTCCGCTCGCGCCAGCTTCAAAACCGGAGACCAAACGGCCGGTCGAGGCGCGGCGCCGGCCAGCGCGCTGAATCCGTTCACATGACGGCGGAAATGCGATCTGACGGTTCGGACGGCAGGCGTTTCAGAAGTGTTTGTGTGTTCTGTGCATCCAGCCACGGCGCCAATCCGGCCTATCGCGAGGCTGCGGCAAAGGTTGGGCGTCTGCTCGCCGGGCAGGGTATCGAACTGGTCTACGGCGGTGGGTGCGTAGGCCTGATGGGCACGGTTGCCGACGCTGCGCTAGCGGCCGGCGGCCGCGCGGTCGGCGTAATGCCGGTGGCACTGGTGGAGCGGGAGATCGCGCACACGGGCCTGACCGAACTCCACGTCGTCGCCTCGATGCATGAGCGAAAGGCCCGAATGGCCGATCTCTCGGATGCATTCGTGGCTCTTCCCGGAGGGTTTGGCACACTGGACGAGTTGTGCGAGATTCTGACGTGGGCTCAACTGGGCATTCATCGCAAGCCGGTGGGCCTGCTCAACGTGGCCGGTTACTACGATCATTTCCTGGCGCTACTCGATCATCAAGTTCGCGAGGGCCTGCTGCAGTCGCGGCACCGCGATTACCTCACCGTGGATGACGACGCCGATCGGCTGCTCGAAAGACTGCAGGTCGCCGTGATACCCAACGAACCCAAGTTGCGGGCCCGCAGCTGAACGATTTCCACGCTCGGCCGAGTTATGCCAGACTTGAAATAATCAGAGGGGCTATGATGTCTGTCCTTTCCCGCTGGCGTTTCGTTTTGCTTCCCACAGTGCTGGCCGCGATCTTCGCGGGCTCGTTGTGCGCCCAATCCAAAGCTGGAACGCCGACGAACACGGCTCCCACCGCGAATGCGCCGATCACCACCCCTGGCACAAACACTGCGCCGCCCAACAGCAGCTCGGATACCTCGCGCCAGGTGTACTTCATTTCAGGCCGCGTGGCCTTCGACGACGGTACGTCGCCGAACGTGAACATCAACATAGAACGGGTGTGCGGAATGAGCACACACATCGAGGCGCACACGGACTCGAAGGGGCGCTTCAGCTTCCAGATCGGCGACAACCGGGGCATCATCCAGGACGCCAGCGTCTCGAACGACGATGACCGAACACCCCGCGGCCTGGCCCCGGCCGGGAGCACTACCTCCAGCACCGGCCCCAATTCGCCGCTTTCGAACACAACCGCGCAGCAAAGTGGTGCAGTTGTCAACCAGCGTTCGCTCATCTCGTGCGAGCTTCGTGCGTCGTATCCGGGTTACCGCTCGGACAATCTAAGCTTGGCGAACCGCAAGCCTCTCGACAATCCGGATATTGGCACTTTGATACTGCACCGTTTAGGCGAGGTGAAAGGGAGCACGATCAGCTTGAGCTCGGCGATGGCGCCGAAGCCGGCCCTTAAGGCCTATGAAAAGGCAATGCAGCAAGCGGGGAAGGGCGATTTTGAGGCGGCTGAAACCGGGTTCGCCCGCGCCGTGGAGATTTATCCAGAGTATGCCTCGGCCTGGTTTGAGCTGGGGCGGATTCGCCAGTCGGAAAACCACTTGGCCGAAGCTACGGAAGCCTACCTGCGGGCCAGTAAAGCCGACCCAAAATATGCCAGCCCCTATGACCGCTTAGCCCAGATCAGCGCCCTCGGGGGCAAGTGGGACGAAGCCATCAAATACAGCGGGCAGGCAATCGCATTGGACCCGGTGGAACTCGCCAGTTCGTGGTATTACAATGCCTTGGGCCATTGGGGCCTGCACGAATTCGAGCTGGCGGGCAAGAGCGCGCAGGAGACCATTAAGCTTGATTCCGGGCATCGATTCCCCATGGCGGAATTGATCCTCGCCAACGCATGCGAGGGCCGGGCCGATTATGCTTCTGAAATGGAGCATTTGCGGGCTTACCTGGCGCTCGCTCCCGAGGGGGCGAACGCCGCTAAAGTGCGGCAGAGGATCGGCGAGCTAGAGCAGCAGTTGGCTTCGGCCAAGAAGTAGGTTGAAGCCGATTGTAGATTAGGCTCTTTCGCTTGTGGCGTGCTTCGTCACGGGCTACCCTAATAGTCGATGTCCTTCCTCGGTCCGACCGGCGACCCTCTTCGACAGCAGCTGATCGACATACGGAACGGCCTGCTTGGCCTCCACAAGGCTTTGCTCGAGTCGGAGCGATCGCTGTATGAGAAGGTGCATGGCCCCATCGCGTCGCCGGGTGCCTTCCTGCAGTTGCTGCTTGGCGACTCCTGGTTTGCGTGGCTGAAGCCGATGACCGCCCTGGTGGTGGAGATTGACGAAACGCTTGCCGCCCGCGACCTGGCCGACACCGACGACTTCCGGCAACTCATTTCCCGCGCCGGCATTTTGCTCAATCCCGAGGAAGCGAATAACGGTTTCGCAGAGCACTACTCCGATGTCATCCAACGGGACTCCGGTGTAGCTTACCTCCACGTCCAGATGATCCGGCAAATTCATAGAACTGCCTGATCGTGCGTTGGGCAAGAAGGCCCTACAGATATGATTAACCCAATGAATTTCCCTACCGTTGTGTTCGTGGTTTCTGTTTTCATACTCTGGCTTTCGATCCGCGGCGGCATGGCGATTCGGAGGCGGCGGGAACTCGAAGAGGCGGCGCGTGAAGATTTCAACCTGGTCCTCTCCGCCACCCTGACGCTGCTGGGGCTCATCATCGGCTTTAGCTTTTCGATGGCCATTAGCCGCTACGACCAGCGTAAGAATTTCGAGGAAGCCGAGGCCAACGCAATCGGCACTGAGTATGTCCGCGCAGACCTGCTGCCCAATGCCGACGCCGCCGCGAAAATCAGATCGCTGTTGAGCACCTACACCGACGCACGCATTCTCTTCTACACCACACGCAGTCCAGAGGAACTGGAGCGCGTCAATACACGCGTAGCTCAACTCCAGAATGAGCTGTGGGCCGCTGTCGTGCCTGCGGCCGACGCCCAACCCACGCCGGTGGTCGCCCTCGCGGTCGCGGGTATGAACGATGTGCTGAATTCGCAGGGTTATACCCAAGCGGCTTGGTGGAACCGCATTCCGATTGCGGCCTGGTGTCTGCTAGCTGCCATTGCCATCTGCTGCAGCACGCTGGTGGGCTACGGTTCGCACCACGTGAGAGGATCGGGGGTTCTGATTCTGGTTCTTCCGGTGATTATCTCGATCGCGTTTTTGCTGATTGCCGATATCGACAGCCCGCGGGGTGGTTTGATTCGCGTGAGGCCCCAAAACCTTCACGCCCTCGCCGAGTCTATGCATCCAGCGCAGCAGTCCGGAACCCAGTGACTTGAGTCTCCGCTTGCTTCGCTCAAAGGCTTAGGTAGAGTAAGGAGTGCCCTTCTTCAAAGACGTCAGAGCGGTTACCATCCGGCTTGCTCCTGTTCTGGTTCTTGCCATGTCGGTCCAGGCGGTCGATTTCCGCAACGACTTCGACCCCGATGGGAAGTTCGTGCAATACAAGACCTTCTGTTTCGTCAAAGGCATAGAACTCGACAAGGCCGGCCTTCTCAACCAGCCGGGAATGCAGGACCGCATGATGAATCTCATCAGCGGGGTCCTTCAAAACAGGAGTATGAACGAGGTCCCCATTGACCAGAAGTTCGACCTGGCCGTCCGCTACTGGGTAGCTCGCCAGCAAAAGACGGAGGTCCAGGACCTCGGACCCGACGATCCCTACTGGGGTGCGTGGGGCGGCTACCCGGTCTTCTGGAACGGGCCCTGGGCGTTCGACTACGACGATTTCGTAATCAAGAACTATTCCCAGCGCACGCTGATCGTGGACCTGTTGGAGCGGAAGTCGAAGCAGCTCATTTGGCGCACCTATCTGCGGGACAACGTCCAGGCCGGGCAGTACGCTTTGCAGGTGGAGTGGACGGATCTCAACAAAGCGATGGTCTCTTACCCGCCCTCTGCGAAAGAAATCCAAGCGATGCGCAAGAAGCGGGCGGAGCAAGCCAAGAAACAGGCGCAGTAAGCCGTTGCGAGACGACCGCTCGCCATGATGGACTCCATCAAGCACAAGTCGGATGTCCTGCTGTTCGCGATCGATATGGCTGGCACGTTCGTCTTCGCCGTCGAGGGCGCTAACGCCGCCATAACCGGCAATCTCGATCTCCTGGGCTTTATGGTGCTTGCGTATGCCACGGCGGTTGGGGGCGGCATTATTCGCGACGTGCTCATTGGTGCCGTTCCTCCGGGAGCCATTCGCGATTGGCGCTACCCGGTTGTGGCGTTTCTCGGCGCGGGGGTCGTCTTTCTCCTGCATCATCTTGTTCAACAAGTGCCGCCTCAAGCGCTGATCGTGGTGGATGCGGCAGGACTCGCACTGTTTTCGATTTCCGGAGCCGGGAAGGCGCTCGCCTATGGCATCCATCCGTTTGTCGCGGTGCTGATGGGCGGCATCACCGGCGTCGGAGGCGGAACCATATCCGATATACTGCTGGCGCAGGTTCCGAAAGTGCTTCGCGCCGATGTCTATGCCGTAGCGGCGCTCTTCGGATCTGCCGTGATGGTGGTCGGACTCAAGCTAAAACTGCCTCCCGTGATGGCGGGCGTGTTCGGGGGCATTGCCTGTTTTGTGTTGCGAATGATCGCCGTTTGGCAGCATTGGAATCTGCCGAACATGATGGGTAAGTGAACCGGGGCGTTCCATCAGCCCACAATCATTTCTCCTTGACATCTTAGGAGAGTATGGATATTCTTCCTCTAAGATGCTTAGGAAACCAGCCGAGCCGGCTGAGCTGTTGCAGGGAACCCTCGATCTGCTGGTGCTCAAGGCCGTTTCGCTCGGGAAACTGCACGGGTACGGCATTCTGCTTCGCATCGGGCAGATCTCGGGCGGATCGTTGTCGATTGAGCAGGGGGCGCTCTACCCGGCGCTTTACCGGCTGGAACGGCAGGATCTGCTGGCCACCGAATGGGGTGTCTCCGATAACAATCGCCGGGCGAAATACTACTCGCTGACCGCCGCAGGCCGAAAACGGCTCGAGCAGGAAGCCGAGAGCTGGAACCGTTTGGTATCTGCTATCGGCATGGCCTTGAGAGCAAGCGCTTCCGAGGTGTAATTCGATGTTCGGATTTCTGCATTGGAGATCGCTCTTTCGCCGGCGGCAATTCGAGTCCGGTATGGAGGATGAGTTTGCCTTCCATCGCGAGGCCCGCACGAACGACCTGATCGCTGAAGGCGTGCCTCCGGCGGAAGCCCGGCGGCGGGCGCAGCTCGAGTTTGGCGGGGAAGCGCGCTATCGCGAGGAGTGCCGCGAAGCGCACCGCGTGCACTGGTTTGACGAACTCAGCGCCGATATTCGTTTCGGCCTGCGCACGCTGCGCAAGGCGCCGGTTTTTTCCGCGACCGCCGTCATTTCACTTGCGCTCGGCATTGGGGCCAACGCGTTCGTCTTCAGCGTTTTCAATTCGCTGCTGCTGCGGCCGTTGCCGATTGAAGCGCCGGAGCGGGTGAAGTTCGTTGAGGGCACCAGTGACCCTGGCCAGTCCTTTCCCACTTATCGGGAATTGCGCGACAACAACGCTACGTTCACGGGTCTGGCCGGCTATCGGATCTCACCCATGAGTTTGGAACGGAGCGGAAACCCGGAACGCATGTGGGGGTTTCTCGCGACGGGCAATTACTTCGATGTGCTCGGCGTGAAGCCCGCAGTGGGCCGCTTCTTCCATCAGGAAGATGATCGGAAGCCGGGAGCCAGTCCGTACGCGGTGCTCAGCTACTCCGCCTGGAAGGGCCGGTTCGGTGGCGACCCGTCGATCGTCGGCCAGAACGTCCATATCAATGGGCTCCCGTACACCATCCTCGGCGTCGCACCGGACGGCTTCCACGGTACAGAGTTACTCTTCTGGCCTGACGTCTGGGTTCCGATGATGATGGAGCCGCAAATCGAAGTTGGGAACGCATGGCTCGAAAACCGCTACACCTGGAATACCTGGATCGTTGGTCGGCTGCGGCCCAATGTGTCGGAGGCGCAGGCGACTGACGATCTCAACCGCATTGCGGCCGACCTGGCGCGCCGTTACCCGGACCCCGATCAGGGTCTGCGTTTGAAGCTCGCAGACCCCGGTCTGATTGGCAGCTCGATTCGCGGACCGGTGCGTTTGTTCACTTGCGGATTGCTGCTACTGGCAGGGTTGGTTCTTTTGACCGCCTGTTCCAACCTGGCCGGGCTGATGCTGGCTCGCGCCACCGATCGCCAGCGGGAGTTGGCCATCCGGACTTCGATTGGGGCCGGCCGCGGGCGGATCGTCCGGCAGTTGCTGACCGAGACGATGATGTTGGCGATCTTCGGTGGCGTGGCGGGCCTGGCGCTGGCGGCATTCTTGTCAAAACTGCTTAGCCAGTGGCACGCGCCGGTCGACTTCCCACTTCAGGTCGAGATCGTACCCGATTGGCGGGTGTTCGCGTTCGCAACAGCGGCCTCGTTTGTCACTGGGATTCTGTTCGGCCTGGGCCCAGCGATCCAGCTTTCCAGAACCGACGTGAACGGACTGCTGAAGGGCGGGTCGGGATTGGTGGTCCTGAAGCAGCGCTTTCGCTTCGCGCTGCGCGACGTGTTTGTCGCGGTTGAAGTGGCGCTTTGCTTCGTCCTGGTCTTTGCGTCGACCCTCTCGCTCAGCGCGCTACAGCACACGCTGACGATGTCCATTGGTCTTCAGCCTCACGGCGTTACAACCGCCGCGCTCGATCTGGGTCTTGCCGGCTACGAGAAGGCCCAGGGGATGGCGTTTCAACAGCGGCTCCTGCCGGCCCTGCGGGACCTCCCGGGCGTCGAAGTGGCAGCCGTTGCTAATTCGCTTCCACTGAGCATGGATCATTCGAGCACCTCGGTGGAAGCAGCCGACCGGCCCCCGGATCGCGGCCGGAACGCGGCCAGCGCCACTTATTACCAAGTCTCTCCGGGGTTCTTCGCCACGCTCGGCATACGTCTGCTAAGCGGCCGGGATTTCAACCAGCACGATAACCAGGACAGCCCGCGAGTCGCGGTGGTCAACCAGGCGTTCGCCCGTCAGATCATGCACACGGAGAATCCGGTGGGCAAGCCTTTCCGAGAAGGCTTTGGCGGCCGACGAGAGCGCGAGCCGTCCAGCGCCTGCGGGCCTGATCGTCATCAGGAAACAACGGGGCGGAAAGCTCCCAGAGATGCTGGCGAGCGTGGTAGAGATCGACGATTTGGACCGCGCCGGGGAAGTGTTGATCGGCCAGATTCCAGATCCAGAGCGCACCGTCGGCGATGACCACTTTTAGCTTCGCTTGGCTCCAGCCGCGCCGCCATGCCTCGGTGTAGAGATGCAAGCCGAACTCCTCGGCGGTTTCGACAGCGGCCACATAGGTGGTGGACTCCTCATCGCGCACCGGCCGGCCATCCTGCGTCCGATGGTGGTTTGCGTAAACACACAGCCGATCTTGACCTCGCGAGTTTGTGCGGGCTGACCCTCAGACCTTGCCAACGCGGCCCTGTGTTTCCGCTTTCACCACCGGCACGCCTATCCCATCCATCTCGAGGTAGAGCACCGGCACAGCGGGTGCGCAGACCTCCGGCAACTCGATTTGTTTGGCGCGGTGCGCTTCCTCTTGCTCGCGCGCGGCTACCTCGCCACCGATCGCTTCGGCTTGCCGCTCGACGGCTTTCGCGGTGACCTCCAAACCGGCCAGCAACTCCAGTTGTTCGCGGCCTTGGTCGAAGCTGACCTCGCTGCCCACCAGTGCCATCATGCGGCGCACGCCGGGCGAATACTCGGTGCCAGCCACATCCAGATCCTGATCTCGCGGCGCTTGCCCTCTCCCACAATGCGAACAAACATAGTAGGCACGTTCCATCGACACGGGCCCCAGTACGGTTACCAACTGTTTGGGCCGAGTATCGTGGTAACGCGCCACGTGGCCGCAAGTGCAAGCCGCCTCGGCGGGGTGCTCCGGCGGCCCGCTCAACAACTGGCTCAAGGCAGACGCTCCGGCTTGGTGCATCGAGCCGCGCACGAGCATCTCGATGGCCTCTAAATCGACGCCACCGCCCTTACGCTGGGCGGCAAAGATCACCGCCAGCATCCGGCTCACTTCCCGCCCACTCAACGAAGTCGTTGGTTTGGTCGAGGATGGTAAGTACGCCACCCTGGTCGAGAGTCCGCAGCCCGCGGTGTTCTGGCCCGGCACGCAGCGTTATAACGCCACGACGACAATTGTCGTGAAATCGGGCCGCCCCGCGCCGGAGGTCATCCAACAAATTCGGACGCTCATCTCCAGCATGGATCCCCGCATTCCCATCTATGGCGCCGGTACTTTGGAGAGCATGCTTGGATTTGCATTAGTGCCTATGCATGCGGCCGCCATGGCGCTCAGCGCATTTGGCATTTGGCACTGATCCTCGCGATTACCGGCATTCATGGACTCGTTGCTTACTCGGTGGCGCGAAGAACGCGGGAGCTGGGCATCCGGATCGCCATCGGCGCTCGTCCTTCCGAGGTATTACGGCTGATCCTCGGGCGGCTGGCGGTGCTGGTTGCGCTGGGGCTTGCTGCGGGCGTTGTTCTCGCTCTCGCCGCGGGGCAGACACTGAACGCGGTGATCTATGGCGTCTCGGCCCGGGACCCAGGTTTGCTGTTACTGGTGGTCGGCCTGATGATGATCGCCGCCGGAGTTTCCTCCTGGCGTCCCGCCAGACGGGCGCTACGCACGGATCCGATGGCGGCGTTACGGTATGAGTAGAGGCTGAACAATAGGCGGGGTTGGTCCGACCGGGTAGAAACGCAGCGTCCTAAGTACAGGTTAATTAATCCTCTATTGACATCGCCACGTGGCGCGTTGGTACAAGAGGATACGGACAATCCGCCACATTGGGTTGAAAAGACTTTTCGAGCAGGGCGTCCGGGCTTGGCGCGAAAAGCAGCCAGGTCAAAAAAGCGAACCTCAGCGGCGCGAGGCAGTGGAACGTGCCCTGGATTTTGCCCTTCGCAGAGCGGTGCCTTTGAACGGCGTCTCGATCAAAGAACTGGTTCGCGAAGGGCACCGGTTTTGAGCCAATGCGTCGTTGACGCGTCTCTCACTTTGCAGTGGTATCTCAAAGATGAGGAAGACCGAGGTTACGCCTTGTCCGTACTCGCCTCCCTCCGCGACAACGAAGCTATTGTTCCTCTTCTTTGGGCTTATGAAGTCTCGAACGCTCTTGTGACGGCTCACCGGCGCAAACGGCTTTCCGTCGAGGAAGTACCGGAAATACTCACCAGCTTGAGCACACTCCCAATTCAGATTGACAGGCCTGAACCGGAATCTGTAATGGAACTCGCATCGCTCGCTTTGGAACACGGGCCTACCGTTTACGACGCCGCGTACCTAGGCTTGGCGCTCCGGCTTGGATTGCCACTCGCAAGTAAGGATGGGGCGTTGAGACAGGCGATGGAAAAATCAGGCGTGAGACCTGTATGACAGGCGGTACACGAGGCTCTCCAGCGATTCCTGATCGACCCTGTTTAACCCCTGTTAGATCACGTCCGCGCCACGCTCTGCCAGCAGTTCCCGTAACACAGACCGGTGGCAGCGGTTCTCATCCTCGCAGTAGCAGCCGATCGTAAGATTCGTTTGATGCGAGAGCGCCGCCAGGACATCCAACTCCCGGCTCCGATCCGGCTCGCTCATCTCGTGCCGGAACTTCCGTTTGAACGCCGCCAAGGCCCGCTCGTCCGGCGCGTGCTGCGCTTCCTTCACCAACTCGGCGCTGGGCGATAGGTTGGGGAACCACACGTCGTAGTAATCGAGCCGCGCAAAGTCAGACTTGGGCACGCCGCGCGGAGGCCGCCTCACCGTGCCGAGACGCAAACCTTCCCCGTGTTTTCGAGGCGTGCCGAGTCTAACGATGAAGATCGACATAAGTCCCGCCGGCTAAGCCCACCAGCTTTCGCCGGGCGCCAAATGTGCGCGCGCGACGTCTTGATTGATTTCGATTCCATAGCCGGGCTTGTCCTGAATTGTGAGGTAACCGTTCTCCCAAATCGGTCCTTCGTGAATGACGAGGTCGGGCCACCAGTCGATCCACTTCGCCAGCTCATGAATCCGAAAGTCGCGCATGGCGGCTGCCGCGTGCGCTGATGCGATGGTCCCCACCGGGCTGGCTGGATTGTGAGCCGCAGTCCAGATGCCGTAGCTGGCGGCGAAATCGGAGATGCGTTTCGATTCCAGCAGGCCGCCGGATTTCGGAATGTCGATATGAACACCATCGCAGCCCTGCAATTCGATGAGCTTTTGGAATCCCGCGAAGCCGTACAGATTCTCGCCGGTGCAGACCGGCACCGGTGAATGCTGGCGCACCATGGCCATGGTCTCCGGGTTCTCCGGCGGCGTGGGGTCTTCGATCCACATCGGCTTGACGGGCGCCAGCGCATTCGCGAGATCGATGGCGTCGCGGACGTCGTAGTGCCAGTGCAGATCGATGGCGAAGTCGCCTTCGGGCCCGAGTTCTTCGCGGACGGTCTCCATCACCTTCACGATCTGCGTGATGTCGCCGTGATTCAGATTGCGGAGATAGCGATCGTGTCCGGGCTGCTGGTATTGGGGATCGAGAGCGCGCGGGATGCCGTCGCCTTGAAACTTGAAAGCGGTCCAGCCCCATTTTTCCGCCTTGCTGCGACGTACAAGATCGCGCCACGAGGCAAGGTCCTCGGGATGCTCCGCGGGAACCTGCGTGGTGCGATAGAAACGCACCTTGTCACGAAACCTGCCGCCGAGCAGGTTGCACGCAGGCGTTTGCAGAATACGGCCAGCGAGATCCCACAGCGCGATCTCGATGCCACTGGCCGCGGTTACGGTGGCGCCGCCAATTGCTCCGGCGCCCGCGCTTTCCATCAACATCTTGGTATAGAGCTTGTCCACGTTCAAGGGATCCTCGCCCACGACAATGCCCTTCATTTTGTTGACGACCAGATCCTTGACGCCCCATCCCCAATACGCTTCGCCCAGGCCGTAAAGACCGGAATCGGTCTCAATGCGGATTAGGTTCCAGTCCCAGGTGCCACGCACGATCATGCATTTGACGTCTGTGATCTTGATCTTCTTCTTGAGATCCGCAGCCTGTTTGGCGTAGGGCGCCGGGAAAGCTTGATCGGCGGCGAGAAGATGCGCAGCGGCCAGGCCGGTAGCCTGCAAGAAGCGCCTTCGTGAGTGGTTGGACATAGAAACGTCTCGGAGCCATCTTACAGGGGAGCAAAAGAAACAGTGGCGGCGAGCCGCTTCGGCGCAGTGCGCCGGTAGCTGTCGTGAAGCAGTTCGCGAACCTCTTCCCAATCGATCTCGCCACGATCAAGGCGCAGGGCTACCCAACCTCTGGAGGCGATATAAGCCGGGAGGTAGAAGCGTTCGGGCTGCGCTTTGGCTAACAACTGGTTGTCGCCGGGCGCCACTTTGCAAGTGATAGCGACGATGCCGTCACCGTGATGGTTGTCGAGGTAGTAGGCGAAGTTTTTCTTGCGCACCAGGAAGGCGGCGTGGCTGCCGTGATGCCGGGTAGTGGTCTCGGCAAGTTCGAGACAGATCTGCTCAACCCGTTTGAGGCGAGGGTCGACTTTTGGTTTGGCTTGGGCGGATGAGGTGGCCATGGTCAATTATTTCCTGAATTGACGGGCTCCGGAGCGATAAGTTTGGATTCGCCGCTTAGAGGGAATGCCGCGGCGTTCGCGATGCCAACATCCGCTTGCTTGCTCCGAGGCGTCTCACGAGTCTGTGTGAAAACTCCGAGCACAGACCTCAGCGTGGCACAGGCCTTCAGCCTGTGGGTTTTCAGCGACGCGACAATATCCATCGACCGATGGCTTACTGAGACCTCCCAACGGGTGTTTTTTAGAGCAACCGCGCGCGTGAGCAAGCCTAAATGGTCGTTCGGGCCATCGGATGTGATGAAAACCTCCCGAACGCCCCGCCCGTCCTGAGACTCGAGCACGGTACCGCGCGCGTAAGCAACGGATTCGGGTGTTCTCCTTTCGACCGCGCGCGTAAGCAAGCGTGTTAACGGAGCCGTGACCGTCAGGGAGCGAACGCAAAGCTTCGGAAGTACGAAACCGGGGGATCGAATTCAGCGCAAGCTCTTAGGATCCGCGATTGGCCCGTGATTTTCGACGGAGCGGATGCCTTTTCGGAGCCGCGACCGTAGCTCTCCGCCCCGGAGCGAGGGGGCGCACTCGAAGGCCGATATTCCGTCAAAACGCCCGACACTTCATCTGGTTTCCGAGCCCGGGTGAGACAAGCCCTGACGCGCGCGGTTCTGTGGCCCAGTTTTGACGCGGGCTCTTTCGGGTCACGTCGCAGGTCCGCTTGCTGCGAAAATGCCACGAGAGTTGGTGCAACACTTTTATCGCGGCTCTGCTTAAGGTGCTCTGCGCCGTAACGCGTTCGTCTGCTGAAAACCGGCTCGGCTAACATCAAGAAAGATCCCAAGCTCTTCTCCGCACTCATGCCCTTGGAACGACGTCGTCCCAGTTCTCCCTCTGACTTTTCTCGGCGCGGCTTTTTTCGCTCGCTGTGCGCGACGCTGCCCGTGTTTTCGTTCGATCAGCTCATCGCAGGCGTCCCGCTGGGCGTGCAGTTCGTGAACGTCGCGCGTGAAGCCGGACTGCGCGAGCGGACCATTTTCGGCGGCGAGAGCAAGAACAAATTCCTGTTAGAAACAACCGGCTGCGGATGCGCCTTTATCGACTTCGACAACGACGGATGGTTGGACATCTTCCTGGTGAACGGAACACGCTTCGAAACGGAATGGCCGGCCAGCGAAGCGCCGGTGAGCCGGCTCTATAAGAACAATCGGGACGGAACGTTTACCGATGTCACCATCAAGGCCGGTATTGCGCGCTGCGATTGGGGCCAGGGAGTTTGCGCGGGCGATTACGACAACGACGGCTTCGACGACCTGTATGTGACCTACTGGGGCGACAATTCCCTGTGGCACAACAACGGCAACGGAACGTTCACAGACGTCGCGAAGAAGGCCGGCGTAACGCTGAATCCGGGCGACGGGCAGAGGCGTTACAGTACCGGGTGCGCCTTCCTCGACTACGACAAGGACGGCCACCTGGACCTGTTTGTCGCCAATTACATCGAGTTCGATCCCAAGACGGCTCCCCTCCCGGAATCCGGACCCTGTCTGTACAAGGCCATTCTGGTTGCCTGCGGACCCCCCGGGCTGAAAGGCGGCAAGAATGCCCTGTTTCACAACAATGGCGACGGTACGTTCAGCGATGTCAGCGAAAAGTCCGGGATACGCAAGACCCAGGGAACTTATGGACTGGGAGTGTTGGTAAGCGATTTCAACAACGATTCCTGGCCCGACATCTATGTTGCCAACGATTCCACTTCGTCGGCGCTTTATAAGAACAACCACGATGGAACATTCACCGACATCGCGGTGGAAGCGGGCGTGGCCTACAGTCCCGACGGCCAGCCACAAGCCGGCATGGGGGTATCCGCGGGCGATTACGACTGCGATGGATATCTCGACATCGTCAAGACGAATTTCTCCGGCGACACCTCGAGCTTGTACCGGAACCTCGGGAACTTCGAATTCGAGGACATGACTCTTCAAGCAGGCCTGGGCAGAAATACGCGATTCCTGGGTTGGGGCGTTAGCTTTCTGGACTTCGATAACGACGGCTGGGCCGACATCCTGGTGACGAACGGGCATGTCTACGCCGAGGTTGCGGAAACGTCGATTGAATCCGGCTATCGCCAGCGGAAGGTGCTGTATAAGAACCTGGGGAACGGGAAGTTCAGTGACGTTTCGATGGACGCCGGTCCGGGTATGATCGAGAAAGTTTCCGGCCGCGGCTGCGCCGTGGGCGATTTCAATAACGACGGGCTGCTGGATGTGCTGGTGAACTGCGTGAACGATGTTCCGCAACTGCTACGCTGCAGCAGCACGCTGAAGAACAACTGGATCAAGATCAAGACGGTCGGGGTGAAGTCAAACCGCTCGGGTATTGGCGCGCGCATCTATTGCGCGACCGGGAGCCACCGCCAGATGGACGAAGTTCGCAGCGGCTCATCATACATTTCACAAAGCGATTTGCGAGTTCACTTCGGCTTGGGCTCGGCGGAAACGGCCGAGATCGAGATTCACTGGCCGAGCGGCGTCGTGGACAAGCTGCCAGGCGTGAAGGCCAACCGGGTGGTCACGGTGAAAGAGGGCAGCACAAAGGGCCGCGGATAGAACCCGCCGGTGACTGTTTCACGAAGGGCGCAGCGGTTGAGGCGTCGTCAGTTCGTCAATCGGAGCTGAATGTTCTGGGGCATAAAGCGCAGATACTCACGAAGCACGTTGCGGCTTTCGGCTTCGAGTCCGCTTTTTTTGTAGAACTGCGCCAATTCCAGGTAAGCCTCCGGCCGGGACGGATCGAGTTCGATGCTTCGCTTTAAAGCCTTTACGGCCTCGTCCGTCTTACCTGCACGTTCGAGCGCTGTTCCGAGGCAATAAACGTATCGCGCGTTGGAGGGCTGTTGCTCGGATGCTCGATCAAACATCTGGATAGCCAGATCGACGAAACCTTGAGAAAGCAAGATGGATCCCAGGTCGGCCTCGACTACCGGGTCCTGCCTTTCGTGCGGCGCCAGCTTGGAAAGGATCTGATAGGCCTGGAACCCATCCGGCGTAGCATGACTGGCTGCCGCCAGCTCGAAATAGGCCAAGCCAAGATCGCGTTGCACCAGCGGCGGATCCGGTTCGCGCCACGCCTTGAGTTCGGGGTTGGCCTCATTTCCCTCGGGCTGCTGCGCATGCGGGGTGCACGGAATACTGTGATCGGTGACGGCGGAATGGGCCACGTTCGTGGGCCGAAGCCGGGGCATGTGACAGCTTACGCATTCGGCGGCTGCCTGATGACGCCGTGTCGCGAAGAGTTCACCATGGCAGGAGAGGCAGGCCTTGGTTACAACCTGTGACCGATTCTG
The DNA here is from genome assembly GCA_963740005.1 of uncultured Acidobacteriaceae bacterium. Classification (GTDB taxonomy): domain Bacteria; phylum Acidobacteriota; class Terriglobia; order Bryobacterales; family Bryobacteraceae; genus CAJCIT01. Next base: position 9,856 of record CAVUCO010000041.1, on the reverse strand, counting down.
CTCGACACCATGCGCGCTGTGGCAGGTGCCGCACCATAAGCGGCCACCACTTTCCCGAGCACACCGGCTCTGTGCCAACAGTTCACTTTGGCTAACCGCACGCAACTTGCCGCGAGAAGCGGTCATGAGGTACGTTACAAAAACATTTTCGGTGGCCTGACCGGGCTGGAAATCCCACCAGTCGCGGCCCGGATTTAGTATTCTCATCTCTCCTTCCAGATGGCACTGCTCGCAGACACTGTCACGGTGGCTCGGCGCTAACTTTGCTGGATTGATGATTGAGCCGGGCGCCGGGTTCTTTAGATGTGCGGCGGCTGAACCATGACACCGCTCGCAGGATATCGGCGTAAAGGGCGGGTCTCCGAACTGGTTCGTCGTTCCGCGAACGAGATTCACCGAACCCGTGTGGCAGAACAGGCAGCCGCTTGAGATCTCGTGCGTGAAGTCGGGGTGCAGCTCCGTCTCGTAGCCGGGCGTCAAGTCCCAGCTTTTAGTCTGCGTATAGTACGAGAGCGGAGATTGAAACAGGTACGGCCCGAGCCGAACCATGTAGCTATATCCGACGATGCCGGCGCCGACGGAATAGGCGATGGGATACCTGGCAACCACGCCATGCCGCTCCACGCTATGTTCCAGCACGGCGTCGTGCTGATGGATGGTGAGGGTGCTGCCGGAGAGTTTGTGGACGATCCGGCCTTCTGCAAAAACCGAGGGCGCGCCTAGCGAACTGCCCATAGGAGATCGATTGAAGGCGGTGACTTCGGTGGGGTGACAGCGCGCGCATGGTTCTTCGGCGCGGCCGATCGCGGAGCAGCTAGTAAGCAGAACGGTCATCGAAAGCAATCGCTTCCGGATAATGAGCGTCCGCCGAGCCCTTACCATAGCCCCAGTATAATGAGGCAATCGAATCATGCGGATTCTTCGCCTGATGGTCTTTCTTCCTCTGATCGTTTGGGCATCCAGCGACTTGCAGGAGATCGAATCGCGGGCGATGCAGCTCAAGTCGAAGGGCGACGCCGCCGGTGCATTGGCCGCTTATCAGGAAGCTGCCAGGCTTGACCCGAAATCGGGCCGCCTGCAAGACGAGATCGGTTTTCTGCAGGCCGTTCTGAACCGTCCCGCCGAGGCCATTGAATCTTTTCAGCGCGCCATCGCGCTGGATCCCAAATTCGCCCCGGCCTACTATCACCTGGGCGTAGCGCAATGCATCGCGCAGCAGACCGGCGCCTGCGTCGGCAGTTTGCAAAAAGCGGTTGCGCTGGCGCCCAACAATGGCGACTATCGCTTTCGCCTTGGCTCGGCTTATAACGAGGGCGGTCACTTTGCGGAAGCAGTTCCCGAACTGGCGAAGGCGTCAAAGCTGCTGCCACGAAACTGGCAAGTCTGGGCAGCGCTTGGTCTGGCATGCGACAAGCAGAGACGCTTTGTTGAAGGCCGCGATGCATACCGTCAGGCCGTCGAATTGAACCCCAAAGACAACGGGCTACGTAACAGTTACGGCTATGCCTTGGTGAACGCCGGCGACACCGAAGGCGCGCTGCGCGAGTATCGCAAGATCCTGGCGCAGGAACCGAACAATCTGCAAGTTCAGGTAAACATCGGCTATGCGTACATCGGGGCCGGCAACTATAAGGCCGCGATCGAGGCGCTTTCCAGAGTCACGCGCGCCCATCCGGATTCTGCCTCCGCACACTACGACCTGGGCGTGGCCTACAAGCAGAGCGACGACTTACCGCACGCCAAGGCAGAACTGGAGCAGACTATCCGCCTGGAGCCGTCGCTCGCGGAGGCGCACTACTTACTTGGCGTGACGTATGTGGAATCGGGCCAGACAGACAAGGGTATTGAGCAGCTTCGTGCCGCTGTAACGCAACGCCCCTCGTACACCGATGCATGGTTTGAACTGGCGACGATATTGAAGCAAGAAGGCGATGTGGACGGAGCGATTGACGCGCTGCGGCATTCGGTTGCTCTGGACGACAAAGACGCGGGCGCATTCAACACGCTCGGGTTGCTGCTAAAGCGCAAGGGCGATGAAAGCGGCGCCAAAGAAGCATTCGCGAAGGCGGCTGCACTGCGGCTGGCCGCGGATCAGGAAAAGGAGAAGAAGCTAAAGCAGGGAGCGGCGCGCGTCAATTCGGGCAATAATCCGGCGAACAAACAGTGACGGTGCCTGTTCCGGCTTACGCGCGGTTGCACTGAGAATACAGGTTGGAGGACGCGGGGACGAACAGCTCTGTCCACGCGCCACAGAGCTGTATCTTGCTTCGTCCACCACATCATGGCTTGGGACAGAGAAGTCCGTCCCCTTGATGAAACGGTCGTGACTCTGGAAGAACTTCGACACCCGCTTTCCTCATTGCGGGTGAGCACTCGGGCGCACATGCTGAGGTCTGTGCTGGAGTTTTCACACGGACTCCTACGCGCGCGGTTGCTCTGAAAATACCCGAGAAGTTCGTGAGCAAGCAACTCCGTCACCGTCGCGCCCCACTAAGCTTGGCGGAAGAGTAAGGAGCCGTCGCTTGCAAGCGGGCCATTCAGTGCGCTCCCTGGCTCCGGGGCAGAGAGGGCGCGCTAAAACAGGTTGCCGGCCACGAGTTCCGCGAGCGCCGTGTTCTTGCTCCGAATCGATTTGGCATTCCCGGCGTCGTCCGCCGTGCTCAAGCGAAGAACGAAGCTCTGATTCCGCACACGTCCTACGGCCTTCTCTACGACCTGATGGCTGGTTCCCAAGCTGCAGGCGATGGCTTCATTGCCGATCGCTTTCAGCGGCATAATGTCACGTCCACCATGGCAGGCACTCTCCGCAAAACGGGTAAACTGATCCGGGGCAGTGAGCGTGCCGACTTCGATGGTCAGTTCGGATCCCGCTCGCGTGAACTGGCAGGTGTAGCCCGCGCTCTTTTCCGAACGGGTCATGGTGGCTTGAACCTCGCCGCCGAGCGCTCCGGCGGCGGTTGCCGCATTCATCACGGGACAAGTAAGGGATGTGGCGAGCAACATCAGACCCATCATGAGCTGAGGCGCTTGGCGGGTTTCAGTTCTTCCGCGCTCAGAATCTTTCCGCCTTCCTGGATCACGTACAGCCGGTTCACGTCCAAATTCTTGAGCTGGTCCACTTGCCCGCTCAGCCAACGAATCTCGATCAGGTCCACCTTGGCGGCGTCTTCAAGACCGAAATGCATGCGCATATCGTTTTGCGAGAAATAGCTGCCACCGCTGCGCAGTTCATCCATTTGGACCAGCGGCTTCGGCGCGTCCGGCTTGGTCTTCGCCGTGACGATGACCCGCGAGCCGATGCCGGTGCGGTTGGATTTCACACCGACCAGCTTGATTTTTATCCACTTACGATTCAAGGTGGAATCGCAGCGCAAGAGCTGCGGAATCGCGTTCACACAATTCACAGCAATGTCGAGATCGCCATCGTTATCGTAATCGCCGAATGAGCAGCCGCGGGCGGGCGCATTTTCTAGAATGCCGGGCCCTGCTTTCTCGCTTACTTCCTCGAAACGTCCATTCTGCAGGTTGCGATACAGATACTTGTGCTCGGCGTATTTCAAATCCGCCTTCGATTTATCGACCTCCGGATACACGTGACCGTTTGACATCAAGATGTCCAACCAGCCATCGTTATCCATATCGAAGAACCCGACGCCCCATCCCAGGAGACGGGTGTTCACGCCGACTCCGCTCGGATAGGTTCGATCTTCGAAGGTGGCGTCTCCCAGGTTGGTATAAAGCGAATCGGTGTCGCCTGCGAAATTGGTTTTCACGACGTCCAGATTACCGTCGCGATTGTAGTCACCGATGGAAACGCCCATGCCTGCCTGCGGCTTCCCTTCCGGGGATAGAGCTGCGCCCGACTCTATGGCGATGTCTTTGAACGTGCCGTCCTTTTGGTTCTGATACAGCGTGGCCACGGTGGAATCGTTGGCGACATAGATATCGGGCCACCCGTCGTTGTCCAGATCGGAGGCCGCGACGCTCAACCCATAAGTGCCTGTGGTGTTCCAGATGCCTGCCTTCTCGCTGACGTCCGTGAACGTACCGTCGCCATTGTTGTGATAGAGGATGTTCTTGCCGCCCGGCAAACCGGGAGGGCCACAGGCCACCAGCAGACCTTTGTAGGTGCAGGGGCCAGCCTCAGGCGGCGGCGCGGTTTTCAAATCGAAATCCACGTAGTTTGCGACGAACAGGTCCAAATGACCGTCCTTGTCGTAATCGACAAAGGTGCAGCCGGTGTTCCAGCGTGTTTTCGGGCCCGGTTGTTTCAAGCCCGCCTTCTCGGTGACATCGGTGAAGGTGCCATTGCCGTTATTGCGATAGAGGGCATTCTGACCGTAGTAAGAGACGAATAGATCGTCGTTGCCGTCGTTGTTGTAATCACCCACGCAGCAGGCCTGTCCCCAACCGGTGCGATGTTCCAATCCGGATCCCTTGGTCACGTCGGTGAATGTGCCGTCGCGATTATTCTTGAAGAGGCGGCAGTGCGGCTCCTGGCCGGCGGGAAAGCCTTCCAAGCGCCAGCCGTTGACGAAAAAGATGTCCAACCAGCCGTCGTTATCGTAGTCGTAAAACGCAAGCCCGCAACCGGTGGTTTCCAACAGATACTTGTTGTGCCCTTCCCCGCCGTAAACGGTCTTAACGGCCAAACCGGACTCCTTCACGACGTCGACAAAACTGACACCCAGCGGAGTTCCCTCAATGGGAGACTTCGGCCCCTTTGGCGCGGGCATCGCCTTGGCATTGTAAGTTCGTTCGGTGGGCCCAGGCATTTGGATCTGCTGCCCTTCCGGCGAAGCCATGGCCATCAGATCAGCGAAGGGAAGCACCAGAGCCGTTCGGCTGAGCGAACGGAGAAAGGTGCGGCGATTGCGATTCACTATATTGTTCCTTGTCGGTTAATGCGTCCCAGTCATCGCGTCGTCAAGCAGTGACAACTGTTTATGGACGTGCCAGGGAGAGCTCTCGATCGATATCTCGGGGTGTAGGCGCAGAAAATCCAGCGAGTAGGTTGGCGCACCGGGGTCAACCTGCTTGGTGGCGAACTGCGCAGCCTGCTCGGCTGCTTTTTGCTTCATGCCCATGCGCCGATAAATGACCGCGAGGTTGTAATGCGCCGCGAGATCATCGGGCTCGATAGCCTGCAACGCTTCGAATTGTGCACGGGCATCGTCATAGCGATGGCATTGGTAATAGGAGATGCCCAGCTCTCGTCGGGCATCGATGGACATGGGGTATTGCGCGACTACTTTTTCAAAATCGGCCATCTCGGCTTCGGAATTTCCTGCGCGACGCTCTACCAAGCCAAGATAATAGAGATGCCCGGGCGCTATCTGGCTTCAGCGCCAGCGCCTTCTCCAGATAGGGACGGGCCTCGGAGTACTTTTCCCACTGGATATCGTTCAGGGCGAGGTTGATATAACCATCCACGTAGTCCGGACGCAGCTGAACCACCTGCTTGAACGCCGCCTCTGCATCAGAGTACTGCAGTTGATCTAAATACGAGATTCCCAGGTTATTCCAGCGCATCCAATCGGGATTGTCTCGCGCGTCCTGCACGCCAGCCAGATTCCGGCCCAGGTCGAAGTTGCGAGTTCGCTCTCCGAGTTCTACGACCGGATAGGCGGGGTGGTCAGGCCCAAAGATGTTGTTCAAGTAGCTCTGCCGAAGATGGCGGTAATTGACGCGCGCACGTGAACGTGAGCGGGCCTTTCGCATCCGCCGGAATTCGGAACTGGTAGCGAATCAGCGACGAGCGGCCGGATTGAATGGTGTTGTCGTAGGCAACCGAATGGATGGTCCAAACCTTGTGATTGTCCACGAAGCCGCCCGTCGTATCGACCGGGCGGTTGGTGAAGCTATGCGCACGCTCGTCGATCGAGCCGTCGGGCTTCAGAAACCCGCTGTGATAGACCTCTTTGCCGGATGCATCTTGCACCGCGAACTCCACCCAGGCTTCGTACAGATCGCGAACTTCCGGAATTAGCGAATGGCCGATATTCTTGTTTTGAACGATGACCATGGTCTCGATAATTTCGTCGGGCGAGATGGTGAAAGGCACCGAACCTAAGGGTGCGAAGACTTCATCGGTTTTAGGCTTCCGGATGCCGAAGAAATCCACGTTGAGGTACATGCCCGATTTCAGAAACTCCTGGGTCTTCGCCAGCTGCTCATCGAAGCCGTAATAAAAAGGCACGGCGGTGTTGCCCGCTACCCAGCGATGGGATGCAAAGGTGCCACGCTTGGCGCCTGGTTCTTCAAGCGTCGGAGCGTTTCTTCGCATGTGGCAGTTCTGGCAGATCTGAACGTCGGCCTGATAGAACGTCAGCGGTGTCCGCTTGGAGAATTTAGAATTCTGCCACTCGTCATAGGCCGTAAAGGCGCGAACGAATTTATAGGCATTTAGTGTGTTGGGTAGATTCGCCTTGTGGCAGGCGGCGCAAAACTCGGGCGTGCGGTAGAAATCCTGCATAACGGCCTTGCTATGCCGGTCGGGATGCGCCTTGATCTCGGCGTCAGGCACTTCGCCAGGGATCCGTTTGCCGTTTTCATCCACCATTACGGATGCCACGCCCATAACGTAGCTGCCGTTACCTGTCGTTGGCTGCAGACGCTGAATGGAGTGGCAGGTTGTACAGGTGAGGCCATCCTGATCGAATTCCCGATCCACGTGAGAGTCTTTGGTCAAGGCCCCGGTGGTGACGGCGATGGGGTTATGGCAACTGTCACAATGCCGGGTAAACTCGATCCCCTTGGTATCGCGGAGGAGGTTGACGCTGGTGCGGTAAAAAGGCGTGCGGAACGAGTTGGAATGCAGCGACTGGCGCCATTGTGCGGCGGCCTCCGCATGGCATCGCGCGCAGTAACTGGCCTTAAGAAAAGCGCCGGGCTGGATGAAGCCGCCACCCTCGGTGGTTGCGTTTCCTGGCGCGGAAAGCGTGTCTTTGCCAAAAGCGAAATCGTAGGTTTCCCGAATTTGCTTGTCGTACGCCTGGCGCTCGTTCTCGGCAGCGTTTTGAGCCCGCCCCAGGCCACCAAGGCAGAGCATGGCCCCCAAGGCGAACGCAGCGCGGCGTCCAAACGGTAGTTTCATCCAGCACAACCTTATCAGGCCATTTTCTCACGATCACAGAGAGCGAAGTAGGGCTGACCAGGCGCAGCCGTGCACGATAGCGTTTTCAGTTGTCGCCCTTGAGTTCCTTCCAGCGGTCCATCTCTTTTTTTGCCTCCTCCGGTTTGCCCAGCTGCATGAGAGTCTGGCCCAGGAGGTAGTGAGCGGAGCGGTTCTGGGGGTCCAGAAGGAGCGCGTGGCGCAGGACACCGTCCGCGTTCGCCAGTTCACCGCGCTTGAGATACCCTTTGCCAAGAAGGATGAACGGCCCGCTGTAGTTCGGGTTCAGCCAAACCGAGCGTTCCAGCGGGCCCATGGCTTCGTCCCATTTCTCAACCCGGCTGTAGGCGTCGCCGAGACGGTAATGGGCCATGGCATAGCCCGGATTGATGTCGATCTCCTTCTTCAATTCGGCGATGGCTTCATCGATCTGGGCGTGGAGAATGGCCACCTCGCCCAGCAGGAAGTGCGCTTCGGGGATCTTAGGATCGAGTTCGAGCGCCAGCTTCGCCTGTTTGGCGGCCTCGAGGTCCACATCGTGGTGCAAGAGCATACGGGCGGTAAGCAGATGAGCCGCTGCTGAGTTTGGGCCGACCTGAAAGAGCTGCGCAAACGCCTTCACAGCCTTCTCATTTTGCTGGGTGAGGATGCAAGCGTTGCCGAGCATATAGGCGGCCTCGGGCGTGGGCGCCTTTCCGCTCAAGGCCTTTTCCAACCAGGGAATCGCATCGCTGTATTTCGATTGAAGGAACAGGCTCTGGCCTAGCAGCAGCACCGATTCTTCGTACTCAGCGCTTCCGGGTTGCTCCGTTTTCAGGGCCTCGGTGAACTGAGCAACGGCTTCCGGGTACTTGTGCTGCTTGTAGGCCGATAGGGCCGTCTGATGCGCGCTCAGCTCGAGAAGCACCAACAGGATCGGCAACATAGCCCCAGTATAATGAGGCAGGTGAATCATGCGGCTGCCGGGCTTGATTGTTTTACTACCGCTGATTCTTCTGGCCCAGAGCAGTGTTCAGGAGATAGAATCCAGGGCCATTGAACTCAAGTCCAAGGGGGACGCCGCCGGGGCTTTGGCCGCCTATCAGGAGGCCGCCAAGCTGGATCCGAAGTCGGCGCGCTTCCAGGATGAAATCGGCTTCCTGCTGGCTGTCCTGAACCAACCCAACGAGGCAACTCCGTATTTCCAACACGCCATTGAACTGGATCCGAAATTCGCCCCCGCACACTATCACCTGGGAGCTGCTCTTTGGATGGCGAAGGATCCGGAACACAGCATTCCCGAGCTGACCGAAGCAGTGGCGCTCGATCCGAATAATGCCGCGTATCAACTGAGACTGGGCGAGGCGCTGGATGCGTCGGGCAAGGAAGAAGAAGCAGTGGTTCATCTGAAAGCAGTGACTGTGCTCCAGCCGCAGGATGCCGAATCCTGGAATCGACTCGGCAGCGCGCTGCAAAAGACCAGAGATCTGCCCGATGCAGCGGACGCCTATCAACATGCGGTCGCACTGAATCCCAATGACATTAGTGCCCACCTCAATCTCGGCATGGCTTTGGTACTGATGCGCCAGCCGAAAGAGGGTGTCGCCGAGTATGAAAAAGTGCTGGCACTCGACCCAGCGAACAATTCGGCGCGCCTGGGAATTGGATTCGCCCACCTGCAAAAGAGGGAACTGGATGAGGCGATAGCCATCTTTCGGGATGTCATCGCGCGCGACCCTACTATTGCTGCTGCCCATTACAACCTGGGCGTCGCGCTGAAGAATCAGGACGACATTGACGGAGCGAAGGCGGAGTTCGCGAAAGCTCTGGCCAGCGACCCCAGCCTGTCCGAAGCGCATTACATGCTCGGCATTTCTTCCTGGCAGACCGGAGACTTCGACCACGCCGCGAATGAGATGCGCGCGGCCATTGGTCTGCGGCCAGAGTATGCGGAAGCGTATTTCATGCTGGGTACCGTGCTCAAACAGAAAGGCGATCTCAAGGCCGCTGAAGAGGCCTTGCGGACAGCCATCCGGCTCAACCCGGAGAATCCTGGCCCTTACAACACGCTGGGCCAGGTTCTGCGGCAGAAGGGCGACATCGCGGGAAGCAAGGCTCTCTTCGCAGAGGGTACCCGGCTGAAGCAGAAGAAAGAAGCCGAACTGGGAACGATGCTGGAACGCCAGTGGGCGACCTTGCGACGCCCGGCCAGCTACTTCTTCGGCACAACTTTGATCTCAAACAGCTTGGGCCATAACTTCCCAGTCACGAACAGGCGGTCGTGAATCGGGTCGTAGGCGATGCCGTTCAGCACATCAACCGGAGTGAGGCGATCGTTGTCTGTGAGGAGGTTTGACATATCGATCCAACGCACAACCTTACCGGTTTTCGGGGCAATGCAGACGATGCGGTCCTGCTGCCAGATGTTGGCGTAGATCTCTCCCTTGATGTACTCCAACTCATTGAGATTGTCGATTAATGTCCCGTTGTCTTTGACCTCAGTCCGGCCTATTTCTCTCAAGGTCTCGGGGTTTATGAAGCGCAGCGAGTAAGACCCGTCACTTTGGATGAGCTGTGTCCCGTCGTGAGTCAATCCCCAACCCTCACCGCCATAAGCGAAGGTTCGCTGGGGCTTGAACGTAAACAGGTCATAAACGAAGCCGACGCCGGATTTCCAGGTGAGCTGCACCAGGCTCTTCTTCCAGTCGGTCAGACCCTCGGCAAAGTACTGGGCCGGGACATCGGTCTTCTGCAATACTTCGC
>CAVUCO010000040.1:0-204450 GCA_963740005.1 uncultured Acidobacteriaceae bacterium | reverse complement strand
ACCTTCGAAACGCCCCGCAGCCAAAGCGCCGCCGGTGTGAAACATGACGATCATCAGAACCACCACGGTCATTCGTTCGGCCGGCGATAACTGATCCCAGTGAGCCGAGACAAACAGGAGAATGCCCGCGGCGAGCAGGATGGTTCCAAAACCCAACGCGACCAGGACCGGCCAGCGGAGACCCTGTGCGGGGGTACGGGTTTCCTCGAGTTCACGAATGCGGACGGCCGTCGCCTGGTCAATCAACCCAGCTGAAGTCCATCGCTCGAGCGGCGTCTCCCAGTCTTTGCGCATCGAAGCCTCACTCTAACTCAAATTGGAGATGGTGTGCTGGAACTTGGTCCGTGGCTAGAGCTTGCATGGAGACGCAGATGCGGCTAAGTTGGAGGTGTGACGTGGAACTCAAACCCGAGACAGAGCGACTAGTGCAGGAAGAGATCAAGTCTGGCCACTTCGACTCGGTGGACGAACTGATCGTCAAAGGTGTGCATGCTTGGCGCGAAAAGCATCAAGTTGAGCCGTCAGGACCAAGGCCCCGCAAGACGCTCTACGATCTGCTTACCCAGCCCCCCTTTGCCGGTTCGGAATTATCCATCGAAAGGCAAAAAGACTATCCACGGCCCTTGGGAAGCGTGATCCGGCATGGCCCTCAGCTCGCGCGGCCAATGAGATAACAGTAGTTGTGACGTACTCGGAAAGCCTTCAAAGTCAACTGCAATATAATCGCTGGGCGACAAGCCGTGTCCTGACGGAGGTACAGCAACTCGACTCCGAACGGTTGGTGCGGAATCTGCATGGTTCGTTTGCCAGCGTTTACGACACGGTCGTTCATCTTTATCAAGCCGACATGATTTGGCTTGAACGGCTGGAGGAGCGGCCGAATGGAAAGCGGGAGGATTACGCATTGCCGGGGTGTATGTACGATCTTGCCGAGGTATGGCTGGCCGTAATCGACCGCATGATCGCATTCGCAGCGAGTCTAAGCGAGAGCGAGTGGGAACGCAAGATTGCGTACAAATCGATGGCCGGCGTCGGCTACGAAAGCCCGATCTGGCAGATGGTCGTGCACGTGGTGAACCACGGAACACACCATCGAGGGCAAGTAACGAGCATGATCCGCCAGCTTGGTGAGAAGCCTGTGAGCCTGGACCTGATCGCCTTCTATCGAGAACAGGAGCAGGGCTGAGTCTAGCCCAGGTGGCGCAAGAGGCCGCCTTCCGCGCGCACCGCTGCGCCATTGGTGACTGAAGCCAGCGGACTGCAGATGAAGGCCACGGTTGCCGCAACTTCTTCGGGCTCGGCAAAACGCCGCAATAACGAAGTGGGACGGGCCTGTTTGAAGAATGCGGCTTCCACCTCAACGGCGGACAGATTCTGCGCGTCGGCCAATTTCTGAACGTAGGTTTCCACACCCTCGGAGCGCGTGGGGCCTGGAAGTACACTGTTCACGGTCACGCCGGTTCCGGCGGTGGACTCCGCCAAGCCGCGAGCGATGACGAGCTGTGCCGTTTTCGTGAGGCCGTAGTGAATCATCTCGGGCGGTACATTCAGGGCGGATTCGCTGGAGATGAACACGATCCGGCCCCAGTTTTTCGACAGCAGTTTCGGCAGATAGAAGCGGCTCAAACGAATGCCGCTCAGCACGTTGACGTCGAAGAACTGCTGCCACTCTTCGTCCGTAATTTGATCGAAGGGGGTGGGCTTGAAGATGCCCAGGTTGTTGACCAGGATGTCCAGGTCGGGAACCTGGTCGAACAGCTTCGCGGCACCGGCAGCGGTACCGAGGTCGATCGCAACGCCGGAGACCGAGGCGCCGGGAGACTTGGTCAACACCTGCTTCACGGCTGCGTCCACTCGCAGTTGAGTGCGGCCGTTCAAGATAACGGTTGCGCCCTCGGCGGCCAGTGCCGCACCAATGGCAAGTCCTATGCCTGCCGTGGATCCGGTAACGAGAGCTCTTTTGCCAGAAAGTTGTAAGTCCATACCTCGACTTGGATGAGACGGACCCCAGCGGCGATGCGCGCAGTTATTTATTTCAGGCGCTGAGTCTGGCGGCGATCGCTTCCAAGTCGTACACGCATCCGCCCCACGTCCCACCGCTGGCCTGTTGGAGCACTGCCCATAGCCGCGTGTCGGCAGGAAGACGCGGATCGGGAGCGAGATCTGTTCGAGGTGCTCGCCGCGCCAGGCGTGCGGCACCGGCTTCGGAAGAGAACGTCTCGCCATTTTCGCCGATGAAGTTCACCGTCCCCTCGAGCGTGTTGCGATCGATGCGGATCTCAATGACGTCGCCGTCGCGGAGTTTACCAACGGGCCCTCCGGCGAGGGCTTCGGGCGAGACGTGGCCAATGCAGGCGCCGGTAGAAACACCGCTGAAGCGCGCGTCCGTGATTACAGCAACTTGTTTACCGAAAGTGAGATGCTTCAACGCAGAAGTGATTTGGTAGATCTCCTCCATACCAGAGCCGAGCGGGCCGCGGCAGATGAGGACCAGAATGTCGCCGGCCTGAACGACCTTCCCCTTGATGGCATCGATCACAGCGGTTTCCGTGGTGAAGACACGAGCCGGGCCGCGCTTGCGATAGACACCGTCGGCGTCCACCACGGTTGGGTCGATGGCGGTGCTTTTCACGACGGAGCCTTCCGGCGCGAGGTTTCCGTGCGGGAAGCAGACCGTGGAGGTGAGGCCGCTGGCGCGCGCCTGATCGGGGCCCATGATGACATGGGCAGGGTCAATGCCATCGATGCGCTGAAGTTGGCTGCGCAACTGGCGGCGGCGTTCCGACTGCTCCCACCAATCGAGCGAGGCTCCAAGTGTTTCGCCCGATGCCGTGAGGACACGGGTATCGAGCAGTCCAGCCCGGCGCAAGTGCAGCATGACCTCCGGCACCCCTCCGGCGAGGAAGACCTGCACGGTGGCGAAGCTGCGCGGGCCGTTTGGCAACGCATCCACCAGCCGTGGGACGCGGGCATTGACCCTGGCCCAATCCTGCGCGGTCGGGCGCTGCAAGCCAGCGGCGTGCGCGATGGCGGGTACATGCAGCAGCAGATTCGTGGAACCACCAAACGCGGCATGAACCACCATGGCATTGGTTAGAGACGCGGCCGTCAAGATGTCCCTCAAAACGAGCCCGCGCTGGCGGGAGCGCAGTAGCGCCAGCGCCGAGCGGTGAGCCATGTCTCTCCAAATGGGATGTCCTGAGGGGGAGAGTGCGGAGTGGGTCAGCGACAGGCCGAGGGCCTCACCGACCACTTGTGAGGTTGCGGCGGTTCCCAGAAACTGGCACCCGCCGCCTGGTGTTGCACAGGCGCGACAGCCGGCTTCCGCGGCCTCTTCCAACGTGATTTGGCCATGGGCATAGCGCGCGCCGATACTCTGAACGCGGCCGGCATCCTCGCCACTTTCGGGGAGCAGGGTGACACCGCCCGGGACGAGGACGCAGGGGAGGTTTGACGTGCCGGCGAGCGCCATCATCATGGCCGGAAGTCCCTTGTCGCAGGTCGCGACGCCGATGACTCCTTGGGTGGTCGGCAGCGACCGAATCAGGCGGCGGAAGATGACGGCAGCGTCGTTGCGATACGGCAGCGAATCGAACATGCCGGTGGTGCCTTGGGTTCGCCCGTCGCACGGGTCGGTGCAGTAGGCGGCGAAGGGGATGGCGCCTTCCTTAGTAAGCGTGCGTGCGGCTTCCGCCACAAGTTGGTGAACTTCCCAATGGCCGGTGTGAAGGCCCAGCGCCACTGGCTTTCCGTCAGAGGCTTGCAGGCCGCCATGCGTGCTTAGGATCATGACATCGCCGCCGCCGAGCGCCTGTGGGCTCCAACCCATTCCTACGTTCTGGCTGAGGCCAAAGAGGTTGCCGGAGGGCTCATGGAGAAGCATGCCGGGGGTCAGCGGCAGAGTGCCGGCGGGACCGGGCGCATGAGTCGCCACGTTGAAGAGCGACGGGTCGCCGGAATCGAGAACGGACTCTAACGGGATGGGTTTCATAGAGCCAAGCCAATTCTACAGGTGAGCGTTTTAGCGTTCGCTCAAACAGGACCCATGAAAAGACTAAAGACATAGGCCCCGGATGAAGCCGATGCACGCGGATTGTGGATTTGCGATGTGGAAGTTTCATCAACTCCCGAAGCGCACGCTTTCCTTTTGAGGGGCGCGCAGCCGGAAGGGACTGTTTCGCTACACTGAAGGTTCGGGCGCGATGACCAACCATTCGAATGAAGCGGTGCATACCCACCCGGTCGTCGCGATCTACCCTGGCTCGTTCGATCCGATCACGAGCGGGCATCTGGATCTGATTTCGCGCGGCGCGAAGCTGTTCGACCGGCTGATTGTTGCGATCCTCGGGAATACTTCAAAAACGCCTCTGTTCACCATCGCGGAGCGCATGGAAATGTTGACCGAAGTGACAGCGAAGTTTCCGAATGTCGAGATTGATTCATTTGAAGGACTGTTGGTGGACTACGCGGCGCGGCAGAATGCGAATGTGATCCTGCGTGGGATCCGTGCCATTTCGGATTACGAACTTGAATTGCAGATGGCGTTGATGAACCGGCGTCTGCGCCCGCAAACGGAAACCGTTTTTCTGATGGCCGGCGAAGCCTATTCGTTCATCAGTTCTCACCTTGTGAAAGAGGTGATTTCGCTAAATGGCAAGGTCGCCGGACTGGTGCCAGAGGCGTTAGAGGAACGGCTCCGGAAGAAGATACAAATCAAAAAGGAACAACAGGCAAGTTAGCTATGCAAGCCACATTGGAAATCGCAGAACGAATTTCGACTATTAGCGTTTCATCGACAATGAAGGTTGCCGCCGACGCGGACAAACTGCGACGGGAAGGCGTCGACGTGGTAGACTTTGGCGCCGGGGAGCCCGATTTCCCCACGCCCGACAACATCAAAAATGCCGCGATTGCCGCGCTGGCGGCGAACTTCACCAAATACACACCAGCGGGGGGCACGCAGGAGCTGCGGCAGGCGATCTGCGAACGTCATAAGCTCGATTTCGGCACCGGCTACTCGGTTCCCGAGTGCATGGTGACGGTGGGCGGCAAACACGCGATTTTCAATCTGACCCAGGCGCTGATCAATCCCGGCGACGAAGTCGTGATCCCGGTGCCGTACTGGGTCACCTACAAGGACGTGGTGAACTACGCGGGGGGGCGCTGTGTGTTCGTTGAGACCGACGAGCAGGCTGGTTTCGACCTGACAGCGAAGATGCTGGAGCCTCACCTGACGGCCAAAACGAAGTTGGTGATTATCAACTCTCCCTCGAACCCAAGCGGAGCGGTGTTGTCGAAGGAAGAGTTCCTGCGCATCTATGAACTGACGGCGCGGCGGGGCGTGTTGCTGATGACCGATGAGTGCTATTGCCAGTTTCTCTACGAGGATAGGCCGTTCTCGATCGCCGCGGCGGACGGAGCGAAGGACAACGTGGTGGTGGCCGGTTCGCTCTCGAAAACCTACGCGATGACCGGATGGCGCATCGGGTTTGCACTGGCTCCAGCGCCCATCATCAACGCGATGATGAAGCTGCAGAGCCACAGCACTTCGAATCCAACCTCGATTGCGCAAAAGGCTGCCGTGGAAGCGATGCGCGGCTCGCAAGCTTCGGTCCCACTCATGCTCGCGGAGTACCGGCGACGGCGGGATTTTGTGATTGACCGATTGCGGCAGATTCCCGGTATTTCGATTGGTATGCCGAAGGGCGCGTTTTACGCCTATCCAAATATCAGCGTGGCGTTTCAAGGCGGGAAGGTTAAGAACTCACTGGAGTTCTCGGAGAAGCTGCTGGCGGAAGCACATGTTGCGGTTGTCCCCGGCGAGGCCTTTGGAACCAAAGAGCACGTCCGCATTTCCTACGCGACCTCCATGCATGAATTGGAACGCGGGCTCGACCGATTGCATCGATTTATTGAACACATGAAGGGATAGTGGCCCCTTCCCATCTGCCATGAAGAACCGGTCGCTGCGGCTGTTCGCCGTTGCCCTGTTACTGGCGACCGCCGGTTGCGCCCCCGAGCGGCAGAACACGCTGGGCTATGCCTACGTAGCGCCCGCGACACTCACCTTGCGGGTTGATCCCAACCAGAAGAACAGCACGGCCGTGATGTTGAAGCACGGGGACCGGCTGCGGATTCTCGACGTGCGGCGGCGTTATGTCCAAGTACAAACGGAACAAAACGCCCAAGGCTGGGTGGATGCCTCGCAACTGCTGAGCGCGGAGCAGATGGATGAGTTCAAGAAAGACACGGCGAATGCGTTGAGGCTCCCATCGCAGGGCGCGGCCACGGTTTACGACGCGCTCAATGTCCATATCGAGCCGAATCGCCTGTCACCGTCGTTTACCAAGATTCCGGAGGGTGGGTCCGTGGAGATGCTGGCGCACAAAATGGCGCCGAAAGCGGTGGGAGCGGCGCCGGCAAACCTGGCACTGACGCGGTCGCAGGCAATCACCCGCCGGCCGCGGAAAGAAAAGACCCAGAAGGCGAACTTGTTTCGGCTGCCCAGACCGCCGGCGCCCAAACCGCCTGAGAACTGGAGAGATCTCTCTGCGGAGAAGCTCCATATCAACGAAGATGAGCCCGACGAACCGGCGAAGCCGGCGGGCCCTGCGGACCAGAAGGCAACGGCCAAGGCGGCTAAGAAACCGGTGGTGCTCAATGAGGACTGGACGCTGATCCGTACCAAGGACAAGCAGTGCGGCTGGGTGCTGTCACGCAACCTCAACATCTCCATTCCGGACGAGGTGGCGCAGTACGGAGAGGGCAAACGGATTGCCGCTTACTTCGACCTGGGCATAGTGAACGATCAAGAGAAGGGTGTGAAACACGATTGGTTGTGGGCCGTGTCGTCGGAGGTCCAGAGCTTCGATTTTGACGCCATTCGCGTGTTCACATGGAACCGGCGGCGCCACCGCTACGAAACGGCTTTTCGTGTGCGCGACTTGGAGGGATACTTCCCGATCCGGGTGGATACACCGGAACCGGGCTCTGTCAACCGGACGTTTTCCGTGATTGACCGGGATGACGATGGAAAGTACTGGCTTCGGCATTATGCCTTCGACGGGACGCGGGCGCGAATGAGCGGGAAAGAACCGTTTCAGCCGGGTGCTGCGGACACGGTGACGAAGGCCGCCCCGCTGGCGGTGGAACAAATGGAAGCCAAAGCCGCACCGCAGCCGGGATGGTTCAAGCGGCAGTGGGCAGCGCTGAAGAAACGATTTGGTGGAGAGTGAGGACCCCGGAAAGTGGCATTGAGTGCGGACGTGCAAGTTCCCTGTGTGGTTGAGGCTGTGTCTGTCCATCCCGGATGGTGCGGATCTTTTCCGGAATTACCCCGAACTGGAGCCCGAAGACGTGCGCCCGGCGCTGGCGTTTGTGTAAGCTGATCGACTCCCTGCCGGATCCGCCGGCGGCGCCGTCAAAACGCCCCCTGTCAGGTTTCAGACCCTGGGAGCCCGCATGATAGACAATGAAGGAGTGGCACAGTCCATTACCCGTGACCCCGAGACTATGCACGGAGTGCCAGTCTTTCGAGGGACTCGCGTGCCGGTGCAAACGCTTTTCGAGTATTTAGAAGGAGGCGAAAGGCTGGAAGACTTTCTGGAAGGCTTCCCCACCGTTTCCCGTGCTCTGGCGTTGGAAGCGCTGGAAGAAGCCAAGCAATTGCTGTTGACGCGTGTCTGATGCGCGTGCTGCTCGATGAATGCGTTGACGAGCGTCTCCGCCTCCTGTTCTCCGCCTTTGAGTGTCAAACGGCTCGCTTTGCGGGTCTGGCGGGGCTGAAAAACGGTCGACTCTTGGAAACCGCAGAAAAGGCTGGGTTCGAAGTGATCATCACCGACCAGAACATTCCTGATCAGCAGAATCTCGAGGGGCGGAGCATTTCCTTAGTAGTCCTTTGCGGGCCCACGAACCGACTGCATGATTTGGAACCGCTTGTGCCCGGCGCAATCTCGGCGCTCCGCTCAATCGGGCGCGGCGAAGTGGTTAGGATTCGATCGGTTCGCTAATCTGCCAAACTTGGCAGCCACGGCGACGCCAGATTGTTACGAGGCAGAGGTCGCCGGTGCAGTGGCCTGCGGTTCAGCTTTCGAAAGCGGTTTCTTCTTCGTTGGGTCGTCTTTTTCGGCTTCTCCCACCTTGGCAGCGCTCTTCGGTTCTTTGCGGCGCAAAGGATCCTGGGGTTTGTAACTGAGCCCGTTGGAGAGGATCTCAACCAGGGTGGCGAGAAGCTTGGTCCGGGCCCAGTATTTGTCGTTACCTTCGATCAAAGACCACGGTGCTGTTCGCGTGCTGGTTTTCACCAGCATCTCCTCCACCGCCTCTTCGTAGGCGTCCCACTTTTCCCGATTCCGCCAGTCCTCGTCGGTGAGCTTCCAGGCTTTGTAGCCGATCTGTTTTCGCTCCTCGAAACGCCTTAACTGCTCCTCGCGAGAGATATGAATCCAGAACTTCGCCACGATCGTGCCGTAGTCGCGTAGCTGCCGCTCGAATGAGTTGATCTCTTTGAACGCACGCTTCCATTCGTGCTCGCGAGCGAAGCCTTCGACACGCTCGACGAGGACCCGTCCGTACCAGGAGCGGTCGAAGATCGCGATCTGGCCACGCTCGGGAAGGCGGCGCCAGAAACGGTAGAGGTAATGCCGCGTTTTGTCTTCGCCTTGCGGCGCACTGATTGGGTAAACCGTGTAACCGCGCGGATCGATCTTTTCTGTGACGCGTTTGATCGCGCCGCCTTTGCCGGCCGCGTCCCAGCCTTCGAACAGAATGATGACTGGGCGCTTTTGCAGATAAACCTGATTTCCGAGCTCGCGGAGTTGGATCTGGCGCCGGGTCAACTCACGCACGTAAGACTCGCGATCGAGGGTTTGAGTCAAATCGATGGTTTCTAGCATTAGAGCCCTCCTCCGTTGAGCGATTCCATGGCGTCGCGGAGATCTGCGTCGTGCATCACCTCAATGGTCTCGGTTCTGGGCGGAGCATTTGGTCCCAGACGCGATTCCATGGCGTCGATGATGGTTTCAAATACCTTCTTACGAGCGTGCCATTTCGAGGTCGCCTCCACAATCGTCCAGGGCGCGAATTCCGATTCCGTTAACTCGAGCATCTCCTCGATTGCCAGCAGGTATTGGTCGTATTTCTTATTGCGGTTCCAGTCGGTATCCGTGACGCGCCATGCCTTAAGGGGATCGGCCTCGATGGTTTGAAAGCGGCGCTTCTGCTCTTTCCGGCTGATGTGCAGGAAAAACTTGATGAAGATGGCGCCGTCATCGGCGAGCATGCGCTCGAACTCGACAATGTCGCGGTAGGCCTCCTTCCAGGACTTCTCGGGAACGGTTCCATCCACCCGCTCGTGCAACACCCGGCCATACCAGCTATGGTCGAAGATCACCATTTCGCCGCGATTCGGGACCTTCAGCCAGAACCGCCACAGCCAGGGACGCTGCTGCTCGTAAGTTCGGGCCGTGGTTATGGGATAGAGCTTGAAACCGCGCGGATCCAGGCGTTGCGTCAACGCGGCGATGGTTGTGCCCTTGCCGGAGGCGTCCCAGCCTTCGAAGACGATCACGGTGGGGATGCCCTGATCCCAGCAGGCCTTCTCCAGGTGGTACAAGCGTTCCTGCAAAGCGGGCTCAATACGCTTGTAATCCTCGCGCGCGAGCTTCTTATCGAGGTTGATGTTTTCCAGCATGAGCTTGGTATCGCCTGATTGAAATGTACAGCACCGGCAACAAAGGTGTTCGATCATCGCTAGTCGGCGATGAGATCTGGTGGGGGAGCCGGATCCGGGTTTGTGCGACCGGACAGGATCGCCTCGCCCCGCGCAGTACAAAACCCTGTCCCCTGGCGGGAGCTAATGAGAACTTCGGCGAAAACGATGTCGATCCTTAGCCGACTTTATGACGTGATTGAAAAAGGCCGAAATCCGCGCCGCCGAAAATCACCGGCCAATCGCGGATCCTAAGAGCTGGCGCTGAATTCGATCCCCCGGTTTCGTGCTTACGAAGCTTTGCGTCCGCTCCCTGACCCGGCGCAGCCGGAACCAAACAGGCTGATCCGGGCGAGCGCTCCCCTGAAGACGCGCTCCAAGTTGTTGATGCCATTGAGCCGGAATTTCGCGTCTTCATTCAATTCGGTGGCCCGCCGGGCCATGGCTACTCCCTGACGGTCGCGCCTCGGTACGCTTTTCGAAAGTTGGGGCTGTTTGCAACCATCCTCTGAGGGCCGTGAACATTGGATGAAGTGCATGCCACGAAAATATTCTGCCAGAAACAACTAGAATCCAACTGCGTAGGTACTTACGGTCACGGCTCCGTCTAGACTCCACTTTCCTGGTATTTTCAGAGCAACCGCGCGCGTATTGCAAGCGGATACACGCCCAAGACGACCGGGACAGGCGCCTCTGTTCCCAAGGCGATCGCGACAGGCACTATCGTCGCCCTAGCCCCTTCGCCGCGTTGACAGAGCGAGCCTGTCCCAGGATGCAGTGCAGCCGACCGGCACTCCTCACCTTCTGGCCCGGAGTTTTTGCCCTTCCTTACTCTGGCTTCCGTTTTCTCGGCGCACGAGCCCGGTTGCCGCCGCCTGGTCCAGCTGACTTGCGAGGCCGGGACGCAACTTTCTTCGGCTTCGCCGGTGGTGGATTCGGCTCGAAGATCGTGGGCTGGCCTTCCACAATGGGTTGCGGCTCGTCCTCTTCTTCCTCATGCACCGATGACTCCGCGGGTGCAGGCGGCAAAGCCGGCGGGTAGAACTCGGCGCCCATATAGACCACCAACCCGTACTCTTCGTGCGGCTCGGTCCGGACCACCGTCTTATCCTGCGCGTAGTTGAGGAATTCGGCAAATCGTTGAAAGCCGTACTTCTGTAGGCTGAAGTTCGGTAGCTCGGCGGTAACCCACTGTTCCAGATCGGCGGCGGGTACACCGTTCTCGAGTTCCATGCGATGGGTCTCGAGCACATCCCGCAGGCCCGGCAAGGCCTCTTCGGGCTTCGGCGCCACGCGGTCGGGACCACCATGGCCTCCACGGCGCTCAATAATGTAGCGGCCGCCCGAGCCGCTCACATTGATGAAATCGGCTTTCTTGAGCTTCTCGACGAAATCCGAGAAACTGCCCGCGCCATACGCCCGTTCGCTGAATGCGGGATCGAGCTGCAGCATAGTCGATTTCAGCAGACCAAGCTGCGGCTGAACCGCACGCCGTTCCAGCACCTGCAGTGCGCGCTCAACCAGCGGCATAGCCTGCGCCAGGTCCAGTGGTGCGGGCCGCTGGCCGCGGTCGCGCTTGTCGCGTTCACGCCCATCCTTAACCACCTTCTCGCCGCCGCCATCCTTGCGCTGTTCGCGCCGGTCCGGCATCGGCTGCACCACAATGCGGTCGCCATCTTCCAGTAGCGACTCATAGCTTACGAATTCGTGGCAGTTCTGCTGAAGGATGGTGCTCGTGAAGGCCTTGCCGCCCAACACAAATACCGTCTTGCCATATTCCTTCAGCTTGTTGACCAGCGGAATGAAGTCGCTGTCGCCGCTGACGATGGCGAACGCATTCACATGCGCATGAGTGAACGCCATCTCCAGTGCATCCAGCGCCAGGTTGATGTCGGCGCCATTTTTGTCGCCCCGTGGTGAGGGGATGCGCTGCACCATCTGCACCGCGTTTTCGGCCATCTGCCGGGTAGCGCCTTCCTGGCGCCCCCAGTTGGCATATGCGAATTTCGCGACCACGTCGCCCCGCTCTTTCAAAGCGTCCAGGGCGAGTGATACGTCGAACTCCCGCCGTAGTGTCGATTTCACGCCAATCTCAATGTTGTCGTAATCGACGAACACGGCAATGTTCAGTCTTTCTTGCATGAAGTTCCTTTTCCGGTGGCCGGAGTTTCTGTCAATGTGAGTTGTTATCAGGCCAGCGTCTCCAAATGTCTAAATCGTTGCGTCGCCGGGAGACCTGACTCCGCTTCGCACTCAAACCCCAAAGGGTTTATTGAGCCGAGCCCGCGAGTCCTAGGCAACTTGTTTCACGGAGGCACGAATAAAATCGACGATCTTTTCGAGCGAAGCGCCTGGCTGGAAGACTTCCGCCACCCCAAGCTTCTTCAGTTCGAGCGCATCCTCGTCGGGAATAGTCCCACCGACGACGACCAGCACATCCGTCATATCTTTTTCGCGCAACAGTTCCATAATCCGCGGCACAATCGCTTTGTGAGCGCCAGACAGAATGGAGAGTCCAATGACCTGCACATCCTCCTGGAGAGCCGCGTTTACAATCATCTCCGGCGTTTGCCGAAGACCAGTGTAGATGACTTCCATCCCCGCATCACGAAGGGCTCTTGCGATCACCTTCGCGCCGCGGTCGTGTCCATCGAGGCCCGGTTTGGCGACGAGGACACGGATTGGAAAGCTCATACTAACGCTAACCCGAGTATAGAACGTCGCAAAACCAAAAGTCTGGCCACCTCGGCTGCTACCAGGTTGACTAGCAGGGGATTACAGGTCAAAACGGGCGGGGAAGCGCCCCTCCATCCCCGTACGGCTTTACCACTCGGAACGCTCCGTGTAGATCCCGAAAACCTGTTTCAGCGCGCCCATGATTTCGCCCGTGGTTGCATAGCTCTTCACTGCTGTTAGTAGTGCCGGCATTATGTTTTGATCGCTTTCGGCAGCCCGCTTCAGTGCCTCCAAAGACCGCGTAACATCGGTCTGGCTGCGCCTTTGCCGCAAGACCGCCAGCTTCTGTTCCTGAAGTCTCTGCGAGGAATCGTCGATCGCCAGCAGATCAATCGGCGCCTCATCCGGTTGTTGGAATTCGTTTACTCCCACAACCACTCGTTGGCCCGCGTCAATCTCTCTTTGATAGCGATAGCTGGCTCTGGCGATCTCGCTTTGCGGGAACCCGCGTTCGATGGCGGGCAACATCCCGCCCAATTCGTCGATCTGCTGAATGTAGCGCTGGGCGGCCTCGGCGACCTGCGAAGTCAACGCCTCAACATAATAACTGCCCCCCAGTGGGTCGGCCACGTCGGCCACACCGGTTTCATTTGCGAGAATTTGTTGCGTTCGTAGCGCCAGCGTCACGGCATTCTCACTCGGTAGCGCGTACGCCTCGTCCAGCGAGTTCGTATGCAGCGATTGCGTTCCCCCCATCACCGCCGCCAATGCCTGGATCGCCGTGCGCACCACGTTGTTCATCGGCTGCTGCCAGGTCAACGAACAGCCGGCCGTCTGCGAATGGAAACGCAGCTTGAGACTCTTCTCGTCCCGGGCGCCAAACCGGTCGCGCATGATCTTCGCCCACATGGTCCGGGCCGCGCGATACTTCGCAATTTCTTCGAAGAAATCGTTGTGGGCATTGAAAAAGAAACTCAGTCGCGGCGCGAAGGCGTCGATGTCCAGCCCCCGCGTCAGCGCCCAGTCCACGTACTCAATCCCGTCCCGCAGCGTGAATGCCAGCTCCTGTATCGCAGTCGATCCTGCCTCGCGAATGTGATACCCGCTAATGGAGATCGGGTTGTAGCGCGGCGCGTGTGTGGTGGCGTACTCCACCACGTCCGTTACCAGCCGCATGGAGGGGCGAGGCGGAAAGATGTACTCCTTTTGTGCGATGTATTCCTTCAGAATGTCGTTCTGCAGCGTGCCGGAAAGCTCGGCAGCGGGCACGCCCTGTTCTTCGGCAACCGCCAGGTACATGGCCCAGATCACCGCCGCCGGCGAATTGATGGTCATCGATACCGAGACTTTTCCCAGTGGGATGCCGCGGAAGAGGGTCTCCATGTCTTCGAGCGAGCTGATCGCCACGCCACACTTTCCTACCTCGCCCTGTGCTTCCGGCTGGTCGGCGTCGTATCCCATCAGCGTCGGCAGATCGAACGCCACCGAAAGTCCGGTCTGGCCCTGATCCAGCAGATAGCGGTAGCGCTCGTTGGTTTGCTCAGGCGTAGCGAAGCCGGAAAACTGGCGCATGGTCCACCGCTTTTGCCGGTACATCAGCGGATGTATGCCGCGGGTGTAAGGAAAGTCGCCCGGGGACGGCGCCGGTCCAGGCAGGTCTTCAGGGCCATAAGCCGGCTTCACCGGTAAACCGCTCAGGGTCGCGAAGGTCTTTTCGGGTTGAACGCTCTTCGTATCGGCCACGCTCTGTCCGCCTTTATTGTATGAGTTTGGTATGCACACTCACCGAGCAGCCTCGCCGCGCTTGCTGATATCCTTGCCACCTGCCCATCGCTGTCCTGGAAACAGGGACGCAATTCGTTTCTTGGGGCTATCCCAGTTCGTCACCGGGAACCACTGGTTTGTTTCGTCCCGCGCGCTTCAATAACTGCTTCGCTTTGACGACGTTTCCCTGCTGAGCGCTGAGAGTTTCTCGGCGACGGCCAGGTTAATAAACTGATTAAGGGCTACTCCTTCGCCTTCGGAAACACGGCGCGCTTCTTCAAGCAGCGAAGCCTGGAGACGCAGAGCCACGTTACTTCTTCTCATTTTGACGTTGTAACTCCTTCCAAGCCTCACCGGGTTTTAGGACCCGAATACCGAACTCAAAAGCCGCCTCCGCCAAATGACGAGTGTTGAACGTCACCAGCCATGCTGCGGCGCCGTTCACGGCCGTTTCCAAAACCATTTCATCAGCCGGATCCTTCAGTCTCGCAGAATGGCCTTTGGCCCAATTTGCTTCAAGAACGGCAGCCTTCAGAGCGGGAAGCCGCCCCCGGCTCGCAGGCACTCCATTGCCGCCCGCTTCAAAGTTCTGCTAGCCTAGCCTTGAAATCGGCCGTCAAGCGCGGCTGATGATTTCAAACGCTGGACGGTTAGAGATATCCAATGGGCCTCTTCAGCACGAAACCGATAGAAAGCCTCCTTTCCGAGGCACAGGGCGAGCATGGTCTTAAGCGGTCCCTCAGCGCCCTTTCACTAGTGGCCCTCGGCATCGGCGCAATCATCGGCGCTGGAATTTTCACATTGACCGGCGTCGCGGCATCTACGCATGCCGGTCCGGCCATGGTCTATTCCTTCCTGATCGCAGCCATGGGATGCGCGTTCGCCGGACTCTGCTACAGCGAGTTCTCGACCATGATCCCCATTGCGGGCAGCGCCTATACCTATTCATACGCCACCATGGGGGAACTCGTGGCCTGGATCATCGGATGGGCACTCGTTCTGGAGTACGCCGTCGGAGCTGCCACCGTGTCTGTCAGCTGGGCAGCAACCTTTGATTCAATCCTGCTTTCCTTCGGCATTCAAATGCCCCGAGCCATTACCGGGTCGCCCTTTTCGATGCAACCGGGCGTGCTGAATCTCGTAGCCGTCGCAGTTATCTGCTTCATTTCGGCGATCCTGATTCGCGGCATCAGCGAGTCAGCCAAGTTTAACGATTTCATCGTCGTGCTGAAGGTGACGGTGGTCATCTTCTTCATCGGCATCGGTTATTTCTTCATCAATTACAAGAACTATCACCCATTCCTGCCGCCGAATACAGGCACCTTCGGGTCGTTCGGATGGAGCGGAGTTCTGGCCGCTGCGGGGCAGATCTTTTTCGCCTACATCGGGTTCGACGCCGTCTCCACGGCGGCGCAGGAAGCGCGTAATCCGAAGCGCGACATGCCCATCGGCATCATCGGGTCGCTCGCAATTTGCACCGTGCTCTACATCGCTTACTCGCTGGTGCTGACCGGCGTCGTGAACTACAAAGACCTGAACGTTCCGGCGCCGTTGGCCGTGGCCGTCGATCAGATGAAGGGCCTTTCATGGGTCGGATTCCTGATGAAGCTCGGCTCTCTGTGCGGTTTGACTTCGGTCATGCTGGTGATGCTTCTCGGACAATCGCGGGTCTTCTATTCGATGTCGAAAGATGGATTGCTGCCAAAACTGTTTTCCGACGTGCATCCCAGGTTCAGAACGCCCTGGAAGTCAAATCTGTTGCTGATGGTCTTCGTGTCCGTGGGCGCCGCGTTCACGCCCATTGCCCGGCTAGGTAATTTGACGAGCATCGGAACGCTCTTCGCCTTTATCGTCGTCTGCATAAGCGTCGTCATCATGCGGAGACGGCGCCCCGACCTCCCGAGGCCTTTCCGAACTCCTCTCGTCCCCTTGATCCCGATCCTCGGCGTCGTTGTCAACCTGGCGCTGATGGCCGGGCTTGGAGCAATCACATGGGCTGCCTTCCTAATCTGGATGGCACTGGGATTGATCGTCTACTTCGGTTACAGCCGGCATCGTAGCGCCATCCACGTCCAGCGAGTCGCGTCCGGTGGCGAGAACAGCTGACCGGCCGCCCGCCGCATCCCGCTGCTGCGTGCATACACTCACTTAAGAGGAGCTTTGTGAGCGAAACATTCAATGAACCACGCTTGGCGTTGAACCGCATCTATACGCGCCGCGGCGACGAAGGAGAGACCAGCCTCGTTGGCGGCCAGCGCGTTCCGAAGGATCACCTCCGCATCGAAGGCTATGGCACCGTCGATGAGCTCAATGCCTTTATCGGCATCGCGCGGACCACGGCCGAGCAATTGTCCGCCCAACAACCCCGGCTAGCAGTTTTCGCGGCCATCCTTAAGCGGGTCCAGCACGAATTGTTCAACCTCGGCTCCATTCTCGCCACCCTGCCTGCTGACGTTCACCCCAAACAGCCGCGCATAACACCCGCCGACATCACTCAGCTCGAAACCGAATTGGATCTGGCAAACGGCGAGTTGGAGCCGCTTCGATCGTTCGTCCTGCCCGGCGGCAGCCGCCTCGATGCCGAGCTGCACGTTTGCCGCACCGTCTGCCGCCGCGCCGAAAGGCTGCTGGTTGCGCTCGCTCGCGCCGAGTCCGTGCCGGCCGAAGCCATCGGCTATCTCAATCGATTAAGCGATGCGCTATTTGTCTGGAGCCGCTGGGTCAACAAAGTCCTCGGCGCCCCGGAAACGGTGTGGGCTCCCAACGCGGCGGCCAGTGCCAAGGCGCCGGAGAAATAGGAATGCGATTAGTTGAATCGGCAGACTGAAGACCTTGAGGGAAAGGCCGTCGCTTCCCTCACCCGATGAGGCTGATCGTGCTGTTCGTCGAACTGATCCCGTCAATAGTCGAGGTAGTGCTGGAACCCGAAGTGTTTGAGCTCGATTCCCCTCCGTGGTGATGATGATGGTGATGTGTACCCTGTGCGGACTGAGTTGAAGCCGACTGCGATGCACCCGGGGCTTGGGCTTGTAAAGCTTGCTGCAGTTGTGCAAATGCGGATTGCGCCGTGCTCAAATCGCCCGATTGTAGGGCCTGGCCCAAAGCCGCAAAATCACTTTGAACCGAATTGGTGCTGGATCCGGATGACTGCGTTTGAGAGCCGGTAACGTTGTTTCCCATCAGCTTCTGGATCGACGTGTAAGCCTCTTGGGCTCCCGACAGATCGCCTGATTGAAGCGACTGATTAAGTTGCGCAAAATCCTGCTGAAGCTGCTTAAAAAGGTTTTGTCCCGTAGCTTGGGAGGAGCCGGTTGCAAGTGACGATGTAACGCTGGCGATTGACATAAGTTTTTCGAAAACCCTCACATCAGCTATCGGCTCACTCGATGATCGACTCGAGGATATTTCCGTAAAGAATGATTAGGGCGACGTCCTCCGAGCGTCTGCGGTGACAAGAGCCTACCCGAGATAGCTGAACAGCGTCGGTGTCGAAGCACCGCCGACGCCGCCCGCCGCGGTCGAGCCCGTCAAAGCCGCGTCACTAGCGTTTAACTGGCTCGCCGCAAGCGCTTCGAGGATTGGATCAGTGGCCCCAGCGTTCGTGGTTCCTGCCGCTGAGTTTGCCGTGCCCAATAACATGGATTCGACATCGGGGCTTAAGGCGACGCTGTCGCCGGAGGTTGAGCCCGACCCGCCAAACAGCGCTGCCGAAGCCTGCGCCTCGGCATTGGTGATCGACAGTTGAGTAAGCTGCGCCGGGGAAGCGTTCTGCAGGTCGGCCTGGGTCAGATTCGAAGGAAGTAGCCCGCTGTTGTAAAGGGCCTGCAGCCCAGCGGAAAGTGCGCTCGGGGTCGTGGACATGGCGGATTCTCGCTAGACCTATCGGCAGTGCGCCGTCGGGACTTTAATAAACATCCCTGTTTCCGGATGCCTGCTTTGCACGGTCGCCGCGGCAGAATCGCGCCGCAGCGGTCGGAATTTCGTCATCGCAGCTCGGCCGCATGCACCCTCACTCCTGCCATGTTCTTTAGTGCCTGTGGTTTACGTCCATGGGGCATGGTCGACCCTCCGTGGCACCTGTCGTGCACAATTCGCTCACGGCGTCGTTGGCTTCCATCACAAACCGGTGCCACGCCGCTTGAAAGGACAAGCATGCAACTCAACCCCGTCTCCGCAACTACCGCCGCACAATCGTCACAGATCCTGAGTCTTTTCCAGCAGAACTCCCCAACCTCGCAGACCGCGAACACCAGCAGCCAAGCAGCTCAATTCAACCAGTGGATGAACCAACTGGATTGCCAGTCAGGCAGCACGGTAGCCCCCACGTCAACCACTCCCACATCGGGAACGCCGACCCAAACGCCGGTACACCACCACCATGGCCACCATCGCGGCTCCGCCACAGACGTAGCCAACCCATCTCCCGCGAACACGCTTTCCGCCATGTTGAGTCAGTCGGGAAACCTGGCACAGTCTGCCCTGCCTGCGTCAATGACGACCAATACGACCGCCTTAGATCCGACCAGCATCTTCGGAGCCTGAGCTCATTACCCCTGTTCTTAGTCAGTAAACTGGGTCCCGCGGCCGTTGGCCTGGTGCTCTCCTCGCCCGATGGCCCGTCGCTTGCATAACCAAGTAGCTGTGCTTTCTCCAGCCACCTGGCCCATGCGATTCCACTTTCGCCTGATCACACTTGTCCTCGCGATCTCACTGATAGCCGGGGCACAACAAAAGTCGGCGGACGACCTCGTCACCGAGCATCGCACCGCCGCCCACCAAGCTCTCGCCGCGAAGGACTACGCTGCCTATCGCAAGCAGCTTCTCGCTCTTCGCCCTCTTCTGAATAATCAAGCCGAGATTACCTATGCGCTCGCCGCTGCGGACGCCCTCCTAGGCCATCCTACGCTGGCAATCGAGGAACTGAATGAATTCGCCGCGACCGGACTCGTGCGCGATCCGGCTCATGATCCGCGTTTTTCTTCGCTGCAGAGCCTGCCTGCGTTTATGACGGTCGCCCGCCGTCTGCAGGCCAACGGCCGTCCCATCTCGCGGGCACGCTTTGTGTACACCCTTCCGGACCCCGACCTGATCGCGGAAGACATTGCCTACGATCCCGCTTCCCAGACTTTCTTCGTTAGCAGCGTCCACAAGCGAAAAATTGTCGCGATCCATGCGGATGGCTCCGTCACAGATTTCGTTTCATCCGGCCAGGACGGTGTTTGGGCCATTTTTGCTCTCGCCGTCGACTCCACACATCACTTGCTCTGGGCCACCACCGGCGCAGTGCCGGAAGCCTCGGGCTTCGAGAAAGCGGACCGCGGCAAAACCGCCTTGCTTTGTTACGATCTCCCCACGCGAAAGCTGCTGAAGCGTTTCGACCTGCCTCCGGACGGCGCGGTTCATACCCTGGGCGATATGACCCTCAGCCCTTCGGGCGATGTTTATGTCTCGGATGGCTACGGACTCGTATACACCCTTCCGTCGGGCGCCGGGGCGCTCGAGCCCCTCAGCAAGCCAGGCGAGTTCCGCTCCCCGCAAACCCCCGCTCTCGCGCCCGGCGGCAAGCGGTTGTTCATTGCGGATTATTCGCTGGGCATCGGTGTCATCGATCTTCAGAATAAGCGTCTCTCATGGCTGCCGCACGCGAAAGAGATTGCTCTCGAGGGCACAGATGGTCTCTACTTGAGAGGTCATTCTCTAATTGCGGTACAAAACGGCATCACGCCCTCGCGCGTCGTCCAGGTATCGCTCACGCCCGATCTCACCCGCGCGGAAAGCTTTTCCGTGCTTGAGCAGGCATCGCCCTCGATCGGTGATCCCACGCACGGAGTAATGGTTGGTGATTCGTTCTTCTTTATTGGCAATAGCGGGTGGAACCGCATGAGCGACGACGGTCAACTAACGGTCGGCAAGCCCAGCGATTGTCCGGTTGTGATGGAAATGAAGCTCGGCCCGCAGCGCTAGCTTAAAGCCCGTCGTTTCGACAGCGGCATCCCACATCCGCACAAGCCAGTCCCAGGAACACAAATTTCTTGAAAGAGTTAGCTTGGCCCCTCCGTGGCACAGGCCTTCACCCTGTGGGCTTTCAGAGCCAACGCCGACTGGGACAGGCGCCTCTGTTCCCAAGGCGACCACGACACCTGCTATCGTCAATCCGAGCCCCATCGCCGCGTGGACAGAGCGAGCCTGTCCCAAGATGCAATGCAGTCGACTGGTACTTGTCACTCTCGCCGGGAGTTTTCACACAAACTCATCAGGGCAGCGTTCCCCCCCTTTTTCATCAACGCCTACAGCCTCAGCCTCATTTCATTGGTGCAGCGGAAGCCAAGCTTCTCGTAAAGCGAACGGCCGTATTCGCTCGCGTGCAAGGCCACCGATTGGAATCCTTGCGCCCTGCACCACTCGATCAAGGATTCCGTGACCAATCGCGCATACCCCCTGCGCCGAAAGGCTTGCTCAACGTAAATGTTGAGGATCCAAGCCCGGCGTGCCTCGAAGTTGAGCGGGCTGCCCGGCCACCGGGCGATCAGAATTCCGCCGCCCGCGATCACTGCACCGTTCAGTTCCCCCATCACTCCGAAATAGGAACCATCTTGTAGCGCAGATTCGAGGTAGGTCCGTGATGCGCCCTCGAAAGCATCCAGTTGCCGCTCGTAGTCGCCGCCCATCTCGCGAAACATTTCGCGCCGTTGGTGCAGGATCAGATCCAGGTCAGCAACGCTTGCAGGCCGGAGTTTCATTCTTCGAGTGTAATGGCCCATTGCCGCCCGACCCCCGGCGCATCGCCGCCCAACACCACACAAGCGTCCGGTCGTGCAAAAGTAATGCCATGGGCCGTAGCCGCGTGACGCTGCTGATTCTGATTTCAGCGGCGTTACAACTACATGCGCAGAATCAGCCCGCCGATACGAACACACCCAGTCCCATCGCAACCGACCGGCCCTCATTTACTGCTTCCAGCATCGTAGTCCCCATCGGCAGCTTGCAGTTCGAAAATGGCTTTCTCGAAACAACCTCACAAGGCCAGACCGGCTTTGATTTTCCCGAAACGGAAGTGCGCTTTGGAATTCTCAGCAAAACCGAGCTGCGCCTCACAACCCCGGACTACTACGCCAACTACAACACCGGACTCGGCTTCGGCTCAGGCTTCGGCGACCTGCTCATTGGCGTGAAGCAACAACTGGGGCCCGCGCGTGGTTTCGATGTCTCCCTCATTGCGTCGCTAAGCCTTCCCACCGGAGCCAAGGTCCTGTCCAGCCACGGATACGACCCTCAGCTTCAGCTGCCGTGGTCGCGCCAAATCTCGAAGAACTGGACGATGGCGGGTATGTTCGGTTTACTCTGGCCTACCCAGGGCGCCAGTAGGAATCTGACCGGTCAGACCACCTTTCTTTTCGACCGGCAGCTGACCAAGCCCTGGGACGCCTTCATCGAATATGGTGGGATGTTCCCGCAGCGCGGCGGTCCACAGCAGGTATTGCACGTCGGCACGTCTTACAAAATTACGCCGCAACAGCAACTCGATTTTCACTTCGGCTTCGGTCTCTCCTCGGCCGCGCCAAGTCATTTCATCGGATTCGGCTATTCGTTTCGATTCCAGTTATTTCAGAAGCCCTAGCCCCTAGCAGCCTCAATGCCCTTCCGGCCGTGGCTGCGTCTCCCCGTGCTGCAACTCACGGCGAATGTCCATCCAGATCTTGAAATACGCCCACTCGGGCGGGGCGTTGGCCTCCTGAATGTGGTCCGGCAGCAAAATCAGGTTCCCCGTTGAGAGCAAGACCTGGCGCACTCTCGAATTCTGGTCAAGTTTGGCCCGCATGGCTTCGACAATCAAACGATAGTGCTCGCCTTTGGTCATCGATCGGTACGGCATACGCCGGCCTTCAAACGTCACCCAGTCGATCCCCATCTTGCGCATGTTGTTTTCCCCAACGTCGCCCGCGGCCTTCGCGTCGAAGGCCGTCATTTGCGCGACTTCCGCACGCGTGTGCGGCCAAGTTAGAAACGCCGCCTTAGCGCGTGGATCGTCCGTGCCCTCCGGATACAGCATCATTTGCCAGAAACCCTCCACGCTGGCGTAATGAACGCCGTGGAACACAAATGGCGTAGCGGCAAAGTTGGAGAGAATCCCTAGCTCGTTACGTTTCGAAAGAATCACCTCGCCCGGTTTCGCCGCCTGCGGAAGAATCTCCCAGTCTGGCTTGTGAGCGTCGACAACCGGCGTCCACCAGCCAGCCGGATACTGGCCGCCCAACGCCAACAGGAGCCAGGGAGCGACTAGGCAGAACATGCCTTCCGTCCTATTTCAAGTGACCGAAGTTAACAATCGCGTTGAATACCAGTGCATACGACCCGATCGTCTCGCCCCGGTATACCGGGTTGTTGGCGAACAGCAGCACATCTCCCTTGCCGAAGTGCGCCTGAACCACCACCGGATGCTCCGCCACGGAATCGCCGTTTTCCATCAGCCCCGATAGAAGCAGCTCCTTCATCGCCGCGTAACGCAGTATGACCTGGGGCCGAAATTCCGCGGGAATCAGGAATGGGTTGTTACGTTCCTGCTCTTCGTTCAGGGGAGTGGCCTGCCACGCTTTCGGCGACGGAAGCGGCGGCGCTTTTTCCGAAGGCCGTCCTTCAGGGGTATCTTCGTCATCCGGACCGCCTCGCCCGGTCGGTCGCTTATAGTCCTTCGCTGTAGGCAAATTGCGGTTCACGGTCAGGTTGCTCACAGTAAACGCCATGCCGTCGGCGCTATATAACGGCACTGTGGCATCGTATCCATAAGCGACCGGAAGTTTGCTATCCACCACGGCCGAATTCAGCACGCTGCCCACTACCTTAACCGTCCTCCGCGGTGCCACGAACACGCCCGGCGCCATTCCTTCCTCGATGGCGAACTGCGCCGTATCTTCCGACGTAATCAACAATCCGCCTTGTTCGACGAATTCCTTCAGATGGGCAACGCCCGCCTCGCCCAAGCCGGGCCGCGTGTCCTCGGTCGAGTCCAGCTTCCCAATGTTTGGTGTGAGCGAACTGTTTTGCCACGGCAAGGCATTTCCCCACATCGGCAGCCCGCTGACAATCTGTTGGGTGGATGTGCGCGCGACCGGTGCGAACACGATCACGTCGAACTTTGAGCGCAGGTCCACCTCTTTCGCGACCGTCTGGGTGCTGATGTACGTGAACGGTACGTGCAGCGTATCGAAAGCCAGGCGCCACCAGCCTTCGGTTTGCGTGAATAGCCAGGTGTGCATGAACGCAATCCGCGGGGCCGCCGCCGCATGAACCTTCACCGATGGCTGGCTGGCGACGCTCACCGCCATCAGGCCAAACTGCTGCAGCAAAGGCTTCAGCTTCGATCCATCCGCGCGAGCGATGATCAGCGACCCCGGCCCAAACTTCTGTCCCGCGCTTTCGAATCCTCCCTCGCTGATCGACACATCCGCTGATCCGGACAGCGCATAAACCAGCGAAGCCAAGCTGACCTGCGCCGTGTTATTCACCACGTAGAAAGGTCCGGAGCCAGGATCGGGCGGCGCAACATGGCTGAGGTCGGCAATGGGAGACATCGGTGCCGCCAGGATGCTGCGGTCGGTGACGCGAGACACCTTGGCGTTAAACAGGTCGCCGAATGACCAGCCCGTATCGTCGTACGGTTGCTTCTGCGGATCCTCCGGGGACCAGAATTGGCGGTCCAGCAGCGCGTCGGCGACTCGCGAGTAAGGTTGGTCCATCCGAATGACGAAGCTGCCCGCAGGGATCGTTAGTGAGGTCGGTGGAGGCGGCGTGCCGGGCTTCTCTTCCGCTCCCTCCTTCTTCGTCGGTACTGGCAGAGCCACCGTCGTCGCTTGCGACAGGCGTTGTATCTCAACGTGCTGCAGTGCCAGCACCTTCAACAACTGCACCTGGCGGTTGGCATACCGTTCATCCAGCGCCAGCACATACGCCGCTGGCCCTGAGTTCTGCGGCTTCTCTACCGAGCGCTTACTCTTCAAGTAGAAGTTGTTCAGAAAAAACTTGCCGTTGTGCGCGAAGTAAGAAAGCGTGGAAAGCAGCGCCGTCTCCTCGTAGTTATTGTTATCGCGTTGGGACCACAGAACCGTAGGGTATGGCGGATTGGGCCGGTACCACGTCCGCGAATACTCGCCGGGAGATAACACCCGCTTCTCGGTGTCCGCGCCGCCATTGCCGAATGTCTCGTACAGCCGGCTGATCCCGTTATGCATCGCCGCCAGGAACATCAGGTAGCCCGGGCTCCACGTGTCGAAATTTCCATGCGTGAACGCACCTGGCATGCCGAAACTCTGCATGCGTGCCATGTTGTCGGAGGCAATCATCTGCCACTCCCCCGCCAGGATCGGATCGATCCACGAGTTGTAAGGTCCGTCGCCTACCGTGTTGTCGTACAGAAACGGAACCGACTCATGCAGGTCATGAAGCACCTGCGCATGCCAATCTATATACGTGTTCAAGACGTTTTTCGTTAAGTCCAGCGTCATGCCCATCGCATCGCGATTATTGTCATGCGCCACGTAGTGGCCCCAGTAGAGCAGCCGCGGCCAGTTCTCGCCAGGGTGCGCCTTGTGCCATTTATAGATATCCACCATCCGGTCGCGCCCGTCCACTTCCACCACTGGCGTTATGAGCGTGATCATGTGCGAGCGGATGTATTGGATGTACGGCGCATCGTCGACCGCCAATCGGTAAGCCATCTCCATCAGTGCGGTGGGCGCACCGGTCTCCGGTGAGTGGATCGTGCCGGTGATGTAGTAAACCGGAAAGGACTGGCTGACCAGCGCCTGCGCCTTCGCGTCATCCATCTGCAGCGTCCGGGGATCGGCCAGCTGTGCCAGCCGTGCGCCATTCTCCTTGACCTGCTTCAGCAGCGACTCATCCGCAACCGCGGCCGCGATCATCTCGCGCCCTTCTTCGGTGTGTCCGATTGTGAAAACCTTCACACGCGGGCTCGCGGCTTCCAGCATTCGGAAATATTTGTACACGTCTTCCGCATAGGGCAGCATGTCCGGTGCCCCCGCCACATCCCCCAGAACTTTCGCCGGTGTCGGAACCGAACTGGAAGCCGGCAGGTAATCGGTCAACGGCGAATTCAACGCCGGCAAAGTCGTGTATTTCTTGATTTGCTGCGTGTAGGATTCGTCAATGGCCTGCTTTGGATCACGCTGAAATGTTTCGTCCGTCGGAGTTTGCGCGCTGACGGAATAAGGAATGAGGGCTAGAGTGAGGACGCTGATGCGCCAGAATCGCTGGTTCAAGTTGAGTGTGCCTTTCGACCACGAGCCGATTTGACTTTCAGACCAGTGTAGGACAGCGCTTATAAAGCAGATGGGTCGCACAACCAACGACTGACATCCCATAGCTGCGTCTTACTCTAGCGATCAAGCATCAAACCAAATTAGGGACTCGCTACAAGTCCGCTTCAGGCCTGGCTTTAACACAACTTCATCTCCCAATCGTTACGCAGCGGGATGGGTATCCGTCCCTAACTAAGAAGGAGAAATTATCTAAATGAAAAAGACCCTGCTCTTGGGCTTCATCGCCCTAGCCACAACGGCCTTCGCCGCCACTGGCAACGTTCTCAAGGTAAATATATTCCAGGACTCAACCATTGACGGCAAGACCGTCAAGGCCGGCGACTACAAGATCTCAGTGGAAAACGGAAATGCGGTCATTAAACAGGGCAAGGAATCTGTTCAGGTACCCGCGAGAGAGGAAACTGTAACCGATAAATTCGCCCGCACCGAGTTGATTTACCAGGGTGACGGGAAGAACTTGAAAGAGATTAACGTGGCGGGTACGCACACCAAGATCGTCTTTGAAGACGCCGCGCCGACAACGCCTGCGGGCCAATAACGCCGTCCCCGTTCTGCTTTCGTAGAAGTCCAACCAGGCGGAGGCGTGGTCTTACACGCGCCTCCGCCCGTAGCATTCTTTAAGGCTTGGTAGCCGCCTCCTACTAAGAGCAGGCTGGCTGATTACGCGAGCGCGAGATTCAGATTTTGAATCGCTTCGTCGATCTCTGCGGTGTTCTTATACCCAACCGTCACCGCGTCGACACCGGCATTTCTGAACGCGTATCGCATGGCTGCTTGGCGATCCTCTCGGGTCGTAAATGCGCCTTCCCCCACCAATTTCATGCTGATCACACCCATGCCTTCGCCATGGACCTTCTGAACAACTGAGGTCACTTCGCTCACATTGCCGAGCCCGGCAGTGTTGTAGTCCTCGGCATCCATCTTGGTGCCCTTGTGATTCATCCGGATCATCGCGACTTCGAGAAACGAGTTCCCTGGAACCTGCCGCAGCGCCGGTAGTCCGTGCACCGATGCTCCCTGCGCCACCAAAGCCTGCTTGTGCTTAGCTTCCAGAATCCCGTCCTGCCACTTCATACTATCCACGGGCCACGTGGCCGTATGTTGCCAGTGCAGCAACACCACATCAAAGTAATCCGTGTTGGCGAGCTTGCGCAATTCGTCGATCTTCTGCTGCGGATCTGCGCCCGGCCTCGTCGTCACTTTCGACATGAGCCTGTAGCTGTCGCGCGGGATGCCCTTCAGCGCGATGCCCAGCATCTTGTGCATCTCTCCATACGATTCAGCGGTCTCATAGAACCGAATGCCATGATCGTAGGCGTAGCGCACCAGTGTCGTGAACTGATCCTGCCCTAAGTCGCGCTGCACTCTCCCGCTCATGGTTCCCGTGCCAAACGCAAGCCGGGTCACCTTCACGTTCGATCGTCCCAGCGTCACCCAATCGGTGGCTGTTCCGCCTGCCGCCCTAATCGGAATTCTTCCAGCGGCCGCGAGCGCACCTGCGGCGAGCCCGGTCTTCAGGAAATCACGTCTTGAGAAGTGAGCCATTTTCAATGTGTAGCACGATCTAATCGACCGCAGCGTTGCTGCCGGGGCCTGGTTGCAGGGTCAACCGGCATCTGCCGGCTTGCAGGATCAACGCTGAACGATACTGGTGGTTTGGGACAGTGGTAGCACTCACCCGGCCGCACATCAAATCATAAGCAGCAAGAGACGACCATGGCGAGTTTCGAATGACAGACGGCGAGCGCTCCCAGAGAGCAGAACCTCCGATGCCCGAAATCACCGGGCAAGGTTCCACCAAGACGGCTAAGGTCAGGCAGATCGCTATCAGCGCGTTCATAATGTTTCATTTGCTTGCCATCGTCTGTTGGTGCATACCGATGAACTCTCCGCTGCTTGACGTGTTCCGGCAACTTATCAGGCCTTACATGCTGTGGTCTGGCCTCTTTCAATCGTGGGATACGTTTGCTCCCCAACCCAAATTGGAGAATGATTACATTCAAGCGGCCGTTATCACCCACGACGGCCATACCAATATTTGGACATTCCCGCAAATGGAGCAACTTAGCTTTCTTCAGCGCTACTCGAAGGAACGATACCGGAAGTTTTCGGAAGCCGCGCGGGAAACCAAAAACGCAGCTCTTTGGCCTGACGTTGCCAGGCATCTGGCGCGTCTCTACCGCTCTCCGGGCAATCCCCCGGAAATCGTGATACTGATTCGATATTGGTCCGCCATACCCCCTCCAGTGGGTCCATCGGAGCGCGGAGGACCGCAGCGCGCCAACATCCTGATCGAATACAGTCTTACCCCCGAGGATCTGAGATGAGTCTGCGCGATGCGCGTAAAGCCTGGAATGAATTCTTCTTTGCGCCGCAGTCGCCCGTGCCCATCTCGCTGTTCCGCATCTTATACGGAATGTGCGTTACCGGCACCTTGATTTTGCTGCGCCCCGACTGGCTTAATTGGTTTGGCGTTCACAGTTGGGTGACGCTGGCAACCATCACCAAGCTTGAGCCGGGAACCCGGCTGAACCTATTCTCGATCCTGCCACAGGATGACAGGTGGATCGAGGCGTTTTTCTGGTTCTCTCTCTTTTTCGCCTTGCTGCTCACATTCGGTCTATTCACGCGCACAAGCAGCATCATTATGTTCCTCTGCCTTACTTCCATCCAGCAGAGGAACCTCTTTATTTGTCATGCCGGCGATACCTTCCTTCGGGTCAGCGGATTTTTCCTCATGTTTGCGCCCGCTGGGGCCGCACTATCCGTCGATCGGCTCATCCGCATACGAACTGGAAAAGAAGGCGCCGCCATTTCTCCAAGGAGTCCTTGGGCTCAACGGATGATCCAGTTCGAATTGGCGCTGCTCTACTTCCTGTCTTTTTGGTGGAAGTCTATGGGCTCTGAATGGGTGGATGGCACGGCCTTGTATTACGTCCTGCATCTCGAATCCATTCGCCGGTTTCCCATACCCGGTTGGATTCAGCAGCCAATGATCGAGAAGCTGGGAAGCTGGTTCACGCTCGCCCTCGAATTCTCTCTCGGTGTTTTGATTTGGTTCAAGGAATTGCGTTACCCGCTATTACTAATCGGGTTGCTATTTCACCTTTGTCTGGAGTACTCGCTCAATATCCCGATGTTCGAGTGGGATGTGTTGTCGGCCTATGTGTTGTTCATCGATCCAGTTGATTTGAAGCGCTTTGGGAACTGGATGGGCGGCTCGCGCCTTCAGGAGACTTGGTGGCGGCGAAAGCCCGTGCGAGCCGCCAATTAGCGAAGATACGACTCTTTATTGGTTCGGGCCTGACTGTGCCGTGGCGGGGGACGGCTGCCTTGCCGGCTCGGCCGCCGCAGTTACACGAGAAACCCTCACCTTAGGTGTGGCAAGATACCCCGTCACCTGGTCCTTCTTCACCGTGTTGACAACCAATTCATAAGGTTGCCGCGCGTTGGTCGTGTAAAACTGGACCGGCTCGTTCGTGTCTTTGTCCTTCTTCTCCACTTGTTTGTCGTCGGCCAATACCTCAACCGTATAGCGGCCCCGCTTTACGTCCGTTTTCCGCAGCGCCACCTTGATGTCGCCCACCCTCTGCGGCCCGGCCGATTTCGAGAGCGTGAATTCGTAGATGTTCCGGTCGCCCATGTCGCGCAAGACCTGAATCTGTTTACCATTCGTCGCTACCAGGCCGCTCATCACGCCCATGTCACCGCGCATGCGCTGCAACTCGTTGTTGGCGGCCTCAATGTTCGATTTGGCCGTATCCACATCGCTCCGTACCGACCCTACTTCGCTCTTGACTGAGCCCACGTCCGTGCTGATGCCGTTGAGCTTCGCCGTCGCCTGCTCCGTGGTTTGTTTCACTCGGCCCAACTCGTCGCTGAGCTGCTTAGCCAGGGCTCTCTGCTTCTGCGCCAGCATGTCGGCGTGGCGTGTGGCCGCGTCCTGAGATTTCGCGAGGCTTGCGTCGGACTCTTGTCTGATAGACGCCAGATCCTGGCGCAGCGATCCGAGCGTATTCTGCAGCTGCGTGTCCGAATCCTGCAGTTTCGCGCGAAGCTGGTCGCTGTCTTTCCGCACGCTTGCTACATCCCGCCGCAGCGCCGTGGTTTGCGACCACTGATATAGATCCCCGCAAATCGCCAGCAACGCGACCGCGCTGATCACACCCAGCCAGATGGTGTGTGGGCGAGTTGAAGGGGAAGGATTGAAGTTGTTGCTAGTCGGACCCTGATCGTTCATTTGGGATCGGCCTCCTCGGTTGGTAATGCAGTGGAGATGCCAAGCGAAAACTCCTGCATTTTCAACAAAAAAGAGACCCTTGCCGGGCGGCATGGGCAATTGTTACCGGAAAAAATTCCCTCGAACCATCCTTCGAAAAACCCTGCCTCAAACACCCCTGCAGTCAGTGAGTTAACCGAATTCCCCTGGGTCGCGCTGTGGGGTAGGTCCCCCGGACTGCAATCGGCGCCCCCGCCGATTTGCCGGGAGTTCACGATCAGTCCCTAGCGTCGCGCGCCCTTTTTCATACCCCGTTGTGGCGTAGCCGTTCACCGGTAAACCGCCCGCGATTCTGTTTCATGCCGCCCGCACGCAATACAATGACGCTGGAACAAGCCAATGAGAAAAGCTGCCCTCCTCGTCACTGCGTTGTTCGCGACCAACTTACTCGCCTGGGGTGCCTCCGTCTACACCGGGCGCATCGATGATGCGAACGCGGTCTACCTGACCCAAGCGGCATTCGGTGTTCATGCCGGCGGCGTCAGCGACGACACGACGGCAATTCAAAACGCCATCAACAAGATTCAGGAAACAACCAACGAAGGCATTCTCTTTGTACCCGAAGGCCGTTACCGTATTACCCACACCGTCTACGTGTGGCCGGGAATCCGCATCATCGGTTACGGCAAGAATCGTCCCGTGATGGCGTTGAGCGACAACACGCCCGGTTATCAAAAGGGCGTTGCCGACATGTTTTTCTACACCGCGTATCGCCCGGGGAACGCACGCAGCGCAGCCACCGCGGCCTTTCCGGGAACGGCTGGAGTTGCCGTCTTTCGGAGCCCGGAAACACCGCCCGGACCCGTTCCTCCCACCCGCACCATGCCCGACGCCAATCCCGGCACGTTCTACTCCGCCATGAGCAACATCGATTTCGAAGTGGGTAAGGGCAATGCCGCTGCTGTCGCCATCCGGTTCCATGCCGCGCAGCACAGCTATCTCGCCCACATGGATTTCCATCTGGGCTCGGGCCTGGCAGGTCTCAACGATATCGGCAACGAAGCGGAGGATTTGCATTTCTACGGTGGCCGCTACGGCATCCTCACCCGCAAGCCGTCGCCCGCCTGGCAGTTCACGCTCATCGACTCCACCTTTGAAGGCCAGCGTGAGGCCGCCATTCGCGAAAACGAAGCGGGCCTGACGCTCATTCACGACGAGTTCAAAAACGTTCCAAGCGCCGTTGTCATCGATCGCGACTACTCGGATCAACTCTGGATCAAGGACTCGCGCTTCGAGAACATCAGCGGTCCAGCCATCGTCATCAGCAACGAGAAGAGCCGCATGACGGAGATCAATATGGAGAACATCGTCTGCGGTCAGGTGCTTACGTTTTTGCGGTTCCGTGATAGCGGCAAGGACTGGGGCGGTCCCGGAGAACTGATGTATCAGTTCAAAAGAATCTCCTACGGCCTGACTTTTCGGGCCGAAGACGCACCCGGATCAATGGAACTCAAGGGCGATCTCGCTCCGCTATACTTCATGCCTGCGCCAACCCGAAACGTCATCGCTTCGCTCCCGCCCGTCAGTGAATGGACCAATCTGCGCTCCCTCGGCGCGAAGGGTGACGGCAAGACCGACGACACGGCGGTCATCAAGAAGGCCGTCGAAGAACATCGCGTCATTTACATTCCCATGGGCAACTACATCGTCAGCGACACCATCACGCTTCGCCCTGATTCGGTCTTGATCGCACTGCACCCCGACAAAACGCAATTCGATTTGCTCGACCGCACGCCGGGTTTTCAAGGTCCCGGCACGCCTCGCCCGCTGCTTCAAACGCCCGAAGGCGGGCACAACATCGTTACCGGTCTCGGCCTCTTCACCAATGGCATCAATAGCCGCGCCGTCGGTGCTCTCTGGATGTCGGGTGAAGATTCGTTGATGGACGACGTCCGCTTCCTGGGCGGTCACGGCACCGACGGTCTCAATGGAACCCGGCTCAACCCCTACAACAACACCCACACCGCAGATCCTGATAGTCATCGCCGCTGGGATGCCCAATACCCGAGCCTCTGGGTTCTGCATGGCGGCGGCATCTTCGCGAACATCTGGACCCCTAACACATTCGCTCAAGCCGGCTTCTATGTATCCGATACGGCAGTGCCCGGCCGCGTCTTCGAACTGTCGAGCGAGCATCACGTTCGCACAGAAATCAAGCTGAAGAACGTCGCGAACTGGGAACTCGACGCGCTCCAGACCGAAGGAGAAAGCGGCGAGAGTGCCCACGCCTACTCGCTTGACATCGCCGATTCACACAATCTCACCATCGCGAACTATCACGGCTACCGTGTCGTGCGAAGCTACCACCCTTTTCCTTACGCCATTCGCATTGCGAATTCTTCCGACATCCGCTTCCGCAATGTTCACATCGATAACAACAGTTCCATCGCATCCTGCGACGAGCACGGCGAAAACTGCCGTCAGCTCGTCCGTGCCGGCAAGGTCTCCTTCGCCAATGCGATCGTCGACCAGACCAGGCACATCGAAGTCCGCGATCGCGAATTTGCCTGGCTCGACATCAATGACAAACCGGCTCCGGCGGAGCAGCAAAAGCGATCGCCCGTCCTCGAACCCGGCGCTTCCGTTCAGAAAGTGTCGGACGGCTTCTTCAACTTGTCCGGCGGCACGGCGGATGCAGCCGGCAATCTCTATTTCGTTGACTCGTACTGGCAGCGCATTTACAAGTGGGAACCGAAGACCAGGGCCTTGACCATCGTTCGCGATAATCCTCTCGATCCGGTCAACATCACCTTCGATAAATCCGGCAACCTTATTGTTGTCTCTTCCGGCGGGATGACCGAAACGGTGTACTCCTTTCGCCCGGACGCTCCGGAACAGCAGCTCACGATTCTCGAGCGTCAGCCCGCCGCACCGCGTCCCGGTATGGACCCGGTGATTCCCGTCGACTATTGGGTCAATGGCGACTTCAGCAACACCCTCGACACGGAGACGTACGAATACGTCACACTCGACCAGATGTTTCGTACCAAGATGTCAACTCGCAAGCCGTTCCAGTATGTGTCGACCGACGGCTCCGTCTACATCCCGGCGAACGAAGTCTATGTCCAAGGCGAGCCGTACTTCGGCAGTAAATGGTCCGACATCCTGATGCCAACCGGCCTGGTCAGAGCCGTGCCTGGACAAAAGTTCTATGTCACCAATGAGTCCGACCAAAAGACTTACAGCGGAACGATGAATGACGACGGAACGCTATCCGGCCTGAAGGTCTTTGCCTATCAAGGCGGAGAAAGCCTGGCGCAGGATAAGGCCGGAAACGTCTATCTCGCAGCGGGCCAAATCTACGTTTACGATGCCTCCGGCGCACTACTGGATGTCATCAAGGTTCCGGAGCGCCCTACGCACCTGGTCTTCGGAGGCGAGGATCACCGCACCCTATTCATGTTGAGTCATTCCTCCATTTACTCGATTCGCACACAATCGGAAGGCGACGTCGGGCCGACAGGCAGGGGCCGATAGCTATCGGCGTTCATCCGCGGCCATATTCTGAATTCGCCGCACCTCCATCGCCTCAGTCACAGAAGTCAAAAATAAATATTTTGCGCTAAAACCCTTTAAATACAGCCCGCTGCTCCAGGAGTCGATCTGCGTCCGCACGCAGTCGAGCCTCCGCTCGGGCGCATGCTTCTAAAGAGAGCGGCTCCTCCACTCAATTTCCATAAGAGGGTATAAAAACATGAATAGCTTATCTACAGACATCCCGGAGAATCCGGACGTCGTCAAGAATCCAGAACTCCCGGCGCAGCCCCAACAACCGGCCCCGCCGGAGCAAACGCAGCAAGACCGACCCGCGCCAACAAACGCGGAGCCGGAAGCCGGTCCAGAAGTAGATGCAAAAACTCGAGCGAATCGCGAGAATGCGCAGAAGTCCACGGGTCCGCGTACGGACGCCGGCCGCACCGCGTCATCCAAGAACGCCGTCAAGCACGGACTCTTCGTCGGGGATCTGGCCAAGCATCTCAGCGGAGAACAATTCGAACGCTATCAGAGCTTCATCGAAGGCATCGTCAAGGATCTGCACCCCGTAGGTGACCTGGAGTTGCATCTCGCGCAGCGTGTCGCCGACATCCAGTTCCGGCTCGAGCTGCTTCGCACCGCCGAGCTCAAAATCTACATGGACGTT
Source organism: uncultured Acidobacteriaceae bacterium (assembly GCA_963740005.1). Classification (GTDB taxonomy): domain Bacteria; phylum Acidobacteriota; class Terriglobia; order Bryobacterales; family Bryobacteraceae; genus CAJCIT01. Next base: position 170,545 of record CAVUCO010000040.1, on the reverse strand, counting down.
GCCATCCTGTCTCCGACCATGGAAGGCTGCCTCATGAAGACCGGCAACCCGATGGGCCTGGCTTCGCTCTACGATCAGCGCTTTCAGCGCTCGTTCTCGAAGACCCTGGAGGAATTCCGCCATGCCCAACAAATTCGAGTGGACCAGGAGAAACAAGCGATCGAGGAGCTAAAGGCCATTGCCGCTGCGCACATGCAGCAGAACGTCCCGTTCGATCCAACCCGGTTTGGCTTCGTTATTTCGAGCGAACTTCTCCTCAGTAAAGTACGCCTCGGAAATGCGAAAAAAATGGCTCAGTTCAACACGGGTGACGGTATCGTCGAGAAGAAAGTCGTCGCGATCCTCGCCGGCGGGCCTAAAAAGGCCGCCTAGCCAGTCTCAAACGATGCAGAAACTCCTCGAATAAATCGAAACGATGAGGTGCCAAACGGGACGTGTCTCGAGGCCACCGTGTCAGGCTTCCCTTTCGCGCTCTACTGACCCATTGTGGCGCGCGCACTCTTGCGTGCCGCGTCGGCACTCCTGCCGACGCTTGTTTGCCCGTTTGCGGCGTTTCGGCGAAATGGATCATCGCTTTGCCAACAACACAAGTCCTTTAAAATATTTGCGCACTCCAAAAACTAAGTGACATTGGGCTGAGAGCCTGCGCCACGTCAAGTTTTGGAGGAGGTGGGGGGTGCCCTGTGATATCGTTCGCCTTGACGTTGGGTTTGATTAGGAGGCGGCAATGTTCGAAGGACTTTTCCGACCCCAGCATCTTCTGGTAATCGCTGCGTTACTCTGCCTGTTTTTGGGCGGTGTTTGGGTAGTCGCCAGGGTCATAAAGCTCGCGTTCAGTCCCGCAAAGTCTGATACAAAAGCCTGCCCGTTCTGCGCAGAGAGAATTCAAGCCGAAGCAATCAAGTGCAAGCATTGCGGAGAGTTCCTGAACAAAAGTCCCATCTGAGCCGCGTCGGAGTGAGAAAGCCTTCCTTCGCGCACTGACTCTGTCAGTACCTGGCACGTCCCTGGCTCGTCAGCGCCGGAAAACCAGCGGATTCAGTTCACTCACCGCCACATCTCCAGGCTTCATTCCGGGCATCCAGCGTTCGAGATCGCGTTGCCGGTTCATGTTGTCGGGTTCGGTGACTCGGGCGCCGTCCGCGTACCAGATCACCGTCATCACTTCGCGCGTTTGGGTAGTCGTGTTCCCCGGCGCGCCGTGCAGCGTCCAACCGTAATGGAAGCTGGCGTCCCCGGCCTTCATCGCGACTCCGGGCGCAATCTCGTAACCGCGGCTTTGGATGAACTCCTCAAACTTCTGCTCGGAATCGTCGCTGATCGGCATGTCGCCCAGGTAGCCCTCTTTGTGCGATCCCGACGCAAAGTGGATGGTTCCCATCTCCGGAGAAACATCCACCAGCGGCATCCACATCGTGATGGTGTTGTCGGTGTCCAACGGCCAGTAGTGCTGGTCCTGATGCCATGGCGTGATTCCGCCGCCCGCTTCTTTCAGCAACGCCTGGTCGTGATACACGCGAACGCCTTCGACGCCCAGCAGATCGGCCGCAATCCTGCCGAACCGAGCTGACAGGACAAACCGGCGCACTCCTTCGTCCTTCGGCCACAGGTTCATGCCCTTCAAGAACGCTTTGCCGTACGTGTCGCGCTGCTCGAGGGGAGTCCTTTCTGCACCGAACTGCTCGCGCGCCGCTAGAATGACACTTCGATAAGCCGCCACTTCTTCAGCCGAGGCAACGCTTCGCAACAGGATATGGCCGTTGTGCTGGAACTCCTCAACCTGCCCGGTCGAGACCTGGTATGCGGCAGCAAGATCCGGCAGCGTCGTGACATTCATCTAGCGATCTCCTCTTTACTGAACAAGCCTGCGCCGTTTGCCGCCTCAACCACGTAGACCTCGGGAACCACTTTCGTTAACTCTTTATAGGCGTCCACAACCGCTGCCCGGAAGGCGTCCGTCCGTTTGGCATCGACAAACGCAACCATACAGCCTCCGAATCCCGCTCCCGCTTGCCTGGCGCCGATCACGCCCGGGGCCGCCAGCATCGCATTCATCATCGCCGCCATCGCCGGCGAGCAGATCTCGTACAGATCTCTTGCGCCCGCAAACGATTCCCTACAAAGCCGCCCCACTGCCGGTCGATCGCCGGTTGTTAACGCCGCGGCCAATGCCTCGGCGCGCGCGTTTTCAGCGACAATGAACTCGCATCGCCTGCCGGCTGGGTCCGGAAGTTCGTTCCGTCTCGCCGCCAGCATCTGGGGAGTCACCTCTCGCAAAGCACTGACGCTCAGCAACGCCGCCCCTTGCTCACACTCCGATCTTCGCTGCATGTACTCGCCCCGCGACAGCCGGCGCTGGCTCATGGTATTGCAAATGACAACGCTAATCCCCTCATCAATCCGGATCCTGTTGGTCGAAAGGTCGCGGCAGTCCAGCAGCAACGCACACCCGCCGCGCCCCAGGCACGACGAATATTGATCCAGGATTCCACACTTCACCCCGACAAATTCATTCTCGGCTTTCTGGCACAACAACGCCTTCTGCTCTGGCGTCACGCTCCAATCCCCGAGCCCTTCAAATACCGTGGCTAACGCACACTCCAATGCCGCCGACGAACTCAGCCCCGCCTCCACCGGAACCGTGCTGTGGATCACCGCGTCGCAGCCAGTCAGCGCAAGCCCTGCATCCTCGAAGGTTGCCGCAACGCCCCGCACATAGTTGCACCATCTGGATTCGGCGATCGAGCGGATGTCATCTAACCCGAACTCGTCGTCCGCGTCGAGGTTCATCGAATGCACGCGCACGATGCCGTCGTCCCCGCGCCGCGCTGCGATCCACGTGTCTCTGCTGATCGGCAGCGTCAGCACGAAGCCCAGGTTGTAGTCCGTGTGGCTGCCCATCAGATCCACGCGCCCCGGGGCCCGAGCCCAGAGTTCAGGTTCGCCTCCAAATCTCTCGCGGAAACACGCGGCAACACCTTCGGCCCGTGCCTGCGGATCAATGGCCCAATCAGTTTCCAGCTTCATCGAAAGCATTAAGCATCGCCTCCACGTTGCACGTCGGGATGTCGGATTGCATTCGATGCGAAGCTCCCAACACCAGCCCCGTCCCCTCCGGAGCCAGGGCACGGGCACAGGCAATCGTCGCCGCACGCACTTCCTCGACGCTTCCGCTCGGCAACACCCCCTGTGTCGAGATTCCGCCGTAAAAACTCAGCTTCGCTCCATATTCTTTCTCGAGCCAAGCGTGATCCAGAACTTCCGGCTGCACGGGATTTAAGGTGGTTAACCCGATCTCAACCAGGTCCGGCAGAATCGCCCGGATGTCGCCGTCGGAATGCAGAATCACCGGAAGCTTGGCGTCCACAAACATCGCAAACAGCTTCGCCAGCCGAGGCTTGATCAGCCGTCGCCAGAGCCGTGGCGAAAACAGCATCGCGCGCTGTGCGCCGTAATCGTCGCCGAAGTACCCGCCCGCAACGCCGGCCGTGATGAATCTCCGCGCGAGAATCAGCTGGATCTCCGTAATGCGGTCCAGCAACTCCTCTACCCACTCGGTGCGCTCCAGCATATCCATCAGCAAGGCATCGAATCCTCGCAGCGACCAGGCCCGTTCAAACAGGCACATCCCCAGATTCGGCGCAATGAAGTAGTCCGCGCCGCGATCGCGAATCGTTCGCTCAGCCGTCGTGAGAATCGCCTCGCCGTTTGGATCCGGCCATGCATAGCGATCCAGATCCAGCGAGTCTTTCAGCGGAGAGAACGCGTGCCAGTAACCCTCCGTACGGGTGTCCCACCCCGCTCCCCACCAGTCAATCTCGATCGACCCATCCGCATTCGTCGGGACGCCGGTAGTCGATGTCGACCCGCAGCAGGTGGTTTCCCAGGTGCTCCGGCAATTCCGCCTCGGCAATTCCGAAGTGCTCCGCAAGCAATCGCCCCATTTTTCCCGTGTAATTGGATTGTGTCGGGAGCCGGTCCACCGGTTCGCGCCGAAGCGCGCGGAGCATACGCCCCTTCTTGGACAATCTGTCTCGCGCGCTGCCGGGCTCAGAAGCCATAGCTAGCTGCGTCGAATTCGGTGCCATATTGTGCCGTCATTTCTCCCATCAGCTCCGCCTCACCGCCCGCCAATGCATCGAGTTCTCGCTCGAGCCGATCCAGCCACGGAGCTTCCCTCGCGGGTAGCGTGAGTTGTTTATTTTTGATGCCGCCACGCAGTACGCCAACCGCAGCCAGACCTGCCGCGATGGTCTGGCCGTAGTGATCATCGTGTGAAGCAATAGCGCTCGCGATGCTCATGGTCGCGTCCGGGGAGAGCACCGCCGCCTGCGGGCTTAACCACTCGTCAGATTCAGTCAGCCAGTCCCGCAGCCGTAGGGCCTCGCCTTTTTCCGAGGCGATGTTCATCAGGCGGCAATCATAAGCGAGAGTCTCCGTGAAGGCCTCCGGTGCGCTGCCTGACAACAAGCGCACGTTCTGCACCGATTCATTGCTCCACAGATCGCACATGGCCGCCGCGATGTTGCCGACCAGGCTGAAATGCGCGCACGACGCCGACTTCCCTTCCATGGAAATCGGGCAGCCGGTGATGGCTTTGATGATGGGCCCCTCGTATGCACAGTCCTTCGATGGCCCCACCGCGCCGTGCTCGAATGCGGCTAAACTTCGCACCGCGCTCATCGCCCGCACCACCGCCGCCAGCACTTGCGGCAGCATGTGCTGGTTCGCCAGTTGCATCGCCGTGTTGGCGAAGCCGCACGCGCTATCTCCCGCCGGAATCGCACGGCCGTTCCGTCCGCATAGCGCCGAGATCTGGTCCCATAGCCAGGAGGTGTCGCGCGGCGCCAGTACCCCCAAAGCGAAGATGATGGTGCGAATCTCGCCGTACATCAGCCCCGGGTCATGTAGTTCTTTTCCGCCGATCGATTCGATCGAGATCAGATGAGCCCCTGCCTCGATGCATAGCTCGAATGAGCGCTTCAGAGTCTCCCAGTGGACGCCGCTCCGCAGGAAGGGTGGCTTTCCCTGATCCCGAATGTCGGTGGGCGTCACGCGCAGTGCGCAACGTAAGCCGTGCTTCTCATACGCACGACGCAGGTGGCTCTCAAGCAGCCGCGTGATCTCGGCCCCCCACTCCGGAGTCTCAGTCATGGCGGGCAGCAGCTCGAACTCCAGCACGAGTCCGGGAACGCGCAGGGCCACGGCGCGCTCCAGAATCTTGGTCGCCATCTCCTCATACTGGGCCACCACCTGGCTCCACGTGGCTTGCTCCACGCTGATCATCGGCAGTGTGAAGTTGACTTCCGGGAAAACCTGCCCGGCGCCGATAACCAGATCAAAGCCGCAGGCGACCGGCTTCCTGGCTCGTCCGAACACCAGATCCGCCGAGCTCTGGTAAGCAAGGCACGACATTGCCTCGGTCTTCGAAGAGTTCATGCTGGGTAGCTCTTTTCAATTGAGAAGCTATCACGGCAGGCGCCCCAAGGACATAAGTCGTGAGCACTAGGGCGCCACTGAAAAGCCAAAAATCGCCCCTGCCGGATCGAGTGTGCCGCACTAGTCTCAATCGAGGTGGTGGCCCGGGAACGTGCACGTGATATAAGTCGCTTGGTGACTCAAGCCAGTGTCTCTTCGCGGGATCGGTTGCGCACAGCTTTGGCGCACCGGGAACCGGATTGCATTCCGCTCGATTTCGGTGGCACCGCGGTGACCGGCGTGCACGTCAGTTGCGTCGCTGCGTTGCGCGACTACTACGGACTCCCTTCACAGCCGGTGAAGGTGCACGAGCCCTATCAAATGCTGGGCTTGGTCGAGGACGATCTCCGCGCCGCGATGGGCCTCGACGTGACCGGTGTGTTTCCACGCAACACCATGTTTGGCTTCCCCACGGAGAACTGGAAAGAGTGGAGTTTTCGCGGCCTGGACGTATTGGTGCCCGGCGATTTTCGAATTCGCACCGAGCCGAACGGCGATTTTCTGATCTTTCCCGAAGGCGACGAAACGGCCGAGCCCAGTGGCCGAATGCCCGTCGGCAGCGCCTTCTTCGATACCATCATCCGCCAGCCGGCGATCGATGACGAGAAACTCGACCCGGCGGACAACTTGGAAGAGTACGGTCCCATCTCGGAGGCGGATCTCGACCATCTCGAACGCTCTGCGCGAACCGCTGGCGGCAGCGGCTATGGTGTCATCGCGTCGTTCGGCGGCACGGCGTTCGGCGACATCGCACTGGTGCCCGCACCGTCCCTGAAGAAACCCAGAGGTATCCGTGACGTGACCGAATGGTACATCTCGACACGGACTCGCCGCGGGTACATCCAAAGCATTTTTGAGCGCCAGTCCGAAATTGCCCTTGAGAACCTGGCGCGCATTCACGCCCGCGTCGGCGGCCACGTGGACTGTGTCTTCACCTGCGGCACCGATTTCGGTACCCAGACTTCGGCCTTCTGCTCCGACGCTACGTTCCGCGAGTTGTGGCTTCCCTGGTACAAGCGGATCAATGACTGGGTGCATCGCAACACGGATTGGAAATGTTTCAAGCATTCGTGCGGCAGCGTCGAACGCTTCTTCGAGAGCTTCATCGAGGCGGGTTTCGACATCATCAATCCGGTGCAGTGCTCGGCGGTGGGGATGGATCCGTCGCATCTGAAGCGGAAATACGGCTCGCGGCTGGTCTTTTGGGGTGGGGGCGTGGATACACAGAAGACTTTGCCGTTCGGTACGCCGCAGCAAGTGCGCGAAGAAGTGTTGCGCCGCTGTGAGATCTTTGCGCCCGGCGGTGGTTTCGTGTTCAACTCGATTCACAATCTGCAGGCCGGCACGCCCGTGGAGAACATTGTTGCCATGCTCGATGCCGTCCATCAATTCAACGGAGTTTTGCATGCCTGATCTGGAGAAATTGCGTGAAGCGGTTCTCGCGGGAGACTCGAAGGGCGCAGCCGCCATTACACATGCTGCCATTGCCGAAGGCGTGGCGCCTCTCGCGATTGTGACGGAACATCTCATGCCCGCTATGGACGAAGTCGGCCGGCTCTTCGAATGCGAAGAATATTTCGTGCCTGAAATGCTGCTCTCTGCGCGTGCCATGAAGGCGTCCATGGAGATTCTCCGGCCGCTGCTGGTGGCGACAGGCGCGGAGCCGGCAGGGCGGGTGGTGATCGGAACCGTCAAGGGCGACCTTCACGACATTGGAAAGAACCTCGTCGCGTCGATGCTGGAAGGCGGCGGTTTTGAGGTGATCGATCTCGGAGCGGACGTGTCTCCGGAGCGCTTCATCGAAGCCGTAACCACGAAGAGCGCCAACCTGGTGGCACTCTCGGCGCTGCTAACCGTGACCATGACCTCGATGAAAACCACCATCGACGCCTTCGCAACAGCAGGCCTGCGCCAGAAGGTGAAAATCATGGTGGGCGGTGCGCCGGTGACGCAGCAGTATGCCGACGCGATTGGTGCCGACGGTTATAGCGAAAGCGCTGGAGGTGCCGTGGCGCTGGCGCGCAAACTGGTGGCTGCGTGAGCCGTCTGCGCGACTGGCTGGCGGACGGCTTGCTGATCACAGACGGCGCATGGGGAACCGAATTTCAGGCGCTAGGTTTGGCGCCCGGAACCTCGCCGGATACATGGAACTTGACCGACCCCGATCGCGTGGAAGCAGTGGCGCGAAGCTATGTGGACGCGGGCAGTCAGGTGATACTGACAAACACCTTCCGAGCCAACAGCATCGCGATGGAAGGCGATCTCGAAACAATCAATCGTACGGGCGTCGAAATTTCGAAGCGGGCAGCCGACGGGAAGGCGCTGGTGTTCGCCGCCATTGGTCCAACGGGAAAGATGCTGGTCGCAGGCGAAATTACTAACGAGCAGGCCACCACGGCCTTCGCCGCACAGGCCGAGACGCTCGCGATGGCAGGTGCTGACGCACTGCTGCTCGAGACCATGAGCGACATCGCTGAAGCGCGTCTGGCCGTGGTCGCCGCCAAGGCAACGGGCCTGCCGGTGCTTGTTTCCTTCGCATTCGATTCGGGAAAGAACAAAGACCGCACCATGATGGGAGCCACGCCCGAGGCCGTCGCCGAAGCGATGCTCGATGCCGGGGCAGACGCGGTCGGGGCAAATTGCGGCGTCGGCGTCGAGCACGCGGCGCGCATCTGCGGGCGATTGCGCGCGGCCTGCAATCTCCCCATTTGGATTAAGCCGAACGCAGGTTTGCCGCAGATCGACGGAACAACCGTTACCTATGACACATCGGCCGAGTTCTTCGCTTCGCACTACACAGCACTGCGCGACGCCGGTGCTTCCTTCATCGGCGGCTGCTGCGGTTCCACGCCGGACTTCATCCGCGCCCTGGTGAGCGCACGATGCGCCTCAAGCTGATCAGTTGCGAAGTACTGTTTCGCGAAATGTGCGATGCCTGCGCACATTCGCCCCACCAGGTGGATCTGGAATTTCTGCCCAAAGGCTTGCACGACTTGGGCGGCAAGCCCATGGCGGCGAAGATTCAGGAAGCAGTGGACCAAACGCCGGAAGGCGTCTACGAAGCGATTCTGCTTGGCTACGGGCTCTGCGGCAACGGCCTCGACGGGCTGGCGGCGCGACATACCCGCCTGGTGGTGCCGCGGGCCCACGATTGCATCGGGATCCTGATGGGCGGTCGCGAACGCTACCTGACCTACTTCGAGGACAACCCAGGCACTTACTACCGGTCGACCGGCTGGCTGGAACGCGGCAAAGGCCTGCAGCAGTTGACCCACAACACGGTGGGCTTTGAGGAGCCGCTGGAAGCCTTGATTCGCAAGTACGGCGACGATAATGGGCGTTACCTCTACCAGGAAATGACGCGTTATCGGTCGCAGTACCGCAAGCTGGTGTTCATCGAGACCGGCTTGGAGCCGGATGGAAAGTTCGCCGCCGAGGCGGCCGGTGAGGCCCAAGAGAATGGCTGGAGCTTCGAACGCCTGACGGGCGACTTGGCATGGCTGCGGCGGTTGGTCAATGGCGAGTGGCCGGAATCGGAGTTTGTCGTCGCCCTCCCGGGCCAGCGCATTTCGGCCAGCTATGACACCGGCGTACTGAAGGTGCAGGAATGACCGGCAAGCAGCGCATCCTCGCCCGGCTGCGCGGCGAACGGGTCGACTCTTTACCGCTGATGCCCATCACCATGATGTTCGCCGCGGACCTGGCCGGCGTGCATTACCGCGATTATGCGCGGGACCATCGCGTGTTGGCCGATGCCCAAGTAGCCGTCGCGGACCGCTTCGATTTCGACTACGTCTCGGCCATCTCCGATCCGGCCCGCGAAGCGTCCGACCTCGGCGCCGCCGTGGAGTGGTTTGACGATCAGCCGCCAGCCATTGTCGAAAGCCGCGCGCTGCTCAATGAGAAGAACAAGCTGGCAGGTCTGCGCTTACCCGACCTGGCCGCGCCCGGACGTATGCGCGATCGCATGGAGGCGGTGCGGCTACTGGCCGAACGCCGCGGCGAAACGTGCATCGTCGAAGGTTGGGTGGAAGGTCCCTGCGCCATGAGCGCCGATCTGCGCGGTCTAAACACGCTCATGCTCGATTTCTTCGACGACGCGCCCTTTGTAGAATCGCTTTTCGAGTTCGTCGTCCGTATGGAAATTGACTTCGCGCGAGCGCAGGTAGCGGCCGGAGCCACACTGATCGGGGTCGGCGATGCAGCTGCTTCTTTGGTTGGGCCCAAGCTCTACACGCAGCACGTGCTGCCTTATGAGCAGCGACTCGTCGCGGCCATCCACGCTTTCGGTGTTCCCGTTCGGTTGCACATCTGCGGCAACACCAAGCGCATCGTCGAGGGCATGGGCCAGTCCGGTGCCGACATCATCGATATCGATTTTCTGACGCCCCTCAGTCAGGCCCGGGCCGCGATGCCTGCATCGCAAGTGCTGCTGGGCAATCTCGACCCCGTGCGGGCTTTGCGCGACGGCACACCGGCATCTGTGGAGGCCGCCCTGGCGGAGTGTTATAAGCAAGCGGGCTCTGCTTACATCTGTGGCGCCGGCTGTGAAGTGCCTCGCGGCACGCCGCACTCGAACGTCGAAGCCATGACCCGCTTTGCGCGCAGTCACTTATGAAGTTGGAGTTCTATCCCTGCGCCGGGCAGACGCTTTCTGAGCAGCTCTTCGCGGAGGGCGTCGAATTCCCGTGCGGCGGCGAAAGCGGTTGCGGCGCCTGTAAAGTGCGTGTGCTCGAAGGCGGCGTTCCGGTCACCGCCACGATGCGCGACACGCTCAGCGATCAGGACCTCGCCCGTGGGTGGCGTCTTGCCTGCTGTGCCTCCGCGTCGGAACGCGTCTTGGTCGAGGTGGAACAGTGGTCGCTTCCCGTGCTCACCGACGAGGCGCGCGTCCCCATTGAGCCGCGTCCAGGGCTGGGCGCGGTGATCGACCTAGGCACCACCACGCTTGTCGTCCAGGTGGTCGACCTAACCAGCGGCGAAGTCCTGCGCATCGAAACCGCCCTCAACCCGCAGGCCCGTTGCGGTGCGGACGTCATGAGCCGGCTGCAACATGAGCTTCGCCAGCCGGGAGAACTGCGCCACCTCATCCGCGATGCGCTCGGCCGCATGTTGGGCTCGCAACCGCTCGAAGAAGTGCTGCTGGCAGGCAATACTGCCATGCACCATCTCTTCTGTGGACTCGACGTCTCACCCCTTACTCGTGCGCCGTTTGCCTCCCCCACGCTGGGCGGCCGCTGCTTCACGGCTTCGGAACTGGGCTGGCCCGGTCCGGCCGAGTTCCTTCCCTGCCTGGGCGGATTCGTCGGTAGTGATTTGCTTTGCGGCATCGTGGCCACACGTCTCGACGAGCAGACGCATCGGCATGCGCTCTTCGACATCGGCACGAATGGAGAAGTCGTGGTCGGGTCGGCGGAGGGAATTGTGTGTGCGTCGACCGCGGCCGGGCCGGCGTTTGAAGGGGGGCGCATTGGCATCGGCATGCGTGCCGGCTCGGGTGCTATCGACACCGTTCACGTGCGCGACGGCGAGCTCGACTGCCACGTTATCGGCGGTGCGGCGCGCGGCATCTGCGGCAGCGGACTGGTAGACGCCGCAGCTTGTGGTGTCGCACTCGGTCGGATCGGCTCGAACGGCCGCCTGCTCACCGCTGACCGCCGCTTGCCGCTAATCGGCGGACTGTCGCTCACCCAAGCCGACATCCGCGAGTTGCAACTCGCCAAAGGTGCCATGGCCGCGGGCCTGCGCATGCTTGCGGGGGTTGGCGTCGAAACACTCTTTCTCGCTGGCGCGTTCGGAAACTACATCCGCGAGGCCAGCGCACGCGTCATCGGTCTTCTACCCGAGGGTCTTCCGGTGGAAGCGGTGGGCAACAGCGCATTGCGTGGCGCGCGTTCCTTGCTGTTGACCCCCACCACGCGCAGTCAGCGGTTGCGTAGAATTGCCGCGTTATCGGAACATGTCGAACTCGCCGCCGACCCTGACTTCCCATACCTTTTCGCCGAAATGATGGCTTTCTCGCGCTACCGCCTGACGCCTCAGGCGTTCTGAAACGTTTCCGCTTCCGGCGTAGTCACCTCATTGGGTGCTACTACAAACCCAAGCAACAAAAACTGTCCGGCCCGGCAAGCGCTCGTTTCGCTACGGCTGGATCGTTCTGGTTTGCATCCTCGTGGCCGTACCAGCGGTCTACGCCATTGTCTTTAGTCTGTATTGGCCGTTTACACAACAGAACCTGATCGACGTTTTGCAGGAACGATCCCTGCGTTCCGTAACGGTCGGACGCTTTCAAAAGACTTACTTCCCGCCGGGTTGCGTGGCCGAGCAGGTAAAGTTCCTACGCATAAAACACAAGGACAAAGAGCCGCTGCTGACGATCGACAAGCTGGTTGTCCAAACGGGCTATCCGGACATGCTCACATTTCAATGGAAGCTCGAAAAAGTCCTCGTCGTCGGCCTGCATGTCATGGTGCCGGCGAAGGAGCCTGCGGGCGAGCCTAGCCCAATCATGCCGCTCACCTACAGTGATTCAAAAACCTCAATGCCAATCGCCAACCTGTATGCCGACGGTGCCATGCTCGACTTCTACCGGCAGTCCGACCCGAAGCCACTACGAATCACGGTCAACAAACTGGCGATGCACAATATCGACACGAACACCGCATTCACCTACGACGTGCAACTCCAAAACTCGGAGCCGCCCGGCGCGATTACATCCCATGGCTCGTTTGGACCCTGGAATCCACACAACATCGGCAACGTTCCGGTCCACGGCAGTTTTCGTTATGACAACGTAAACCTCGGGTTTTACAAAGATCTGTCCGGAACGCTGGCGGCCAACGGCAAATTCGACGGTAATCTCGCGCGCATCAATGTTACGGGTGCGGCCGACGTCCCGGAGTTCAGGCTCGCCAACACCAGTCACAGCCGCCGGCTCGTGGTGAATTACGAAACAGGTGTGAATGCAACCAATGGGGATGTTGAGCTGAAGCAGATTCGTGCAGATTTCGATCGAACCAGCCTGTTCGTCAAGGGATCCCTCACGGGCGTGAAAGACCGCCCCGGCAAGAATGTGTCCGTCGATATATCAAGCACCCACGCCCGTATAGAAGACTTTATGGATTTGTTCATTTCGGGCAAGCAGGCGCCGATTAGGGGAAATGCTAATTTGAAGCTGCACGTTGCCCTTCCGGGCGAATTCGCCTCCTTCCTTACCGCGCTGACGGCGACCGGAAGCTTCGGGATTGTGGATGGAAAGTTCGCGGACAAAGACACCGAGCAAGGCCTCACCCGGCTGAGTGATAGTGCCACCAAAGGCAAGTCCAATCCGCCCGCGGATGCGGCGGACGACACGTTGGTCCTGTCCGATCTCAAGGGCCAAGTGACTTCCCGAGACGGTGTGGCCCATCTTTCGCATATCGACTTTCAAATGCCCGGTGCCGAAGCCACGCTCGATGGCACGTTCAATCTGCTCAGCTACCGGACAGACATGCGTGGCACCCTCATTACCAAGGGCGACGTCTCAGCCACGGAAACGGGCTTCAAATCGTTTCTGCTTAAGGCGCTCACGCCTTTTCTCAAGCATGAAAACCACGCTAAAGTGGTCCCATTCGTCGTGGCGGGACCTTACGGCAACGTCCACATTTCACTTGATCTGAGCAGGAAGCAACAGCCCAGTCGCCAGTAGGCCTACAAGCCAATAGTGTGGCCCTATTCATACTTCAGGGCGCGCATCGGATCGATTGTGCTCGCGCGCCGGGCTGGTAGAAATCCGGCTGTAACCGCGACCAGGAAGAGTGCGGCAAGTGCGAACGCCGCCGCTCCGATGTCGGTGGGCGTTACGCCAAACAGTTGCGACGAAACGTAACGGCTGAGTAGCACAGATGCAGGGATCCCAATAGCTACACCCAGGATCAGAAGCAATAGCGTTTCACGCATCACCATCCAAAGGATGGTTGGCTGTGACGCACCCAGCGCCATTCGCAACCCGATCTCCTTCGTTCGTCGAGCCACCACGAAAGCCATTACGCCATACAGGCCAATCGCCGCCAGCAGCGTAGCTAGCAGTCCGAAGGCCCCGGAAAGAGCGGCAATCATCCGCTCGGTGCTGAGCGTTTCGTCGAGTTGGTGGTCTAGCGTCTTCATCGCATAGATAGGCAAGTCCGCATCGCGCTCGGCTACTTTGTGCCGAATGGCGTTAAACATCGCGGGAGACCCCGCTGAGGTCCTGATATAGAACACCGTCGAGGCTGGGAAATCTGTTTGGCTGAACGGCACGAAGACCTGGCGATGGACGCCATCGCGGGGTCCCTCATAGAGCGAATCGGCCGCCAATCCTATAATCCGGATCTCCTGTTTCGATTTCGGACCATCGCCGTAGCCGATGTAGTGGCCGATTGGGCTTTGTTGGCCAAAGAAGTGGCGGGCGAACTTCTGATTCACAATCGCGACTGTGTCCTTCTCGCCTTGATCCCGCTCATCGAAGTCCCGGCCTTCCAGCAGCGGCTCGCCCATCGTTTTCCAATACCCGGGCGACACGCTGTTCATGAACGCCTGCATGTCCTCGCCATCTTTGGAGTGATAGCCCGCCACCGACATCGTGGAGTCCCACTCGTCGCCGCTCAGCACCGGCACCATCGCGAAGCTCGCAGACGTGACGCCGGGGAGCGCTCGAACATCTTGCAGAAGGTCTTGGTAAAGGGTCTTCAGGCGCGGCGTCGAATATCCGCTAAGCGCGGGGTCCAGCTGAAAGCTGATCAGGTTATCGATGTTGCGGAAGCCGGGATTCATGTCACGCAGGTTGGACAGGGTTCGCACAAACAATGCGGCGCCAGCGAGCAGCAGGAACGAGAGGGCTACTTGTGCGACCACCAGCCCCTTCCGCAGCTTCGCTGAACTGGCGTCTCCTGTGATGGCGCCCACAACGTCCTTGAGAGTGCTCCAAAGGTCGAGTTGCAAAGCTTGAAATGCCGGTGCCAGGCCGAATAGAAGCCCGGTGAGTACAGCCAGACCTGCGCTGAAGGTGAGCACCCTCATGTCGGGATCAGCACTGAGCAAGAGCGGCGAGCCGCCGGTCGGAAGAAAACCAAGCAGGGCGCGGATCATCAGCCCGGAAAAAAACAGGCCCACTGCTCCGCCGCTCAGTGAGAGCAGCAGGCTTTCGATAAGCAACTGGCGCAACAACTGCCGGCGCGATGCTCCCAGCGCCAGCCGAACTGCAATCTCCTTCTGGCGAGATAGCGCGCGAGCGATGAGCAGGTTTGCCACGTTGAAACAGGCAATTAAAAGAACCAACCCGACCATGCACATCAGGACGATCAGCGCGGTCGAGTAGCTTTGCCGCAGGTTGGAATAACCGTTCGCAGCTTCCTCCATGCGTATCTTTCGTGCCAGGAAACGGCTGCGCGAAAACTGCGAGGCATCCTTCAGTTCGGGTTGCGTTATCTCATACTTCAGAATTTGGTCGAGGAGTGGCTGGAGCGAGGCTTGCGCGGACTTCAGGGTGTAGCCAGGCTTCATGCGCGCGAACGTCTGGATCCACTGGCTCCGCCGCTCGCCCATGGCGTCCCAGCCGGGAGTCATCAACGGCTTCATCTGAATCGGGACTCGAATCTGGGGAGAACTTGAAGGATCGAGTCCCGCGAATCCGGCCGCCGATACGCCCACAATCACCATCGGATAGTTATTCACCAGAATCTTCTTCCCAATGACACCTGGATCCGCCGCGAACCGGCTCACCCAGTATGGGTGGCTGAGCACGACCACCGGATGGCCCTTATACACGCGATCGTCCTCCGCGGATGAAAACACGCGGCCGAGAGCGGGACGCACCCCCAGTGCCTGGAAGTAATTCCCTGAGACCAGTTCCGCGTTGACCCGTTCGGTTTGGTTGTTGAAACTAATCGAGAGCGGTGTCGTGAAGCGGCAAAACACGTCCGAGAACGCCACTGCCTTCTGCTGGAAATCCTGGTACATGGGATAGGAGGTGGCGCGGTCGCCACGGTTGTTGCCCATATGGGGTCCGGTCGTCCAGATCATGACCAGTTGTTGAGGGTCTTTCACGGGAAGCAGACGAAGGATCAGCTGGTCGATCAGGGTAAAAATGGCGGTATTCGCTCCGATTCCTAACGCCAGGGAAGAGATAGCCGCCAGCGCAAAAAGCGGGCTGCGGCGAAGGCTGCGAAGTCCGAGCCGAATATCCAATAGAATGAGCCTCATTTTTGCCTCCTGATGGTCGAATCAGCTATGGCAAGCAGGATTCCAATTCGAAACCACGCCAAATAAAGAGTCAAATGGGTCTTCGGCTACCCGCGCCGTTCATTCCGGTGCCTCGGATGTCCGGAATTGGACACCTGGCGGTCCTTCCGGAGTAAAAAGCTGAGGCAATTCGGGGTAAGAGCAAATCAGCAAAACCACCAGCCACCACGCGATATACAACAGGCCATTGATCGGTCAGCGTCAGGCAATTCCGCTCCTGGTGCCCTCCAGCAGCTAAGATAGGACGGGTTGTTTAGGTTCCGCTCAACAATGAAGCCCCTGCGCGCATCACTTCTTTTATTGGTCTGGGCGATGACTGCCGCACTGTTGCTGGCGTCGGGTCCGGGATTTCGGTCGCAACGCCAACTCGACGAGCACTATGCAAAGCATGGCCAGGAATTCGGAAACATAACTAAGCGCCAGTACCTGGATTTGGCGCAAGCTCTCCGTGACGAGCCGAAGGGCGGTAATATCCTCCAGGCTGTGCGTGCCGATGGGGTGATCACGCGCTTCGATCGCAGCCACGGCTACTTTGGCGCCTACAACGCGGACGGGACGATCCGAACGTTCTTCATCCCTAACAACGGCGAGAGCTATTTCAGGCGGCAGATCTCCAAGGAGCACGAATAGGCATGCACTGTCGATGAGGAATGCCGCGCTTAGACGCTCCAAGCACAGGCTGAACGGTGCTGAAAAAGGCCGAAATCCGCTCCCTCCGAATTCGCCGTCCGATGGCGGGCTTGCTTATGCGCGCGGTTGCTCTGAAAATACCCGGGAAGGCGCGTTACGCGCCGTGTTGGGGCTGTCGCAACACTGGGACGTCCGCTCCCTCACGGTCACGGCTCGCAGGTCCGCTTGCCGTGACATTACAGGGAGAGATCGTGCAAACGCCTTTTTCATCATTTCGAGTGTGCGCGCGGGCGCTCATGCTGAGTTCAGGGCCGACACACCGCCTCTGAGAGAAGAATAATGTCACAGAAACCCCACCTGACGGATCAGCAGATTGAAGAATACCTGAGCGAGAACGGGTCACCTCCGCATGTGGTTCGCGCCGGCCGAGCTGGCTTAATCAGGAGATGGAGTGAGTTTGTCGACGAAGTGGAAAAGGGATACCGGCTGGGACTGGACGATTATCGTAACGATCTCGACCTGCGAGGAATCCTGGCTACCCTCGGTCTAGACGGCGATCCGGGCGTTCAGGGAGCCGACCTGCGGCTGGCTCAGATCCTCGAGCCGGCCACCAAACGTATTTGGGAAAGCTGCGAAGGCAGCCCCTTCTGGGATTTTGGTTACCCCAGAAATGCGACCGGCGATCTGCTGGACGATCTGAAAAGCGAAGGCCTCCTGGCCGCGCGGTGACGTAACGGGGTGTAGAGTGTAGCACAAAACCCCACTGCTTTGGAATAGGCCGAAAGTCCCTATTTGACCCCCACCCGCGATGTGGAAGAATTGAAAGAATCAGGGTCCGTCCAGAGAGCGTCTCTATTCTGCACCTTTAAAAAATGTTCTTGGAGAAGGAATGATTAAACGCACCACCAAATTTGCAGCACCAATTCTTAGCTTCTTGCTTCCGTTTTCGCTGTTAGCAGACCAAATCACATTGAAGAACGGCGACCATCTCAGCGGTATCGTTCAAAAGCTCGATGGCAAGAATTTGCTCTTCAAGTCCGACCTTGCCGGGGTCATTACGGTCCCATTCGACAATGTCACCGAAATAACAACCACGGCTCCGCTTACGATTGGCCTCAAGGACGGCAAGTCGGTGGTTGGACCCACCAAAGTTGAAGGCCCTACGGTCGACGTTCAGACCGCCACGGCCGGCCCCGTGGAAGCCCAGCGTGACGACATCCTCGCACTCCGCAATGTGGAGGAGCAAAAAGCGTATGACGATCAAGTAGAGTTGTACAGGCACCCCAGCCTTATCCAGTTGTGGACAGGCAGCTTTAACCTAGGCATTGGATTAGCGCAGGGCAACTCCAACACCTTCAACCTCACAACCGGTTTCAACGCCGTCCGAGACACGCACAAGGACAAGACGACCTTGTACTTCGCGTCTATTTACAGTACGGGCAAGGTGACGAACACAGTTTGCCCCACGCTGGGTCACTGTTTTGAAGAGGACGTTACCCAGACGACCGCGAATTCCAATCATGGCGGCGTTATCTACAACCGCAATTTGAATCCTAAGGTATACGTTTGGGGACAGGCTGACTTTGCCAGCGACCAATTCCAGGAACTCGAGTTTCAGGTTAACCCCAGTCTTGGCTTTGGCTGGCACGCCATCAAGACCGATACTTCCTTTCTGGACATACTCGGTGGTGGATCGTTCAACCAGCAGTACTACACGACCTTTGATCGCAGCTCAGCCGAGCTCGTTGTCGGCGACGAATATGACAAGGTCTGGCGCAAAAAGACCCACGTGCACCAAAGCCTCCGCTTCTTCCCGAACATGAGTTATTTGGGCCAGTACCGTGTCAACTTCGACTTGGTTGCATCCACGGCCGTGAGCAAGTTGCTCACCATGAATGTCACCTTTAGCGACCGGTACACATCCAATCCGCCGCCTGGCACGAAGGACAACGATCTGATTCTCTCGGCCGGCGTCGGCCTGACCTTTAGCAAGCTTAAGTGACTTTTGTGAAACAATTTTTAATGTGGAGAAGTGGCTGTGGAGTCTTGCATTTCCCCGCTGAGTCCGATAGGTTCCTGTCAGCGGGTTTAAGGTAGGATCGAACACGCATTCCTGTATATTGTGGAGGGGTTCTGATATGAGTTTGAAGAGATTGGTGCTGGTAATGCTGGCGTCGGTACTGTTGCTGGGGACCGCCGTTGTTGCGGCGCCACGGGATCAGGCCGCCAGCAAGATGACGGACACCACCAAGAAGCAATTGGTGGATTTGAATAGCGCTTCGCAGGCGGACCTCGAGGCGCTTCCTGGTATCGGAGACGCCTACGCCAAAAAGATAATTGCGGGACGTCCCTATGGCGGCAAAGACGAATTGGTGCAGAAGAAAATCCTGCCCGCCTCGGTCTACGCCAAAATCAAGACGTTAGTGATCGCGAAGCAGAAATAGAAGAGTTGTCAGAGTTGGTTTTTTGATGACATTGTGCGGAGGTAACCCTCGGCGCCGATTGGAAAACTTGGCCCGGTTAGGTCAAAATAGAAACATTGACCATGAGAGCAACTTCTAACTCGACCTTTAGGCTTTTGGCGCTGGGGCTGCAGGGTCTACTTGTCTCTGCTTCCGTTGGACTTGCCGCCGACGCGCCATCCAGCGAGATGTGGCATGTTGCCGGGCCTTGGGGCGGGACGGCTACCTCTGTCGCTGTCGACCCCAAGAACCCGCAAGTCATTCTGGCCGGAGCCCGGAATTCTCTTCTTTTCCAGTCTGAGAACGCCGGCGACACCTGGCGTGCTTTGCCTTTACCAAAGCGCCAATTCGGCGAGGTTGCAACCATCCTGGTTGACCCACTCGATAATCGCCACTACCTGGTCGGGATGGTCGGCTCCGATCAAGGCGGTCTATTTCAAAGCGCCGATGCCGGAGCAACTTGGACGCTTTCGCCGGACCTGAGTGGGTTTGGTGTGCGCGCTATCGCTGCGTCGCCTAGCGATCCAACCCGGTTCGCCGCTGCCTCTCTTCACGGGGTCTTCCTGAGCACGGACTCTGGAAAGACGTGGCGCAAGATCTCCGATCCCGAAAACCTCGAAATGCGGGCTACCTCCGCCGTTGCGTTCGACGTGAAGAATCCCGACATCATTTACGCCGGGACGTCGCATCTCCCCTGGAGGACTTCGGACGGCGGGAAAACCTGGGAGTCTATTCACGTGGGAATGATCGATGACTCCGACGTATTCTCGATTGCAGTCGACAAGGCCATTCCAGAGCATATCTTCGCCAGCGCTTGCAGCGGCATCTATGCCAGCCTCGACCGCGGTGAGCAATGGCACAAACTGCAAGGCATTCCCAATACACATCGCAGAACGCATATCATTCGCCAGGATCCAGGTGATCCCGCTGTCATCTATGCCGGCACGACCCTGGGCTTGTTCCGGTCCGAAGATCGGGGCGTGACCTGGAAGCAGCTCAGCCATGAACAGGTGAACTGGCTGGCGTTTGATCCAGTCGATCCGCACCGGATGTATCTAGCGATTGAGGCAGAAGGGCTGCTCACAAGCACCGATCGTGGGGTTACGCTGAAGCCGCTGAACGACGGGTTCGTCGACCGCCGGTTGAACGCGACTACCGTGAGCGGCGACCGCTTGGTTGCCGTAGAAGCCCATTCCGGCGAAACCAGCGCGCTCTTTGTGAGCTCGGACAAAGGCGAGCACTGGAACCGGCTCGGGAAATCCATGGGCCTGGAGGGCGCTCATCTGGAGCACATCACCGGCTTCCCCAACGACGCCAAGGTTCTGTTTGGTTCCACGCCCCATCGTCTTTTCAAATCAACTGACGCCGGCCTAACCTGGAAGCCCGCCGTGGTTATGGTTCAGACCAAGACCACCTCAGTGCGAACCAGCAAAGCCTATGTTTCCAAGACAGGAAAGAAAATACCTGCGGAAACGAAAACCGTGATCACCCTCGGGCCGGCACATGCCTTTCCCTTCCATGTCGTCAATGGCCTCTATACAGTTCACAGTGGAAAGCAGAATTACGTCTTCGTCGCCACCGACCATGGGTTGGTATCTACCATCGACGGGGGGACGAAGTGGGACGTGGTCGAAGTGCCGGGTACCGAGGGCGTGAATTCGCTCTACATCGCCCCATCTTCCGACGGGAGGATGATCGCCAGGGGGGCCAGTTTATTTTTTTCCGAAGATTTTGGCCAGCACTGGGAGTCCATCGGATTTCCCCGGGATCCCGCCCTAATCAACCAGATTGCCCTGTCGGGCGACC
Organism: uncultured Acidobacteriaceae bacterium; assembly: GCA_963740005.1. GTDB lineage: Bacteria > Acidobacteriota > Terriglobia > Bryobacterales > Bryobacteraceae > CAJCIT01. The sequence continues at coordinate 149,912 of CAVUCO010000040.1, read as the reverse complement.
CATCGGCACCTTGGCTAGCCGCCCTCCAGGACGGGCTATTTCAGTCTTCCGATAAGGGGCAACATTGGTATAGAATAAATTCTGGGGTCCCGGCATCTACATTTAATTCAGTAGTTTATAGTCCGGCCGAGCCAGCAGTGGCGTATGCAGTCGGATTTGGTCAGTTGTATGAATCCAGAGACAGTGGCGGGTCGTGGGCGAGCCTAAGCGACGGTAAATCCGAGTTTAGTATTAGGCGGCTCTGGATTCCAGATGGATATGGCGATAAGCTGTTCGGGCTCACAAATGAGTTCGGATTGGTCTTTCGCAATGGGCCCGTGATCCGCTAACATCAAGTGATGGTGTTGGTTATGAAAAATAAATCTCACAGCGGAGGAGAAAAAAATGAAAATTCGGCTCGTGCATAAGCCGATCGGTTTTCCGTTGCTTTGCTTGGCCTTGTTGTCTTTGGGCGGTAGTGTGGCATCGGCACAGGATTTTTGGCATACCCCGAATCTCCCAGACTCGGTTGAAATTGATCCATTCGGTGGCGTCAGCCTCTGGGGGACCGTCCAGTCAGGTCTCAATACGAAACTGATTGACGGTGGTACGGCGGGCGCTCGTATCGGCGCCAACGTTACTAACTATATTGGGCTCGAGTTCATGTACCAATATATGTGGAACAACGTGCGCCTCGTGACACCGGTGGGGTTTGATATTCCCACGTTTAATTTTGGAAATCGCAATCAGTACTTTGCGTTGAACCCCGTCTTCCACTTCACTCCTAAAGGCTCGAAGATTCGCCCGTACGTCACGGTTGGCGTCGGCTCGTTGAACTTTATGCCGACCACCCAAGCCAAGGCGTTTGCGACCGGCCCCTATGCCGGATATCCGTATTACGCGTCGGGCCTGGGCAGCAATCTTCAGGTTGGCATCAACTACGGCGGCGGTGTTAAGATCCATGTCACCGAGCGCGTTGGCTTCCGTCTTGACGCTCGCGGCATGTTCTCGCGCAATCCGACCTTCGGTCTTCCCAACTACCCCACTGGTGGCGTCTACATTCCGAACAAACATTGGATCAACGGACTGGAACTGACCGCCGGCGTGACCTTCTATCTCGGCCAGGTGTATGTGCCACCGGCACCTCCGCCTCCGCCGCCACCAGCCAAGCCGGCTCCGCTTAGCGCAGGGTCCATTACCGGCTTCGACGGTCTGCTCTGCCAGAGCAAGGCGATTACGCTGCATTCGAGCGCGAGCGATCCGCTGGGTCATACCCTCGGCTACGCCTGGAAGCTGAATGGCGCGCCATCCGGCAGCAACAGTCCTGACCTCACATTCACCCCGAACAACGGTGGCGACTTCACCGCCGAAGTCACGGTCACGGATACGACGGATGCATCGCGCACCGTAACGGCCGGCCCGGTCACCTTCTCGGTGAAGGAATACACGCAACCTCAGATTGCCTCGCTCACCAGTTCTGCGAATGCGCTGGCTTGCGCGGCTAACGATGGTACGCACAGTGCGACGCTCACTGCCAACGCGATGGGCAGCGCCTGCGGCGGCAGCCTCACTTACGCGTGGTCTGTCAGCGAAGGCACCATCAGCGGTTCCGGTTCGTCGGCTACATTCGACGCCTCGAGCCTGACCTTCGATCCATCTGTAACTGCGACCAAGACAGTCACGGCGACACTCACGGTGACCGATGGTGCCGGCAAGTCTGCCAGCAAGACCGTCGACATCGCAGTGAATTGCTCGCCCAACATCCGCCGGTTCAACGACGTCGACTTTGCGAAGGATAAAGCTCGCGTCAACAACTGCGGCAAGCGCATCCTGATCGACGAAGTTGCCCCGGCGCAAGCCACTGGCGATTTCGACATCGTCCTCATCGGCCACATCGATACCGATGAAAAGGCCATGCTGCCCGGATCTGGTTCCGGCAAGCACAAGATCGCCCCCGAGCCTCTCGACGAAGCTCGTGTGATGAACGCGGCTGCGGTCCTCAGCGGCGGCACAGGAACCTGCGCGAAGGTTGATCCTTCCCGCATCAAGGTTGCCTGGGTTGGCACGTCCACGACCCCAGATCCCAGCCCGGGTCTCTGCGGTACTTCGGCTCGTCCCGAGCAGAAGGAACGCAAGGGTTCGGTGGTCACCGATGCGGATAAGAACCGCCGCGTCGATGTCTACCTCGTTCCGAAGGGTATGGCCAAGATCGGCGATGTCGATCTGAAGCCCCTGCCGGAAGATCAAGTCAAGGCACTTGGTTGCCCGAAATAAACTGACCTAAAGTCAGCTCACGCGAAAGGCCAGGCGAGAAATCGCCTGGCCTTTTTGCATCTACGCCTAAAGAATCTGACGCCCCCTGCCGATACCTTCTACGCATGCCGCTCCGGGTTGAAAGTGTGTCCGGCTTTTTAGCCGCGTGCCGCGAACAGCTTTGGCGGCTAGCTATTCTAGGGTTCTTTGTTCTGCGCGTCCTCGGCCAGACGAGCCAGGCCGGGATGCAGGAGTCGATCCTGCGCCAGCAGCAATCCGTATTCGCGGCCCAGCAAGAGGCTCAGCGAGGCTCGCTGGCCCAGCAGCGAGCGTCGTTGCACCGGCAGCATCAAGACGCGGATTCCGATGGTCTTCCGCCTTCCTTGAGCGCCTCTGGCAGCTCCCCAACGGCGTTCTCGGATAGCTTCTTTTCCGCGGGATGGGGCCCCCCTCCGGCAGCAGTTGATATGCCGAACGTTCGCGTGCCCACCACGGCCTGCCCGGCGCTGGCCGACGAGGAGGTGGAGAAGCTGATCAGCCTGGCTGCGGAGAAGAACGCCATTCCCGCCAACCTCATCCGTGCTGTCATGAGACAGGAATCGGCATTCCGTCCCTGCGCCGTCTCCACCGCGGGAGCAATGGGTCTGATGCAGATCATGCCGTCGACTGCTGAAACCCTGGGCCTCGAAGATGCCTTCAGCCCGGGCGAGAACGTCGACGCGGGAGCCCGCTACCTGAAACAGCTGCTGGATCGATATCACGGAGACCGCCGCCTGGCGCTGGGCGCTTACAACGCCGGCCCCAACCGGGTCGACAACGCGGGAGGCATTCCGGACATCCCGGAAACCATGGATTACGTCTCGCGCATTCTGGGCGAGCTTTCTGGCGAAGACGTTCCGGGCAGCGGACCCGATCTGACGCCACCCGCATTCGAGATGCCGCTGGCTCCGGCTATCTTGCCGTTTCCGCCAGACGCTTCAAGCTTTCCGCATACGGTGCCCGAGCCACCCCACGCTCCGTAATGATCGCCGACACATAGCGGTTGGGCGTCACGTCAAAGGCTGGGTTCGCAACGCTGATTCCGTCCGGCGCCACATGAACACCCTGCACGTGGGTCACTTCCACGCTTGACCGTTCCTCAATAGGGATCAACTCACCAGAACTGAGCGCCAGGTCGAGGGTTGAGATTGGCGCAGCCACATAGAACGGCACGCCGTTCTCCTTCGCCAACACGGCCACGCCATAGGTGCCGATCTTGTTCGCCACATCTCCGTTCGCCGCAATACGGTCCGCGCCAACCACCACGCAGCCGATCCGTCCGCTCTTCAGGAAATGGCCTGCCATGTTGTCAGTGATAAGAGTGGTCGGAATGCCATCTTGCTGCAACTCCCAGGCCGTTAGCCGTGCGCCTTGCAGGAAAGGCCGAGTCTCATCGGCAAAGACATCGATCTGTTTGCCCGCCCGGACCGCTGCGCGGATCACACCCAGTGCCGTGCCGAAGCCCGCCGTTGCCAGTGCTCCGGCATTGCAGTGAGTCAGAACCGTTTTGTGATCAGGTACCAGCGGGGCGCCATGCCGGCCGATCGCTTCGTTGATTGCGATGTCTTCGAGCCGGACCTTGATCGCTTCGGCCACCATTGTCTCTCGAATCACATCCAGGCCTTCGCCTGCTACCGATTCGTAGAGCCGCCTCATCCGCTCGATGGCCCAGAACAGGTTCACGGCCGTCGGCCGCGTCTTGGCAAGCGTCTCACAAATGAGCGGCATCTCGGCGGCCAGGTTATCCGAATGGAGCGCGCCGATTGCGACGCCCATCGCCGCAGCTACGCCAATGGCCGGGGCTCCGCGAATGACCATGCTTCGAATCGCGTCGGCCACCTCCACGTAGGTTTTGCAGGTGACGTAGACCGTCTCGCGCGGAAGACGGGTTTGATCGATCATCACTACGCCGTCCGGTGTCCATTGGATGGTCTCAATCGTGTACTGCGGTGTCTGGACAGAAACAGGGCTCATGGTTTTAGATTCAGTTTGTAGATCATGCCGGCAAACATGACCAGGTTGAAACAGCCATGCATGACGGTCGAGGAGATGACGGACTTGGAGGCCCAGCGCATCCACCCGAATGCAGCGCCGGCCAGCGTGAGTGTCAACAGAAACTGCCACGACCACGAGTACTCCGGTCCATGAAGCAGCCCAAAGGCGACGGCTGTCGCGAATATGCCTGCCAGCACACCAAAACTGCGGCTCAAGAGCGGTTGCAGAAAGCCCCTAAAGAAGAGTTCTTCCGCCAACGGGCCAAGGGTCACCGCCAATGCTCCGAACAGGACCAGCCAGACAGGCTCCCTCAGGAACTTGTCAAACGGGGATGGAATGGTGGGTGGATGCAGAGCGGCGGCCAAAGCCGAAAGCACAAACGGCAACGCCAATCCGCTCAAGACCGCCAGCGAAAACGGAATCCGCGGAGGCAGCCAACCAAGTGAGCGGAACACAGGCTTCCCGTATCGAGTCGAGAAGTTGATGCGGAAACCGGCGTAAATCAAGCCGTACAGGAACAACTGCGTTACGAATGCTAAAGCTGCCGGGTTCTGGCGTAGGGCAGGGAAGCCGTGGAGAATCAAAGCGGAGATCAGTGCCAATCCAAAGATGCCGGCAAGAACAAAGCCCACAAGTATTGCCACGTCCTGGTAGTCCCAAAACGGCTGTCCCTCAGCGCTTCCGGGCTGAAGGGCCTGCGGCGGCTGCAGGTTCATGCCGGCCTGGTTCGCTTCGGAGTAGTCAGGCACTCACGCCACTCTCTCCGGCCTCAGCAACCGGCGTAGCGCCGCAGCTGTATGGCTTTCACGCACCTCAATCACTTCTTCCGGCGTGCCTGTGGCGACAACTCGGCCGCCCGCCTCGCCGCCTTCGGGGCCAAGGTCAATCAGGTAGTCGGCGCTCTTGATCACGTCCAACTGATGTTCGATGACCAACACAGTGTTGCCCAGATCGACCAGCCTTTGCAGCACGTCAAGCAGGTGCCGTATGTCTTCCCAATGCAGTCCAGTGGTTGGTTCGTCCAGGATATAAAACGTCTTGCCGGTTTGGCGCTTGCTTAACTCTTTCGCCAGTTTGATCCGTTGTGCCTCTCCACCGGAGAGTGTTGTCGACGATTGTCCGAGATGAATGTACCCCAGGCCGACGTCGCAGAGTGTCCTCAGCTTGGCTTGTACCAGCGGGATGTTCTCCAGAATATCCACGCTGTCTTCTACGCTCGCCTCCAGTATGTCGGCGATGGACCGGCCTTTATACTTCACCTGCAGGGTTTCCTGGTTATAGCGCCTTCCCCGGCAAATGTCGCAGGTGACAAACACATCGGGAAGAAAGTTCATTTCGATACGCTTCAGTCCGTCGCCCTGACACGCTTCGCAGCGGCCGCCCTTGACGTTGAAGCTGAATCGCCCCGCTTTATAACCCCGTTCGCGCGATTCCGGCAGCATCGCAAACAACTCTCTGATCTGCGCGAAGACGCCGGTGTAGGTAGCCGGGTTCGAGCGCGGCGTGCGGCCTATGGGTGATTGATCGATCTCAATCACTTTATCGATGTATTCCAAGCCGGTTATGGTCTGGTGTGGGCCTGGTTCCTGGCGCGACCCGTAGATGTGTTTCGCCAGCGCGCGGTACAAAATGTCGTTGACCAGCGTGGATTTTCCGCTGCCCGAAACACCGGTGACCACGGTCAGCGTGCCCAGCGGAAACTCCACATCTACATTCTTCAAGTTGTGCAGGCATGCGCCTTTGACTACCAGCTTCTGGCCGTTGCCAGCCCGCCGAAAAGCAGGTGCCGAGATGGCGAGTCTGCCTGCCAGGTATTGCCCGGTTAGCGAATTGGGCGCCGCCATAATCGCTTTGGGCGTGCCCTGCGCGATGAGTTCACCGCCCAGGCGTCCTGCCTTCGGGCCGAGATCGATAACGTAGTCGGCTTGCTCAATTGTCTCCGCGTCGTGCTCGACCACCAGTACCGTGTTCCCCAAGTCCCGAAGCTGATGGAGTGTGTTCAAGAGCCGTTGATTGTCGCGCGGATGCAATCCGATGGATGGCTCATCCAGCACATACAGAACGCCGCGCAACTTGGAGCCGATTTGCGTGGCCAGCCGGATGCGCTGTGCCTCGCCGCCCGACAAGGTTGCGGACGAACGATCGAGGCTCAGATAGTCCAGCCCGACAGCCGTCAGGAACTCCAAACGGTTTGCGATCTCTTCAACCAATCGGCCCGCCACTTGCAGTTCGCGTTCCGTGAAAGCCCAATTCCGAACCAGCGGCAAGATGCGGGCGATAGAGGTTGCGGTGAATTCGCCGATCGAGAGGCCCTTCACTTTGACCGCTAAGCTCGCCGGCTTCAGCCGTTTACCATGACAGGCCGGACACTCGGTGGCAGACATATACTCCATGAGCCACTCGCGATAGCCCTCGCTCGCCTGTCGGAAGCTCTCCTCCAGCAGATTCAAAATACCGGGGAAGCTGCCCGAACCCGATAGCAAGATTTGCCGTGTTTTCTTCGAGAGTTCTTCAAACGGCTTGCTCAGGTCAATCTTCAATTCTTCAGCGCCTTCGGTGAGCGCGGTGATCATGAACGACGAATTGGAGCCCGGACCGAGACCGCCATCGAGCAGTGGCTTGGACGCGTCGGCCACTACCTTTGCGGGATCAAAGGCCCACTTGCTACCCACGCCGTTGCAAACTTCGCAAGCCCCGTACGGGCTGTTGAACGAAAAAGACCGCGGCTCCAGCTGAGGAACGCTGGTGCCATCGTTCGGGCAGGCCAGTTTCTCCGAGTACAGCTGTTCCAAGCCGTTGACAACGACAATGGTAACCAGCCCGTCAGCCAGCTTCAGAGCCGTCTGAATGGAGTTCTCCAGCCGTTGCGTTACACCGGCCTTGATCAACAGGCGGTCCACCAGCACTTCAATGGTGTGATTCTTGCGTTTGTCGAGGGCGATCTGCTCATCCAACGACATCAACTCGCCGTCAATGCGGGCGCGCAGGAACCCTTGCTTTGAAAGCTTCTCAAGCTCTTTCTTGAACTCGCCTTTGCGGCCTCGGACGATCGGCGCCAGGACCATCACGCGTTCGCCCTGAGCCGTCTCCAGCACTTGCTCCAAAATCTGGGAAGGGGGCTGGCGGCTGATCTCGGTGCCGCACAACGGGCAATGCGGAATCCCGACCGACGAGTAGAGCAGGCGCAGGTAGTCGTAGATCTCGGTTACGGTACCAACCGTCGAACGGGGGCTGCGAGAGGTTGTCTTTTGTTCAATCGAGATGGCTGGACTCAGTCCCTCGATGGAATCCACTTCGGGGCGCTCCATCTGATCGAGGAACTGCCGTGCGTAGGGCGAGAGCGTTTCAACGTAACGGCGCTGCCCCTCGGCATAGATTGTGTCGAAGGCCAATGAGCTTTTGCCCGAGCCGCTTAGTCCGGTCACCACGGTAAACGTGTTGCGTGGAATTTCCACGCTGACATTCTTCAGGTTGTGCTGGCGCGCGCCATGTACGGAGATTCGATCGAGCATTCAGGCGGGTACTCCTCCATTTTCGCAAATGCCGTCACGGGGGTCTGCCGATTGGGCTGAGATGACAAGTATTGGCCGGCGATCCACCTGCTTGCAGGTACAGGTAATCCGCAGCAGCTTGAGCGCCGTGAGCTTTAAAGTGCGCTCCCTAAAGCGCGCGGTTGCTCTGAAAGTGCCGGGCATCTGACCGAAAGCCGAGATGATTCCCGGCTCGGCAGTCTAAAGCCCGCGCCACGCCGGCCGCGCGGTATTCACCAGTTTAGATGGGGACCAAGCCGCGTTTGATTCCCGTTGTTACAGCTTCGGTTCGGGTTGCGGCATTCAATTTCCCCAGGATCGAGGCCACATGGAACTTCGCGGTGTGATCGCTGATGCCAAGCTGCCCGGCAATCTCTTTGTTGCCCAGGCCCTCTGCCATCATTCGCAGCACCTGGGTTTCGCGCGGTGTGAGGGGTTCAGCAAGCGCAGCCATTACCTCCGGCGTGCGGGGCGGAGACACAACGCGATGCGCGGCTTCCGGAACATTGAAGATCACTTCCGCCTGGGCCGGCGTCAGCAACGTGAGCCCTTGACTGGCGGCCGTGAGTGCTGCTACGAGTTCGCCGGGCGAAGCGTGGGGCGGCAGCCAGGCGCGCACCGGTCCGCGATGGTCCCATTCCTCCACCGGGCCCTCGCTCAACAGAACCACTGGCATCTGCTCAAAAGGAAGCTCGGTCATCAACGAGCGTCCGGTGACCAGCGCCACATCGGGCGATGCCACTGCTCGTGTCGACAGAGCACCAGACCGCTCATCCGAGAAGTGTTCGGTGCCGACAACTTCAACTCCATCCTCCTCGTCGAGCAGGGAAGTCAGCCCACGAGCTTCATCTTCGGACTCGGCCAGGATGAAGACCCGGATCACGCCGCGTTCACCGCCCTAGATTCGGCCAGTTGGACGGTCACACGACGCACGCGGGTGGTATCACCGCGAAAGAATTCGAGCGTCAGCGTGGCATTGGTTTCAATGGCCGCCAGAAGCTCGTCAGCATCAGTCAACGGTTTGCCGTTTGCCGCGATGAGCAGATCTCCCGGCAATAGCGACGCACGCTCGGCGGCGCCGTTCGCAATCAATTCCAGAATCAACAGCCCCGGGCGGCGAGCGCTTGCTTGCGAAGTGTACACCACGGGCCGCACGATCACTCCGAGACTTCGCGAATCCCCGCAGCTTTCGACGAACCGCTGCACGGCTTGAGCCGGTATGGCGAGCGCCAGGCCGCCGGCGATCATGCTGTTGATGCCGACGACTTCGCCATGCAAGTCCGCCAGCGGGCCGCCCGAGTTGCCAGGCGCCAATCGCAAGTCGGCCTGAATCCACAGCGTCGGACCCAGGCCGCGAATCGCTCCGACACGATGCACCACACCACTCGATATGGCACCCACGAATCCCAGCGGATTGCCCACGGCGATCACGGGTTGCCCAGGTTGAGCCGGTTGTGAGGCCAGCATGCCGGGTGCGGCCGTTCCGCCCTCTACCGAAATCAACGCAAGGTCTCGCCGCCGGTCTGACTTCAGTAGCTTTGCTGGCAGCGTTTGCCCGTCCCACAACTCGATACTGAGGGTTCCGCTTCCGCTGGCTTCACTGGCGGCGACCACGTGTGCATTCGTTACGATGCGGCCGGCATTCAGGACGAACCCCGAACCGCTGCCTTGCATTCGCCCACGCCCGCTGCGGATCTGAACGGTAGATTGGCGCAATTGCTCGGCAATGCGCCCTGGCACAGGAAACGGCATCCTAGTGTCTCCTTCCCGGGCCTCGATCCGAAACCCGAACCTCGCGCTCGATCACTTCGCCTGCGTGGAATAGAGTCAGCTTGACCGCCGCGCCCACCGCATCGCCGCGCAGCAGCGCCTGCAGGCTTTCGGTGTCGCCAATCGATTCGCCGCTGGCGCCGATCAGGATGTCACCCAACTGCAAGCCGGCTTCCTCCGCGCCGGTGTCCGGCTCCACGCTCAGGATCATCAATCCGGTCTCGCTCGCCACAGAAGTCTTACTTCGCAGATGCGGGGGAATCGGGACAGGCTGCAGGCTGACCCCGAGATATCCCTGTCGGATGTGCCCGCTCTTCAGCAATTCGTCGGCGACCCGGTTTAGTGTTTCAAACGGAATCGCGAGCGCGGAATGCCGAGACATGGCCCCAGTCGCCATGCCGATGAGCCGTCCACTCGCCCCCACCACAGCGGCGCCCGCCTGGGAAGGATACAGATTTACGTCTAACCGCAGGAATTGCGTCAGCGAGCCGCCTCGCCAAGTCCGGCGCGGTCCACCTGCCGCTCCGAGTATTCCCGCACTCGCCGAGAGACCCGCATCGAGGGTCCTGCCCACGACCAGTGCCAGGGCCCCGGCGCGCAGCTGCGATCGCTCCTCGGGGATAGCCGCTTGCAGTTTGCCGCCGGCAATCTGAAGAATCGCCACATCCACGGCCGGGTCGCGGCCAAGAATAGCCCCTTCCGTCTGTGTGCCGTCCGGCAAGTCAATGGGGATTTTGCCCTCGTGTCGCAAGGCATGGCTATTCACGGCTACCAAGTCTTCGCGAAACACTACGCCGCTTGAGACGCGATGGGCCGCAGCCTGCACGGCCACCACAGTTTGGCCGGCTTGTTCTACCAATTTAGTCAGGGCCTGTGAGTAGGCCTCCAGATCGAATTCGGGAACTACATTCATGTTTTGAGTGTGCCCCGAATTCGCTGCCCGCACATCAGCCGGATGGGTAGGTGAGGGATCGGCGGGGCGTTGTCCACTTGCGGACTAGCAACGCATCCGGGAATTCGCGTTGTTTGCGTCTGATGTGTTCCAGTTCGCGGTCCGAGATCGGCATACAACTTTCCAGTCGAATCAGCCAACGTCTAGATTGTAGGCGTTTTCTTCGAACTGGTTGCCTAGTTGGCGCGCAGCTTTCGTGTCGAAAGTTTGCGGCGATGTACTCTGGGATCTGATTTGACAAACCTCCCGCACGGAGTTCCCTCTATGCGCCTTCTTCCTGTTTCGGTTGTTGCGACTCTTCTCACATTCGTCCCGTTAGGGGCGGCCTCGGATCCCGTCTACGCCCCGCTCTGGCTTTACCAAGGCACTTGGCACGTCACGCCGAGCGGAGGTGCTTCGGACAAGAAACCCGACGTGTTGGAGAATCAGTGCACGCTGATCGGAAAATATTTCGCTTGCCAACAGACGGTCAATGGAACCGTCTCGGCGCTCATCGTCTTTATTCCCACTGGCCAACCCGGCCGCTTCCACAACCAAGCCATCATGCCTTCGGGTCGCGCCGGCGGTTTGGGTGAATTGGAAATCAACGGCGACCGCTGGGTCTACTCGAATGGACAACTCGAGGGCGGCAAAACGAAACACTACCGGAACATCAACGTGTTTACCGGGAAGAACAAAATCCACTACGAACAGGCCGAGTCGTGGGACGAGAAAGAGTGGAAGGTGACCGGATCAGGCGATGAAGTCCGGGTTACCAGCGGAAGCAAGTAGGCCGATCAGCCGAACAGACTCTGTTGCGCGCCTGCGCCATGCGCGACCGCTTTCGGCTTCTCTTCTACTGGCGCGAAAGTGCGCATCAGACGCAGCACCTCCGAATGGTGAGTAAAAATCTGCAGCAGTTGGTTGCACTTGGGGCAATTTCCATGAATCGCGCCCGGGCCATCGATAGCAGGGTTGTACCCAGGGTGTCTCGAGCACTTGCCGCGCCATCGCACCGAGCCGAGTTTTAGCAAATCCGCTCCCTCGAAGTTATGGTATCCGAGCTTCGCATGAATTGCATTTTGTTTTAGAGGCTGACCTCGGCTTTATTCCTTCAAGCAACGCAGGAGGGGCGTCCGCTTCCTCACGCGCGGTTCAGTGCTGAAGTCTCACACAGATTCGCGGTCTTACGGTTTCTTCTTTGCCGGCGTAATGCCATCCCAGCGCGAGTCGCCCGTCTCCAAGTAGCCCTTCGGCAGCGTCGTCCAATCAGGGCGTGTGATGCCGTTCAGGTCATACACAACGAGCCCGTTTCGAATCGTCAGTTCGCAGGTCAACTTCCGGGTGCCATCGAGCCTCGCGCCGTAGATGTCAGTGAAACCAAATTTGCCTTGCTCTAGGCGTAGCACCGTCACGTCCGCGGGAGCGCCCACGGAAAGGTTGCCGAGCTCCTCTCGCTTTATTTCGCGCGCTGGATTCCAAGTGGATAGAGCGATGACCTGATTGACGGAGAGCCCTGCGGCCATTAGCTTATCCATAATGTTGAGCATGTCTTTCATGCCGCTGTTCATGCTGCCGATGTGCAAATCGGTGGAGATCGAATCCGGCAGAAAGCCTTGCTGGATCGCCGGTATCGCAACGCGCCAGGCGAAGCTGCCGCCGCCGTGGCCCACGTCGAAAATCACGCCACGCTTGCGGCCTTCCCACATTCCTTGGTTCACATGTCCCGTGTCGTCAAGTTCGTTGCGCAAACCGGAATACATGTGTGTGTAGATGTCACCCGGCCTAAGCTTCTTCGTGAGCAGGTCCGCTAACGGCCGTGATTCCGGATGATTGGTTCCGAAGTCCACCATCACCGGGATGTTTGCGAGTGTGCCCGCCCGGACTGCATTTTCGACCGGTGTCCATTCGGGCCCCGAGTAGTGCGCCGTCTTGATGCCGATGATGATGTCTTTGTGGCGCAGCGCCATCTCTGCCGCGGGCTTTGGATCCATATCCGCCAGCACATCTTCATACTTAGGTCCGCGCATTCCAGCGCCCACGATGTTCAGGAACGCCAGCACGCGAGTCTTGGAGCGGTAGATGATGTGCTCTTTGAAATCTTCGAAATTGCGGCAACCGGAGCTGCCTGCGTCGGCCACTGTTGTGACGCCCGTGCGAAATGTAAAGTCATCGGGCCATACACTGTTGTCGCCCGCGTAGGAATGGATTTCACCGGTGCTGGCGTAGACATGAACGTGGATATCGACCAGGCCCGGCGTCACATAAAGGCCGGCCACATTCACGGTTTTGAGGGCGCTCGCTGGGTCGATGTGCGGCGCCACAGCGGCGATCTTGCCGTCGCGTATCGCAACATCGCGGACCGCGCTCACGCTGTTCTTTGCATCGATGACGTGGCCACCCTGCAGAAGCAAATCATATTGGGCCTGGGCGAATACGCCGGAGCTCAGCAGCAACAACGAAACGAAAATGCGAAGACTGCGACTGCCTGTAGGAATGGTGGCTTTCTGCATGTTGGATTGATCGTTCTACGATTCTCTTTCTTACGCTGCCGATGAGGCGCCGGACAGCACTTCCTTCAGCCGCTCCGCAACGATGACATCCTCGCCGGGATCCAGCATCCACACTCCCACCACAATGGTGTTCGCATTCGAGGGCAGGCCGGCGCTCCCTTCCGCTCGCCCCGTCGCCGGATTCAATTCGATGCTCGGCGTACCGCGGCGCAGTTTCTCGGCAACGTCCAGCGGCGAGATCTTGATTTTGTCCTGGTCGTATCGGAGCAGCAAATGCGGCACCTGATTGGCAACGGGAGGCACCACGATCTCCGATTGCATGGTCGGCAGGTCTTTCACGGCTGCGGCAATCAGATCGGCCCGTTTTCGAAACTCGGCCTGCATGCCATCGTCGGTCTGGCTGAGGAACCAGTCCACAGCCGCCACCATGCCGACGATCTGTTCCTTCGATACCTTCATCCCGCGGCCAACCGTATCGGAGTAAGGATTGTTGTTCGCCGCGGCCGCTTCGATCAGATCTTTTCTTCCCAACAACAAGCCGGCATTCTGGGGCCCGCGAATTCCCTTGCCGCCGGAGAACGTCACCAAATCGAAGCCCATTTTCGTGTAGTTCCACAGATTCGAAATCGGCGGAACATCGGCGGCGGCATCGTTAAAACAGGGGACGCCATGTTTGTGCGCGATACGGATCCAATCCTCGCGGCTGATCTGGCCCCCCTCCGCCGCATTGTAAAAGTGCGCCATCACCGTCTGGTGGTTGAACGCCTCCTCATACTGGGAAGCGGTCTCCACTTCGACGAAGTGTACACCGCAGTTGCGAAGCGCGTGGTCGTAATCGTATCGATGCGCCTTTTGAACAATCACCTCATTCTTCAGGCCGGTCATATCCGTCGGAATGTTATGAATGGCGTCGTGGTTCGCCACGGTCATGCAGGCGGCTGTCCCCAAGGTCAACCCCGACGCCGCCCCCGCGCAGACCAGCGCGCCCTCGCATTGCAATCGCCGGGCAAGATACTTTCCGGCTGCAGCCTGTAACTCCGGCAGTCGAACGTAGTACTTGGCCGCGCGTGCTACCGCCGCTTCCACTTGCGGCGGCATCGTCGAAGCGGTCAGTACCGTATAGGTTCCGGCCGCATTGATGATCTTCGTGACGCCCAGCTTCTCGTAATAGTCCTCGCCTGCCTCGGTCTTGTTCTCGGATAGGGCCGCGGACGCAAATTGCGGGGCGCCGGCAAAGCCTAAGGCGGCAAGAAGGCCTCGGGCGTAACCGAAAAAGTCGCGGCGAGTTCGATTGGCTTTCATGCGGTGTCTCCTCAAGGAAACTTCACTTGCTACTGTTACATATTCCCGGCGCGGTCGCGTTCGGGTCAACGCGAGAGGTCGACCGCCGCGTAGACCGCTAGCTGCGCGATCGTGAACTCGGTCGCCTCCGCATCCGTGGAGAAGTCTTGCAGCCCTTCGCTATCCTCGCCGAAGATCGCTGCCTTGTGCTTTGCAAATACGCCCTTGACACGCACTCGCACGCCCTGCGGCGTCTCGGCGTTGGGATCGCAGTTGATCAAATGGACGCGCACATGGTTAGCATCGCCCTCCAGACGCCCAATCACCACGTTGCTCCCGTAGATCCGCAATAATCGCTTGTCGTCCGTGAGATCCGCTCGCACCAGTTCGGCGAAGTGCCCTGGATTCATGGCGTCCTTTTTGGAGTAGGGCGCCATCCCCAGCTGCACCGTCAAGTCGAGGCTCGGATCCGGCCGCGGAACAATCTTGAACAGCAGGTTTCGACGGACGAATAAATTCATGACCTCCGCGGATTCACGCGAGCCGTCGTCGACAAAACCGATGTTGGCGAGCTGGGGCCACCCAGGTTCTCCCAGCGCGTTGAGAAACGCCAGCATCCGGCAAAGCGGCTCAAACCCGGCTTGATCCGTGTGTACCGCCGCGTTGCCGCCAAACATGAACGCTTCGGCGGCGGCCAGCGCGCCGGAAGATCCGGGTGCTTCATAGTAGAACTTCGCCTTCGGGTCTCTAATCATGCGCCAGCCGTTGGATTCGATCCACGGCGATCGCGACGCCGAGGCGATTGAGCTTCGATAACGCGTTGTAGGCGGCTTCAGTGTCACCGCGCTCTGTCGATCAAAGGGCTGGATCTCGATCGCCTGCTGCGTCTTCCATCGTTCTGC
This sequence comes from uncultured Acidobacteriaceae bacterium, assembly GCA_963740005.1. Lineage (GTDB taxonomy): Bacteria > Acidobacteriota > Terriglobia > Bryobacterales > Bryobacteraceae > CAJCIT01. Next base: position 134,719 of record CAVUCO010000040.1, on the reverse strand, counting down.
CTGTTGCGGAGGGACCGCAATCTGGTGAAGACCTTCTTTTGTCAGCGCCGGAGCGCTTTCAACGCTACCGTCCCAGAACAGCAGCGGCATCAGCAAGGCCAGCGGGAGCGCCGTCACAACACGATCGCCTTCAGTTTAATTTTCTCGATGTCGTACACGCCGAGGCCCAACTTCGATGCATATTCGACGTGTCCCGGTTCCCGCACAAAGGCGTTGAAGTTCGGGTCAGCCTTGCCCGCCATCCGAACGTGTGCCGGAGAGCGGTCGAAGATGGATGGGGCATGCTCCTCTTTACGTTTTTCTTCGATGATTTCGATCAAGAGACGGTCCATCGCAACCGGGTCGGTGCCGAACATCAGCTGTTTCGGGTAAAAACGAAAGCGCTTGTTCTCCGAAAAAGGTCCAGCATGCCAGACTCCGCGCAGACCATCCATGATGTTGAGCACGGTGCGGCTGCGAACCGGTTCAACCGCCGCCAGCGTTCCAATGAACGAGTAGGTGTTGCTTATTTCATTGCGGTGCGACCGGGCGACGTTTGAGAAGTTGCCATAGGCGGTGTTCTTGAGGCAGCCCGTGACTCCGGCGGCCTGATGCTCCTTCATGTTCGGCACGTTGATGATCTTCGTCAGTTTCTGGGAGACCAGCTTCATCAGGTAGGAACGTGTGTCGTCTTCGCCAAAGAAATTGACTTCGACGAAGGTAGAAGGGTCGTAGCCGCGAATAGATCCGCGTCCGTGCTCCGCTGCCTGGATCTGCACGCCCGCCGGCACAGACCTCTCATAATGAACCTCATCTAATTGATCTTGAAAACGCTCGTAGATGAAAATACTGCTTGTCGGAACGCCCAATTCAACGAGGTTGGCGATAATGCCGGCCACCACCTCCGGTAATGACATTACCTGGGGAGCACCGGAGCAATTGACCTTGATCCCTACCACATCCTCCGGCGCGATGAAATGAGACCAGGCATCGCGGTCCGTGCTCGCGCCAGTCAGTGCTCTCATGCCGGCCGAGAGCATCGAACGAACCGCCTGCCCGTCGATTCGTTCCGTCGCAACGTCAATCGAACGGTCACAGGATACGCGCACCACTTCTCCCGGATACTGCCCCGGCATCCCAGGGTTCGGCGCCGGCTTGAACGGGCTCGTTACGTGGTACTTGGGGAGCGCCGGGGTGCCCGCCAATAGAGGCGCCGCCACTACCTGTAGAAAGCTGCGTCTATCCATGCTTAGGTGGTATTGTTTCACGATCGCGATGGGCCACTCACGCGCATCGCGACTTCACAGATCTCAGCCGGCGCGGTGTCAGCCCGATCAGGGTTACGCGAAATTCGCTATAGTTTCGGATATGGCTTCATGGGGCGCATGGCAGGCCAGAGCGCCTGTAACCGGCAGGCTTCAAGATTGTCAAGCATTTGCAAAAGGTGGTAGGACTCATTTCCTCTCGTAGTTCACTCTTCACGAACGCCGGCAGCCAGCGGGACCTCGCTCATGCCATTTCCCAGAGCCGCCGTCAGTTTCTCTGGACCGCCACGGGTGCAGTTTTGGGCAGTTCTCTGTTCTCATCTCCCCTCAGGGCAATCGCAGTTCCTCGCGGCCAGAAGGCCGTGGTCGTCACCTTTGGCGGCGGTGCTCGTGATGACGAAACGTTTGCCGAAGACGGCCAGGAAAACATTCCTCATCTATTAAATGAGTTGATCCCACGAGCCACATTCTTCACGCAAGTCGTGAATAAAGGCATTCTAGGGCATTACGTGGCCACGGCCAGCCTCACCACGGGTGCGTACGAAACGTTCAATAACTTCGCTGCCGTTCCGCCTGATTTCCCCACGGTGTTTGAGTACTACCGCAGAGATCTGCACCGTCCCACCACGGATACATGGGTGGTCGCGCCCAGTAACGGCTTCGCCCGCCTTGGCGAAAGCGGACACCGCGAATATGGCAAAGGAATGGGCGCCGGCGTTATCCTGCCGAAGCGTCTCTTGAATGCAGCGCTGGCCGGCTCAGGCGCCGACTACGAGCACCTCCTGCGTGACAACTACGAGTCTCCGCTGTATGCGCCGACTACCGTTGGCGGCAGTGAAATCGAGATGCACCAACTGGCCGAGGTCCTCAAGATGTCGGTCTCGGATTTCGCGGCCCATGCCAAGAGCCTGGCTAGCCCCGATGAACTCTCGGTCTATGTTACCCGCCAGTTGATGCGGCAGTTGGCGCCGAGCCTTCTATGGATCACGCTGCACGACATCGATATCGCACATTCCGGAACATTCTCGCTTTACATCGATGGCATCCGTCGGTCCGATCGTCTGTGCGCCGAGATTTGGCACGCCATTGAAACCGACCCGGAGTATGCCGGCAAGACGACCATGTACATTCTGCCCGACTTCGGCCGCGATTCCGACACCAGCGCCGGCGGGAATGGCTTCCAACATCACCGAACGGGCGACGCCCTCTCTCGCACCACCTGGATGATCGTCATCGGGCCCGGGGTGCGCGAAAACGTCGTGATCGATCGTCCCGTCGAATCCACGGATCTGGTTCCTACCCTCGGCGCGCGGATGGGCTTCTCGGCACGTTTCTCGCAAGGTAAACCCTTGCCCGAGGTCTCGTAGTCGCCATGCTTCCCGTACAGCTAAAGGCCGAACAGTTTCGCAACTATCCGCCGCTTGCCCAATCCCTGGCCGTGGATAACATCGCCTTGTTCAAGCAGCTGCCGCCGAGCTTCGTTCCGTTCCTCCTGAAAGAGGTCATCTCTTACGATTGGAAGTTCCCGGCTGAACGTCTGGAGCTAACCCAGCAGCTCGCGTACTTGAAGAATCTCCCTACTGTTCAGCTCGATCAGGAAATGGCGCCGTTTGCCGGGCTCCGTTTGTCCCAGAAGTTGGAGACCTTCGATTGGGTGAACGCGCCGGGCCAGTATCTGGAGCAGCTTTCCGCTCATCTGTGGGCGACGCATCAGATGGATGGTTTCCGCACTGCCTCTGAAGCATACGTGCACAAATTCACCGCGTCGCTGCCTCCGGAGAAGCTGCCCGTGCGACGGATGGGAATCGTCGTCGTGGGCGAAGGCGTGGCGCAAACCAATTACCGGCTGTTCCGCAAGGTGCGCCGTCAAGGCGTCTACTTCTCGCAGGTCAATCCGGAAAACGGCCTGCAAACGCTCGTTGAAGCAGTTCAGGCCCGGGCCTCCTCGTACCCACTTCCGTTCGCACACTGGTACATTGACGGCGGCTCTCCGGCCATGGTCAGCGCCGCGTTGACGTGCGTATCCTACCCCGGATTGGCGGCTGCCCGCCGCGCCATCAACGCGAAAATGAAGAAGGCCTACGAATCTGCCATGCCCGTGGAAGCGTTTCGCACCATGCTCGCGCAAATGGGCCCCGATGATCTCGGCATGCATGCCACTGGCGATGCTGCGGTGCTCGACCACTTCGAAGTCACCCTTCTGACCGAGGGTTCCGGTACACAGGTCTTCAGCACTACCTTCGTGCAGTGGACCGCCCGCGAAGCGTTGCGCCGCGCAAAGCCTTTGACGCTGGTAGCTCGCTTTGCACCCCGTGAACGCGAGCGTCCCATGAATGAGTTGCTGGTCGCTACTTCGCAGAAGCCCTCGCCCGACCCCGAAGGTGCGCTGATCGACGCCGATATGGGCGCCTGGTATACGTGGCTGAATCTGCAGCGTCTTCCCGGTGCGGATCAGTCCTCCTTCCTGGTCTGGTTTGAAGGGCACAATCAAGCTGTCATCACAGGTCCTTCGCTCCCCCACGGCACCGTCGATGCGACGCCCATCGACCTGCAGGGATTGCTGCGCAAGATCAGCTAATTGGCTCCTTGGCCGAGCGACCAGCCCCACAACTCGCGTAGTCTCTATTTATGGAGACGCTTGGCCTTTTGAGCAGCACGCCGAAATCGCGCAATTGGATACTCGAGCTGCTTTGGCCTCTGCTCAAGGACGATGTCTCAGCCGAGACGGCGCTGCGGAACGGAATGTATGTCTGTTTCGCCTGCGGCATTCTCTCATTCTTGGGTACGCTGGCAGCGAAGCAGGCCGTTGCAGGCTTCTTCCTTCTCTTCTTCTTCGTGTTTCTTGGCGCCGGCGTCAGGACTGGCTCGCGCGTGGCGGCACTGTCGGCGTTTTTGTACTATCTCGTGAGCACGATTTTCACGTTCATCGTAGGGCAAATTTCCCTACCGATCCTCCCGATCATCGCGATGGGTCTGTTGTTAGGAGCAGTCCGCGCCTCGTTCTTTCTCGTCAAATGGAAACGGCAGCGTTCTCTTTCCAGCGAGCCGCCGGATCTTCCCGACAGTGCATTCGCCGAAGCTGCTCCGGAGCACTTGCGCAACCTTGCCCACAGCGAGGGCGGCCTGGAACGGGTGTTGATCAAAAGCTGGACCGCGCTGGGCCCAGTCGCCCCCATCATTGTTGGTTTTCTCTTGTCGCTCATCGTGGTTCTGCTGGCTCTTGCGACGGTTATAAAACCCTACATGATGCCCAGTTCCTCCATGGAGCCGGGAATGCTGGTGGGCGACCGAGCCTTTGCCCTCGGGACGCGGCTCATGGGGCCGGTGCAACGCGGCGATGTCGTCGTCTTCAAGATGCCAACGGATTTGACGTCCCTCTCCACTAAGCGCATCGTGGGAGTGCCCGGAGATCGTATCCATTTACAGAAAGAAAAGCTTTTTCTAAACGGCTCAGAGATCGATGAGCCGTACATTCGCGTCGCGTCCAACGATCTCATTGGGGAATTTCCCGGATCCGCCGGTTATCTGGCAACCGAACTTCCGAACCCCAAAATGCAGGCCGCCCGTGTAGCCATGTACCGGGATCTCATCCGCAATGGCGAGCTGACGGTTCCTGCCGGCACGTACTTCGTCTTGGGCGACAACCGGAGTAACTCATTGGACAGCCGCTTCTATGGGCCGGTTTCACAGCAAAATATCAGCGGACGCCTGTTTTATGTATACGGCGGCACCAACCCAAAGACTGTGCCTCACGCAATTCCGCGATATCCGCTCGGGAATATTCATTAGTCTTCGATGCGTCGACGGTAAGATGACCTCACCATGCGACTCTCGCTCGCCGGTCTACTTTGCATCCTAAGCTGTTTTGCGCAGGCTCCGGCATCAAGTAACGTCACGCCACCCGAGTCCGGGTGGAAACTGCTCTTCAACGGCCAGAATTTGGAAGGTTGGGAGCCTCGGGGCACGTGCGTCTGGACCGTCATTAGCGGCATCCTGCTGGGCCAGCGCACTCACACTCCGCCTACTACCGAATGGCCTCTCGATCAGAAAAGCTACAACAGCTGGCTCTATCGCCAGGCCTGGCTTTACACCACGCGAAACTTCGATGAATTCGATCTGCATGTCGAATACTGGATTCCGCGCGGCGGCAACAGCGGCGTGTCGATTCGCGATCTCTCACGCGCCCACTACGCCATCGGCGAACCCGACTCGGTCCATCCTGAACTCGCCGGCCCGGTGAAAAACACCCCGGCACATATCGGCTACGAGATTCAAATTCTGGATGACGATTCCGATGCCAACCCGTCCGGCAGTATTTATTCACTTGTGCCGGCAAAGAAGGGCGTTCATCGCCCCGGCGAATGGAACAGCCTCGATATCGAATCGCGCCACGACCTAATCCGGGTTCGTCTCAACGGGCAAGTCGTCGCAGAGGGACCCGGTGACCCGGCACGGTCCAAGACCGGGCCCATCGGTCTCCAACTCCACGACCAATTCACCTTTGCAATGTTCCGCAATATTCGCATCCGCGAGGTCGCCGGCCCCTCCAAATAAAAACGGAATCTGACACAATCCGTTTTATGCGTCTCGCCCTGCCTCTTTTGCTGTTGTGCCGCTTGCTCGCTGCTCAAGACAAGCCATTGACCGCATTGCCCTACACGCCCAGCCTGGAGCAGTCCTTTATGGATAAGAACATCGACCCGTGCGTCGACTTCTACAAATACTCTTGTGGCAACTGGAACAAGATCAACCCGATTCCGGCCGACCAGGCTAGTTGGGATGTTTACGGGAAGCTGGCGTTCGACAACCAGCGCTTTCTGTGGGGCATTTTGGAAGAAACATCCAAGCCGTCGCCCACGCGTACCCCAGCCGAGCAGAAGATTGGCGACTTCTTTCACGCCTGCATGGACGAGCCCGTCATTCAGACCAAAGGCGCCGCTCCTCTTGCCCCGGCCTTAAAGGATATAGAAGCGATCAACTCCTTGCGCGATCTCGCAACCTATGTCGGCAAGGCGCACGCGCACGGTCTCTCCGGAGGCATGTTGTTCGGATTCGGCTCCGATCAGGACTTCGACAACTCCGACAACGTAATTGCTTTTGCCTCAGCCGGCGGCTTGGGCTTGCCCGATCGCGACTACTACGTCAAGACGGATGCCAAATCGGTCGAGACGCGTCAGAAATACGTGTCTCATGTAGCGCGTATGTTTGAGTTGTTGGGCGATGCGCCGTCCGTAGCCGCCGCCAATGCTCAAACCGTGATGTCCATCGAAACAGAATTGGCGAAGGCGTCACTGAAGCGCGAAGAGTTGCGCAACCCATATAACTTGAAGCACAAGATGACACGCACCGCGCTTGCTAAGCTGTCGCCCGACTTCGACTGGGATGCTTATCTGGCGGGGCTAAAGCCGCCCACTTTCACCGACGTGAACGTCACAGAGCCCAAGTTCTATGAGGAGTTGAACACCCAGCTTAAACAGAATAGTCTCGATCGCTGGAAGAACTACCTGCGCTGGCACCTCGTGCATGAATACGCGGGCTACCTGTCCGATCCGTTTGTGCTGGCGAACTTCGATTTCTACGGCAAATACCTCACGGGAGTAACGGCGCTGAGGCCGCGTTGGAAGCGCTGCGTGCAATGGGTGGATGGCTATCTCGGCGAAGCGCTCGGGCAGGTGTTCGTTGCTAAGACATTTGGCCCGGAGACCAAACAGACCGCCGTGCACATGACCCACGAAATCCAGTGGGCCATGGAACAGGACATTCAGCAGTTGACCTGGATGGGCCCGGCCACCAAGCAGCGCGCTCTCGAAAAGCTGCACGGCATGGTGGATAAGATCGGCTACCCGGACAAGTGGCGCGACTACAGCTCCGTCACCATCACTCCCACCAACTTCTTCGACGACGTCGATAGCGCCTTACTATTCGAGACCCGCCGTCAGCTGAACAAGATCGGCAAGCCGGTCGACCGTGCCGAGTGGGGGATGACGCCGCCCACCATCAACGCCTATTACAACCCGCAAATGAACGACATCAACTTCCCGGCTGGCGTGCTGCAGCCGCCGCTGTTCGACCCCAAACTGGATGACGCGCCGAACTATGGCAACACCGGCGCGACCATCGGCCACGAGCTCACGCACGGCTTCGATGATGAAGGACGCCAGTTCGACGCCAAAGGCAATCTGAGCGATTGGTGGACCGAACAGGACGCCAAGGAATTCGAGAAGCGCGCAACATGCGTCTCAGACCAGGCCTCGCGGCACGTGATCGTTGACGACGTTAAAATCAACGGCAAGTTGACGCTGGGCGAAGATGCGGCCGACTTGGGCGGCACCATGCTGGCTTACATGGCCTGGAAGCACGCCACCGCCGGCAAGGATCTGAAACCCATCGACGGCCTCACCCCTGACCAGCGCTTCTTCGTCGGCATGGCCCAATGGGCGTGTGGCTACACACGGCCGGAAACCGAGCGGATGCGAGCGATTACCGACCCACACTCGCCGCTCGACTACCGCATCAACGGGGTCGTCTCCAACTTGCCCGAGTTTCAACAAGCGTTTAGTTGCAAGTCTGGGCAGCCCATGGTGAACGCTCCAGCGTGCCGCGTCTGGTGACAGTCAAGCTGACTTGACGGCGCCCGTGGCGCGGCGGACGGCCATCTCTAATTTGCCGGCCATGGTTCCTGCGGTCTTCGACGCCTGCTCGATGCCTTGAATAGCCTGTTCAGTGCCTTTTTGCACGGCTCGTACGGCTAGCGAAACCACGAACGGCGTCATGCATACAAGCCCTGCGATCGTTAAACCGATGCCGGCCGTCAGCATCCCTGCGCCGGCGATGCCGAGTTTTTGTTTGTTGTCCATTTGCGCTATCTCCTCACTTCTATCTTCCCGCCGTCCGCTGCGCCGGGCGAAGCGATCAGCCCCGTAAAATCCGGTACGCAAACCCTTTTTCGAGCGTTGAGCACAACCAATTAGATACAATTCTGGGCGGCGCGCTCTTTTCAAGTGAAGCACCCCTGAGCGGCCCGCAGTTCAAGAAACGGAACATCAACGTCAGATGGCAATTACCCCTGTCAGCAAGTCCGCCCCGGTTGTCGCGTCGAACGAACCCGCCAGCAACAACACGGCCGCCATGTGTATGGTCGCCACGCTTTTCTTTATGTGGGGGTTCGTTACTTGCCTCAATGACATCCTGATTCCCCACCTGAAGGCCATCTTTGACCTGAGCTACTTCCAGGTGATGCTTGTGCAATTCGCCTTCTTCACCGGTTACTTTATCTTTGCCCTGCCCGCCGGTAAGTTGGTCGAGAAGATCGGCTACCAGCGCACCATGGTTCTGGGCCTTTGCACCATGGCGTTGGGGGCCATCCTGTTTATACCGGCCGCGAGCGTGCCTGCCTATTTGTTCTTTCTCGCTGCGTTGATGATTGTTGCTGCCGGCATGACCGCGCTGCAGGTGTCAGCGAATCCGTACGTCTCAGTGCTCGGCCGGCCCGAAACCGCTTCCTCCCGCTTGAACCTGACCCAGGCCTTGAACTCTTTCGGTACGTTTGTTGCGCCGTACTTCGGTGCATTTTTGATTCTCAGTACCACGCCGAAGTCCATGGCCGAGATTCGGCAGCTCGCTCCCGATGCGTTACAGGTTTATCGGCTGCATGAAGCGGCTACCGTAAAACTGCCGTATGTTGTCATCGCCTGCACGCTGCTGGCACTCGCCATTGCCATCGGACTCTTCAAGCTGCCCAAGATTGCCGCCATCGAAGGCGGGCACGAAGCTGATGGTTCGAAGATGAAGCTTTGGGAGCAGCGGCATCTGATTCTCGGCGTCATCGCCATTTTCGTTTACGTCGGCGCGGAAGTCTCCATCGGGAGCTTCCTCGTGAATTATTTCAGCCAGCCGGAGATCGGAAACCTCAGCGAAAAGGCTGCTGCGCTGTATGTCCCTTACTACTGGGGTGCGGCAATGGTGGGCCGGTTTATCGGCTCCGCTTTGCTGACCAAGCTGCGCACCGGCCCCGTGCTGGGTACCGCGGCGATCATCGCGGCTCTTCTGGTGCTGGCATCGATGCTCAGTTTTGGCAACATCGCCATGTGGACCATCATCGCGGTTGGATTGTTCAACTCCATCATGTTCCCCAGCATCTTCACGCTAGGCATCGCTGGGCTTGGTCATCTCACCGGTGAGGGCTCGGGTCTATTGATCGCGGGCATCGTGGGTGGCGCCATCATCCCGGTGATTCAGGGTGCATTGGCGGATAACATCGGCATCCACCACGCTTTCATTCTGCCGGTGCTTTGCTACGCGTACATCATGTACTACGGCTTCCGTGGATCACGGCCTCGCGGAACCGTGGCAGCGTAAAGTTATAACCTCATCACTTGAACCAAGCGTAAGAGAACACGCTGGCTGACATCCGCTCACTGAACCGTGGCACAGCCTTCAGGCTGTGGTGGGGGAATTTGAAGCCGTGGCCGTTAAGAGAACGGTAAACAAGTTTTCGCACGGGGTTCCAGCGATCATGCGGAGATCGGTGCTTGAGATTGCAGGTCGCAGGCCACAGCCTGAGGCTCTATTACGGTGAAGCGGCTCTTGCATGGACTCTAACGTGGTTCGCCTGACCGAGTCAGTCAGCCCGCAGAGCAAGCACCGGGTCGATCCGCGCGGCACGGCTGGCAGGGATGGCCGAGGCAATCAGGGCCATCGCCAACATGGCTGCAATGACGAGGCCGAGGGACCAAGCATCCATTGGTTTCAGGCCAAACAACAGCGATTGCAGATATCGCGATAACGCGAGTGCGGTGGGAATGCCGATCGCGAGACCAATCGCTACCAGCACGAACGCGTCCCACACAACGGCGCGAACCACATCGCCAGGCCCCGCGCCCACCGCGATCCGGATTCCAATCTCCGGGGTGCGGCGGGCCACCGAATAGGCCAGGATCCCGTACAAACCAATGCAGCCCAGCAGAAGCGCAAGTCCGCCAAAGAAGACGGAGAGCCCGGCAATCAGGCGCTCCGTGAGGATGGAATCATCAATCGCTTTGCTCAGCGGCCGAACGAAATCCACCGGCATCTGGGGAGAGGTCGCCCGGATGGTCCGGCGAATCTCTTTCTCAACGATGACCGGCGCCAGCGGCGTTCGTATCTCAAAATCAGCGCCCATCTGCCCATCTACTGGTTGCTGGTAGGCGACGTAGAAGCGCCTCGGCACGTCGCGGCGAAGGCCATGGTCGCGAACGTCACGTACGACACCCACGATGGTCAGCGCGAAATTCAATCGGCTGCCTTCGTAATACATCGTTTGTCCAATCGGGCTTCGATCCCCGAAGTAAAACTTCGCCATGCTTTGGTTGATGACCGCGACGCGAGGCGCGTTGGGTGTGTCGGTGTCTGCGATATCGCGGCCCAGTAGAATGGGGATTCCTAAGGTTGAGAAATAGCCGGGCCCAACCTGGTCGAAGCGGCAAACCGAATCTTCCCTTGAGCCCGGTTTAAAGCCCTCGAATCGAACACGCGTTCCGGAGTCCTTACCGGCAAACAGGCCGTTGTCCGAGTAAGTGGCCTTGCTAACTCCTGGCAGGCGACGAATCTCTTCGAGAATCTGCTGCGAAATTTTCCCTAAGTCGTCGCCTTTGTATCCCGCAGCCGTCGGGTCGATGTTCGCGGTGATTAATTTGTCTGGAACGTAGCCCAGGTCCTGGCTCTTAAGGTGGTAGAGGGTTTGGGTGAACAGGCCTGCGCCGAACAGGAGGGCGGCGGAAAGCGCTACCTGGAGCACCACAGCAACTTTTTCGCCGGCGAAGCGCGACGGACCACCGGCGGCCGAGCGCGTCGTTTCTTTCAGTACCGTGCTGATGTCGAGCCGGGTGGATCGAATGGCCGGAATTAAGCCGAACAGCAGTGTGGTCCCGATGGCGACGGCACCCGTAAACAGAAGGACTCGGAAGTCTGGCGCGAGGTCCATTTTCAGGTTGGCGTTCCCCGACGAGACCGCGTTAAACAGGATGCGTGTGATGGCGGTTCCGATCGGAACGCTCAAAACCGCGCCCGCGAACGAGAGCAGTAGACTCTCGGTGATCAGCTGGCGCAGCAGCCGGGCGCGGTTCACGCCGAGTGCCAGACGCGTGCCGATTTCGCGCCGCCGGGCAGCGCCTCGAGCGAGCAGCAGGTTCGCGAGGTTGGCGCACGCGATCAAAAGAACCGCGCCAACCATGGCCATCAGAACCCACAGCGGTTTCGCGAAATCCTCCCGCAGATCCGAGAACCCTTTTCCGCCCTCCATCAGACTTATTTTTTGCTGTTCCAGTTCGCGGCGGCGCGCCTCCGTTAGAGTTGGCCCTTCATCCTTCAACAATAGTTGTCTGTAAAGAACCCGGGAAGCCGCCTCGGCTTGCTGCAGAGTAGTGCCAGGCCGAAGGCGCGCGATGACCCGGACCCACTGGGCGGTGCGCCGGGTTAGCCAGTGACGGCCCGGTAGGAAGTGTTCTTCCATAGTGAGAGGCGCCCAGAAGACGGGCCGTTCACCCACGGTTTCGCCGAAAAAGTTGGGCTGCATCACGCCCACAATGACGAAGTCCCGGTTGGAGGGTGTCACCGGTTGATCCTCTTCAAAGCCACCACTACCCCAACCGCTGCTGAGCTTCCCCGCGCCCAGCCGAACGGTTTTGCCTACGATTTCGGGATCCCCATGAAACCGCGCTTGCCAAAGCGCGTAACTGATAACTACGTTCGCATGCGCTCCAGCCGATGTGTCATCGGATGGAGACAGCACGCGGCCCAGCAGTGGCTGCACGCCCAACACGTGAAAGTAGTTTCCGGAAACCAATCGCCCGGAGACGGAACTTTCCGGGTTGTCGCTTTCGTCGAGCCGCACATTGGCAAGGCTGGCAGTGCCTGCAACGCCATCGAAGACCTGGCTGCGATCCACGAACTCCTTATAACGCAGGTACGGCAATACCTCGTCCAACAGGACCAACTGCTGAGGGTCTTTCACCGGCAGGATGCTGAGGATGACGCGGTCGACCAGCGCAAATATCCCGGCGTTCGCTCCGATCCCAAGCGCCAGCGATAACACGGCGACCGCCGTTATGCCGGGTGTGCGAAGAGCATACCGCCAGGCATAGCGAATGTCCTGCCATAAGGACTCGAATGTTCCATAGCGCCACATTTCCTGAGTTACCTCGCTGATGACAGATGTGTTCCCGAATTGACGGCGGGCCGCAAAGGGCGCGTCGGTCTCCGCCTCACCCGCCTCCGCCCGCTGCCGGCGGCGCATTTCCTGGTGGAATTGCAGTTCCTCATCTAACTCGCTTTGCAGGCGCTCTCGGTGAAACAGGTAGCGGCACCGTTGGCGCGCATCCAGAAACAGCTGATACAGCCACGACATGTTGTTATGCGGGCTCGATGACCCGGTTGATGGCCGCAGCCAGACGCTGCCATTTCGCTACTTCAAGTCCCATTTGTTTCTTGCCGCGGGGCGTCAGCTGGTAAAATTTCGCGCGGCGATTATTGAGAGACGCGCCCCATTCGGAAGTGATCATTCCCTCGGCTTCCAATCGGTGGAGCGCCGGATAGAGTGACCCTTCCTCGACCCGCAAAGTGTCTTCCGTGACCTGTTGAATATGCTCGGCAATGCCGAAACCGTGCATCGCCCCCTGTGCAAGTCGCGAAAGAATCAGCATGTCGAGGGTGCCCTGTAGCAATTCGCCCTTGTTCTGCTTTCCCATAGATGCTTGATAGGAGTATCGCCCCTGACGCGGACGTTGTCAAGGAGGAGTAGAAGCCTGCCTTGTTCCGGACTGCCCGGCACTCCCGGCTTCTGCTACCCTGAACCTCGATGAAGCTTTACGATATCGACCCCGGACCGGAGACCCCGGAAGTCGTCCGGATGATTGTGGAGATCCCCAAGAACTCGTCGAATAAATATGAGTACGACGGAAAACTAGGCGTCTTTCGGCTCGACCGCGCACTCTACTCGCCCATGCACTACCCGGGCGATTATGGTTTTATTCCAGGCACGCTCGCGGAAGATAACGATCCGCTCGACGTGCTGACCCTGGTCGAGGAGCCCAGCTTCCCGGGCTGCCTCATCGAAGTGCGGCCGGTCGGCATTCTCTATATGGTCGATAAGAATGAAAACGATCAAAAAGTAATTTCCGTTCCGCACAGCAACCCGCGCTACGAATCCATCCACACCGTCGACCAGATCTTCTCGCACGTACGCCGTGAGATCGAGCACTTCTTCTCGATTTATAAAGAGCTGCAAGGCAGCAAAGCGCGGATCGACGGTTGGGGTGGTCCCAAAGAGGCGCGCCGTCAGATCCTTGACAGCCGTCAGGCATACCTCGACAAGCTGAAGGACTCAAGTACGCCTATCGAAGCGTGAAACGTAAAGGTCCAAAGGCCGACCGCAAGCGGGCTTTTCGGAACTCGGCGTGAGTAATACTATCTATTTCCCCGAGGAGGGTTTTCTTTGAGGCACATGGGACAGATTTGCGGCGGTTGGCGATTGAAGTTGCTGGCGACGGCCATCCTGGCTGTACAGTTCTCTGCGTTTGCGGACGACCAGCCAGGCCAGAAGAAAGACGAGAAGCCGCCCGCAGGCGCCTTAGCTCCCGTGCCGGCTGATTCAACTACCGAAGGATCAGTGACCGTCGGGGGGCAAGCCATTGCCTACCAGGCGGTAGCCGGGACACTAACCGTCGGATCGACCGATTCCCAGGACGCCACACTCGGCCCGGACGGAAAGATCTTGGCGGATGCTGGTGTGGATCTGCCGCCCAAGATTGACGATCAGCCTGCCACCGCGCGTATTTTCTACGTGGCCTACTTCAAGAAGAATGCCGGGGCGGAGCAGCGCCCTGTGATGTTCCTTTACAACGGCGGGCCCGGCAGTTCCACCATGTGGCTCCACATGGGCTCCTTCGGTCCGCGCCGGGTGGTGACCACCGATACCAAGCACGATGCGGCGGCTCCCTACAGACTCGTGAGCAACGAGTTCAGCCTGCTCGATGTGACCGATCTGGTGTTCATCGACGCGCCCGGCACCGGCTTTAGCCGGATCTTCGGAAAGGACAAAGAGAAGGCTTTCCTGGGAACGGACGGGGATGCTCATGCGTTTGAGCGTTTCATCCGCCGCTTCTTGACCAAGTATGAGCGCTGGAACTCTCCCAAGTATTTGTTTGGCGAGAGTTATGGAACTCCGCGCAGTGCCGTGCTTTCTGCCGACTTGCAAAACGTGGACCTGAACGGGATTATCCTCCTTTCGGCTATCTTGAGTTTCGATAACAGCATCGATAGTCCTGGCTTCAACCCCGGAGTTGATCAAGCCTATGCGCTGGGCCTGCCGACTTTCGCCGCCAGCGCCTTTTACCACAAGAAACTGCCAACTCAACCCGCGGCGCTCGAACCATTTCTGGCTGAAGTGGAACAGTTTGCACTGGGCGAGTACCTGTCTGCATTGATGCAGGGAAGTGAGTTGTCCGAGGCCAGGAAGAAGGCGGTGGCCGAAAAACTCCACACTTACACGGGTCTCCCGGTGGCCTATCTCTTGAAGGCAAACCTGCGCGTGACCGGCGGTATGTTCAGTAAGAACCTCCAGCTCGATACCGAGACGACCACTGGCCGCCTCGATACCCGCTACAGCGGTCCCGATCTCGATCCGCTGAGCAAGGAGTCAGAGTACGATCCGCAAAGCAATGCCATATCCTCCGCCTACACGACGGCCATCAATCAGTACTTACGCAAGGAACTGAAATATGGCGAACAGGACACTTACAAACCGTCCCTGTATCGCGACGGCAACTTCTCGTGGGATCTCCGGCACCAGCAGCCTGGTGGCCCGCCTGCCAACTTCCAGGAAGGTGGAACTAACGTGATCCCCGACCTGGCATACACCATGAAGTCAAATCCCAACATGAAAGTGATGCTGGCGGGCGGATATTACGACCTGGCAACGCCCTTCTTCGAGGGAATATTCGAGATGCATCATCTGCCGATACCGCAGAAACTGCAAGCCAATATCAGTTATCACTACTATCCTGCCGGCCACATGATCTATGTGAACGAAGGGGTCTTGGGCCAGTTCCATTCCGACGTAGCCGCCTTCATCAAAGCGACGGAAGGAGCAAAGTAACTCAGTCAGTTTCCCGGGTGGTACTCGCGCTCGGTGTGGCCTTTCAGCTGAGAGCGGTAAAAGTAAACCTCGCGCAGGTCGCCCGTGGCATATCGCTTCGCCTGGTCGTTGAAGTGGGGTGACGACGGATGGCCGCTTTCGCCGCCCGCCGTCACGGCTTTCGCCCGCACCTTGTCACCAAACTCGACCACTGCGACGAAGCTGTTTCCGCTGGTTCCATACCATTTCTTCGTCCCCGGGTACGATCGTGCCCCGAATGAGGCCAGCGAGCCCCACTGCGAGGAAGTGAATCCCACAGGGATGCTCGGTTCTGCGTCATTGAAAGGCTGGACGATGTCGCCGGTCAGCCGCTGGAAGCGGTTTATGTCGCCCCACGGCGTCTTCCAGCTGCCGAAGCTTGCCGCGAGTTTGTCCGAAGCCACATTCAGCGACTGCAGCAGCAGGTCCGCCGGCGCCTTGCCGGCCACGTAATCCTCTACCGACATGCCGGTTTTCTTCGCATCGTCGGCCACCCGGCGTCGCACCTCCTCGCCCCAGAAGACAGCCAGGGATGTAGGGACGGACCCCACTGCCCACCGCAAGTTCCACCCGCGCAGCAGCTCAATCTGCCCGGCTAGTTGCGCCTTCAATGGATCGCCGGCAGGCACTGTATCCCACGCTTTGATCAGCATGGGAATCGTTTTCGCAAACCAAGGCAGGTAGCTGTCGTACGCTGCCGCTATCAGCGAGTCCAACGTGAAATCCTTCTTGTTCTCGAGTACCCGGATCGCGTGCAGCCCGCGAGCGGATTCGCCGCCCTGCTCGATATAGACCGGATAGTCTTCCCTTTTTGGACTGCTCGGCCCCGCAGCGGACCAAGGCCAATTATTTGTGTTGTAAAGCCAGCCGCTCTTTGGGTCCAGCAGGTGCGGCGTCTCGTCCACCGATAACAATCCCTTCCACTCCGTTGCCGGATTGCTGCCATCCACCGGCTTGGTCCAGTCGAAGCTGGTGTCACGCCGGGGAATAAAGTTGCCGTGGAAGTACGCGATGTCTCCATCGGCATCGGCGAAAATAGTGTTGTTCGACGAATTGGCTTTCAGCTCCATCGTCTGCCGGTATTCCTTATAGTTCTTCGTTTTGGTTCGTGTGTAGGATTGCGTCAGCGCCTTAACCGGTTCCTGCATTAACCGGATGCTCACCCATTTACCGTTCTCCTCGCGAATCACGGGCCCGTGATGTGTGCGGTAGACCGTGAACTTCTTCTCCGCCATCCCATTCGCAGTCTTGTACGGAACTGTGATCTCCGTCGCCGCGACAAGGCGCTCTTCGTCGCCGTACTTGTAGTAAAAACGCTCGCCCCGTTTCTCCACCGTCTCGAGGTATTCATCGATCGCATCAACGCCGCTCGATGTATGCATCCATCCCGCGCGATCGTTAAATCCCTGGTAGACGAAGAACTGGCCCCACGTCACAGCGCCATAGGCGTTCAGACCGTCCTCGCTCGCCATCTGCAACTCCGACCGGAAGAAGAACGAAGTGTGCGGATTGATCAGTAGCAGCGCGTGATGCCCCACCGTGTTCGAGGGCCCTATGGCGATGCCGTTCGATCCCCTTGGCTCCTCTGGCCGGTCCTCATCCAACCAAGCCGTCTCGTTCACAGGCCGTTTTCCGTAAAACGCTTCGAGTTGTTTCAGGTTGATGCGTTCAATATCGCCGCCGATGCTGCCCTCAGTGAAGCTCAATGCCATCCAGGGTTCGAACCGCTTGATCACTCTCGGCTTCACCTCGGGGTGTTTGGAAAGGTAGTAGTTCAAGCCATCGGCGAACGCGGTCATCAGCTTCTTCAGCCAAGCCGGACTTGTCGCATATTGCTTCGCCAACTCCTCGGGCAAAATGAACAGCTTCATCCGCAGGTCCTGATAGATCTTCGCTTCGCCTTCGGCCTCCGCCAGCCGCCCCATCGCGTTGAGATAGTTTGTCTCCACGCGATTGAAGTCGTCCTCGGCCTGGGCGTAGATCATGCCGAACACGGCATCGCCATCCGTTTTCCCGTACACGTGCGCGATGCCCCAGTCGTCCCGGATGATCGTCACGCGCTGGGCCTCTTGTTGCCACCGCGCGGCCTCCTGCTTGTCGCCCGCCTCCAAAGCAAAACAAGCGCTTCCCGCCGCTAGCAGGAGAACCAGCTTCTTTACGCAGAGTATCTTCATGCGTTACTCTCCATTCTGGTTCATGCGAATCTGGGAATCTTCCGACTACGCACAAGCTGCCTCTGTCGATGTTAAATAGTTAGTGCTAGGGTGACGATTTTGAGGAATCGCCGTCCGACATTCTTTGGAGGGGAATTGGTGGCAAATAAGAAGTCCGGGGTACGGCTGTTGGTCGGAACACGCAAAGGCGCGTTCGTCTTGACATCGGATGCAAAGCGCGAGAAGTGGGAGATCGCCGGCCCTCATTTCGCCGGTTGGGAGATCTACCACCTAAAAGGCTCGCCTGCTGACCCGAATCGCCTCTACGCATCGCAGTCCACTGGTTGGTTCGGCCAATTGATCCAGCGCTCCGACGATGGCGGCAAGACCTGGGCGCCAATGAACAACAAGTTTGCCTACGACGGTGTTCCCGGCACCCACCAGTGGTACGACGGCACTCCGCATCCCTGGGAATTCAAGCGAGTCTGGCATCTGGAGCCGTCGCTGACCGATCCGGACACGGTCTATGCCGGTATAGAAGACGCCGCATTGTTCCGCTCCAGCGACGGCGGCCAATCGTGGCAGGAACTCTCTGGTCTGCGTAAGCATGGCTCAGGGCCGCACTGGCAGCCGGGCGCCGGCGGAATGTGCCTGCACACAGTCATTTTGGATCCAAGCGACACCGGCCGCATATTCATCGCTATCTCCGCGGCGGGCGCCTTCCGCAGCGACGATACCGGCGAGACCTGGAAGCCGATTAATCGCGGGCTGAAATCCGGACAAATTCCCGATCCGACCGCCGAAGTCGGCCACTGCGTTCACCACATCGCCATGCACCCGTCGCGCCCCGGCGTTTTGTTCATGCAGAAGCACTGGGATGTTATGCGCAGCGACGATGCCGGCGATTCCTGGCATGAAGTCAGCGGGAACCTGCCCACCGACTTCGGTTTCGCGATCGATGTTCACGCCCACGAACCGGACACCATCTATGTTGTCCCCATCAAGAGCGATTCCGAGCACTATCCGCTGGATGGAAAGCTGCGCGTGTACCGCAGCAGTACTGGCGGCAATGACTGGGAGCCGCTCACCAAGGGCCTCCCGCAGAGCGACTGCTACGTCAACGTGCTGCGCGATGCGATGGCGGTTGACTCGCTCGATTCGTGCGGCGTGTATTTCGGCACCACCGGCGGTCAAGTCTATGCATCGGCTGATGCTGGAGACAGCTGGGCGCCGATTGTCCGGGACCTTCCAGCTGTTCTCTCCGTCGAGGTTCAGACCCTCTCGTGAATCCAGTCTTGATCCGCGTTGAGCTTCCCGCGCATCTCCGAACGCTGGCCCAAGTAGGCGCCGAAGTCAAGCTCCACGTCGAGGCTCCGGTGACAACGCGCTCGGTGATCGACGCGCTGGAGGCTGACTACCCGGCATTGCGCGGAACCGTCCGCGATTACGTCACCCAACGGCGCCGGCCGTTCGTGCGGTTTTTTGCGTGCGGGCAGGATCTATCGCATGAATCGCCGGATGCCCCTCTGCCCGAAGCAGTCGCCTCCGGCGCCGAGCCATTGCTGATCGTCGGAGCTATCGCCGGGGGTTAGTTGCCTCTGTCCGAGCCATCTCTCTCTTCCGTGCCAACCCTGTCCGATTGATAGACTCGGCTCATAGTGACTCGCCGCGACCTTCTCCGCGCCCTGGGCGCAGGTGCCGTCTACGGCTCCGGTTCGTTCGGTCAAACGCCGCCGGCGGAGGCGGTCGACTGCACCCTCCAGATCGGTCCCGTCAGCGTCGAACTCAGCCCCAAGCGAACCGTTAAGACTATCGGCTATAACGGCATCGCGCCAGGACCCTTAATCCGGCTTCGCGAGGGTAAGCAGGCTACTATCGAAGTTCATAATGCGACCAATGAGCCCGAGATTGTTCATTGGCATGGGCTCCATATCCCGAGCGATGTCGACGGATCCATGGAAGAGGGTGCTCCCATGATCCCGCCGGGCGCCACGCGCCGGTATACCTTCATGCCTGCACCGTCGGGCACTCGCTGGTATCACACCCACGTGAGCGCCGGCCGCAATCTGAAGAAGGGGCTCTACACGGGTCAGTTCGGATTCCTCTACATTGAGCCACGTGAGAATCCAGGCGCCTACGACCAGGAACTATTCCTCGCCCTCCGGGAATGGGATCCCTACATGAGCACGGGAGGCGATGGCGAAGGCTCGATGGACGCCGGTTGGAGGGCCTTCTCCATTAACGATCGCGCATTGGGATTCGGCGACCCCATCCGCGTCCGCCAGGGCCAGCGCATTCTTTTGCGCATTCTGAACGCCAGCGCCACCGTTCTCCGGCGCATCGCCTTCGCCGGGCACTCCTTCAACGTGGTCGCACTCGATGGCAATCTGCTGCGTAGTCCGGTATCCGTGAAGGCTCTGGAACTCGGACCGGCGGAACGCATCGACGCGCTTGTAGAAATGAACAATCCCGGATGCTGGATTCTCGGCGCAACCAACGATCACGATCGCCAGGCCGGCATGGGCATGGTCTTTGAATACGCCGGAAAACCGGGAGAGCCGCAATGGACCACGCCCGATTCCACTCCTTGGGACTATCGCGTCTTCGGCCAGACGCCTGCAGCTTCACCCGAAGGCGAACCCTTGCCGCTAGTCTTCCGCAAGATCTTTGCCGGTACCCATTGGGTGGATAAGTGGTCCATCAACGGCAAGTCCTGGCCGAAAGCCGACCCGATTCGCATCCACGCCAACACCCGCTACCGTCTCATCTTCGACAACCAGAGCGATGAAGCGCACCCTGTGCACTTGCACCGGCACACCTTTGAGCTGGCGAAAATCGAAGGAGTGGCGACATCCGGCATCTACAAAGACGTCGTGGTGGTCCGGCCCAACACGCAAGTCGAGGCCGGCTTGCTCGCAAATAATCCCGGTCCCACACTCTTCCATTGCCATCAGCAGATGCACATGGATTTTGGCTTCATGGCGCTGATGGAATACGTCTGACCAATGCTGTTCTTAGAACAAATGAAGCTGATGAGAGTCGAGAGCCTTCTCAGGCGCGACCGTGAGGAAGCGCTTGCCCAAACCGGGCATGCGAGTACTATTGGTTGGAATGGCAGCCAACAGCGTTAATCCCAGCGGATCGCCGGAAGTTCAGCCCGGCGGCAACACCAGAATGAATCGCCACCTTTGGAGATGGTTGCCTTGGGCCCTGCTTGGGTTTTTTTGGTGGGGTCTGTTCGGCTTCGTCGCCAAGGTTGGTTCAGCGGACATCGACGCGCGCGATATGCAAGTACTCTTCACCCTTGGCACACTGCCGCTCGTCATTTTCATCCTGATCCGCCGAAAAGGAATGCGCAACAACCGCAAAGGGCGAGTCATCGGCTTGATGATTGGCCTGATTGCCGGGCTGGGCAACGCTGCTTACTTCGTCGCGATGAGCCGCGGCCAAGCTTCTCTGGTGGGGCCAGTCACTTCATTGTTTCCGCTGGTCACGGTGCTGCTGGCAACCCTCGTCCTGAAGGAACGCTTCAACCGCGTTCAGGCGGCCGGAGTCGTGCTCGCCATTATCTCGGCCGTGCTGCTGGCGACTTAGGATTCACGCCATGACCTGGATTACGGCATCCCTTATCGTGATTGCGCTGTGGGGCGTGGTCGGCTTGTTGCAGAAGATGGGCTCCAGCGAGAGTTCTTCCGCCAGCCTGCTCAATTGGACCTGCGCCGGCTATGTGCTCCTCCTGCCCGTCCTGTTGATTCACTCTCATCTGTTCGATTTGTCGCTACGCTCCATCCTCCTGGGCCTGGTCGCCGGATTGACCAACGGGCTCGGAGCGTGGGCTCTCTATGCGGCGTTGGAGAAGGGGGCGGCAGCGTCGGTGGCTGTTCCGCTGACCGCGCTAAACCCGCTAGTGACACTGGTCCTGGCACTGCTGTTCCTGGGAGAGCGGCTGACGCCGACGCAAACCGCTGGCGTGGTTCTGGCGCTCGCCGCAGCGGTCATGCTCTCTTACGAAACCGTACCTCCACAGTCAAACACAAACCCATAAGTGAGCGCCTCTTATCGCGGCGGCTCCGTGATTTTCATCAGCTGATCGGCCTTCACGTTCTTAAGCTGCTGCACGATGCCCGACGGCCAGTGAATCTCCACCAGTTCCGCCGATGCATTCTGCCCCAGCCCGAAATGAACTGGGCCCGCGCTGGAAGACGCGTAACCCACGGCGGTGGTGACGTGATTGTATTGAGCGCCGCTCTTCGTCACTATCTTGATGCGAGCGCCGACGGCGTCCCGATTGCTCTTCGCTCCTTGCAGTTTCAGCTCCAGCCAGTGGTTCGATCCGGGGCTTTGGTTTATCCAGACCTCGGCGGGCGCGCTCAGCGCGGTCACCACGATGTCCAGGCGGCCGTCGCCGTTCAGGTCGCCCATGGCCGAACCGCGATGTCGTGACGGCGGTACGGCCGCGAATCCCGCTTCATCCGTGAAGGCGGTGAACTCCATGCCGCCCAGATTCCGAAACACGCTATTGTGCTGATCGATCACCAGCCGCGGAGCCGCCAGCGGCGATTGCACATGACCGCGCGAGACGAAGATGTCCTTCCAGCCGTCGTTGTCGAAGTCGGCGATCATCGGTGAATAACCTGCCATCGTCGCGCTCAGCTGCGCCATCTTGCTCTTCGAGGTCACCTCGACAAAGTCTCCCTTGCCCGTGTTTTTGTAAACCGGGAAGGTCTCATTGTCGAGCGCGACCACGCAAATGTCCGGATACCCGTCGTTGTCGATATCCCGGAAATCCACGCCCATACCTGAGATGTACACGCCATCCTCGCGCAGCGCTACATTGGCGTCGAACGCCACCTCTTCGAACTTCCCACCACCCTTGTTATGAAACAACGAGTTGAACAGCTTGTCATTCGAGACGAAGATGTCCATCTTCCCGTCCAGGTCGTAATCGGCAACTCCCGCAGCCATACCCTTGCCTGGGTGCGCGCGAAGGCCGGAGGACGCGGACGCGTCCGTGAACGTGCCGTCGCCGTTGTTCAGGAATAGCTGGTTGGGGGTCTTTCCGTAAAGCCGTGGATGGCAGTACTCTTTATGGCCGTTCTCAAGGCACTCCGGTTCCTTGTCGACGTTCCACTGCACGTAGTTCACGATCAGCAGATCCAGCAAACCATCGTTGTTCACGTCCACCCACGCGCCGCCCACCGACCAGAGCGGGCCATACTCGGGGTCGGGCCGGTTGGATAGTCCGGCCTTCGCCGTCACATCCGTGAACGTGCCGTCACCGTTGTTGTGATACAGCGTGTTGCGATGCACACCACCGATAAAGATGTCTTCGTAGCCATCGTTGTCATAGTCTCCAATGGTCACGCCCATGTCGTAGCCAGTGCCGGCGAGGCCGGCCTTCGCGGTGACGTCCTTGAAGTGGCCCGCTCCATCGTTCTCAAACAAGTGGTTCGAGTATTTCGGCGCATTTTTCTCCAGCGTCTTGATGTCCGCCCCATTGGTGAAGAAGACATCCAGCTTCCCGTCGTTGTTGTAATCGAAGATCGCCACGCCGCCGGCCATGGTCTCTGGCGCATGCCGGTCGGGCGTCTCGCAACTATCCAACCGGAAATCAATCGGCTGGTAGGCAAACCGGATGGGGCTCACGGCCGGCGATGGTGCGGCAGCCAACCAGAGCGCAACTCCCGCGAATGCCGCGGCAGTTGCCATGAAGGCGCGCCCGCGTGTTAAGAACATAGCGGCACGAATGTCCGAAGATGCGCCACTTCTCTGTCAGGCTCCTGGCAGCACGCGAAAAATCGTAACCAGCACGTTGAAAGCGAATCCCAGCCGAAGAGGTGATGGAGCCATCGTCATTACTGAGTATAGAGACCCCCCGGTCAGAGAGCCGCTCGGCAGCGGCCATGGCGTAGATCGGGTGCTGAGAGGACGAGGAGGCGCTAACTTATTTACTAGGACTCCATGACCTCAGCCCCGATTTTCATTGTCGGCTGTCCGCGTAGCGGGACCACCTTGCTACGCCGGATGCTGGACCGCCGCGGCGAAAGACTGATAAAGCCAGGGCAGCTTTCTCGTGCGGCCTGCCGCCCAACTTGTGAGTTGGAAGCTGTTCGTTATGGTAAGTTGTGACGGCCCTAAGAACACAGCGGATCGGCGATAGTCGGAGGTGAGGAATGCCGGGAAAGATTGTCTTTAAATCGGCTCGTATTTTCGACGGTGAATCGGAAGAGCTCCGCGCTGGCTTAAACGTTCTTTTGGAAGGTGGAGTCATCCGGGAAATTTCCGATCGCCCCGCCGCTGGTGACGCGGAGGTGGTCGATTGCGGCGGCCGGGTGCTGATGCCAGGTTTAATCGATGCCCACGTTCACGTCTATGCGGCGGGCGTAAACATCGTCCGGGCCGTGCAGTCACCGGCATCCTACCTGGCTCACTTCGCGGCGCGATTTCTGCAGGCAAGCCTTGATCGGGGGTTTACCACGGTTCGCGACGTCGGAGGCGCCGATATCGGACTGGCACTGGCAATCCGGGATGGCCTGCTGGATCGGGTGCCGAGGTTGTTCTATGGCGGACGTCTTCTCTCGCAAACGGGCGGCCACGGGGACTTTCGCCCTGGGGACCATTCGCTCGACGGGCATTACTGCGGCTGTTCGTATCACGCCGATCCGTTGGCTGTCATCGCGGACGGCGCCGATGCGGTGCGCAAGGCCGTCCGTGAAGAACTTCGGCGCGGGGCTTCGCACATCAAGATCATGGCGTCGGGAGGAGTCGCCTCGCCCACCGATCCGCTCGACCGCTGCCAATACTCGGATGACGAGATACGCGCTGCCGTGGATGAAGCTGTCCGGGCAGGCTCATACGTCGCTGCGCATTGTCATCCGAAGGAGGCGGTGCACCGCGCTGCCGCTTTGGGGGTGCGTTCGATCGAGCACGGAACGCTGATCGATCCCGCGACTGCCGAGTTTGTCGCAGAGCGGGGCTCCTTTGTCGTGCCGACCATGGCGATCTGTTTTGGCCTGTTAGAGGAGGGCGACAAGTTGGGCTTTCCCGCAGTCAGTATGGAAAAGTTGAAGGCGGTCGCCGACTCGGCGCTATCGGGTCTTGAGGTAATGAAGCGGGCCGGCGTCAAGATGGGATTTGGTACCGACCTGATGGGCGTCCTTCACGTTCGTCAGAGCACTGAGTTCACGCTGCGCGCCCAGGTTCTTCCAGCCATCGACGTGTTGCGGTCGGCGTGCGTGGTCAACGCGGAGTTGTTGGGGCAGACGGGGAAGCTTGGTTGCATTCGCGAAGGCGCCGATGCGGACCTGCTGGTGGTGGATGGCAACCCTCTCGAAGATCTGTCGGTTCTCGGCTCGGGTGGCGACCACATCCCGGTCATCATGAAGGATGGGCGTTTTCACAAACGAACAATCTGAAGGTGGCCGTTATTTCGTCAGGCACTAGAATACGAATGGTGCGCTTTATAACCGTGATTCTTGTCCTGGCTTCGGTCGCGGCACACGCGCAGACGCCCTCCTTCGACGACGAGTTTCGGAAAGGCCTGGTGGCGCTTCAGAACAAGGATCTCGCAGCGGCGAAGGAAAGTCTGGAACGTGCATCCCAGTTACAGCCCGACAATGCCAAAGTGTGGGTCGCTCTCGCCCAGGTCTACCTCGGCAGCAAGCAACCGGACCAGGCCAACGCCGCTGCCAAACGGGCCGAGTCGCTCGCGGCTAACGACCCGGTTGTCCAGCACGCTCTCGCCATCTTCTTTTCAGGGACCGGAGATTTTGCGAAGGCTGCCGAGATGGAGCGCCAGTTTGCAGCCAGCCAGTCCGCCGATGCCGGAGCGGCGGCTCGGGCCGCGACGCTGTCCCTACAGGCGGGCGAACCGCAGCAGGCGATCACCTGGGCCAAGGCCGCTCTCGCCAAGAGCGATAGTGCGGAGCTGCATTATCTCCTCGGAAAGGCGGAGGAAGCTGCGAACCAGCCCGAGGCCGCGCTCGCGGATCTTCGCCGTGCCGCCGAACTGGCGCCGGACAACGAAGCCTTCACCTTCGACCTCGGCCAGGTACTGCTTCAACGCGGCGACTTCGCGGGCGCGTTCAGCCTGTTTGGGGCAGCACGCGCACGCTTCCCGAAAAGCGCGCAGATCGAACTGGCCTATGGCGTCGCCGCGTATGGGCAACGTAAGTTCCACGACGCGATTGAGGCCTTCCTTCAGGTGTCGCGTCTTGATCCTTCCATCGAGCAACCCTACCTCTTCATCGGTAGGATCCTCGAGAACGCCGACGACCTGATGCCTCAGGTCATATCCGCATACGCCGCCTGGGAGAAGGAGGCGCCGGGCAACTATCTTCCCTGGTTCCTGCACGCCAAAGCGCTGGACGCATCGTCAGGCGACCCGGCCACGAGCGAAGCCGAACTACGCCGCTCCATCCAGATCAACCCGGATTTCTGGGAGTCTCATCTGGAACTCGGCACCGTGTTGATGCAACGCCAGCAATGGCAGGAGGCCGCAACCGAGCTCACCAGAGCCATCGCTCTCGACGCAAAGAAACCCGTGCCGCACTTCCAACTGGCGCGTGTCTACAAGCACCTCGGCAAGCAGGACGAGGCCCAGGCCGAGCTGGCCGAGTTCAAAAGGCTGAGTGCATCGGAGACTGAGTCGCCGGTTCCTTAGGCGATAAGCTAGACTGGCGACGTGACTTTTGAGTGGGATCCGGCCAAAGCGTCGACAAACTTCAGAAAGCACCGCGTCGCCTTTGAGGACGCCGCGACCGTGTTTCTCGACCCGCTGGCCATTACGTTCGGGGATCCCGATCACTCATCGGATGAAGGCGGGTAGATCACGATCGGCTATACAATAAGAGGGCGCCTCGTGCTGGTTTCCCACTGCGATCGTGCGCGGCGAATTCGTATCATTAGCGCACGTGTTGCGACGGCGGCCGAACGAAAACAGTATGAAGAAGGCATCTAAAGTTAAAGCGCACGACGAGTTGCGACCGCAGTATGATCTGTCGCAACTAAAGGATGGCGTTCGCGGCAAATATCACCGTCGCGCGACCGCAGGAACGAACCTGGTACTCATTGAGCCTGACCTCGCCAGCATATTTCCCGACGCCGATGCGGTGAACCGCGCGCTCCGTGTTTTAGCCGACGCAGCTCAAACCGCTAGAACGCCTAAACGCCGTAGCTCACGTTAGAGATTGTGGGCCGTTCCCACGGCCCACAAAAGAGTCAGCCCGACACGTAAAGCAAACAACCGCACTCTTAGCCTTCAGCAGCAGGCCCAATCCAGCGCGACGAGCTTAGCTGCCCTTCACTTTTCCTTCGTTACCATCACTTCCACAAGATCCAGCCGAACCTTCCAGGGATCGGGTTTGGCGACCGGACCCGTGCTTGAGAAATCCATCAGGACATCGCCCTGGGGCTGGTAGGCCGGCCAGTCGGGAAGGCCGCTTCCGTTGGGGTTACCGGTTTTGGCGAAATTCACCCAATAGGCGTTGGCCGCTTGCGCGGTCGCTTTGTCTGCCGGCGTCAGGTCTTTTCCGTAACGTGCTTCGACCGTGTCAAACACAAAGGGGATCTCGGTGGCGTGGGGTGCGCCGGGCCATTGTTTGCGCATCGACTCCGCCACGTAGCTGAAACGATACTCATAGGCCGGTTGACCGGCCGCTGACACCATGGCAGCCATGAATCGCGAAGGCTCGATCATCATCTGATCAGCCGCCACCAGCATGACAACCGAGGGAAGCTTGGCGCGCCCATCCGGATCGTAGGCGGCTTTTGCTTTGTCACTATTGGCTCCAAACTGGGCAAACAATTCTTCCTTCGTTTTAGCCCTACCGAAGCCGATGTCCATGCTGTTGGCCCCGACCATCACCGGCATCTTCGACCAGCGTCCCGCCAGATACGCGACGTCGGGCGGCTCTACGATAATTCTGCCGTCGATCATGGGGCCGCTGTAGGTGGGCGTAAACATAGTTGCCATGTTCAAGCCGTCGACTACCGATTCGGCGGGCAGCTTGCGAAGAGCCGCAAGAGCGGCGGCGTCTTCTCCGCTGATGCCAGCTTTCTTGGCGAAGGCCAAACCAACCGACTCGGCCGACGGCGGACCGCCTGGAACCTCGCGCGACAGGTAGCGGGAACCACCCAAAAGGCCGCGGCCACCGCCGGACTCAATGATTGCTTTTTGAAAAAGTCCTACGGCCATGGGCGAAGTCAGCATGGTATGAACGGAGCCGCCGCCGGCCGACTCACCGAACAGCGTCACGTTGCCGGGCTGGCCGCCGAATGCCGCGATATTGCGCTGCACCCAATGCAGCGCTGCGATCTGGTCCATGTATCCGTAGTTGCCCAAAAGCGCGGAGGGATTTTCCTTCGTCAACGCAGGGTGGGCGAAGAAGCCAAAACGCCCCAAGCGGTAATTGAAACTCACAAAGACAACGCCTCGCTTCGCAAACTGGCTGCCGTCGTAGACCGCGGGCGAGCTGCCGCCGTTGACGAAACCTCCGCCGTAAATCCAGACCATGACGGGAAGCTTCTTAGCAGGATGCAGAGATGGCGTCCACACGTTCAGGTAGAGGCAATCTTCACTGGGTTTCACACCGAGCGGAGCGGCGTCGCCGGGAAACGGGAGTTGCATGCAATCGGAGCCATACTCCGCGGCCGACCGGACTCCACTCCATTTCTTGGGGGGCTGGGGCAAGCGCCAGCGCGAGTCACCGACGGGAGGAGCGGCAAATGGAATGCCTTTAAAGACAATGATCCCGCCGGTCTCGACACCTTTCAAACGTCCTGCGCCCACGGTGACTTCGTCTGTCGTTGCGCCGACGACTATCCCGCTGATCGCGAACATCATCACAAGCAGCGCACCGAATTTTCGTTTCATTAATCTGGCCTCCCCGCGAAGCAAGCTGTACCCTCGCCATCTACAGATGGCCAGTCAAGCCGGCTAAGTAAACAACACACGATGCTACACCACGCGTTCAAAACGCCTGCGGAAACAGACTCCCCCGTAGCGCCCCATTTAGGGGTACAATTGCCTCGCGCCGGGCAAGGCGCTTAACGAAGTTGAGGAGGCAGCGCAACCTTGGAGACAGAACTCAACCCAGCGCTTGAGGCTCACGAAGGCGTGCTGCCGGTGCCGGCGCCCGCACACGCCATCGAGACCTACCCCCATCCGCCGGCCTATTTCAACGAAGCCCTGGAGGATGCGGAGCGCCTGCTGAAGTATGCCTCCGAGTTAGGCCTGGATATTGAGGACGACATACGCGACCACGTCCTGACTGCCCGTGCTGCCGCCACGGCAGGTTGGGATGAGCCAACGGCTGCCAATCTACTAACGGCCCTCGCCAAACTAGCCGCCCGCCTGAAGCCGGTCTCCGCCGAGAGCCTCAAGGCCTGCGAAGCGGATGCTTCACCCACCATTCGTCATTACTTACGAGTCGCCATCTGTCTGGCCGCTTTCATCGTTCCCTTTTCCCTCGCCAGTTTCGTCGCTACCGCTATTTCGAACACGATTAAAGCGGACGTCACCACTGCCAACGACCTCGCCGGAACGCTGCGCGCGCAACTCGGCCCCCCGCCCAGTGTCACCGGAGCCGCCCCGCCGGCCTCATCCACTCCTGCCACGGGTACCGTCTCTGCAACTCCGGATGCCACCATCATTTCCGAGCTTCAGCTGTACGCCACCACCATCCGCACCATCGACGCACGTGCGCGTCAGCTGAATGTCCTAATGCTCTTCACCGAGCGGGACCCGTTTGCGGCCATCCGAAACGACCCTGCCAAGATCCACACCACGTTCCAGCTTCCGACCGGACTGCCTAACTTTGCTGTGGCGGCCGACGAACGAACCAGCATCTACCAGGACGTGCGCTATTTTGCCCAAAACCTGGTCGACGATGTGTCCTTTTTCTATGGCGCCATCAGCGCCTGCGTTCTGCCCGCTCTGTACGCCCTGCTGGGTACGTGCGCGTATCTCTTGCGGAGCTTTGAAGAGCAGATGGCCAACCGGACGTTCACGCCGTCCGTCGCCAACTCGGCGCGGTTCCTGATCGCGGCCATTGGCGGCGCCGTAGTCGGTCTATTCAATAACTTCACCATCGGGCAAGGAGCCTCCATTTCCCCTCTCGCCATCGCCTTTCTGGTGGGCTATGCCGTGGATGTGTTTTTCACATTTCTGGAGGGCATGCTGCGCGCCTTCACCAAAGGCAATGCAACGTCGACCCCGCCAGCCGGAGGACGGGCGTAGGACCGGGAAAAAACGAAGCCACCACTGGCCCGGCAGTTTTCGGCCCGGCCGTTTTTCGAAACGAAGTTGGCGCGCGCCGCTGCGCGAAACGAACTCCGCGCGGCCGGCTGACCCACCGAGGATTGTCTGTGCGGCCTCCTTCGCTCTCTGAGTAATTACGAAACGAACCCCGCGCGGCCGAGGCCGGGCGGGACGATGTTGCATTCGAACTCATCTGATTGATCCTCAAGTACTTAGCCAAGTTTTCGCTCCGAGAAACCGGACTGGCCAGCGAGTTCGGGCAATGCCCGGCTAGCAAATTACGAAACGAACAGCGGAGCGGACTGCGCCTAACCTGCTAATGAAAATGTCGCCACAGCTTTTCGCGTAGCTCGTAGAGCCGGATGTGGGCATCCGGCGCGGGCGTAGGCGCCCGCCCCACTTCGCGAGACGAATTCTCGGAGGAACCCGACATGAGCGGACTGCGCTAACCCCTACCGACAATAGCCCCCGTCCTTTCCGATCTTCGAGCCGGATTGCGAAACGAACTTGCCTTTCCTGGTCGCACGACGGCCGACGCGGTTTCCGGCGGCCGCGCGATTCGAAAAATCGAAGCCAACTTGCAGCCGCGCCATCGGCCAAGCAGACTTTACGAAACGAACTGTTGCGACCGATTTGGCGCGAGCTCAGATGGAAGACCACTTGAAAAATCGAAGCCAATTTCACGTGCCGCCCCTCCAGTTGGCGAGGCTCTCGATTTCTTAAGAATGAGGCATGTCGAGGCGATGCCCAGCTAAGGTGCCATCCAAGTCATTGATTCCACTAGGTAGATTTCGGAGCGGGGTTGGTGACTGCGGTTCGGCTCCCGAGTCGGGGTGGGTGCTGGGCTGCGTGGGGGCTTGGACGCTAAGGCGACTCTCCGACCCCGGCGGCAGCGATCTTCCGAACACAGCAGACCGGTCTGCGGTGTTCGCTGGTTTGGGGAGTGAGCGAGGCTGGCAAGGCGCTGATAACAAAGCATGGCCGAGCCAGTGAAGAGGCCCGTATTTTGGATATGGCTGGTAGGAAAGGAGTTAGGAAAAGCGAACTGGTTGATTCTGACTGTCCACCTCGGCCCGTCCACCTCGGCCGTCCACCTCGGCCACAACCTCCGCCACAACCTCGGCCCACTTCGGCCCGCGCGGATGGCCTGCGGCAGCGATCTTCTGAACACAGCAGACCGGTCTGCGGCGTTCGCTCGTTTGGGGGTTGAGTGAGGCTGGCAAGGCGCTGATAACAAAGCGAGGGACGAGCTAGCGAGGAGCCACGTATCTGGATGTGGCTGGTAGAAAAGGAGTTAGAAAAAGCGAGTGGTTGACTCTGTCTGTCCGCCTCGGCCTGTCCGTCTCGGCCCGGCTCGGCCAGTCCACCTCGGCCGAGTTGTTCAGTACGTCCCCACCTCGATCGCCAGCGGCAGCGTCAGGTTCTGGCCGCCGCTGGTCACCACCAGCGCCTGTGGTCCGACCGCCACGTTCGGGTTCGCCGTCAGCATTGCCGTGATCGAGGTCGCCGAATTCACCACCACGTTGCTCACCGCCAGCATCCCGCTCGGCACTGTCACCGTGTCGCCCGTTTGGAAGCTCGTGTTGATGCTGGTAATGGTTACCGTGATTTGCGCGCCCACCCTCGCAACCATCGTGTTCGGACTCACGCCAGTCAACATGGGAGAGGTTGGGCCCAGAATCGTCGTTTGATTGAACAAGGCCCGCATGATGAAGGACGCCATCTCTCCCCGTGTTACCAGATCATCCGGACAGTAAATCAGTGGATTGGTTCCGCAACCGTTGGTTATGTGTTCCTCGTAGGCGCGCTGGATGAAGGGAAATGTTGTTGTATTGCCTTCGACATTGACGGGCACGTCCGCGAAATACGGGGTGCTGTTATAGCTGAAGCTGGCTCCGTAAAGCGCTAACCGGGCACGCACCGTGAAGATCGCCATCTGATACCGCGGAACTGTATCCGTAGGGCAGAATAGCCCGGTTGCGCAGCCGTCCGTAATTCCCAATTCCTCCATCTTCTGAATGTGTGGAAAGAACGGATTCGTCGTCGGCACATCGGCGAAAAGAGGAACCGTGTTGTAGAGGAGCGGCGTCGGCGTGCCGGTAACGGCCCTTACAATAAAGGCGGCCATTTGTTCGCGAGTCACGCTCTCGTCGGGACAGTACAGGCGCGTCGAAGGATCGCTCGACCCTACGCACCCGGTCGTGACGCCGGCTTGGAACATCAGATTGGCTGCGTCAAAGAAGCTGGCGGACGGGGGCACGTCTGCGAACTGAGGAGAAGGCGGGCCGCTTACGGTAACGGTTGCGGGATCGCTGGCGGCAACCCCGTCAGTGACGGAGAAAGTGAAGGTGTCATTTCCGGCAAATTGGGATGATGGGCTGTAAGTAACGCGGCCGGAAGCGGAATCGAACTGTGTCAAGGTGCCTTGCGATGGCTGCGTAACAATGCTAAATATTAGTGCGTCTCCATTTGCATCATAGCCCGTGACGAAGAAAGTTATGGACTGGAGGTTACTGAGACTGATGGCCCTGGGGTCGGCAACTGGCGCGTAGTTCACCGACGTTGAGGCACTTAGCATGTTGTTTGTCGCCTGCGAGAGCCCGCTTCCCGTGCTTACCAGGAGCATCGCGACGCAAAGAGTTAGGAGCCTCATAACCTATTTCACGGATGAGCTAAAGTAGATCACACTGCCGAGGTCGTTAACGGCCGACGCAAATACGCCTTGAACGATCGCCCCCGAACCGATGGGATCACCGTCCACCACAATTTTTTGAATTAATCCGCGCGGGTTCCACAAGAAGAGGCCTTCGCCGGCTGATGCTCCGGTTGCAGCCTGTGAGCCAACCAAAAGGCTATGGAACACGACGGCGCCGTCCTCTCGAATGCAAGGCGGCGCTGTGTTCTCCCCATATCCGCCAAATGGCAGTCCCGACGGATATGAGAAGAGGCCGCCCGCACCAGTGCCGGTGCTCTCGCCTTGATAAGCAACTAGGGTCACGCTGCTTGGGAGCGTGACATCGCGGATCAAGCCAATCGCCTGGGTGGAAGTTCCGCCCACCACCGGCGCGTGAAAAACGAGTTGTCGGCCAGAGATCGATCCCTCGCGCCCGAAAAGAGGATAACCAAACGCTCCACCTCCGGGAACGGGTGCAGGATCTCCCTGGGCCAGGACCTTGGACAGGCCGTGGGTTCTTGAATAACGAAAGATCCCGCCGGAGCTTGTTCCGCCTGTCACTTGTGCCAAGAAGATCAGATCGCCGTCAGATGTAATCTGGGTGATCGGAGAGAGAAAGGTACCCGAACTGAACGTTCCCCCAATGGGGGTTGCGTCACCAGTAGGCCCGTCTGCGGCAGCCTTCACGATCGAGCCGTCCGAACCGGTATAAAGAAATAGATAACAGCACGTAGCAATTTTGGTTTGTTGGTTAAGAAGACTGGCAGTGAACGCCACGTCGCCAGCCTCACCAAATGCCAGCGGACCATTGAGCTGGTATATGGTTGCTGGGTCGACTGATGGGCACGGAGACGGACAAGCCTGACCCCAAGTAATAACCCCAGTCGGTGTGGTGTTCCCTGCGGCGAGAACGTAGATACCAGCGGGCAGCCCTCCGTACGTGCCGTTGACATCTCCGAATGCCATATCGCCCTGGCCGTTAAGCCTGATGTGAGTGCTAACGGAGCTTATCGGCCCAAAGCTCGGTACAGTCGGCTTGGTGATTTGGCCCGCCGAAAGCTCAAAGTCGCCGAAGTAATCCGGCGTTCCGTCCCCGTTTGTATCCACGCCGGCACTAAAGATAACCTCGCCGCGGTTGTTGAAGGACCAAAAACCACTGAAGCCCGCGAACGTTCCGCCGCCCGGCGCCTGCTGTCCCTGAAGAATAAGGGCCGCGGAAAAAGTGGAGACCGGATCGGCCAGTTGTATGCCAACCGACCGCGGCCCCTCTGGATTCCTTATCTTCAACACGACCTCACTTGGCGATGAAACCGGAAGGTTTGCGAGCTGAGCAACGATCTGAGTGCTCGTAACACTGACCACGGATGCACCCGGTACGGTCATCAAGAAGTATCCCCCCTCGTCCCAGAGCGTCACGAACGCAGCGGCATTGAAGTTTTGACCACTTATGGTCGCTGTATAACCGCCAGATGATGGCGCCAAAGTCACGTTTGTCACAACTGGTTGTTGGACGCCGAAGTCGGAAAGATCCCACATTGGCGCAGCCTGTGGCGTCGCACACAAGGCGCCGTTATTAATGCAATGGTTGTTGATGATAGGGTCGGCGGTCGGCCATTCCCAGCCGTAAGGATCGACAACCAGGCAACCCTTGACTGATCCGGTCGATCGATCGCAACCTCGGCGAAGTTCAAAATGCAGGTGGTACCCCACGCCACCGGCGTAGCCGTCAGCCCAATTCCCGACAAACGCAACAGTGTCACCCTTGTGAACCTGGCCAATAAGTTGATCTGATTGCAGAGGCGAACTTGTCGGGCATCCATGCGGCGTCCCAAGAATGGGGTTAATACTGGAAGCATGCAGATACCAGGTAGTCCATCCGTTGCCATGGTCAATATAAAACGAGTGAAAGGTGCACCAGGGATCTGTTACGCCCCCGTCATTGACGGGATCTGAGGCGGGGATGTATAGCGTCCCACTTGCGGCAGCGATTATAGCTGTACCTTCGCCGTAAGGCATAGTCGTAGCCCGAGTGGCCGCGATAATTCAACACTTTGAGCTGATCCGGGGCATCGGCTGACGTTCCCACATATGAGCCATTTGCGATAAACGCCAGAGTGCTGCTTGGATCTTGCGCCAAGAAGTTCGGATTGTAGTAGCCGCAGGGCTGATCCGACGGACCACAGCGATCTTTGCCCATCTCCCCGGTGTAGGCTACTACCTGCGTCCAGTTCTTGTCATAGAAGTAGGGCGCGGAGTGATCAAGCACCGTGATAATGGGGGCGGTGTAAGGATTCTGCCCCTGGACGGGAAAACCTATTGAAAAAGACTGGGCGCTGACGATCGCCACAGAGCCGGCTGCCAATAGAGCAACAGTCAAACGCCTTAGCAAGAGATTTGGCGTCCTGGTCATTCGTCGCTCCTGGCCGAGGCACCGGCACGTTGACCTTTGTCCCCTGCTTCCGCTGGCGACGTGAGCCGTCTTTCTCGGCGATAGAAAACCCTAGTGCCTGTCGCTTCCTACCGGTAATCCTTGCGTAGTGCTGAGCGGCCCCACCCGGAATTTTCTGTGTTGACGATACACTGTTTCTTACCGTTCCCAACTGAAGAAGTGCTGAAGAATCGCTGAATGCCCGAAAGGCCCGATGCGCTCAAACATAGACGGTGTGCATTCCGGTGTGCTGCTGATCGGAGAGTTCCGCCTGGATCTCAACCTGCGATGTCTGTGTCGAGGCGACGAGAGGATCCGGATTTCTCCCAAGCCATTCAGCACATTGGAATTTCTCGTCCAGAACCAGCACCGAGTGGTGTCAAAGACTGAACTTCTGCATACGGTTTGGGGCGGCCTGCGGGAGATCAGCTCGGTCGAGCACGCTATCTGCGAGCTTCGGCGCGCGCTGGGAGATCACGCCGACGAGCCCCGGTATATCGAGACCGTGCCGGGCCAGGGATACCACTGGATCGCGGAGATACATCCCGTTACGATCACGTTCGATGGAGAGACCGGCGGGGAAGAGGCGGCGTCGGTGGTCGCTGAGGCCCGAGATGACCTGACCTCCGCCAGCAGGGCCACAGAGAAGAAGCCGGCGCGTTGGTTTCGACGGCGCCTCTGGATGGCCAGCGCCGGAATTTTGATTCTGGTTGCGGGTCTCGGTCTTTTCGCAACACTGGCCCGCTTTCGGAAACCGCCGCATATTGCACGAGTCGCGATCAGCGGCGACACGCTGCTGGCGATGGACGCCAGGGGAAGTGAGCTTTGGAGATATGTGTTCGAAGCTCCGCTGCGAGAACCCAAGCCGGGGGAAGCAGGCTGGCGGACACAGATTGCGGATCTGGATGGCGATGGCGTTCCGGACGTGCTGGTCGCGGCCGCTTTTGCTGGTCCCGACGAAGTAAGGGTTGGGAAGGAAGAGCTATTCTGCTTCTCCGGGAGGGGAAAACTTCTGTGGCGTTACCGGCCGGAAATGCACTTGGAGTTCAAGAGTAGAGCCTTCGATGGACCTTGGCGATTTGCTTACCTGCTGGTGGCGCCCGAGGGGCGTTCCAGTTCGGTTTGGGTCGCGGTGAATCATGGAATCTGGTGGCCGGCCTATGTTATTAAGTTCTCCGCATCCGGAACCTCAACGATGGCATTCACAAGCTCAGGCGAGATCTTTGCCCTGCACGAGATTCAGATGAAATCAGGTAGCTACATTCTCGCCGTCGGGGTGAACAACGAATACCAGCTGGCGTCAGCGGCGTTGCTCGCCGAGCGCGGCCAGCCGGCGACCTCTCCGCAGGCTGACGGGTCGCCGTTTGAATGTCTCCGGGGTTGTCCGAGTGGTAAACCGTTCTCTTATTTCTTGCTGCCGCGCTCGGAAATGAATGTGGCCTGCAACCTTCCCTATAACGAGGCGATCGTGGTGTTCGACCGCACAAATGGGGTGACGGTTCAAACGTCGGAATTGGGCGATTCGGCCTTAGGCGATGGGATAGCAGGCTTTTTCGACTTCTCTCGCGAAATGCAGCCGGAAGGAGCCCGCTACGGCGATAGCTACCCGAAGCTTCACCAGCGGGCCGAAGCTTTGGGCTGGATCAAGCACAGCTTCGAAAATTGCCCGGAGCGGAGGTCGCCGGCCGTGGTGAAGGTGGCTGATGAGAATAGCCAGTGGAGCCAGATCGAGGTTCCGCGAGGGCGGTAGATGGGATTCCGGTGTCTAGAGTCACAACGGAATGGTGCGCTCGAGGACATTGGCGGTGGGCCGGACGCCAGGCCGCTATGTCCCCGATGAGCTTTACTTAGGCGAGGGGGTTTTCGCCGGGACTGCGGTCGTGGAGGTGATTGTTTCTCATCCGTAGCTTCCACCCACTTCCAATATCAATCGGCGGCAGCAAGGTTCGCATTCGCGGCGCGCCTTGCGATCGATCCCTGGCTCTGCGGCGGATCGCTACCGTCGATGGTGGGCCTTCCTAACGCGCGGTTGAAAAGAGCACACCCGAATCGCTCACGAGCGCGGTTCTGTGGCGGCAGTTTTCACATCGCCTCTGATGCGCGCGGTTGCCTGGACAATACCCGCTTCAACCACGCTTATGGCACGGTCGGTTCTGGCGGCTTCCGAGAGCTTGTGGTGAATTCGATCCGTCGGTATCGCGCTTCCGAAGCTTTGCGTTCGCTCCGTGGCTCCGAAGCGGAGAGCTACCGTCGCGGCTCCGTTGCCACAGGCTGAAGGCCTGTGCCACGGTTGCGGGGCTACTCTTCGCTGGGATTGTGGTCGTCGTCGGGATCGGCTTGGTCCAGGTTATGTTCGTCGGGAAGGTTCTCCAGCTCCGAGGCCTTGGCGGTGAAGCTCTTCAGGACGGTGATGCTGGCGCCGGCACTGAATCCGGCACGGCGCAGACGGCGAAACGTTGAGGCGAGTTTCGCTTCATCATGCAGGTACTCGGAAAGATTCTTAGCGCGAAATTTGCGCTCGAGAAAGGTTTTCGCCAGGGCTCGCTCGTCGGTCGCGGCGAATACTTTGTTGACGGCGCGTTCGGCGATGGTCTGCGAAACGCGGCGGGCGCGCAGGTCCCTCAGAATCCGCAAGCGGCCGAGGCTGTCGTTCTCGCAGCGGTTTGCGGCGTAGGTTTCGGCGAATTTTTTGTCGTCGAGGTAGCCGTACTCCTTGAGCTTGGCCATAACCTCGTTGAGCACGGAGATCGTCTCCGCTTTCACGGATAGTTTCAATCGCATTTCACCCGTCGAATAGCCGCGCTGTCCCAGCAGGCGGAGGGCGTAATCCCAGAGCCGGTCGGGGTCCAGCTTCTTCGGCGGACGCGGAGTGACCATGTCTGTGCGAAACGACTGCGAGTGTAACACGGTCTACAGGGTGACGGCTTAGTCCGGCACAGATTTCCGCGCTGCGGATTCTGCTCGGTCCGGCACTATGCTATTCGGGTACACTTCAAATAGGTCTGGAGGTCGAGAGTTAATGGAAGACAAGAACGGGTTTGCCTATTTTCTGCTGGGATTGGGACTGGGCGTGGCGGCCGGCATTCTGTTGGCGCCGAAGGCGGGTGAAGAGACGCGCGAGCTGCTGAAAAACAAAGCGGGCGAAGGCGCGGACTTCCTCAAGGCGAAGGCCAACGACAGCGCCGAATTTGTGCGTCGCAAGGGCGACGATCTGCGTGATTCTGCTACAGATATCTATGAAAAAGGCAGATCGCACGTCACGCGTCATAAAGAGAACTTGTCGGCGGCGGTGGATGCCGGCAAACAGGCTTATCGCGATGCAGTAACGAACTTTGAGCCGGCTCCGGGCGGCGAAGGAATCTAAAGCGCGAAGGCGGGAAGTTGTGGCTGGTTGTTGGGCCGGGCAAACCCACCAGGCGCGCCCGTAATATTGCTGTACCCGGCGGAGGCCGGGTGAATGGGTCGACTCCATGGATCAACAAAACCTGCTGCTTGTTATGACGATCTTCGTGGTGGTGGCCGCGGTGGCGCTGCTGATTGGCACCATCGCGCTGGTTGCCATCTTTGTGGTATCCAAGCGAACGCAAGATAAGGTGACCGAGCTGATGCCGACCGTCACGCGCGTGTTGTCGTCGGCGGAGGTCACCTTGGCGGAGACGCGGACACACATCATGGACATCGGCACCAAGACGAACTCCATCCTGGACACCACCAAGGTGCAGGTGGCGCGGATCGACGAGCTACTCAACGATGCGTCGGTGCGCGCCAAAGTGCAGCTGGAACGCGCGGAGATGGTGCTGGATGACGCCATGGACAAGACGCAAAGCACGGTGGCGCTGGTACATCGCGGGATCGTCACGCCGATACGCGAGGTGCACGGCGTGCTGACCGGTTTGCGGGCCGCGATCTTGCATTTAGGGCGCAGCCGGCGTCCCAGTGTTGAGAGGGTCACGGCCGACGAAGAGATGTTTATTTAGGTTGGGGGGGGTGAGGCGCTGCGCTGACAATTGGGCGTCCGCTCCCTGACGAGTCGTGTGAAAACTCAACCGCGCTTTACCGTCATGGCTTGCTGACGCGCGGCCAGAAAGCAACTGAAATCCCGGGAGTCTTGATAAAGATATCGATGTCCGCTCCCTGACGGTCACGGCTCGCAGGTGCGGTTGCTTTACGCGGGTTGCGCTGAAAACAGCTGTTGTTGATTTGGGGACAGGCTCGCTGCGTCCACGCGGCGACGGGCTTCGGTAACCGAATGCGGAGGTATTCGCGCGCCTTGGGACGGCGCCTGTCCCCGGTCGGCTTCCGGTCGGCTTGGGCACCCCCTCCTCGGCGAGCGGGCGGGACGCTAGGCTGCCCATAATAGGTGCAGTGGCACTGGTTTATCCCACCATCCTCGAAATCATTCGAAGCCCCCTCGACTTTTTGGTTGCAACTGGCGTCCTCTCAGTAACCGCGCACACGGATTGCTGTGCGTTCCAGATCGGAGCCAGGGTTTGATCTTCCGGGAGGTCGAAGACCGCGACCTGATCAAGCGCGCCAGGAAAGGCGAGGTCGACGCCTTCAACGCTCTTGTTTCGCGCTGGGAGAAACGTGTCTTTAACTATCTCCTTAAGCTGCTCAACCGGCGGGAGGATGCGCAAGATGTTGCACAGGAGGTATTTCTGAAGGCCTACCAGAACCTCCGAAAGCTGGACGATCCGGAGAGATTCACGCCGTGGCTGTTCCGGATCGCGCACAACGAAGCCTATTCGCTGCTGAGGAAGTCGCGTCCGGAGGATGAGTTCGTCATGGACCCGGCGGGGGGAGACACACTGCGGAGGCTTTACCCCTCGGAGACCGCCATGGCGGTGGCGAGCGCCATGGAGCGCCTGACCGGCGACCAGAGGGAAGTGGTGGTGCTGAAGGTTTACCAGGGCTTTAAGTTCGAAGAGATCGCCGAGGTGCTGGACCAGCCGGTTTCCACCGTAAAATCCCGGCTCTATACGGCACTGGATGTATTGAAAGACGTTTTGGCGCCGGTGGAGAGAGTGGCCGGGCGCCGGAGTGGGAACCCCGAGACTGGAATTGAATCACTGGGTTGAATCAATATGACTTGTCCTGATGTGCGCGCTTTGCTGTTTGACAATCTGCCCGAAGCGGAGAAGGAACGCTTGCGGGGGCACGTGGCCGGCTGCGAGGCCTGCCGTATCGAGACGGAACGATTGAAAGCGACGACGCTGGCACTGCGCTCGGTTCCGGACGAAGAGCCGCCGGTTCGAATCCGCTTTGTGTCGGACCGGGTATTCGAGCCATCGTGGTGGCAGCGCCTGAATCCCTTCGGCAGCCCAGGCTTGCTGGCGCACGCGGCCTTGGCCGTGTCCACGGTGGCGGCCGCCGCAATATTGATCACCACCCAGTGGGGCGGTTACGCCGCGCATAACGCGAAGGGCCAACCGGCTTCGATGGACCAGGCAGCGTTTGACCGGAGGGTGCAGCAGGCAGTCGATGCGCGGCTGAATGGAGCGGTGGCGCAGGCAGTTCGTGACGTGGAAGCACGCCAGGACGTGAAAGTTCGTGGAATGCTGGCCGAGTACCACAAGCAACAGCAAAAGGACGAACAGAAGTTGGTGCAACAGGTGGAAGCCGCCTGGCGGTATGACGACCAATTGAAGACGCGGGCGCTGTATGCGGCACTGGAGAAGCCGACATCCGGCTCCGGGCAATAGGACGCTTATGAGGCGAATTCACATTCTGGCTGCGGTACTGGGTGCGGTCGCGCTGTGCGGCGGCGTTGCCTACGGAGACCGGCCGCACTTGACCAGGGCCATGGAGGTCGCATTCGAGAAGCAGTTCGTGGGTAGCGTTCTGGCCGCGACCAAGAAGGATTTGCCGTTCACGTTCATCGATCCTCCGCGCGCGTACTACGTGGATAACTTCGGAATCATGATGACGACCGAGATGTCGCTGGTTCCGGGTTTAGGGCCCACCATGTTCGGGAACATCAGCAACGATCAGATTCAGCTACACCATCATAGGGTCATCGAGCGGTTGCCGCTGTTGCGTGAGCAGATGAAGCTGGCGCTGTTCGACGGAGCGGCGCGCTTTGAAGCGCTGGACGGGGACGAGCGGCTGGCGGTGGCCGTCACGGTGTATCACTTTGCGTGGGAAGATACCACCGACATCCCGTCACAGATTGTGGCGCAAGGAACCAAGAAGGCTCTGCTGGAGGCGCGCGCAAAGACCCAGGAACAGGGACGCGATCGAGCCTTGGAAATGAAGGAACTGTATTAATGCGGCTGGGCGAGATTCTGGTAGAGCGCGGACACATCTCTTTGGAAGAAGTGGATCGCGCACTGGAATTGCAGCGAGAGCGCGGCGACAAAATCGGCAAGATCCTGGTTGACCTGGGTTATATTGCGGCCCGGGAAGTGCTGTCGGCGCTGTCGGAACAGCTGGCGACGCCGCTGGTGCAGTTGGAAGGGCCCCCGCCTGTTTCGACGGAAACCGAGAAGTTGTCACCGCGCTTCCTACGGCAGTTCCGCTGTATGCCCTACAGCATTGAAGACCACACGGTCACGCTGGCCATGGCCGATCCGCTCGATTTCGAGACGATACTGGCGGTGGGCAATTACACCGGGCTGACGGTGAAGCCGGTGCTGGCTAGCGAGCAGGAAATCCTCGATTCCATCGATAAGTTCTACGAAGCCACCAAGCAGGAGATCGACGGCGAATGGGGAGATGGCGGGGCCGAGGACCTGGAGCACTTGCGCGATATGGCGAGCGAGGCGCCGGTGATCCGGCTGGTCAACGCCGTGATTGCGCAGGCGGTGGAGAAGCGCGCCAGCGATATCCACATTGAGCCGTTCGAGAAAGAGTTCCGCATACGCTACCGGGTGGATGGCGTGCTGTACAACCAGGAGCAGCCGCCGCGCGAATTCAAGTCGGCAATTATTTCGCGCGTGAAGCTGATGGCGAAGCTGAACATCGCGGAGCGCCGCCTGCCGCAGGATGGCCGCATCAAGATCAAGA
Organism: uncultured Acidobacteriaceae bacterium; assembly: GCA_963740005.1. Taxonomy (GTDB): domain Bacteria; phylum Acidobacteriota; class Terriglobia; order Bryobacterales; family Bryobacteraceae; genus CAJCIT01. The sequence continues at coordinate 92,807 of CAVUCO010000040.1, read as the reverse complement.
GCCTGGGCCGCGAGGTGGATCTTCGCGTTTCGACGCTGCCGACACTTTACGGCGAAAGCGTGGTGATGCGCTTGCTCGACCGGTCGGCGGGCGACTTCTACGACTTGCGGAAACTGGGCTTCGACGACTACATGCTGGGGCGCATGGAGTATTACACGTCGCTGCCGCACGGGATTCTGCTGGTGACCGGTCCCACCGGCAGCGGCAAATCGACAACGCTCTATTCCGCGCTCAAACGGATCAACCAAAGCGATAAAAAGATCATCACCATCGAAGATCCGGTGGAATACCAGATGGACGGCATCAATCAACTGCACGTGAATCCGCAGATTGGATTGACCTTCGCCTCGGGGTTGCGGCACATCGTGCGGCAGGACCCGGACGTCATCATGGTGGGCGAAATACGCGACTATGAGACGGCGGAGATTGCGATTCGCGCAGCCCTGACCGGCCACTTTGTGTACTCGACGCTGCACACCAACGACGCTCCGAGCGCGATTTCGCGGCTCACGGACATGGGGGTGGAGAATTACCTCATCACGTCGTCCGTGGTGGCGGTGCTGGCGCAACGCCTGGTGCGGCTGATTTGCACCAACTGCAAGGTGGAAGCCGAAAAACGATTTACGCCGACCGGCGAACAGATCCAGACCTACAAAGGAGCGGGCTGCGAGAAGTGCTTCGGAAGCGGCTACAAGGGCCGTTTTGGGATCTTCGAGCTGATGGAATTGAAGGATGACATCCGGCGGCTGATCATGGAGAAGGCCGATGCCGGTAAGCTGACTTCCGCCGCGCGTGGCAACGGCATGCGCAATCTGCGGGAAGATGGCTGGCTGAAGGTGAGCCAGGGCGTCACGACCGCGGAAGAAGTTCTAAGAGTGACCCAGGAATTCTAATGGCATCACTCATTGCCTACCACTACAAAGCAGTTGCCGCCGACGGGCGATTGCGGACCGGCGTCGTCACGGCGGAGAGCGACAAGCGTGTGTCGCAAGAGCTGAAACGGCAGGGACTGATGCCGTTGTATGTCGGGCTTACGCCGCAGAAGGCGGGGCTGGTGCTCAAGCTGCCGCAGTTCGCCACCGGCGCGCGGCGCGACGTGCTGTTCTTCACGCAGGAGATTTCGACCCTACTGACGTCGGGTATTCCGCTGGATCGCGCGCTGTCGATCACGAGCGAGATAACGGAGCGGACCCAGTTCCGCACCATCGTCGTGGATGTTCTGCGGGTGCTGAAGAGCGGAAGGTCGCTGGCCGATAGCTTAGCGACGCACCCCAAATACTTCTCTGAGCTGTATATCAACATGGTGCGCGCAGGTGAGGCCAGCGGCACGCTCGACATCATCTTTAAACGCCTGAGCGAATTCGAGCGAACGCGCGACGACCTGCGCAGCTACATCATTTCCTCGATGATCTACCCGGCGCTGCTGGCGCTGGTGGGGCTTGGCTCCGTGCTGATCCTGCTCAACTTTGTGGTGCCGCGATTTGCATCCGTGTTTGAAGGCTCGCATATCAAGATGCCCACGCCGACCTACATCATGCTGCAGGTGAGTTACTACCTCAAGACTTATGGATGGATGGTGGCTTTGGCGCTGACGGTGGGAATCATTGCGCTGCAGACGTACATCCACACGCCGAAGGGGCGGATGTGGTGGGACAGTTTCCGGCTGAAGATCCCGTTGCTGGGGGATGCGTTGCGCAAGGCGGAGACCTCGCGTTTTGCGCGGGCCATGGGTACGCTGGTGGCCAATAGCGTGCCGCTGGTGCAGGCGCTTTCGATCTCGCGGGCGATTCTGAACAACCGCCGGATTGCGGAATCGCTGGAAAAAGTATCGCAAGGCGTCAAACGCGGCGAAGGCATTGCCGGACCGCTGACCCGGTGCGGTGAGTTTCCTCCGCTCGCCGGACACTTGCTCAGCGTGGGTGAAGAGACCGGGCGGCTGGACGAGATGTTTCACCGCATGGCGGACATTTATGAAGAAGAGACGCGCGCGGCGATCAAGCGCTTCACGACCTTATTTGAGCCGTTGATTATTCTGACGATGGGGATACTGGTGGGCACGATGATCCTCAGTATGCTCATTGCGATTACCAGCATTAACGACATTGCTTGAGGATGCACGAGACTAGCAGGGTAGCCGGGAAAGACTTTCACAGGCTGAAGCCTGTGCCACGGTGGCCTTTCTTGAATAGTCTGGCAGGGAGAGACGAGATGGAGAGCCAAGCCGAAAGGCACGAAGTGAAACTGGAGCAGCGCCGCACGGACGAGTCGGGCGTTACGCTGATTGAAATGCTGGTGGTGGTGACCATCATCGCGCTGTTTGCGGCGATTGTCGGTCCCCGGCTGCTGAGTCGAGGTGACGCCGCGAAAGTGACGGCGGCGCGCACCCAAATTGAGAGCTTCACGAATCAGCTTGCCATGTACCACCTGGACACGGGCGCCTTCCCGAGCACGGAACAGGGCTTGCAGGCGCTGCGGGTAAAGCCCGAGGGCGTAGAGCAGTGGCAAGGGCCTTACTCGACACAGGACATACCGTTAGACCCGTGGGGACATGCGTATGTGTACAAGTTCCCAGGCGATCACGGCGATGAGCCGGACATTCTTTCATACGGAGCCGATGGTCAGCCGGGTGGTGATGGAACGAATGCCGATATTCTCAGCTGGAAGAAATAGCGCGCGTCACGCTCGCTCAGCCGGCGTCACGTTGCTCGAGATGCTGGTGGTGGTGAGCTTGATCGCCTTAATGGTGGGGATTACATTCCCGTCGGTTATGGTGGGCCTCGACTCGCTGCGTTTGCGCTCGGCGGCGGGCGAAGTAGTGAGCATGTTTAATTCGGCATTAACGCGAGCGGACCGGCTGCAGGATGCAGTGGAATTGAACGTGTCTCCGCAGCGGCGTTCAATTGCGTCGCGGGCGATCCGTACCAATGTCACGCGCCAGATTGATCTGCCGCAGGGGATACACATTGCGCACGTTTATCCGGAAGACCTGCGTTGGGCGGTGGACGACGCAGGCGGGCTGGTCGACCGACACTTCATTGTTTATCCGAACGGCTCGGTCCCGCGCATCGTGATCGATCTGGTGAACGATCGCGGAGCGCACCGGATCGTCATGCTCGACCCGATCACGGGCGTGGCGCGCGAGCGCACGACCATCGACCCCGAAACTCAGGACGCGAACCAGCCCTCGACGGCCGGCGTGAACGGTGACCAATGAGGAAACAGCGCAGCGCGGAGGCTGGGAAAGGGAAGGCTGAGAGGTACGTTCACGGGTCCGAAGGGGGCTTTACGCTCCTTGAGGTGCTGGTGGCCACCATGATCATGGCAATTGCCGTGGTGGGGCTGATGGGCAATCTTCACACCTCGCTGCGGAACACCGACAAGCTGTCCGATTACGATCGTGCTGCTCTGTTCGCGCAGCACAAGATGGATGAGTTGCTGCTGGAGCCGGGGATGCCGCCATTCGCGGCACTCAATGGGCTGTATCTGGCGGGCGAGGATCCCGCCGCTTCGGGCTGGCGGGCCGTCGTCAAGCCTTACGAGTATCCACCGAACGCGCAGGGTGGGATGACTGTTCTAGCACAGGTCCGGCTGGAGGTCTGGTGGATGCGCAATGGCGAGCGCCGCACGTTTGTCGTGGATGGATTCCGGCGCGCGGTTCTCAGCCCGGATGACGCGGGCCGCATTGTCTTGAATGAGCACGGGGCCAATCTATGAGCGGCGCCAGGTACAAGGGCGGGAACTGGGAGCCGGGCGTGAGAAAAAGTGAAAAGCGCTTGCTTATGAAAGCGTGGGGAACGCCGGGAGTTTTGACAGCGAAGTGGCTTTTGAGTGCGCTCCCTCGCTCCGGGGCGGAGGGCTACGGTCGCGGCTCCGAAAGGCAGCGCCTTGCTCGAAAATCAGCTTCCGATCGTGGGCTTGCTGACGCGCGGCTGAAGGGAGCACACCCGAATCCGCTTGCTCACGCGCGCGGTTCTGTGCCGAAGTTCTCGGGGGCGCGGCGGGAAGCCGGCGTAACGCTCATTGAATTACTCGTGGCTGTGACGCTGGTGGCGCTGCTGAGTACGGGTATGGTCGTCGTGCTGCGAGTGGCCCTGGACGGTTCGCAAAAGTCGCAAGTGCACCTCACAACCAACCGGCGCGTGATCGGCGTGGAGCGCGTGATGCGCGAGGAGATCACGAACTTGATGCCGGTGAACGTCGCGTGCGGCGGCCAGGAAGGCCAGTTCGCGCCGCTTTTCGAGGGACAGCCTCAGTCGCTACGCTTTGTCTCCAGCTATTCGTTGACCGAAGCTGCCCGCGGTGCACCGCATCTGGTGGAGTACCAGGTGATCCCGGGGGAAAACGGCGTAGGCGTGCGGCTGGTGATGAATGAGATTCCCTACGGTGGGCAGAAATGGCTGCGGCCGCTTTGCCTGGGGCTGGTGCCAGCCCAGGGCGGCTTGCAGGTGCCACAGTTCACCCCCATCCAGGTAGGAGGCTATTCCTTTGTTCTGGCCGACAAACTGGCGGTGTGCCGGTTTGAGTATTTGCGGGAGGGCGACATGCCTTTGCCTTCGATCTGGACGGAAAACTGGGTGGAGCAATGGAAGTGGCCCATGGCGGTGCGCATCATGTTGCGGCCGCTGGCGTCGAATCCGTCCATCCTGCAGCCAACCTCGCTGACCGTGCCGGTGCCTGCCAATCCGCGGCCTGGCTATGGATATACCGAATGAGAACGCGCCAGCACAATCCGACTTCCGGGAAACCGCTCCCTCGCTCCGGGGCGGAGAGCTACGGTCACGGCTCCGAAACGTACGGATTAGAGGGGAAGTTTTTTCACGGGCAACGCGGCAGCGCGCTGGTGGCCGTCCTCTGGCTGACGGCGGCGCTGGCGGCGATTACCTTCGCTATGGCGGTCAATGTCCGCGGAGAGATTGACCGCGCCTCGACTGCGGCGGATGGCCTGCGCTCGTATTATCTTGCCACCGGTTCCATCACGCGGGCGCTTTTGTGGATGGAGTGGGGACAGCGAACCCGGCCGCTGGACGACCGGCCCATCTTCGTGATGCTGCCGCGTCTCACGTTCCAGTACCCGGAGGGCATCGCGGTGGTGGAAGTCATCCCGGAGAGCTCGAAACTGAACCTGAACAGTGCCACCGCCCAGCAATTGTTTCGTCTGCTGCTGGTGTTGGGTACGCCCGAGCCGCAGGCGCGGTTGGTGACGGATGCGATTCTGGACTGGCGGAAAGTGCCGGAGCAAGGAGGCGGCCTTTTCGACGGCGTGTACCGGGCGTCGTCTTTTCTGGCTCCGCACGCGTCTTTTCAACAACTGGAAGAACTGCTTCTAGTCAGGGGAATGACGCCAGAACTGTTTTACGGCTATTACGGTCCGGGCCCGGACGGATCGCGTATATGGCATAGCGGGCTGCGCGAGTGTGTGACCACGCTCGGCGCGCAAGGGGGGACGTTTGACGTGAACACGGTGACTCCGCCGCTGTTAGCCTCGTTGGGCGCTCCGCCGGCCGCCATCAATCAACTTGTTTTGTTGCGGAATCGTGTGCCGATTCACGACATTTCCGTCGTCGCCGGCCTATTCCCGGACGAGGTAATGAGCCACCTCTCGGTGGGCGGTGGGCCCGCGATGACGTTGCGCGCTACGGCCAGAGTTCGCCTTCCGAATGGAGGCTTTTCCGAACTTAAGCGAACGGTGTCCGCGCTGGTGAGACTACCCTCCGCCGAAAAGAACGCACCCCTGCCGGACCCGCGCCATCCCTACACGATCGTGCGCTGGTACGACAACGAAATCTCCGATATGTTGCCGCTGGTGCCGGCGCAGGCTCCGACTCAAGGGCCCAGCCAGCCATGAGCGCCGAGTTTTCATCCGAATCCAATTCGGCGATTGCCGCGGCGGAGGATCTGGCCGCCGCGCCTGCGCCATCTTCGGCCCGGGACTGGCGGTCGTGGATTACCTTCGGCTCCGGTGTAGGGATCGATTGTCTGGGCGACGATTTGCTCGTGACCGCGCTGAACGTGCGGTTCGGCCGGGTGACGCTGCTCGGCGAGAGGCGGTTGCGGGCGATTTCGGGCCGGCCCGCTGCCGATTGGGGAGCGGAATACACATCCTTCCTGAAAGAATTCGATTTGGGCCATCTCGCGGCGCACGTGGTGTTGCCGAGCGAGACCGTCACGGTCCGGCTCCTCGCGCTGCCTGCGCTGGGGACGAAAGAGCTGGAGGCGGCAGTTGCCTTTCAGATCGACTCATTGCATCCCTATTCGGAATCGGACCTGGTGAGCTTCGCCTGGTCGAAGCTCAGCCGGCCTGGCTCCGCTCTGGTGGCCATCGCGCGCCGCGACGTGATTCAGCATTATTCAACGCTGTTTTCTGAAGCCGGCATCAAGTTGGCCTCCGTCACGGTTGCGGCGGCGGCGATCCATGACAGCCTGCGGCTTCTTGCCAAGCCTGCGTCGACGGGATTTGTGGCCTTGGATGAAGACGAGGCAGGATTGGAGTTCTACGGAGAGAGTGATTCCCGGGCCTTGCTGTCGTTCCACGCCGGGAGTGGGGGTGCGCGAACGGAATCCTACGTTCGTGCCGAGTTGCGTTTGCCGGTCGACCAGCCCATAGCGCCACTGCGCGACTTACTGCCCGCCCCGCATCGGAAGGGCGAAGGCAGCGATTTGACTGCTCTCGCAAAGCTGCCTTATGCCAGCGTGCGTTCTTACTGTGCGGCGCTCACGGCGGCATGCCCGCTGCTGAGTCACCAATTAAACCTTCTGCCGAAGGAGGAGCGTGAATCCAATTCGCGTTTGATCTACCTGCCGACGGCCTTAGGGGTCTTGCTGTTGCTCGTGGCCGGTGTGATTTACGCGGTACAAACTTCCTGGCAGCGGGATGCCTATCTGAAAACGCTGAACGCCGAGATCACCAAGCTGGAGCCCGCGGCGCGGCGCTCGAAACAACTGGACAAGGACATGGCCGACGCGATCTCGCGCACACGGCAGGTGGATGCCTTCCGCAGCCGTTCCAAAGCGGATCTCGATGTGCTGAACGAGCTTTCGAGGGTCTTGCCACCACCCATTTACCTGGACAGTCTCGAAATACGAAGAAACGAAGTGACGGTGACCGGGGAAGCTGAGTCGGCAGCCGGGCTCTTGAAGTCGATCGACGCTTCGCCGCTGTTTATGCAGTCGAGTTTCGTCAGTGGCATTACTCATCTAAAGGCGAGCGATGGATTCCACATTCGGGCTTTGCGCAAACAGGTGATTCCATGAGCGAAGCGGATCGCAATAAGCGGGCGCTCATCATCTTGGGTGCGGCGGTGGTTCTGGTGCTCGTCTACTGGGTGGTGAACCGCGATACCAAGCCCAAGCGAGTGGAGGATGGGGAAAGCTCCGTGGCGCTCGCCGAGAAGCGGTTGATGCGTCTTCGGGCCATTGCTGCCGCGCTGCCCCAACACGAAAAGAACTGGAAGCTGATCTCGGACGATTTCGCGAAGCGGGAGAAAGTGCTGATGGCGGGGGCTGATAAGGATCTCGCCCAGGAGAAGCTGCTCGAAATCGTTCGGAAACTGGCGCAGGCGCAGGTTCCACCGATCGACGTTCGCGGGCAGGAGCTTGGTCAAGCCAGGCGCAACGGCGATTATGGCGAGGTGCTGGTGACCCTGACGATGGCCTGCCGGATTGAACAACTGGTCAATTTTCTGGCCGATCTTCCGGCACAACCCGAAGCGATTGCCAGCGAGGACCTGCGCGTCTCCACGACCAATCCCGAAACCAAAGTGATGCAGGTACGTGTAACGATCGCCGGCCTGGTACCGGCCAAGCTGGTTCCGGCCAAGAAGGAGGCGAACGAGTTTTGAAACGCACATTGATTCTCGGAAACGTCTTGATGCTGGCATTGATCGGCGTGACGGTGCGGGCCATTTTCCTGCGCGGACAAACGGCGAAGGTTCACGAACAGCAAGTCCTTTCGAAGAAGCCGGTTGTGCCGCCGGTCGTGATGGTGCTGCCAAAACCGGCGCCGCCGGTGGCGCCGCAAGCTTATGTGGCCGATACCGTACAGCGCTTCCTTTTCTCGCGAGACCGGAACCCGAACGTGATTGTGAAAACGGTTCCTCCGCCGGAGCCGCCGATGCCGCCCCTGCCCGCGGCATACGGGCTGATGATGTGGGGCGATCCGACACTTTTCTTGAGTGAAAAGCCGGGAGCCCAGCAGCGCGGGTATCACCAGGGAGACGACGTGGGGCCCTTCAAGCTGATCGCCTTCAACGATCAGACCGTGACCTTAGGTTGGAACGGAAAAACAATTGAAAAGTCCCTGGAAGACCTGGTGAATAACCAGTCTGCGGCCTCCGCCGCTCCTCAAGCTGTGGCGGCCGCTTCGCCTGCGGGAGAGGGACCAGCGATGCCGAAGCCTCCGACACCGGCCCAACCCGTGGCGAAACAAGGCGAGCCAGGGCTACAGCTGACCGACTCACTGCGAGCTTGTGCGAACGGCGATACCAGCCCGGCCGGGACCGTTTCATCGGATGGATTCAAAAAGGTAGTAAGGCAGACGGGTTTTGGCCCCATGTGTAACTGGGTGAAGCAATAGGAGATGACAAGAAAAATGAGCAAGAGTTTGTTAGTGATCCTGCTTAGTGTGGGGTCGATGTGGGCGCAGGATAGCGCGGCGCAGAGTCAGGCGGCGGGGACGAAGACCACCACAGGCACCAAGACAACGGCAGGCACCAAGACCACCTCGAGCACGAAGAGCACGGCTGAGACCAAGACCACCAAGAGTGCAAAGACCACCCAAACCACCGCCCCGGCGCCCGCTTCAAAAGCGACGTCCAGTGTCGCGTTTTCCGTTCCCAAAGATGCCCAGCCAGTGGGCCGAGGCCTGTATCGGGCGGTCGACGCGAGCGGCGTCGCCTGGATTTATCGAATGACGCCCTTAGGCATTACGAAGACCCCCGAATCTGCGATGCAGGCCGAAAGTGGCCCGCCCTCGACCTTAGGCATCGTCAGGAGTACGACTGAGGCGCCACCGCCCCCTGACGTAACGGCAACTCCGAACGGCGATGAAATTCGCTTCGAAAAGCGGGGGCCCTTTGGGTTAACGGTGTGGACCAAGAAGCGCACCGACGAGTTGAACCCCGTGGAGAAAAAGGCTCTGGCTGAAGCCGAAAAGACGACCGCCGCGAGCGGCAAGAATTAGGACAATAATGATCGAATCGAGTGCACGGTTCCCGCTGGCGACGCGCTTTGTGGCAGGCTTGGTTGCGCTGACTCTCGCCGTGCCGGCGATGATAGCGCAAGCCCAAGCGCCCCCCGCCGCGCCTCCTGCGGCGCAAACGCCGGCGACGGGACCAGCGGCAGCAAACGCGGGCCCGGCGCAACCAGCTCCGCAACAGCCTACCGCGCCACCGCGTGCCGCTCCGCCTCAGGCGCAACCACGGAGAAGTGCCAGCCTGCAATTCGGCGGGTTTACACTGCAAAATGCCTCACTCGCTGAAGTGGTGGACAGCCTAGCGCGGCAGTTGAAATTGAACTACATACTGCCTCCGAAGTTTGCCGGATCCGTGACGCTGAACACGTTCGGCGACATGCGGGAGATCGACCCCAAGAATCTGCTGGAGCTGGTGCTCAGAATCAACGGCTACGGCATGGTGGAAAGCGGCGGTATCTATCGCATCGTGGCGCTGCAGGATATCTCACATCAGCCGGTTCGGCCTGAAACAAAAACCAAGGACATCGATGCCGACGAGAGCTTGATGTTGAACCTAATCTTCCTCAAGTACATCACCGCGGATGAACTCGCCAAGGTCTTGGCGCAGTTCATCGGGGAAGGAGGACAGCTGGTCACATATGCGCCTGCCAACCTGCTGTTCATTCTCGATAGCCGCCGCAACATGAAGCGAACCATGGAGCTGGTCGCTTTGTTCGATGACAACGCGCTGGCCAATCAGCGCGTGAAGCTGTATGAGATGAAGAACGGCCGTCCCACGGATCTGGCGAAGGAGTTGGAAGGTATTTTCAAGGGCATCGCCATGACCGATAAGTTGACTACCATTCGGTTTGTGCCGATCGATCGAATCAACACGCTGATTGCTGTGGCGCCCAACCCAGGCGTCTTCGAAACAGTCGATAAATGGCTCGACAAACTGGATGTTCCCGGTGAAGTCACGGCCGGAGCGCTCGACAACTTTGTGTATCGAGTTAAGTATGGTCAGGCCGAGTTTCTGTCGATGGCCATTTACTCGTTGTATACGGGTCAGCCGATGTTCGGCGGGGGTTACGGCGGCGGAGGCTACGGGGGAGGCGGCTACGGTAGCGGGGGCTACGGTGGTGGCTTTGGCGGTAGCGGCGGCTACGGAGGCTTCGGCGGCAGCGGCGGTTTTGGCGGAGGCGGAGGTTTTGGCGGAGGGGGCGGTATCAGCGGCGGCGCGATTAACTACCCCAGCGCAGGCGCCAGCTACGGAGCCGGCGGATATGGCGGCAACACGTCTGCTCTCGCGGGCGGATTTGGCGGCGCTGGTGGGGCGGCCGGCGCGGTTCAATCCGGCGGAATGGGAGTGCAGGGTGGAAATTTGGCCGGCGTAGGTCAGACCGGTTCTTACTTGTCGGAAGGAGCGACCGGAAGCGGTGTCAAGGTGCCCCACATCATTGCCAACCCGCTCGACAACACGCTGCTGATTCAGGCCACGCCAACCGAGTACAAGAGCATCCTGAAGCTGCTTGTCCAAATCGACGTGCCGCCACGGCAGGTGCTCATTGACGCCAAGATCTACGAGGTCGACGTGAGCGACGTATACGGTGGAAGTCTCACGGCGTGTGTGCAGCTGCTCGCAAGCGCGGCCAATTGCCTGGGTGGCTCAACCCCCCCAACTACTGCCAATGGCTCGCCGATAAACGGTTTGATCAGTGCCGCGCTGACTGGCACAGGCGCGACCGCAACGCTGGCCACCGTGGTCGACACCAGCCGGCAATTGCTCGCAGCGCTGCAGTTGACGGATACCTACTCGAAAGGCAAATCGATTTCGACGCCCAGCGTGATTGCGACGGACAGCATCCCCGCGACTATTAACGTCGGATCGTCGGTGCCGTCTATTTCTGGGCAGGCGGTCGCGACGGGCGTTCAGCAAGGCGGCAGCACCGGCTTCTATCAGAATATTCAGCAAGTGGACACCGGCGTCCAATTACAAGTGATGGCGCGCGTGACACCGGCCGGCGTGGTCACCATGATCATCAATCAGAAGATCAGTGCCGTGCTGGGCACCACGGGAACGCTCACGCCCTCCTTCTCGAATCGCACCATCACAACCCAAGTGACCATTCAGGATGGAGATACGATAGCGCTGGGCGGCGTTATCCAGGAAGCGGTGACAGAAGGATCGGGAGGCATTCCAGGTCTGAGCCGCATTCCTTATTTCGGCGCACTCTTTGGGCAACAAAATAAAGGCCACCAACGCACAGAATTGATTGTTTTCCTCACGCCGCACGTTTTGTATGACACCAATATGACGGTGGAGGCCGCGGACGAACTGCGGGGACGCATGAAACTGCTGCAAAAAATCATGCGAAATGACAAAGACCAGCAGTAAGATAGCAAGTACAGCAATCTTTTCGATCAGCCTTCGTCGTTCTGCCGTAGCAGCATTCACGGTTGGTGGCGCCGGTTGAAACTTTTAGGGGGGATGGATGCGTGAGAAGGGGCTTACTTTGGGGTGTACTGGCCTAAAGAAGCGGGCCCTGCCGACCGATTGGGCGAAACTATTGCCAAACGGTTGAGTACTTTACGCTTGACTTAGGTTGTGTACCAGTGATATTCATGATTTGACTGCGTCAAGGGTTTTCCAGCGGAACCAGTCAACTGGATCCCGCGAGCACTGTAGAGCACTTAAAAACATAGTGAGCATTCGCAAAGACGAATCTCAGGTGAAAAGAAACTTCCGTCAATTCGCACTTCACACTTCACAAGGAGAAGGAAATGGCAGCATTGCGTAAAACATTCTTAGCGGTAACGGCTCTCGCCGTGGTCACCACGACCGCGTCGTCCGTTTTCGCTCAAACCCAACCCTCAGTACCTCAAGCGTCCAGTTGCAGCATTCAGGGTGTTCCAACCCTTATGCGGTATCAGGGCTTAACCGAATACATTGGTGACATCGTCGTCACCTGCGTGGGCGGCACACCGACCCTCAAAGGCGTCCAGGTTCCCACCGTCAACTTCCAGGTGGATATGTTGAACCAGACCAATTTCACCAGCCGCCTTTTGAATGTCAACCTCCCGGCCAACAACGGTGGCTTCCCCTTGAACGAAGCTATTCTCGCCATCAATGAGCCGGTTCCGCCTGCACCGAACCCAAGCTATGCGGGTCATTCGTCTCCGTATGGCTCGATCCCCCAGAGCATCTGCCCCAGCAGCAACACCAGCGGTACCTGCCTGAATACGGGCAACGGTAACGGTGGATGGGGCAACAGCACGGGATCTTCGTATGCCGTTCCGGGCAACTTCAACGTGTTCCAGGGCTACCTGCACACGGGTGGCACCAGCCCGAGTTCCAACAAAGAAGTCCGTTTCGATGGCATTCCGTTCGACGCTCCTGGCTCGACCGGCACCATCGAGTTCCGCATCACCAACCTGCGGATCGACGCGACTTATTTCTCGGCAGCGGGTCCTGGCATTCAGGTTCCGGTCTACGCGACGGTGACCATTACGGGCACCCAGCCGCCAGCCGTCAACGGCAGCAACTCGCCGCTGGTCGGCTATGCCACCAATGGCATTGTTGCTCCGGCCCCGACCGAAGTTTCCAGTCCGATTTGCGGCTATTCGCAAGACTTCATCGTTCCGATCCAGGAAGGCTTTGCGTCGTCGTTTAAGCGCAGGACTTGGTTTGCGGACAACTTTACGTCTCCGGATCCCAGCACCACCGCGGGTTCATCTCCTGACACGAGCCACTCGACGCAGAACATCTTCTCCTTCGGGTACTTCACAGAGAGCAACTGGTATAACAACATCAGTCCAGCTAACGACAACTTGATCAGCCCCAACGCGGTAGGTTTGGCCACCAACGGTACTCGCCTTTACGTCACCTTGACCAACATCAACCCTGGCGTGACGGTTACGGCGCCTGCCTATGCCGGCCTCTTTGGCGGCACACCGTTAACAGGGGCTCTCCCGACCGTGTACAACCCTGGAACACCCAACCCCTCAGGAATTCTATACCTAGTGGGCATGGCTCCGCCCTACCCGGCCGACTTCAGCAAGTATCTGAACACCTCGACAGACGCTTCGTCCATTAGCTTCGTGGCAGCCGCCGGCAGCACTTCCACCACTTTCGTGTATGAAGTGCTGAATTCCGACCCGGCTTACATCGAAACTGCATATATCGATTTCGGGACGGCTTATTCGCCAGGCATTTCGACGCCGATTCCGCCGCTGGTCCTTTCGTCGTCCGTCGGCTTCGCGCCGATCGGCTCGACTCCAACGGTTGGCGATGTTCCTGACGCCAGACCGATGGGCGTTAATGCCTATCCTCGCTTTGTTCCTGGCAACAATGCTCCGCAAGCTGACTGGATCCTAGCTCCTTGCCAGTGCGACTTGCTCTTCCCGTACGCGATTGCCACCCGCGGGTTTGACACCGGCATCGCCATCGACAACACCTCGGCCGATCCGTACGACACGACTCGGGCTCCTGGTTACGTCCAACTGTTCTACTACGAGTCCAACCTGATCAAGTCCGGCACTCCGGCCGGCCCGATCGGCAACGACGGTACGCGTTCGGACTTCACTTACGTCACGACCAACTGGATCGCTCCTGGTGATCAGTTCCTGTATATTCTCAGCACAGGTTCTACCACCACGTCGACCAACAACGTAGGTGTTGGATTCCCAACGACCGGTTCCCCGACGAAACCAACGGTGATTTCGGATCCCGGTGTCCCCGGCGTTCCGGGATTTGAAGGCTACATCTTTGCTGTGACAACGTTCCAATACTGCCACGGCTACGCCTTCATCCAAACCGTTGACAACAGCCTGGCGGAAGGTTATCTCCCGCTGGTCATCGACGAAGGCCGCAAGCTGCACCGCGGCGACGGCACACCCGACGGGTTTGGCGTTCCTGGCCTCAACATCCAGGGACCGAGACACGTCGCCAGAGACGAATACAACAACTAGTTTGTTGTCCTAGTCCAGAACACAGAGAAGGGGGAGGGAAACCTCCCCCTTTTTCTATTTTGTTTATCCTTCCTGATTCCCTCATTAGCACTCCCCTCACCTTTCTCTTGATCTCCGAAACTGCTCTGATCCCGTTGCTCTGAAAACATCCGGTTGGGACGGCCTAGTAAGCCTGCGTTAATGGGACATGGTCGCGTTGAGGGACACGCATTGCTACGAAGCGGATGGGGCAGCGCGCACGGCGGGCTGGCGCTCCGCCGGCGCTTTTAGACGCTGGAATTGAGCATGACATCAGGCTGGGGTGTCCTGGATCAGCCGAGGAGCGCGCGGCCCGGCTGGAAACACCACGCCAGTTTCATCATTGCTTGAGCACGAGCGAACGAATCTGAAGCCAAGCAGCGATAGGACCCGAGACGGTTGGACTAATCGATGTGCGCCGGACAGGACCGACCAGGCGTCGTGCTCCGGGCGGAGAGCGTCGCGGGCAAGGGCGCCCGCTTGAGGCGTTCTTCCAAGGAAGCGACCACAGGGGCTGTATTTCTGAAGCTTTCTTCTTTGCGCGACGCAACTACCGTTTCGGACACGAAGGGAAGCCGGTCGTGGGCGACCGGCGCGGACGTGGGCGTCCAGCCCCACCTCTGCATCCCGCTTGCGGCAAAGTTGCGCTGCGCCACAATGTGTCGAAAAGGCCGCCCTGGGCGGAGAGCGTCGCGGGCAAGGTTGCCCACCCTACGATTCCAAGTTGTTTGAGGCAGCCTGGGCTCTACGAAACCGCGCCCGACAAATGCTCCATGCCACCTTCGTCGAAGTAGCAGTACTGGTTCTGGTTGTTCGGATCCACAAAGCTGTTGTCCGGGCCGTAGAACTGAAACGCCGTCATCTGCGGAAGACTCGCGAAATCCAGGGGCGACGTATTCGCACTCGGATTCTGAGTTTCGTACTCTTGCAGAGCCTGCTGGCCGAACTGGTTATATAACGCCGTCAACATGGTCGCCGTTCCGGCGCCGTACCGAGAGTCCAGGCCCGCGATCACTGCCCCGGAATCGAGAGCTTTACCTGTCGAAAGCTGGGTCCACGTCGTACCCGACGCGGGAACCTGCGGACCGGCCAGGTTTCCCCAGAACGGATCGTAGCTATTGATCATTGTTCCGGCCGGGTACGAACCCACGGCTGATGTCTGAACAGTGGGGGCCGGTGTGTTGGGCGCGGAAGATGTTCCAGCGGGCGCCGCCGATACGACACCAAGATTGCTCACGAGCAGGCTACTGCTCTGAATGACCTGGGGAGGAGTCACCGGAGCCAAGCCCGTCCCAAACATCGACAGGAGTGCTTCGGAAGTGCTGGCGGGCTGCTGGGATTGTGCCGCGACGGAATTTTGGCTTGATCCGCTGGCCGCTGTATCGCTGCCGCTCGAATTGGGTGTGGAAGCTGACTGCGATTCGGCAGAACTAGCCGTTTGAGCCGCCACCGAAGACGCCAGCGACAATACCTGATCCACCACGGAGCTGAGCTCAGACTCGAACGCATTGAGAGAAAAGCTCCCGTTTACGGTAGCCGAGCTCACAAGTTGACTCACCAACGATTGTGTGACTGACGAATTTGTGTCAAGTGAGACCATATGCCCACTTGATGTGCAATCGGGGAGCCAACGTTTGCTCGGAGCGAATCGCAGCGTCGGGAGCAGTTTCGGGAGGCGTGCAAGACGCGGTGGCGTTACAGGCCTTCTAGTTGTTGCCGATCTTGATGTAGAAGGGCATCTTCAGTTCTTCGTCCCCATACCGAATGTTGCACGGGTGGAACATCTTCGGAGGCGTTCCGCTGCCTTCCTGCTTATAAGAAATCGTCAGAGTCACGCCTTCGCGAGGCTTCAGCTCGCCCGACATTGGTTCGACGGTAATCCCGGGCGGAAGATCTTTATCAACATGGAACTTGAACGGAATCTTGGTCGAATTCGCGAAGTAAATCTGATCCTGGTATTTGCCAACCGGCTCTAGAAAAGCGACTGCCTTGGACAGCTGCGGGCTCGATCCAAAGCGGGCCAAAGCCTCCTCCTGGCTCACAAAGCGCTTACCGATCTCCGTCATGTCGCCCGGCTGCTCGATTTTGACGTCCTTGGGATCGGGGGTCACAATGTCACCAAAGGGAGTGTGCTGGATCTCGCCGGGCTTGGGTATCGGCACGTACCAACACCAGACGCCGTCCTCCAGTTTCCAGTTTGCGACGAACGGCATCGGAGCACGAATCACACGACCCTGAAAATGGAGATCGACGTCGGCCACCACCGTCACCTGTGCTGTCCTGAAGTCGTCGGAAAACTTGATCGTTCCAATTTTGTAGCCGAAGTATTTCTGGTGGCGCCCGTTGTAGTAGCGGTCCTTGCTCTCTTCGGCGACGTACTGCTCGCCTTTGCGGAAAGTCCCGTCAACCTGGCATTGATAGAAGAGGGTGAGCCGCTCACGAAGCGCTTCCTCCACGCCCGGGGGGGCCTGCTGGAAAATATCCGCATTGCCCTGCCGGCTGAGACTACCGGGCGGTGGAGCAGGTTGTGACGGCGGCAGTGCGTCAGTTTGAGGTTTTGAGGAAGGATTGACGGGCTGCTGAGCGGGTGATTGCGCGGCCGGCCCGGTTGATTGAGCTCCAAGGCTCCAACATCCAAGCATCACAACGAAGAGAGCGTGAAGGCCGATTCTCATGGATAAAAGAAAGACGTGAAAGCGATGTATTTTGTTTGGCTGGGAGGCAGGGACTCGAACCCCGATACGCAGATCCAGAGTCTGCAGTCTTACCATTAGACGACCTCCCAAGGACGGCAGCCTTGGACTGCAGAAGATAGACCGGGCCCACCTTCTTACGCGCCAACTGTTCGATTATATCAACACCGCCTCGCTTGGCGGCTGCTGAATTGGCCTGACACCCGAGCGCCCGGCATATCGCCGCAGATATTGCACCCAGCGGCTGCGAAGCTCCTCCGTCCCCCAGTGCGTCTTCCAAAATCCCCCAAATTCGCCCGATTGCCGGGCAGCCTTCTGCTCCAGGAAACTCAAAAGGGCCCTGGAGCCTGGATCATTGTGGATTTTGCGGCGGCGCAGCCACGCCTCGCTCGCGGTTGCATCGCTGATCTCGCCCAGCCTTTGCTGGGTCTCGCGCAGTATTGTGAGCAGTTCGGAAACCTTTGGTCCAAACAACGGTTCGAACATCTCGACTCCATACCGGAAGTGCTTGGTGGCGAGCCGCAATTCGTGTAGTTGCCGGGGGTGGACACCATCCGCCACCAGGCGCTCACCCAGCTTCAGGTATTGCAGCAATACCTCCGGGAGAAAGGCGCGGGCATTCTCTGCCGCGGTTTCCTCCTCGCGCCACTTCATGGAGACCGGCTTCACGGCAAGTCCTCCTCGGCCGTCGTATCCGATGCTGCCGGGGTTCCGATCGCCACCGTGCTGGCCGGTTGTGCCGGAGGGTGGGGAATCGCTTCGCCAGCTGACGCCGCCTCGCCGGCCGGGGCCTCATCCTGCGACAAATGGAGGGTCTGGCGCCAGCGCTTTCCGGCTTCCGTACGCAGACCCACCGCCAGTGCGGCTTCGAATGCCGCCTCAGCAATGGATCGCTCATTTTGCAGAAACAGCTGAATCTCCGGGCTGACCGTAACTCCCGCCAGCGTGAAACTCCCCATGACGATATCCACGTCGCGCACACGTGCCGAAAGCCGCATCACGGCGCGAAGCTCTTCGCGGACCTGCCGTCGTTCGGCCTTTGGGAACAGCCTCCGGAACAACCACAGCCCTTCGCCAAAGCGGCGCAGCGCCACGCGAAAATCATGAATGGCCAACTCGTCCGCCGCACCCGCGCAGCGTCCCCACTCCTTCTCCACGCGCTTGAGCCGTTCGTCGAGTTGAAATCGGGCGAAGTCCTGGATTGGCGCGGCCGAGAGCTCCTGGTTGACGTGGGACAAGGGCTGACGCCTGGTTCGCCGGACGACTGGAGCCGGCTGCGCTGATTCGCCGGGTTCAGCCGCGAGCGCGTTGGATGGAGACGGGGATTCCATAAACCTGCTGAAACGCTCCAGCCGCATTGTTGGCCGCCCAAACTTCCAGGTCGGCATCCTTCTCGGCCCTGACCTGAATCAGAAAGCCGCCGTTCTTAATCTGTCCTTTCAAATCGTGAACACGTTGCCGATGCCCCCGGTCCAGGCAATCCGCGAGGCGCAAAAGAGGAGCCAGGAGCAAAACCGTCCGCTTCGCGTCCGCGTCCAAGGCCTGGAAATTCGCGTGCCTCGGCGCCGGCATCGATTTCCGATGAAACTGGCACAGCGTAGCAATCGTGAAGCGCTCGCGGTTGGTGAAGCCGGGCATGTCGGAATTCGCCACCAGGTAGGCGGAGTGTTTGTGGTGGCCGGTGTCGCTAACGAAGTGGCCGATGTCATGCAAATAGGCCGCTGCGTGTAGTAGTTTGCCTGCCGCGGGCGGCAGGTTGTGAATCGGATGGGAGACCTCGAACAGGCGGACCGCCATCTGGGCGACCTTTTGAATGTGCTTCATGCTGACGCCATAACGCTTCGCCATCGCCTCGACGACTTTGAGCTGCTGGTTCGATAACTGCGAGAGCTCCCGCCCCACACCCCGCGCTTCGAAGTCGGCGATGATGCCGTCCCGGACACCCGCGGCGGAGTAATAGAGCGAAGGATGCTGGAAGCCCTCCAGCACCTTAAGGAAAACAGCTGCTCCGGGGATAACGATTTCGGCTCGCCGGGGACCGATCCCGATTACTTTTCTGCGCCCAGCCAAATCGCGAGTCGAGAGGGTCGTATAAAGCTGCCGGATCTGGGTGGCGCGCGCGCGCATGCGATCAGCCTCTTCCCGGCGTACCCGGGGCAATTCGTTGACCGCACTGACTACGGCCGCAGCCGAGGCCGATGTGGCCACCGCCCGGTCGAATTCTTCATGACGATGCTTCCTGGTGAACGGCGCCAGCTTCTCGTCGATGTATTGATTCATCCGGTGAAGTTCTTCGGCCTTCGGCGGATCGCTTTTCAGGAAGAGTTCGGTCAGCCGCACGGCCCCCAACGGTTTCGAAACGGCGTCGATTAGTTGCCCCCCTTGGCAGACAATCAATTCCGTGCTTCCGCCCCCCACGTCGATGATCAGGGTGCGCTCCTTCGGGCGCGGCCAGCGGGACTCGACTCCCAACTGGATCAGCCGCGATTCCTCCGGCCCGGAGATGACTTCGACTCCCACGCCGAGGATCGCGCTGGACCGCGCGATAAACTCCTCCTGGTTACCCGCATCCCGGACCGCGCTGGTGGCTACTGCGCGCACGCGGTCGACACTGAGTTTCTGGTAGACCGCCGCCATACGGGCCAGGATCGCCGATAGGAAGGTCAGCGCTTCCTCACTGATCCGGCCGGTACGAAAAACGCTTTCTCCCAGGCGCGTTACCTGCCGTTCTTCGGCCAGAACGCGGATCGTTTCCTGGTTTACCTCGGCCGCCATCATGCGAACCGAGTTGCTCCCAATGTCAACCGCAGCGTAGCGAGGCATATCCGTTTATATCAAGCGCCCGGATCAACCTTCATGAACTTTCGGTGACACAGCATTTTGAGCCTGCCGGAACGCTGGCCGCGTTCCCATTTCGCCACTCGCTGCCGATTCGTCGATTATCGGTTCAGACGCCCGCTACACTAGGATTTCCAGGCATTTCTCTCGTAAGTTCATCAGAGACTACAGTGCTGCAAAGATGAAGACAATCGTCGCAGGGGTTGGCCGGCGCTACGGACGCTGGATGGATAAATGGGAGAACGACCTGTGTTTTCGCGCCACGGATCGCATTGTTCGTCCCTTCGACTATGGGCTGGGGTGGGCCCGCGACTGGCCGTGTTCTCGCGATTTTCCTCAGGGTGAGCGCTCTGCCGCCGAGTACATCATCGAACTGAACGGCCGTGCCATCGCCCACAGTGAAGAGTTCTTTTCCTACCTTCCGCCGGCCGACTTTCGGCTCAACCACGACTGGCTGGAGTTTACGTCGCCCGTCGCCACGCCCTACCCTGCTAATAATCTGGTTCGCGCGCTTTGGTATCCGGCGCGCAACTACAATCGAAAAGCAGTTGTGCTGCTGCCACATTGGAACGCACGTTTGCCCCAGCACAATGCGTTGTGCCAGGGATTGCAGAAGCTGGGTATCTCGACCTTGCGGCTCAGTCTGCCGTACCACGATTCGCGGATGCCGGCCGAACTCAATCGCGCCGATTATGCCGTTTCCTCGAATATCTGCCGGACCATCGATGCCACCCGCCAGGCGGTCATCGACAGCCGTGCCTGTTTCGACTGGCTGGAGCAAAAGGGCTTCGAGCAGCTCGGCATTGTGGGCACCAGTCTGGGTTCCTGCTACGCTTTCCTGGCTGCGGCTCACGATCCGCGCATCAAGGTCAACGTCTTCAACCACTGTTCCACTTACTTCGCCGATCCGGTTTGGGAAGGCCTGTCGACACAGCACATCAAGGAGAGCTTGCAGGAGTCGACCGACCTGGAGACGCTGCGCAAGCTTTGGATGTGCATCAGCCCGCCGGCTTATACGGAAAAGTTCGCCGCGCAAAAACAGCGCTCCAAGTTCATCTACACGCGCTACGACACAACCTTCCCGGTTCACCTGTCACGCAACGTCATTGAGACGGCCAAGGAATGGAATTGGGATCACGAAGTTGCCGTGCTGCCTTGCGGCCACTACACCATGGGCGAGTTCCCGTTCAAATTCCTGACCGGCTATAACATCTGCGCGTTTCTGAAAAGGAATTTGTAAGAAGGGAGCGCTTGCTGACGCGCGTTGCTCTGAAGATAGCCGTGCCGCGGCTGTCGAGCGGCATTTGCCATGGTTTCGCGCCATCGTTTGTCGGGCCTCCGGAGCTTGCGTTCGCTCCGTAACCGTCGCGGCTCCGTTTACATCCGCTCGCTGACGCGCGCGGTTGTTCTGAAAATACCCAGTATCGGACCCAAAGCCGAGATGAGTCTCGGCTCAGCAGGCTAAAGCCCGCGCCACGCCCTGAGATGAGTGCCGGCAACTACTCGGCGCGTAACGCTTCCAGCGGCGAGATCAGGCTCGCGCGGAATGCTGGAATCAAGCACGCAACCAGGGCCGACAATCCGAGCGACACGACGGCGACGAAGGTTACCACCGGATTGAACGGGTTCATCCCATAGAGCTGGCTGCCCAGGAATCGCCCCGCCGCATACGTTAGGGGCAG
The DNA here is from genome assembly GCA_963740005.1 of uncultured Acidobacteriaceae bacterium. Classification (GTDB taxonomy): domain Bacteria; phylum Acidobacteriota; class Terriglobia; order Bryobacterales; family Bryobacteraceae; genus CAJCIT01. The sequence continues at coordinate 71,439 of CAVUCO010000040.1, read as the reverse complement.
GCCGAGGAGCAGGCCAAAGACAATCAACCCCAAGGCGCCCCGGAGCACCAGCGCAATAACCTGGCCGCGATCGGCGCCCAACGCCATTCGAACGCCGATCTCAGTCACGCGGCGCCCGGCATTGTAGGCTGTGACTCCGTACAAGCCGATCGAAGCTAAGACCAGCGACAGAATTCCAAAGAACGAGGTGAGCCGCGCAATCAGCCGTTGCTGGTTGAATTGGCCGGCCACTTGCTCCCGTAAGCTGCGAATCAAGATCACCGGCAGATTCGGATCCACCGCGGCAATGGCCTGCCGTACGGCAGGGTCGGATAACGCGGCCCCGGGCTGCAGCTTGACAACAATGTCGTGAAGGTAATGCGAGCGGATATCGCCCTTCGTGTTTTCCGCATTCGGAAAGACATCGTGCTGCGCTTCAGGTAAGAAGAAGAACGGGCCAATCGGCTGGTCGAGAGCGTAGGTCAGATAGCGGGCGTCTTTGGCGACGCCTACAATCTCGTATTGGCGGGATGCTCCGATTTCAGACCGGCCGAAATGTTTTCCGATGGGGTCCTGGTGCGGAAAGAACCTGCGGGCAAACGCTTCATTAATGACGGCCACGTGCTGCGAGGTCTCAACGTCCCGCTGGGCGATGCCGCGTCCCGCAATGATTGGATTCCCAATCACGTCGAAGTATCCATCCGTGACGCGATCGAAGCTCGACAAGAGATCGTCTTTGGATCCCGGAGCGGGACGTCCATCCACCCATACGCTATCGTTCCAGCTATCGCCGCTTTGGGGTGAATAGCTGGAAACCGCGACGGACGAAACACCTGGCACGCCCAACATCGCGTCGTGGATGCGCTGGTAGAGTCCGGTGAGTTGGCTAGCCTGATAGCCCGCCAGCTCCGGATCGACACTCACGACAGCCCGCCTGTCCTGCTTAAAGCCAAAATCCTGGTTCTCGAGGTTGCGCAGCGCGGCCGTCAGCAAACCGGACGCCGATAGCAACACCAGTGATAACGCCGCTTGAAACACCACCAGCGTTTTGCGGGCGAATGAGCCTGACCGGTTGGTAGAGCGATTCACTCCCCGCAACGCTTCAATCGGATCAACGCGGGCGGCCATCCATGCGGGAGCGATGCCAAAGGCGATCCCCGTAATCAACGAGATCAAGAACGCAAACAACAGGACGGGCATGGATGGGGAGGGGTCGATGGGCATGCCCCCAAATCCGGGAAATGTGTGGAATGCGTAATCCAAGATCAGCCGCGTGCCCGTGAAGGCGATCGCCAGACCGGCCGCGCCTCCCAATAACGAGAGCACGACGCTCTCGGTGAGGGCCTGCCGTATCAGCTGTGACGCTCGCCCTCCCAAGGCGATGCTTAATGATGTTTGCTGCCGCCGCTCAATGCCACGCACAAGCATGAGATTGGCGACGTTTGCGCAAACGATCAGCAGGACAAAGCCGGAGACCATGATCAGGATTTGCAGCCAGTGCTCGTAGTCCTCCCGAATGCTGGTGATTCCGGCGCCTCCGGGACTCAGATACAAGGTCTGTTTTGGGAGATTCGCGCGCGTATTGGCGTCCATCTCGCCCCAATGCGAGCGGAGCCATTGCTGAAGTTCAACTCGCATTTGAGCCTGGATGGTTTCGGGATTAACTCCCGGCTGGATGCGGCCGATCAAATCCAGCCAATGCGCGGTCGGCGAATGGAGCAGCGAGCTGTCACTCTGCACCAGGGGCTCCATCGCTAACGGCAGGAAGAAGTCAGGGGGCATTTCGGTGAGAGTATCGCCAAAGAAACTGGGAGGGGTGATCCCGACCACCGTGAAGGGTTTGTTGTTGAAGTTAAAGATGCTGCCAATCACGGATGGGTCCGACGCGTACTTCTGCTGCCATAAGCGATAGCTCATCAAGGCAACCGGCGGCGCATCGGGTTGATCGTCTCTTGGGGTGAGCGCACGTCCTCGAAGGGCGTTTACACCGAACATGGCGAAATAATTGCCAGAGACGAATTTGCCCGGATAGCTTTGGGCAGCGTCCGCTCCGCCGGTGCGCCTGACTCCGAAGAGCGAACTTCCACCGGCCTGAAACGCTGCGAGTTCGGCAAACCCCTGGGTGTTATCTCGTAAGTGCTTATACAAATCGTAAGAGAAAATAGAAAACTCTTGGTCCTGACTGTATCCGCCCCACACGCAGCAGTGGGTTTTCCGGCCCAGGCGGTACAGGTCGTTGGGATTCGACACCGCCAGCGACTTCAATAGAACGGCGTGCACCAGAGTAAAAATGGAAGTAGTTGCTCCGATACCAAGCGCCAGCGTCAGGATCGTGGTGATGGTGAAGGCCGGCGCATTTCGTAAGCGTCGCAGCGCCAGACGTGTGTCCTGCACCAGCGTTTCCACAAACGGCAGGCCTCGTTGATCTCGATATTGTTCCTTCATCGCCTCGATCGCGCCGAACTTCAGCACGGCTTGACGCCGTGCCTCGACGGGCGATAAGCCAGCGCGCCGATTCTCATCCGTGAGGTATGCGAGGTGCTCTTCGATCTCGGCCCTCAATCGATCTTCGTCTCGCCCTCTTCGTGTCCAGGAGCCTAGCCGCTTGGCGAATCGTCTGAGAAACCTCATTTCAGATCCTCCGCCTTCGCAGCAAAGAATCGTTCGATGATGGCCGCCGTCTGTTCCCAATCGCGTGTCTCGGTCTGCAACTGTTTGCGCCCATCGCGTGTCAGCCGATAGAAACGCGCCTTGCGATTGTTTTCCGAGGTACCCCAGTCGGAAGCGATCGAACCCTCCTGCTCCAGCTTCAGCAGGACAGGATATAGGGTGCCCTGGTTCAGGGTGAGTAAGTCTCCGCTGATCTGCTCAATGCGGCGCGCAATGCCGTAGCCATGCAGGGGGCCGAGTACATCCAGGGTCTTCAATACCATCAGTGCCAGGGTTCCTTGCCGGACATCCGTTTTCTCTCGCATATGCCTATTGGGTTTCCAACAGGAAGTATCGCATGCTTTATTTGGGAAAGCAACAGGGAGTACAGCCTTCACGCTTTATCCGCTCCGTCGAAAATCACCGGCCAAATCACGGGTACTGAGAGCTTGCGCTGAATTCGATCCCCCGGTTTCGTGCTTCCGAAGCTTTGCGTTCGCTCCCTGACGGTCACGGCTCCGTTAAGACCCGCTCAAGCGAAAATCACCTTTCGATGGCGGGCTTGCCGACGCGCGGTCGGAAAGAGAAGACCCGAATCCGCTTGCTGACGCGCGCGGTTCTGTGCCGGGAGTTTTCACACAGACTCTCACGCGCGGTTTCTGAAATACAAAGTTGGAGGACGCGGGGACGGACAGCTCTGTCCACGCGCCACAGGGCCGTTTGCCGCTTCGTCTCTTACATCATGGCTTGGGACAGAAGTCCGTCCCCTTGATGAAACGGTCGTGACTCGAGACGGACTTCGACACCCGCTTTCATCAATGCTCGTTGTGCACTCGGGCGCTCATGATGAGATCTGTGCCGAAGCTTTCATTCTGGACACCACAGCCTGAAGGCTGTGCCACGGTGGACCTCTCACACAGTCTCGGCAAGAAGGCGTGTGCTGGAGTCCCTTCGCAGTCTTTAAGGATGGGCAGGTCATGATTGAGGAATGGAACCAGGCAAACTACTGGCTTGCGCCCAGCGGCTCCAAGCCATTGCCCAAACGGGAATCGAATACGCCACCAACGCGTATGACCTTGAACGCTACCAGGAGGTCCGAACGCTCAGTGCCAGACTGCTTGCGGAACTCACCGACGAGCCGTACGAAAAGATCATGCGCGTCTTCGCTTCCGAGACCGGATACCAGACGCCGAAGGTTGACATCAGGGCTGTACTATTTCGCGGCACAGATGAGATCCTGCTGGTCAAAGAGAAATTGGATCAGGGAAGATGGACGCTGCCGGGAGGCTGGGCCGACGTTGGTTCTACGCCGTTTGAAGTCGCGGTGAAGGAAACCAGGGAGGAAGCAGGACTCATTGTCAGGCCTTTGCGCCTGCTGGCTCTTCTTGACAAACGAGAGCACTCTCATCCGCCCCAACCCTGGTATGTCTACAAAGCATTCATCCTTTGTGAAGTGGAGGGCGGGGAATTAGTGCAGGAAACGATGGAAACTTCCGGAGCACATTGGTTCCGGCGAGACGAATTATCCAGCATCGACCTTTCAACGGATCGGATAACTCAGACACAACTCGTGACCCTATTTCGGTTCGCCGAAGACCCCGATTTACCGGCGCTCTGCGATTGAACTGCCGCTAATTCACGAACCGAGCGAACGCCTCGTGCAATCGTTCCAGCCCCTGCCGCAGCGGTTCGGTGTCACCGCCGATGCCGATGCGGAAATGCTGTTGGCAGCCGAAGAAATGTCCCGGCACCACCGTCGTCTCGTATCGCTCGCGTAAGAAGCGGCAGAGTTCATCCACCGGGAGATCGGTATGCGGGAACACCACCGTCCCGGCCGTGAGCGGCGCACTCTCAACCTGGGGCGTTGCTGCCAGGAACTGGTTGAGTAACTCCTGGTTCGCGGTTAGTAACTGCTTCGACCAGGCGGCGACCGTCGGAAGATTCGCCAGTGCGATGCAACTCAACAGCTCGGCCGTGTGGGCCGGAATCACGCCGAACAAATCGTTGATGAGCCACATGCGCTTTGAGAGTTCCGGTTCGGCCAGCACCCATCCGCAACGCAGCCCACTCAGCCCATAAACCTTCGTCAGACTACTGGTGGCAATAAACTCGTTGCCCAGGTGGAACACCGAAGCGGGCGCAGCCTCGAACAGGGCGTCCAGGTAGATTTCGTCAACCAGCACACGTGCGCCCACCGAACGCGCCAATTCGCCGACCTGCTTCATTACCTCCGGCGGTGTGTATCGGCTGCTTGGATTATGCAGGTTGGTCAGCACAATGAGCCGAGTGCGTGGTGTAATGGCTTGCTCGATCTCAGCCACGTCCACGGCGAAGTCGGCCTCAGACCGCCGTTGGAAGCGCTTGATGTTGGCTTGCAAATATCCCGCCGCTGCGGTCAACAGCTCATAAGTCGGCTCTTCGATGAGCACCTCATCACCGGGCTCCAACACCGCCGCCATGGCGAGATGGTTCGCCATCGAGGCGCCGGTCGGAGCCACCACGCACTGGGCGTCTACCTGGCACTTCTGAGCGAGGGCCTTTTGCAGCGGCGGAAATCCGTAATAACTGGGCCCCGATATCGCCAGCTCTTCCAGCCGAACCGGGAGGCCGCTCAGCGGGTAATGTTTCACGCCGCTGGTGGCCATGTTGAACCTGGCGTGCGATTGGGTCTTGGCCCATTGCATGTACGGGGAACTCAGCACTCGTTGGGGAATCGTCAAACCGTGCGTCTCCTTTGCCAAAAGTAAAAAGCGGGTATGCCGAGAAACAGCAAGCCCAGCCCGGCAAAACTATTGCGCGGGTAATTAACGAATGTGCCGATGACAACCAGCCAGCACGAAGTTATAAAGAAGATTGTCGTGTACGGATGGCCCGGCGTCTTATAAGCGTGCTGGCCGGTGGCATGGCGGCGGAACACGAACAATGTCGCAGCCGTCAGGCCGAAGAAAATGAAGTCGATGGAAACCACGTAGCTCAGAATCTGCTCGTATCGGCCCGACAAGGCAATGATCGAGGCGAACACGCCCTGCATGGTGATGGCCACCACCGGCACACGCGTCTTGGCCGAGAGCCAGCCGACGCTGGAGAAGAACAACTTGTCCTTGGCCATGGCGTAGTAGACGCGCGGCGCCGTCAGCATGCCGTGGCTCAAGAAGCCAAAGGTGGAAACGGCGATCGCCATCGCCATCCAAAATGCGCCGCGGGCCCCCAACGCCCGCTGCATTACGCTCGAGGCAGGCGTCCCTGTATTAGCCAACCCATCCGGACCAAGCGTCGCGATGCAGACCATGTTCACGGAGAAATACAGGGCAATGACACCCAGGACGCCCAGCACCATGGCGCGCGAGAGATCGCGGCGCGGATCTTTCATTTCACTCGTCATGAAGCTGGCGCATTGCCAGCCGCCATAGGAAAACAGCACCGGCGTGAGCGCGCCGCCGATCGCCGCCACCAGGGACAACGAAACGGGCTGCCCGATTAGCGGCCTGATGTGCAGCGCCTCGCCGTGTCCCCACGCGAAGCCCGCGAACACCAGTGTCCCAATGGCGCCAATCTTGAGTATCATCAACACGCTCTGCAGCGTGCTGCCGCTTCTCACGCCCAGGCAGTTCACAATCGTCAGAAACGCGAGAATCAGAATGGCAAACGGGCTGTCGCCCAGCGGAATGCCCGTCACTTCTCGCGCATAGTGCGCACAGGCCACGGCGACAGCCGCCATGCCGCCGGTCTGAATGACCAGCAGGAGGGCCCAGCCGTAGCTGAAACCCGCGGCCGGATGGAAGGCTTCGCGGAGGTATGCGTATTGCCCGTTGAGATCCGGGCGCAATACGGCGAGTTCGGCATAAATGAAGCCGCCCGCCAGGGCCACAAAGCCCCCAAATACCCAGCACCCGAGAATTAAGAACGGCGTATGTACGTGTTGCGCGACCACGTAGGGGTTTATGAAAATACCCGATCCTACAATGCCGCCCATCACGATCATGATGGCGTCGAAGAGCCCCAGCCGTCGGGCGAGTGTGATGGTCTGGCCGGCGGCGGTGGCTGTGGGCACTAAGAAGAGTGTACTCGGCTGCGATCGCGCGGCGTGCTAATCCGCCTGCGGCTCCCTGCTACTTCTTGTACACGGTCGTCTTGGGGTTGTAGTTGCGCCAGTCGAACCAATAGTCTTTCAGCATCGCCACCGGCTTGAGGCACGTTCCTTGCATGGCTCCGGACACCGCGCAGCCTTGAAAATTCCAGCCGCTGCCGCTGGTCGAGTCCATCATGATGGGAAGGCCGGCGTTCTTGGCACCGTCGGCGGCAAGCGCCTTCGGATCCACGACGGCCACATCGCTGTTGCGATAAAACTCCGGTGGCGGGCCTGTGCCGGCCCAGCGAGCTTCAAAGGCACGTATGGACTTTCCATCTTGCCCAACCACCACCAATAGCGGGACCGTTCCGACCCGATCCTGTACCAGCTTCTCCGCGAGGACCACGTTCACCGGATAGGCCCGGCTGGCACCACCCGTTTGAACGCCCAACAGCAGCTCACGCGGCTTCAGCCCCGACCCTGGAAAGTCGAGCACGGTGCGCGCCTTGGCCATCTTCACGTCCCAGTCTTTGTCCTCGTAGTCTTTGGAGAACGGCTTCACTGGTTTCAGCACGGAGCCTCCGGGCTGTTCGCTGCGAAAAAGCGCGAACGTCAGTTCATCCGAGTGCACCAGTTCCAGCTGCTTGCCGGCCAGCGGTCCGGAAACCGCCAAGCCGCTGATCTGCTGCCAGTAGCTGCCCGTCTCTTCATCCCGCATCAGGAAGTTTTGGTTATTGATGCCGGCCAGGTGAAATGTGAGGGTCCGTCCCTCTACCGTCCGCTTCCACACCAGACCGGTGTGGCAAAGCGTTCAATACGTGGCGACGATCGGCTCGCCGCCCACCCAGTCGTTGGCAATGTGGTGATAACCCATGGTGCGAATCGGATAGGCGCGTGCACTATGATTCACGTTCACCGCCAGCACCATGTCATCCGGATCGATCTTGGCTGTTTGCGCCGGTTCCGCTGCCGGCCGCCCCATCGGATGAAACATGATTTCGTACACGTTGAATCGCGTCAGCCAAATAGAGCCGCAGGCCACCAGCGCAAACATCGTCGCCAGAATGCGCCGCCAAATCGTGTAACGGCGCCAGAACGCGATCAGGCAAATCACGGCAATCGCCGCGCACAGAAACGTCACCACCGGCGCTGCTTGTTTTACCGCCAGCGCGATTGCCAGCTCCCGCGCACCCTGGTACCGGAACGGCCGGATGACGTACATCGGATAGGCAAAACAGGCGAAACCAGCCAGTGCAGCCGCTATGCCCACGAAGAGTGGGGTCAATGGCCCGCGAGAACGCACCGCCGGTGGCTGCGCCAGCCCCGGTTCGTGCGCCATTACCTTAGGGTCGTCATTCATTCGTGGTATTCAACCGATCTTGCTGCGCTGATAGGATTTAGCAGGGCTTCCGGAGACTTCCGCCAGAATACTCGGACCGGGGGGGCTACTCAATAGCAGAATTGCTTTAGTCTGGAGCTTAGAAGGCCTCGTATTTGCCGCGACCAAAAAAGGTTAAGAACTTAAACAATCGCTGGTTCAAACCGCAGTTTCGGTGCATCGAAGCATTGTGTATTCAGGAAGGAATGCCCTTTTAGGTGAGAAGAATCAATGAGTAACGGAAAACTTGTCAAGATCTTAACCATCTTTGCGGCTTCGCTTTCGGCCCTCCAGGTTTCGGGCCAGCAGGTGGGCTCCTCGCCCGTCACGTCGTACCAGCCGCTTCCGCAGGCGGCACAGCAGCCCAGTCCGGCGCAGTTTGACGGAAGTGTTGCCCAAGGCCAAGCCACACCCGGCGCGATTCAACTCACCCTGGAAGGTGCTATCGCCCGCGGCCTCAAGGCAAACCTGGGTCTTCTCTCCAGCGAACAAGCCGACCGCGAAACCAAAGCTACCCGCATGCGTGTTCTGTCCGCGCTGCTGCCGAACGTCACCGGCGGCGTCAGCGAAGCGGTGCAGCAGGTCGACCTCGCCACCTACGGCTTCAAGTTCGCGCCGAATCCCTACATCACCATTCCACAGATCGTCGGCCCCTTCCAATACGCCGATGCCCGCGCGTATGCCTCGGTGCCGTTGGTCGACATGGCGCAATTCCGCAACTATCAGGCCACCAAGCAACGCCAGCTGGCTGCTCAGCTCAGCGTGAAAGACGCTCGCGATCTGGTGGTGGAAGCCGTCGGCAACGCGTATCTTCGGATCATCGCCAGTGCTGCCACTGTCGTTTCCACTGAAGCGCAGGTCCAGACGGCACAGGTTCTCTTTGACCGGGCCTCGGACCAGAAGAAGGCCGGAACGTCGCCGGGAATCGACGTCCTACGAGCCCAGGTGGAGTTGAAGCGCCAGCAACAGCTGCTGGTCGCCCAATCGAATCAGTACGAGAAAGACAAGCTCACCCTCGCAAGGGTGATCGGACTCCCGTCGGGCCAGAGTTTCACGGTGGTCGATCCCACCCTGGGTTCGCCGCTGGATGCGCTCGGCGTGGACGACGCTCTGAAGCAGGCCTACCAGCACCGCTCCGACTACATGGCCGCTGAGACCTCCGTCAGGGCCGCCGAATATGCCAAACGCGCGGCACATGCGCAGTATTACCCCACGCTCGAGGCGGCCGGGAACTATGGCGCCATCGGGACGCACTTTGACGATTCACACGGCACTTTCTCCTTCGTGGGAGCGCTGAAATTCAACATCTTCGATGGCGGCAAGATCAAAGCCGACGAGTTGGCAGCGGACGTATCGCTAACCAACCGGAGAAACGACCTCGCTAACCTGAAAGGCCAGATCGATTACCAGGTTCGGACCGCGCTGCTCGACCTGAAAGCGTCCCAGCAGGAGGTGGACGTGGCCCGCAGCAACGTCGATTTGTCCAACCAGACGCTGACGCAGGCCCGCGACCGCTTTTCGGCTGGCGTAGCCGACAACCTCGAAGTGGTCCAGGCCCAGCAGTCGGTGGCCGATGCGGATCAAAGCCTCATCTCGGCCCAGTATCGGAACAACCTGGCTCGCGTGGAACTCGCCCGCGCAGTAGGGCTCACCGAAGAAGGCATCCGCGCCTATTTCAACCAGACCGGCGGATCTCCCGTTCCCGGGCCCGACGCCCCGCCCGCGCCGAAGCCATGACTGTCCGAAAGCAATCGGCCGGGCGTCACCGTATCCGCGTGGTCGGCATCTGTGGCAGCTTGCGCCGCGGCAGCTTCACCCGCCGGGCCGTCATCGAAGCACTGGAAGGTGCTGACGAAGCGGGCGCCGAGACCAAGCTGATCGACCTCCGCGACTATCGGCTGACCTTCGCCGACGGCGAGGACGAGGCGCCCGACGCCGTTCCCGAAGACGTGCTCCGGCTTCGCAGGGAAGTTGGCTCGGCGCATGGCATTCTGCTTGGCACGCCCGAGTATCACGGCAGCCTCAGCGGCGTGTTGAAGAATGCGCTCGACTTAATGGGCTTCGACGAGTTTGAAGGCAAGATGATTGGGCTTATCGGCGTCTCCGGCGGCCAATCCGGAGCCTTCGATGCCCTCAACTCTTTGCGCAACATCGGACGTGCGCTCCACGCCTGGGTGGTGCCTGAACAGGTCTCGATCCCCCAAGCGGCCGACGTTTTCCCGGCGTCCGGCGGTATTCACGATGCCGACGTTCGCGAACGCCTGCACCGCGTCGGACATCGTGTCGCCGAGTTTGCGCGGCTGCACGAAGCGGGCCGCGCGCAAGAGTTCGTCAAGACGTGGGAAGCCGCCATGGAGAATCCCGGAGGTTAGCAAACAGGCCCTAGCAATATCGCTAGGCCGATTTCACTGGCACTGCTTTCTCCCCATTAGCATCAATGGAGAGGAAGCATATGCCAACTAAAACCCACACCGCCAACCACAAGTCAATTCCCAAGGCAGCACCGGTTCTCCATCAACGCGCCGAGCCCATTCAGCAGTTTGGGACCGTCGTGAACTACCCGATCGGACTCGATGAGAAGATCCGGTTGCAGAGCGTTAACAACCTCAACCAGGTTCTCGCCGATACCATGGTGCTGCGCGATCTCTACAAGAAGCACCACTGGCAACTTACCGGCATCACCTTCTATCAGCTACACCTGCTGTTTGACAAGCACTACAACGAGCAGGCGGAACTGGTCGACGAAATCGCCGAGCGCATCCAGTTGCTGGGCGGTGTGGCCATCGCGCTATCGCACGATGTTGCCGAGCACACTCGCGTCGAGCGAGCGCCCATCCATCGCGAAACTGTTCCGGTTCAGCTCTCCCGGCTGCTCGAAGCGCACGAGCTCATCCTGAAGGAAGCCCGGCACTTCGCCAAAGAAGCTTCTGACGCGGGGGACGATGGCACCAACGACTTGCTCGTGAGCGACGTAGTCCGCACCAATGAACTGCAAGTGTGGTTCACCTCCGAGCACCTGGTCGCCTCGCCGGTAGAACCGTAGCGAGTAGCCGGCTTTGTTCAGTCCTGCCACCTCCGCCGACGTTGCGAGGAAGCGGAGGTGGAAAAAATGTGCTCTGCGTCCGCATTTCGTAGGATAAGAACAGAGAGCGTTTTTATGGACATGCTTCCCATTACACCGGAGCGCAAGGCGCAACTGGACGAGTACGCACGCCGCCACGGGACAGATGCGACGGCGGCGCTGGACGAGGTGCTTGCCAGATATTTGGAATGGGAGCAGCAGGATTATCGGGAGTCCGTCCAGGCCATTCAGAAGGGCTATGAAGACGTAAAGGCAGGCCGAACGCGGCCCGCTTCCGAGTTTCTCGAAGAGCTACGTGTGAAGCATGGCTTTCCGCGTTGAGATAACTGATGAAGCGGAAACTGATTCCAAGGAAATACTGGAGTGGCTGATTTCGCAGCACGCGGACGAAACGGGACTGCGATGGTTTCAGGGGCTGGGCAAATCCATCGCTTCGCTTGCCTCAACGCCGCAGCGCTGCCCGCTTGCGCCGGAAAACTCAGACTTTCCCTTTGAAGTGCGGCATCTGCTTTACGGGCGCAAGCCCCATATCTACCGCGTGATCTTCACCATTGAAGCCGAGGTCGTCTATGTATTGCATATTCGGCATGGCCGCCGCAGACGTCTTACGCCGAACTAACGTGCGCCGCTCGACAGCTCTCCGAGCGCAGCGCCCGTTCGCTCAGCGCCCTACAAGAACGTCTTGAACTCCATCACGTCTCCGTCCTGCACGACGTACTCTTTGCCCTCGGTCCGCAGCTTGGCCGTTTCGCGCGCCCGTGCAAACGACCCTGCCGCGACCAGGTCCTCATACGCGATGCACTCCGCCGAGATGAAGCTCTTCTCGAAGTCGGAATGGATCACCCCGGCCGCAACCGGCGCCTTGTCTCCCGCATGTATGGTCCAGGCCCGCGTCTCTTTTTCGCCGGTCGTTAAATACGTTCGCAGCCCCAGCAGGTAGTACGCTTCGCGAATCAGGTTCGAAACCCCGGTGTCCGTGACGCCGAGCTCTTTCAGATACTCTTCCCGTTCTTCCGGCGCCAGCATGACCAATTCCGATTCGATCTCCGCCGAAACCACCACTGCCCGCGTGTCGTGGTGCTCCGCCACATACGCCCGGACTTTCTTCACAAAGTCGTTCTGGTCGGCGTGCGCCAGGTCGTCTTCCGCCACGTTGCACGCGAACAATGTCGGCTTGGCAGTGAGCAGGAAGAACAATTTCACCTGCGCCTTCTCTTCCGGCGTCAGTTCCATGGTCACCACGGTCTTGCCCTGGTTGAGGTGCGCCTCGATCTTTTCGAGAAGCTCCACTTCGGCGGCAATTTTCTTGTCGCCGCTCTTGGCAGCCTTCTGCTGCTTCATTCTGCGCTTCTCCACCGACTCCAGATCGGCCAGCACCAGCTCCGTGTTGATCACCTCGATATCGCGAACCGGATCGACCGTATCCATGACGTGTTCGATGTTGGCGTTCTCAAAGCAGCGCACCACCTGGATAATGGCATCCACTTCACGGATGTGCCCCAGGAACTGGTTGCCCAGGCCTTCACCCTTACTGGCTCCGGCTACCAGGCCCGCAATGTCGACGAACTCGAAGACTGCGGGAATCACCTTTGCCGACGCACTGAGTTTCGCGAGAACCTCAAGCCGCGGATCGGGGACCGTCACCACGCCGGTGTTGGGCTCAATCGTACAGAAGCGATAATTCGCGGCCAGCGCCTTACGCGTCTGCGTTACTGCATTAAATAGCGTGCTCTTCCCCACGTTGGGAAGACCCACAATTCCAGCTGTTAGCATTCAGTACTATCTTCGCCTAGCGAGGACCCAGACTCTCATCGTTGGCTCCCCGACATGGCCCGATGGTTATGCGGTTGGGAGAGACGCCAAATAAACAGAGATGCCTCCGGCGGAAGGGACCTTTTCGTACTCTACGTCTCCATTTAGTAGGCAACCAGTCGGCTTACCAGATCCTGTCAAGGCGGTGACCGTAGCGGTCGTCCGCCATCTGAGTGCACCACGAATCCGTGGTAGCATTCCGTAATCGATATTTGGAGGCCCATCGATGAAACTATTGCCCGCGAGTGTTCCGTTGCTACTTTTCCTGTGCTTTGCTGCAACTTCGTACCCTCAGGCCGGCTCGCCAACCAAGTCGCCCGTCCCTAAAGACTCAAAGGATTTCGTCCCGTTGAAGGACGTAGTCTCGCTTCTTGAGACCATACTCGACGCAGTGCAGGATCACCTGAAGGCTGACGGCAGTCCACCGCTGCAATCAGCAGAATTCGACTTTCAAACGGTGACCACAAACGACACAACGGGCGGTCTGATCGTCAGTATCGTCACCCTGGAAGGTGAGCATGTGAAAGCCGTAACCAGGGAAACTGATTTCATCTACACCCTCCCATCTAAAAGTCAGAACGCGGTAACCCCGAAGTTCCTTGGGCTTGGCTGGCTTACGAAGTTGTTTCAAGACCTCCGGCAAACCGCTAAGCCGGAAGACTTCAACAAGACACTGCCGGCCGCCATTATTGCCGCCGCCGACACGATGAAGGCAGTTCGTGAAATTGACGCGCCGGGCGGCAATCTCACTCAGAGAAGTTTCGTGATCACACTCTCTTTTTCCGTGACGAACTCCTTCAATGCCGGGGTCGACCCATCGAGTTTAATCATGGTGGCTCCCGAGTTGAAATACGTACGCACAAGTCAGAACGTACAAACCCTGAAGTTGACGTTTGCCGATCAATAGAGAGAGAAGCAGCCCTCCGAGCCGCTTCGGAGCCGCTTCGGTGACAGTCCGCAATGTCACGAAGTGGGAAGGCCAGCTTCGGTACAAACACCCCCGCCGTCATATTCGCGTTTGCGAGGCCTGTCTTCGGTGTTACGCTTTTCCAGTGACCGCATTAAACTCTGGCGAGACCCTCCAACAGTGGCTCGCCGCTATCAATAGCCACGACGTCGACGGACTCGCGGCGCTCATGGCCCAAGATCACGTATTCCTCGACTCGCTCGGGAATCGTGCCGAGGGGGTAAAGACCATGGAGGCCGGCTGGCGGGCTTACTTCGCCATGTGTCCCGATTACTGGGTTCGCGCCGATCACATTTTGGCGGAGGGCGACACCGCGCTACTTGCCGGCGAAGCGGGTGGCACGATCGACGGTGCGTCTTGGCAGATACCAGCGGCGTGGAAGGTTGTGATCCGTGACGGCCGTGTCGTGGAATGGCGGGTCTATGCGGACAACAAACCGGTTTACGAGATCGTTGCGCGGCGGAAGCCTTAGCCCCCGCCCGGTATGACCGTGCGTTAGTCGCTTCGCAGCGCCGATATCGGCTCAATGCCGAGCGCTCGCCGCGCGGGGATCAGGCACGCCAGAAGCGCTACCAGCGCGAGCGCCGTGGGTACGCCTGCGAAAACCGGCAGGTCGAGCGCCTCGACGCCATAGATGAGTTTGGCCATCGCTGAAGCCAGCGCGATCGACGCGGCTAGCCCGATGGCCAAGCCGGTCGCCGTGACCAGCATGCCTTGCCGCATCACCATGCGGAGTACATCGAGGCGCTTGGCGCCCAGCGACATGCGAATACCGATCTCCCGAGTGCGCTGCGCCACGGCATAAGCCATTACGCCGTAGACGCCGACACAGGCCAAAGCGAAGGCGATGCCCCCCAGGATCGTTAGCATGACCGCGACATAAGCCAGGCCCAGTCCGTTATCGGCCCGCACCGTGGCCAGCGTTTGAACATGCGAGAGCGGCTGATCCGGCAAGATCGCTGCAATCCTGCGGCGGATCAGCGGAGTCAAGCTGGTCGGATCGCCGCTCGCGCGGAGGGCGAGGTAACTATACGCGGCGGGGCGCTGCGTATAGGGGACATAGATGATCGAGGCCGGCTCGCGTTCGTACAAGTCGTAGCGAACGTCGCCGACCACGCCGACGATCGTCAGCGGCAGCGGGTCTGAACCCAGGCGGATCCGGCTGCCCACCGGGCTGGCGTTTGGCCAATAGCGCTGGGCCATTTGGCGGCTGACTACGGCAACGGGCATTGAGCTTCCGGTATCGTGGTCATCGAACCGGCGTCCCTTACGAACCGCCATCTTCATCATCTCGAAATAGCTTGCGCTGACCGTGTGCAGCGGCGCAGTCGCGACGTCGCTCAATTGCAAAGCCGGCCGGCCTTCGATGCTGAAAGGCACGTCGGCCCCCGTGTCGTAGAATGGCAGCGCTGTCGTGAGGCAAGCGGCCCGAACACCAGGAATCGACTGCACCTCAATCAGCACTTGTTGGTATTGGCCGGCTGATTTCCGGGCGTCCATATCCTTGAATTCTGAAAAGGAGAAGCGCGCCGTCAGGATGCTGGCCGGATCCATCTCGTCTCCGATGGTTGAGAACGAACGAGTGCCGCGCACCATCAGCCCTGCGCCGATCAGCAGTATCACCGAAAGAGAAATCTCGCCGGTGAGAAGAGCCATCCGGACGCGATCGCGTCCCAGCCCGAGGGACGAGCCGCGGCCGCCTTCTTTCAAGGCATCGGCGGCGTCGGCATTGGCGGAACGAATCGCGGGAGCCAGTCCCGCTACGATGCCCGCGATCGCCGACAGCAAGAGCGTGAACAAAAGTACGTCCGGATCCAGTTGAATGCTCTCCCAGCCCGCTAACTGCCGCGCCACCTCGGCTGGCATATTGGCGCGGATCAACGCAATCCCCCAGGAACCCAGCAGCACTCCCAATATGCCGCCCGCCAAAGCCAGCAGGACGCTTTCCGTCAGTAGTTGTTTTAGGATTTGCCATCGTGTGGCTCCGAGGGCCCCTCGCAACGCCATTTCCTTCTGGCGTCGAACTGCCCGCGCAAACTGCAGATTGGCGACATTTGCGCAAGCGATCAGCAGTACCAGCAGCACCGCGGCCATGAGCAGGAAGGTGTACTGGCGGGTGTAGTTGCCAGTCAGATACTGGCGCAGCGGAACCGCTAGCAAGTGACGGCCGCGGTGCATCTCCGGGAAGTCCCGCGCGAGCAAATCTCCTTTGGCACGTATCTCGCTATCCGCGGTTGCTGGAGCGACGCCCACTTTCCGCAGAGCTAGTATTCGAAGACTGCGCGACGTTCGCACGGCCATATCGGCCGGCCCCATGGGTAGCGGGGCCCATGCCTCCGCGGCAAGCGGGAATTCAAATCCTTTGGGCAGCACGCCGGCCACGACATAGTTCTTGGAATCGAGCCGGATGGTCTTGCCCACGATGCCCTTGTCGCCCGCAAAGCGGCCTGTCCACAAGTCGAAGCCGAGCACCACTTCGCGGTCGTTGCCAAGGCGACGGCTGTCGGCCAGCAATACGCGGCCAAGTTGGGGCTGCACGCGCACCAAGCTAAAGAAGCCGCTGGCGACGAGTGCCACATGTATCACGTCCGGCCGCTGCGGGTCCGCCAGGTTCATATCGCTGGACCGGTAGGCCGCCGTCGCTTCAAAAGAGGTTGTGTTGTTCTTCCAATCGCGGTAATCCGCCGGAGCTATCCCGGTCCAGTCGTTATCGTCCCGGGGAACCGTCTGGATAATCATCATCAGGCGGTCGAGATTGGGGAGCGCGATTGGTTTTAGCAGAAACGCATTCGCAACGCTGAAAATGGCGGTGTTGGCGCCAATGCCGATGGCCAGTGCCCCTACGGCGGCGACGGCAAACCCGGGACTCTTCAGAAGGGTTCGGACGGCAAAGCGGATATTCTGCGTAAGCGCCACCGCGGGTTATTATGAGCAGTTCGATTGCCGAACTTCAGGAAGCGTAATGAGCATCCTACGCCAGCCCCGGCGATTTGCGGTGTCCGGGGGTGGGAAAGCCGCGGCGAAAACGGCATGGTGGTGCCCACCCAAGGATTTCGCTTCTTTCAGCCCTCGTAGCCTTTCATGAGATCCATCATTTCGGCGGGCCAATTTGCCCGGTCTTTGTAAAAGGCCGCTAGCCCAGCCTCCACTTCCGGGTCGTTCCCCGTGAACGCCGAAACGAGCTCGCGGTGGCGTTTTGCCAACTCCGCTGTTTTTACGCCGCCGGGATCCTCCTGGTCCTTCAGAGCTGCCAGATCCCGATAGTAGTCCTTCCACGCCTGCGACACGTCCTTCTGCATCTCCAGCGTGAATGTCTTCGCCCGTTCGGCGATCTTCGCTTGCGCCTCGGGCGAGTAATACTTCATCATCCAGTTCGAATCGTTTTGCATTTCAATCGCCTCAATAATCCGCCGAAGCGATACCGCTGTCGGCTTGCCCTCCGCCATCGCTGATTCCGCTTCACGGATGGCCGCTAGCGCCTGGTCGAGTAAGCGCCGCTTCTCAAGTAGCCCCACCCGCTGTCGCGCCAGCGCCTCGCCGAGCGAAAGCGGCTCATGCTCGAGCAGCCGCCGGATTTCGGCCAGCGGCAGTGCCAGGAACTTCAGCGCCACAATCTGCTCGATCCTCTCCAGGTCCGCCAGCCGATACAGGCGGTATCCCGCGCTTGATCGTCTGTGCGGCTTCAGCAGACCGACCCGGTCGTAGTGGTGCAGGGTTCGCACCGTTACGCCGGCCAGTTCGGCAAACTCGCGCGCCCGGTACCATTTCTTTCCGCTCGCCTCCGGCAACGGATTTCCTTTCCCTATTCTCATGATCCACTCTGACGTTACGTCAAGGTCAAGCATTTTTTCGAGCCATGACGCCCGCGGCAACCGCCTCCGCGTTTGAAAAATGGCCCTCCGCTTGCACCTCGAGTCTCGATGGCCTTAACCAAGTATCACGCCAAGCGCGACTTTACGGTCACCCCCGAACCCAAGGGATCCACGAAGAAGCGCCTTCCGGCCCCCGAGCTTTCCTTCGTTGTCCAAAAGCACCAAGCCAGCCGCTTGCACTATGATTTTCGCCTCGAATGGAACGGCGTTCTTCTCTCCTGGGCGGTTCCCAAAGGACCCTCGCTCGATCCCACCGTCAAGCGGTTGGCGATGGCGGTGGAGGATCACCCCGTCGAGTACGGCGGGTTCGAAGGCATCATCCCGGAGGGTGAGTATGGCGGGGGAACCGTCATGGTCTGGGACCGGGGGACGTGGGAGCCGGACGATCCGGATGTCGACGCAAGCCTCAAGAAAGGCGAGCTCAAATTTACCCTGCATGGATCGAAGCTGAAGGGCTCCTGGGTCCTGGTGCGGACCCGGCCATTCGGGAAATCCCAGAAATCCTCATGGCTTTTGATAAAGCACAAGGACCGCAGCGCTTCCACCCGAGACGTCGTCGCCGATAAGCCACGTTCTGTTCTGTCGAAACGGTTGATGGCCGAAATCGCAACAGCATCCGGCGGCAACGTGAACAAGGCGGCCGAAAGCGATCCAACCGCGGATGAGTAACAGAACACCGATGGGGAGGCTCTAACAGGTATGCCGGCTGTTGTTTGGAAAGGTTACGTCAGTTTTGGACTGGTTTCGTTTCCCGTCCGTCTGTTCTCGGCCGGGAGGGCGGAAGCGGTCCACTTCCATATGCTTCATCGCAAGGATCTGTCGCGTGTGAAAGAGGTCTGGTACTGCGCGAAGGAGGACAAGCCGATTGAGCGATCCGACATCGTGAAGGGCTATGAAGTCAGCAAGAACGAATACGTCGTCGTGGAAGATGAGGACTTGAAAAAGATTGCGCCTGCCACGGCCGAAACCATGGATATTCTGCAGTTTGTCCGGGATGCCGAGGTGGATCCCATCTATTTCGAGCACTCGTATTACGTTGCGCCGGGCGATAACGTCACCAAGCCCTACGGCTTATTCTTCAAGGCACTGAAAGAAACCAAATACAGCGCGCTGGCGAAAGTTTCGATGCATGGCCGGGAACACGTGGTGCTGATCCGCTCCGCCGAAGGGTCGCTAATCATGCACACGCTGTTCTATCCCGACGAGTTGCATCAGGGGAACCAGGAGCGAGTCTCGGGGAAAGCCGCTTCGACCAAGTCGGAACTCGAACTCGCCGCCAAGTTGATCCACCAGCTCGCGGCCCCATTTCGCCCCGAATCGTTTCACGATACGTACCGGGAAAACGTCGAAAAGCTGATCGAGCAAAAAAGAAAAGGCCAGAAAATCACGGCCGAACCAAAGCCGAAGCGCTCCCCGGTGATCGATCTGATGGAGGCGCTAAAGAAGAGCATCAAGTCTTCCACCGCTCCGGGCGCCAAACCGAAACGACGCGGCAAAGCCGCCTGACAGAGCCCCATATGGCGGTGAGTGGCTCCATGGCACTCACGTCATTCTCGTGAACCACAGGCAATCAGGCCGTGGCCGAAAAAGCCAAGAACCAAACGGAGGGTAGAGGGCTTATTTCAGCAACGTCATCAGACCAGGCGAAGCAAGACCAGCGTCATATCATCGTGCTGTGCAGCGCCCGCGGCGAAAGCCTGCGCGGCGGCCAAGATTCGCCACATGCCTTCCACGGCAGGCCGCCCATGACACGCCTTGGCGAACTCGATCAATCTCTCTTCGCCCCACTCTTCGTCGCGGCCGTTCATGGACTCGGAAACTCCGTCCGTAAAGAGCACCGTCAGATCTCCAACCTCATAAGAAAACTCGCCGCGCTCATAGCGATGTGGGAGAAGCCCGATGACCGGGCCACCGGTCTCCAGGCGTAATACCTCGCACGAGCCGGCACAATTCCGCAGGACGACCGGCGGGTTATGGCCCGCGTTTACGTATGACATGCGGCGGCTTGCAGGATCATACTGGGCGTAAAACAGCGTTGCGAAGCGGTTTGTCGCCGATGCCTGATAGACCAAGCTGTTGACGCGCTCCATCAGCTCGGCCGGGTCATCGACGACCGCGGCGAGCGCGCGCAGCGATGCTTCGAGGCTTGCCATCATGAGCGCAGCTCCCACGCCCTTGCCAGACACGTCCCCGATCGCGATTCCGAGCCTGCCGCCGGGTAACCCGAGAAAGTCATAGTAGTCCCCGCCCACCTCTCGCGCAGGCTGGCAGTGCCCGCAGTAGTCCAGACCGAGCACAACGGGAAGCCGTTGAGGGAAGAGATGCTCCTGGACCTCACGCGCGATCTCCAACTCGCGGTTCAATCGCTCCCGCTGCGCCATCTCCCGTCCGATCGCCGAGGTCAAACGGGCAACTTCCTGGGCCAGCGCGGTCTGGCCTGCCGATTCTGTCTTAACACCGTCGAGGGCCGCGGCGATAACGCGTTTTGCGAACTCGTCGGTATCAATTTCGTGCCACGCAATGAGATATGGGGCGAGCCGCTCCTTGTCTCGATTGTTCCTTAACGCGCTGGCGACGAGGTGCCTCAGGCGGCCGTCCGCGGGAGAGGAGATCTGTCCCAGAAACTGTTCCAGCGCGGAACCGCCCGAATCGAAAACCCGCAGAAATGCCTTGCGGGCCTCGCGCGGGTCCTCTACAGCGAGGCGCCCGAGGCTCTCATAAGAAAACTCATCAGCGGGCCGCATAGCGCTTCGAACGCAGTTCGAACGCCTCTCTTCCGCCTTCGAGCAAATCGATGATCTGTTCGCGGCATTCGTCTACACTGCCGCACTTCTCAATGACTCCAACCCGGCCATCCGAGTTCATCACCAGCACAAGCTCCGCTTCAGCCAGAACAGGGATATTCGCATTGTGCGTTATGAAGATCATCTGGCGGCGTTTCTTCATTCGCCGCACCGCGTTCACCACAGTTTCGAAAATAAAATGATTGTCGAGGTTGTCCTCTGGCTGATCGATAATCAACGGGTTGTCTCTTCTTGCCAGAAGTATCGGCAGCAGCGCTGTGCACTTCTGACCCCGCGAAAGATCGGACGCATCCTTGAAATGCGCCCGTCCTGTCGTTGCGACATTTAACTCAATGCTGATTCGGTCTTCGATTGCAGTTACTTCCAGGGCTAGCGGATCGACACCGTCGCGAAACGAATCCAGTATCTTCCGCGACCGCTCGGCTCCGAAATGCGTCAGCTCTTCGAACGAATCCAGGTCATTGGACTGAATGAGCTGCGCGAGCTGCTCCGGCCTGAGCTGCATCAAGGTTGCGAGGATCTCGTTTTGATTCCGAACCCGGGCGCCCTTGAGGCCGTCTACCAGCATCTCCTGGTAAGCCAGGTGATCGGCGTTTCGCATCACGCGAACGCGCACCCGCTCGCCGGCCTCGTGTTGGAGTTCCGACGCAACCTCGTCTCGCATTTTCGAAACCTGATCGCGCATCAGAATGTGATCGGCTTTGAGAGACTTTCGCCCCTCAATTAAAATCTTCAACTCGGTATTCAGTTCCGACCGCTGTTGCTCGAGCCCTTCCAGCTTCGCCACTTGCTGTTCGAGCGACGTGCGTACCCGAGCTTGTTCGCTCGCTGCCTGGTTGAACGCCGTGAGCTTCGCCAACTCGCCGGCTTGATCCGTGTGGATCCCGGTGATGGCTTGGCGGGCCTGGTCCAGTGTCCCACGGGCGTCGCGAATCCGGGTCGTGATCGCAGAAAGGTTTTTCTCGACCGGGCCCAATGACGCCGCAAGTAAATCGTCATACCGGCGCAGGGCGTCTGCGTTCGTGGACTGCTCCTCCGCCAGTCGCGCTGCGAATACACTCTGCGCTTCTCTTCGCAGTTGCGCGAGCGTTTGCTCCAGTGCCTTTAGATCTCGGTCAGCCGAGTCCAATTTCGCGATCTCCCGCTGATTCAGCTGCTGCTGGCGAGAAAGCCGGACGAAATCGGCAGACGACTCACGATCGGAGGGAGCAAGAGCACTCAACCGGGCCCGGACGTCGCCGAATTCTTCAGTTTGCTCGGTCAAGTCCTCGATCGTTCGCTGTGCGGTTCGGATACGATCCGCATTCGCCTCCAGCGCGCGTGTGCTCTCAGCCAGTGACAAGTAGATTGTCCGCAGCTGCTCACTACGAAGTTCGTCCAGCAGATTGCGGCGTTTCTGACCGAGGACCTCGTCCGCGATCGCCTCGATCTCGAGGCTACTGTAGACGTCCAGAGGTAGGAATGTGCCTCGATCAAGATCAACCGTGTTGATCGCTCGCCCGTCCGATGTGAGAAGAACGGGTTCCTGTTTGAGGCCTCGCTTGATTGTGTACCGGTTCGAACCTTCGGCGAGAGCCGTGATCGTGACCAGAGCCCCACCTGCGAGATTTGCCTGGATAAGGTCAGCGCAATTCTTTGGCGCGGCCGCCATGCCGCAGAGCGCAAACCGCACGGCCTCAGCCAGCGTTGATTTTCCACTGCCGCGTGCCCCGATGATGCACGTCAGGCCTTGTGGGATACGGACACTAAGACCGGGCAGAAAACCGCCGCTAATCTCGATCTTTTCAACAGCCCACATATGCTCAGCCTCTGCCGGCGTGGCAGGCGAGTAGATCCTCCACGCAAAACCTTCCGTTTGGAAGTGGAATTCACGGCTCGCCCTACTGTATACCAAAGGCGGATTCGTGCAAGTTCAGGAACTTCGAGGAGGTTACCGTGTCGTTTCCTCGCGCAGGCCGGCCCATTTCCCGCCCCGAGCCCTCCCCCGTGATCACTGGTTCTTGTTCAGCGAGGCCATGGCCAGCGAACCGCCCAGCCCCATGGTTTCGACGGCCGAGGAGGGACGATCATCATGGAGCCACGCTCCTGTGCTAAGTGGAACGGAATCCGGTGCGGGCTTACTGGTGAGTTCGTACCGATGGTCGAGCGCACCGGCTCACTTGGATGGCTCCGATCCCTGCGGTCTCTTCGATATGTGCTTTGGGGAGGAGCAAGGCGGTCGCGAAGGCAGCAAACGGAACTCCTTTCGGTCGAGATGCCGTTTAGCTTTTGACCGTTCCGCAGCCATGCGCGCACCAATCCGATTCACAGACCGGGTTTCAGCAGCGTGCTCCAGATACGTCCCGGTAAACGGCGGTAGCGTCGGTGATCCCTTTGCCATCTCGCGGCAGCTGACCGCTCACAATCGACCTAATCTGTTAGGCGAAAGTGACGTGTCATTCGCGAAGACCTCCGGCTTGATTGATACTCGGGCAGACTTGGATCGATGGTGTTAGTTCACCAACTCAAAGTCGCCGGGTTTCCAGCTCTTGTCAAACCAAGGTTGTAGTGGGCCGTAGAGGCGAAGCAGGACGTTGTAGCTTTTGTTGGGCATAGTCTGTATCCAGTTGCCTTCGTGGCCTTGGGGAGGCGCGGGGCCAAACCAGATGGTGTAGGAGCCGTCCGCGTTTGGCTTCACTGAGGGGTTGTTGCTGTCGAGGCCAGCCAGTTTTTGGTCCGTTTCGAGCATCGAGCGATGCTGCCCGGAGTAGACCATAAACGACCAGAAATTATTGACCGGAATGGGGTGGGGCAGCGTTACCTTGTAGGTCTTGCCGCCGTCGAGATAGTTTCCGTCCGCATCCTGCGTGGCGAATCCGTAAACCGAGCCGGTGCCCACTGCGGGTGCAGCCATGGCCGGCGTGATGCCCGTCGCGAGGTAGTGGAAGAAGACGCGATCGTCGAGCACACGCTCCCCGTTGTTTTCGAACTGATAGCTCAAGCCGGCGAATGGCGATGTCCATTTACGATCCGGGAAGATGAAGACACTTTCCTTTCGGGGCGCGAACGTGATGGCCCGAGCCTCAGCGTTGCCGATCGCCACCGCCTCGGTCAGAATTCCTTTCATGCGAGCGTCAGGATTAAAGGGCTGACCTTTCTTGATGCCGATCGAAGCAAACAACCCGACCAGTTCCGGATCGAATGCGTCAGCAGGCTCATATTGGACCACCTCGTTTAGCTCTTCATAGAAATGAAAGTTGTTGGCGTGAACAGTGTTCATCTGCTTGCCTGAGAAATTCACGAATTGTTGCTGCGGCGGATTCGCCGCCTGCGCCAATGGATACATCCGAAATTTCGCTTTCATCGCGCTCGCGGTGCCAGCGAAGTCGTTTCCTTTAACGAACGCACGGAAGAAGAGCAGATTGCGATACGTCGGCGACTTTGCTACGAAGTAGCCTTTAGGAATGGTTCCCTTGTAGTCCCGGAGGACAATCAAGTACTTTCCACCCTTCCCCTTGTCAGGGCCGGTGAGGCCAATGTCAGTGACCCAGCGAAAGTAGGCGTCGTCCATGGGGCCCAGGACGCCCGGCGGAACCTCCACGACTACGGGGCCATCTTTGATGTTCACTTCCGCCAGCGCGTACATGGTTGTGGAGTTCGCTGTCAGGAAGAGCGAGCGGGCGTCCATCAATTCTTCGAAAATGCCGAGACCGCCCGGCTTCAGTCCCGCTTCCTTGAAGCCTTCGAGCGCCGCGTAGACGGAGGCCGCAGGAATACCGTTCAGGAAGGCCTCTGTGCCGCGGGTGAGATCGAGAAAGTCGTAAACCTTTTTGACGGTGGCCTTGCTCGGAGTTCCATCGAAGAAGTTGAGATCGCCGAGCAGCTGGGTGTGAACGGTGTCGGGTGTCTGAACCGATTCAGGTGTCTTGGCGGCGAACTTCGGCTCTTGCGCTGCTGCCATCATCGACAGCATTGCGCAGAAGGGCACAACGGCTAGTTTGATTTTTTTCTTCATGGTTGTTTGTCTCTCGCGTATTTCGTCGTCGTAGATATCGCTGACCGTTTGATAGACGCTAACCCCTGGAAAATGAGGCCGGACAGAGAGACGCGGAAAGCAGGCTTGCCACTTATCGAAGGATGAACGAGCGCGAGCGGCGAGGTCTATTGGCAATTTTGCCAGTTGCCAGTCTTGGGATCAGGGCGAAGTTTTAGGACTGACACACGGCGTTGTCGTCGGTAATCCATCAAGTACGTAGCTGTTCCTCAAACAGCGCGGAGACGGGGTTCCGATGTTGGCACACTCACCAAGCCCCCGAGAGCTTCGGTTGGCGCTTCCAGGGCTCGATCCCTATCGGCGACCGCGAACGTAGCCGGGCTGCACTAATCCGTCCGCCAAAAAAAGTGGAGCGATTGAGCGGTGCAATCATACAATTGAGAATTGGCTTCACTATGCTGTAGCGGGGGAGGAACCACGGTATGCAGCTTCGAGTTCTAGCCTTTGTTCTGGCCGGGGGAAAAGGAACGCGGCTATACCCCCTCACCAAGGAACGCGCCAAGCCCGCCGTCCCGTTTGGCGGCCGGTATCGCATTGTCGATTTTGTCCTCAGCAACCTCTTGAACTCGGGGATCTATTCCATCTACGTCTTGATCCAGTTCAAGAGCCAGTCACTGCTTCAGCACCTACGCGAGGGCTGGGAAGTGAGTGGATTGCTCAAGAACAACTTCATCATCCCCGTCCCGGCCCAGATGCGATCGCATCACGAGGACTGGTACCGCGGCACGGCCGATGCCATCTATCAGAACATCAACCTGATCGAACAGGCGGACCCGCACTTGGTGGTGATTTTCGGAGCCGATCATATCTACCGCATGAACATCCGGCAGATGATCGAATTCCACGTCGAGAAGCGCGCCAGCGCCACCGTGGCGGCCATTCCGGTCGAGAAGGAGTTCGCGAGTGAGTTCGGTGTGATCGAGGCCACACCCGATGGAGCAATCGCCGGTTTTCACGAGAAGAATCCCGACGCCCCCACCATGCCGGGCGATCCGTTGCGCGTCTTCGCATCGATGGGGAACTACGTGTTCTCCACCGATCTGTTGGTTCGCGAGTTATATGCCGACGCCCAGAATCCAAACAGCTCGCACGATTTCGGCAAGGACATTCTGCCTTCACTGATTGGGCGGGCCGACATGTACGCCTACGACTTTCAGACCAATCGCATCCCGGGCGACCCGATCGACGCGCCCCAGTACTGGCGCGATGTGGGAACCCTGGACGCCTATTACGAGGCCAGCATGGATCTGCGAGCGGTTTCGCCGGAGCTGAACTTGTACAACCGGCAGTGGCCTCTGCGCACGGCGGGCTATTCGGACGCTCCAGCCAAATTCGTGTTTGACCACGACGGACGGCGCGGCCAGAGTCTGGACAGCATCGTGGCCGGCGGCTCGATCATCTCGGGCGGCTTAGTAAAGGGCTCGGTCATCGGGCGCGGCGTGAGGATCCACACGGGATCGCATGTCGAGGACTCAATTCTCTTCGACAATGTCGATGTCGGCCGTCATGCCAAGGTTCGCCGGGCGATTCTGGACAAGAACGTCAAGGTGCCTGAAGGCGCCACGATTGGCTACGACCTGGAGGAAGACCGCAAGAAGTACCACGTAACGGAAACCGGCATCGTGGTTCTCGAAGGTCATCACTCGCTGGTGGATGTGTCGACCATTCAGGTGTAGTTCGTATCGACCAGCGTCAGCTATCCCGGCTTCGCTGCTCTTACTCGTAGCGCAGAGCAATGGACGGATCGACCCTTGACGCCCGGATGGCAGCCGGTAACGCAGCGAGAATCGACGCTACTAACAGGCAGCCGAGCGGGACGGCAATTCCTGTCAAGTCGGACGGCCTGACCTCGAAAAGCAGGTCCGTCAGAAGCGTGCCCAGGCCGAGCCCAATGCCGACTCCAGCAGCCAGTCCGACCGCAACCACGAGACCGATACTCGATAACACGAGGCGAATCGCCTGGCCTTGCCGCGCGCCCAGCGCAACGCGAATTCCGATCTCTCTGGTGCGTTGGATGACAGCGTAATTCAAAACACCGTAAAGGCCCACCGCGACCAGTGTGATCGCGACCAGCGCGAAGAAGCCTGAAAGAAGGGCCATCAGTCGCTCACGAATCAGTTGATTGTTGATGTAGGCCGATTGCAAATTGACCTCAGTAAGACGGAAGCCGGGCTGAACGCGCGGAATTTCACTCCTCAGCAGTGAAGTGACGCTGGAGAGGTCCAGTGCCGTTCTAACTTCGAGTGTGCCTCCGCCATCCTGACCTCGATAGGGAACGTAGACGGTCGCTGGGGGAGACTCGCGCAAGTCGTTGTATTTGGCATCTCCGGCAACTCCCACAATCACTTGCGGAATCCAGGTCTTGTCTGACCCCTGCCGGGTGAATTGCTCACCCACCGGCTGCTTGTCAGGGTAATAGCGGCGCACAAAAGCCTGATTCACGATGACCATCGTCGGCGTCACGGGTTCCGCGTCGTGGGAAGTGAAATCGCGGCCGGCAATGAGACGGATCTTCATGGTCCCGAGAAAGCCAGGCGATACGCTCAAGTAACTAGGCTCGTAGTCGTCCGGCTTCCGCCCGGGGACGCGCACTCGTTCTGACCATCCCCAGCCTCGAAAGAGGGCCCAACTGGACGCGCTCACCGATTGGATTCCGCTCAACTGCCCCACGTGATCGACCACTTGCTGCCAGGCAACGCGGGCTTTGTCACCGCCTTCGCGCAATCCCTTTGCCTCCACCTGGCACAGGATCACGCCTTTCGCGAAGCCGGGATCAAGATGATTCAGCCTCTGAAAGGTCGCCAGCAACAGCCCGGCCACAAATAAAACCACGAAACCAAAACCAACTTGTACGGCGAGCAGTGGCCGAAGCAGGCCGATGCGAGGGGAGGACTTCCCGCTCCCCGTCTTCAATGCCGTGTTCGGCGATGTCCGCGAGGCTCTGAGCGCCGGGGCCAGGCCAAACAACAAAGTGGTAACCGTACAGATTAAAACCAGGAACGCAAAGACGCTCTCGTTGGGGCGCAGATCCAGAAAGATGTGGGTATCTGTGGTCGACAGCAGGCTCACTACCAACGGAGCTGTAGTGACTGCGAACAGCGCGCCGAGAACACTGGCCGCCAGCGCGATCAGCCCGCTTTCGATAAGCAGCTGTTGTATGAGGCGACGGCGCCCCGCGCCGATGGATATTCGCAGCGCCATCTCATGATCGCGCGCAGTGACACGCGCCAGGTACAAATTCGCGACGTTGAAGCAGGCAATTAACAACACCAACCCCACCACGCTCGCAAGAATCCACAGCGGCCTCTCGAAGTTCTGGCGCAGCAGGGAAGGGCCGTGCGCCGCGGAAGCAACGTGAACGGGGGAGTTGAGGAACAAGCGCAGCTGCTCTGGAGGCGTGTCGGCAGGGAAGTACTTCGCCACTCGCTCGCGGCGGTCCGCCGCAAATGGTCCTTGGATGTTCGACCGTAGCTGGTCTGCTGGGATGCCTGGCGTCAGTCGTCCCCAAATACGCAGCCAGCTCCAGCCCGCCTTGTCAATTGCCTCGGTAAACATCATGGTCGGCATCCATACATCCGTTCGGTACCCGGGCTCGAGGCCAGTGAAGCCCGATTGAGCGACGCCAACAATCTGAAATGGCTCGCCTTGGACTGAGTTGTCTTCTCGCGTGAACCATTGCCCGAGCACGTGTGGGTCGCCTCCAAAACGCCGCTGCCAGAAGTCGTAGCTCAATACAGCCACCGGGTGACCGCCTGGACGCAAGTCGTCATTCGCGGAAAGAAGCCGGCCCAGTGCCGGCCTGATGCCGAGAATCTCGAAGGCGTTCCCGGATATCCACTGCGGTATAAATCTCTCCACCCTTCCACCTGTTCCGTTAAAAATCGCCGATTGCTCACTTTGATAACCCACCGCGAACAGGTCTGCCAGAGGGGGCGCCGCATTGCGCATCTGCCGGAATAGGGGGTAGCTGAATGAGTCGGCATCGTCCTGCCGTTGCCCTGAGTCCGGATTTTCGGATGGGTAGCTCACGTATACCAGCCGCGCCGCGTCTGTGACGGGCAAAGGCCGGAGTATGAGTGCGTCAATCAGCGAGAACGCGGCGGTCGAGGCGCCAATCGCGAGGGCCAGCGAAACCACCGCAGCCAGCGTGACAGCTGGATTCTTGCTCAACATGCGCAGGCCGAATTGTATGTCATGCACTACGGACTCTAGCCAAGGGACTAAGCGGGCCTCCCGGCTGTGCTCGCGAAGTTGAAGCGGATTGCCAAATCGCACGCTCGCTGCTCGCGCCGCCTCTTCCGCTGACATTCCACGACGGATTAAGTCCTCCCTACGCGCCTCCATGTGAAATCGTTGCTCGTCGGCCAGGTCGCGGTCGAGCTTCGATTCGCTAAACACTCGCATGACACGGGCTAGCCAGGACATAGTTATCTCCTCAGGCGTGCTTCAGAATGTGGCCGACGGCATCCGTCACGGCCCGCCATCGGTCTTCCTCCGTCTCCAATTGCTTGCGGCCTGCGGGCGTGATCTCGTAGAGCCGTGCACGCCG
This sequence comes from uncultured Acidobacteriaceae bacterium, assembly GCA_963740005.1. Lineage (GTDB taxonomy): Bacteria > Acidobacteriota > Terriglobia > Bryobacterales > Bryobacteraceae > CAJCIT01. The sequence continues at coordinate 42,245 of CAVUCO010000040.1, read as the reverse complement.
GTTGTTTTCCGTGATGACCCAGCTTGCCTTGATCCAACCAGCCTCCTCCATGCGGTGCAGCGCGGGATAGAGCGAGCCTTCCTCGACGCGCAGGATGTCGGATGACATCTGCTCGATGTGGGTGGTAAGCCCGTAGCCGTGTAACGGACCGCGGCGGCAGAGGATCTTGAGGACCAGAAGGGGAAGCGAACCTTGGAGAGAATCTTGTCGCGCCATAACAGAACTCACTAAGATGTCTTAGTGAGTAATCTGAGTGTAGCCGGGGATCGTCCCGCCGTCAAGAGGAAAGGTTTTGCGAGGGTAGGCCGTGGCCCTCGGAGCCCACAATCTCCTAATTCATCCCGGCAATCACTTGCTGCAGAGGAACGGTTGCGAAGCCGGTGGCGTGATCGGCGAGCCCATATGGAATGATCAACTCGCCATTGTGGACCAGCGCGCCGCAAGTATAAACCACGTTCGGCACGTAGCCCTCACGTTCGTTTTCGTTGGGCGTAAGCAAAGGTTCGCTTAGCCGGCCGATCACCTTGCCGGGATCGTCACGATCAAGCAGGAAGGCGCCGATCGAGTATTTGCGCAAAGGCCCGACACCATGGCTCAGAACGAGCCAGCCGGCTTCAGTTTCCATCGGAGAACCGCAGTTCCCAATCTGTGTCGTCTCCCAGGCAAAGGCCGGCCTGAGCAGCAACTTGTGCTCGTTCCAGAAATGGACGTTGTCGGAAAACATAAGGTAGATATTTTCGTTGTCCTGTCGCGACAACATGGCATAGCGGCCCTTGATTTTGCGCGGAAAGAGGGCCATACCTTTGTTCCTGGCCGCGGGGCCGTTTAGTGTGATGAAGCGAAAGCTGAGGAAGTCGGGAGTCTCAATCAACTCCGGCACAACCACTTTGCCATCGTAGGCAGTGAAGGTTGCATAGTAGACGTGCGTCCCGTCGTCGCGCTTGAAACAAACGAATCGAGCGTCTTCGATGCCATTGCTTTGCGACGGCGTGGCGGGGAAGATAATGCGCTGCGATAGTCGCTGATCCGGCCGGAAATGAACTTCGAAGTTCGAGCGCGCCAGCATCCAAATGCCGTAGGCATCACTACGATCACCCTGTCTTGGGTCATCCGGCGAGCGAGATTCTTTCGCGATATTCCCGAGCTTCGCGCGAAGTTCTTTGAGCGAGAACCAATCGCCCAAGCTGTTCATCACCCCGCGGGTAAAACCGCTACTTAGTCCGACCTCTGATAGTGTTCGCTCAAAAAGCGCCTTTTCGTAACGCGCGTTTGGGATTTGCCTCGGCTCCGTGAGCAAATCTTCAGCCGCTTCTATTTCAATCCTATTGTCGGACTGAACAACTCCCGTGCGGAACGTGATGGAGGAGATGTGTCCCTCCCCGACGGCACGCAGGCTGAGCACGAAACGCAGCGCGCCGGAAGGAAGGTTCGTTTGATCCGGATGCGGCACGATGGACGGGTTAAAGAGCGCCGCCGATTCCAGAGAATACTCGGCCATGAAGTAAGCGCCGATCAACAACTGGCGCTTTCCGCAGATTTGCGGCCCGGGCGGCATCGTTTGGCTGATTTGCTCAAACCGCTCCTGAAAGAGTTCAGTGATGCGGTCGTGGCGTTGAGAGAACTCAGCCGAGACTTCTGCGAGAAGAGGACCGACCCGCTCTTCCGGGAGGGACATAATCCTCGCTACAATACCGGAAATCCGCTTAGAGTCTCCCGGAGTGAAAGGGCGGAGAAGCACTCGCGTTTGATCGGGCTCCAGGATCGTGTTGGTTCGCGTAACGTCGATTGACATGAGTTGAGTTGAAGGTAAGAACGTGCGGCTACTGTTCGGAGGCAATCGGCTGCCGGAAGCTCGTGAGCATGTTTTGAGCAAGCTTCAATTCGGCCAGCGAAAGCAGGAACGCCAAGGTCGATTCAGCTCCCTGGTTTCCGTTGGCCCGATCGACGTGCAGGCCATCCAGACAGCCACCAGTCTCGGGCGAGTAGACTTCCAGACCGAGATCGTTTGAGCCAAGGAACCAATCGAAGGCCCGCTGCGCCTGCTTGTACCACCAGGGATCGGATGTTGCGCGGTAGGCTTCGAGACAGGCTGAGACTGTTGCGTGGGCCTCGACAGGCTGCTGGTCGAAGTGAGCTCGCGTCCCACCCCGCTTGTAAAAGCCGTTGCTGCCGATGGGCCGGAACTGGCCCCGCTCCGACAGTTGCTGTTCGACCAACCAGTGCAAAGCTTCCAGGCCGCGGTCAAAAACGTCGTGTTGTCCGGTTGCCCGTCCGCTGAGAATCAAGGCATGCGGTAGTTTCGCGTTGTCGTACGAGAGAGACTCCTCGAACCATCGCCAGTCCGGCTGGGCCGTTCTTTCGAAGACGTCCATGAGCCGGGCCGTCAACAGGTCGCGACTCTGGCTGACCAGACTGTCGCCATTTAGACGCCGTAGGTATTCGTGAATACCAATGAGACCGAAGGCCCATGCACGGGGAGAAGTAAGCGTGGCCAAAGTTGGTACTGCCGAAGAGAAGAGTTGTCCCGCCATCATCTGGAAACTACGGAAGGAAGACCGGCCTACCGCCGTTCCCAATGCCCACAGTGCCCGTCCCTGTGAGTCCTCCGACTTCTCTCCGTCCGTCCACCGGCGATCGAAGGTCATGAAGTTGTGAAAGCGCAGTGTTTTCGGGTCGAAGGCATGGTGAAGAAAAGCAGCGTAGGTGGTACCCATCGTCCGCACCTTCTCGGGATCCTCACCTAATTCGCCTAGCAACATCGTCAGGATAAATGCCCGTGCGTTGTCATCCGTGCAATAACCTTCGAGATAATTCGGAACACTAAAAATAGCGTGTTGGAAAATTCCGGTCGAGTCGGTCATTCGTGAGAGGTGGGCCAGCTTCATCTCAGGCAACTCACGGGGCTTTCTATCCAGAGTTTTTGTAACCAGGGATTTTCGCGCCTGCGCCGCCCCTTGCAGCCGCGACAACTCGAAGGAGCGCATATACTGCTGCGCAACGTTGCTCCAAACCATCTCACGCCCCATCTTGTAGGCGTTCTTGCGCATCGCGTTCCGCCGCGTGTCGTCGCGGAGCAGGCCGACGACTTCACGTGCGATAGCGCAGGCGTCCCCGAACGGCACCAGCACACCACGATCGTCTGCCAGCAATTCCGCTGCGTGCCAATACGGGGTTGAGATAACCGCCTTCCCAGCGCCAAACGCGTAGGATAGGGTGCCGGAGGTGATTTGCGCCTCATTCAGGTACGGCGTGATGTAGATGTCCGCCGCGCCGATAAACTCCTTCAGGTTCTCCAAGTCCACGAACTGGTTGTAAAAGACGACGTTCTTCTCTACGTTGTTCTTCTTTGCCAGCATCTCGAGGCCGAGGCGGTAGGCGTCGCCGTGCTCCCGCAATTCGTTGGGATGAGTAGCCCCCAGGACGATATAGACCAGTTCGGGAAACTCTTTGACGATCTCGGGTAGCGCGTTCAGTACATTTTCGATGCCCTTGTTCGGTGAAAGCAGGCCGAACGTGAGTAACACGACCTTGCCCTCGACATCGAATTGATCTTTAAAATAGGTCGGATCGACAAAACCCACGTCGTGAATTCCATGTGGGATCAGGTCGATCTTGGCCGCCGGCGCCTGATAAACCTCCTGCACCATTTGCCGCCCTCGTTCCGTCATCACCACCACCCGTGTGGAGAGCGAGATGAGTTCTTGCATGACCCGCCGTTGATCCGCCCTCGGTTCCTTCAAAACCGTATGGAAAGTCGTGACCACCGGCATTCTGAGCTCGCGCAGGAAGGCCAGTATGTGGCCGCCGGCGATTCCGCCGAAGATGCCGAACTCATGCTGAAGGCAGACAATGTCGACGTCGCTAATATTGAGAAAATCGGCTGCGCGCAAGTAAGACGAAAGATCCTGCTCTTCAATCTCAAAGCGAACTTCTTCGGGGTATTCGTAGCCCGTCTTAACGTCGTTCACTGAGACGGAAAGACAGTGGCTCATGGGGTAAGCGGTCGCCACCGCGGTAAGCAGATCGGCAGTGAATGTGGCAATGCCGCATTTCCGCGGCAGGTAATCAGCGACGAAAGCAATTCTGCGAACTTTCGAATTCTCTTTCAAATGGTTTTCCATCGGGATCTGCAAGCCTTCACTGTTGGTCTGACGTTTTCTTTTGTTCCGAGGAGCGAAAATGCAGCGGGTCCCGGAGGTTCTGAAGTTCCCGGTAGTAATAGATGGGGGTTGGACGTCTCCCATCGAGCTTCAGCGTCCTTAGAAACGCAAGTTCCTCGTCGGTAACATCGGCGCTTAAATAGGGCTCCGCGAGGAACTCCTGAAGCCCCGGCTCAATCGCTAGCGGCTGTTCGGGCTTGGTCTCAACGTATTCGAATCGCTTCAGCCCACCCGGAACCAGCTTTCGGTTGAGAACGACATCCACCCCGAAGCTCTTCAGATCGATGTCCCAGAATTCGATCAGCGGCTCAAGGAACCAGGCCCAGGTTTCCGCGGAGACATCGAATCGATTGGCGTTCAGAAGGTCAAGGTTCGCTTCGCGGATTTGTTCAGGCGTTCGCCCGCTTAGCTGGGCCATCAACAGAAGCCGTTCTTCGCTCTGCAACTGATCCTGGGCGATTCTCTTCGCGATGTCCAGGAAGGTTCGCGTAACCAGGCGTTCCAGGTCGCCGAACGGTTCCTTCTCGAAAATCGCGCGAACTTCCCTTCGCCGGTTGATGGCACATTTGCCGAGCAGCAGCTCCCGGCACTCTCCATAGAGCGGCCGGGGCGGCTCTGCTACTTTTTTCCTCAGTTCTTCCCGCCGCTGGATATCGGCAAGTTTTGAAAGTTCCCCCTCCGGAAGCCCCAGAAACGTGCTCATCCGCGCGTAGATCTCGGTGCGGTCGGCTGAGGGAGGAACTTTCTTCCGGGCTAACAATTGCGAGATGTAGGATTCAGTGACTTGGGCGGCGGCGGCCAAGTCCTTCTGCTCAAGTCCGAGTTCGACCAGCCGGTATTTAATAACGAGCGCGAGATCCACTGAACTCCCAAGTGCCGATACTTAACTCATCTTGGTTAAGTATCAAACTTTAATATGCCATGAAGCCCTTGACAAGTAAAGCTAATTAACCGACAATGGTTAAGCCTGAGCATTCCTGCCCATTCACCGGGCCGTCTGAACTAAGTCGGTCGTTCCGGTACCTTTTCCCTTAGACCAAACAACCACCGGGAGTTGTCATTCGAGCCCGGCAAGTCAGACACGAAGTCGAAGCACCTTCGCGTGCGGGAAGATGATGGCAATCAGTCTGGAATTGGCCAACGCCGAACAAGCCTCCGAAGCCGCCTCAGCGCGGCTTGTCGGTACACCTAGCCAGATTGAATGGGCGGAACAAATCCGGCCACGAGTAGCCGCCGAGTTCGATCGGGTGTCACACGCTCTACTGGCGGTGGCTGGTCGGCAATTGCCCCAAGACCGGTTAGACACGCAGGCGATCATCACCGTTCTTAGGGAAAAGCGGACTGAAGTTCTGGCCAAGTGCGAAGCCGGCTATTACATCCGCGACTGGCAAGAGTTAACCGGCCAAGTGCGGCAACTGATTCGAAAAGATCCCAGATATCAAGCAATACGGCTGGCGAAAGCAGCGCGGCATCGATACCAAATAATGCCGAAGATGCCAAGCTTACGCAGCAGATAGAAACAGGTAAAGGAGATTTACATCATGAGCATTAGACCCTTATATGACCGCATCATCGTGAAGCGAACCGAAGAACAGGAAAGTGTCCGCAACGGCATCATCATCCCGGACTCCGCCAAGGAGAAACCGCAGGAAGGTGACGTGATCGCGGTTGGCCGCGGCAAGCGGCTGGAGGACGGCCAACTGGCTCCGCTGGACGTAAAAGTCGGAGACCGCATCCTCTTCGGCAAGTACTCCGGTAGTGAGACCAAGGTGGAAGGCACCGAGTACATCATCATGCGCGAGGACGACGTTCTAGCAGTTCTGACGAACGGGGCGGCAAAGCCGTCCAGCCCGGCGAAGAAGTAACAAAGGAAACCATCAATGGCAAAACAGATTGTATACGGCGACAACACGCGCCAGGCGATTCTTCGCGGCGTCAACAAAATGGCGGACGCAGTCAAAGTCACGCTGGGACCCAGAGGCCGCAACGTTGTTCTTGACAAGAAGTTCGGCGGCCCGACCATCACGAAAGACGGCGTGACGGTCGCGAAAGAGATTGAGCTAAAGGATCCGCTCGAGAACATGGGCGCGCAGATGGTGAAGGAAGTTGCTTCGAAGACTTCCGACATCGCCGGTGACGGTACCACCACGGCCACCATCCTGGCCCAGGCAATTTTCCGCGAAGGCGTCAAAGCGGTCACCGCCGGCGCCAATCCGATGGCTGTGAAACGCGGAATCGACAAAGCAGTCGACGTGGTTGTCTCGGGCGTTCAGAAGCTGTCCAAGCCTGTCTCGGGCGACATGATCGCCCAAGTCGCCAGCATCTCCGCCAACAGCGATCCCACCATCGGCGACGTCATCGCCGAAGCCATGAAGAAGGTCGGCAAGGACGGGGTCATCACGGTTGAGGAATCGAAGACCATGACCACGGAACTCCAAACTGTCGAAGGCATGCAGTTCGACCGGGGTTACCTCTCGCCCTATTTCGTGAGCGACCAGGACCGCATGGAATGCGTTCTCGAAGACGCCTATATCCTGATCCACGAAAAGAAGATCAACAGCATGAAAGATCTTCTGCCGGTGCTCGAACAAATCTCCCGCGCCGGAAAGCCGATGCTGATCGTTTCCGAAGAAGTGGAAGGCGAGGCCCTGGCCACGCTGGTTGTTAACAAGCTTCGCGGGACCATCAATGTTTGTGCGGTGAAGGCGCCGGGCTTCGGCGACCGCCGCAAGGCAATGCTCGACGATATCTCGATCCTGACTGGCGGGAAAGCCATCATGGAAGAGACCGGCATCAAACTCGACAGCATCAAGCTCGAAGATCTTGGCCACGCCCGGCGCATCACGGTGGATAAGGACACTACCACCATCATTGACGGCGCCGGAACAGCAAAGAACATCGAGGGCCGTATCAAGCAGCTGCGGACCCAGATTGAAGAGACCACCTCCGACTACGACAGAGAGAAGCTGCAGGAGCGGCTGGCAAAACTGGCCGGCGGCGTGGCGATCATCAAAGTCGGCGCGGCGACTGAGACTGAGATGAAAGAGAAGAAGGCTCGTGTCGAAGACGCTCTGCACGCCACGCGGGCAGCAGTTGAAGAAGGTATCGTTCCGGGCGGCGGCATCGCATTGCTGCGCGCCTCGCTGGCCCTGGACGACCTCAAACTCGAGGATGCCGACGAACAGTTCGGCGTCAAGATTGTCCGCCGGGCCTGCGAAGAGCCGATCCGCCAGATTGTGCTCAACAGCGGTATTGAGGGCGCGGTCGTGGTGGAGAAGATCAAAGAGCAGGGCAACGGCAATTTCGGCTACAACGCCTATACCGATCAGTACGAGGACCTGGTAAAGTCGGGCGTCATCGACCCGACCAAGGTGACTCGAACCGCGCTCCAGAATGCCGCTTCAATAGCGTCGCTGATGTTGACGACCGAAGCCATGGTCTGCGAAGCCGTCGAAGAAGAAGAAGAGAAGTAAAGAAATCTCTCGCCAGCGATGGCGGAAGAGGCATTTTTTCTCAGACCCGCAGCAGCCTAAGAAGCTGGTGCGGGTCTTTTGTTTTCGAAGGCTGAAAACTTCAGTTAAGCGGGGTGAAATTGGCAAACATCATACCGGCTTCTTCCAGGGTGTTCAGCGCCACGTAATCGCATGCCGCGTTATACCGGCCCCAGAGCTCATGTACGCCCTCGTGATGATGTGCCTTTTCAACCCCGCCCGCGACCCACTCGAACACCTCGACGATGGTCCCGTCAGCGGCCGAGGCAATGACGTGCGGACGCTCCGTGACAACACCGATGCTGCGCAGGTACGGAACGTGTTCGCGAGCCAGAGCCAATAACTCAGCTTCTTTCCCGGGCTTTGGCTTGTAGGCGACGATCGAAAGGCGAGCGTTGGGGTTGTTCATAAGAGGTGGCTCCTTGGGGATCACTATACAAGCTTTCGACGGGCCCTTTGATTCTCACGGAGCGGCGACCGTCTGTGTAAAAAACAAAACACCGTGGCACGGCCTTCAGGCTGTAGCGCCGATGTGCCAACTCCAGCACAGAACCGGGCGCGTGAGCAAGCGGATGCTCTCGGGTCGTGGCCGCAGCTTTCTGAGCCGCGACCGTGAGGGAGTAGCCATGGCCCGGCGGGCCACCGAATAGAATGAAGACGCGAAATTCCGGCTCAATGGCATCAACAACTTGGAGCGCGTCTTCAGGGGAACGCTCGCTCGATGGAATCAAACAATCCGCGTTCATCGGCGTTCATCAGCGGCCATAATTTGATTTCTTCAAGGCGTCTCAGCAAGCGAATTTCAGCCTTTTGTCGGGAACGTCTCCGCTCAGCCCGTGCCCACAACAACCCGCTTCGGCACAACGGCCGTCAGTAGTAATGCCACTGCGACAACCACGACGGCGCCGATGACGTTGTACCAGAGGAACGTGATACCTGTGAACGCGGCAGCGAAGAAGATGGCCGCTTCTCCGCAGATCACTCCCCAGAATGCGGCCGTGCCGCCCACCCGCTTGAACCCGAACGCCAGCACAAACGCTCCCAGCATTCCGCCGTAAAAGAGCGATCCGATGATATTGACCCGCTCAATAAGCGCTCCGAAGCCACGCGATCCGAAGGCGGCGAACGCAACCGCGTACGCGCCCCAGAAGACGGTCCACAGGCGTGAGGCTATCAAGTAGTGCCGGTCCGTTCCATCCTTCTTGATAAACCGCCGGTAGATGTCGATCACGGTCACGGTCGCAAGCGAGTTGATCTCACCTGACGTCGACGACATCGATGCCGAAAAGATAACCGCGATCACCAGACCCACCACGCCCACCGGCAGATAGTTGGTCACGAACGAGAGAAAAATGTAGTTCGTATCATTGAACTCTTTCGCGTTTTCCAGCCGCGCGGCGACGTCCAGACCCTGCTTGCGGACGCCGTCGAACTTGCTCTGCGAGGCGCGGAACGCGGCCAGAACGGATGGGTCGGCATGCTGCACCGAGATCGTGGCGCCTTTGGCGACAGCTCCGGCATGGTCCGATTGCAGAAGCTGATAGGCGACCGCCCGGCGCTCCTCAAAGGCGCGGTGATACTGCGCTTCAATCTGGGGCCACTCAGCCGACTGCGCGGCGCGCTTTGCCTCGACCGGCTGAAAGATGGGTGGTGCTTGCACGAAGAGGTTCAGGACGAAGACCATCGCTCCGATGAACAGGATGAAGGCCTGCATGGGAATCTTGGCCATCGCCGTGAAGATCAAGCTGAGGCGGCTTTGGGCGATGGAGCGGCCCGTCAGATAGCGCTGCACTTGACTCTGATCGCAGCCAAAGTAGGCCAGCGCCAGGAACATCCCGCCAATGAGCCCGCTCCAGACGTTATACCGGTTGTTCAGATCGAAGTGCAGATCCACCGGACTCAGCCGTCCCGCCGCGCCGGCGAGCCGTACGGCATCCAGGAAGCAAACATCCACCGGCAGCAGATGAATCGCGATGAACAGACTAAGCAGCAGCGCGACCAGGATCATTACCATCTGCTGGACATCGGCCCAGGTCACTGCCTTGATGCCGCCGGTGGCTGTATAGGTGACGACCAGGACTCCCATGATGACCGTCGTTAGCCGGTCGGACCATCCCAGCACCACGGAGAGGGCAACCGCGGGCGCATACAGCGCGATGCCCGCCGCCAGGCCGCGTTGGATGAGAAAGATGCCGCCAACCAGCGCCCGCGTCTTGGTGTCGAAGCGCTGCTCCAGATACTCATAGGCCGTATACACCTTCGCGCTGTGAAAGATGGGCACCGCCGTGGCGGAGAGAATCACCATCGCCAGCGGAAGCCCAAAGTAGAACTGCACAAAGCGCATACCGTCGACATAGGCTTGGCCGGTGGTCGATATGAACGTGATCGCGCTGGCTTGCGTGGCCATGATGGAGAGGCCCATCGCATACCAGGGCATTGTGCGGCCTGCGAGCAGATATTGATTGACGGTGTTGCTTCCGCGCCCCCGGTAGAGGCCGTAGCTGACGATAAAAACAAGCCAGCCAAACAGCACAACCCAGTCAAGGGGCTTCAAGAGGAGATGCTCCGCGTGTTCGGCACGTCCTAACAGGTTATCCACACTGGATCAAATTCGCTACCATAACGAACACATGTTCACCAGACGGAACTTTGGCAAGACAGCGGCGGCGATGGGTGGATTCGCATCGCTATTCAACAGGACGAGTTTGGCGCAGGACGAGACGCCGGAACACGCGGCGTCACTTCCCCCGGCTATCGTGGCCTTGAAGAGCCGCAAGTCCGAGGCGAAGCCCATCACGCTGGCGGAGCGGCGCGATCGTTGGGAGCGGGCCCGCCAGTTGATGGACCAGAACCACCTGGACGCCATCTGCCTGATCGGTGGAACCTCGCTGGTCTACTTCACCGGCGTGCGCTGGTGGAATAGCGAGCGCTTGTTCACATTTGTGCTGCCGAAGAAGGGGCACCCGTTCTATGTCAGCCCTGCCTTTGAACGCGACCGCGCCCAGGAGCAGATCGCCGATGCGCCCGAAGGCGCCGATTCCCGGATCCTGACCTGGCAGGAAGATGAAAACCCTTATGCGCTGGTCGCGAAGGGCCTGAAAGATGTGGGCATAAGCACGGGACGAATCGGCATAGAAGAGCGCGTCACGTTCGTGTTCTCCGACGGCATTGCGAAGGCGAATCCAGCGCTGGAGGTTGTCAGCGCAACGCCCGTGACAGCCGGCTGCCGGATGATCAAGACTCCCGCCGAACTCGCCCTGATGAGCCTGGCGAACCAAGTGACGTGGTCGGCCTACGAGGCCGTTTGGAAGAGCCTGCATCCGGGCATGACCCGCAGCCAGTTCTCGCAAATGATCGCCGCCGCCTATGGACGGCTTGGCTTTCCGGGCGAGGCCAGCGTCCAAACGGGCGAGTACTCTGCGCTGCCGCACGGCTCGCTGAAGCCGCAGGTGATTCGCGAAGGCACGATCGTCCTGATCGACGATGGCTGCACCGTCGAAGGCTATCAATCCGACATCAGCCGGACCTTCGTCCTGGGCAAGGCCACGGACAAGATGAAGACGGTCTTCGACATTGTTCACAAAGCGCAGGCCGCGGCGCTGAAAGCCGCCCGGCCCGGCGTGCCCTGCGGGCAAGTGGATGCCGCCGCGCGCAAGGTGATTGGCGACGGCGGGTATGGCGCTCAGTATGAGCACTTCACTCATCGTGTGGGCCACGGCATTGGAATGGATGGCCATGAATGGCCTTACCTGGTGAAAGGCAATATGCTGCCGCTCGAAGCGAACATGACCTTTAGCGACGAGCCGGGCATCTACATTACGGGTGAATTCGGGGTGCGGCTGGAAGACGACATGCACATTACCGAGGATGGAGCGGCGCTTTTCACGCCGCAAAGCCCGTCGCTCGAAACACCGTTCGCCACGGCGTAAGATGGCCGCTTCCTGATAAAACAGAAGCTATGAACGTAAGCGTGATGGGAGCGGTGTTGCTGGCGCTGGCCGTGGCCCTGGGAGCTTTTGGAGCGCACGGCCTGAAGGACAAGCTGGATGCCTACTCGATGTCGATCTACGAGAAGGCCGTTTTCTACCAGTTCATTCACGCACTGGGAATCCTGATTGTGCCGCTCTTCGCCAAGGCAGGGGCGATCTCGGAAGCCAGTTCGACCCGCATCGCGCTCGTGTTGTTCGCCGGTGTTTTGTTCTTCTCGGGAAGCCTGTATGCGCTGGCCATCTCCGGGGTCCGGATGCTGGGAGCGGTTACGCCCATCGGCGGCGTCTGTTTCATCGCCGGCTGGTCGATGTTGGCGTGGAGCTTAGCCAGGGGCAAGTAGGTCCGGGCGAACCCCAGAATCCGTCAGCCACGCCGGCGTATCCTCGCAATTCCGTATCGTTGGGAAGACTCTCACCGCCCTGCCGCTAGCTCGACCAGCGTCCTGGCTCCCATCTCATTCGGCAGGTCGTAGCGTTCCACAATGCGGGCCGAGACTTTGGCTCGCTTCAACAACGGCTGGGCTTCTTCTATCTCCACCGACACGTCCGGCCCTTTGTAAAGCAGGAGCAGCGTCCCCTTCCTGATGGCGGGTGCGAATAACTCCAGCGCCTTCGCGATGGGTGCAACCGCGCGAGCTAAGACAATCTGCGCGTGCTTCTTGCCGAGGAACGATTCGGCCCGTTCAGCGGTCACGGTCACGTTCGCCAGCCCCAAAGTCTCGACCACCGACGAAACGAAGCGCGCCTTCTTCTGGATGGACTCGCTGAGAACGAAGTGAACGTGCGGCAGCACGATGGCCAGCGGGATGCCTGGAAAACCGGCTCCGGTGCCGGCGTCCAGAACCGTTTTCACGCCCGTCAACCGCCGCCACGGCGTCACCGAATCCAGCACATGCTTCACCGCCGCTTCGTGCGGATCCACAATGCGGGTCAGGTTCATGATCTTGTTGGCCTCGACGACCAGTCCCAGATGACGGGCGCCTTTTGCGATTAGTTCGTCCCGGTGGGGAAGATCGTCCGGCAGAACTTGACTCAGCGACTGTTCAAACGACACACGCTTATCATGCCACTGCGATCGGCGTACAACTTTCTCTTGACTTGTTTTAGTAAACTAGTACACTAGAACTAGAGATCAATCCCGTGGCAGCAATAAACGCCAGAAACCAATTTCAGCTTCGTCTCGACCTGAAAAGCGGCGTCCCCGTCTACCGGCAGATCATGGACCAGGTTCTGGGCGGCGTGGCGGCAGGCGCACTGGCGCCGGGCGACCAACTTCCGACAGTGCGGCAGCTCGCGGTGGATCTCGCCGTGAACCCCAATACCGTGGTGCGGGCTTACCGCGAACTGGAAATCCGCGGCGTGCTCGAGACGCAGCAGGGCACGGGCACGTTCATCTCGCAGAAAAAACCAAAGCGCGACGAAGTGGAGCGCGAGCGACAGTTGAACCAACTGGCGGCCGACGTCGCGGCCCGGGCCGGGCAGGCAGGCTTTTCGCTCGACGAACTGATTGGCCGCTTACGTGAAGCGCAATCAGACAGAAAGGAACGAAACAAATGAGTACCGCAGCATCCAGACCGAACGTACAGTCACCGGTGAGCGGGCCCGGTGCGGCAACTATGGTGATCCTCGTGGTTGTGGGAGGAGCATTGAGCGGCATCCTGGCATCGCCCATACCGATTCTGGCGTGCCTTGTCGTTGGCCTCTACCTGATGTTTGCCATCAAAATCGCCAACCAGTGGGAGCGCGTCGCCCAACTTCGCTTGGGCAAATATCTCGGCTTGCGCGGCCCCGGCCTGTTCTTCATCGTTCCGGTGATCGATTCGCTGAGCAAGTATGTCGATCAGCGGGTACGAGTCACCGACGTCCGGGCCGAGTCGGCGCTGAGTAAAGACACGGTGCCGGTGAATGTCGACGCCATCATCTTCTGGGTGGTTTGGAACGCCGAGAAGTGCATCCTCGAAGTAGCCGACTTTAACGAAGCCATCATGATGAGCGCGCAGACGGCGCTGCGGGAATCGATTGGCCGCCACGAACTGGCGCAGATGATTACCGAGCGCGAGACGCTGGGACACGAACTGCAGCGCATCCTGGATGAGAAGACTAACCCTTGGGGTATCACCGTACAATCGGTCGAGATTCGGGATGTGAAGATCCCGGCTGCGCTGGAAGACGCCATGTCTCGCCAGGCGCAGGCCGAACGCGAGCGACAGGCCCGCATCATTCTGGGCCAGGCCGAAACCGAAATCTCGAAGAAGTTCGAGGAAGCCTCGCTGGTGTATCAGAATAATCCAACGGCGCTACACCTTCGCGCCATGAACATGCTGTACGAAGCCATCAAGGAACGCGGCTCCATGATCATCGTTCCCTCCTCGGCCGTCGAAACCATGGGGCTGGGCGGTTCGCTGGCCATGGCCTCGCTGAACAAGAACCAGTAAGATGCGACTGGGGCCGGCCTAACGGGACGCTCGCTCACATCACAGCTGTTGGCACTGGCTAACGGGTGAAGACGTTCCAGGCCTCCAGGGTCTGGGCCGTAACGAATGCCTAGCTCCTGGGTCTCAATGCTCGCGACGAAAAATGGGGACGGACGGGCGTTTAATCCGATGGCATACTACCTGCGGAATAGAGGGGTTCCTGCGCACCGGCAGACACAAGACGCGGTCGGCCGCCCGGGCGAATGGCGAGCGTTCTGCCAGTACGGCGTTCGAACCCGGCAATGAAGGTTGGGTCACCTAGCGGGACGCCCCGCTGAGTGGCTTGGCGGATGACATCGAATTCTCGTTCTCCAGCCCCATGGGCCAAGACACTTTGCCATCGGTCGTGCGTCCACACGCGTTCCCATTCCGCCATGGACAGTAGCGATGGTGCCGTTCGCAGCCCGCAGTGCACCGCTGCGGACGACCATGGGCTTTGCTCGGCCGCCGCGACAAGACCGGCGCGTACAGGATTCAGTTCGATGTAGCGGAGAACCGTCCAGACCGCGTCACCAGCCAGCGGGCACGAGTAGAATCGCGACTGCCAGAGATGGCCGCAGCGGGAACCCGCGCGACGATTGAGACGCTGCGAATAATCGGATTGGGTGCGTCGCATGGTTCGCGCCAGCGCAGCACGTTGCCGTGGAACGGCGAGCAGGTGTATGTGATTCGTCATGAGACACCAACCGAAGATCTCCATTCCTTCGAGTGCGGCGTGATGGTCGAGGAGTTCCAGATACTCACCCCGGTCTTCGTCCGAGAAGAATACCGTTTGGCGATAGTTCCCGCGTGCGGTGACGTGGAATGCGGTGTCAGTCTCGACGAGTCGAGCTTCGCGGGCCATACTGCGTTAGTACCGGAATAGCCTGTGGATTCTCGGACAAAACGCCCGTCCGTCCCCATTTCCTTCGCGAGCGCATTTCACCGGCCTAATGATAAAACCGAGCGGTTATTGATGAGAACGATAGCTCACTGGGCTAACCTACGGCCA
Source organism: uncultured Acidobacteriaceae bacterium (assembly GCA_963740005.1). Lineage (GTDB taxonomy): Bacteria > Acidobacteriota > Terriglobia > Bryobacterales > Bryobacteraceae > CAJCIT01. The sequence goes on along the minus strand of CAVUCO010000040.1, from coordinate 27,140 downwards.
CTCCGCCACCGGCCTTGGGATCATTCTTACGAACCATGAAGGAAAGCAGAAACATTATGCTGGCGGTGATGGTCAGCACGATAAACACGTCGATGTAGGCGAGGGTCACTGCTTGCCGTCCCTCGGATCGGTAAAGCAGACCGTAGGCCAGCTTGGGCGCGTCGGCAACGCTGACGCCGGAGTGCACCAGCCTTGGGCTCAACGCGTTTACCTGGTTTTGAAGAGACCGATCGAAACCACTGGTGTGCTGCGACAACACCAGCTGGTGAACCTGCGACCGCCGCGCCAACAGTGTCGTGACCATGGAGGTTCCCACGCTGCTGCCGATATTGCGCATGAAGTTGATGATGCCGGCGACACTGTTAGCTTTTTCCGCGGGCAACCCGATGTAGCCCGCCATTGTTACAGGAACGAACAGAAGGCCGAGCCCAACTGATTGGATTACACGTAGCACGGCAGCCGACCGGAAACTGATCAATGTATCGAGCTGCACTATGGAGACATACATTCCGACTGCCAGCGCCAGCCAGCCCACGGCGATGATGTATTTGGCCGGGTATTTTCCGGCTAGCTTGCCCACGATGGGCATCTCCATGAGCACGATAAAGCCGCCGCCTGACAGAACAAGCCCGGCGTTTTCCGCCGTGTATCCCATTACAGTCTGGAGGAACTGGGGCATCATCACCAAGCTGCCGAAAAGCAGAATGCCGAAAAGAAACATCATGACGTTTGCAGTGGCGAAGTTGAAGTTCTTGAACAGATGCACGTCGATGATGGGTGTCTTATGACGCCACTCCCAGATCACCAGAGAAACGAGACAGACAGCCGAGACGATGATGAGGTTAGTGATAAACCGCGAGCCGAACCAATCGTCTTCCTGTCCTTTGTCGAGCACCACTTGAAGGGCTCCCACGCCCAAAGCGAGCAGCGAGATGCCGATATAGTCGAGGCGCACGCCGGCCGTCGCCGAGCGTCGCAGGTAGGGCGGATCTTCTACCAGGCGCATGACTAAAAAAGTTGCCAGTATCCCGACGGGAAGGTTGATGAAGAAGATCCAACGCCAGCTGTAGCTGTCTGTGATCCACCCACCCAAAGTGGGACCAATGGTGGGCGCCATGATAGCCGTGATTCCGTAGAGCGCAAACGCGACGCCGCGTTTCTCCGGAGGAAACACATCGGCGAGGATCGCCTGCGCCATAGGCTGCAAACCGCCGCCTCCGCCGCCCTGCATAACCCGGAAAATGATGAGCAGGCTCAGAGAGGAAGCGGTGCCGCAAAGCAGCGAGCTTAGCGTGAATAGAAAAATGCAGAACAGAAAAAAGCGCTTGCGGCCAAACAGGCCGGCCAGCCAGCCACTAATGGGCAGAACAACAGCGTTCGAGACCAGATAGGACGTGAGCACCCAGGTGCTCTCATCGTTGCTGGCGCCGAGGCCTCCAGCGATGTACGGCAACGCGACATTGGCGATGCTGGTGTCGAGCACCTCCATGAAAGCTGCCATCGCCACCGCGACGGCGATGAACCAGGGATTGTATTTCGGCCGCCAGCGAGGCGCAGGCGCCGAAAGCGCGCCTTCGCTACCGGACATAGACTTTCGGCTCCACGGACATGCCGGGCCGCAGCCGGTGGTCACTGTTTTGGCCGGGATCGATATCGATCCGGACAGGAATGCGCTGCACTACCTTCACGAAATTTCCCGTGGCATTTTCCGGCGGTAGCAGGGTGAGCAGCGAACCGCTCGCGCCGCCGATACCGGTGACCCTACCTCTGTATTCACGATCGTAGGCATCCACACTAAACGTGACTCGCTGGCCCGCTTTCATGTGGCGTAACTGGGTCTCTTTGAAATCCGCTGTGATCCAGATGTTCTCCAATGGCACAACTGCCATCAACTCCTGGCCCGGTGAGACATTGCTTCCCACCTGGACGCTCTTTTTTTCAACGATGCCGCTTACCGGTGCGAAAATCGTGCAGTAGCTGAGATTCAACCGGGCTTGGTCGACGACGGCGCGTTTTTGAAGCACTTGGGCTTCGGACGTTTTGGCGCGCGCCTGGCTGATGGCTACCTGTTGCGGCGCAGTTAGCGCAGCTTGGATGGAAGCATCCGCTTGGGCGATGCGGGCATTGGCCTGGTCCACGGCGCTCTGCGCGACGCGGACATTATCCTCGGCCTCGGCGACCGCTGCGCGGCGGGCCTCTACGGTCGCTTGCGTGGAATTGGCTACGTTGACGGTCGTATCGTAGATCTGCTCAGCAATTTCATCCTTGTCCACCAGCATTTTGTACCGAACCACATCGTCCGCATTCTTCTTGTAGGTTGCCTCGGCCTCGCGTACATTGGCCTGGGCATTAACCAGACGCGCGCGGGCCGCGCTCAACTGGCGCTGAGCTCCAAGTAACGCCGCGACCGCATCAACTTTGCCGGAGCGCGCCGAGGATAACTGGCTGCTGGTGGTGGTCGAGGTAACGGGTACATCGGTACGAGAGCTTTGGAGGCTCGCCTCGGCGGCAGCCAGGTCCGCCTCAGCTTGAGCGAGCACGACCCCATAGTCCTTGGGATCGATTCGGGCCAGCACGTCGCCGGCTTTCACGTAACGCTCATTGTCGACGAGCACATCCAAGACGTAGCCGTTGATCCGCGCGCTTATAGCGTTGATGTTCCCATCGACTTCAGCGTCATCAGTGGATTCGTACGCGCTGAAATACTTCCAGGCGTAAAACGAACCGGCGGCCAACACGACCAAGGCGACCGCGAGCACAATCGCACGAATGAGCCTTCTACGCCCTCTGCGTGGTGCCTTCGGGCCGAAGGAATCAGCTGGCCGGGTGCTTGCGGCTTGGCTTTCAGTTGTTGTTACATCAGCCACGGCTATTTCACCTCCATGAATTTCTGGATTCTTTGCTCAGTGGACCCCAGCGCGCCAGTTCGACCTTCGCCAGGTTGTGGGCATACAAGGCGGTAATCAAGTTGTCGTTGGTGACGGTAACCGATCGCTGGGCCTGCACGGCCTCGACGGTGTCGATGCCTCCGGACGCGAAACGGTCCCGGGCTTGCGTTAGGGCCTGGTTCGCGAGGTCGAGATTGGTCCGGGCGACCGCGATCTGGTCAGCGGCCGACCTGTAGTTAAAACAAAGCCGCCCCTCCAGTTCCGCCTGGAGGTTGAGGCCCCCGGCGTGCGGTTGCCACATCCCGATGACGGAGGGCCAAGAGAACCGCTCCTCACCATCGTCCTTGGTTACCATACTGAGGCCGGATGAATCGCGCGGGGTGACATCCCGGATCGTTTCAGCCAATGTCTCAAGAATGTTGGACTTAGAGTCGACTAGGGCTGTGGCCAGCGCCCCTAGCAGTCGGTTCTCTTTCTCGTAATCGGACGGACGCGATGGGGGGCTATGCAACTCCCCCGTGCAGAGAATCGATTCCAGAGAAGCCGCGCCTTCGGGAATGGAGGCCTCTAAAGGAACGTCGTTTTGTGGTTCGGGATCCACCGCAATGGCACTAGAACACTTTCCCTTGATGCCGTCGGTGTGCTACCAGTTTCCGAGGATCTTCGTTGCGTTTTCTTAAGGTGACGCGGAGCGGTTCAGAGGTGTCTCATCCTACCGCGCTGAGTCCCCCCGGACGGTCAGGACGAGACGCGGGAAATGGCGGGAAATGGGGACGGACGGGCGTTTAATCCGATGGCGTACCACCTGCGGAGGGGGAAATGGGGACGGACGGGCGTTTAATCCGATGGCGTACCACCTGCGGAATAGAGGGGTTCCTGCGCACCGGCAGACACAAGACGCGGTCGGCCGCCCGGGCGAATGGCGAGCGTTCTGCCAGTACGGCGTTCGAACCCGGCAATGAAGGACGTCTGCTCTAGGTTCGCGGTAGGCCCACTAGCTCCAGTTCATGGCCAAATCCACAAACGATCGCACGGCCACGCCGGTCGGACCCTTTGAGATCCAACTCTTTCCGTCATCCAGCCAAGCGGTCGCGGCGATATCCAGATGCACCCAGGGGAAATGGGGACGGACGGGCGTTTAATCCGATGGCGTACTACCTGCGGAATAGAGGGGTTCCTGCGCACCGGCAGACACAAGACGCGGTCGGCCGCCCGGGCGAATGGCGAGCGTTCTGCCAGTACGGCGTTCGAACCCGGCAACGAAGGACGTCTGCTCTAGGTTAGCGGTAGGCCCACTAGCTCCAGTTCATGGCCAAATCCACAAACGATCGCACGGACACGCCGGTCGGACCCTTTGAGATCCAACTCTTTCCGTCATCCAGCCAAGCGGTCGCGGCAATATCCAGATGTACCCAGGGTGTTGGGTCGGCAAACTCGCGTAGAAACCAAGCGGCCGTGATGGATCCGGCCTGCCGCCCGGAGCCGATGTTGGGCAGGTCAGCGAAGGCGCATTTCAGGTACTCTTTGTATTCTTCATCCATGGGCAACTGCCAGGTCTTTTCCCCCGCGCTGGTAGCGGCAGTTAGAAACTTGTTGAGCAGGTCCTGGTTGTTGGTGAAGGCGCCAATATTGTACTGACCCAGCGCGACCCCGATTGCACCCGTCAAGGTTGCCGCATCCACGATGTGGGTCGCCCCGTTCCGGTTGGCATAGGTGAGGGCGTCAGCCAGAATCAAGCGCCCCTCGGCGTCTGTGTTCAGGACTTCGATGGTCTTTCCGGACATGGCTGTCACGATGTCGCCGGGCCGCTGGGCGCGGTCGCTGACCATGTTCTCCACGGTCGGCACATAAGCGGTAACGGCGATCGGCGGTTTCAGCTGAGCGATGGCACGCATCGCGCCCAGCACGGCCGCGGCGCCCGCCATGTCGTACTTCATCTTCTCCATCCCGTCCGAGGGTTTGATGGAAATGCCGCCCGTGTCGAAGGTGACACCTTTGCCCACCAGCGCCAGTTGATCGGCGGCCTTCGGCTGGGCAGGCTTGTATTTCACCACAATCAGGAAGGGCGGCTCAGCGCTGCCCACCGCCACGCCCAGAAGAGATCCCATGCCAAGCCGGGTCATCTCCTCGCGGTCCAGAACCGCATACTCCAAACCAGCTTCCTCTGCCATGCGGCGGGCGGCTTCGGCCAACACCGCTGGTGTCAGTTTGTTGGCGGGCTCGTTCACCAGGTCGCGCGTAAAGTTCTGGGATTCCGCGATGATGCGGCCCCGCTCCAAAGCGTCCGCAAGAAAACTCTTGGCGCCGCCCGGCACGACTACCGTGAACGAGTCGATGCTTTGAGGCCCAGCCGGGGTCTTTGGGTCGCTCTTGTATTTATCCGGCTCCCAACCGCCGACCACGGCGCCCTCGGCCGCCGCCAACACGAAATGAGGGGAAGCTAGATCGCGCTCCAGCAGCAGGGCGATGCTTCGCACCCCTTTCCCTTTCAGTGAGCGGACCAGCGTCCCGGCGATCCGGCGCAGTTCGACGGTGGAGATCTTCTCGGCCTTGCCCGCGCCAATCACAACCAGTCTTTTCGCCGCGAAGCCAGCCGGACGGTGCAGCACCGCCGTTTCATAGAGCTTGCCCGTGAATTCGCCGCTGGTTCGAAGCTCGGCCAGCCAGCCGTTCTGCTCGGCCAGCGCCGAATCGGCCGGCGCCTGTCCACTCTCCGCTTCGAAAGCAAGAACGGCAATTGCGTCGGCCTCAGTCTGAGAGGCTGGGGAAGTTTGAATGAGAAGTTGCATGGTGTTTTAGAAACTAGTTTATTGACGTCCGCGTCGCCCGAGTGCGGCTTTTGCTTCGGCCTGCATCTCTTTGGCTCGTTCAGACTCTCGTTTATCGTGAAATTTTTTGCCTTTAGCGACCGCGATTTCCACTTTAATCCGGCCGCTTTTCAGGTACAGCTTCACCGGCACGATGGTCAGCCCTTTTTCGCGGGTCTCCACCTGCAGCTTATCGATCTCCGACCGGTGGAGCAGCAGTTTGCGCTTGCGCGCGGGCTGGTGGTTCATGATATTGCCGTGGGAATACTCGCTAATATGCGCATTCACCAGCCAGGCCTCGCCACCGGTGACCTCGGCATAGGCTTCTTTGAGCTGGATTTTCCCGCTCTTGGCGGCCTTCACTTCTGTGCCCGTCAGCACCATTCCCGCCTCAAAACGATCGAGAAGATGATAATTGTGCCCCGCCGACCGGTTATCGCTCAAAATCTTGATCTCGCTGGATTGTTGCGCCAAGTATTCCCGCCGACAGTGTGCGGACTCCCCCACCATTGTTTCACGGGAGGGTGCACGGCTTCCCAGCAGGCGGCGTCATGTCTAGGAGAAGCAATCTACCCACGATGAACCCACCCGAGGTGTCGAGTCTCGAAAGGCCCAGCAAATGACGAAGACAAATCCCCGGATAAAGGTGCCTACTTGCGCCTCTTAATGGAGTGGCTCCGCCACACGCCTGAGCGGGGTAAAACTCAAGAGCCGACCGTAGACTACCATAGGATTCGTACGACTAAATCAATGGTTTCAAAATGGTTGCGGTCTCTGGGTGTGGTTGTTTGTATCGCCGGTTTGCTGCTGCCGATCCTTTATGGAGGCACGCACAAGGCCGAAAAACTATATAAGGATGGGCTCGCCGCCGAGCTGCACAAGGAGTACGACCACGCGGTCCAACTCTTCGACCAGGCGCTCGCGATCAGCCCCCAAGACCCAGCCTATCAACTGGCCGACAGGCGTGCCCGCAACGAGGCTTCCTTAGCCCATTTCACGACTGGCAGGAAGCTCCGCGAAGAGCAGCAACTCGACCAGGCGCTGATGGAGTTCCAGAAGGCTTTTGCGCTCGATCCCTCTCTTCAGGCCGTCACCCAGGAAATCGCAGCCACCATGTCCATGATCAAGGAACGCGAGAAAAAGGGACCCGGCGCTCAAATCTTGTCCCCGGCAGAAGAAGCCCGCCGGCAGATGAACGAACGAATTCATTCCTTGCAGGGCGTCCCGGTTCTTCAACCGATCAATCCCCAGATCACGACGCTGAAGATCAACAATCAATCCGCGAAAGTTCTCTATGAGACGGTTGGCAAGCTGGCCGGGATCAATGTCCTTTTTGACAGCGCGGGTACGCCCGAGCTATCCGGCAAGACGTTTAATCTCGACCTCGTGAATGCCTCTCTGGAGGACGCCCTCAACTACATTGCTCTCGAAACCAATACGTTCTGGAAACCGGTCACGAAGAACGCCATCTTCGTGGCCTCCGACACGCAGCCCAAGCGGCAGGCCTATCAGGACCAGGTGGTGAAAGTCTTCTACGTCCAGAACGTTTCCACGGCCAACGAATTCAACGAGATATTTAACGCGATTCGCACAGTCACTAATCTCAGCCGCGGCATTTTCCAGGTGGCCAGCCAGAACGCGATTGTGGTGCGCGCCTCGCCGGACACGGTGGATGTCGTCGAGAAGCTGATCCACGATCTGGACAAGCCCAAGGCTGAGGTCTTGATTGATGTGGTCATTTTAGAGGCGAGCAGGAGCAGGACACAAACACTCTCGGCCGCCCTTGCCGGCGCGACAGGCGGCCTCAGCAGCAACATTCTGTTCACGCCTCGCCAGCAATTAACCCTCGTCCCCGGAACGACCACGGGTACGACCACCGGTACGACTGGTACGACCACCACTAGCACCACCACCGGAACGACTACGGGCACCACAACGGGAACAACAACAGGAACCACAACATCCACCGTTGCGACCAACTACGTGTCACTAGCGTCGGTTGGGCATCTTTCCAGCGCGGATTGGTCGGTGAATATGCCGGGAGCGCTGATCCAGGCGCTGATGAACGATTCCGGCACGCGGGTCTTGCAGCGCCCCCAGCTTCGCGCCTCCGATGGCGGGAAGGCGTCATTGAAAATCGGGTCGAAGATACCTTATGTGCAAGGCTCACTCCAATCCGCCGTCGCCACGCCGGGTTCACTTCCGTATGCCACCACGTCGTTCCAACCGGTCGATGTCGGGGTGCTGGTGGATCTACAGCCGCATGTGAATGGCCCGGATGAGGTCAGTATGCACATCAAAGTGGAGGTTTCAACGGTAACAGGCAACGAGAACATCGCCGGCGTCACGCAGCCCATTATCGGCCAGCGCATTAACGAAGCCGATATTCGAATGAAGGATGGGGAAGCGACCATTCTGGGCGGCTTGGTTTCGGATTCGGATCAGAAGACGACCGCCGGCATCCCAGGTCTTGTGAACATACCCGGTCTGGCCTATCTCTTCGGCACCAAAACCAAGGATCGGGAGCAAGACGAGATTCTGATTGGCTTGGTGCCACACATTATTCGTGCGCCCGACTTTGCGGCCATGGGTGAGCGAGCCGTCGCCTCCGGAGCACTCGACTCGATCCACGTCATTCGCGGCGCGGTTGTTGAGACTGTGACGGTGACCATCCCGCCTCCCGCCGCTGTTGCTCCAGCTGCAAAGCCAGCCGCGCCGGTCCCGGCCGGCACTCCGCCGCCGGCTGCGTCAGTTCCACCGAATGTATTTGGACCGCCGGTGACCCCGTCGACAGCGCCGGCAACCGCGCCGCCCGGTCCGTCTCCTGGCGGGCCACCTGTCGTGCCGCCGGCCACGCCGCCGGCTCCTGTGCCTACTACTACGCCGCCGGCCGACGCCACGACTCCTCCTAAGAAACAGTAGCGCTATGAACTGTCGGGTCTCCAAAGCCTCGCCACACGGGAACCGTCGCCGGCTTCAGTCCGGTTTTACGCTGGTCGAACTGGTGGTGGCCTTCACCATCCTCATGGTTCTCAGTTCCATGGCGGTGCCGATTGCGCGCTACCAGGTTCGCCGTCAACGGGAAAAAGACTTGCGTTATGCCCTGCGCGACATGCATACCGCGATCGACAAGTACAAGGATCTTTGCGATGCGGGCAAGATCACGGGAAAGCAGGATGAATACTGCTATCCGCCTACGCTCGAAATTCTGGTTGAGGGTGTGAAGCTGAATGGCGTCATCACCGGACTTGGTCAGGGCTCCGGAAAGATCCGGTTTCTTCGCCGGGTACCCATCGATCCGATGACAGGCGGCACCGACTGGGGAAAACGAAGCATGCAGGACGACCCGGATGCGACCAGCTGGGGCGGCCAAAATGTGTTTGACGTGTACACCAAGTCGTTCGATAAGGCGGCGGATGGGACCCCCTATGCCGACTGGTAAACCGGTCAGCCGCCGTCGTGCCTTGGCCGCTGGTTTTACTTTGATCGAATTGATGATCGTGATGGCGATCGTGTCCATTCTGCTCGCCATCGCCATCCCCATCTATCAAAAATCGATCCAGCGCTCGAAGGAGAGTGTGCTGCGCAATAATCTGTTCACCTTGCGCACCATGATCGATGAATACACCATCGATAAACAGCATGCGCCCCTGACGCTCGACGACCTGGTGACGGAAGGCTATCTGCGGCAGGTTCCCCAGGACCCCATGACTGGCTCAAATCAGACCTGGAAGCTGGTTATGGAAGAAGCGTCCGTTGGCGGCGGCAGCCAGCCACCCGGCATCTTCGATGTGCATAGCGGGTCGGACAAGAACGGTTTGGACGGGACACCGATCGCGGACTGGTAGCGGCGTCCGCCCAGGGGTAACATGCGGTTCCAAAAACGTTTGCATGGTAACCTGAAGATTCGCGGTGTCCACCGCTACTCCCCGATCGTCTAATGGTAGGACAGCGGCCTTTGGAGCCGTGAATCGTGGTTCGAATCCATGTCGGGGAGCCAAATATATACAATCAATAACTTAGCTGGACCGAAAGGATCCTTGTACATCGTTACCGTACAAGGAAAGTGTAAAGTCAGGCTTGCTCGGCTAGCACTGATATTAGGAAACAAGGCATTTGGGGTGAGCGGATCTCGAGCAAGGCTAGCCAGAAGGTAGTTCGACCAAATCCAGCCAATGCTCAATGAGCACCTTGACCTTCGCAACGTAGAGTTCCATGCTCATCGGTTTGGCGAAGTACGCGTTCGCACCCAAAGAATAGGCCGCCTCAATATCGCGGCGGTTCGTCGAACTGCTGAACACAATGGTCACATAACGATTGTTCGAGGGATTAGCCCGAATTCTCTTCAGAACTTCGAATCCGGTTAGGTCTGGCAAATTCAGATCAAGAACCACAATCCTAACGGGAGAAAGGCCGGAGAACCGCCCTTTCTGTTCAAGAAACTCCAAGGCTTCGCTGCCTGTAGCTACCCAGTATGCTCTAACTCGCGTGTTGGCCAACTCCAACGCCTTCTGAAACATCTCTGCTTCGGCGCGTGAATCTTCGACAAGAAGAATCTCGTGGGAACTGTTGAGCGTCAGAGCGGGTGCTTTTCTCGAATGCTCCTGTTGGTCCGCAGATTCACTACATAGGTATACAGCAGATTCCGTCATTACCTCTCAAATCCCTCAATCTGGCTCTTAAGAGCACCTCAGATCCCTGAACGCCCGCGAAAACCGCTGAGAACGACGGCCTTGCGTCCAAGTATCGCCCCACGCGAAGAATCAAGTCACCTCGAAAACCTACCCGCGTGCGCATACTAGTGGGCTGCTATCGTGGTGGGTCTGTAGTGTGCGATTCTCGGCCGAAAACCTATCGGTCCCGGCGTACCCTGTTGATCTTGCTGTCCGGTCCAAAGATCGCCAAAATCAGCAACAGCAGAACGACAGACGCCTTTTCGAAAGGGGATAGGCCAAGAACCGCTTCGTTCGTGTCGAAAAGCATTACACCCTCGTCAGGCCAGGAAATCACAGAGGGGCGGTGTTTGGTAGTCAGGGAAGTGCTAGTACCAACTGTGAGCTTTTGCGCATTGCCAAGCACCGGAGCACAAAAAGGAGGCGAGATCGCCAAGGTCATGGGCCGGATTGCCGAAGCAACAGCCGGATTATCACCCGCAAAATTGAATCCGCCACGCGCAAGTTTCTCCGAGTCGCTGGCATGGAACTGGGATGGCATTCGCGATCTTCCTGGCAAGACATGTTGCCGGAATGAGCGGGTTCGCGGTGAACTAGTGGCAACGGTTGTCAGTAGTCACACGGCTGTACTGCACCTTCACCCCCTTGACGAAGCAGCCTGTTCAGCAATCAATCCCGCTCGGTCGAGGCAGTCTTGACACGAAAGTAAATGTTCTTCGAGCGGCTTCACTTGTTCTCATTCCGCATCACTTCCAAGCAGTACAGCAATAAGTCAGCGTCTGAAATGTGTTCCATACTCCCCGCCAGTTCAAGCCAGCTACTCTGACAAAACCGCATTCACACCCTTTACGACGCGAGGCCCTGCTCGATGGCGTAGCGCGTGAGTTCCGAAGTGGTGCGGAGTTTGAGTTTATCCATGATGGAGTTTTTGTGAAATTCGGCGGTGCGTGAAGAGATGTTGAGTTGGAGGGCAATTTGCTTCGCTCTGCAACCTTGTGCAATGAGGCGCAGGACCGTAGTCTGGCGCTCAGACAAATCATCTTGGGCCGAGTTATCCTGGACCTCAGGCGAAACGTACGTACCGCCGCTCAGAACAGTTCTTATCGCCTTCACCAATTCGTTGGCGGCGCAGTGCTTGACCAGGAAGGCAGACGCACCAGCGCGGAAGGCTTCCTTTACGATCATGCGACTTGTGTGCATGGTTAGGAAGACGATTTTGGTGTTCGGAGAGCGCTCTTTGCCGTTGTCACTGCCGAGGATCGTGCGGGCGGCGTCTAGTCCGTTGCGACCCGGCATCGCTACATCGAGCAGCAAGACTTCAGGCTTCAGGCGGGCCACTTCTTCGACGACGACTTTGCCGTCATTGATCACGCCGACCACATCAAAATGGGGTGCGAGCAATATCGAGAGTGTTTCCGCGACTAGAACGTGATCATCAGCAAGAAGGATTCGCGCTTTCCGCCCGTTCTCCTCTTGATCTGAATCAGTCTCGGTTGTACTGGCAGCAGCGTAGGCATTCAGCATGTCAAGATCACCACTTTCCTTTCGGCTCAGGCAAGGTTCTGGATCTCCCGCGAGTCCACTGAGACTAGGGAAATCGCTAGGATAGCATTAATGCCATTCGGCCTGTGTTGTGCGAAATAGAGTTACGCCTAGCGAGGCCACCTGGTAGCTACCTGCACGAGATCAGAAGTCTGGGCAAGTAGCTATTTCACGGCTGTTCGGCGGTCTTCCTTAGGGTCGCTTCCTACGCCTGAGCCAAGGGGCCCTAGTCCTTAACACGCCGGATTCGGTGAACTAAGGAACGCGATCGATCTTACATTCAGGCTCTTAATTCGTCTTTCCTTCCCTAGACCTTGGGCCAGCCCTAGACTTTTTCATTTGTGACGTTCTGCTCAAATGCGTTACTACTCATTACGTTCCCCTGTAGTTCTTAGGGGATGTGCCTATGACACCTAAGGCTCAGTCTCCTGAGCAGATTTGCCCCGACCTACCTTTCTCATATCCCGAACTGCGGTTGCTGAGGTCCAAGGCAAAATCAAACTTCACGTCGTCCGCCAAGCATACTCTTCACGTGCCTGCGGACCGGATGAAGTGCTGGGACAAAACTGGTGCTCTTGGGGGAGGATCTTGCGGATTGCTTTTCGGGTCAGCGTTCTTCGCCATCCCTGGCCTCGCTCGTGTGCCCGCCGGAGAGCCAGAACCCTGTCTGACCCGAAAGGAAAGTGGATATTGACATGTCGAACGCGGACAGCCTGAAGGCGCGGGTACTCGTGGCTGACAGCCATCTTCTAATCGCCCAAGCACTCGCCTCATTGCTCACCCCACATTTTGACGTGGTCGGGTTGGTTAGTGACGACGATCTGGTCGCCGACGAGATCGCCAGGCTCCGGCCGGAGTTAGTGCTGCTTCACGTAACGAGGCCCGGACTGAGCGGGCTGGACGTCGCCAGGACCATCACCAAAGAGGCTCCGGACACCAAGATCGTTTTATTGACGATACATGCCAATCGCGTCATTACGAGGGAGGCATTCCGGGTCGGTGCGTCTGGCGTGGTCGTCAAGAACTGCGCCGCAAACGATCTTGTCCAAGCCGTGAAGACGGTTCTGAACGGCGCCACCTATGTTTCCCCTCAGGTCCCTGACGACTCGGTCCATCCGCCTCCTCAGTTGATGTCCGACCGTCAAATCGGCGTATTGGCGCTCATCGCGCAGGGGTGGAGTGCCAAGCAGATCGGCGTTGACCTCAACATCTCTAAGCGCACGGCTGAGTTCCACAAAAACTCCATCATGGAGAAACTCAAACTCCGCACAACTGCGGAACTGACACGCTACGCCATCGAGCACGGCATCGCGTCGTAAACGGTGGGTTACTCGTCCAAAATTGGCTTGGAGGCACGCTTAGAAATTGTCCCCCTGAATGCCACACACTTCTTCGTCGACACGCAGGTCTTAGGTGCGGCCAAGCCTTTTGCTGATCGCTGCCCGGTACTTCACAGCGCTTCCGTCGACTCAGAGTCGATCGGGACGAAGAAGTCCCTCCGCGGACACGCGAGCAGCCATTAGTGGCGCCCTCGTTAGGCGGAGCCGCCCGCCGGACGAGGCGATAGTCCCCACAATCGACGCGCTCCACGTCGAACTCCTGACCTGGTTCGACACGGTCCATCTGCCGGAACTCTGCCGGCAGCACGATTTGGCCCTTCGAAGAGATGATGGTCTTCATTCTGGTTAGATACCGTTACCTGTGATTGTGTCAAGCAAACACTCCTCCAACAGCATCGTCACCACCTCAACGTTGGCTTGCCTTGCTTGTTGGAACAGCACCGGCTCCCATCTTTCCCGAAGCCAGCGTGTGGGGACGATGACGGAGACAGCAACAGCAACAGCACATCAGCGCAGAGGCCTTCTTCCGCTTTCGCGATCAAGTCCTGGTTCTCGCCGATCTGCCCGTCGTCGACACAGCAGGTAAGATCACGGCCGAACTCCAGGAATCCGGCAAGGCGAGTTGCGACGTCATGGTTGGGTCGAGCATGCGCGAGGAATGCGATCGCCAAGCGTCGAGTATATCCGCCATGTGACGAAGCGGGAATCGAAACCTGCGAAGAGACTGCGGTCTTCATGCAGGTAAGATACCGTCTTATATGCCTCAGCCTTAGGTCAGTTTCTGCGTTTGTTGTTACGCACTCATCTGAATCGATGCGCCTTTCGCCCCTTGGCTGCGCACCGGCAAGCACTGCTCGGCCCATAATTAAGTATATTTACGAGGTATTACTGGGGTTTTCCCCAATGTAGAGTGGAACTTCCAGAGAGGTTATTTGGAACAGGGAGGAATTTAGCAACGAGGAAAGCCTTAAGCCCAAAATCGCCAAAACTGAAATCCAAACAGGTCCCAAGCCACGGATTCGCTTGGGCCTGTTTCAGACTTTCGTCCCATTGACACGGCGCTGCCAATGTGCCTAGCATTGTTACGAGTGGGGAGACGATGAACCTTCGAAGTGTAGTGGTGTTGCGATTTGCGACTCCGGTGTTGGCGGGTGCCATGCTGTTTGTTTCCAATGGGTTAGCGGAAACCTTCAGCGCCGTTAGCGATTTTCCGTCGATTACCTCATCAACCAGCCCGATCAATGGAGTCTGGGCATACGGTTACGCAACCACGCTCAGCCCCGTCAACTTTGCTACCGATCTGCCATCGGTGAACTATTTCGGAGATGGGAATGCCTCGGGTTTTTCTGAGTTCGGAGGCAATTCGCTGCCGACCATTCTTCAGAACACAACCGGAGCCACCATTCCGGTAGAGGCGGTCACCATTGGCCCGTGGCCGGCAGATCTCCTCTTGATGCATCCGGGCCCGAACGCCCAATATTCCGTGCTGCAGTTCACCGCACCCGTCACCGGGACGTACAGCGTATCGGGCGAATTCCTGGAAATTGGCAGCAACTATGGGGGCAACGGCGTTACCACCGACAGCGTCATCCAGGGAGGCAGCACTTCTCTCTTCGTCGCGTACAGCGCGAGCACCCCGGCTTCTTTCAACTTGTCTCCGCACTTGACCGCCGGAGAGACGCTCGACTTCGCAGTGGGACTCGGACCCCAAGGCCAGTTCTCCTACGACAGCACCGGCTTCAACGCGAACATCTCAGTTCCCACACCCGAACCCGCCGGCGTCTTCGACTTGGCGGTCATGCTGTCATTCCTTGGTATCGCCGCGTGGCTGTGGCGCAAGCGGATCCGGCTCGCATAGACGCGGGCTACCAAGCCGCGAAGCATTCCTGCCTGCCAGCGGGGATCGGCATTCTCGAACTCTCCCGGATCCGCTCTAAAATAGGCGCGACTGAGATGAACGAGCCTATTGAAGTTCGCCTGCTCGTCGACCGTATCTGAATGACGTAGCCGTTCATAAGAAGAAGCTCTGAACGGCTGGACGGCACCGGGAAAGCCCCTACTTGGCGATTTCCTTTTTCAGCTTGGATACAAACTGCTCAGCAACTTTGCGCTCCCCACCGGGTTTCACAGCGCTTGACATTAGGTTTCTGTCCCCCACGTCATCTGACCAAAGAAGAACTTTACGGTCCTTGTTCACCACGCTGAGGCTGGTTATGGTCGCGTCCGCGTCCTTTTCGGCCAGCACGATCACGATTCTGCCTTCCATCTGCTTTGAAAACTCGGATCGCAGGTACCGATCGAGGTCGTTCGGCATCTTGTCAATGAAGACCTTTAGAGCGGACTTGGCGGCCGTCGATTGTGCCGGCAGAAGCGGCACACAGCAGAAAGCCATAGCCATGGCCAAGGTACGCATTCGAATTTTCTCTCTCAAACGGAGCAGCGCAAGCACGTTTTGCCTCACTAATCCTTTCGAAGGCAATCGCGGCACCACTCGCTACTTGCTGTAGCGTCAACAAGTTCAGATCAAAAGGAGCACCGTTCACTGTGAACAAGGGTTGACAGAACGGCGACGGGGAGTAGTCTGGCGGCCTCAGCGGTCGGAAGCAATTGGAGGGGTTCGAGCGCGCCGCGTTTGAGGCAGCGCAGTTCGGAATGTATCCATAGGGGTTACGGCAAAGCCGCGGCTTTCGCCCCTAGACGATATTCCTCGTCACCGCCGTCGCCAGCTTTTCAATATCCTGCTCATCGTTGTAGAAGTGCGCTGACACCCGCAGGTATCCCTTCCTGGCCGACACGATAATCCCTTCGCTCTGCAACTGCTTCGCAAAAGCCGAGACATCCACCCCCGGCAGCTTCGCCAGCACAATCTGCGATGGCTGGCTTGGTTCCTCGTGCGGATACAGCTCGGCTCCGAGCGCCGCCATCTGGCGCCGAACTTCTCCGGCCAGCTGCAAGACCCGTCCTTCGATAACCGCCGGCCCAATCTCTTCCATCAGCGAAATCGAAGCCTGCATGCCGTACAGCGACGAAAACACCATCATCCCAGCCTCATACTTTTCGGACGAGTCATGGAATCGCGGCGCGCCGTGATGCAGATTATCCACGCCACGCCAGTTCCGGTCGCTTCGCCACCCGATGACATTCGGCCGCAGCCACTCGCGCACTTCCGGCCGCACGTACAGAAAACCCGCTCCGTTGGGCGAGATCATCCACTTGTAAGCATCGACCGAAAGAAAATCCGGCTGCGTCTGCGCGCAATCAAAACGCAGCGCGCCGACACTCTGGGTTCCGTCGACATACACCAGCACGTTGCGCTCCCGCAACCGCCGTATCACGCCGTCCAGGTCGGGCCGTAACCCCGTAACGTAGTTCACCGTGCTGAGCAGCACCAGGCGCGTCCGTGATGTAACGTGATTCTCCAACTCGCTCCAGCTGCATTCAATGCCTCTAACGCCGGCTTGCGATTGCGCCGCATACAAGTTGTTCGGAAATTCGTGCTCCAAGGTCAGGATTTCATCGCCCGGTTTCCAATCGATTCCGCTCAGAACGGTCGCCAATCCCTGGCACGCCGCCGTGATGAACGCAATATCGTCCGGCTGCGCCCCTATAAGTCTCGCGACCTTGCCGCGCAATTCATCCAAGTCGTCGAACCAGTCGAGGAAATCTGTGCAAGCGAGCTGATCGCGCCGTTCAAAATGCGCTACTGCGGCCGCAGTCGCGCGCTTCGGCAACTGGCCGAATGTGGCCGTATTCAGGAACGTACGGCCATTGAGAGCTGGAAATTCGGCCCGGACTTTCTGCCAATCGGCGGGCGTCACCGCAGGCTGCCAAGCACTTTCTGCAAGTGGTCAACCGCCTCATGCAGCAGAATGTCCTGGGCGGCTTTGGTGCGGCGTTCCACGAATTCAACTTTGCCCTCGGCCAGCTTCTTGCCCACCGTGATGCGATACGGAATGCCGATCAGATCCGCATCTTTGAACTTCACTCCCGGCCGTTCGTCGCGATCGTCCAGCAAGGCATCGATGCCCCGCTTCATGCACTCCCGGTACAGCAGATCGGCCGCTTCGTGCTGTAGCGCTTCGCGATAGTTGGCCGGCGTGATCACTACCGAGAACGGCGCAATAGACGCCGGCAGCGTCATGCCGTCTTTGTCGTGGAATAGCTCAATCGCGCACGTCAGAATGCGTTCAATGCCGATTCCGTACGAGCCCATAATCGGCGTCAGTTCCTTGCCTTGCTCATCCAGCACGCGCAATCCCATCGATTCCGAATACTTGTAGCCCAGCTTGAAAATGTGTCCGATTTCCACCGACTTCACGATGTCGAGCGTCGCGCCGCATTGGGTGCATTTGTCGCCCGGCGCCACCTGCCGCAGCTCAAAGAACTCCGCCGCGAAATCCTCGCCGGGCGTGACATGCCGGAGGTGGTAATCATCCTTGTTCGCGCCCGTGATCAGGTTCTTCCGGCCCTGCAAGGCGTTGTCCGCGAGAATGCGTAGCTTCTTCAACCCCACCGGTCCCAGCGAACCGGCGTTGGCGCCGAACAGCTCGAAGATCTCCTGGGGATGCGCCTGGCGCACTTCTTTCGCCCCCAGCACTCCCATGAGCTTTGTCTCGCTAAGCTGGTGATCGCCCCGCAGCATGATCAAGACGGGCTTGTCGTCACCCACCATTACCAGGCTCTTCATTTGCGAGCTCTCCGGCAGCTTGGTGAAAGACGACAGGTCCGCAATGGTCTTCATGCCGGGCGTGTGAAACTCTTCCGGCTCCAGATCGCCTTCGGGATCGGCCACCAGCGGCGCCGCCGGTACGGAGGCCGCCTTCTCCAGGTTGGCCGCATAACCGCAGCCCTTGCAGTGCGCCACAAAGTCTTCGCCGGCCTCCGACGCAATCATGAACTCTTGCGACTGGCTGCCGCCCATCGCTCCCGAATCGGCGTCCACCACGATGTACGCTAGCCCACACCGGTCGAAGATCTTGCAATACGCGTCGTGATGCTTGCCATACGCGAAGTCCAGTCCGGCCGCGTCCAAGTCGAAGGTGTAGGAGTCCTTCATGATGAACTGCCTCACCCGGAGCAAGCCCGACTTCGGCCGCGGCTCATCCCGGAACTTGGTCTGTATCTGATACCAGATCTGCGGCAGTTGCTTGTAGCTGCGCAGTTCTCCCCGCGCAATGAACGTCATCACCTCTTCGTGGGTCATGCCCAGGCACAGATCGCGCCCGAAACGGTCTTTCAGGCGGAACATGTTGTCGCCCATCGCGTCCCAGCGGCCCGACTCCTTCCAGACTTCAGCCGGATTCAGCGCCGCCAGCAACATCTCCTGGCCGCCGATCGCGTCCATCTCCTCGCGCACAATCTGCTGAATCTTCAGCAGCGAGCGCTGCGCCAGCAGCAGATAGTTGTAGATTCCCGCCGATAGCTGGCGAATGTAGCCGGCACGCAGCAACAGTTGGTGGCTGATGACTTCCGCCTCAGCCGGTGTTTCCCTTAACGTGGGGATAAAAAGAGTGCTCCAGAGCATTGGGTTATTAGACAATTAGATCAGATGAGCGTAACCGAACAACAGCGTATGTCCCGGCCCTTGGCCGAAGTCGACCCACAGATTTATGACGCGATCCAGAAAGAAGCGGACCGGCAGAACACCCGGATTGAGCTGATTGCCAGTGAGAACTTCACCTCCGAAGCAGTCCTCGAAGCCACTGCCAGCGTCTTTACCAACAAGTACGCCGAAGGCTACCCCGGCAAACGCTACTACGGGGGCTGTGAGTTTACCGACATCGTGGAGAACCTGGCCCGCGATCGCGCCAAGCAGTTGTTCAAGGCCGAATACGCCAACGTGCAGCCTCATTCCGGTTCGCAGGCCAATGAAGCGGCTTATGCCTCGGTCCTACAACCGGGCGACACCATTCTCGGCATGAATCTGGCCCACGGCGGCCATCTCACACACGGCCATCCCCTGAATTTCTCGGGCAAGCTCTACAAGGTTGTCGCCTACGGTGTCCGCAAGGACGATGAACGGATCGATTACGACGAGGTCGCGCGGTTGGCTGAGGAACACAAGCCGAAGCTGATCATCGCCGGCGCCAGTGCTTACGCCCGCGTTATCGACTTCCCCCGCTTCCGCCAGATCGCCGATTCGGTCGGCGCCGTCTTTTTGGTCGACATGGCTCACTATTCGGGCCTCATCGCGGGCGGCGTCTATCCCAATCCCTGTGAACACGCCGACATCGTCACATCGACCACGCATAAGTCGTTGCGCGGGCCGCGATCCGGTCTCATTCTGGCCAAAGAGAAGTTTGGGCCGGCCATCGACAAAGCGGTCTTCCCCGGCGCGCAAGGTGGGCCGTTAGTGCATGTCATCGCCGCCAAAGCGGTTTGCTTCCTGGAAGCCCTGCAGCCCGACTTCCCGGTCTACGCGAAACAAGTGTTGGACAATGCGCGGGCATTATCCGCCTCCTTGCAGTCGGAAGGTTTTCGTGTCGTCAGCGGCGGCACCGATTCCCACCTCGTGCTGATTGATGTTTTCGCCAAGGGCGTAAAAGGCAAGGAAGCGGAGAAGGTGCTCGACGAGGCCTACATCACCGTCAACAAGAACTCCATTCCCTTCGACGTGAATCCGCCGCTCAATCCGAGCGGCGTTCGTTTGGGCAGCCCGGCTGTCACCACACGCGGCTTTCGGGAGGCCGACATGACGGAAGTGGGCCGCCTGATCGCCTACGTGGTATCGAATGCGAAGTCGGAGGCAGCCGTCCTCGAAGCGCGCAAAGGTGTCGCTGCGCTCACAGAGAAGTATCCGCTCTACGCCTGGAAACACCAGTTGATCAACGCACACTAGCTGAAGCGCGTTAGCTCGCCAGCAATTTGTCTCCGGGAAGTTTCTCTTCGAACGCGGCGGGCCTTCTCGTATTCAGGCTTGGTTCGATTGCCGCCAGCAGCGCGCGCTCCGCCCCTGGCGCGAAATCATACCGCTGTTCTGCATAAAGGCCCTTTTCAAAGGTCGCCGGCTCGGATTCTCTGAGCAGGTCCAGCAGGCCTATCTGGAAATGTTTGAGCAGCGCATCCGCTAGACCCTCTTTCAGCGGCCGGGCCCCTTTCAACACATTGTGAAGCTGGGGCTGCGATGTCCCAATCAATCTAGCCAAGTGGCGCTCCGTGTAGTAGCCGTTTCGAATCCGTAACCGGACGTAATGGAGCAGGAAGCCCTTAAGTGCCTCGAAATTGACGTCGTTCCTCATCCTCGTGATTCCGCTGTGAAATAGGGTCGCCCCTTTTTTGAATCAACTGGAAATATTTACACCTTGCGCTGGAGATCCGCTAAGTATTGTAAATCGTTCCTTTGAATAT
This sequence comes from uncultured Acidobacteriaceae bacterium, assembly GCA_963740005.1. Taxonomy (GTDB): domain Bacteria; phylum Acidobacteriota; class Terriglobia; order Bryobacterales; family Bryobacteraceae; genus CAJCIT01. The sequence goes on along the minus strand of CAVUCO010000040.1, from coordinate 6,543 downwards.
AGTTGTGGTTTATCCCTAGGGTATTTCTCACGCTATGTTGCAAGAAATCCTATATCTATCGATTGACCAATTTCTGAGAAACACTAAATTAGTAGCAGTGCTGCCGAATTCCTTTTTACGGCAGACGTTCAGCAGTCAGGAGTCAAAAACAAATGAAATGGACAAGATCAGAGACTCTAGCCCTCGCTCAACAGTCATGCACGTTGTGCTTCGGCTTGGGATTGAGAGAGGGAAGGGCAGGAACGTCAACGCCCTGCCATTGTGTCTTTCGCGCCATTTTTCGCGCATGCTACCAACGCTTTCGGATATGCGCCGCGAAAGAAAAGTACATCAGCCGGGTTTCTTGCGAGCCTATGCATGGGCGCGATCGAAAGAAATCCTGGGGCCTCAAAGATGAGGAATATATGGCTGACTTCACCCTGGTCTCACGCAGAAACCTGGATGAAATCGAGTACACAATCTTCAGATTCCACTATCTGCTGGGCGCAGATTGGATGCTTTGTTGCCGTCGCCTCAAGATCGACCGGGGCGAATTCTTCCATCATGTGTATCGAATCCAGCAAAAACTGGGGCGCACGTTCCGGGAATTGGAACCGTACGCTCTGTTTCCCCTGGATGAGTATTTCCACGGCGCTCACCGCGCGCCGGACGAAATCTCCGCCATCTTCCCGGTGTTCACCGAGGACGAGCCGAAGGTTTATACGCCGATCCGCTTCCCCATTAAACGCGCTGCCTGACACGGGCCCAACGCCCGAAAACCAGAGTGCGTTCTCCTTTTTGAATGAGTTGATCACGAAGTCATAAGAAAAATAATAAGTGGAGGGCGGGGCGGTCTCCGTGTCGAGAGCCGTCCCGTTTTGTCGTATCCCTTCGTGGCTTGATGCGGCCGCCCCGGCACGGCGTTATGCTGAACGGGGGCTCTCCTCGGCATCTCAGGAATCCTTAATGGGAGGCCGAGATGAGCGGCAGCTAATGAGAACATCCTTAAGAGTTGCTGGACCGTTGTGCGTCTCAGCGTTCTTACTGCTCGCGGGCTGCGTCCGGATTTCGCAGTCTCTGTATCTGAGCGGCTACGACCGCGACATCAGGAATTCCGGGCACGCCATCGAGACCGCTCGCGATCACGCCCAGCGTGCGGCGGGGTACGCACAGCGGGGAAGGGCCTACTCGGAGAAAGCCCGCTATTGCCGGTTCTTCAAACTGATACCAGCCGATGAATATGACCGCCTGTTCAGCCTTGCCCTCAAGGACCATGACCAAGCCATTGCCCTTGATCCCGGCAGCGCCGAAGCGTATTTCAGCCGGGGACAGACCTATTACGATCGGGCCTCCTTGGAAATCGGCAACAATTCCAAGTCCTGGTTCAACCCCGCAGCCGCAGATTTCAAGAGGGCCGTCGAGAGAGACGGCCGCGACTACAAGGCGCTGGACATGTTGGGCCTGGTCCACTCAGAAACCGGCGAGCTAGACCAGGCCATCGCCGATTTCACGCGGGAGATGGCGCTCAATCCAATGGGCAGGGCCCGGTTGGCCGAAGCCTACTGTGTCCGAGGGTCCGCCAATCAAAAAAACAAGAAGTACGATGCAGCCATCGCGGACTACGAGAAGTCGATCGGGATGGATGTCAGTTCCGACAGCTGCTCATGTGATCCCTACGCTCCGCTGGCCTGGCTCTACGATAACGTGAGCCAGCGTTACGACAAGAGCTGGGCAATCGTCCACAAGGCTCAGGAGTCCAAAAGATGGATCTCGCCCGAACTGTTGGAGAAACTGAAGAAGGACTCAGGGCGCAACAACTAGCATCGCGCCGCCCCACGGCCGCGTAGACGCTGACCAGCAGGACTCGGCATGAGCTAAAGCCGTGGCACGGGCCTTCAGCCTGTGGGCTTTCAGAACCGCGCGCGTGAGCAATCGGATACAGGCCCAACGCCGACCGGGACAGGCGCCTCTGTTCCCAAGGCGACCACGACACTTGCTATCGTCAATCCGAGCCGCGTCGCCGCGCGGACAGAGCGAGCCTCCCAAGATCCCGTGCAGTCTAAGCCGTGGCACAGGCCTTCAGCCTGTGGGTTTTCAGAGCATCCACGCGGCAGAAACTCCGCCACAGAACCGCGCGCGTAAGCAATCGGATACAGGCCCAACGCCGACCGGGACAGGCGCCTCTGTTCCCAAGGCGACCACGACACTTGCTTTCGTCAATCCGAGCCGCGTCGCCGCGTGGACAGAGCGAGCCTGTCCCAAGATCCCGTGCAGCCGACCTGCACTCGTCACCCTGGCCAGGAGTCTTCACACAGACTCGGCAGCAAGCGGACATCCCGACGTTTAACGGCATCAAGCAGACAAAGTCCTCGGGTTGTACCTTGGTTGAATGCGTTCCTATGTATAACCTTGATCGCCTCTCCGTCGAGGTCCCCATCATCGAAACCGAGCGCCTTCGACTTCGCCGTCACCGCGTTGATGATTTCGCCGCATGCGCCGCAATGTGGGCCGATCCCGCCGTGACCCGCTACCTCGGCCGCGACCCGCTGACCGTTGAGGAAGTTTGGGCGCGGCTACTTCGCTATGTGGGGCACTGGGCGTTGCTGGGCTTCGGCTTTTGGGCACTGGAGGAGAAAGGAAGCGGCAGACTGATTGGCGACCTGGGCTTTATGGATTTCAAGCGCGGCCTCGATCCATCCCTCGATGACGTGCCTGAAATCGGCTGGATCCTGGCTTCTCACGCACACGGCAAAGGCTATGCCACCGAGGCCGTTCGCGCGGTCGTAGCGTGGGGTGAGTCTCGATTCGGGTCCGCGCGCACCGCATGCATCATCAATCCCGAGAACGCGGCTTCCATTCGGGTGGCCGAGAAGTGCGGGTACGAAGAAAAACTGGTCACCTCCTACCGCGGTCACCGGGTGATCCTATTCTTGCGGTAGGCGCTACTTCTTCGGCGGGTTGATCATGATGTGGGCGCCCGCGGTACCGGGCGACATCAGCCACGGCGCGTTATCGCTGGGCTTGGTCGATAATCCCGTGGATTCAGGCGTCGCGAAGGGAACGTAGATGACCCAGCGAAGATAGGCGTCCGTCACTTGCCCGCTGCTTGCGTCGTAGCCGGCTCCGGTCAGCACGTAAAGAGTCCGCGGTTCGCGCGGCATGACGAGTTTCCCATCGGCGACTTCCTTCCAGCGAATGTCGTTGCGCTGCTGCCCCGTCACCTTCTGCGCCGCCAATTCACGGCCGCGCGCCATATAGGGCTCCAGGTCCCTGTGATAGCAGGCCACGCTGAAGGCGGTCTTGCTCGGGTCACTCGCCAGGCAAATCAGTTCGTTCTTTCCCTCGCGCAGTTTCACCAGTTCGCCCTGCGCGTTGTAGCCGAGCACGGCCGCTCCGTCGCGAAGATCGGCCGGCGCAGCCAGCACCGCTGCCGCGATCTGAGCCGCAGGAGCCGGCGCCTCAGCGGCCGCACACATCGACGCCGCCAGCAAACTAACAATCAACCCGTTCATCTTCATCTTGAGCCTCGCCCTTTACTCTAACTTGAACACGGGCCGGCGGAGACCATTCACCTGACAGCGCCCGGTTACCCAATCTCCTCCTGGGAATTAGTAAAAACCCCAGTGTAATTTTACTAACCCCTCTTGAGAAGTGAGTTATACTACCTTGACCTCTCTGTCTTATCTGCCTCAGGTGGGCACCATGGGAGACGTTACCCTACTCCTTCAGCGGTGGCGCGAAGGAGACCGCGACGCCGAGAACGAGCTTTTCGACCTGGTTATGCCGAACCTCCGTCGTTTGGCCCGCTACCTCATGAAGGCTGAGCGCAAGGGTCACACCTTGCAACCCACGGAGTTGGTAGACCAGGTCTACTTCAGGCTGGTTAGCGCCAAGGATCGGGATTGGCGGGATCGGGCACATTTTTTCGCTATTGCTGCTAGAGCTATGCGAAGGTACCTAATCGACTATGCCCGCGGCCGCCCCGACGTTGGCATGATTGCGCTGGAAGGCATCAAGGACTATCTCCCCGCCGACAGCGCAAAGATAGACGTGGCGATCACGGTGGACCGGCTTCTGGACGAACTCGCCCAGACCAAGCCGGAGTTGTGCCGGATCGTCGAAGTGAAATACTTTCTCGGGCTCACCGACGAAGAAGCAGCGGATGCGCTGGGTATGAAGCTACGTACTTTGCAGAGAAACTGGCTTGATGCCCGGCAATGGTTATTCGCACAGGCGGAGCCCGATCGTGCCCAACAAAAAAGCGCAGGACGATGATCTGGTCATGAGCTTGGTCGAGCTGGCGCTCACCCTGCCGCTCGAACAGCGCGAAGCCTACCTGCATAGCGCCTGCGCCGGCGATACCGAATTGTTCGGCCAGGTATCGAGGTACGTCGAATCCGAGCAGCGTATGCAGGGGTTCCTGCTTGATCCGCTCTGCGCGCGCGTAGAGCCCGAACATCCCTTCGAGCCCGGCCAGCTTCTGAACGGCCGCTTTCAGATCGTCCGCGAGGTGGCCGAGGGCGGCATGGGCATCGTCTACGAAGCTTACGACGAAACACTCGAGCGGCGCATTGCTATCAAATGTGCCAAGGCCGGTTTTCGGAAGCGGTTGCCTCCGGAAGTGCGCCACGCCAGCGAAATCGCTCACGCCAACGTGTGCAAGATCTTCGAGATCCACACCGCCTCCACCAAGGCGGGCGAGGTCGACTTCATCACCATGGAGTTTCTCGATGGTGAGACGCTTGCCGATCGGCTCAGCCGCGGGCCGTTGCCGAAAGAGGAGGCTCGTACCATTGCGCGACAGTTGTCGGCAGGGCTCGCTGAGGCACACCGCAAACAAGTCATTCACGGCGACCTCAAAAGCAACAACATCATCTTGAGTAAGTTGCCCGACGGCGCCATCCGGGCGGTAATCACGGACTTCGGCCTGGCCCGGCGACCGGCGTCGCCGTTCATGACTGCGCCTTCGGGTACGCGAGCCGGAACGGCCGCCTACATGGCGCCCGAGTTGTGGAAGGGCGAGAAGGCTTCCACCGCCTCGGACCTCTATGCCATGGGCGTCATCTTGTATGAACTTGCCTCGGGGCACAAACCGCCTGAGCCGCCCGATGCCGAATCTACGCCCGCGAAGGATGCCATCCGGAAACCGCCTCCCGTGGATCCGCGATGGGACAGCATCCTTGGGCGCTGTCTCGATCCCGATCCGTCGCGTCGATTGACTGCGGACGATTTGGCCCAAGCCCTCGCGCCGCCGGTTTCCCGCCGATGGTGGCTGACGGCGGCAATCGCCTCCGTCTTAGCTCTCGGCACTGGTGCGGCGGTGTACGTCGGCGCCAGCCTTCCCAAGGAGTCCTGGCGCTTGGCGATGCTGCCCGTTGAATCCAGTCCGGAAACCAGATCTCAGGCGGACCGCTTGTCGCGCGAGACGGCGGCCCAACTGTCTAACCTCAAGGGTGAAAAAGTCGCACGGCTCGCCGTGATTCCCCTTGGCGGGATCCAAGGTCAACATATCGATACCCCCGAAGAGGCCGGGGCGGCCCTCGGCGCGACGCATGTTCTCCACGCAACACTCGAGAACAAGAACGGCAAGCTGCTTCTGCGCGCGGTATTGACCGACGTGCGATCCCGGGTAAACGGCAAGCAGTGGGTTTTCGAGTACGCTCCTGATGAATTGCGCTACGCCCCCGTGGCTCTTACGGGCGTAGTGACGTCGCAGCTGGGTTTGCCGCCGCTGGTGGCGTGGCCGACGGTGAATTCGGCCGCCGCTCAGGATTACTGGCAGGGCATCTGGTACATGCGCCGGAACTCCACCATCGACTCCGCGCTGCCTCTGCTTGAGCGTGCGGTGGCCGAGGATCCCGGCTCGCCGCTGACCTACGCGGCCCTGGCCGAAGCGCGGCAATGGAAATGGTTCGTGACCAACGATGAGTCTTGGCTGAATCGCGCCGACGAGTCGGAGCGGCAGGCCCAGCAGCGTAACCCAGACCTTGCGAAGGTGCACCGTGTCGCCGGGCTATTGGCTCTTCGCGAGCATTACTACGACCTCGCAGCCGCAGAGTGCCTCAGAGCTATCGCTCTGGATCCAAAGGATGGCGAAGCGCATCGGGTATTGGGCCAGGCATACGAAAAGACCAATCGTCTCGATGAGGCGCTGTCGGAGGACAACAAAGCCGTGACCCTGGAGCCACAGGACTACAGGAATCACTTGCAGCTCGGGAAATATTACTACGACCGCCCCGACTACGAACAGGCTCTCCCACACTTCTTGGTGGCGAAGAATCTCGCGGAGGGTGAAGCTCGGGCCCATGGCGCTCTCGGCGCGGATTATTTGTGTTTGGGACGCCTACCCGAGGCCGAGGAAGAGCTCCGGGTTTCGCTACGACTGGGGGAAACCGATGTCTCACAGGATCTCGGAGTGGTCTTGATGGAAGAAGGAAAATACCCCGAGGCCGCGGCCAGCTTTTTGCAGGCCTCAACCCTTGCTCCGGACTGGCTGGTACCTCAAATGAACCTGGGGACCGTTTATCGGCTCATGAACCGCAGGGCGGAGTCCGAACAGGCCTA
>CAVUCO010000039.1:0-93324 GCA_963740005.1 uncultured Acidobacteriaceae bacterium | reverse complement strand
TCATCGGCCCTGCACTGAATGCGCTGGTAGGAGATCCGGAAAAGTGTTCGACGCTTCGCATGCGCAAATCTGGGAGGCGATTCGTGCCCTGGTGAAGCGCGCAATCAAGAGCGGCGACATGCGCAAGGATCTGGATCCAATCGATCTACTGCGTGCTCTGATCGGGGCCGCCAACGTAGCTACTAGCCCCGACTGGCAGCAAAGCGCCAGGTGCCTGGTGGACATACTTATAACCGGCTCGCGACCAATCAAGTAGGATCTGGCGGTCGAGGTGCTTGTCGAACTCGCAGCTTTTCTGAGCCCGCTTGTAAGTCGTCGACACCTCAGCACGCCCGGATGGGGCGGTACTCCGGCTGCCACATCGCATCTTGCACTTGTTGAACGATGTCACTGAGTTTGACGCGGGCCAATCCTTCTGCCACGGCTGCCTCCGCAACCGCTGCCGCTACTGTCGCTGACACGCTCCGTAAATCATCGATATGCGGAAGCAGGGACGCACCCGGCTGGCGCACTGTAACCAGGCTGGATACAGCATTCGCCGCCGCCGCGAACATGCCGTCACTGATTCGGCTGGCCCGCGAGACGATGGCGCCGAGAGCCAGGCCCGGGTAGAGCATGGCGTTGTTCACCTGGCCGATCACATACGTCACTCCCTTGTGCGTCACGGGGGCGAACGGACTGCCAGTGGCAATGAGCGCCCGCCCGTTCGTCCAGGCAATCAGATCAGCCGGGGTCGCCTCGGCGCGCGCCGGAGGATTGGAGAGTACGAGGATAATGGGACGCTCCGTATGTGCCGCCATTTCCCGAACGATCGATTCGGTGAAGCTGTCTGGAGCGGTCGAAGCGCCGACAAGCATGGTTGGATGCACCCGGCGCACCACCTCGTCCAAGCCAATACCGTTGCCATGCCCGTCGCGCATCCATCTTTTGCTTTCGTCGGCTGGGCGGGCGTACGTCTCCTGATAGTCGCGCAGCCCATCGCTCATTCCCGATATGAGCAGACCCTGCCGGTCCACGCACCAGAAGCGCCCCGATGCCTCTTCCTTAGAGAGCCCGTCACGCACCATGGCGTCGCGCAGTTGGTCGGCAACTCCAATTCCGGCCGTACCGGCCCCGAATATAACCACGCGCTGTTTGCGCAGCGGCGTCCCGCAGGCGCGGACGGCAGAGATGGCCGCCGCCAGCGTAATCGCGCCGGTGCCTTGCATGTCATCGTTGAAGGTGGAGATTTGGTCGCGATACCGGCTGAGGATGCGCCGGCCATTGCCAGGCGCAAAGTCTTCCCACTGCAGCAAGGCGTTCGGAAACAGCTTTGTCGACGCTTTGACGTAGGCATCGATGAAGGCGTCATAGCGCTCGCCGCGAATGCGGGCCTGCCGGCTCCCGATGTACATCGGATCGTCAAGTAAGCTTTCCCGGTTGGTGCCCACGTCGAGCATCACGGGGATCACACGCCTCGGATCGATTCCGCCCGCCGCCGTGTAGATGGCCAATTTGCCGATCGACACTTCGATTCCGCCAATACCCCAATCGCCGATTCCCAGGATTTGTTCGGCGTCGGTTGCCAGGATGAGGTCGATATCACCGGGGCCGAAGCCGAGATTAGCGAAGGCCTCCTCGATGGCGTCAGTATGATCGATCGAGAGGTACAGACCACGCGGGCGACGGCACTCGTGATGATACTGCTCGACCGCCATGCCCACGGTCAGATCGTTGACGATAGGGATCATTTCACGCAGGTGTTCAGAAAACAGGCGGTAAAACAACACTTCGTTGCGGTCGTGCAATGCGGTCAAGTAGATGTTCTTGCCCAGAGCATCCGGCAGCCGGTCGTATTGGATGTAGGCACGCTTGACCTGAACGTCCAGCAGACTGATGTCCGGTGGGAGCAGGCCAGTGAGCCCGAGCGCGATTCGTTCCCCGGCCGTAAAAGCCGTCCCCTTGTTCAACAGAGGCGAATTGAGGACGTCCATCCCGCGCGCTTTGGTGTCGTAGTGACCGTCCCGATCCTGCCCGGGTTTGGTCATGGGTGCATTTAGCCGGGTGATCTTTTCGAGCATGCTGTTACCTCTTGTGTTGCGGACTGAGAGACGCGCAGCTTTCGAGACTTTGACACTCCTCGCCGAACTCGGCGATGGATGAGAGATCGACCGTGGAAGGTCAAGTGACCGCGCATGGTCGCGGCCGCGGCCAACGTCCAGGTCCGCTGAGAGCAGGGCAGCCCGGTTGGAAGCAGGTCGATCCTGAGCATTCAGCCAACCGCGGCGGTGGCTACCCGATCCACCTGAGACGCCGGTCATCCATGAATCCGGAAGTTGGTGACATTACCCCACAAGCCGACTGCTTGCAACAGCCAAATACAGACCGCGATGACCACGACAACGTTCAGAATTGTCTTGATGCTGGACGCCATCGGGATAAAACGATTGACCAGCCACAACGCTACCCCAACGATGACCAGAACGACGACCAGGTTTATTAAAGGCATTTTTGCACTCCTCTCAGGAATGCAAGAGGCAATTCGCCATCCAATCATTAATGGGCTCGATTGTACTGATCCACAGCCACGACACGTTTGATCGGCACCTACTTGTGCTTGGCCCGCGGAGTCTCATCTGACCAAATACGGTCAGGCAAAGTGTACGCCAGCCCCCGAACGATGATAGACTCAGGCTGAACCGCCATTCTTGGCTACCACCGTTTGGAGAACGTGTCTCCAGGCCGCCGGCCTCCCGGATCGACGGGGCAAAGGAGAAACGTGCTGAACTCCGCAGCCTCACAATCGCAAGCCACCGGATGGCTCGTGGAAAACGGTCCGAAAGAGCTCGAACTGCTGTTCCGGACAATCGTCTTCAACCCATCCGTACCCATTCTGGTCACCGACAACGATCGCCACTACCGCGAAGCCAGCGTCGGAGCAAGCAAGCTTCTGGGGCTCCCACGTGAAAAGATTATCGGGAAGAGTCTGGATGATTTCGCGGAGCCCACCTTCAAACCGGTGATTTCGGAACGCTGGCGCTCTTTTCTGGAGGAAGGCGAACAGGAAGGAAACCTTCAGCTTGTGGGGCCGGGAGGAGATCCCCGGGAGGTCGACTACATCGCAAAAGGAAACGTATTGCCGGTACGTCATGTCCTGGTGCTACGTGAGAAGAATGCGAAAGGGCCTGGCTCGTCGCCCGTGGAGCCGGCGAAGACCAACGTTCCCGGTTGGGTACAGGATTATGCGTTGTTCCTGTTGGACGTCGACGGACGGATTGTTACCTGGTATGCGGGGGCGGAACGCATTTACGGCTACAAGAGCAGTGAGGTTATCGGCCAACACGTATCGATCTTCTATCCCGACGAAGACGCGGTCCGCACGCTGCAGGAAAAACTGAACAAAGCCTCGCGCGAAGGCCATGTCGGAACGGAAGGCTGGCACGTCAAGAAGAACGGGTCGCGCTTCTGGGCCAATGCCATCACCATGGCGCTGAAAGATGAAAAAGGAGAATTGCAGGGTTTCGCGAGAGTCGTGCGCGACTTCAGCGAGCGGCATGAGCGGGACGAGAAGTTACGCCGTAATCGTGCGCGCACCCGTCCAATTCCTGCTGAATCGACGATCGCGGGCATAGTATCCGGTGAGTTTGACCGCATTCCCGAAGTGAATGATGCGTTTCTCGACTTAGTCGGGTACACACGCGAAGACCTGGCGGCTGGACGTCTGCACTGGCCCGATCTCACCCCGCCGGAATACGCTGCGCTGGATGAACTGGCGCACGAAGAGGGTCTGCGGTTCGGCGCGTGCACGCCTTTTGAGAAAGAGTTGATTCGGAAAGATGGGACGCGTGTTCCGGTCCTGGTGGCTACCGCCGTCTTAAAGGTCGCCCCGTTCCGATGGATCTCGTTTGTGCAAGACCTGCGGGAACGGGACCGTCTCGAAAACGTCGAGGCGGATGAGGCCGAGGTCGAACGAGACTTCGAAGAGATGGTCGGCGCCAGCGCCGCCCTGAAGCGTATTCTGCGCCTGGTTGAGGTGGTTTCGCCTACCGATGCGACTGTATTGGTCCTGGGAGAGACCGGCACGGGGAAGGAACTGGTGGCCCGGGCCATCCACCGGTTGAGCCCGCGCAGGAATCTTCCTTTCATCACATTGAACTGTGCCGCCATTCCCACCGGCCTTCTCGAAAGCGAGTTGTTCGGCTATGAGAGAGGCGCGTTCACCGGCGCCTTGTCGCAGAAGATTGGGCGGTTCGAGATGGCCCACCGGGGCACGCTGTTTCTGGATGAAGTTGGGGACATTCCCTTGGATCTTCAGCCCAAGTTGCTGCGTGCTCTACAGGAGAAGTCGTTTGAGAGGTTGGGAGGCACCCGGACGATTCCCATTGATGTTCGGCTGGTGGCGGCAACCAACCGCAACCTCACGCAAATGATGGGCGACAAACTCTTTCGAAGCGATCTCTACTACCGGTTGAAAGTTTTCCCGATCACGACGCCTCCGCTGCGAGACCGCCCTGAAGACATCCCGGTTCTTGCCCGCCACTTCACCAAAAAATACGCCGCCAAAATGGGCAGGCAGATCGACAAGATCACGTCCGATACCATGGAGGCGTTGGTGGACTGGCGTTGGCCTGGGAACGTACGGGAGCTCGAAAACTTCATCGAACGGTCCGTCATCCTGTCCAGAGGACCCAGCCTGCGTGCCCCGTTAGCCGAGATACGGCAAGATGCGCCGGAAGCCCCCCCGAGCGCCACACTCGAACAAGTGGAGCGGGAACATATCATCCGGGTGTTGCGAGAGAGCGGCGGTGTAGTAACTACTGCCGCCACTCGTCTCGGACTTCATCGGACCACGCTAAACGCCATGATGCGAAAGCTCGGCATCTCTCGCAACGATCTCTAGAAGAGGTTACAGGATAACCGAGATCGCAATCCCGTTTCCAGGATACAAGCGGTCATAAAGGTAGTAGCCATTGTCGTAAACGATATAGAGGTTATCGCTGCCGTACCAGTTTTCGGCCCATGCCCCCGGCCACGGATCCAGCATCATGAATGAGAATCCGCCGTACGAGAAGCGTGGATAGCCCATATACATGACCGGCTGTGCGCCTAAGAGGAAGAAGTTTTGGCTACCGAAAGACATGTTAAAGGTGTTCTGCGGGATGTAGTAACCACCGTAACCTCCGCGTTGCGCCCACGTGCGATGGTCAGATGACCAATTCTGGGAACGTGACGCCTGCCAGCTACTCTGGCCGTGCCAGCTCCCGCCGCCCTGCCATCCCTTCTGTTGCTGCCATGTTTGCGCCTGCTGGCGGGTACGCTGCTGTGGAGCATACGCCTGCTGTTGTTGCTGGGCGCGAGGCTGTTGCTGAGCTTGTTGAGTGTGTGCGGCCTGTTTCGGCTGAACCTGCCTCTGTTGCTGAGCCTGCTCAGTGTGCACCTGCTGTTGTTGCTTTGGTTGAGTCTGCTGGGCATGCTCTACCTGTTTGGGCTGAGTCTGAGCCTGAGCGTGCGTCTGCTGCTGCTGTTTGGGTTGGGCTTGCTGAGCATGTTCCACCTGTTTAGGTTGAGTTTGAGCCTGAGCGTGCGTCTGCGGTTTTGGCTGAGCCTGTTGGGCATGCTCCACCTGCTTGGGTTGCTGAGCGTGCGCCTGCGGCTGTTGCTGAGCGTGCTGTTGTGGGGTTGGCTGAGCACGCTGCTGCGGTTGTTGTTGAGCGTGCTGCTGGGGTTGCTGTTGTTGCTTTTGCTGGGGCTGAGCGTGCTCCTGCTGTTTGGGTTCCTGTTTTGGTTCCTCACCCGCGTGCAGTGCATAGACCAAGACCACCGAACCAAGAAACAAGAATGCTGCTGTCGTTCCGGTCACTCTCACGAACTTCATGATGGTTGACCTCCTAATCGTGATCCATAAGGGCACGTGGCCGACCAGTCGACGGAAGCGCTCAGGTCCGAGAGGACAATACACCGGGGAAGCCGTGACTTGGCAGACAGACTGACGCCAGGTGGTCAAACGACCACATATGGCCACGGGCGGGTACGTAACGAGCCATCAATGTCCAGCCCTCTATCAGTCTGCAGTGCGAGCCACTTTCCTTCAACCTCAGCGGTGCGCGTGATGTCGATGTCCGCGTTGCTGTTGACTCCGATTTAGCCTCGCCGCCAACGGAAACCTGTAACAATTGGGGCTGGAATTTCCATGACCACTCCCGGCGCCGATAGCAAAGCGGAGGTTTTGAGTCAGCGGCCCGCTAAACCGGGCTCCGATGTCGCGAAGCCGCCAACGCCTCCGCACGATCCAGCCATCTCCACGAAGGCAAAGAACCAGAAGATCCATGTTTCACCCGCTGTCCTCCAGGCCGCCCGGCAGAGCGTCGAGGAAGTGCTTCAGTCTTTGCGGAGCACTGCCAGCGGCCTGACCCAAGCTGAAGCGGAAGAACGTGCGCGCAGCGCAGGTCCGAATGAGATAGCGCAAGAGCAACGGCAAGGCTGGTTCATCCGCCTCCTGAAGATCGTCCGCAATCCACTCGTAATTCTGCTTACAACACTGTCTGCAATTTCCTACGCGACTGGCGACGCTCGAGCCGGAACGGTAATGGCAGGCATGGTGGTGCTGAGCGTGGCGCTGCGCTTCTTGCAGGAGGCCCGGGCAGATGCGGCGGCCGCAAAACTAAAGGCCATGATTCATGTGACGGCGACTGTCATTCGGGACGGCGACGCAAAGGAAATGCCGCTGCGGGACCTGGTGCCGGGAGACATTATCAAGCTGTCCGCGGGAGACATGATCCCAGGCGATGTACGAGTGCTCTCTTGCAAAGATCTCTTCGTGAGCCAGGGGACGCTGACAGGGGAGTCGTTCCCGGTGGAGAAGTTCCACGAGCCTGCCACCGAAGCCGCGGCCTCACCGACTGAGTTGAATAACACGTGCTTCATGGGGACCAGCGTTGAGAGTGGCACCGCAACCGCAGTCGTTGTCGCCACCGGGGTCAACACCTACCTCGGAAGCATGGCCGGCGATATCACGCAAGAGCAGGCGCCGACGAGCTTCGACAAGGGCCTCAGCGGTTTCACCTGGCTGATGATCAGGCTGATGGCGGTGATGGTGCCCCTGGTCTTCTTGATCAACGGGTTCACCAAACACGATTGGAAAAGCGCCTTTTTCTTCGCGATGGCCGTCGCTGTGGGTCTCACCCCGGAGATGCTGCCTATGATCGTCTCCGTCTGCCTCGCCAAGGGCGCGCTTGCCATGAGCCGCAAGAAGGTGATCGTCAAGCGGCTGAACGCGATCCAGAACTTCGGCGGCATGGACGTTTTGTGCACCGACAAAACCGGCACGCTGACCGAAGACCGCGTCGTCCTGATGCGACACTGCGACGTCGCTGGACGCGAAACAGATGAGGTGCTTCTGGACAGCTACCTGATTAGCCACTTCCAGACGGGCCTTAAGAACCTGCTTGATCTGGCGATTCTCGATTGCCGCGATTTCCACGGTCAAAAACTGGTTGAGAAATACAAAAAGCTGGACGAGCTTCCATTCGATTTCACGCGGCGCATGATGTCCGTGATGGTGGAGGATCCTGAGGGCAAAGCGATCCTATTCACAAAGGGCGCGCCCGAAGATGTCTTCCACCAGTGCACTCACTTTGAGCTCGATGGCAAGCTGTCGCCGATGGATCCAAACCTGATGGTCGGGCTTAGGGCACAGTACGACGATCTGAGCAATGATGGGTTCCGGGTTCTGGCAGTGGCAAGAAAGGATTTGACCGGGAAGCAGACCTGCTCAAAGGACGATGAGCGCGAACTCGTACTCAAAGGCTATGTCGCGTTTCTGGATCCGCCCAAGAACACTGCGGGCCCCTCCATCGAGGCCCTTCACAAGCATGGCGTTGCGGTGAAGATTCTCACCGGCGACAATCACCTCGTTAGCCGCAAGGTGTGTAAAGACGTGGGCCTCTCGGCCGACCCAATGCTGCTGGGCGAAGACGTTGAGAAGTTGTCCGATGCCGAACTAGGCGACGCGGTGGAGAAGGCTATCCTCTTCGCCCGCGTCTCTCCCGCCCACAAGGAGCGCATCATCCGCGCTCTCCGCGACAAAGGACATGTCGTCGGCTTTATGGGAGACGGCATCAATGATGCCCCTGCCTTGCGAGCCGCGGACATTGGCATCTCGGTTGACACGGCTACCGACATTGCGAAGGAGTCGGCGGACTTGATCTTGCTGGAAAAGGATCTGATGGTACTGGAAGGGGGCGTCATCGAGGGCCGGAAGGTCTTCGCGAACATCCTGAAGTACATTCGGATGGGCGCCAGTTCGAATTTTGGAAACATGTTCAGCGTGCTGGGCGCGAGCGCCTTTCTTCCGTTCATTCCTATGGCCCCGATCCAGGTGTTGACCAACAACCTGCTGTACGATTTCTCCCAAGTGCCGATCCCGATCGATTCCGTGGACGAAGAGCAAGTGGCGCGGCCGCGGCCCTGGAACATCGACGAGATTAAGCGGTTCATTCTTTTCATCGGCCCCATCAGCTCAATCTTCGACTACACGACTTTCTTCGTGATGCTCTGGGTTTTCAATTGCTGGGATCCATCGCGCGCTTCGGTCTTTCAGACCGGCTGGTTCGTCGAGTCGCTCATGACGCAGACGCTGATCATTCACGTCATTCGCACTAATAAGATTCCCTTCATTCAGAGCCGGGCCAGTTGGCCGCTAACTCTGACAACGCTTTCCATCATGGCCTTTGGCGTATGGTTGCCGTATTCCCCGGTGGGCCCCTCTCTAGGCCTCACACATCTGCCTCAGATGTACTGGCCAATCCTGATGGCGACGTTGCTTGCTTACGTATGCCTCACGCAAGTGATCAAGGTTTGGTTGCTGAGGAAGAAGTGGATCTAAGAGCAGGCTCTGAGCGTTCAGCCTTGACCGCAGGAGGTCACATGACCACAGGTGGTTAACTTGCAAGCTCAGTTTACGCCGAACTTCAATTAAGGTAAGGAAGATCCCGGGGCCAGATCGTATTTGCATTCAGCTTGTCGCCGTCGCGAAAAAGGTCCGCGAACGATTGGCGCTGCAACTGCAATATCCCGGGTATGAGAATAACGACCAGTTTTTGGAGCGCGGCCTTCCTGGGCGCGGCGCTAATTGCTCCATTCGCATTTCTTTCCACTGCGCTTCGAGCCGAACCGCAGGAGGGTGTTGTCGTGTACCACGACAAGGCCCATCATGACGATCATGAATGGAATGGTCGTGAGGATCAAGCGTACCGCATGTATGGAAACGAGCACCATTACAAATATCGCGAGTTCCACACGCTCAACGGGCACGAGCAACAGTCATATTGGAACTGGCGTCACCACCATTCAGACGCTGTGCTCAAGATTGAAGTGCATTAGTCCCAGCGTCTGTTTGGTTGAGAACGTGCTCTCTTGCATTGCGCTGCGACGGCCAAGGCCGACCTGCTCTCGCAGAACCGACGCAACGAGGAGAAAAGTAAATGAAACCGAGTACAGAAGATCAAATCAAGGGCGCCGTTCATCAAGTCAAAGGCGGAGTCAAAGAGAAGGCGGGCCAAATCCTGCATAAACCCGATCTAGAGGCTGAGGGGCAGGACGAGAAACTCGCCGGCAAGATTCAAAAGAAAGTCGGGCAAGTAGAGAAGGTGCTGGAGAGATAGACCGCATCAATGGGACTTCCAGGACGCGTCTTGCCATAAAGGTTGATACCGGATGCAAACGGGATGTTGAACTGACCATGACTCGAACACTTGGACTCGTACTGATTGCACTTGGACTGATTGGTCTCATCTGGGGCGGTTTTAATTACACGACGCGCGAAAAAGTAGCTGATGTCGGGCCGCTGCACATCTCCGACGATAAGGCCCATACGATCGCGCTGCCTCCGATTGCCGGCGCAGTGGCGCTCATTGGAGGCATCCTGCTGTTGGTGGCGGGCAAGAAGTAGATATGCAAGGGCGAAACTTACTCGCGAGATGGATTTAGAAGAGATAGAGGAAAGACCAAAATGTTACTGATAATTATCATTCTGATATTGGTTTTTGGACTCGGCGGTGGCTACTATGGCTACGGCCGATGGGGTTCGGGAGGCGGCGCTGGTATTGGGCTCGGCACAATTCTGCTGATTCTGCTTGTTGCCTACCTGCTTGGGGCGTTCCGCTAGAAACTCCCGGAGCCACGGCACAGCTTATTCGCGAAAGCGCTGGTTTCGAACCTAAGCCTGCATCGCAGTCTTTACGTGGACAAAGAGGAAGAAATCTTTTATGAAAACCACCTTGGACGATTCCAGGACGGCCGAACGGGCTGACCCGAAGGCTGACAATGACGAAGTATTCAATCGAGACGAGATGAAGGCCGCTGTAGAGCGGTTGGAGAGCAGCTTCAACGCCTCAAGAGCAGCCGTTTCCGAAGCGCTGGAAGAGGGACGGATCTCGGCGGAGCGGCTGCTGAGACGCGGTCGCAATGCGGCGGAGGATTACCTGGACGATGCGACCTACCAGGTGAAACGCAATCCTGGGACGGCGGTCGCGTTGGCGTTCGGTGCCGGAGCGATAGCGGGGGCGCTCTTCGGATTGATCGCGCCCCAAGTCACTAAAAAACGAAAGGCCGAGTCCCGACGGACAAGCTGAACTGAATGGCCGTATGAGGTCAATTGACTACATATGGTCATCTCTCGGGATACGAACTCAATCGACAAAGGAAATCATGAAAACGCTAAAACCGTGTTTGACCGTGCTGGCGCTGCTCGGCATTGGAACGCTACTCGGCTGTTCGGCCACGTCCAAATCACCCGATATCACCGCGAGCCTGCGAAAATCGCTGGATCAAGCTGGGCTCAAAGATGTTACCGTCAGCCAGGATCGCGAGAAGGGCGTGGTCACGCTGGGCGGGCACGTTGCGTTAGACGCTGATAAGGCACAAGCTGACTCCCTTGCCGCGGCCCTGGCCGGCAACGAAGTTGTGGCGAACCAGATTGCGGTGATTCCGGCTGGTGCTGAGAAAGACGCCAAAGCTATAGATACGGATCTGGACAAGGGAATCGAAGGAAACCTCGATGCCGCCCTCATCCAGGCAAAACTCGTCTCTAGCGTAAAGTACAGCGTCAAGAACCGAGTGGTGACGCTGACCGGCGATGTGGATTCCGAGTCCAAACGCGCGCAGAGTCAGCAAATTGCCTCGACCGTGCCGAACGTAGATCAGGTAGTGAATGAGTTACAAGTGAAGGGTCAGAAGGCGACTTCTTCGAATTAGCCAAGCACCCCCCGAAGACAACAGGTCCGAAACTCTGGCCAACGCTAGCCGCTAGGAACAACGGCGCGCGTTATCGGGCCTGATTGACACCCCAGAATTCCTCGCCGGACTTTCTTCCACTGAGCCATTGGGCATTAGCCGCTCAAGGCATTTTGGGCGTCTTTGAGTTTGGCGAGCCCCGTGCATCGGTTAATCGCACATGTGAGGACGTTACCGGGCATTGAACCCTTTTTCAAACTGGGACTGCGACCAACGGAGGTAAGGCTCCCGACACGACTTATGACAAAAATCGAGCTAGACAGATACCGAAAGTCCTTGGAAAGCCGAAAGGACGAACTGGAGCGATTCGAAACCAGCAGTCGGGGGACTCTCGTGATTGAGGCCAGTGCCGATGAGCTGGACCGCATACAGCACCTCCAGGAACGCGACCTGACAATTGGCGCACTTGATCGAAACGCCAAATTGCTGCGTGAAGTGCGGGCCGCGCTCAGCCGGGTTGGGGCGGGCACGTTCGGTATCTGCCTCGACTGCGAGGAGCCGATTGGGACGAAGCGGCTCGCGGCGGTGCCGTGGACGACTTCGTGTATCGCCTGCCAGGAGGCTGCGGACAGCACGGCTGGCCAGCCTTGGAGCGCAGCCGAGGAAGTGCTGGTCGGGAAGGATTAAGTGCTCTTGCTGGTTGATGACCACCCGCGGTCACTTGACCATATATCGTTACTCGCCGGGCTCCGCTTCGTTCGAAGCACCTTCCATCCGGGCGGCCGGCTGACAGCAGAATCGGAGCTCTGCAGCCAGAGAAGTCCGGCTTTTTACATGCCGAAGCAACGAGTTGGCCAAGACCGCATCGAGAGTAGTCTCAGCCATCCGCCGTCTGATTCACAGGTGTTCCGCTTTGGTCGCCCATGTGCCGTTACCTCAACATGACTTGATTGAGGAGGCTGGCTTTAGCGGCGAGGTTTAGGAACAGCTATGGGAACGAGTGGCGCCAAGATGGAACTCCGGATCGCTCGATTGAATACGCTGATTGGCGCGGGTCCCCTGCTCATCGCAGCTTTGGCCGCTGCTCTGCCAGCGTTTCCCGAGCCAGTCTGTCAAATGGACACCTCCGAAAGCTCGGTTGCCGATGGAACGACGGGGGTCAGCAACCTTTTGTGTCTTACCTGTCCTGGTCCGGCCAACAGTCATATCCTGGGGATCGTTCCGAACTATCGAACGGCTTCGGCCTTGGCGGAGTACAAGCCGCTCACTGCCAAACAGAAGTTCACGATTGCCTTTAAAGAGTCCACTGATCCCGGCACCTTTGTCCTGGCCGCGGCGGTTGGGGCAATATCTCAGGCCAGGAATTCGAATCCCTCCTTCGGAGAGGAACTCGGCGGATACTCTCATTACGCCGGGACACGGTATGCGGACTACGTGATAAGCGATTTCATGAGAGTAGGGATCTTCCCTTCATTGCTCCATCAGGATCCGCGCTACTTCCGGCGAGGTACGGGGAGCGGCTGGTCACGGGTGGGCTATGCCGTCAGCCAGGTATTCTGGACCCACTCCGATTCGGGCCGTATGGAGTTTAACTATTCTCAAACACTGGGTGGCGCGACCGCCGTCGCTATTTCTACCGCGTACTCCCCGGAAACTCGTGACGGCCGGCACGCGATGTGTACGTTCGGCGCGCAACTCGGCGCCCAGGCGGCTTCCAACGTGATGAGGGAATTCTGGCCGGACTTGCAACGGACTTTTTTTCGGAAGCGCTTTGGCAACCACCCGTAGCGTTGATCACATACACCGCCGCAATACACTCGCCGCGGTAAATGGCTTTTAATCACCTTACAATTCAGTGCTTAGAAATGGATAGAGGAAAAAACTATGCTTTGGACAATTGTCGCTGTGTTATTGATTCTTTGGCTTCTCGGATTCAGTCTTAGTCTGGGCGGAAGCTTGATCCACTTACTACTAGTCGTGGCTCTGGTCGTTATCGTCATAAACCTGGTAAGCCGGCGCCGCGTGGTTTAGACTCCGAGCCTTGGTTGCCCGCAGGGAGCACGGTCTCACTTTGGCCGGGAAGTTGAGTCAAGCGCTTCCTTACGGGCGCGCCTCAGAAGCTTTGTGGCCGGCAGAAGGCAGTTGTCGTTTGGCTCGCGGCGAACGGCTAGCGATCGAGGCTGAAAAGAGGCTTAGAGGTTCTTGATGTCTTCGTTCAGGTTCTTGATATCCTCCGCTTTTCTGCTGTTGTAGTACTCTTTGTAGCGGCCGAGGTGATGATCGCACCATTCGCCCTTCATTCCGAGGGGTCGGATGCTGGGATGCAGCATCCAACCGCCTTCCCAATCGCGCAGCGGGGTGCGCTTGACCGACATCTTGCCTTTGAGTGTGCGGTCGAACTCAAATACTTCATTACAACGGGATTCCGGCAGACAGCTGAGCTTCCAGATGTGGCGCTGCGGGTAGGCCGGGTCCATTTCTTCGCCCTCGGCGTTGAAGCGCGGCTTGGGTTGCGACTCGACTTCGAGCTTTTCCAGCTCCTCGTTCTGCATTTTCTCGAGAATGGCTTCCTGCTGCTGTTGGTAGTCGGCCAGCACCTGCTTCATCTTGTCCAGATGCAAGTAATAGGAACGCTCGCAACGGGTGCGGTGCGTGCCAACGGAGGTGACACCGCGCAGGAATTTGTCCATGATGGTGCGGTCGGCGGTTTCGGCCAGGAACTCGGCGTGGTTGCAGCGGCCGAGACGAAAGAAGGCCTGAACGTGCATTTCCAGCATCTGCGCGCTGGATTCGTCGATGGGCGGATAGAGAGTCCGCAGGTGATCGAGGAGCGCGTCGTATTCCTCCTGGCTTTCGCCCGGCAGGAGATAGAACGGCAAGCGTGAATACATGCCGTGCTTGAGATTGTTGAGGCTGGAGACGGCCTTGCCGGCTTCGGTCGAAGGACCGCCAATGCCGGTGCGGTCGGTTTTCAAGAGACAGTGCTCACGGTCGGGATGGTTGGGCCGTTTCGCACGCGGCTGCTTGGATTTGGGAGTGGCGTCCGGCGTACCGGGCGCTTCGGGTGGTGCTGCTTCGATGGGCTGATCCGTGGAATCAGCCGGCGTGTTGTTGTTCAGTAGGAGCGGCGTCGTTGAGGCCGTCCGGAGTCGCGAGTGGGTCGAGGACCGAATCGCGATTATAGTTGTCAAGTTTCATATAGACCTGACATAGGGTAGAGGGAGGGCGTGCGGGACGGGGACTGGAATCACAGTTAAGTGATTGATTAATAAGGCAGCCAGAAAATGTTCATCGGGTGTGACTGGCGTAAAGGGCCCGGATCGTAACGTGCGCGGGGGCACCACGCAGCGGCGTGATGCCCTGCTTCGATTCGAACTCGGAGTTACCGGCCTACCACGAGAATGTGGAAACTGTCGGGCAGGATCGGCGGCCGGACTCGCTTTCCTGGCTCGGCTGCCGGTGCGGGGCCGTATTCCGCAGCCAGCAGATACACGCGATGGTTCTTGGTATCTACCGTCATAGTTCGGGCGCCCTTCTCCGTCGGCACGTTCTCAACATTCTGCCACTTGCCGTCGACCAGTTTGATGACGCTGAGGGTGGCATCGCCGCCGTTGGAGCTAAAGGCCAGTCCCAAGCCAGGGTCAAACCCGGCACCATCCGCGCCCGCCCCGGTCGGTGGGGTCGCAATCACTTTCAGGGTGGGGATGTCTATCACCGCCATCATCTTGTTGTCGCAAGCGGCGAAGAGTTTCTTGTTCTTGATGTCGATCGCCAGGCCGGAAGGGGATTCGCAGGGCGCGAGGGAGGCGTGGCGCAGCACAGTTGTGGTTGCGGCGTCGATCTCGACGATCTCGCTGGAGTCTTCGAGATTGGCATATAGCTTGCCGGTGCCGTCGGCCGCGCACTCCTCGGGCTTTCCGCCAAGTGGGAAGCTCTTGATCACCTCATTGGTTTTGGGGTCGATGGCGGTGGAATCGTTCGACTTGCCGTTAAAGGTGAAAATGCGTTTCGTCTTAGGCTCGAAGCACACCGAGTCCGGATTCTGACCGGTCTGCGGCTCACCGACTTTGGCGAGCGTCTTCAAGTCGAAGATGGTAACGCTATTGGACTGGCCATTGGTGATGAAGCCTTTACCGAATTCCGGCGCTACCGCAACACCGTGCACACCATGTAACTGCGTAATCTGACCGACCACTTTGCCGGCCTTGGTATCCACGACTTCCACGAGGGTGCCGTGGGAAGCGTAAACGCGGTCTGCGTTTGGATCGACGGCCACGTAATCCCAACCGCCGGTGCCGCCAATCTTTATCTTGGAAATAACCTTGAAGCCTTCGGCGGCAAATGCAGCAGTGACCACCAGGCATACGATCGCGAGTTTCTTCGTCATAATTTACTACTCCTTTTCAATTCAGCGCCGCCCGCCCACATAGAAGCGAACGGCGGGTGTAACTACCAGAGAGAGGACCATCGACGCGAGAATTCCGCCGATCACGGCAATGGCGAGAGGTTGCAGCATTTGGGAACCGGCGCCCACGGCGAAGGCCAGTGGAAGCATGCCGGCAACGGTTGCCAGCGCGGTCATCATGATGGGCCGCAGGCGACGCTCTCCCGCGCGGATCATGCTTTCTTCAGGGGGAACTCCGACGGCTCGAAACCTTTGGTCGGCATCCAGGAGGAGAATCCCATTCTTGGCCACAATGCCAATCACCATGATGAGCCCCATGAAGGAGGACAAGTTGAAAGTTGTTCTGGTGATAAGCAGCGCCAGGAAGACGCCGCAGGTGGATAGCAATGCGGAGGATAACACCGCGATGGGTGCGCCAAAGTCGCCGAATTCAAACAGTAAGACCATGAACACGAGAACGACCGCCAGCGCCAGAACGAATACCAAATCGTGAAAGGACTTTTGCTGCTCGGCGTATTGTCCGCCGTATTCCACGCGGATGCTGGGAGGAAGACTGGATTCCGCCACGGTTTTCTGAACCTTCTTGATGCCGTCGCCCAGGTTAATGCCTTCGAATCGCGCCGTGACGTTCACGGAGCGTTGCAAGTTCTCGCGAATGATTTCGGTTTGTCCGGGGATCTCGGTCATGGTGGTGAGGGAGCCGATGGTGGCAGTTTTGCCAGTTCCACTAACAATCAAGGTGTTGCGCATGCTATCTAAGTTTTTCCGTGCGGAAGGCGGGAACTGCACGCGAATGTTGTAGGAACGAGCGTTCAGAACTACTGGTGGAGAGGCCGGCTCGCCCTGTAACATTGCGCTTGCATCCAGTTCAACCTCCTGCGGAGTGAAACCGGCGCGCGCCGTAACAACGGGATCGATATTGAACGTCATGGCAGTCCCGCTGGTGCTGTTATCGATACCGTCCTCCACGTCGACGACGCCGGGGATCTTCCCGATGGCACTCGCGACCACCGGCGCCCAGTGACGCAACAGGTCGGCGTCCTCTGAGAAGAGTTTTATGACCACCGGTTGAGGCGCGCTGGTTAGATCGCCGATCATGTCCTGGAGTAGTTGGGGGAATTCGACGTCAAGGGTCGGCTCGGCTTCCGTGATCTTCGCGCGCACGTCGGAGATCACCTCTTCACCTGAACGCGACCGCTCGTTCGGCCCACTGACTCCGAATATCCTTGACCAGATCGGCGCCATCGGCTTGAGCTTGACGCTGATGTCACCCTGGTTCGCTTCCGTGACCGCTGCCAAGCCGAGTTGCAGGCCTGTGCGCCGCGCCGTGGTAGCGACGTCGCGGTTGTCGCGCAGAATCTTCTCCACGTGGCTGATGACTCGATTCGTTTCCTTCAGCGAAGATCCCGGGGGCATGGTGTAATCGACGATGAAGCCGCCCTCGTCCATGGAGGGTAGGAGATCGGAACCCGTGTACGAGTAACAAAGGTAAGAACCGGCGATCAGCAGAACTGTCAGAAGTGCGAGCACGAGGGGATGCTCAAGCGTGAAGCGTAGGGTGCGCTCGTAGCTCCGCATCAGCCAAGGCGGCACACTTTCGTGCCTGGCAGGCGTGGAACCATCGTTCCGTCTACGGCGGAGGAAATAATGACTCAGCGTTGGCGTCCAACTGAGAGCCAAGGCGAGAGACGTGAGAAGCGCCATCCCAACCGTGATAGCGAGGGCGCGGAAGAAAACGCCGGTGACTCCGGTGATCGAGATGAGGGGTAGAAAGACCACGATCGGGGTAATCGTGGAGCCCACCAGGGGGACGCGGATTTCACGTATGGCGCTGCGAATCGCTTCCGCACGCGACTGACCCGAATCGCGATGCATGACAATGTTCTCAACCACGACGATGGCGTCGTCGATTACTAATCCGACGGCCGCGGCCAGCCCTCCCAGTGTCATGAGGTTGAAGCTTTGACCCAGAATGCGCATCGCGATGAACGTGATCCCAATGGTGGCGGGAATCACCAGGCCGGCCACCAGCGAGGTGCCCCAATCCCGAAGGAAGAGAACCATGATGAGCGAGGCCAGAATCAAGCCGAGAAGGATGGCGTCTCGCACGCTCGCGATGGAATCGATCACTAATTCCGATTGATCGTAGAACGGGCGAACGTCTACGCCAGGGGGAAGGTCTTTCTTTAAATTCGCGATCTCCGCATGCACAGCGTTCGCGACGTCCACGGTATTGCTGTTGGGCTGGCGGTAGATGTTTAGCAGAACAGCCGGCTTGCCGTTGGCTGTCACGACGGTATAGACCGGCATGACCGAATTCTTCACGGCGGCGACGTCGCTAATGTGCACGGCCGCGCCCGCGGGAGTTGTCTTGACGATAATGTTTCCGATGTCCCGCAGGTCCCGAGCCTGGCCGCTCATCAGCGTGAGTACCAACTGGTGGTTGGTTTCGATGAGGCCGGGGGAATCGATCATGTTACTCCGGCTGATGGCGTCCAGGATATTCGGGACTGTCACGCCTGCTTCGATCAACTTCGCCGGATCGGGCTCGACTTGAAACTCGGGCACCTGGCCGCCCTGAACGACGACCGAGGAGACACCGCTGGCGCGATTCAGGCGGGGTTTCATGGTGTAATTAGCCAGTTCCCAGAGCGTTGTTTGGGGGACTTTATCGGACGTCAAGCTATAGCCCAGAATCGGGAAGGCGGCGAAGGTCAGGCGATTTGACGTTACCTTGGCGTTCGCGGGCAGCGTAGGCTGAACACGCGCCAGCGCTGCGTTCACCAACTGCAGCGTCTGATCCATGTTGACGTTCCAATCAAAAAACAAATCGATCTCAGCACTGCCCCGGCTGGTGATGGAAGTCACGTGATCCAGACCGGGGACCGTGTTGACAGCCTCCTCCAAGGGCTGCGTGACCGTCACTAACATCTGGTCGATGGGAAAGACGCCTACGTCGGCGCCCACCACAATACGGGGAAAATCGGTGCTCGGAAAAACAGCGACCGGAATCGATATAGCCAGGTAAATCCCGACCGCGAACAGGGTAAGGATGACGAAGACGATCGACTTGCCATGGCGAGCCGTCCAATGCGGTGCTTCATTCCCGCTACCCGCCAAGGGCGGAGCTGTAGACAGTTCGCTCATTTTTGTTGCGGTTTGGCCGTGTCTTTTTTCGGAGCGGGCTTCTGGTCCTTGGCCGGCGCGGGCTGTTCGGCCCCGGTGTCGTCCTCGTCGTCGGATTCTTCGACTGCGGTGGTTACCACTTTCACCTTGGCCTTGTCGTCGAGGCCCATGCCGCCCACCACTACGACCTCTTCGCCGGGATTGGCGCCGCTCAAGATTTGCACTTGATTGCCTTCACGCACGCCCAGGTTCACAGCTCGTTTATGAGCGATCGAGTCAGAGGACACTGTGAGGACGGCCGTACCGCCTTCCTCACCCGGTAGAATCGCCGCCGCCGGTACTACCGTGGCCGCCTTGTAGACTTCCGTCGCGATGGCGGCGTGCACCGCGGTTCCGGGCTTCAAGCGTTCATCCGGATTGTCGACCTGAATCCAGATTTGAACGGTGGTGGTGTTCGGATCGGCGGCTGGGCTCACTACGGTCACCTTGCCCTCGACTTCATCCTTGCTATCGGGACGCGTGAGTATGGCGGTTTGACCCACCTTCACCGTGGAGGCTTCAGCTTGAGGAACGTCGATGCGCGCAACCACGCGCGATATATCCACGATGGTGATCACAGGCGAGCCAGGGTTCGCCATCTCTCCCGCATTCAGCGGTCGATCGGCAACGATGCCCGATATGGGGCTGATGATGCGTGAGTATGCGACCTGGACATCCTGGGAGTCGCTGTGCGCCTTGGCCGACTTAACCTGCGCGACTGCGCCCTTAATCTGGTCTTGTTTCACCAACTCGAGCGTCTTGAGATGCTCCTGGGCGGCGCGATACTGGCTCTCGGCTTGAGCGTAGGCCAGCTTCGATTCGTCCACTAAGCGGCCGGCCAGCGCGCCCTCCTTATATAACTTCTGGCGGCTGTCCATGACGGCCTTGGCAATGTCGCGGGCCTCGCGGGCGGATTCCATATCCGTCTGGGCTTTGACGACCGAGTCGGGAACAGTTTCGACTTCGGTGGTGCGAAGATTTGATTCAGCCTGCTCCACTGCGCCTTTGCTCTCGGCGGCCATGTCGATGAGATCACGGTTTTCGAGCACCGCGAGCAGTTGGCCTTCCTTGACGTGATCACCGCGGTTGACGTAGAACTTCTGTACCGGCGCCGTGATTTTCGGCATGAGATTGGCCTGATCGCGAGGGAAGAGTGCTCCGTCGCCGTGAACGATCCGACGAATGGTCGCCTGGGTAACCGCGGTGACTTGGACCGGCGCGGGGGCTTTTTCTACTTCCTGAGGCTTATTGCAGGCGGTGAGGAGAAGGAGGGCAAGAACGGCGAGGGCCATCATCGGACGCTGGAGGGGAAGGCGAAGAGCCGGTCCGGGGCGGAGAGCTACGGTCGCGGCTCCGAAAGGCGTCCGCTTGCTCACGCGCGCGGTTCTGTGCCGGGAGTTTTCACGCAGGCTCTTGCGCGCGTGGGTCTGTGCTGGAGTGCCAGGGCGGTCGGGCTGGAAACAGCTGTGGTTGATTTGGGGACAGGGTCGCTCAGTCCACGCGGCGACGGGCTTTGGTGGCGTGATTCGGGGTGTGTGCGCGCCTTGGGACACAGGCGCCTGTCCCCGGTCGGCTTTGGTCTGGAAAGCCACAGGCTGAAGGCCTTGCTCCGAAGCGGAGAGCGTGCCACATCCGAAAGTGCCTGTCGGTTAATGCCTGTTTTCATCATTGCTCGTTGTGCACTTTGCGCCCATGCTGAGGTCTGTGCCGGAGTGTCAGGGCGGTTGCTCTGGAAACGGCTGTGGTTGATCCGCAGGTTCGCAGCCGAGGCGAAATGTCGGGCGTTTTGACGGAATATCGGCCTTTGAGTGCGCTCCCTGACGGTCGCGGCTCCGAAACGATCGCTTGCTCAGCTTCTTGCGGGAGTTCAGAAAGCACTTGCGCGCGCGATTGGGTCTGTGCCGGAGTCTCAGGGCGGTTGCTCTGGAAACAGCTGTGGTTGATCTGGGGACAGGGTCGCTCAAGTCCACGCGGCGACGGGCTTCGGTGGCGTGATTCGGGGTGTGTGCGCGCCTTGGGACACAGGCGCCTGTCCCCGGTCGGCTTTGCTCTGAGGGCCCACAGGCTGAAGGCCTGTGCCACGGAAAGAGCAAGCGCTCCGTCACCGTCGCGCCTCAGTAAGCTCAGCGGAAGAGTAAGGAGCTGTCGTTTGAAAGCGGACGATTGGGTGCGCTCCCTGGCTCCGGGGCGGAGAGCTACGGTCGCGGCTCGCAGCGGCTTTTTCATTCTTGCGGGTGTGCACTTCGGCATCAGACTCTGACGGTCACGACTGCGAAGTTGAGCCTTTTTCAGCAACGTCCAGGGGGGCATGGCTAGAATGTCCCTGTCATGGTCTGAAGATTGCTGACGGCTAGCCGGTAGCGCAGCAGACCGTCATCGTAGGCGTTGCGCTCCTGGACCAGGCTGGTTTGCGCATCCGTCAATTCCACGATGGTGGCTTCGCCGGCTTGGTAGCGGAGGGTGCTTAAGCGCAGACCCTCCGACGCCAGGTCGACCGCCGATCGCAGCAAATCAGTCTGCTGACGGGCGGTTTGCGCTTCATCGTAGAAACTGTGCAAGTTTTTGATGAGCGTCCGTTGGGTAAAGCTGAGGTCCACGGCTGCTTCTTTCTGCTTGAGCTCGCTTTGACGGACCTTGCTTCGGCGAATGCCCCAGTCCCAAACCGGAATGTTCAAGCTAGCGGTGACAAAGTAGCCGAGGTTCGGGAGCGGGCCGAGTTCCTTTTGGGCGGCGGTGGCGCTGCGCAGCGCGAATGCGTTCGCTTCGATGCCCTCGACGGCATCCACCGTGAGGGTGGGGAGAAAGGCTTGGCGCGCAATCGTGACATCCAGTCTTGCGGTGTGCACGGTCTCCATAGCTGCCGCTAGCGTGGGATTCTGGCGGCTTGCCATCGTCTCGACGGCATCGAGGGGAGGTAGTGTGGGCGCAAGATCGAGGTCGTCGACAATCGAAAAGTTTTCGTTGAAGTCGCGGAACAACAGCACCGCCAGCTCAAGCCGGGCGTTTTCCATACCGAGTTTGGTTTCCTGGAGGGCCTGCTGCTGGTTGTTCTCCTGAAGCTGCGATTTGACCACATCGCTGTGCGCCACTTCGCCGCCGCCTTCGAGGCCCTGGCTGATGTTCAGGGCGTGCTGGGCCTGATCAAGAGCCTGTTGGGCCGTGGCGTATTTGCGCTGGGCGACGATCAGCGCGTAATAATTTTTGGCGACCGTAGCGGCCAGGCCGCGGCGCGCGATTTCCACCTTGGCCCGAGCGACCGCTTCCGCCGCGGTCGCACGCTGGACGGTGACCCGGCTCAGAGCACCGGGCGAGAGATCCTGGTGCACGACGGCCCAATCGCGGTAAACGTGGACACCGTCGTTGGTGACGAACCTGCCTTGTGGCAGGACCCCGTCTCCCTGGGTGCCCAGGTATTCAGACCTTCCCGAGAGCGAGGGGTAAAGAGCCGCACGAGCCTGCTTACGGTCCTCGGTTGCGGCGAGTGCGTCGCTGGCGGCAGCGAGAAGCGCCGGATCGTTCTTCTCGGCCAGTGCCAGCGCGTCCTTCAGCGTGAGGGTTGCGGGAGCTTCCTTGGCACTGCTGGCTTGCGCGGGTAGTGAGAGGCTGACAGTCTGGGCAAAACCAGGCAATCCCCAAAAAGCCATCGCACAGGTTAGACTTAAGACCCAGCGGCGCTCGTGTCGAGCGTTTGGAGTATAACGACCCACAGCATCTCCCTTCATTGAAGCGGTTTCACGGCGCGATTCGCACATAGGCTATCCGCGCGATCTTAAAATTGACTGAAATGCGCGCCGGCGACCCTCGCTGCCGACTGCATTTTGCTGGCGTCCTTAGATTTATCGCTTCAGATATAGCAATCCTAAAGTACGGGTGCGTACCTAATGATTACTGTTATGTAATGTTGCCCCAACTGGTTCGTGCAGGCCGCCAAGGGATGACGGTTTCGCCGGTGCCGCTTCCCGATATGGTCGCGGCCGACACCCGTGGTCTCGATTCGGAACTGCCACGTCACCACCGCCCCGAGCAGGGATGCAATGACCAGGCAGTAGAGCAGCCAGCGCGTACCGATGGTGTCCAGCAGGATAGGAAACAGGAACGCGGTCGCGACCGCGCCGATCTTGGCGAAGCGTGCATGCCCAGTCGGCGCCGTGACGCCGGATTGCGGTCGGGAAGACCTCGCCGGCGACAGGTATCTGGGCGTTCGGGCCAATATTCGTCATGAAGTCGAATAGCATGAAAATCAGCGCGATCTTAGAGCCGCTTCTGAAATCGACCGAGAGCGAAGCAAGGAACAGGCCGAGCGCACAACCGATGAAGCCGAACACCTGCAGCCGGATTCGCCCTAGCTTGTCGGTGAGCAAAACGGCAAAGGCAATGCCGACGATGAGCAGCATCGTGATCATTGCCGATCCCTTGGCAGCCAAGATATCGTCCGCGATGAGATCGCTCATACTGCGGATGTGTTCCGCGGGTTGCCCGATCGCGGCGGCCAGGATAGTTGGTGTGAAGATGCCGATTCCATATGTGCTGAGGTCCTGCAGGAACCAGGGCACCGAGGCGAGTATGGTTGCCCGGCGATAGCGCTTGCTAAACAAAGACAGGAAAGAACCGCCTCCACCGTGCGCATGGCTGCCCGCGCCGGCCGGCGGCGCCAGCACGATATCGGTTGGGTATTGCGGTTCACGTTCGAGCAGCCGGCTCGCTCCTTGCTTCGCTTGTCGGTGGCGCCGCGAGCGGACAGCCAGTTTGCGCTCTCGGTGATGTAGAAACGTCCGATCGTAACAAGGATGGCGGGCACAACGGCGGTTGCATACATCCAGCGCCAGACGCTGAGATCGGGCACGGTGCGTAGCACAGCATAGCCGACCGCGGTGCCGCCCAGGGCACCCAGGGCTTGGAATGCGAAAGCGCCCAGCACGAGGCGGCCGCGGGCGGTGCTGGGGATGCTCTCAGAAATGATCATGTGTGCCGTCGGATAGTCGCAGCCCAGCGCGAGCCCGAGCCCAAACAGGCAGATCAGCAGGGAAACGAAGCTGGTGCAGAACACGGCCAGAGCAAGGAACGCCGTGAAGATAATCATCTCCACGATGAACATCGACTTGCGCCCGAACCGATCGGACAAGCTGCCAAGACCGACGGCGCCGATCAGGATGCCGAACAGGCTTGCTGCCCCCAGCATGCCTTTCTCTGCGGCGCCGAGATCGAATTCGCGCGCGATGAGCGGTAACGCGACACCGCCCATGAACACGACGAAGCCCTCAAAGAACTTGCCGGCGGCGGCCAGCATCCAGATTCGCCACTGCATGGTGGTCATGGGCGCCGTGGAAAGCCGCGTACCGTCCGGCCATATGGGCCGCTCATCGATATAGTTCTGCACTGTACGGGGCTTATGCGACGCGGTATTGTCAGCATCCAACATAGAGGTGATCCGTTTCTTTATGAGTGGGTCAGGTGATTGAGCGGCTGCGACACGGCTTACCCCCGCGCCGGTTGGATTTTGGAGATTTGAATTTCACTGAGCGCCCGGATTCCGGTGGGCAACGCGATGAAATGGACTGGGTCCAGGAAGTCTGCTGTACTGCCGCCTTGCGGCGCAATGCACCAGAGCAGAAAATTGCTAACGGCCGCCGCGACCTGCGGGTTAGGCTGCTTCGTGGAGACGACCGCGTATTCGTAATTGATCAGCGGATACGAATCGGCACCCGGAGCGAACACGAGCGTAAGGCGCTCATCGGGGGTGTGCGTGGCGTGAGCGAGGCTGCCGCCGCAGTGACCGTGACGGCATTCGGAAGTACGAACTTCCCATCCTGGTTTTCCAACATTGCGGTTGCGAGGCCCGCCTTGCCCGCGGCGGCCGCGAAACTGGCGCCAATATAGCCGACCGCATATCGAGTGCGGGCGATCGCTTCCACCATTTCCTGATTTCCAGACGCGGTGAGACTGCCCGATACCGATGGCCAACGAACCGTCGTGCCGTAGCCGATCCTCTTTTCCCAGCCAGGGGTGGAGAAGCTTAGGAACTGAGTAAAGATGAAGGTGTCACCCGAGCCATCGGCGCGCCGGATCGGTATGATCACCTGGTGCGGCAGGGGAACATTGCGATTCAAGGCCACGATTGGCGCCGCATCCCACTCGCGGATGGTACCGGAATAAATGCCGGCCAACACTGGACCACTCAGTCTGAGGGCCGTACCACCGGGTAATTCCGGCAGGTTTGCGTTCACAGTCTGCGCGGAGATGGCGAGCGGGATGTTGAGTATATGCGGATTAGCCATTGCCAGCGTATCGGACATATAGGCGTCGGATGTGCCTATCTTCACCTGTTTTTCGTTCGCTTGCGCGATACCGGTACCTGAGTCTGTCGCGCCCACCGTAATGTGCGTGTCAGGATCAACTTTCGCGTATGCGGCCACCCAAGCCTTGAACAGGGGGATGATCAGGGTGGACCCGGTTTCGGTGACGGTAACGGCTGCGGAATGAGCCGCCAACAACAAAACAAATACCAAACCGCCGATGAACACTCCAAGATGCCTTGCCCCGAGAACCATGCGGGCGTTGCGATCACTCATGCGGCTCTCCTTTTCTCGAAGCCGACGGGTGCATCGCCGCCGGCCTAAATTATCCCTTCCTTCCTCTCGACGATTTCGTGTTGCGGAATGATGACAACCTTGCCCGAGCCGTGGAACGCTCCGATTGTGGACCGGCTTACAGGGCTCTCTGTCGTAAACAACAATTCGCACATTGGTGTGTTCATTTGTGGCAGCACTACGAGAGCGATCTAGGGCGTCTTCGCTTATGAAAGACAATTGTAACTTTCGTTTTTGAAAGACATTTGTAACTAAGGCATTTAACCGTTAACTAGTAACATCACCAGAAGTTAAGAAGTTCATTTATCTGTAATTTTCGATACGTACTCTGGCAAAGGCCCTCTGAAGGAAATCAAGAAACAGAGCACCGCCAAACGTTTAGGAGATTATGCCAAGAACCAGTACGCTCGGGCTATTCGCATTGATGCTAAGCAGTTTCATGTTGCCGTTGGCGAGCGCACAAAGCACCGCTACGCCAATCAAACACATTGTTGTCATCTTCAACGAGAACATTTCCTTTGACCACTATTTCGGCGTATATCCGGTTGCAACGAATCCGCCCGGCGAGCCGGTTTTCAACGCGAAGGCTGCTACGCCGACGGTAAACGGTCTTTCGGGCGGACTGCTCACGAAGAATCCGAATTTCTTAAACGCTCTCAATGGAGACGGCGCTACGAATCCGTTCCGTCTGGATCGCTCCCAGGCTTTAACGGCCGATCAGAATCACGCCTATCTGCCGGAACAGGAAGCCTTTGACAGTGGTCTGATGGATTTATTCCCGAAATTCGTTGGCACCGCCGGGCCGCCTCCGACGCCGCTATCCGGACAGACCGTTACGAATACCAATGGACTGAACCTGGGTTATTACGACGGCAACACAGTGACGGCGATGTGGAACTACGCCCAGAATTACGCCCTCAACGACAACTCGTATGGCACGACATTTGGTCCGTCCACGCCAGGCGCCATCAACCTTGTCTCGGGCCAGACCAACGGCATCACTGAGATCCTTAACGGGCAAAGCAATAGTTACGAAGTAGACGACGGCAACGGCAACTATAGCCTGGTGGGCGACGCCGACCCGATCGGCGACGTGTGCTCCTCCCCGACTCGCAACCAGGTCCAGATGTCCGGCAAGAACATCGGCGACCTACTGAGTGCCGCTGGTATCACTTGGGGTGGTTTTATGGGAGGCTTCAACCTCAGCCTCAGCAACTCGAACGGCACTACCGGTTGCAATCGCAGCAGCTCCTCGGCCATTGTGCCCGCTACAGCCGATTACATCCCGCACCATGCATTCTTTCAGTATTATGCCTCGACGAGTAACCCCAAACACATCCGACCGACATCGGTTCAATCGATCGGCCACAACGGGGACGCGGCAAATCACGATTACGACATTAACGATTTCTTCGCGGCCATTCAAGCCGGAAACTTCCCCGCCGTGAGCTTTCTCAAGCCACCTGCTTACCAGGATGCCCATGCCGGGTATTCGGATCCTCTTGATGAGCAGAAGTTCGTTGTCGACACGATTAATTTCCTGCAGACAAACCCAGAGTGGGTGAACACCGCCGTTGTGATTGCTTACGACGATTCAGACGGCTGGTACGACCACCAGATGAGTCCGATTGTGAATCAGTCCGTCTCGGCGGCTGACGCCCTGACGGGACCGGGCGCCTGCGGTACAGCCGCCAACGCAATGAACGGTCTGGCCGGCCTTCCGGCCCAAGGACGCTGCGGCCACGGGCCCCGACTGCCGCTGTTGGTGATTTCTCCCTGGGCCAGGAAGAACTTTGTCGATCACACGCTTACGGACCAGACCTCAATCATTCGCTTTATTGAAGACAACTGGCTGAGTGGCCAGCGCATCGGTAATGGCTCATTCGACGTGCTGTCGAACTCAATCGCGAGCATGCTCGACTTTAGCCCATCGCAAGCCGCCGGCGCCAACGCGGGCTGCATACTCATCTTGAATGACGTAACAGGCCGAGTTGAACCGGTATTTCAAGGCTTGGGCTGCAACTATCCCCAGTACTGAAACTTGACTTACTAAGCTAGTGAGAGTGTAAGCTTACTTGAGAGGTGCGGATTCGAGCGGAGAAGCCGGCCAGGCTTTGTCGTTCCCCGCGCCTCTTCTTCGTTTCTGAGGTCTCTGCTATTACTCGACGTCAATTCTTACTGAATGCCGGGATGGTTTCGGCGGCTGCCATGCACCAGCACCAGCATCCAGCAACGGCGGTCACATTTCGGCCGACGATCGATCCGGACAAACTAACCCCTTTCGTGGATCCCCTGCCGATCCCGCCGATTGCGAAACCAGTGGGACGACGGGCCGATCCGTTCGATGCTTCGCGAAAAATCGACTTCTATCGGCTTTCCATCCAGGAGATTCAGGCCAAGGTACATCGGGATCTGCCCGCGACGCGCTTTTGGTCATATGGCGGATGTGTCCCTGGACCGACGATCGAAACCCGCAGCGATGCAGGCGTTCTGGTGGAATGGGCAAACGAACTTCCGCGGCAGCACTTTCTGCCCATCGACCACACCTTGCATGGGGCCGAAGCGAATCTGCCTGACGTTCGCACCGTTGTGCATCTTCACGGCGGCAAAGTCCCGGCGGACAGCGACGGCTATCCCGAGAACTGGTATGAGCCGGGCCGTTCCGCCGTGTACCACTATCCGAATCATCAGGAAGCCGCCATGCTGTGGTACCACGACCACACCATGGGAATCAACCGGCTGAATACTTATGCCGGTCTCGTCGGGGCTTACATCATTCGCGATTCCACCGAAGATGCGCTGAATTTGCCCGGTGGAAAGTTTGATGTTCCGCTGATTCTGTTCGATCGCTTCTTCACTGCCGACGGCCAGCTTTACTATCCGGTTTCCAATGCTCCGCAGGCACCCTGGATACCTGAGCTGTTCGGCAACGCCTTTCTAGTTAACGGGAAATTGCTCCCCTACCTGGACGTCGAACCGAGACGCTATCGCTTTCGGATACTCAATGGCTCAAACGCGCGTTTCTATCGGCTGACATTGGCCAACGGGCAGCTTTTTACGCAAATCGGTTGCGATCAGGGCCTGCTGCCGGCGCCGATTCAATTGAAGAGGCTGGTGCTTGCTCCCGCTGAACGGGTGGACGTCATCATTGATTTCTCGGGTCACGGCGGCGAGAAGATCGTGGTCAACAACGACGTTCTCACAATGATGCAGTTCCGCGTCGGTGAAAAAGGCGCCCCGGATACGAGCGCGATTCCGGCTACGCTGCGTCCGGTCGCAAGAATCCCGGAATCCGCCGCGATCAAGACTCGTCAACTCACCTTGGACGAGGTGGACGATCTGACTGGCAGCTCGTATAGGATGCTCCTCAACGGCATGCACTGGAGCATGCCCATTACCGAGAACCCGGTCCTCGATTCGGTGGAAATCTGGGAATTGATCAATCTGACCGACGATTCCCATCCCATCCATCTGCACATGGTGCGCTTTCAAATCCTGGATCGCCGGAGCTTCGATCAAACCCGCTACTTTAAGGAGCAGAAGGTCTATTACACCGACAAGCCACGGGCACCCGAACCTACCGAGAGCGGCTGGAAGGACACTGTGAGGGCCGACCCTGGCTTGGTTACGCGGATCATTGTGCATTTCGAAGGTTATGCGGGAAAATACGTCTGGCATTGCCACATTCTGGAACACGAAGACAATGAGATGATGCGGCCCTACGAAGTTCTGGCTTCGGCCGCAACCAGGAAGTCGTAAGTTAGCTTTGCGAGGGCTCGGCCTTCGCTGCGGCCTGGTTGGGAACAGGGCGTACTGACGGCGAGCTTAGCGCAAGTGGGCCGGGGTCAGGCGGCGGCGCCGGGGCGTAGCCGATCGTAGGTACTCGTTAACCGTTTCGAGAGAACCGAAGAACCCAACGAATGCCACTCGCAAGTGCGCGGGCGGGCGGCGTGTTTGGCGAAAATCCCTATGCCGGAATTGGTCGGACATGGCAATCACCGCGGCGCCCATGGGCCGGTATTCGTGCGTGCCCTGGGCCCAGGCGGTTCGGTTTTCTTCGTCGAGCCACACGGCGAATCCCATGGCTACCAGTTCAGCACGGCTACTTGAGTAAGTGCGGCAGAATCGGCTTCGTCCTTACGCTGGCCGGGCCTCGGGTCAGACGGATTCGCTCGCCTCGAAGTCGATGCCGTGGCGTTCCTTACCCAGCGCGGCGGCGAGGGCAGCCAAGGCGAAGACCGTGGCCGCGACGATAGCCATCGCCGTGGCGTAGCTCATGTGATTCGCCATGACGGCTTCGAGCGTGCCGACGCCGCTCGATAGCAGCACGCCGCACTGATAGGCGAAACCGGGCAGGAAGCCGCGGATGGAATTGGGTGACAATTCCGAGAGGTGAGCGGGGATAACGCCCCACGCTCCTTGCGCGAAGAACTGGATGAGAAATGCTCCCAGCGCCAGCAGCGCCCGGTTGGGCGCGTAAGCCCAGAGCGGGACAATCAGGATGGCGAGCAGCAGCGATGTGACCAAGGCGCGGCGGCGGCCGAAATGATCGGAGTAAAGACCGATGCAGATGCCGCCGATGATGGCGCCGACCATGGACAGCGCCGAAATGAGCGAGCGCTCGGTTACGCCGAGATGCCAGAAGCGCTGCAGGAACGTGGGGAACATATCCTGCGTGCCATGAGAACTGAGGTTCATCATGGTCAGCAGCAGCACGATATAAAGGAACAGCTTCCAGTGCCCGATGATGGCGCGGCCCAGGTGATGCCAGCTGGCCATTTTCGACTTCTTCCAAACCTCCGATTCCTTGACGCGGAAACGGACGAACAGCGCCAGTAAGGCCGGCACGCCTCCGAGAAAGAACATGGGACGCCAGCCCCAGCGGTCGAACAAAAACAGGTAGCACAGGGCGGCGAGCAGGTTGCCTAAGGCATAGCCTTGCTGGAGGAAGCCAGACAGAACGCCGCGCAAACGGGGCGGTACTTTCTCCATGGCGAGGGACGCACCCACTCCCCACTCGCCTCCCATGCCGATGCCGAACAAGGCGCGCAGGATGAGGAAGCTGGTGTAGTTGGGTGCGAAGCCGGTGGCTACCTCGACGGCCGCGTAGAAGATGAGATCGATCATCAGCGGCAGGCGGCGTCCGTAGCGGTCTGCCATGAGGCCGAACAGGAATGCGCCGACCGGGCGGAAGGCCAGCGTGATGGTGATGGAGAGCGCGATGGCGGCATCGGACTTGTGGAACTCGCGGGCGATGGCGGTGAGGCAGAAGGAGACGAGGAAGAAGTCGAAGGCGTCGAGTGTCCAGCCGAGATAGCCGGCCAGGAGCGCGGGGTAGTGATCGCCTGGCATCGAGACGACAGCAGCTGGCGGGGCGGGAAGGTCCGACTCGCTCCTCGTCATGGAATGTGGAAACCGGCCGAGGCTCCGACCCAATCGAGGTTCTTATTGAAGTCGACGCCCATCATTTTGCCGCGACCGGTGCGAATGATGGTGTTGACCGGATGGAGCGCGCCGCGATTCCAGATATACATGATGCGGATCTCCGCCTTGGTGGGGCCGGAGGGAGTGTTGATGGTGGCGGCGAAATCCATCTTCTGCTGCAGAATGTACTGGCTGCGCATGGATTCGGGGATGGCGGCGATTTCGTCTTTGGTGGGCCCGATCTTCACGCCCAGGCCGGCGAAGGAGAAGAGTGGTTTCAGGACGTAATTGTCGAGGTCGTCCGGCAAGGCTTGGATTTCGTTCAGGAACTTGGTCCACGGCACGCTCGGGTGGTGGAACCAGGGCAGGGAGAACTTGCTGAGGCGGAAGAACCAGTTGGGATGGCCAGCCCATTCGACGTCGAGATGGTCACTGAAGCGGAAGGCGATGGGCAGATTCTTGCGCGCGAGTTCGTCGACGATGACGCGGTTGTAGATGCGCTCGATGGGCTTGCCTTCGTGATAGAGCTTGCGGCCGCGCTTCTCGACATCGGTAATGGAGGCGATGCGGATGCCGGTCAGGCGCTGGGTGATGAGAAAGTCGGCGAGCGTTTTCTGATGATAGGGGTCGATCTCGAGCAGCACCACGTCTTCCGGCGAGCGGCCGCCGAGGATCGCGGCTCGCAGCATGGCCGCGTAGCTTTCGTCGGTGAGGCCGCCGAGAAATGGATCGTATGCAGAGTCGAGACCGTAGGCGAGCTTGTACTGCCGGGCCAAGGTGGGCTGAAAGGCGTAGAGCGACGGGAAGCCTTGGATCTCGACCAGCTTGGGATCGTACTGACCGGGCGCGGTTTCGACGAGGCCGAAATCGGCCTGGACAAACAACGGGTGCCCGGCTTCGTTCGGCACGCGATATTCCGCGGGGATGGTTGCCTCCGAAGCACGGAGATAAGCCGGATTCGCGGCGAGCTGCGCGTACAGCTCGATGCCGTACTGGGCCATGCGGTCGAGCAGTTCCTTGGGGAAGAAAACCGGCGTTTCGCTGCAGCGGAAGTCGACATGAACGCCGCAGGCGGCATCGAGCGAGGCGACGAAGCGGGCGTACTTCTCGGCGGTGAACTGACGGTTGAACTGTTCGCGGAGCGCAGGGATCAAGAGCGGTTCCTAGATAAGGAAGTGACCGTGTTCCATGATCTGATGGCCGTCGGCCCAGATATCGAAGTGCGTGCCGACCACATCGATGTGGGTCGAAGAAGTCCATTGGGCGCCGGTGTGAGCGCCGTAGGGGTTGCCGAAGGCCATATGAATGCCGGGCAATTTCTCATCCTGGAGGATGTTGCCAATGACTTCCGTCAGGCCGATGTTGGTGCCGATGGCGAACTCGCCGACGCGGTCGCTGTTCTCGTCGGTGTGGGTATAGCGCCAGAACTCGTCCTCGAGCTCCGCGTTCTTTGAGTGCACCTCGGTGAGACGGTTCCCCTTCACCTGAATGGTGAGCGGGTCGTCGCGCAAGTCGCCGTATTTGGCGCAGAGGTAATCGCCGACCACGCCATCGATGACGAAGGTGCCGTTCACTTCCAGAGGCGTGGTGAAGATCTCGCCGCCGGGGAGGTTGCCCCACTTGGCCGTGGAGATGATGCCGCTGGTTTTGATCCATTTATAGTCGGGGGTCAGCTCGGCTGTGATGTCGGTGCCGGCGGCGGTTTTGGCGCGAATCGCACGTGCTTTGGAGACGATCTCCATCACCCGGATACTGAGCTCGTCCACCTTATAAAAGTCGGCGCGCATGCCTTCCAGCATGATCTTCTTCTCGATGTTGACCATGTGGGCGTGGCGCATGTGACGGCGGTTCACGACGTCGGTCATCTGCATGCGGGTTTTGAGCTCGTTCTTCTGGGCCTGGACCGCGAAGATGCTGACTTCGCTCGACTCCATGTCGTGGAGAATTATTTCCGGCATGTCCACTAAGGGACGTGGGGCCAGTTGCTCCAGCACGAAAGTGTTGTAGCGGCAGCCGACGGCACTTAGCTCCTGGACAAGAGCGGCCGCGATCTCCTCGCAGGCTTCATCGGTGATCAGCGTCACCTTTTCATTCGGCTGAACGCGGAGGCACACCGAAACCGCATTATGGGCTCCGGGTAAGAGCTCCGAATCGAACGGCCAATGGGTAAGGTCTGTCGTCATGTTTTTCCTAAAGCCGGCCTAACTCCAGCTTGCTACGGTTCGAGGCCGGCTTGGGTCTCGTAAATAATGTAGTCGACGACCTTAGTGAGATCGCCGGTCTCCTGGAAGATACGCAACTGGCGGTCGGCGCCCGTTCCGTGCTCCAGAATGTGGTGCACATAGTTGATTTCGCGGCGCGAGCCTAACTCATCCACCACGTCATCCACAAAATGCAGATATTCGTAGATGAGGTCTTTGACGGGGACCTCTATCTTCTTGCCGAAGTCAATAATTTTGCCCTGGATA
Source organism: uncultured Acidobacteriaceae bacterium (assembly GCA_963740005.1). GTDB lineage: Bacteria > Acidobacteriota > Terriglobia > Bryobacterales > Bryobacteraceae > CAJCIT01. The sequence goes on along the minus strand of CAVUCO010000039.1, from coordinate 60,064 downwards.
CCGTAACGTGCGGCGCGCCACTTGTTTTCCATGATAAGCGCGCGGCGATAGAGACGGAAGCCCTGGTTCTCCGCATGCAGCTTGTAGAGTTTCGCGACGGTGGCTTGAATCAAGGCCGCTAAAGCAATGGTCTCGTCAGCGCGCATGGGCACGTCGCAGATGCGGAATTCAAGCGTCGGGAAGTTGGGGTGAAGCCGAATGTCCCACCAGATCTTTTTGGCGTTGTCGATGCAGTTGGTTTTGATCAGCAGGTTGACGAAGCTCTCGTATTCGCCGTAGCTGGGGAAGTAATCCGGAATATTGGTGCGCGGAAACTTGTCGAAGACCTTGCAGCGATACGATTTGAGCCCGGTATCCATGCCAAGCCAGAAGGGCGAATTGGTGGAGAGCGCGAGGATGTGGGGAAGGAAGTAGCGGGCTGCGTTCATCAGATGAATGGCTGTCTCGCGATCTTCGACGCCGACGTGCACGTGAAGCCCGAAGATCAGGTTGGCCCGCGCCACCATTTTCAGATCTTCCACGATGGTGTGATAGCGCTCGTCGGGATAGATGTCCTGCTTGCGCCAGTCGGCAAAGGGATGGGTACCGGAAGCGGCGAGGCGCAGATCGTTGGCCTTGGCGAGATCGATGATCTGGCGGCGAAGCTGCTTGACTTCGACGGACGCTTCCTTAATGTCGCCGCAAATACCGGTTCCCACTTCAACGACGGATTGATGCATCTCGGCTTTTACCGCTTCTTTCAGCAGCAACTTACCTTTGGAGATGATCTCGGCATCGATGTGCGATCGGAGATCGCGTGTTACGGGATCGACGGTTTGATATTCCTCTTCGATCCCAATGGTCAGACTTGGCTTCATCAATGCACCTTTTACCACTAACTAATTCTCGATTCAGTTTTCTGCTACGACGCGGCCCCAACCGCGGCCGGATTCAGGAACGACGCCCAGCGGTAATCGACGCGCGGATCTTCCTTGCCGAGTGCCTTCTTGATGGCAAGTTCCGCCACATTTTCAATCACCCACTCGAAATTGGATTCGCCCACGGAGTGGATGTCGGCATCGGGCGCCGGATTCAGGAAGTCGATGGCGTACGGGATGCCATTCTCGACGGCAAACTCCACGGTGTTGAAATCGTAGCCTAAGGCGCGGCAGAGGGTCAGGCAATCGCGCGTGACGCGATCCTCCATCGCCGCGGAACTCACTTTGCCGTCCTTGACATAACGCAGATGGTGGGGCTGCCGCGGATCGTACGGCATGATATGGACTTTTTCCTGCCCGACCACATAGCAGCGGTAATAGTCGTCGAAGTTAACGCCGGTCTGCAGCGTCATGCAGAGCGTGCCGGTTTGGTCGTAGGCGGCGAATAACTCGTCGGGGTTGTGGACTTTGTAAACGTGTTTCCAGCCGCCGCCGCTGAAAGGTTTCAGAAAGGCCGGGAACCCAATGTACTCGAAGACCTCGTCCCAGTTGAGCGGGAACTTGAGGTTGCGCATGGATTGAACCGAGGTTCCGGGCGGATGAGATTTGTGAGGAAGGACAACGGTATTGGGGACGGCCACCCCGAGCTTGCGGGCCAAGGCATAATTGAAGAATTTGTCGTCAGCGCTCCACCAGAAGGGATTGTTGATGACGATGGTTCCGCTCAATACGGCGTTCTTCAGAAAGGCGCGGTAGAACTCGATATCTTGCGAGATCCGGTCGATGATGACGCGATACTCGCTGGGTTCGGCCATTTTGACGGCGCCGATCTTAATATGTTCGGCCACAACGCCAGGCACCTTCTTGGCATTGATGCGGTCGACCAGGGCCGAAGGGAAGGTGTTTTCCATCCCATAGAGGATTCCAATTTTGGGCATGCTGTTTTTGCCTTTCGCCGGCGCTAAATGGCGCGACCTCTCAAATCAAAAGAATTTTACCGCCATCTGTTGCCAGAGCGGCCAATCATGAAGCCGGCCGCCGGTCCAGACATCCAAGTTATGCGGGATGCCCTTGATGCCCATCAGTTGCGCCATGCGGTAGTTTTCGCCCAGGCAAATGTCCCAATCACCCGCGGCCAGAACGAAGTTCACTCGCCGGTAATGATCAAGGAACCAGGGATCGGATAGGTTCTGCAGGTAGTCGATGGGGTTGTTGAAGTAGCACTCGTTGTCGTAATACCCATTCAGGAAGGAGCGCATGTCGAAGGCGCCGGACATGGCGACACAGTAACTAACGACGTCCGGATGCTTGAGCGAAAAGTTCAAGGCATGGTAGGCGCCGAAGCTGCAACCGGTGGCGCAGATCTGCTGCGAGCCGTTGGTACTGCGGATCAGCGGCAGAACCTCGAAGAGCACGTAGTTTTCGTATTGTATGTGCCGCGCAACGCGATCGTGGGGATGGAGGCCTTTGTTGTACCAGCTCTCGTTGTCCACGCTGTCGACACAGAAGACCTGCAGATGGCCTTGATCGATTTTCTGCCAAATGGCATTGATCATGCTGCGATCTTCATACTCGAAGAACTTACCCATGGAACTGGGAAACACCAGGATGGGCATACCGGAGTGGCCATAGGAGAGCAACTCCATGTGGCGGTTCAGCCGATGGCTATACCAGTTGTGATAGTCGCGACGCATGCAGGGAGCTGGATTCGACCTCGTTTTCGATGAAATATCCGGGGGTTGGTGTTATGAACCAGTTTACAAGGCGCCCCAAATGAGGCCTTGGCGTGGGCGCAGAAGAGCCGTCAGAAGGTATAGTATTGAGACGTAAGGAGGACGATTCGCGTGCGTCTTAGCCGGATTCTAGCGGTTCTCCTGTTTGCTTGCGTGACCGGATCGGGGCAAACGAACCCGAACGATCCAACGCAATATCCCGGGCAGTATCCGCCTGGACAATACCCTCCCGGGCAATATCCACCGGGTCAGTATCCTCCCGGACAGTACCCGCCGGGCCAGTATCCCAATAACTACCCGGTTCGTTTGCCGGGCGGCATTCCCATTAACGTCCCGGTGCCGCAGGTCAATCTGCCTCAACGTCATCCGAAGGACAAGTCGCCCGACGAAACGTCGAGCACCGGTACGAAAGTCACACTGGCCAGCGCGGACGGTTCGCTGCGAAAGCTGGGTGAAAAGGACCTGCTGCTGGAAACAAGCAAGAGCCGCGTGCTGCGCTTCCGTCTGCTGGCTAAAACCCAGTTTCAGAACAAAGAGGGAGAACCGGTTCGCGATTCGCTGTTACACCCGGGAGACCGTTTGACGGTTCAGGCGAATCCAGACGATCCGGAGACGGCGCTGAAAGTTGTGCTGGTTCGCGCCGGGACGGATGAGGAACGCAACGCGGCCTCGAAACCGGTGGAGGACGCGAGTATCGCAACGCCGGGCACGACGGATTTGAAGAACCCGCACACCACGGTGGCGCGCGAAAAACCTGCCGCTAGCGAGCCCTCCGCCTCCGGCGAGGAGAGTGGGACGGACGCCTCACGGCCAACGCTGCGGCGGAGTGTTCCCGACAATGATTCGGCCGGGAGCGGTGATGTTCCGGACGGGCGGCAGCTTGATCCGGTAATTGCCGACGCCCGCGATGCGGCTGCGTCCTTTACGGCGGAGTTGCCGAACTTCCTGGTGAGGCAAGTGACGACACGCTATCGCAGCAACCTGGGACCGCGGAATTGGAGCCCGATTGACGTGGTGACGGCTGAAGTCGCGTGCGTGGACGGCAAAGAGGACTACCGCAACATTCTTGTCAATGGACGGCCGCCGCAAGGGCCGGTGGAGAACACGGGTTCGTGGTCGACCGGCGAGTTTGCGATCACGCTCGAGGATATTCTGTCGCCGGGAACGGCTGCGGTTTTTGTGAAGCGGGGTGAGGACACGATTGCGGGGCGGCCCGCGGTGGTCTACAACTTATCCGTGGAGCAGCCCAACTCACACTGGGTGATTGTCTCCGCCGGCGGGCAGAAGTACCGGCCCTCATACAGCGGCAGCATCTGGATCGACAAAGAGTCCCGGCGCGTGCTGCGGATTGAGCAGCGAGCCAACTATCTGCCGCGCGATTTCACCTACGACAAGGCTGAAACGATGGTGGAGTACGGCTTTGTCGATATTGAAGGCAAACGCTATTTGCTGCCCACTGCCAGCGAGAACATGGCGTGCATGGCCGGTACGGGGAACTGCGTTAAGAACGAGCTGGCGTTCCGGAATTATCGCAAGTTCTCGGCGGAATCGGATATCAAGTTCGAGAAGTTCCGGGCCACGAACTGAGCGGCATCCGAACCAACTGCGTGCGCAAGAGACTGTGTGAAAACTTCAGCAATCGCGCCTCGCGGTCAGGGCTTGCGGACGGGTGGGGTCAGCAAGCAGCTGAAAATGCAGGGAGTTTGATAAAAAATATCGGCCTTTGAGTGCGCTTCCTCGCTCCGGGGCGGAGAGCTACGGTCGCGGCTCCGAAAGAATCCGCTTGCTGAACCGCGCGGTTGCTCTGAAAATACCCGCTTGGGAGGCCTTAGTAAGCCATCGGTCGATGGACATTGTCGCGTTAGGGGACACGCCTGCAGCGCGCACGGCGGGCTGGCGCTCCGCCGGCGCTTTCAGACGCTGGAAATGAGCATGACATCAGGCCGGGGTGTCCCCGATCCGCTGAGGAGCGCGCCGCCGGGCAGGAAACACCACGCCGCTTTTTCATCGTGGCTCGTTGTGCACTCCGGCGCTCATGCTGAGGTCTGTGCTGAAGTCTTCACACAGTCTCGTAAGCGAGCGGACTCGAGCGTCAGCTTGCCGTTACGCGCAGTAGGCGTGTCCCCCCAACGCGACAAAGTTCATCCACGGCGCGCGCTTCAGAGCAAGGCCGCCCGTCAGAAGCCGAGTGTCGCCTCCTCACCCCGCTACAGCTTCAACATCGCGCGCAGGCGCTTGGTTTGAATGCGGCTTACCGGGATTTCGGTCTGCTTCTTGTCGTCCATGCGGAGTTGGAAGCTGGACTTGAACCAGGGGATGACTTCACGTATCCGGTTGATGTTGACCAGAAACGAGCGGTGCACCCGCCAGAACGTGTTCGGATCCAGGTTTGACTGGAGCTCTTCAATGGTCCGATAGTTCGAGTGGCCTTCCACATTGGTCGCGACGATGGTAATCAGGCCGTCGTCAATCGTTGCGTAGATCATGTCGTGGGCGTCGAGGATCAAATTGCGGTTGTTGCTCCGCACCAGCAACTTGGTGCGCTGAAGACTGGGCTTGGGGGGCGGCGCGGACTCGGCGGCTTTGGCTTCGTTGGCCTGCCGGGTTTCGATGACGCGCCGGGCGCGGTCAATGGAAACGGCCAAGCGCTCCTTGTCCACAGGCTTAAGAACGTAGTCCATGGCTTCCAGACGGAAGGCTTCGACAGCATATTGGTCGAAGGCGGTCGAGACCACGAAATAGGGGAGGGCCACGCCTTTTTCCTGCAGCTTGCGGATGACGCCGAGCCCGTCGAGCCCGGGCATCTGAACATCCAGAAACACCAGGTCGGGCTCCAGGCTTTCAATCATCTCGACCGCTTCCAGGCCGTTGGTGGCGGTATCGATGACTTCGATATCGGGGAAGTCATTCAGCAGGAAGGACAGTTCTTCACGCGCCAGAGGCTCGTCGTCGACCAGCAGGGTCGAGATGGTCGTGGTGCTGCGCTGAGGCATCAGAGTGTTAGTATATCGTAGGATTGGCTAACGATAGCCGAAGGCGCGTGAGCCCTACGCGTGAGCGAGAGGGACGGGTGCAACCCGTTCTTATCCAAGGAGTTCCAAACCAAAGTGTCAAAGCAGCCTAACGTCAAAATCGCGCCCGCAACAGGCAAGCTCGGAATTCTGATTCCGGGCATGGGCGCGGTAACGACTACGTTCATCGCCGGGGTTGAAGCGGTCAAACGCGGCCTCGGTCATCCGATCGGGTCACTCACACAGTTGAGCACCATCCGTCTGGGCAAGCGCACGGACAACAATACGCCGAAGATCAAGGATTTCGTGCCTCTGACGCCGTTGGAATGCCTCACCTTCGGCACGTGGGATATTTTCGAGGACAACGCGTATGAAGCCGCGGTGAACGCCAAGGTGCTGGAACCGGCGCTACTCGAACAACTCAAAGAGCCGCTCTCCGCCATCAAGCCCATGAAGGCGGTCTTCGATAAGACCTATATCAAGCGGATCGACGGGCCCAACGTGAAATCTGCGCCGACCAAAATGGAACTGGCCGAACAGTTGATGGAGGACATCCGCGATTTCAAGCGGAACAACAACTGCTCCCGGCTGGTAATGATCTGGTGCGGATCGACCGAAGTGTTCCACAAGGCGGCAGCCGTTCACGCCACGATCGAGTCGTTTGAAGAAGGCTTACGGAAGAACGATCCGGACATTGCGCCGAGCCAGATCTATGCCTACGCCGCCCTGAAGCTGGGTGTCCCCTATGCGAATGGGGCTCCCAACCTGACCACGGATACGCCGGCCCTGCTGGAGCTGGCCCGGCGAAATGAAGTGCCGATCTGCGGCAAAGATTTCAAAACCGGCCAGACTTTCATGAAGACACTGCTGGCGCCCGGATTCAAGGCGCGAATGCTGGGGATGAATGGTTGGTTTTCGACGAACATTCTGGGCAACCGCGATGGCGAAGTCCTGGAAGACCCGGGTTCCTTCAAGAGCAAGGAAGAAACCAAGCTTTCGGTGCTTGAGCAAATCCTGCAGCCCAATCTCTACCCCGAGCTTTACAAAGATCTCTATCACGCCGTACGGATCAACTACTACCCGCCGCGGGGGGACTCGAAGGAGGGTTGGGACAACATCGACATCTTCGGGTGGCTGGGATACCCGATGCAGATCAAGATCGATTTTCTGTGCCGGGACTCGATTTTGGCGGCTCCGCTGGTGCTGGATCTGGTACTTTTCCTAGACCTCGCACAGCGCGCGGGCATGAAAGGTATCCAGGAATGGCTATCTTTTTACTTTAAAGGGCCAATGACTGCAGTTGGCTTGTATCCAGAGCACGATATTTTCATCCAACTAATGAAGCTCAAAAATACGCTTCGTTGGATGCAAGGTGAAGACCTCATCACTCATCTCGGGCTCGAATATTACGACTAGAGACGATCGGACAAGCGATGGACCCCCATCGCTGCGCGTGTTGGTGATTGGCGGGACGGGCTTCATCGGCCGCCTGCTGGTTGCGGAATTGCTGCGCAAGGGCCACAACGTGACCTTGATGCACCGCCGGTCGAAACACACCTTCAGCAAGCGGGTGGGAAACCTGGTGGCCGACCGGAATGACGCGGCGGCCGTCAAGAAGGCGGTTGGCAGCACCCGGTATGACGCTGTGTATGACAACGCGTACGACTGGGAGCGGGGCACCACAGGCGCGCAAATTGAGGCGACCGCCCAGATCTTCGAAGGTCACGTGGGCCGATACATCTATATGTCGAGCGTGGCGGCGTACGGCGATGGCCTGAACCATCATGAGGGCGACGCACTCGCGCCGGACGACCATAACAACTCATACATCCGGAACAAAGCGATGAGCGAGCGGGCGCTGTTCCGAATGCACCAGCGGAGCGGCTTCCCGGTGGTGACGTTGAGGCCGCCTTACATTTACGGCCCGGAGAACCCGTTTTACCGGGAGGCTTTCTTCTGGGATCGGTATCGCGCCGGCAGGGCCGTTATCCTGCCCAGCGACGGCCACCGCCTGATGCAGTTCATCTTCGTGAAGGACTTGGTTTCGGTAGCGGTGAAAGTGCTGGAACAACGCAATGCCATCGGGCACGCTTTCAACGTGGCCAATGCCAAGGCTGTCACGCAGAATGAGCTGGTTCATGAGCTGGCGAAGGCGGGCAATGTGAAGGAGCCGCTCATTGTGTCCGTTCCTCGCGACAAGATTGTCAGTTTAGGTGGTCAGGCCATCGGCGAGAGACTGTATTTTGGCCAATGGCTGGACATGCCCGCGATCACGCAGGTCATCACCAAAGCACAGCGCATGCTGACGTTTCGTCCCACGGACTTCCCAACCGGCCTGAAGCTGACATACAAACACTACCTCAAAAAGCGCGGCTTCCCAAAGCCTGACTTTTCGTTCGAGGACGAAGTGCTGGCGCGAGCTTCGGCCAAGGGGATGGTAAGAACGGGGTAAGCCCGGGCGTTTACTTCTAAGTGACTGACGGGATCTCCCGCGCTTCGGCTCGCGCCCTTAGCTTGCTGTGAATCCGTTCTCGCTGCGCCGCGTTGAATTGAAGCCAACGCCGTTCGAGCGCTTTGACCGCTGCTCCGCCCCACTGCGCCTGCATAACGCCGTCCGGCACATGGCCCTTACCTAGAAGCAGGTGGCCCAACTCGTGAGCGATTACGAATCCAAGCAGCGCGTCGGCATCGGCGTCGTGCCGGGCGGCTAGGCTTTGGATGGCACCCAGGTAAGCGTCGGCCAGATAGCCGTCACCACTCTCAGCCAGGTAGGCTCGTCCCATGGCGTCGAGTGAGGCTTGGGTTCGCGCCACGGGACTCTTGTCGTTGCGAAGGCGGACCAGGAACCAAGATGTGCCGACACCGCTGGCATAGTCGCCGCAGCGTTTCCATTCGATCTGGACGTCGACAGGACGAAATACGGCCTCGACCTCTGCCTTGGCGCGGACGACATTGGATTCTGGCAGACCACCAAGATTGCACACCGAGATGTTCATCCGATCGACCCCCAGCAGCGTTCCCGCTAGGAGAAGCACGGAGAATAAGCTTGTTCGCATAGGGCCTCCAACGGAAGCCCCGTACTAGATTTGGGCTATCCGTTCTCGCCCTAAATCGCGATAAGCTTCTGCTGGACACACAAAGCCCTGGAGAAAAACAATGGGCTCGGGCACCGCCGGACCGATCACCGAGCTATTGTTGCGGTGGAACGCCGGGGAAATGTCGTGCCTGAATGAACTGATCCCCCTCCTCGAGCGGGAACTGCATCGCATCGCGCACCGCCAGATGCGAAAGGAACGCGAAGACCACACTCTGCAAACCACTGCCTTGGTAAATGAGGCGTACCTCAAACTGGTGGATCAATCGCGCGCGAACTGGCAGAACCGGGCTCACTTCCTGGGGGTTGCTTCCGGCTTGATGCGGCACATCCTGGTGGATCATGCCCGGGGTTTCCACCGGGCGAAGCGCGGCGGTGGCGCGGGATGCCTGCCCTTAGACGAAGGCCTGGTCTTCTCTCCGGCGAAATCGTCTGCGCTGGTCGCCCTGGACGATGCGCTGGACGAACTTGCCCGGTTGGACCCAAGAAAAGCGAAGGTCGTGGAAATGCGCTACTTCGGCGGATTGAGCGTGGAGGAGTGCGCCCAAGCGCTGGGCGTTCACCCGAATACGGTGATTCGCGATTGGAGTTTGGCCAGAGCTTGGGTCAAACATGAACTGGCCTGCGAGGCCCCAGACCATGAGGCATGTGATGCAAGTTGAGCGCTGGAAACAAGTCGAAGAGTTGTTCGAGGCTGCGCAGCAGCGGCCGGCGGACGAGCGCGCTGCGTTTCTGCGGCAAGCGTGCCCGGACGACGCCGAGCTTTGCGCCGAGGTTGAGACACTGCTGAAGGCAGCGGAATCACGGGACCCATTGCTGGATGGTTCGCCGCTTTCTTCGGTTGCCGAACGCGCGCCAGCGCTCAAGACCGGCGATAAGCTGGGCAATTTTCAGATTGTGTCGCTGATCGGCCGCGGCGGCATGGGCGAGGTTTACCGCGCCCGAGATCTGCGATTGAAACGCGAAGTTGCCATCAAGACACTGCCGCCCGGTTTCGCCGCTGACCGCGACCGCGTCGCCCGCCTTGAGCGTGAGGCGCGGGCCTCCAGCGCATTAAACCATCCCAATATTGTTGGCATCCACGAGATCGGCTCCGAAAGTGGCGTATCGTTTATCGTCTCCGAGCTGGTGGACGGCGAGACACTGGCGCGAGTGATCGAGCGAGGATCGCCCCCGTTGCGGAAACTGGTCGTCATCGCTGCTCAGATCTGCGACGGACTCTTCGCCGCGCATTCCGCTGGCGTGATTCATCGCGATCTGAAGCCCGGCAACATCATGCTGACCCACGACGGGCGAGTGAAGATTCTCGACTTCGGACTGGCACACCGTGATCGCGCTCCTGGCATTGACAGCACAGCGACAAAGGAGAGCGAACCCGGCATGGTCATGGGCACACCGGGCTACATGTCGCCGGAGCAAGTGCGCGGTGAGGCGACCGATGCCCGTTCCGACCTTTTCAGCCTGGGCGTAATTCTGTACGAGATGGCCTCGGACAGCGGCCATTTCGCGGAGCGTCCTCAATTGAGGTGATGAACTCCATTCTGAAGGACGAGCCGGCGGAGCTACCGCCCGCCTCGCCGCTCGCGCTGGATCGAATTGTGCGCCGGTGCATCGAGAAGGAACCGGCGCGGAGGTTTCAGTCGGCAGCGGACCTCGGCTTCGCGCTGAGGTCGCTCTCTGAGGTTACCGTTGCGGCAGCCCCGTCGAAAACCGGCCATAAGCGGCTGTTGGCTGCGGGACTGGTTCTGGCTCTTGCGGCAGCGTTGGGCGCCTGGTGGTTGCTAAGGCCGCACCCGGACACGAAGGCCGGTCCGCTCTTTCCCGTGCCGCTTACCTCGGCGCCAGGTTGGGAAGAGCGGCCGAGTCTCTCGCCTGACGGCAATCAAGTCGCCTATGCGCGTACCCAGGAATTTAACGTTTTCAGCTACCACATTTTCGTGAAGTTGATTGGGGAAGGTAAACCCATGCAGCTCACAGCGGGCCCGAAGCCAGATTGGTGCCCGTCCTGGTCTCCAGACGGCCGCAGTATCGCTTTCATTAGTCCAAATGACTTAAACGGCCCGGATATAAGCATATACACGATTCCGGCTTTGGGCGGCACGAAGCGTCAGGTTGCGGAGGGCCGGTTTTCGTGCCGGACTTCGTGGTCGCCCGATGGCCGGTTCTTGGCCGTGGGAGAAAAGCGCCCTCAGACGGAGTCTTTCTCCTTGTCGCTTGTCGCTGTCGAGAATGGCGATAAGCTCGAGTTAACCAGAACGCCCGATGCGAGGACCTCGGATTACGATCCCCACTTTTCCGGGGATGGACGATTACTTCTGTTCACGCGGTGTAGGGGAGGGTACCATTGTGGTCTCTATCTTCTGGATCTCGCGGCGGATTACCGGCCCTTGGCATCCCCGAGGCTGCTGAGACAGGAACGCGGCGCAATAGGGGGCGCCACATGGACGGCGAACGGAAGCGAGGTTATCTACGCGCTTTCGGAGGACGCGGGTCTCAACCAGCACCTGCTGCGAATCCCGGCTCACGCAGGGGAGCAGCCGCAGCGGCTGCCACTGACTGGTGACCAGATAGATACGCCGGCGATTGCACCGCACGGCAACCGGCTAGTCTATCGACAAGAACTGCTCGATGTGGACATCTGGCAGGTCCAGCCTGGCAAGCCACCGCGCAGCTTTGCCTCATCGAGGCGCCAGGAGTACAGCCCTCAATACTCCCCGGACGGGCGGCGGGTGGCTTTCTCCTCGAACCGCTCCGGCTTGACGCAGATCTGGGCGTGCGACCAGGATGGCGGGAATCCTGCACGGCTAACGAACTTCGACTCGGGCCACTCCGGCACACCACGCTGGTCGCCGGACGGACATTGGATCGCCTTTGATCATCTGGAGGACCAGGGTTGGCGAATCTATGTGATGGCGTCGGACGGCGGTCAAGTCCACAGACTGGCTCAGGACGAGGGTGACGAGAATCTCCCTAGCTGGTCCAATGATGGCAAATGGATCTACTAAGGCCCGCGATGAAATATGGAAACGGCCGGCGCAAGGCGGCAAGGCAGTGCAGTTGACGCACAACGGCGGGTGGGCTGCGTTCGAGTCGCACGATGGCCAGTCCTTGTACTTTAATAAAAGTGACAACTCCGGGCTGTGGGTGCTCCCTCTCCGGGGAGGCGAGGAGAAGCAGCTCCTGAAATCCGCTTGGTTTGTGAATTTCGCGGTTGTGGACGACGGGATCTACTACATGCCTGCCCCGGCCCCTGATGGCAGCACTTCAGTACGATTCCATAGCTTCGCGACAGGCAAAGATGAGGAGATCGCGCCCATAAACAAGCCCTACCAGGGACTAGCTGTTTCGCCCGACCGCAAAACGATTCTCTACGGAACGCCCGTTCGATACGGCAGCAACATCATGGTGGTCGACAACTTCCGGTAGGCTCGGGCTGCGGCACACGAGGTGCCGATATCCACGGGGTTGACACGGAAAGCTCGGTAAGGGTCTGGGCCAATCGGAAGCCTGGCGGAAGCGGCCAGTGTGAAGGAACCGCTCATTGTGTCCGTTCGGCCTGAAGCTGACATACAAGCACTACCTCAAAAAGCGCGGCTTCCCGAAGCCCGACTTTTCCTTCGAGGACGAAGTTCTGGCGCGCGCTTCGGCTAAGGGGATGGTAAGAACGGGCTGAGTGGATTGTCACCCACTACTCCGCGACGGCCTTTGACTTTCTGCCGCGGAGTAGTGAGTTCCCATCCGGCGGGCCGGTTATGGCTCCACGCTCGCGGAAGGGGTAGGGCGTGTTCACGAGCACGGTATACAGAACATTGAAGTAGCTCCCCGAACTGACAATATCGGGCGGGACATATCCCACGCCGCAGCACGCGTCGCTAACGGTGTTGTCCGAAATCTCATTTCCGGAGAACGTACCGGTGCCGTAGGTTTCCCAGATGCCGCATCCACCATTGCTCGCCCCCATGTTGAACATGCGGTTGCCTTTGATGACACTGTTGGTAAAGTGTCCCGCCGCTGTGCCCTGTATGTCGATTCCATCCTAGCCGTAAATGTTTGAGATCTGATTGTCGATCACTTTCAGGTCATTGGCGCCATTGATAAAGATGCCGCTCTGCGCGTTGGTGATGATGTTGTCGCTCACCTCCGTCCCGTCGCCGGCGTTACGGATTGTGACGCCCTCACTCCGCCCCGCAACGCAGGCCGCGGTCGTCAATGAGCCGCACAGCCCTTCTGTGAGCGTGTTTTTGCGAATGTTTCCGACAGCTCCGTTCAGGAGATAAACCGCAAACTGAAAGGTCCCGCCTACCGGTCCGATGCCGGAGATGGTGTTGCCGTCGATTTCAGCTGTGACTCCGCCCGCCGTCCCGTTTACAAAGACGCCGTTCGCCGTATAGTCGTGAATGCTGTTGTGCTCGACCGAGACAGTAAATGGCCCGGGCTGGTTTGCATCGACCCGGACGCCGAAGCCATTAAGAACCGGCAGCTTGGAGCAGCCGGTTGGGTTCGCCAACTCCGCACCGAAGATCGCGCTGTCCTTAACCTTCCCGGAGGCGTTGAAGAAGTGCACGCCGGCAAGTCCGGGACTGCAGGTGGCGACGGTGTTGTGACTGGCATCGATCGCCAGGTTCTCAATGACGACACCCTGCGTGCTCATCACTGTGATGACCGCCTCCGTAGCCAGCCCCATAATGTCCGTCAGTGTGGGCTGAAGCAAAACTCTCTTAACCCCGTTCACCTCCAGGCCAACCAGTTTCAGCCGCTTTGTGATGACCAACTGCTCCGGATAGGTGGCCGGACAGATGTCAATCTCATCGCCTGGATTGGCGGCGGTTACGGCGGCGCCAATCGTCGTGTAGGTAGCGCCCGGGCAGGGCGTACTCGGCTGCCCGACGACGAGCGTTTTCCCGGAACCGGTCCAGTCGTCGTCCGCCATCGCGTAGACTGAGCCGCCGATGAAGAGGGCCAGCCATAAACATAAATAAGTGGTGCGTCTTGTCAACATAGTTTTCTCCTGGAATCGTTACAAGTCTTCTGCGCCGCGCTGATCGCGGTTGAGTTGCGATTATCCAACCTGCGCCTTGGCTGGATAAATGGGCAGCGAATGATCTGTGGGTGATCTCCGGGTAAGCGCCCAAATAGGTGGAAATACGGGGTTTCGGACTGCGTGTTTAAAGTGCTATTCTCGCTAGAATCCACCCACCGTGCCGGACATAACCATTCGCCGCGGTCGCCGATTTCGTTTCGGGCCTTTCGAACTGGACGTGCGCGCCGGCGAATTGCGCAAGCACGGCATCCGGCTGCGGCTGCGCGAGCAGCCGCTTCAAATTCTTCTCCTGTTACTGGAGCACCCAGGCGAGGTTGTGACGCGCGGCGAGATTCGCCTCAAGCTGTGGCCGAACGAGACCGTGGTCGAATTCGACCATGGCATCAATGCGGCCATCAAGAAGCTCAGGGATGCATTGAGCGAATCGGCTGAAGAACCACGGTACATCGAAACCGTAGCTCGCCGCGGCTACCGGTTTCTGGGGGAAGTGGAAGTCGTCGAGTCATCCTCCTCGGAACCGTCATCGCCTTCCGAACCCACCGCCGAGATCCCGACCGACGATCTGGAAGGAAAGGCCATCTCGCACTACCGGGTCCTCGACAAATTGGGGAGCGGCGGGATGGGTGTCGTTTTCCGCGCGAAGGATCTCAACCTTAACCGCAACGTGGCGCTGAAGTTCCTGCCCAAGGAATACAGCAAGCATCCGGAACCACTGGAGCGTTTCCAGCAGGAAGCCCGGACCGCTGCGGCCCTGAACCATCCCAACATCTGCACCATATTCGAAATCGGCGAGCATCAGGGCCGGCCATTCATTGCCATGGAGCTTCTGGAGGGCCAGACGCTCAAGGACCTTCTGGCGGAGGGACCGCTGCCACTGGGTGAACTGCTGGAGCTGGCGATTCAGATAGCCGGTGGGCTGGGAGCGGCGCACAGCAGGGGCATCGTCCATCGCGACATCAAGCCGGCCAATATCTTCGTCACGCAGCGAAGGGGGGCCAAGATCCTCGATTTCGGACTGGCGAAGTTGTTGCCCGAGCGATCGTTGAGCACGGTCCATGACAACCCATCGCAGGACGCTGCAATGCCTTCGATGGCCGCCGGTAGCCGCAGGAAAGCCCCAGTTCTCCTTTGGGAACGGTGGCCTATATGTCGCCGGACCAAGTCCGAGGAGAAGACGTCGATCCTCGATCGGACATCTTCAGCCTTGGCGTAGTCCTGTATGAAATGGCGAGCGGTAAGCGCGCCTTTGAGAGCGAGTCTCCGGTGGAGACCATGAATGCGATTCTCAGCGAGGATCCGCCTGGGCTGCCGCACTCCGTGCCGCCGGGTCTAGACCGGATCGTGCGTCGCTGCCTGGAGAAGCAACCCGCGCAGAGGTTTCAGTCAGCAGCGGACCTGGGATTCGCCTTGCAGTCGTTATTGGTAGCTCCCGCGAGCGCTGAACGTCCCAAACCCCAAGCGTGGCAAAAGCGGGTGGCGCTCGGGGCGGCAGGCCTGACCCTGCTCAGCCTTGCTTTTATCGCCTTTCAGCACTTCAGTGAAAGACCGCCCGCTCCAGCTGCGCTCTTGCGCTTCCAGATCCCGGTGCCGGAAGGCGTCATGTCAACAGCGTTCCCCAGCCTCTCGCCGGATGGCCGCAAGCTGGCCTTTCTCGCGGCTAAATCGGATGGCGAGAACCATTTGTGGGTCCATTTTCTGGATTCCGGAGAATCTCGTGAGTTGACGCCAGCGTGGGGTTCGCCTTTCTGGTCTCCTGATAGCCGGTTCATTGGGTACGGGCACCAAGGCAAGTTAAAGAAGATCCAAGCGACCGGCGGTACCCCACAGGTGTTGACTGATCTGGATGGCGGGTGGGCAGGAGGTTCATGGAGCAAAGACGATTTGATCGTGTTTGGCATGAGCGGGTCGGGCTGCATATTCCGTGTGCCCGCCTCGGGTGGCATTCCCACTCAACTCACTGCTCTTGATCCCGCTCGCCAGGAACTCCGGCACTTTTTGCCCTCCGTGCTGCCCGATGGCCGGCACTTCGTTTACATTCGGAGGTCAGCTAGCAGGGAGAAGAGTGGGATTTATGTCGGCTCGGTCGACGCAAGACCGGAACAGCAGAGCACGAAGCCACTGGTGGCTAGCCATTGGGGGCCTGTGTACGCCCGATCGGAGGATCCACGCACTGGTTACCTCCTTTTCATGCGGGAAGACTCAGCGATGGCTCAGCCTTTCGATCAGCGCCGGCTAGAGCTGACGGGGGACGCGGTGGTGGTTGCCGAGCAGGTGGGCGATAACAACCAGAACCACGGCTTCGGAAACTTTTCGGCTTCGGCGAATGACGTTCTCGTGTTTTGTAAGAAGGTGAATGAGGAGGAGCGGCTCACCTGGTACGGCCGCGACGGCAAGGTTCTGGGAACCATTAGCGAACCGGCCGAGTATACAGACTTGGCGCTATCTCCCGACGAAAAGCGGCTGGTAGTAGCCAAGAGGAACGGGCTTGCCACGAACTTCTGGCTGCTGGATCTCGCGGGCGGCGGGAGTACGCAGTTCACCTTCGGCCCGACTGCGACGGATCAAAATCCAGTCTGGTCGCCAGACGGCAGCCGCATCATCTTCAGTTCCACTCGACAAGGCCGGCATGACTTGTATCAAAAACTAGTGAGCGGCGTGAAAGACGAGGAGATCCTGCTGAAATCCGCTGTGGATGACACTAAGAATCCCACCAGTTGGTCGTCCGATGGCCGCTTCCTCCTATATGATTCGCAAAGCCCGAAAACAAAGGCGGATATTTGGGTACTCCCACTGGAAGGCAACAGGAAGCCGGTGCCGTTCCTCGTCACGAACGCTAACGAGGACGCCGCTCTGTTTTCTCCGGATGGCCGATGGGTGACTTACGAGTCAGACGAGTCCGGCCAGAGCGAGGTATACATTCGGTCGTTCTCAATGAATTCCGACCTGACGGCGGTGGAGCCGGGAAGGAAGTGGCTCGTCTCTACGGGGGGCGGGAGTAACCCGCGCTGGCGTGGTAGCGGCAAGGAACTGCTTTATATTTCTCAAGATGGAAAAGTGATGTCTGTCAACATTTCGGCCGACCCAGCGTTTCTGGCAGGAACGCCCCGGCCCGTCGTATCGGTGGCGGGGCCGTTCGATATTTGGGATTCGACCGCGGACGGCAGGCGCTTTCTCTCTCCAGTCGAGATATCACAGCCGCCAGGGCCGTTCACGATACTCCTGAACTGGCAAGCGGCGTTGAAGAAGTAGGTCCGATAATCCGATTCTTTGCGCGGCAACGATTATTGCGAATCGAAATGGCTAAGGAAAAGCCGAGACGAATCTCGGCTCAGCAGGCTAACAGCCTGCGCCACATCGAGTTTTCGCATGAGGTGGGGCCGGTCGTGTGCGTCCAGCCCCACTTCTGCATCCCGCTTGTTGCCGAAGGCTCGCTGTGTCACTCCGGTTACCCGCAGCTTGGGAAAGCTTGAAATTTTCTGTCCATTTACTCCTAGTCGCTGCCACGTTCTTGGCAATATTGGCGGGTGGAATTGTTTGGTGATGAAAATGCTCTTGCTTGGTTAGTCGCTGTGGGTTTGCGATAAGGCAATGAATTAGATAAGACGTTCGCGTAGATTCAGCAGCGACAGGCAGGAGACCGAAATGAACCACATTTGCACAGTCTGCGGATCTACTTTGGGTCAAACAGCCGCTGACGCCGCGGCGCTCGGCATACAACCAGCTCTTTTGCGAAGCATCTACACCTGCTGCCAAGTCAGGGAGTGGGCTCTGGAGCAACAGTTGGCTTGGGCCGAAGCGACGCAGGAAGAATGTAAAGCTGCCGAAGACGAGGAGACAACCGGCGTACTCGTTCCAGTTCGCGTTCGTCAGGCGCAAACCGCACGACCCAGAAACCGCGAGCATCGCGACTGAGGGAGCCCTTGTCAATGCCCGAACAGACTGTCTATCTGGAAGCGCCCGAGCGTACGCAAGACCTGCTGAATATCAAGTGGGCTTTGCGGTCGGCTGGTTACGCCATCGGCTCTTCCTGGCATGACGATGAAGCAAGCGCGCCGCATTGGAATGCGAGGAGCGTGGAACAGCTTCAGCTCTGCGATTCGCTGGTTGTCATCTGTGGGAAACCGGACAGCTCCGCGCTTGAGGTTGCCATGATGGCGGGTTTCGCCCTCGCTCGCGGCTTGCGAGTGATTTGGATAGGCAAACCGGTCTGTGGCTTGAATGACTTCCGGCCGATGCAGCAATTCGACACGGCCGACGATTTTCTAAAACAGCTTCTGATCGAGATGCAGTCGCAGCCAATTCCGGAAGCCGAGCGTCTAGCCGCCTAAGTACAAGCAGGCATTGCGAAGATCCACGCGACTGTGATCTGCCGAACTTTCGACCGGTGCACGTCGATAGTCTGGTGTTGTCTCCGCCTGCTCCTGTTGACATCCGACCCGAGATCGGGCATACTCATGTCGGATGCCTTCCCAACCAGACAAAACCGACCGAACGGCCCTGCTACAGGGCACGCTGGATTTGTTGATTCTCCAGACCCTTCTTTTCGGTTCGCGCCACGGACAAGGGATCGCGCGGTCAATCCAGCAGCAATCGGAGGACGTTTTCCTCGTGGATCACGGGTCTCTGTATCTTGCTCTACAACGGCTGGAAGAAAAAGGATGGGTCAGCGCGAAATGGGGTGTCTCAGAGAATAATCGAAAGGCGCGCTTTTATACGCTGACCGCGAAAGGCCGCGATCAGCTTACGCAGAAGGCCGATCAATGGCGCCGGGTTGCCAGGGCCGTCTCGCTGATTCTCGGGCCGGGGAAGGCGGAAGCCTGATGCTGTTCTGGCGCAAGAAACGACGGCTCGCCGATCTGGACGAGGAAATCCAATCGCATCTGGCTCTGGAAGCAGACCAGCTCCGCGAGGAAAGTCGCGCTGGGACGGATGCCGAGGGAATGGCGCGGCGGGCTTTCGGAAATGTCACCTCCCTGCAAGAGGCTTTTTATGAGAGAGGCCGCTGGCTGCTGGGGGACCAACTGCTGCGCGATCTTCGGCAGGCCGTGCGGCTGATGGCGCGCCGACCGGGCTTCAGCGCTGTGGTTGTTCTGACACTGGCCTTAGGCATCGGAGCAAACACCGCCATTTTCAGCTTGATCAACGCGGTGCTACTGCGCCCTCTTCCTTACCGCGACCCCGGCCGCCTGGCAATGCTATGGACGGATGGCACAGAGCACAACGAGCACGAGGGGCGCGTGTCTCTCCTGAGCTTTTCGGATTGGAAGAAGCAGAGTCATTCTTTTGAGGACATGACCGTCTTTTGCGGGCAGACGTTTCTGCTGGGGACCGATGGGTCGCCGGAGCGGCTACGTTCCGCCAGGGTTCCGGCGAACTTTCTTCCCTTGGTCGGCGTAGATCCGCTTTTGGGCCGAGTGTTTTCGGAGGAGGAAGAGAAGCGGCGCGAGCGGGTGGTTCTTCTCAGTTACGGGTTGTGGCAGCGACGATTCGGAGGCTCGGCACAGGTGATCGGAGCGGATCTGATCATGGATGGGCGGAAGTCGCGAATCATTGGCGTCATGCCGGCGCACTTCAACTTTCCATTCCCCGACACGCAAGTGTGGGAGCCGATCACAACACACCCGTATTGGGTACAACGAGACATAACCAGCAAACGTACCGATGAAGTTTGGTTTGTGCTGGGGCGTCTGAAGTCCGACGCGACTTGGGCACAAGCGCAAGCGGAAATGGATACGATCGCGCGCCGCCTTCAGGCCGAGTACCCGGACCCGGGAAGTCCCCACACGATTCGCGTCGTGCCATTGCACGCTCAGACGACGGGGAAAGTGCAGCTGCCACTTCTGGTGTTGTTCGGCTCTGTCTTTCTCATGCTGCTGATCGCTTGTACAAACGTGGCCAATCTGCTTCTGGCTCAGGGCACAACGCGCCAGCGCGAGTTCGCTGTTCGGCGTGCCCTGGGCGCCGGGCGCTTGCGAGTGGCTGGGCAACTGCTTGCGGAAAGCCTGGTGTTAGCCGGGGCGGGCGGACTGCTGGGTCTGGTGCTGGCCGGCGTCGCGCTGAAAGCCCTGATCGCTTTTGGACCGCAAGGCATTCCGCGTTTGGCTGAGGCTCACGTCGACACGCAGGTACTGATTTTTACCCTATCGATCTCGCTATTCGCCGCCATCGTTTCGGGTCTTTGGCCCGCGTTGCAAAGCGATACTGCGGCGGCCGGCGGCAGGCAATGGGCAACGCTCGCCAACCGAAGGGCTCGTGACCTGCTCGTCGTGGGCGAGTTCGCACTCGCCTTGGTACTGTTGACCGGGGCGGGGCTTCTGATACACAGCTACCTGCGTCTGCGGACGCTCGATCCAGGCTTTCGGCCGGAGAACCTCTTAAGCATGCGCATCGATCTCCATGTGGGAAAAAACGCTGCTCAGCGTGTGGTGTATTTCCGCGAGGCGATCGAGCGGGTCCAGGCGCTTCCGGGCATTCGATCGGCTGCAGCAGTGGGGCGGTTCCTCAATTCGTACGGCGCCGAATCCATCGCCATTGAGGGCCGGCCGGTCAACGCTTCCGGCGCCACGTTCCAAGCCGCCGACGACATGATCGCCGGCCCTTATTTTGAGACGGCGGGCATTCCGTTGCTGAAAGGCCGAATGTTCTCAAGCCGGGACACTAGCGACTCCACTCCGGTTGCGATTATCAACGAGACCATGGCCAGGAGTTACTGGCCCCACGACGATCCGATCGGCAAGCGATTCAAGTTCACGGAGCAGGAGCCGAGCCCCTGGATTACTGTCATTGGCGTCGCCGGAGACATGCATAGCCACGGACTCGAGAAGCAGGTGGTGCCACAGGCGTTCCTTCCGCACAGCCAATCTCCCGATAACGAAATGGACCTACTTGTTCGCACTGCTTCCGATCCGCTAACCATGGCGTCGGCTGTACGCAGCGAGATTCAATCCATGGATAAGAGCGTGGCGAAGTTCGGCGTGACCACGGTGGAACAGGAGCTTGGTGAAGAGACGGCTGGGCGGCGCTTCAATACGTCTCTGCTCGCGCTATTCTCATCCATTGCGCTATTTCTATCTGCCATCGGTATCTATGGACTGATGCATTATTCGGTTGTCCAGCGCAAGCATGAGATCGGCGTTCGCATGGCGCTCGGCGCCGCCGTACGGCGAAGTGCTGGGGATGGTTCTGCGTCAGGGCCTCGCGCTGGCAGGAGTCGGCGCGCTACTTGGAACACTCGCCGCGTTCGGTGTAACGCGAATGCTGACGAGGTTGCTGTACGGAATCACTCCGGCCGACCCGCTGACCTTTGCGCTTGCGCCGACAATCTTACTGGGCGTAGCGGTGCTGGCCTGCTGGTTGCCAGCGCGGCGGGCCGCGCGCATCGACCCGGTGCTGGCACTGCGGCAAGACTGAAGCAGCCGCCGGGCCGACAGCTCCGCTCTCTAACGATCGCGGCTCGCAGAAGGCATCCGCTCCGTCGCGCTGAATTCGATCCCTCGGTTTCGTGCTTCCGGAAGCTTTGCGTTCGCTCCCTGACGGTCGCGGCTCCGTTTGGGTAGATCCGTCGAAATCACCCTTCGATGGTGGGCTTGCTGAAGAACGGTCGAAACGAGAACACCCGAATCCGCTTGCTTACCGCGCGCGGTTCTGTGCCGGGCGTCGCGGCTCGCAGGTGCGGGGCTGAGTCTCTCTGTGCTATTGCTGCGCCGCGGGTGGCGGGGCGGTCTTGATGGATACCGCCGGAATGTCTTGCGCCTTCACAAACTTGTTGAAGGCCGTGACTTGTTCGGTCAGGATCGTGTCCAGCTTCTTGAGCTGGGCGTTGATGCCCGTCGTGATGTCTTCGTAGACCTGTTGTTCCTGCGCGGTCGGGGGTGCGTCGGCGCTTTGGATGGCTTCCAGCAGCGAGGCCAGCTTGTTATTCAGGCGGATGGGGAAATTGAGCGGATCCTCATTGGCCTTGTTCTTGGTCTGGTAGAGCGCTTCTTCTACGGCGGTGAGCTCGGCGTTGAGGGCCTTCGCCTTGGCAGCGACTTCCTTGTTGTCGATGCGGGCAGCGAGGTCGTCGATCTGACGACGTATGGAGCGAATGTTCAGGATGGCTTCGTGGGTCTTGGTCAGCTTGTCGCGGATTTGCAGTTCCAGCTCGAGTTGCGCCAGGTATTGCTCCTGGGTGGTGTTGATGCGCGGATCCTTCAACACGTCGAAGGTCTGCGATTCGGTCTTTCCATCGTAAGTGAGCTTTACAGTATACGTGCCCGGCACGATCAGCGGACCACGCAAGCTGGCATCCCAGAGGATCATGCCCGGGATCTTCATGGCATCGGGGTAGCGCAGATTCCAAACGAAACGGTTCATGCCGGCGTCGGCGGGAATAACAGTGGGACCGGCGAGGCGGGCGCTGAAGTCCTCTTCTTCCTCAGCCGATTCGGCGGGTTTTTCTTCTTTGTGCTCCTCGTGGTTGGTGAACTTGCGAATCAGCTTGCCCTGCGGATCGAGGAACTCCAGGCTGGCGTCTTTGGCCTTGGCGGGCAGGTTGTAATAGATCACTGCACCGCTGGCCGGATTGGTACCGAGGTTTCCGCCGCCGCGCATGCCGCCGAATCCGCCGCGCGTTGTGACACGGTAGCTCACTTTCGGCTTGTACAGCACCGGGCCGGTGGGATTCGACGCGAGCTGATGCAGCAGTTGCATGTCATCGAAGATCCAGAAGGAACGGCCCTGCGTTGCGACCACCATTTCCTGGTCGCGTTTCTGGATGGCGATGTCGGTAACGGGCGAGATGGGCAGATTCAGCTGCATCGATTTCCAGTTGGCGCCGTCGTCGAATGAAACGTAGAGGCCTGTTTCGGTGCCGGCGAACAGGAGCCCTTTCTGATTGGGATCTTCGCGGATCACACGCGTGAAGGCATCGGCCGGAATGCCGTTGTTGATGGCGGTCCAGGTTTTGCCGTAGTCGCTGGTCTTGTACAAGTACGGACGGTAATCGTCGAACTTGTACATGGTAGCGGCGAAGTAGGCGGAGGCTGGATCGAAGGGCGAGGCTTCTATGGAGTTGATCTGAATCCATTCGGGCAGACCCTTGGGCGTGACGTTGGACCAGTGTGCACCGGCGTCCTGAGTGACGTGAACCAGACCGTCGTCGGAACCGGCCCAGATGACGCCCTTCTTTGCGGGCGATTCAGCGACGGTGAAGATGGTGTCGTAATACTCGACCGCGCTGTTGTCCTTGGTGATGGGACCGCCGGAGGGGCCTTCCTTGGACTTATCGTTGCGGGTGAGGTCCGGCGAGATGGCCTTCCAATTCTGGCCTTGATTGGTGCTGGTGAACAGAACATTGCCGGCGGCATAGAGCAAATCCGGATCGTGCGGGGAAAAGAGTATCGGGAAGTTCCACTGGAAACGATACTTCATATCTTCCACGCCGTGACCCATCGGGTTGTCAGGCCAAACGGTAACGTCGCGGGTCTGGCCGGTGCGGTGGTCGTAGCGGGTGATGAGGCCGTCGTAATTGCCGGCGAAGACAATTTCGGGATCCTTCGGATAAGCAGCAATCCAGCCGGATTCGCCGCCGCCGACGGGATACCAGTTGGCCTCGCCGATACCGCTCGAGGAGGTGCGCGAAACAATCTTCACGGTGGTGTTGTCCTGCTGCGCACCGTAGATCCAGTAGGGGAATTGATCGTCCAGTGAAACGCGATAGAACTGGGCGGTGGGCTGGTTCATGATGCTCGACCAGGTTTTGCCGCCGTTGAAACTGATGTTGGCGCCGCCGTCGTTGCCCTCAATCATGCGATTCGGGTCGGACGGTGCAATCCACATATCGTGGTTGTCGCCGTGCGGCGGGTGGAGGGTGACGGAGAAAGTCTTGCCGCCATCAATGGACTTGAAGAAGCCGACGTTGACGCCGTAAATGACGTCTTCGTTCTTGGGGTCGCAGAAAAAGCGGTTGTAATACCAGGCGCGCTGGCGGAGTTTGCGGTCCTCATTGACCTTCGTCCACTTCTTGCCACCGTCGTCGCTGCGGAAGAGGCCGCCGTCTTCGGCTTCGATGCCTGCGAAAATGCGGTCCGGATTGACTGGCGATACGGCTACGCCGACGGTGCCGATGATGCCTTTGGGAAGTCCGGGCGAGCGGGTGAGATCGGTCCAGGTTTCGCCGCCGTCGGTGGATTTGACGAGCCCGCTGCCGGGTCCGCCGGAATCGAGAAGCCAAGGCTTGCGATAGGCTTCCCAGAAGCCGGCCCAGATCACGTTGGGGTTGGTGGGATCGAGTTCGAGATCGGAGCAGCCGGCCTTGGGGCCACGGGTGTAGATCTGCTTCCAGGTCTTGCCGCCATCGATTGTCTTGTAGATGCCGCGCTCGTCATTGGGAGCCCACACGTGGCCCAGCGCGCAGGCGTAGACAATGTCGGGGTTCTTCGGATGAATCCGGACGCGGCCGATCTGACGGGTCGCCTCCAGGCCGATGTGCGTCCAGGTCCGGCCCGCATCCACGGACTTGTACATACCGTCGCCGTGGGAGACGTTGCCGCGAATGGGAGTTTCGCCCATGCCGACGTAGATCACGTTGGGATCGGAGTCAGCGACCGCGATGGCCCCGACGTCGGAAGTGCCGAAGGGATGGCCGTCGGAGACAGACACCCAAGTGTTGCCCGCGTCGGTGGTCTTCCAGACGCCGCCGCCCACACCGCCGAAGTAATACGTGTTGGGCTGAGAATCAACACCAGTGACCGCGACGACACGGCCACCCCGGAAGGGGCCGATCTGTCGATACTTGACCGTTTTCAGCGGGCCTAGATCCTGGGTGAAGGCGGAGAGCGCCAGCAAAAGCGACATTGTGAAAACAAGAAACAGTGAGCGCATGGATTTGCGGAAATGTTAACACGGCGGTCGGAAGGACCGCCTCACTCGCCGATCAAATGCAGCACTACCGACCGTTCGTGCGGAATGTTTCTGTGCTCGAAGAGGTAGAGGCCCTGCCAGGTACCCAAAGCAAGGCGGCCTCCCGTGAGCGGGATGCCGGTGGAGACGCCGGTCAGGGTCGATCGGATGTGCGAGGTCATATCGTCGGGCCCTTCCAGCGTGTGGCGATAGCCGCTGACTTCTTCCGGCACCAGGCGTTCAAAGTAGTCGCGCAGGTCGAGGGTCACGTCGGGGTCGGCGTTCTCCTGAATCACCAGCGAACAGGATGTGTGCTGAACAAAGACCGTCAGCAAGCCATCGCGGATACCCTGTGCCGCGACCCACTTTTCAACGGCACGCGTGAAGGGGTATAAGCCCTTGCCGCGCGTGGAAACGGTGAGCGTGGTGTGCGACTGCTTCAAGCGGCTACTCGACGGTAACGCTCTTGGCGAGATTGCGAGGCTGATCGACGTCGCAGCCGCGGCGCACCGCAATGTGATACGCCAACAGTTGGAGCGGGATCATCTCCAACAGCGGCAGCAGCAGTTCGCGAGTCACCGGGATGGGAATCATGAAGTCGGCCATCTTGGCGACTTCGTCATCACCCTCACATGCCACCGCGATCACAATGCCGTTGCGGGCCTTCACTTCCTGAATGTTCGACAGCGTTTTTTCGTAGTGAACCTGGCTCTCTGCCGATTCGGGGTCGCGGGTGGCCAGCACAACCACGGGAAGGTTCTCATCGATCAGCGCGTTCGGCCCATGTTTCATCTCGCCCGCGGGGTAGCCCTCGGCGTGGATGTAGGAGATCTCCTTGAGCTTGAGGGCTCCTTCGAGTGCGATCGGGAAATGGATGCCGCGACCGAGGTAAAGGAAATCGGTAGAGCGGAAGAGGAACTTCACGATCCTGTCGTAGATGGATGTGTCGGAGAGGACGTGTTCCAGCTTGCCTGGAATCTGGGCCATCTCCTGCACCAGTTTGAGCGACGCTTCGGTACTCAGACAGCCACGGAGTTGGCCCAGATACATGCCGAGTATGATCAGCGCGGTGAGTTGGGACGTGAATGCCTTCGTGGAAGCGACGCCGATCTCGGGGCCGGCGTGGGTGATCAGCGTGCCGGTTGCCTCGCGTGTGAGCATCGACCCGACGACGTTGCAGATTGCCAGAGTCGCGGAGCCTTTTCGTTTCGCCTCGCGCAGCGCCGCAAGGGTATCGGCTGTTTCGCCGGATTGGGAAATGACAATGGTTAGCGTGTTCGGCAGAACGATGGGATCCCGGTAACGAAACTCACTGCCGTAATCAACTTCCACCGGTATCCGGGCCAGGCGCTCGATGATGATCTTGCCCGCGAGACCGGCGTGCCAACTGGTGCCGCAGGCAATGATCTTGACTTGTTGATAGCTGAGGAAGTCCTTTTCCGGGATATTGATTTCGTCGAGGAAGACGCGGCCGCTCTCCTGGCCGATGCGGCCCAGCATGGTGTCCTTGATGGCCCGCGGCTGCTCAAAGACTTCTTTAAGCATGAAGTGCTTGTAGCCGCCCTTTTCCGCCATGATGGGGTCCCACAGGATGTGCGAGACCTGGCGTTTCACGTTCTTGCCGTCGAAGTCGGTAACGTTGACGCCGTTCGGCGTCAGGATGGCGACGTCCCCATCCTGCAGGAAGAACATGTCACGCGTGTAGCTGAGAATAGCGGGCACATCGGAAGCGACGAAGTACTCGTTGTCACCGATGCCGATCACCACGGGCGGCCCCTGGCGGGCGGCAACGATTTTGTTCTTGTCCACGCTGGAAATCACACTAATCGCAAATACGCCGTGGATCTCTTTGAGCGCGGTGCGTACGGCCGTCTCGAGGTTGCCCCGGAAGTGCTTCTCGATGAGGTGGGCGATGATCTCGGTATCTGTTTCGGTCTTGAAGATGTGGCCTTCGACGCATAATTGGCGGCGCAAGGCGAGATAGTTTTCGACGATGCCGTTGTGGACGACCACCAGTTCGCCTTTGCAATCGCGGTGGGGGTGAGCGTTCTCTTCCGTCGGCCGGCCGTGGGTTGCCCAGCGGGTGTGCCCAATGCCGTAGCTGCCGGCGAGGGGGTTGGTCCGAATCGCCTCCTCGAGGTTCCGCAACTTCCCGGAAGCGCGGCGTACATCGAGACAGCCGTTGGTTGCCAGGACAGCCACGCCAGCTGAGTCGTAGCCCCGATATTCGAGCCGCCGAAGACCATCGACAATGACCGGTACCGCTTCCCGGCCACCGATGTATCCGACAATTCCACACATGATTGAGCCTCCGAGAGTGTAATTGCTAATCGAGCACTTCGAGACGATACTCCTCGATGACCGGGTTCGCCAGCACATCGTGGGCGATGGTTTCGAGGGCGGCCCTGGCGGCGTCCTTGCTCAGGCCGTCGGCAAAACCAATCTCAAAGTACTTTCCCTGCCGCACCGAGGCGATTTCCTGGTGGCCCAATCCCCTCAGGGCACTGCAGATTGTCTGGCCTTGCGGGTCGAGGACCGAAGGCTTCATTGTTACGTAGACGCGTGCTTTCATGAACCTTCATTGTAAGGGGGCTTGCCAAATTACGCTGCTTCCGGGCGGTGCGAGAAGGCGGGACGCTTACACTCAGAGAGCAGGCCATGACAAAGCACGTGCTCATTTTGGCAGCGCTGATAGTGATCGCCGTTGGCTTGGCGTCGCCCTTGATAAGCCACGCACTCTTCGGGTACGACGAGGCGGATTACATGTACGCCACGCAAATAGATCCCGCGGCGCATTGGCTGGACCTGCACGCGATGCCACTGGTGGAGTACGTGCGGATTGGCTTGGGGCGCGGCCGCGATCCCCAACAGCGCCTGGCTATTTCCGAACTGGGGCGCACCGGGAAGGATCCGAACGTGTATCGCCACTGGCATGGGCCCGTTTATTGGTACTGGCTTGGATTCGTCGCGAATTTCACCAAGGATGAGTACACGCTGCGCTGGCTCTCGCTCTTCTTTCCGGTAATCACAGCCATTACGCTCTATTTCGGCACGCTGCGGATACTTCCCGAGGACAGCGGTCTGCCCGCGGCTATTCTGTCGACAGCCCTATTTCTTTGGAGTCCGGCGACCCTCGAGACCACGGAGCTGGCGCCGCACCTGGCTTTTGTCTTCTTCTCCGCGACGGCGTTGCTGCTGCTGAGCAAAGTGATGGTGGATGGAACGAGGCGCGACTGGTACGCCGCGGTCGTGGCGGCCGGCGTGGCATTCTGCACACTCGAAGTGACCTTTGTCCTGGTCGCCGTATTGGCGATCATCGCCTGGAGGCAGCGAACGGCGCTGGCGGTGGACCTGCGCTTCTGCGGGATGTCCATGGCGGTGTTCATCGCGACGATCCTGGTGATTTGGCCCGCCGGCCTGCTGAAACTCACCTTCGCCAAAGCCTACTTGTACATGGCCTACCTGGCGATGTTCCGGACGTCGGCGTGGGGAGACGTCGGATTCGCAGGCGCCTGGGCACTGCGATTTGCTCTGTCGCCGCTGGAATGGATACTCATTGCGGCGGGCCTGGTGCTGCTGTTCCAGCGACGGCGCGAACCGGTGGCGCGTGCCGTGGAGCCGTTCGCCTGGTTCGCACTGCTGATGGTGCTGACGCTGATCCGCGTCAACGGCCCGGGACCGCGCTATTCGACGGCGTTTCTATTTGCTCTTGATGTGATCGCGGGCTGGATGATCGCGTCGACCCTGCCCTTCGCCGGGAACAGGGCGCGTTACGCAGCGGTTTTCGCGCTGGTTGCACTGATCGGTGCCGTCTCGGCTTGGAAACTGAGCTATTACCATCCCGACGACAGCAAGCGACTTAGTTCGATACTCGGGACAATTCGTTCGCAAGGCGCTGAGAGCCTCCCGATCCTGGCGCCGCAAGATGACATGCCGTCACTGCACTATTACCTGCCGCACGCGCAGGTTCATGGATACCTGGTTCAGCCGGACGCCAAACATTTCACCTTTATCAGCCCGCTGCCGGGCGTGGTGGTCTATCCGGGCGATCCTCCCCGAGTGCAACTCCTCGAGAGGCCAAAATAGTGTGATCAGTTCGTTTCAAAAGAGAGGATTAGAGATGCGAGCTTTGCTGGCAACTGCCATTCTTTGCGGTGCTTCGCTCCTGGTGGCACAATCCACGGACACCAAGTCCGTTCTAAAGGTCTACGTCGCCACGATGCCGAATAACCTCGATCAGTTCCTTCGAGCCGAGTTCTCAAGGCAGATGAAGGGGAGAATCGCCTTCGTGCCTGGCGACAAGGACGCAGACGCGACCATAACCAGCCTCAACATGGTGAACAAGGACCATAAAGTGCTTCTCTGGTCGGACGACGCGGGTGACAAGATGATTCTGTACAGAGTCGATAGCGGTACCGAGCGCAAAGTCGCCGAGCACCTCGTTTCGAAGCTGAAAAAGGAAATCGACAAAGAGGGGATCTTAAGAAAGTGAGCCGGCAAACTCGGTGCAATAACGCACTCGCGCGGAGGTGAAGGCGAAGTCGTTTAACAGGCGTTCGAGCCTGGGCATGGTTCTTTCGAGGTTGTTGTAGTGGCGAAACCGTTTGACCAGTGGTAGTGGCATTCGGGGCTGACCGGGGTCTACTTCCCAAGGGTGCAGATAGAAGTTCACGGGCCGGCCTTGCTGGTTACAGCTCTGCATCAGATGCCTGGTGACCGCATAGGGGAACTGGCGGAAGTATCCGCCGCCACAGCACGGCACTCTCTTTCCCGCGACTTCGGCGACGCTCATCGGAAGCTCCCATATCCCTTCGGAAAGGCGATGGGCTGCCAGCGGGGCATCGGGGACGCCATAATCGGGATGAAAGCCGACCGGAAACATAGAAGAATCGTAACGAATGCCGCATTCCCGCATAATGTCGAGGGCCCACCAAGTCTTCCTGGTAACCGAGAAGGAAGGAGCACGGAATCCGCGGATTGGTCTAGTGGCGAGCGGCGTGAGAACTTCGAGCGAGCGTTCCAGGTCGGCGCGGAATTCGTCCGGCGAGAGATGCGTAATCAGGCGATGGGAGTATCCGTGGGTGGCGATTTCGTGCCCGCGGCTTTCCACTTCGCGGACCAGATCGGGATGACGCTCGGCAACCCAGCCGAGCACAAAGAAGGTGGCTTCCGCGCGATGCTTGGATAATAGATCGAGAATTGCCAGCGTCGACGTTTCCACTCGCGATTCATAACGGCCCCAATCCTCGTAAGGGATTACGTGGCTAAGGTTATAGACGCAGAACCACTCTTCGAGGTCAATGGAAAAGACGTTCACGGGCGCAGGTTCCATAGTCCTCATACAGTCTTATCAGTATCGAGAAACGTCATGCCGCGTTGCTTGAGAAATGGGATGGCGCGAGCAAGCACGCCTTGTTTATCCCAGCACCAGACCTGCAGTGGAATCGGAAGATAGCCGCGCAGGATGGCGCTGCGCCGGAGCTGCTCATCGGATATCAGCATTTCGCAAAGTTTGACGCCACGGCGACGTAGCGCTCGCCATAGGGCAGCGTGCTGCGAGAGGGATCCTGCGTCAGGAGGCGTGAAGAGGCGGCCCACGCCGCCGATGTCAGCCGCGGCCAGAGATCCGATGCGGAACAGAGCGACGTATGTCCCAAGGATGGCCGTTTTCCCGCTCTCGCCGGGCCACGGCTGCGCTGAACGTCCCAGAGAAAGAGCCCATTCCAGTGGAACACTGAACACGTCGTACAGTCCCGAGCAGAGTTGCAAGACGGTGCGCAGCCAAGGCTTGTCGATGCGGTTGCCGTAATCGCTCAGCAAGTGTCCCAGGTTGATGGGATGGACGGCGCGGAAGAAGCCTTCGAACGGCTGCCAGCGGAACATTTTGTAGAGTTTTTCGGCATCCGGCGTTATACCCATGCCGAAGATGGTGGGATACCACTGCATGATCTGGCGAACGAGCAACCCCCCTGCGCCGGCTACAGACGGACGCGAAGACACCTGGAACATGTAGTACCAGGTGAGCTTTTCGCCGGACAATTCGAGCTCGGAAGGGACCAGGAATCCGACGCACTGGATGGCCCGATTCGCGTCGCGAAGAACAACGATTTCGACGCCCATCTTCTGGAAGGCCGCAAAGCGAGCGGGGCTGTCCAGCCGCCGTTGGTATTCGAAGCGCGTGTAGCAGACCTCCGATGCCTGCTGAAAGTCTTCGAGGGTCGGTTGAACGATGCGTTCTATACTGGCCACTGCAATCCGATCTCGAGTCGTTCAAGCGATGTAGACGTAGCGGGTGAACTCCAGTAACAAGTCGTTGCCATCCCAGAAGCGGTTAAAGTTGAGAGCCTGACCAGTGGGAACGATGCGATCGACTCCGCGCCCTTTTAGATGCCGGGCGAAATTTGTCAGCTCGGGCTTTTCGAAGCCGAAATACGTCATGGTCTGGTCGCGGCGATTCACGAATGGAACAATCTCAAGTAGTTCTCCAACGCGGTATTGAAAGAGCAATCCTCCGCCGCAGTGTTCGCGGCTCAATTGTTCAAACCGATCAAGTCCCAGCACGGTCAGCGCGGCGAGATCTTGATAGCTACTGATGGAGCCTTCCATTGCAGCCAGGCAAGCGAAGGTAAAGCGGTTCAGTCGAGTCGCGGTCTGCACCTCATAGTTTTTCTGGACCGCATGCTGACGAACGGCCGTCAGGAATTCGGTGCTCGCTTGCGCGGTGTCTTCCTGATTGCCACACCAGAAGACGAGGCGGGGAGACGAACAGCCCATCTGATCGAACCAGAACGTATCGTTGAAGAATTGCCCAGCGAGCGGGCGGCGATCTTCCAGTTGCAGATAAGCAGCGGCACGAATGACCGCAAACGAAAAGCGATCGGGGAAGGTCAGTTCGCGAGCGTGGGCTGGAAGCGGGACGGAGCGGATGGCATTCACGCTTGCATCGCCGCCCCAGATAACCCGCACGTCCGTAACAGCGGAGATGGCCTGCGTGATGTCGCGTTCATGGCCATAGCGAACCATGAGCGTGCCGTTTTTCAAGGAGTCCGGCGCGGCATCAAGCGTTTGGTTGAAGAGCCGGCAAAGGATGTCGGTCTGGGGCGAGACGCGAAGCGAGAGGCGTATGATGTTGCGATTTCCGGCCAGCACCGAGAGCAGCCAGGAGTAGATGAAAATCGTGTCAACGTTGGCCGGCGGTATGTGAAATGCGACGCCTCTCGGCGCCAGCAGCGCGTCGGGCTGCTCAAGAGCGGCAAAGGCCTCGCGGAGGCGGATCAGCTCCGCCCGCCGCATCCAGAATGCGAGAGCCTGTAATTCGGGGTACTGCAGTGCTTCGGGATCCTTGAAGATGGCGCGGGAAAACGATGCGCAGAAATCGATAACCTGATCGCTGAACGGCTCCAGGCCGTCGCAATTCGCCAGCGAGGCAAGCGCGGCAGGCAGATCGACTTGGCCAGCCGCCGGGACGATCTGCTCAACTGTCATGCCACCACCTGGCTGGCGTGCACATCGCTACACCCGCGCAATTCGGCCTTGGGAACACGACCGGTGACGCTGAAGTATTTGCCCGATCGTCCGCAGGTTGAGTCGTCAATGCCATGAACGACGCCCACGTCCTCGGTGAGGATTGAGTGGCCGGGATAACTGAGTGGCAGCACGCTCAACACCTGGATCACTCCGGGCACGCCTACCGGCTGTTCGGCGAACGTCATGGGGTCGCGGATGATGACGTCAGCAAAGTTGGGGGGATACAGATAGCCATCTTCACCCTCCAGGTAAACGCTGCCAACCTGTTCCACCATGCCGTAGAAGTTGTAGATCTTCTGCAAGCCGCACCGGGCAAACTGCCGTCGGAATTCGGTGTTGCTGACGGCCAGTTCCTGCAGTTTCTTCCAGCCGCCGCTATGGACCAATATTCCGTTGCCGAGGTCGAAGCCGCGGCCGGCGATTTGCTGGAGGAAATACTGCCAGACCATGAAGGTAAAACCAAAGATCAGAAACGGCCGGCTACCGAAGCGATCGAGGAAAGCGCGCAGGCCGTCCTCATCCAGTTTCATGTCGTCGTCGAGCGCGTAGAAATGCTGCCGGCCGAAGTTCGCCATACCCAGAACGCCCGCTGCCCGTGCATTGAAACGCAGCCGGTCCTTAATGAGCGACCCACTTTCGATGAGCATCATCGGCAGGCGCTCCGGGCCAAGGATGTGCGTCATAATCCGGGTCAGCGCCACGGTTTGACGGCGCGCCGTTTCGCGATCGAGCACGATCTGGCTTACCTGCTGGCCGGTGGTGCCGCTTGAGGTGAGCGTCTTGAATTCGTCTGCTACGGAAACGCTGGAGAGCCGACGCGTTTTGAACAAACCGACGGGCAGGAAAGGCACTTCCGCCAGGGTGGACGCCTCCCGATAATCGGGGTAGATCACATCGAGCAGTCTCGCGTACGGGGCGCAGTGTTCCCGATGATGGCGAGTCAGATCGTTCAGCATCGGCACCAGGGCCGCCTGCTTCTCCGCCTGGGAGAGCGAGAACTGCCGGAGATCGAGAAGCTCCTCAAAAGTCATGGAAGGTTCAGCAACGACTGATAATCAATTTTGCCGCTACCTTTGGTCGGCAGCTTCTCAATGCGCAAGAATTCGAAAGCGCGGTGGTTGATTTGCAGTGTAGCGGCTAGCTCTTTCCGATAGCGTTCGAAGCTGGCGTCATCGCCATACTCACAGAAGATGCGTAGCTTCTCGTCGCGGCTTATCACGGCAGTGGCGCCATGCTTACGAAGCATGTCTTCCACTTCGTCGAGGTTGATGCGAAGGCCGAAAAGCTTAGCGTCCCGCTTAGCGCGGCCGGCCATGTAGACGAAGCCTTCCGCATCGAGCGACGCCATATCGCCGGTCCGCAGGACCCCGCCCAGGACATCACCCAACGCGAGGTCATCACGGCTGGTGGCGTAGCCCATCATGACGTTGGGGCCGCGATAGACGAGTTCTCCCACATCGCCGGTGGGCGCGGCTATGCCCTCTTCCGACTCAATCGAGATGAGCCCTTCGGGAATGGCCACACCAGCGGAACCAAGCTTGGCTGGGAGAGAGGCGCTCGGTAGGATGGCAATCCGCGCGGTGGCTTCGGTTTGACCATACATCACGAAGAACCTGCCGGCGCGAGCGTTCATCTGGGCCGAGAACTTCGCAATCAGATCGTTATTCAGCTTGCCGCCCGCTTGGGTCAGGGTGTGTAGCGAGGGAACGTGCAGGGAGTCCATCCCTAGCCTGTTGAGGATCGAGTAGGAATACGGCACGCCGGCAAAAGAGGTGCAGGCGTGATGCCGGATCGCTTCCCAGAAAGTCGGCGCGGTGAGGCCATCATCGGTCAGCACCATGCTTGCACCGGTCAGCAGATGCGTGTTCAAGACGGAGAGCCCGTAGGAGTAGTGAATGGGCAGGCTGGCGATGGCGCGGTCGTCGGGACGAATGGACAATGCCTGCGCTATGGAGGTGGCATTGGCTTCCACGTTGCGGCACGTCAGCCGCACAAACTTGGGACTTCCCGTGCTTCCCGAGGTTGAAAGCAATAGCGAGAGATCAGGGTGAAGGCCGCCGCCAAACGGCGAAGAGGTCCGCCAGAGCCCGGGGGCAAATTCGGCGACGGCGTCATGAGGAGCGGAAGAGGCCGAGACGAACTCCGGGCGATAGAGATCGAGAAGGTGCTGCTTCAATTCGTCGCGCAGATTGTCATCGAGCAAAGCCACCGGTTGACCCGATTCCAGGGCCGCCAGGTATACGGAAACAGAACGGAAGTCATTCCTGCAGAAATTGAAGATCAGCGACTTGGGAATAGAAGCGAAGCGCTGGGCCAGAGGCTCGACGGCGCTCGTCAGCGCGGAATACGACCACCAGTCATGACGTGAGGGATCATAAAGCGCCGCACGATCGCCGTGCTGGTCGATCGAGAAAATCAAGCCAATTCCTTACGGGGCGTCGACATGAGTCTACTGTTGCCAGCCGAATCTGGTCTTACAGGACCATTCCACCATCTACGCCAATCACCTGGCCGGTGACGTAGGAGGCGAGATCGCTAGCTAGAAACAGAATAACCTTTGCCACTTCCTGCGCCTGGCCGGCGCGGCCCATTCTGATGCCTGCCAAAGCCTCTTTCAGCTTGGCCTCGGGGAGATCTTTCACCAGATCGGTCTGAATGAAACCTGGCGCCACCGCATTCACGCGGATCCCGCGCGGTGCAAGCTCCTTGGCGGCCGACTTGGTGAGGCCCAGGATGGCCGCCTTCGTGGTGCTGTAAACCGCTTGGCCTTCCTTGCCATTGCTGCCAATAATGGAACTCACGTTGACGATAGAGCCGGACTTATTGCGGCCCATCAGCCGCGATGCCTCCTGCAGGTGGAATAACGGGCCCGCCACGTTAACCGCCAGCGATTCCTGGACCAGAGGTTCCCCGATCATGCCCAGGACAGTGTCCTGCATAATACCGGCGTTGTTTACCAGCACATCGAGTCTCTTGAACTGCTTGAAGATCTCGGCGTAACAGGCTTTCACGGCTGGAATATGGGCTGCGTCCGCCGTAAATCCAATGCAAGGCACGCCATGTTGGTCGCGGATTTCGGCAATACGCTGGTCGAGAAGCGCCTGGTTGGCTCGGCTGTTGAGGATTAGCGTAGCGCCATGCTCCGCGAAGAGTTGGGCGGTCGCCCAGCCAATGCCCCGCGTCGATCCGGTTATGAACGCGATTTTACCCTGCAACAACATGCCTAATCTTAAATTGGCCGAAGAACGTTAAGCGTCAAGGTTGACGCCGTGTTTGGAGACGATCTCTTTCGCTTTGGCGAAACTGCTCATGTCGATGACATCCTCGGTAGCGAACATGATGTTGAAGGTGTTCTCGATTTCCGCCACCAGGTTCATGTGAGCCACGGAATCCCAACCGGGCGTCACGGAGTACGTGAGGCCGTCGAAGTTCGATTCCGGGCTAATACCGAGAGCCACCACAAACGCATTCTTCAACTGATCGAGTCCGGTCATAGTTTGGGCTTAATGCCTGTCTCCTGTCTTGATCCTCGAAACTCCGGCTACGCAAGTAGTGTAGCCCACGCACCCAAGCCGATCTGACGATCGGGCGGATCAGGCCGGGCCGCGGTGCCGGGCCTGCGTCACGGTCCAGAGCTTATGGGGCGGCACGAAGAAGACGGTCACCGCCAGGGCCGCGGCGGCGAGCATCACAACGACGGTGCGGGCAGGAGCAGTGATCTTCTTTGCGATGTTTTCCTCAGGCATCCAAAGGTCGAGAAGCGCGAAGCCATAAAATGCGACCTGCGCCATGACAGCTAGTACCGACCATGGCATGGGCAGGCCGAAGCTGGCTGCGAACAGAAGCAGAAACAGCCACGGAAGCGCGAGACGCCCCAACTTATACGAGATGAAGTGAAAGAGCAGCGGATTCTTCGGGCTGAGCAGCGCGGGGTAGAGCTGCATGATCTGGTAGACGCCGGCCTGCGTGCGCACCTTGCGGCGAAACTCGCTCTTCATCGAGAATGGATACTCCAGCGCCCTGGCCTCCTCGTCGACGATTACCCGGTAACCCTGGAAGAACGCGCACAAAGGAAGATACATGTCGTCGAGCAGCGTCGTCGGTGGCATGGCGTGCGCGAGTTCGCGGCGCATGGCATAGAAGGGGCCGGTGGCGCCGAAGGTGGAACCGAGTTTGCCCAGGTTCTTGCGTATTTCGCGCTCGTAGCGCCAGTAAAGCGAGGTGTTCGACTCCTCCGAATCAATGCCCGCCCGCATGGGAAGGTCGCCGCTGACCACGCCGATGGTCGGGTCGGCAAAACACGCGACGATTTCTTTGATGCTGTCGGGTTCCAGCAACTGGCGCACGTCGGTTAGCACCAGAATCTCGCCTGTGCAATGTGGCAGGCCTGCGTTCAAGGCGGCCGGCTTCCCGTTATGGGGCAACTCCAGAAGCTCAATGCCATGCTGCGCATATCGCCTGGCGATTTGGTTGGTGCCGTCCGTGGATCCGTCGGAAAGAACGAATATCTGGAGCAATTCCTTCGGATAATCGAGCCGAAGAACCGAGTCGAGTTTTTCCGCCAGGAACTTCTCGCCGTTATAGACAGCGATGAGCATCGAGACGCTCTTGGGCTCGTAGCCTTTCGCCGGCAGCCGGCCGTTCCGACCGGCGAGCCACTTCAACAGCATCGGGTAGCCGGCGATCACGTACACAATGGCAGCAGCCGCCAGC
Source organism: uncultured Acidobacteriaceae bacterium (assembly GCA_963740005.1). Classification (GTDB taxonomy): domain Bacteria; phylum Acidobacteriota; class Terriglobia; order Bryobacterales; family Bryobacteraceae; genus CAJCIT01. The sequence continues at coordinate 23,147 of CAVUCO010000039.1, read as the reverse complement.
AAGAAAATGACCAGGCAGAGAGCTTCCATGTGAAGTGTTTTGCTATCGGATTCCAACGCCATGGTAACAACCGGCGGTAGCCGCCGGAGCAAATCCTGCGGGATCGTCCCAGCTCTCAACTGAATTCGGCTTACGTCAGGACCTGCTGATACACGGCCATCAGGCGCGCGTCATACTGGGCGGGCGTGAATTCCGCCACGAGATGGTCATGAGCCTGTGTTGCGATTCGCAAACGCAGTTCGCCGCTATCGATCAACTCAAGCAACGCGGCGGCCATGGCGCCGGCATTGCCAGGCGGCACCAGAAGCGCAGTCTCCCGGTCGCGAACAATTTCCGGCACGCCGCCGACTCGCGTAGCAACCATCGGCAGACGCGCTGCCATCGCCTCCAGCACGACGTTGGGTGAACCCTCTGAGAGAGAAGGTAATACCATGACGTCAGCAACGCCATAGAATGGCCTCGCGTTCCTGACCTGGCCCACGAAGCGAATTGTGCTCTCCAGTGCCTCTGCTTTTGCCAGTTCCTTCAGGCTCGCAAACAGGGGACCGTCCCCTGCCAGCAGGACTTCGAAGACCAGATCGGGCCGCCGCCTCTTCACTTCCGCCACTGCCTTGAATAACGTGGCATGTCCTTTTTCTTTCGACAGCCGGCCAATGGAAAGAATCCTGATGACACCTGGAGCCAGCCGCAGTGAAGTACGCAATTCTTCAATTTCATCCGGCGATGGGCCCCAAGCCGGGTCGATGGAATTGTGCAAGATACTCACACGGTCGCGTGGCACGCCGCAACGCTCCAGTTGCGGGACGAATGCCTGGCAGACCGTCACAACACGATCGCTCTTTCGCAGGCTATAGCGGTCCAGCGCGTTGTAGACCCGCATCTTGAGGTTCTCGTCGGTATAGCCGTGATGGAACGCGATCCAGGGGCGCGGGGAGCCCAGCAGCGCGAGCAGAAAGTGCGATTTCACCGAGTGCGTCTGTACGACCTCGGGTCGGTGGTCGGCGAAAAGCTGCTTCAGTTGCGCAAGAACTCCCAGGTCGAACCGGCGTTTCTCCGGAATGACCTGAACCTGGAGATCGGCTTTTCGCGCCGCGTCGATGAACGGATTTGTAACAGTCGACGCAGCCTGGTTTCCGCGCACGAAAGTAAAAATGCGAATGTCGACCAAGTGCCGGTTTTCCTGGGCGAACCGGATCAGATTCTTCGCGGGGCCTGTAACGGTGGCGGCCTCCATCAGTGCGGCGATGCGGATGGGGTCTCTCGGCACTGTCAGACGTTCTTCTCGAGCCAGGCGTTGAACACCAGCAGATACCACAGCTGGCGCGGCACGGCGTGGCCGGCCAAGGCGCTGTCCACACTTGACCTGAGCGAGGCCGGTTCAATCCACCCCTGCCGGCAGATTGCAGAGCCGTTGTCGAGCGATCGCAGTTCCCGCGCGCCGTGCTGCGCCAGCCATCGCTCGATGGGAATTGTGAAGCCGCGCTTTTCGCGCTGAGCAACTGCATTACCCATCTTGCGCCGCGCCAACTCGCGCAACACGGCCTTCAGTTGGCCCTTGTGCAATCGAACGTCGGCCGGCAGCTTGAGAGCCAACTCCGCCAGCCGGTAATCGAGGAACGGCGAACGCGCCTCCAGGCCGCAGTACATGGTCGTACCATCCACCTTCGGCAAGTACTCACCGGCAAATACTGTGCGGAGGTCGTAACGCACCAGGTCATCCAGTACCTGATGGGCGGATGCGAAAGAGAGTTCAATCTCACGCTGTGCCACGGTGGCGGCCTGGAGCCGCGGTCCTAAGAGACCATGCGCTTCGTAAAACGGAAGACCATCCCTCACTCGCGTCACGGCGCCGAGCCCGCCTGTGGCGTAATCCATCAGATGCTTGGCACGGCGGAAAGGGCCGAATCCGTTGACCAGCGGCCGCACGCCCGACCGCCACAAGGCCGGGGCAAACCCGGGCAGCATCCCCGCCAGGCGTTGGGCGGTCGCCATGTGCTTGTGATACGGATAGCCGAGAAAAAAATCGTCCCCTCCGTCGCCAGTCAATAGCACCGTTGCGTACTGCCGCACAGCTCGCGAAACGCGCAACATACCGAGCGCCGATGAACAGGCGAAGGGCTCGCTGTAAGCGTCGACCAGTTCATCAAGCTTGAGTTGCTCTTGGGGTGGCAACTCGACCACCTCGTGGCTGGCGCCTAGTATTCGCGCTGTTTCGGTTGCCGCTTGGGCTTCATCTCCGGCATCGCCGGGCGTGCTGACCGTGAAGGCCCGAATGTTGGCGTTCAATTTGCTGACAGCCCAACAGACCAGTGCGGAATCAATGCCGCCGCTCAATAGGGAGCCAATCGGCACGTCGGCGACCAGCCGCGCTTTCACAGCATCCAGCAGAAGCGCCTCGGTCTGTTCTACGGCATCGTCGAAGCTGACCGCTTCCACCGCTCCAGCAGCGGGCGCCTCCCAATAAGTCTGCGTTTCGAGCTGCCCGCGACGCCACGTCAGCACTGTGCCCGGTTGGACTTTACCGACTCCCTCATAAATGGAGCGTGCGTCGGTCACATAGCCAAATTCGAGAAACTCCGCCACTGCCTTCGCATCAATTGCTCCGGCGAGACCGGCTTCCCGAAGGGCACCGGCGGTTGAGGCAAATGCGATACGCCGGGCAGCAGCGTCTGCTGCAAAATAGAGCGGCTTCACGCCGATGCCGGTCACGCACGAGGGTGAGGGTTTGCCGCGGGTTGTCCCAAACCGCGAAGGCGAACATCCCCTGTGAGCGGCGCGCCAACTCGGCCGCACCCCAGGCCCGGTAGCCGTGGACGAGAACCTCCGTATCGCAGTGCGAGTGGAACTTATAGCCGGCACTTTCCAGTTCTTTGCGAAGCTCGAGGAAATTGAAGATGCAGCCGTTGAAGACGACGCCGACCTGCCGGTCGTCGGAAACCATGGGCTGGTGACCAGCCTCACTGAGGTCGATGATGGCCAGCCGCCGGTGGGCGAAGCCAACCTGGAATCCGTCTACGCTCCAGTAATCGGTGCCTTCGCCATCGGGGCCGCGGCGGCGCAATTGGGAGAGCATCGCCGACAGGACGGAGGCGACATGCTCAGGCGACTCCGGTCCCAGGTAACCAGCGATTCCGCACATGTGTCAAGAGAAAGGCAACTGAGGCGGGCGTTCCGCGACTCTAGCCTTCATAATCCCATAGGCTTGCTAAATTAAGCTATTTTGCCGTGTCAAGCCGGGACGCCTTGAGGAGAAATGACAGAATACGGGGAAGACCAACGCTTTGCAGATTCTCTATTTCTCGTCGCGTGAATGTTGGCCGCTCAATACGGGGGCGCGCTTACGCGACTTCCACTTAGCCAGTCAACTCGGCCGCCGAGGCGAGGTCGTTTACCTGGGCTTGCGAAATCCAAAAGACCCGCCGCCGGTGGACCCGCCCGCGGATGCCGGCTTCGCCGGTTTCGAGTTGGTCGAAAAGAACGCCTCCTTCTCGCTACCGAACCTGGTTCGCGGATTCGCCGGTCCGGTCCCGGTCACGCTGCTTAATAACCAGAGCAACCGCGCCCGCGCGGCGCTGGTCCGATTGCTGCGAAACCGCAAGTTCGACTCAGTTCAGATGGAGGGTGTCCATCTGCTTCCGTACGTGGATATCATTCGCCAGGAGAGCCCAGAGACCGCCATCATTGCCGATTGGCACAACATCGAATCGGAGATCATGTGGCGCTATAGCGAGGCCGCCAACCCGCTCAAGAAGCTGTACGCGCGCCGGACCGCAGGTCTGATCGAACGCATGGAAACGCTCTTGCTGCGCCGCTCGGATGCGCACACGATGGCCAGCCAGCGGGAAAAGGCGACGCTGGGCCAAAGGGTGCCCGGCGCCATCATTCACGTGATTGGCAACGGCGTCGACGTAGCCGCCCATACGAGTGCTCAGATCGATGGGGCGTGGGCCAAGGCCGGCGAGCCCAAGCCGGTTGGCGGCAGCGTGCTCTTTGTCGGCTCAATGGATTACCACGCGAACATCGACGCGGCGCTGCAATTTGGCCGCGAAGTTTGGCCTATGATGCGGAACCGGCTGCCGAGCGCGCAGTTCGTCGTCGTCGGCCGCAATCCGAGCGAAGCTGTGCAAGCACTGGCCCGCGAACCGGGCATCCGCGTCACTGGCACGGTTGACGATGTGCGCGCTTTCTACCACAAGGCGCTGGCGGTGGTTGTGCCGCTGCGAATCGGTAGCGGGACCCGGCTGAAGATCCTGGAGGCGATGGCCGCCGGTGTTCCCGTCGTTTCGACAGCGCTGGGCGCCGAGGGAATCGACGTGACAGACGGGAAAGACATTCTCATCGCCGAGACGCCCGATGATTTCGTAGCTGCGATTACGCGACTGGCATCCTCGCCGGAACTGGCGCAGGTACTGAGTGACGGCGGCCGGGCATTGGTGGCTGGCCATTACGATTGGCCCGCACTGGGCGAGAAGCTATTTCAGGTTCACTGCGAAACGGCGGAGCGGACACGGGGCGGCAAGTAGCTCAAGACGTGAGCATCTGATACTTCTTCATCTTGTAGCGCAATGCGTCGCGGCCGATTCGCAAGAGCCGGGCGGCTTGCGACTGATTGCCGCCTGCCTTTTCCAACGCTTCCTGGATCAGGCGGCGCTCGTGTGACTCCAGGGAATCGGCCTCCAGTTTTTCGGGCGAAACGCTGGCGTCAACGGCAGGCGGCTGCAGTCCGTGCAGATACTCGGGTAGGTCCGCCACGTCGATTGTGTCGCTGAGCGTCATCATGCAGCCGTGACCAATTGCGTTTTCCAGTTCCCGGACATTGCCGGGCCAACTATGCCGGGCCAGTAGGAGGCGCGCCCGCTGCGTTAAGCCGCGGATCGGTTTACGGAACTCGCGCGAAAATCTGCTGACGAAATAGCGTTCGAGCAGCGCCAGGTCTTCCTTGTGTTCCGTGAGCGCCGGCATTCGAATTTCCACCATGGAAAGCCGGTAGAACAGGTCTTCACGAAATCGTTTGTCAATGATGGCTTGCCGGAGATTCTGGTTGGTGGCCGCAATCACACGCGCATCCACCCGTCTCGGAGTCAGTGAACCGACGCGTAGAATCTCATGGTTCTGAAGCGCGCGCAGGAGTTTAGCCTGGGTTGCCAGCGGCATGTCGCCGATCTCATCCAGAAAGAGCGTGCCGCCGTTGGCATATTCGAACAGGCCCATTTTGTCTTGATTGGCACCGGTGAATGAACCGCGCACATGGCCAAAGAGCTCGCTCTCAAACAGCGTCTCGACCACTGCCGAGCAGTTCAGTACGACGAAGTTGCCACGTTCTACCGGGCTGAGCTGGTGCAGGGCACGCGCCACCAAGTCCTTTCCAGTGCCGGTCGCGCCGGATATCAACACCGTTCGGTAGTGCCGGGCGACGCGCCTAATGCGTGAGAACAACTCCCACATCTGCGGACTGTTCCCGATGATCCCTTGAAACTGCGAATTCTCGAGTAGCTCTTCTTCCAATTGCAAGGTGCGCTGACGGCGCTGCGCGTCATCGAGCAGCTTGGTGATTCGTTCACGCAAAGCCGCGAGCGACACGGGCTTGTTCAAGTAATCGCAAGCGCCGCGCTTGATGGCCTCCACGGCGGATTCCGTTGAATAATATGCCGTCATGAGGATGACGTCGATGGCAGGATCGAATTCCACCACGCGGTCGAGCACGTCCATACCGGTCAACTTCGGCATCACCAGGTCGCTCAACACAATCTGGGGATGCTTCGCGAACACCAGATCAAGGCCCTCTTCCGGGTCGCTAGCGGTGTAGATATGGAGCCCGGGCGAGGCCAAGGCGGACGACAGTAGCTCAAGGCTGCTCTCGTTGTCGTCGATGATCACCAGGGAAATGCCGAAGTTCTCACTCATCGCAATCGGTGCCGTGGCGACGGGTCGCCAATCAATAGTCTCACGGGCAAGCGTTACAACGGATTGTAGCGAAGCGCCGAACCGTTTTGTCTCATCCTTGGCACACTAGGGAGTACTAACTGGTCAACTGAGCCCCTCTCGCCTCTTCCGCCGGTAGGTCCAATAAGCTCAGGCGATCCATCTGTAAAACGAGATCCCCGTCTTCGCCGATATCGAAGGCAGGTGCGAACTTGCCACCCCATGCGATCTCGTCATAGCGATAGGAAAACTTCTGATTGACGGTTTGGCCGAATGTATCGTCGATGCCTTTGATCAGGATCAGAAGCTCAATTTGAAGTCTCTCAAAGTCGCTGGCCGTCAATCCTTTAAGGGGGCTGTTCGCGTCAATCGGGTGAACGACGGTCCATGTTAGCGGCAGGAACAGGACACCGGGTCTTTCCAGTGTCAGTTGCGCGAATTTGCGCTGCAGCTTGCCTTCGACTTTTTCCACCGTCATGAGCAACACTTGCGCCTGCAACTCCATCAGCGAATTACTCCGCCTGTTTGCGATCCGGAACTGCAGGCTGGTTCCGTCCTGGTAAGGGGCGACGAGCATCTTTTCACTGAATCCGATGCGGGCCGATGGCCGCGACACGCGCCCTACCAACAGACCCGTCGCCACGGCGAAGCCCATGACACCGAAGAGGGCTTCGCTTGTCGAGACGAGGTTTTCCGCGATTCCCACCGGATAAATGTTTCCGTAACCAACCGTCGTGAGCGTGTGCGCACTGAAGAAGAACGCATTCATGAAGCGTCCCATGCCGGTCGGCGCTTCGGCCCCATGCAGCTGCTGGATGCCGACCAAGGTATACACCACGGCATATGCCGTGTTGACGAGCAGAAATGACGCCACCACCCAGGCGAAGAATGCTGTCCATGAAACGTGGATCATGTGGAGGTACGGATGGATGTCCCTCCAGTTTGTTCCCTGCCGCCTTACGTTGAACTCGCCGTTTTTGTTAATCGCGCGGCGCAGGGTACCGGCGTATTTCTGAGTGAGACCCGGATCAAATGTCGGCTTGTCCATACACGCGATGATAGGGCAAGCCGGTTGGAAGGTTTTTATTGCCGGGGTTGAAACTCCTCCACTTGAAACGACCGGCGGACCACTTCACGGGCTTCTTCCAGGTCCTTGACTTCGCCGGCACCCATGGCCTGGGTCAGTGCGTTGCCGGCCGCGGTGGCTTCGCTCGGACCTGCCAATACCGTGCGTCCTGTGACGTCGGCGGCCAGCTGATTCAGAAGACGATTCTTAGAGCCGCCACCGACAATGTGGATGACGTCGATCTTTCGATTCGTCAGGGACTCCAAGGTCTCGAGGACTGCCCTGTATCGGACCGCAAGGCTGTAGAGAATCACTCGCACCACGCTTCCGGCGTCTTCAGGGGTTTCCTGATGCGTCTTCCGGCAGTAGTCTCGAATCCGTTCGGGATGCCGCCCTGGCGCCACAAATTCGTCCAGGTCAAGAAACGTGGCTGTCGGTGCGGCGTTGGAAGCCAACTCGATCAACTCCGCATACGAATACTCATGCCCTTCCTTGGCCCATGCCCGGCGGCATTCCTGCAGTACCCACAACCCGGCGATGTTCTTCAGGAGGCGGATGCGGTTGCCCACGCCGGCTTCGTTGGTGACGTTTGCCGCCAGAGCCGCATCCGTGATTACAGGCGACTTCAATTCCACGCCCATCAACGACCATGTGCCCGAACTGATGTAGCACCAGTTGCTTCCTTCGCGAGCCGGAACAGCGGCAACAGCGGACGCCGTGTCGTGGCATCCAGTCGTGTAGACGACCGGATCGTGGCGCAACCCGCACTGCTCGGAGATGTGAGGTAAAACCCCGCCCAAGGGAGTCCCGGGGTCGACCAGCTCAGCCAGGAAGCTTCCCGGAATGCCGAGCTTGCGCAGCATGTCTGTTGAGAAAGCCCTGGCTGTCGGGTTATAGAACTGCGAGGTGCTGGCGATGGTTCGCTCCGAGCACTGGACGCCGGTGAGGAAGTAGTTCAGCAGATCCGGCATGAACAGGAGCTTGGAAGCATTACGCAGCAGATCGGGGGTGCGTTGGGCGACGGAGTAAAGCTGGTACAGCGAGTTGATCTCCATGAACTGCGTACCCGTGTGCGCGAAGACCTCGTGCTTCGGCACGATACGGAACACCTCTTCGGAAAAGCCGTGGGTTCGCGCGTCGCGGTAGTGACGGGGGTTCTCAATCAGCGCACCGTCGGTGCCCAGCAGGCCGAAATCCACCCCCCAGGTGTCGATGGCAATGCCATCCAGACGGGCAACCGCTTTCGCGGAGGCACGAAGTCCTTCGCAGATTTCATGGAACAGCCGGAGGGTATCCCAATACAGACCGCTTGGCAGCCGCACCGGCGTATTGGGAAACCGGTGAAGTTCTTCCAAGTTGATCGTATGGTCGGCGAGCGTGGCAAGCATTGCCCGCCCGCTTTCGGCACCCAGGTCGAGGGCGAGGTAACGGCGGCGGCTCATCGTCCGCGAGTATATCGCTGGGCACAAAAAACTGGGGTTGACGGGTGCGTGCGCATTACGACGTGACGCCCTGGGGATTCCGCGCTTTCCCGGCTAGATTTGAGGGCTCGGCGCTGTACGCTGTATGAAGAGCCGATGCCGTTTGTCCCCAATCTTGGAACTTTGCCCTCACAACAACGCCGGTTCTGGCGGGAGCTGGCAGCAACCCCGAACAACTTCACGCTTTATGGCGGTACAGCTCTGGCTCTGCGTCTCGGGCATCGGGCCTCGGTTGATTTTGATTTCTTCTCAAACGACACATTCGATCCCGAAGTGCTGGCGGCGCAAGTGCCCTACCTGCGAGAGGCTGACCGAATCCAACTCGGGCCGGATACGTTGTCATGCCGTATCGATCGCGGCGGCCCGGTTCTAGTGTCCTTCTTTGGCGGCTTGGGCCTTGGACAAGCCGCCGCTCCTGACCAGGCCAGCGATACGCTTTTACGCGTGGCGTCCCTGCTCGATCTGGCGGGAACCAAGGCGGCTGTCGTACAGAAACGGGCCGAAGTGAAAGACTATCTCGATGTCCACGCGATCCTGAACCAGGGCATCGATTTGCCGACGATCCTGGCAGCGGGCGGCCTGGTCTATGGACCTACGTTCAACCCGCTGATAACACTAAAGGCCTTGAGCTACTTTGACGACGTGCCGGCGCTGCCGGTGGAAGTGCGCTCGCACCTCGCCCGCGCGGTTGAAGCCGTCGATGTTACCAGGCTGCCAGTACTCGCGCCTTACGCTAGGCGTCCCGCGAAGATGGCATGAGAGCATGAAACCTTTGCCCGAAACACCGGAATTGTTAGCCGTCGCGGAACGCGTGGTCTGGTTCAAGCCGCCCCGCGAGACCTTGGCCGAGCCAGTTCATTTTCTCGCTCACGTGATGACCTACGGAACAGTCGCAGATTTACGGGTCCTCAACGGCATCATCGGACCGAACGAGTTTCGGGAAGCGCTGGATAACGCGCCGGCGGGCGTGTTCGATGCGCGATCGTGGGCCTACTGGAACCTCAAATACAGGAGCTTCCCTGCGCCACCGCTACCTGTGCGCCGCGGTGTTCAACCAATCGAACCCGCGCCCTGAAGCGCCTCGCCAACAGCCTTCACCGCCACGACCGCAATACCAGTCCCGCCACGCATCCGCCGATCATCAGCCACACAGCGTTGACGCGTTTCCAATACAGCAGTGCCAGGCAAAGCACGGCCAGCGTTAGCGTTGCCCAATCGATGACCGCGGCCCGGGCAATCTGGGTGAGTACTGCGAACATCAGCGCCAGGGACGCTACGTTGACGCCATCGAGAAAAGCGCCGCAAAGTTTCGACTTGCGTAAACGCGGCACCAGGGGTCCGCTAATGCCGACGAAGAAGAATGCAGGCAGGAATATGCCGAGCGTGGCCAGAAATGCGCCGAGCGCGCCGCCGAGCAGGTAGCCGATGAAGGTGGCCGTTGTGAAGACCGGACCGGGAGTGATCTGGCCCACGGCGATGGCATCCAGCAACTGGCTCTCGGTTAGCCAGTGCCAGCGGTACACCAGATCGTCGCGCAGGAACGCAAGCAGCACATAGCCGCTGCCAAATAGAACGGAGCCCGTTTTCAGGAAAAACAGAAACATGGGCCAAAGGCCAAAGGGTTTGGCAGCAACGGTGGCCACGCCGGCGAGCCAAAGGCCAGGCATCGCCACAAACGACCGGACTGGGCGAACATCCCGGTCTCTAGCCAGTTCAACCAGCAGCAACAGGCAGCCGGCTCCCAACAGAATGAGCAGTTCGTTTACTTCGCGCAGCGCGAGGACCGCTGCCACCAGCCCACAGATAGCCAGCAAAGGGGTCTTCACCGCTTTGCGGCCGAGCGTGATGAGGGCTTGAATCACCAGCGCCAGCACCACCGGCTTCAGGCCATAGAAAACAGCTTCGGTTTCTGGCAATTGCCGGTAGCTGACGTACGCCCACGCAATGAAGAAAACCATGATCGCGGCTGGAACGATGAAGCAGACGCCGCTGATCAGCAGGCCGGGCCAGCCACGCCGCGCGTGGCCGATGTGGATTGCCATCTCGGTGGAGTTCGGGCCCGGGATCAGGTTCACAGCGCCCAACATATCCAGGAACTCCTGCTCACTCAACCAGCGCCGCTTCGCGACCACCTCGGTGTGCATCATCGCAACGTGCGCGGCCGGGCCGCCAAACGCAGTCGTGCCGAGACGCAGGAACAGTAAGGCCAGTTCCTTCAAGCTGGTTCCCGCGCTGGAAGGCTCAGTCAACCTCGCGTCCGTCGAAGGCACTACCAAAGATTAACCGGAGCAGATCACAAGTCTGTGACTGCAGTGTCCAGAGCCCTCAGGTAGCCTGGAATTAATGCAACGAATCGCGATCGACATGGATGAGGTGATAGCAGACACACTCGGGAACTTTCTCAAAACCTATAATGCCGATTTCGGAAGAAACCTGACTAAGGCCGAGCTGCACGGCCGGCGCGTGATGGAAATTGCGCCGCCGGAAGAGATCCAGCGCATCCGGGACTATTTCCAAACCGAGCGGTTCTTCGCCGAAATCGATGTGATGGAAGACAGCCAGGATGTCGTGCGCGAGCTGACCGGAAAATACGAAGTGTTTATCACCACCTCCGCCATGGAAGTCCCCATCTCGTTCATGCCGAAGTTCAACTGGCTCAGGCAACACTTCCCATTCATACCGGCTAGCAATGTTGTGTTCTGCGGTGACAAGTCGATTGTCAGCGCCGACTACTTGATTGACGACAACGTGCGCCACTTCGAACGCTTCCGCGGGGAAGGCATACTGTTCACAGCACCGCACAATGTGCACGAGACACGCTTCCGCCGTGTCAGCAGCTGGCAGGATGTTCGGAAGATGTTTCTGGAAGAATCAAACCCGTAGGTCGTAGCCCAGCGCGCGCATGCCGTCGATTACCTGATTGCGAAGCGCGGTCACCTCGTCGCTCGACAGTGTGTGATCCAGCGATCCCACTTCGAGGCGATAGGAAACGCTTTTCTTGCCCTCGGGGAGCTGCGGTCCGGCATATTGGCGCACGAACTCAATCGTCGCCAGTGCCTCACCCGCGAGATTCACCAGGTCGCGCTGAATGCCGGCGACCGGCTTACGAAGATCGGCCACCACGGACAAATCAAATCCGCTGGTCGGGTATTTGCGCAGCGGAACGTACCTGACGGCGATAGCCGCCAGCGGCAGGCTGGCATCGAGATCCAGGTCAAACAGGAAAGCCCGCCCTTCGAGCCCTTCGTCAGCCAGCAGCGCGGGGTGCAGTTCGAACAAACGTCCAATGGTTTCTCCACGCCATTCCACAATCGCGGCACGGGTAGGATGCTCGAACACCTTCGGTTCAGCCGCGCGCAGAGATGCGGATGGAAAGACGCACTCCAGCACCCGTTTGAGCTCAAAGAAATCCCGCTCGTCACCGGTGGCGTTGTAAAGCGCTGCGACCAAGCGCGTCACCTCATCGGGCAGGCCAGCTTCGCCGGTTGCCTGCTCCCCCACTCGCGGATGAATTTCGCGGCCGATCTCAAAGATCCGAAAGTCCCGATAATTGCGCGTATTGTCGACGATGTTCTGGAAAATGCCCGGAAGCAGGCTCCGCCGCATATGAGTGTGCTCGGCGGCTATGGGGGACTTCACCGCAATGTGCGTGGCCGTGTCCAGGCCAAAGCGAGCCACCGTCGTTTGATTGACGAACGAATAGTTGTAGACCTCGGTGAACCCTTGCGCGGCCATTTCCAGACGCACTTTGCGATGGTAGGCGCGGAGCGGGCTCACGGGAGGGGGTACGCACGGGACCAGCGGTGCAGTGGCCGTAATCTCTCCGTATCCGACAATCCGTCCAATTTCCTCCACCAGATCGTCCTTAAGCGAGATGTCCTTGGTCGCGCGCCATGACGGGACGAAGACGAGCAGGGTTTCGGGGCCGACCGTGTCGACTCCGAAGCCGAGCGCCGAGAGGATGCTCCGGATCTGCTCTTCGCCCAGCTGTTTGCCAAGCTTCTTACTGATGAAATCGACCGTGATCCGAATCGGGTCCGGCGGTGTCACCGCGCCACGGGCATCGGTAACACCGCCCTTCGCGTCGGGCCGCCGGACAGATGCCGGCGATCAGTTCGACCGCGCGAGCCAGCCCGCGAACCGTGTTCTCCGGATCGAGCGATTTCTCAAAGCGCATGGAGGCATCCGTGCGCAGCTTGTGACGTGCGGAAGTCAGGCGGACGCTCGCCGGATGGAAGTTCGCGCTTTCGAGAACGATGCGGGTGGTGGTTTCAGAAATGGCGCTGTCAAGGCCGCCAATCACACCGGCGATGGCGATCGGTCCAGATGCATCGGCGATCACGAGATCGCTGGCGGTCAAGGCGTACTCCTCGCCATTCAACGCTTTCAACTTTTCACCAGCGCGCGCAAGCCGCACGAATATCGTGTTGCCCGAGAGCTTGTCGGCATCGAAGGCATGCATCGGTTGGGGAAGTTCGGCCAGGACGTAATTGGTGACGTCGACGATGTTGCTGATGGGGTTCATTCCCACCGACTCCAGACGGAACTGCAGCCAGAGCGGCGACGCGCCGACCTGCACGTTCTCCATGAGCAGGGCGCTGTAGCGAGGGCATAGTGCGTAGTCGGCGATTTCTACTTCAATAACGCCTTTGCCTTTTGGCAGTCGGTCGGGGTCGACCGGATCGACCAATCTGCCTCCGGCGATGGCCCCCACCTCGCGCGCCAGGCCGTAGTGCCCCCACAAGTCCGGCCGGTGCGTCAGGCTCTTGTTGTCGATCTCGATCACCCAATCCGGGTGCAATCCAGGAAGCCGGTCGCCGGCCTTCAGTCCGTCCAACTCGATCAGGCCCTTGTCGTCGTCGCCAATGGATAGCTCGGCCGCACTCGCCAGCATGCCTTCGCTCTCGATGCCATCGAAGCGGGCCTTGCCAATTTCACGGCCTCCCAGGCGTGAACCGGGCGGCAGCCAGGCTGTCATTAAGCCCGGCCGCACGTTCGGAGCGCCGCAAACAACGGTGTGGATTGCGCCGTCGCCCACATCGATCGCCACTCGCTTATTCTTGCCCTTATGCAGCGGTTCGACTGTGAGCACGCGCGCCGTTACCGCCGAGGAAAAGTGCTCGCCAACACGCTCCACGCCTTCACATTCAGCCGTCTTCATCGTGATCAGGCGCTCGAGCTCCGGCGCATCCACGGCCAGATCGCTCACCATTCCCTTAATCCACTGATAGGAAAACTTCAACGTTAGTCCCTTTCGGTTCCTGCTCGATTACGCCGCGATGCCGGGATCTAAAACTGCGTCAGGAAGCGCAGATCGCCGCCTTGCAGCTGCCGGATGTCATCGATCCCATAGCGCATCATAGTTAAGCGCGTCAGTCCAAGGCCGAAGGCAAATCCGCCCCACTGTTCCGGGTCGATACCGCTGAGGCGTAGAACGTTGGGATGCACCAGACCACAGGGCAGCAGCTCTACCCAGCCGCTCTGTTTACACACCGCGCAACCGGGTCCGCCGCAAATCAAGCACTGAATGTCGAGTTCGAAGCCCGGCTCGACGAACGGAAAATAACCGGGCCTTAGCCGCACCGTGACGTCGCGCTGAAAGATGGAACTCAGCAGCGTCTTCATGAAGTAGATCAGGTTCGCAACGGAGACATCGCGATCCACCATCATCCCTTCCAGCTGATAAAACGTATGTTCGTGGGAGGCGTCCACTTCTTCGTTGCGGAAAACGCGCCCGGGCGCAATCATCCGCAGCGGCGGCCCTAACTTCCGCATGCCACGAACCTGCACCGGTGACGTGTGTGTTCGAAGCAAGTGCCCGCTCGACAGCCAGAACGTATCCTGCATGTCCCGGGCCGGGTGCGCAGGAGGGATGTTCAGCGCGTCGAAATTGTGCTCTTCGGTCTCCACTTCCGGGCCATCCAGTACGGCGAAGCCAAGTGAAGTAAATAGATCCTCAATCTCCCACTGGACTTGTGTCACGGGATGCAGGCTGCCCGGCCGTACGCCAGGCGCAGGCAGCGTGACGTCAATCCACTCGGTTGCCAGCCTTTGTGAGAGATGCGATTGTTTGAAGCGCGCCTTCTTCTCAACGTAAGCGGATTCCAAGTCCTGCTTAACAGAGTTCAGCAGCTTTCCGCGCGCCACCCGCTCCTCAGGCGTAAGCCTGGCGAACTCTTTACTGATTTGCGCCAGCGTACCTTTGCGGCCCAACGCCTCGACTCGCGCTTCTTCCAATTCCTCCAGCGATCCTGCGTAGGCGAAACGCGCAAGGGTAGCCTTGCGCAGTTCTTCCAGTTGACTTTCCACCATTTCGGCTAACTCAGTTTGGCGCCAAGCTGTTCAAGCAAGGCCGCCACTTCGTGATGTCCTTTAAGCAGCGCCAGGTCCAGCGGACCCTGGTTGTTGCCGGCGCGCACGTTGATGCTCGCGTTATTCGCGAGGAGCACTTCGATCATGGCGCGGTCGCCGTTTTGTGCCGCCGCATGCAGGGCTGTCCAACCGCCCTCCTGGGTCGCATCGGGGTTGGCCCCATGTTCCAGCAGCACTTTCATCAGCTCCACTTGCCTGCCCGCGGTTGCGGCGTGGAGAGGCGTGTTCTGCATTGTATTCGTGGAACGAGAATCCACGTCCGCGCCTTGTTTGAGGAGCGCCTCCGCCAGTTCCTTGTGTCCAAAAAAGGCCGCCAGATGCAGTGGTGTCCACCCGTCGCTGCTGTGCGATTCAAGCGCCGTTGGGTCCGCTGCGATCCTTTTCTCCACATCGGCGGTGTGACCGGCGACGCAGGCCGTAAACAGATCCAACTCCGGATTCAGGCCGAGCAGGTAATCGGCCACCTCCGGCTTGCGATAGTAACAGGCCAGCAAGTAAGCCGTTTGGCCCGATTCATTTTTCCGGTTTAGCAACGACGGATCTTCTGCAAGCGCTGCGCGCACCGCAGCCAGATCTCCGCTCTTCACGCTTTCCTGGAATGCATTCAGGGTCGGCATCCGCCTCTCTTTCGCCCCATTCGCCATTTAGGCTGCGGGCAGGAACACATGTTCCGTTTTGTTGAGCTCCCAATCCAGATGATTGATGTAGAACAACAGAACCTCGGCAGGATACTTGCCCTGAAACTCGTCATAAACGCGTTTCTGCCAGCCTTCGGTCAGGTGCTCGTCAGCTTTAAGGTCCTTTTCGAAGAAGCCATCCTGATGCGGAATCTTGAGGAAGTCAAGCACCCCGATGATCATGTCGAGGTGCGAGATCAGCAGTACCTGCGACATGTCCGTCGCAAAATCTTCTTCGCCGGCCTCAATTCGGGCCCACAGTCTCGGGCCGGCCTTGCGCAAGGATTCCGAGTTCAGTTTCACCAGGCGCGCTCTCAACTTGAAGCGCTCGTAAACCTGGTACGTCTTCAGCTTTCCAATCGAAACGTGGCGCACGAGCTGATTGAAGACTTCGGGCCCAAGCCCCACAAAAACTCCACACATCTGCATTGTGCCAAGGGTAACATAAACACGCCTTGTGGCCGGCCTTCATCAGCCCCTGAAACACCTGATTTAAAAGGCCTTTCGGCGGTGTAAGCTATACTAAGCGATTTGGGTTTAATTGCCCTTAAATACTCATGAGTAATCTCATCGTTCTCGGGGCGCAATGGGGCGACGAAGGCAAGGGAAAGATCGTTGACCTGTTCTCCGAGAAATTCCAAGCCGTCGCGCGCTACCAGGGTGGCCACAATGCCGGACACACCGTCTACATCGGCCAGCAGAAGTTTGTCCTGAAGCTGATACCCAGCGGCGTTCTTCGGCCCGGTGTTCTGGCGGTAATCGGAAATGGCGTGGTGGTCGATCCCGGCGCGCTGCTCGAGGAAATAGCAGGTCTGGAAGCGGTCGGCCTAGACGTTAAATCGCAATTGCGGATAAGCAATCGCGCACACGTCATCTTCCCGTTCCATCGCACCATCGAAAAAATTTCGGAAGGTCGCGAGGATCGTGTCGCCATCGGGACCACATCTCGCGGTATTGGCCCGTGCTACGAGGACAAAATTGCCCGCCGCGGCATTCGTATAGCGGACCTGATCGATATCGATTTCGACCATCTCTATCGCAGCCTGGCGGCGGACAAAGCCCTAATCGCTGAAGCCTTCAAGATCCATGATGCAGGTGATTTCGAAGCCATCCTCGACAGTTACAAGCAGTTTGCCGTCCAGATCAAGCCCATGGTTTGCGACACGGCGTACCTGCTGAACCAGATGATCCGCGAGGGCAAGAACATCCTCTTCGAAGGCGCCCAGGGCACCATGCTTGACATCGACTTCGGCACCTACCCGTTCGTCACCAGTTCGAGCGCCGCTGCCGGGGGCGCCTGTACCGGTACGGGCGTTGCGCCGACGAAGATCAGCGGCATAGTCGGTGTCTCAAAGGCCTACATTACGCGCGTCGGAGCGGGCCCTTTCCCGTCGGAGGACGTCACCGAGGTGGGCGAGCGCATTCGAAAAGCCGGCAACGAATTCGGCGCTGTCACGGGACGTCCTCGCCGCTGCGGCTGGTTCGACGTGCCGCTGCTTCGCTATACAGCTGAAGTGAATGGTTTCGACAGTCTGATCATTACCAAGCTCGACGTGCTGGACGAACTCGATTCGATCCCGGTTTGTGTGGCTTACGAGATCGACGGAAAGAAAGTCACACACATGCCTTCGAGCACACGCGGCATGGAAACTATCCGGCCGGTCTACGAACATCTGCCGGGCTGGAAAACAGTCACGCGGGGCACCACCGCCCTGTCGGCGTTACCACCAAACGCCAAGGAATACCTGCGCTTTTTGGAAGAGAAGACCGGTGTCGAGATCGGCTCTGTGTCGAACGGCCCGGAACGCAGCGAAACCATGATCGTTCCTGGCTCGAAGTTAGAACGTCTGCTTCCTCACTGACGTTGTGTCTAAATAGATGGTGTTGATGTTCGGGTACGGCGATGCCCCACCCTGATACCAGCACAATCAAAGCCAAACACGGCACCATTGGCCGCGCCGCGACAGGCCTGCCCTTATCGACCCTCCTCTCCCAGTTGCTTGTGGCGTACACCATCGAATTCGACAACGAGTTCGAGCACCAGACCCCGCATCGCATCACCAGGGTGAAGCCGGCGAGCGAATCGGACCATAGCCCGCGGCTGGGCCCATGGCTGGTGTCGATGGTGATGTGTTCTAACCTGATGCGTTTCGTTACCGAGGAAGGCATCACCGTTGGTCAGCTTCAGACTTTGGCTTGTACGGAGAGGCTGTCGTTGAGGGGGATGGAGAGATGGGGTTACATACGGGTCGAACCCGATCCGGCTGACACCCGCTCAAGGCCGCCTCACCGCGACTGGGTAGTTCGCCCGACTGCAAAAGGCCGGAGGGCCCAGGAAGTCTGGCGGCGGCTGTTCGGCGTGATTGAAAAACGCTGGCAGGCGCGTTTCGGCGAGGACCAGATCGACAGGCTCAGAGAATCACTCTCGGCGTTAGTGAACCAGCTGAACGCCGACTTGCCCGACTATCTCCC
This sequence comes from uncultured Acidobacteriaceae bacterium, assembly GCA_963740005.1. Lineage (GTDB taxonomy): Bacteria > Acidobacteriota > Terriglobia > Bryobacterales > Bryobacteraceae > CAJCIT01. Next base: position 5,157 of record CAVUCO010000039.1, on the reverse strand, counting down.
GGTATTGGGCTATGGGTTGTCCGCGGAGATCTATTCTCGCAAGGGGCGCGCCCCAGCCGCTCCTGACGCGGGTTCCGCGGCGCATACGGACCTGCCGGCGCTGCTCTCCAAAACACTGCTCGCCTTTACGCTCGACTTCGAGAGCGACTCACACCTGTCCCTTGCAATAAGCGCGAACGTCGTGCGGGTTCTCGATGAGGACGGCGTGCGCATCCGGGACCTCCCGCGACTGTCCGGCGTATCGAAAGAAGCCATCACGATGGCTCTGGGCTTCCTCGCGAAGCGACGCTACATCGTACTCGCGCCGGACCCGAACGCTGCTCGAACGAAGCTGGTGCGGCTTACCCCGCAAGGTCGCCTGGAACAGGACGCTTATCGCCGGCGGCTTAGCCTCATAGAAGAGCGCTGGCAGGCACGATTCGGCCGGGAGACCATTAGCAACCTCCGGGAATCGCTCGAGCCACTGGTCGGAGAGCCCACGTCCTCGTCGCCGTTGTTCCTCGGGCTAGAGCCATACCCGGATGGTTGGAGAGCGTCGGTTCGCAAACCCGACACGCTGCCGCACTATCCGATGGTGTTGCACCGCGGAGGTTATCCGGATGGTAGTTAGTAGGCCCCGGGAAGCCGGCTGTTGACTACTATTTCTTCCGCCGCTGCGCGGGTTTGACCGGCTTTGAGTTGTGCGACCAGCGTCCCAGCCGGTAGGTCCGCGTGTACCCGGCGGAGCGATTCGCGATAGTCACCGCAATCGAGCCGCTGGCATCACATTCGTACGATTCTTGAATCTGCTGGAACTTTGCCTTGGGAGTATGGACCACGGCTTCGGCCTGCAAGCTGGGATGTTTGGCGAGGCTCGGGTCGAACGGGAAATAGATGTCGTCCCAGATGGCGACTTCGCCCGTCGGCGCCCCGTCCCCGCTGCGATGGCTGCACTCGAGAAAACGAAAGTGGCCGATGTTGTGAACGGGCGAATAGCAACGCGTAATTCGCAAAGGCGGGGTTCCGGGCACGGGCAGTTGTGTTCCCTTCGCAAACAGCGGATCGAACACGATCCGGTCGCCACCCTCGGCTTCCCGCCAGACGCCGAAGTTCCGGGAAAGGCGTTCGCTCAAACGGTATGCTTCGGGCTCGTCCGCCTGAATGGCCAGGCCGATTGCGGTGGCGGAACGCGTATAGCTAGAGCGTCGAACCCGCCGGCCAAACCGTTCCCGGAGAACCCGCGCGATGATCGGCAGTTCGCTCCCGCCTCCGGTCAGATAAAGGGCTTCAAACTGCTCGCGGCCATGGCGGGCCAGCAAATCCTCCGACACCGCCAGAGTCTCTTCCACCAACGGGCGCGCTGCCTCATAAAAATCCGCCACGGGAATCTGCACTGGAACCGTTTCGCCGTCCGGATGCTCCAACTCGACGGTGATGCGCCGGGAGTTTGGATTCAGTGCCTCCTTTTTGAGGCGGCATTCGTCCAGCAGCCGAAACCAGGCGCCGGCGGAGATCCGGTCCCGATCGGCAATGCTGACGTTGGCCCGCTCCAGGGCCAGGTCGGCCAGCAGGTGATCGAAGTCGTCGCCGCCCAGGGTTGGAATACCTTCGGTGCCCACGACATGGTGAACGTTGTCGTCAAGGGTCACCAGCGAAGCGTCAAAAGTCCCGCCGCCCAGATCGTACACCAGAATCGTTTCGCGGCCGGTTGGATGTTCGCGCTCGCGATGACCGAATTCGATACTCGCAGCGCTCGGCTCGTTCAACACCCCGAGCACTTGAAATCCGGCCAACTTAAAAGCCTCCACCGTGAGAAAGCGCTGATTGCTGTTGGCATGTGCGGGAACGCCGAGCACGATCTCCAGCGGTTCAGCCGCCTTTAGATTCAAATTCGACGCGTTCATAAGCGCGTGCTTAAGCGCGCTCGTTAGGCCGTGCAGCAACTCCATTAACTCGATCCGGTGAGCCCCCACCTCGACGATTGTCTGCGGACCGGCATCTTCGAGCAGTCGTTTAACGGATCGCAATACAATCCAGTTCTCGTCGGCCTGGGCGCTCCAGGCGTCCCAACCATATCGGCGTTCGTGGCGATGAAGGCCGATTAAGGACGGATACCAGTCGGCGGTTGAATCCTCAGGCCCGTCGAAGGAGACCAGAGGATAGTTGCCGCGATCGGCCTGGGCCAACACAATGCGTGTTGTACCGAAGTCCACTCCAAGTTTCATCTACTGTAGTTTAGTCTCCGGCGCTCGGAAAGCGTCCGGAACGTGCGTTGGTTAACCGTCAGCCCGCAGTGGTGAAGGTCACCAGTTCCGCCGTCGCAGCCTGCTCGTCCGGAAAGAAGCCAGACTCTTCCGCGTCACCCTCCAGGTCGAGGAAGCGTGTGTCGAGTAGTCGCCCTGTCTCAACTTTGCTCATCGCCGAAAGCAGAGTTTCTTTCAGGAAGGGATGTTCCTGCTCCAGTTCCGCGAAGATATCCCGCAGAGAACGGCGGACGGTGCCGGTTTTTTGAGAGCAGCCACAGGGGATCACCGGCGCCCCCAAGCTGGCGGCGAAGTCCCGTGTCAGGTTTTCCGTGACGTAGACCAGGGGCCGAATGAGCCGGAAGTCCCGGTTGCGCGAATACGCCATGGGCGGCAAGGAACTGATGCGCCCGTTGAATAGGGCGTTGCGCAGGAAGGCTTCGCAGAAATCGTCAGCCGTGTGGCCAAATGCGATTACGTTGGCGCCCAGGCCTCTGGCAATCTCATACACCGCCCGGCGGCGGAACCGGCTGCACAAATCGCATCCGTGGCCCGGCTGCTCATCAAGTAAACGCAAAGACGGCCCATCCTGGACGTAGGTCCAGGGAATGCCTCTGCCTTTCAGGTAGTCGCCGAACGGCTCGATGGGTGACAGAAACTTCCCCTGCTCCACCGTGAAGGCGCAAACCGAAAAATCAACCGGCGCGCGCTTCTGCAATAAAATCAGGGCTTCCAGCAGGGTGACGGAGTCTTTGCCGCCCGACAGGCCGACCGCGACACGATCTCCGTCGCGAATCATTTTGAAGCGACCAATCGCTTCTCCCACCTTGCGCAAGATTGTCTTTTCGAGGTCCACGGTGCGTTCTTTCAGCATAGCGGACACCGGATTTCAATGCGGGAAAGCCCTAGGGCATGCTACACTCAAACCCAAACCGGCTACTCGTCCAGATAGCCGTCTGACTCGGGATTGCCTGGGTTGGGAGAAATGCAGTGTCCTCCTTTTGCGCGACTCCTTGTGGGTGGCGGTCGTTCATGGGGCGGACAGTCGAAGAATGCTTCTATTTGTGCCGATTGTTTGATTGCGATCACCGGTCTGGTGATTCACAAAAAAGGTAAGCCGAACATGTTTTACGGGGAGAATCGATAAGTCGGAAGATGGCTCCGCTGCTCTACTTGATGTTGTCGATGAACATGCTTGGCTCGCACGAGTTGCCGGCCGGCACCCAATTACACGTTCGATTAATCAACACGGTCGGTTCCTATGCGAGCAGAGTCGGCAGTCCCGTCAAGGCTGTTCTGATTGCGCCTGCCATTGCCGATAACGAAGTTCTATTGCCCGTCGGCAGTGTCTTGTCGGGAGCCGTTAAGACGGTCAATCGGATCGGCTACGGAATTCGCCATGAGACCGCCTCTCTCGATCTGGCGTTTACAAACATCACCTTCCCACTCGGCGACGAGCAGCCTCTCTCGGCTCGCGTGTCGGAGGTAGATACCGGCCGGGAAAGCGTCAACCACAACGGCAACATCCAGGAGTTGCGCTCCACATCCTCCATCAGCTATCGCATCACCGGATACATCCGTACCGCTCTGATGTGGGAGGTGCACGCCCAGGTCGCGACTTGGCTGATCAAGTCGTTGATTGTTCAGGTTCCCGAGCCCGAAATCTATTTTCCGGCCGGTGTCGAACTGACGGTAACCCTAAACAAGCCTCTCTTTGTTAGCCAACCCGCCGACGAAGACGCAGGATCGCGGCACTTGAGCTGCGCCGAGCGTGCAGAACTGATCCGCTTGGCGGGGGAATTGCCATTCCGCACTACTATGCCGACCACCAACCGCCCCTCCGATGTCACCAACCTCATGTTTGTGGGCACGCGCGAGGAGATCGCGGCCGCGTTCCGCGCCGCTGGTTGGCAGGAGGCACAAGCGTCGACTTTCCGTAGTCACATTCGCCTCATCCGCGCAGTGGGTGAGGGCGGCGGTTACACCAGCGCACCTATGTCGTCGCTTTTGCTGGACGGAGCTCCGGCGGACATGTCTTGGCAAAAGGGACTGAACGACGTTTCCAAGCGCCATCACATCCGCATCTGGAAGCAGCCCGTTACCTGGCAAGGACAGGAAGTCTGGGTCGGCGCTGCCACCCGTGACGTCGATTTCGCGTTCTTGCGGGCAGGCAAGGCCTTGTCGCACCACATTGACGAGAACGTGGATGCTGAACGGGAAAAAGTCGTTTTTGACTTGCAGTTCACATCCTGCGCCAAGCTGGTTGATTGGACAGAGCGCACCCAGGTGCCCAACGCCACCCGGAACGGAACGGGCGACCCCATGACGACGGACGCTCAGTTGGCAGTCGTGCTGATGAACAAGTGCCGCGTAGCGAGGTTCCCAACCGCGTTCAGCGTGGATCCGGCGCCGGTTCCGATGCACGGTAGCCCGCTGCAGCGTTTTGCTCGCCGCGAAATCCTGGTTACCCGGAACGATCTGATGCGCAACAACATCTATTGGCGAAGCTACGAAGCAAGCCGCTGGACCTACCTGTACCTTCGCGACCGTCATCGGAAACACGTCAACGAACTCGCTATGGCAAAATCCACGAGCACTCAACGTCAGTCGCTCAGCACTGGAATCGCGGGTTCAGCGAGAACAGCCAGCATCCCAGTCGCTTCGGTAACCGCAAACTGTCTTGGGTCGTCACTTCAATCACCGTGCGTCCACCGAATTCCATGAACGATGCCTCGTGCGCAGACGCACCGGCTGTCTCCTGCGAGCAGCTGCGTGCTGAGCGTGCGCGCCAGGTGAGCGCCGAAGTGACCAGCGCCCGGTTGGAAGGCCTCGAGCCGGTGCCGGACTTCTTCCTGCTCGCGGAACGTTATGTTTCAGGAGCATTAACGCTGGAGCAATTCTCGGCCGCGGTCCAGACTTCTTCGCCGGTCGTTTA
>CAVUCO010000038.1:0-179546 GCA_963740005.1 uncultured Acidobacteriaceae bacterium | reverse complement strand
CCGCCAAAAAGGCACGATCGCGCGGCTTGGTCTTGCAGGCTCGCCACAGCCCCCAGCAGCCGTACCCAAAGAGTAGCGGTAAAGCGATTACCAGATAGGTTCCCATGTAGAGAATCATGCCCGGGCCAATCCCTTCGCGGCGTAAACCTTTTCGATCGGTAACATCCCTCCATTGACCAAAGAAAACTACATTGAACGCTCGATCCCAGCCAAAGATCTTTGGCCGGTTCACCCGAAAATCCGGAAAATCGCCGGTTGGAAAAAAGTATGTAAACCAAGCAATCGCCATGGACTTCAGCAAGCATTGCGGGTACCGCTTCAAGACCACTTTCGCGTCCTGAGCAGTGTACTTATAGACCTGGAAGTAGTCCAGGTTGTTGAAATTGTCGCGGCCCGTGGAATCCACATCCTGGTCGAGGATCGGGACGCCCGTCTTGGGGACCGGATGAAAGTACTTCGCGTAATAGCTTAGTGAGGCGGGTGCATCCACCGCCGAGGCACCGGAGATGACGCCGTCACGGATAAGTTGTTGCCTAAGATCGTCAGGCAACTGATGGGTGGAGAGTGTACAGAGATTGACCGCCAGCCAGGTGCTGCTCGTGAACTGACCGTACAGAATGTAGTTCTTCAGAAACAAGCCCAGCACAAGCGCCACGGTGATGCTTGCCAGCGCCCACACGGTTTTGCTCCTGTTGATGGCGGGGCATACCCACAAGCAGCCCGCCACGACCACCAGCACCCACAACAGGTGAAAAAGGGAACGCGTAAACGCTAGCAGCACGAGAATGGTGAAGAACGTGGCGGCGTAGGCTATCCTCCCGGAACGGACGAAGCGCGATAATACCCAAGCGGCCGCCGTCAACATGACCAGCAGAGGGTACTCGTAGATGAGAAGGTTTTCGAAGAGCTCGAGACCTGGGCTGACAATGAACCACGCTGTCGTCAACATCGCCACCATGGGGTAGACGCTCAGTTCTCGTTGCAACTGGTACAGAAGAATCGAAAGCAAAACCCCGAGGACAAGCCAGCAGATTGCAAACACGACGGAGGCGGCGCCGATCGACGGCGTCGCTTTCAGCACCAGACCGATAAAGAAATTGAAGGCGGGCGGCTGCGTATGCATATACCAGGTGGTTTCAAGAAGCCGGTCGCGCAGCAGCACCGGATCCAGGATCTGGAAGAAGTCCGCAAGTGGCCTTGCGGCCTCAAAGCGGACGCCTGCCAGGAAGTACAGCACCCGCGAAACCGCGAAGCAGGCCATGATGACGAGATACGCCGTGCGGTCCGCGATAGGGCGCTTCAAAAAGTGAATGATTTTCACGACGCTTATGCTCGCGTGCCCAAAAATAGGCTTCAGAACCCTTATCGTAACGTGGCAATGGTCTGAGGAACCTTTCAGTTCCGTGCCGGAGCTACTGATTCGGGTTGGGGGTGGTGCTTGAGCTGGCAGGCGGCGAGTTCTGATTGGGCGTGTTCTGGTTGCCACTTTGACCGAAGGAGCTGCTGCTTTGACCGAAGGAACTAGTGGTGCTGGAACCGGATAGGCCGTTCTGGTTCGTCAACGGTACCGTGCCGCCAGCGCCTTGCGGATTCGTTCCGGAGACGGTGCCAGTGTCTTTGCGGAAGTCGTAGACGAACTCCCACTTGGCATAGTCGGTCTGATCGTTGAACACCTTAATGGCCTTGCCGTGCACCTTGCTGGCAACTCCTGCAATTGCGGGGCCGCTGATCGGGTTCGGGTTGCCTGTCGCGCCTGTCTGCTGCTGCTGCGTCACCTGCTGGGAGCAGCAGGGCTCGTGGCAGGGTTACGCATAATCTCATTGGCTAAAGTGGCATTGGCATTGGGAGCACCATTGCCGTTGGGGTTGCCGTTCGGGTTGCCCTGACCGCCTTGATCGCCGCCTGCCGCTTGCTGGCCCTGGCCTTGACCCTGAGAGGGTACTCCCAGCGCCGTGGTGTTTCCAAGCTGCGTCGGCTCACCATTGCCTGGTTCGCCCGGAGAGGGGGAAACCTGCCCATTCTGCGCCTCGGGCGCGTTGGGATCTTGCGGGCCATTCGCACCAGAAACAGCGGCGGGGGGGCGTCGCCTGCGATTCGCCGCGGAGCCGGGATCGCCATTCAATCCGGCTTGGGATGGATCAATCGCGTTCGGATCGGTAGCTTGCGACTGATTCGCGTTTGAATTTGCGGCGGCGTTAGTCGATTGGCCAAATCCACTCTGCCCAAGCCCACTCTGTCCAAACCCACCCTGTTGCCCAGACCCACTCTGCCCGAACCCGCTGCTCCCAAAGCCATCCTGGTTAGCGGCGTTCTGTCCGAAACCGCTTTGCCCATTTTGACCGGGAGCGCCCGCTGCGACAAGCGGGTTCACCAGCGAATCGATCACGCCGGCGGGACCCATGTGCAGAATCCGCCAGTCGTCTTTCCCGGTCATCGGATCTTTGTAACGGCGGCGCAAGAAGCGGATATTGTTGGTGTTCTCGAGCGCTTCAATGGTTGGCGGATAGGTGTGACGAGTCCGGTAATAGACCTGTATTGCTCGCTGATATTGCGACGCGTGGTCGATGAGGGTTTGCTCCTTCTGGCGCTGGGCCTCCATGACCACAATCGGAAGTTCGTTATAGAGGAAGATGGCAACCATCGCTGCAAACAGGAAGACGATCAGCAAGGCCGAGCCTCGCTCACGCTCGCTTGCCGTGGGGGAGGATTGGAGCCTAGTTCTCATGGGCCTCCGGAGTCAAGGCTACGTCTTGCTGGGTCTTGGTCGCCGTATCTTCGAAGGTGGCCCGGTTTTCTTTGAGGCTGACGATGCGGTAGTGCTGCTTGAGAATCTCACCTTCGGTTGCGACCAGGATCACGTCGCCATCCAGGAAGAAGCCTCGCCTCGGAGCGCCGGGCGTCGCGGGACGAATATAGCCATAGAACTTGAGAGCGATCGGCGCGGGCGGTGGTGGACCTTGGACGACGGCTGCCGCGGGATTGGGCTTCGTAGTCGGGATAATGGTCGGCGCCTTGATCTTCGCTGCTTCGGCCGGTGTGATTGGCTGGGTCCCCATGGTAAACAAACTCCGTCCGGCTCCCGCCATCTTCACGCTACCAAGCCGCTCGAGCAGATCCAGACGCAAAGTCGGATCAATGTCGCCGTGCGTCGGATCGACGTAACGTATTTTCAAAGCGCCGCGGTCATTCGTGTTCTGGGATCGGTGCCGGGCGCGCGCCTGCGCTTGTCCCTCGACGGGTGGTTCTGCAATCGGCAAGTTCTTCGACGCGGCAGCCGTTTCGGTTGCGGATGTCGGGGGAGGCGAAGCCGGGACGTCGCCGGAACTGGTATATGCCCGAATCCACAGCACAAGCGCGATCACGAGGAAGAGCCCCAGCAGCGCCAGCTTCTTCGGCTCGGCTCCTAGCTTCAGTTTTCCTGGATTGATGGCCGCGCTCACGACTTTGCTCCTGCCGCGGGGGGCGCAGTGGTGGGAGTTGGCCCGCTGGCGGGAGTCGCCGGCTGCAGGAGGAGCCGCCGTGGGAATTGGCGCGCCTGCCGGGGCTTCGCGCATCACGGTCAGAAACTTCACCGCGAGGTTCAGCCGCTCGGTGCCTTGTTGAGGCGCTGCATTCAGCGAATCCAGAATCAGCAAGCTGGGTGCGTGGTCGACCCCGTAGAGGAAGTGCATCAGGTCGGAATACGTCCCCTCGAGATTCACCGAAAAACTCAGCAAGGTCAGATCCGTCGATCCCTCGATAGGCTCCTCGGTAAACACCCCATCGCGCTGCTCGATGCTGGCTTCCTGGGTCAGTTTTTCGAGATCGGAGAACATCTTCCGATAGGCTTCGCGGCCGGCCAGGAAGTACTTGCTCTCGAACGCCGTGGTCTGGATCCCGGCCAGTTGGACCTTGCCGGAGACCGTCTCCAGCCGTTGTGACGCGAAGCGCGCCGCCAGAATTTGACGATGGATCTGCGCCGACTGCGCCGCCAGCTCGCGACGCGAACCGCCGGGAGGCGCGAAGTAGAAGTACAGCGCGACCAGGTTCAACAGCAGCAATGTGGCGGCAATCGCCTGAAGCCAGAATCCGGCCCCGCGGGCGACCGCGCGCGTGTTCAGCTCCGAACTGATCCGTTGCTTAAAACTTTTGAACATAGGGAACGGAGACCCGATAGCGGAAGAAAGGCTCGTGTTGAGCCGGCGGCTGCTGGCTTACCAGAGCGGCGGAACCGAAACGGGGCGACTGCTCCAGCCGCTGCAGCAGTTCGATGACCGCTTCATGTTTTTCGGCGCCGACAATCATGTCGAGCTGGATGTGGTTGGAGGCGGGATCGTCGCCGGCAGCTACTTGAGGGAGCCGGATCGAGACCAGCCGTACGTTATAGGGCAGCACGGTTTGCAGATCGTCGAATACCATGGTCCAACTTACGGCCCGGTGGGCGATCAACTGATTCAGGAAGGCGCTTTCGGAGAACACGTCCGCGTTCTGAGGCTTACCCAGAATGCCCCGGAAACGGCCTTGCTCACGCTGGTACTTCGCCAGCTCCACGCGCTGCACATCGATCTCTTTGCGCAGCTTGGCGGCGCGCCCGCGCTCGTGGAATACCAGGCTGACCAGCGTAATCAGGGAAATGGATAGAAGCACGCAGGCACCGACCAGTGCTGCGTTACGAGCTCGTTCGCGCCGGAACGGCTCGGATGCCAGATTGATTGTCACCAGCGGATTTCCCATCATGCTGCGTATTGCTCCAGCAGGCCTAGCAGTCCTGCGTACTCCTGCGCCGGAGCGAAGCGCGACCTCAGGAACTCCCATTGAACCTGGAACTCGTTGGCCGCCAATTCCCCGATCGCGGTTGCGTCCTGGCCGAAGCCGGTAAACAGCAAGCGATTCACCTTCCGCGCCAGTTCATCCTCCGCGTAGGCGATGGTCTGCTGCATCACTGGCATCGTTTCATCGATGACGGAAAGGGCGCGCGCGGGTTTGGGCTGTTCTTCAGAAAGCGGTTCCGAGAAATCAACGCAGCGGATCAGCCGGATCTTATCGCCATCCAGCAACATCGCCGTCAAAATGGCCCCACTCAGCTTCAGCAGAAGCGTCACGCCGGGTAGCGCCGGAGACGAGGAAGGAGCCGGCGCAGCAACGGAAGAGCACAAGGGGAGGCAGGCAACACTCGACGGCACAACCAGGCCGACACGAAAGCCGACGGCTGTGAACACGCCCTCGTACTCGCTGAGAATACTGCGATCGATGGCCACGGTCAGGACTTCCACCTTTCCCGCTTCCCTGCTCTGTGGCGCGAACGACACCTGCGCTTCTTCGATGGCGAACGGCAGGCTCTTGCGTAGCCGAAACCGGACCAGTGCCAAGCGCTGCTCTTCGCTATCCGGCCATTGGTCGAAATCGAGTATCGCCATGCGTAGCGCATAGTCGGGCAACACCAGCCCGGCGCTCGGCTTGCGGCCGTTCGTCAGTGGAGCGAGTTTGGCCAGCGCCGATCGATAGGCCTCCGGGTTTACCAGATTCGACGTTGCCGGCGAGACCGCCAGCGATTCGGCCGCCACCTTCTCTTCGTGAATCGCGGAGGGCTGCGACGGCAATACCGAAGTCAGCGCGCTCTCGCTCATTTCGAACAGGTAATCGGGTGCGGGCTCGGACACAAGGCGCTTGAAGAACGTAATGGGTGACACGCGATCTACCTAGCTTTCAATGAAAGTCACTTTATTGATCTCGCGCAGCGTCGTCACGCCCTGGCGAACGCGGTCGATGGCCGACTCCCGCAGGAAGCCCATGCCTTCCTCGCGGGCTGTCCGCTTGATCTCCGACGCCGGCCGCCGATCCAGAATCATTTCCCGAATCGGTTCGCTCAAGTTCAGCAACTCGTGAATGGCCGTGCGCCCCCGGAAGCCGGTGCCCGAACACTCCATGCAACCGCGCCCCTCAAAGAACTCGAACGACGACCAGGTTTCCAAGTCCAGAGCGCTCTCTACCAAATACGACTCATCGTAGGTAACCCGCACCCGGCAATGCGGGCAAATAACGCGCACCAAGCGCTGAGCGAGGATGCAATTAAGAGCGGAGACGAAGTTGTAAGGCTCGACGCCCATGTTCAAGAAGCGCCCCAGCACGTCCAGCACATTGTTGGCGTGCACCGTCGTGAATACCAAGTGGCCGGTGAGCGCAGCGTTGATGGCGATCTGGGCGGTCTCCTGATCGCGGATCTCACCCACCAGGATTTTGTCTGGATCGTGACGCAGAATAGACCGCAATCCGCGGGCGAAGGTCAACCCCTTCTTCTCATTCACCGGGATCTGGGTGATTCCCTTGATCTGGTATTCCACCGGATCTTCGATCGTAATGATTTTGTCTTCGTCGTTCTTGATTTCGCTGAGCGCCGCGTAGAGCGTGGTCGTTTTGCCCGATCCCGTCGGGCCGGTCACCAGCACCATGCCGTATGGTTCCTTAATATAGCGGCGGAACTTCGTCAGATCCTGCTCGGCAAAACCGACCACGTCGAGCGAGAGCTTGGAGAACTTCTCGCTCATCGACTCCTTATCGAGCACGCGGAGGACGGCGTCTTCGCCGTGGATGGTCGGCATGACCGAGACGCGAAAGTCGATCAGCCGGCCTTTATAGCGGACGCGGAAACGGCCATCCTGCGGAACACGCCGTTCGGCGATGTCGAGCTCGCTCATGACCTTGATGCGCGAGATCACGGCGGAGTGCCATTCTTTGGAAATCGGGTTCATGGCGTACTGCAGCACGCCGTCGATTCGGTACTTGATGGCCACTTCCTGATCGCGCGTCTCAATGTGGATATCGCTGGCGCGCCGCTCGAGGGCATTAAAGATGGTTGTATCCACCAGCTTGATGACCGGCGCGATGTTACTGTCGTCGGAGGTAAGCCGGTCAATGGAGAGCGTCTCGTCGGCGTTCTCTTCGCTGACCACGTCGAGCGTAAAGCCTTCGGTCACTTCTTCGAGCACGCGCTGAGATTGCTCGGTCTTCTTCAGCAGGTCGGAGATCTGGGAATACGTCGCTACTTTCACCCGCAGCTTGCGCCCCAGCAGCAGCGACAACTCGTCCATGAACACCACTTGCCGCGGGTCGGAAAGCGCGATCTCGAGCGTGCCCGCCGTATCCCGGAGGGGCACGAAATGGTAGCGGAACATCAGGTCGACCGGAACGGTGCGGAACAGTTCGTGATCGATGAAGGCCGATTTCAGATCAATGAATTCGCAGCGATAGCGCCGGGCCAGCGCTTGCGCCTGTTCCAGTTCCTCCGCGGGTTCTCTAAGTTTTACAGTTTCAGTCGCCATGGTTATCGAATCGAATCCGCCAACGAGAATATCGGTAGATACAGCGCTACCAGGACGAAGGCCACGAAGATCCCCATAAAGATCATGATGGCAGGCTCAATCAGCGATAAGGCTGCCGACGTTTTCGTGGACACGTCGTCTTCATAAAACTCGGCGACGCTATTCAGCATTTGCGGCAGCGCGCCGGTGGATTCCCCTACCTCCATCATGTCAATTGAAAGTGAGGGGAAAATGCCCGTTTCACTGAGACTTGCCGAAAGGGACTTGCCTTCTCGAACCAGGGTGGACGCCCGGTCGAGCGCTTTCTTCATGAGTACGGTTCCCAGACTCTGACCAGATGTTGAAAGCGCCTGCGTCAGCGGGATACCGCCAATCAGCAACGTGCTCAACACGCGGGCGAACTGGGCTACTTGATATTTTGTCCAGATCTCGCCGAAGATTGGCACGCGCCGCTTCAAATTGTCGAGGGTCTCCTGGGCGGACTCGCGTCTCGACCACAGCCAACCACCGACCGCGGCGGCGACGAGAGTCAAGAATCCCAGCAAAATATAGCTGCGCGCGGTCGTGCCCACCGCGATCAGGATCCGGGTGGGCGCGGGCAGCTTCGCTTGCATGCTTTTGTACAGCTCGGCGAAGTTCGGCACCACGTAAGTGACTAGGAATACGATCAGCAACCCGACCAGGACGAGCAGCAAGGCCGGATACATCAACGACAACAGCAGTTTCTTGCGCACCGCGAGCGTCAGCCGCTGATAAGTGAGGAAGCGGTCGAGCACCTCCACCAGCGAGCCGCTACGTTCACCGGCTAACACGGTGGTGACGTAGATCGGTGGAAACACGTGCTGCTTCGCAAACGCATCCGAGAGGGTAGTACCGGTTTTCACTTCGTCGCGGACGGCTTTGATATAGCGGCCCAGCTGGGGATCGGTGAGCCGGTCGGCCAACAAATCGAGGCCTTTCAGAATCGGCAGGCCAGCCCGGATCAGAGTTACGAACTGCTGGTTGAAGATCAGAAACTTCTCGAGGTTAACGACTTTGCGGCGGATCTGAAAGCCGCCCAGCCGGGCGCTCAGGTCGCGGGCACGAACCGAATAGACCAGGAAGCCTTGTTGCGCGAAACGCTCACGGGCATCGCGCTCCGTGGCGGCCTCGGCCAACTGCTCGTGCACCTGGCCGCGGGCGTCCGCATATCTTAAAAGGAACTCAGCCACCTAGTTCTCCTGCCCCGCTGTCACCGCATCCACCACTTCCGCTCCATCCGGAATCGCGAACTCAAATAGCTTATTGTTGAGGGGCGGATTCACGGTTTCGTTGGTGAAGAGAAACGAGAGCTGCGAATCGTCGCGCCCGAGGATCTTGAGCTGGCGTATGGAGCCGTCCGTAGCGATCAACATCTGGATCTTCTCGTAAGGTACGCGATCGTTCTTGGCGGTAGCGTCCAGCCATGTGCCATTGTCCGCGGCACGGGTCTCAAACGACGCAAACTCCTTTTTCAACTCCAGGCGGCCCAGCAGAAACGCCATTGGCGCACGCATGTCCTCGCTGGCTTTGAGGGTGGACCGCTCCACCCGCTTGTCAACAGCGGTGTACAAGTAAACTGTTTTCCCGTCGGAAACGAATAGTTTGCCGACGGGCTGTGAATAATCCCAGCGCATGCGCCCCGGCTTTCGAAGCGCCAGCGTGCCGGACTCGGGCTTCCGCACCCGGCCCTGGACGGAGAAGGTTTCGGTGAAATCGACCGCCAGGGTCTGCGCCCGGTTGTAGTGGCCCTCGACCTGATTGATGAGTGTGTCTACCTGCGGATTGGTCGATTTTCCGGCCGCAAAAGCAACGGACGAGCTCCCAACGAGGATCACGGTAAGGAGGGCGAGGATCGAGCCAGCCCGCTGGAAGCCGGGAAGTATCACTAAAGGTTCTAGACGCATGGGACCCAAGAAACGCGCACAACGGTTCGAATTCAGGGCGAAAGCCTGTCGATGCGCCAACTTCCATCCTCCTTAATGCTGTATTGCAACCGGTCGTGCAGGCGGTCCGGCCGGCCTTGCCAGAACTCAATTTTTGCCGCTTTGACGCGAAACCCTCCCCAATACTCCGGCGCCGGAACCTGGCCAGAGCCCTGATGCTGTGCCTCCATCTCAGCGAGTTTCCGCTCCAGTTCTGCCTTGGAGCCCACTACCTGGCTCTGACGGGAGACCCAGGCCCCGAGCTGGCTACCCCTGGGACGGGTGGCAAAGTACGCCTCCGACTGAGCCCGCGACAGCTTTCCGACTTCTCCTTCGATACGAACCTGGCGCTCCAGCTCCGCCCAATAGAAGACCAGCGCCGCGTAGGGGTTGGCTGCCAGCTCCCGACCTTTCCGGCTCCCATAATTGGTGTAAAAGACGAAATCCCGGCCGTCGATCTCCTTGAGAAGCACCATTCGGGCAGAGGGCCGGCCCGCTGGGGAAACGGTCGCCAGAGTCATGGCGTTTGGCTCAATGAGCTGCGCTTCCAGGGCCTGACCGAACCAATGGTTGAACTGCACAAGTGGATCAGGGCTAGTGTCTGATTCAGACAGCCCCTCCCGGGCGTAGGTCAGGCGCAGGTCAGCGAGGGAAAGGCGATTATCGGGATGCGATATCTCACTCATAAAACTTGACTTAGCTCTTACCTCAGCTTGCCTGGGGCAACGAGACAGCTGGACGAGCCGACCAGCGGCGCTTCGTGTAGACCAACCTTTAGTCTGACACTACGAGCCGGAATTTCCCGCGAAAGACCCGCGGGCAACGACCGGGCAGCGCTCCCTGACCGCCGCGCCTTAAAAAGCCGCTCCGAAGCGGTTGGCTCTAGATGCGAAGGGCGCGTTGCTTGCTATACTAGGTTTTCGTATGAATTACGCAGTAGCCGTGATCACCTTTGTCCACGTGGTGATTTGCTTTTTTCTCATTGTGGTTGTGCTGCTTCAAAGTGGTAAGGCAGCTGATCTGGCCGGTGCATTCGGTGGCATGGGATCACAAACAGTATTCGGGCCGCGTGGCGCCAATACCATCCTTTCGAAGGCGACCACGGTTGCCGCGGTATTGTTCATGGTTACGGCTCTCACCTTGACGATCATGTCCCAAAAACAAGGTGCAGCCGTCGGAGGCAGCGTGCTCGATAAGTACCAGCGAAAGGCGCCGGCCGCCGTACCGCTGAGTAACAAACCGGCTCAGGCCCCAACCGGTCAGACGCCAGTGACCCCCGCTCCGGCTGCGCCACAAGGACAAGCCCCGGCCGCTCCGAAGAAGTAGCAGCGAAGATTTGTAAGTGTCACCCATGCGGAGGTGGCGGAATTGGCAGACGCACTAGCTTGAGGTGCTAGCGGGTAACACCGTGCGGGTTCAAGTCCCGCTCTCCGCACCAGATTTATCAGTAAGCGCCTGGCAGGCGAGTTGGCCTGCTCCAGGCTTGACAGCTGGCCCCCACCACACGGCCGGATCACGGAACGGCAATTTCGAAATCGTGGCGATGCCCTACCGCGGTGGCATGGGCGAAGTCGATCTCGCAGGCAATCTCCCCCCAAGCGAAAAGTCACCATCTAGACGCTTCCGCCTGGGTTCGCGAGCGATTACGATCACGTCGCCGGATTCAAGCGCGACGCCAGCGGCCTAAGTCATCCCAACATCGCCAGCGTCTTCGACATCGAGATGGCCTCCCCGGTCGGGGTGCTCTTCGTGGAAGCTCCTCCATCGAGTTAATGAACAAGCGCTTTGTTACTGCTTGAGCGAATCGGCTCCCTGCCAGTTCAGAGCCACAGTCAGTGACGACGTGTCGGTGGAGTTCGCGGTGATTATGACGAACCGGTTTCCGTCCGGCATCACGTCCCAACTGATCGGCCCGGTGCGGATTCCCGTGTCCACCATCTCAGTCTGGAACAGAGGATGAGGCGAGCCGGCCGTGAAAACCGGCTCGGTTTCGACTGCCGCCGACATCAATTCCGAATCGGGCGAGATGTAAAACAACTCCTTGCCGTTGCGATTCCAGCGCGGCTGCACGCCGCCGCCGCGGGAAACCATCCATTTGCCGCCGCCCGGTGACGGAGGGAACGGGACCACATAGATCTCGCTCAAGCTGGACTCGTTTGACGTGTAGGCCACCCAGTGTCCGTCGGGCGAAAACTGCCCCTGGTCCTCAGTCGCCTGAGTCTGGGCCACAATGATTGGTTTCGGATTGGGTTCAACTGGGAATGCGAGCAGATCCGCACCTGTGACGGGATTGATTTGCGCGTACAGGATGAATCGCCCATCCGGGGACCAACTCTTCGGAACGGCGAGCCGGTCTGTCCGCAGGAGCAACTCCTGGGCGCGCGACCCATCGGCCTCCTTCCGGAAAATGCCGGCACCCAAGATAGCATACGCCACGTACCGGCCATCCTGCGACCAGATGGGATTAAAAGGTGAGGGCGGTGAAAAAGTGAGTCGGCTGGCAATACCCCGCTTAAACTCCAGCACCCAAATGTCACCAGGGCGATCTCCCACCAACCGCTTTCCATCCGGCGAGACCATCGCCACTACGCCGGCATCGTCGAACGCTCGAAGTCTGCGGCCCTGCCGGTCGCGCAAAACGTACTGCCAGCCACCTCTCTGCCCGGACACATAGGCCAGCACTCCCTGCCTGGAAACGGAGGCCAGCCAGTCATGCTCTCCTCTGGTTACGATTCGCTGCGCTAACGGAAATGCGTCGCCGGCGGGCTCCAGACGCTTCATGTCGAACGGCAGCGCCATTAGGGTTCCGGCCCGCGTGAACACTACGTAACCGGTCTGGCTTCCCGGCCGCGGCTCCACGACCTGCGCATTCGAGGAATCCGGCACAATTTGGCGGGACTCTGGGCCGTCCATTGAACTCAGCCACACACCCGGGTGTGGCGAATCGGGACCGCGGGTAGCCAGGAAGTGCCGGCCATCGGGCAGGAAAAACGGATAGTGTTCGGCCACCTTGCGGTGATTGGGCAGATCGGACATCGCCCCGCCCGCCGCGGGAACGCGCTGGATTCCATTCAAAGCGCCAACCACGATTTCGCCATTTTGATTCCAGGTTCCTCCCAGGGCTCCCAGCGCGTCGCACAGCGTTTGCACCAATCCTCCCGAACGATCGATCTTCTTCAGCCTGGCATCGGCAAAGAACCCGATTGTCCGGCTGTCGGGAGACCAGAAAGGGTGCGTTGCGCCATCGGTTCCGGCCAGTGGCGTCAGTTCGAGATTAGCAAGCGCACGGATCCAGATTTGCTGCTTGCCCTGCCGGACGAGGACCAGAGCGATATAGCGCCCGTTGGGAGACAGGGCCAGCGAGAGCGGCCGCGAATTCTCGGGGAGCAAGACGCTCGCGCGCGTCTCTTGTGGCGCCGGAGACGCTTGACGAACGCGGCTCAAAACGGCCGCCATCAGCATAATAAGCAGCGCGAGCGCCCCGGCGGCCAGAACCTTCCGCGAGCGCCAGAACGCGCTCATCGGCGCCGCTGCAATGGATTGCAGCTCCCATTTCAGGTCGCGTGCGGACTGCCATCGCTCGTCCGGGTCTTCATTCAGGCAGCGCTTGATCACGCGGCCGAGAGGTGGCGGCAAGGCTCCAGCCGGATCGGACGGCGCTCGTCTGCCCGTCGCCATCTCAGCCAGCAACAGCCCCAGCGCGTAAATGTCTGTACGGGCGTCGGCTAGCCGGGCGTCGAATTGCTCCGGGGCCATGTAGGCCGGGGTGCCAATGACGTCGCGGGCTGCAGTGACTTTCGAGTCCTGTGCGGTTTTCGCCAACCCGAAATCCAGAACTTTCACGCCGGAACTCGTCACCATGATGTTGGACGGCTTGAGATCGCGATGCACGATCCCCTTGGCGTGGGCCGCCGCTAGTGCGTCGCAGATTTGCGCACCGTAAAGGAGGGTCTGTTCAAGAGACAACTTCGCGCGTTTCAATCGCTCCGCCAGAACTTCGCCTTCCACCAGCTCCATCACCAGGTAGTTGGGGCCGACGTCATAGAGAGTGCAGATATGAGGATGATTCAGCGCGGCGATGGCTCGCGCCTCGCGTTCGAAGCGGTCGCTGAATCGTTCATCTGAGATCTTAATTGCAACCAACCGGGCCAAGCGCGTGTCCGTAGCGCTGAATACCTGCCCCATGCCGCCCCGTCCCAGTGGGGCTTCAATCCGGTACGGCCCCAGCCGTGTTCCGGTTGTTACCTGTGGGGCGCTCACACTCGGTATCAAGTCCCCGGCAGACTGGTCCAGCAGTTTGCCGCCGCTTTCGGAGTCCTGCGCCAGAAGCCTTTCGACCTGCGCTCGGAGGTCAGGATCGGTATCCGCCAGAACAGCCCGGCCCTGTTCCCGAGCGTAATGGTACAACTGCTCGATCTGACGCAACCTCTCGGGACTCATCTTTCGGTAAGACCAATGATATTGTGGGGCCGAGCGGGTTGCAACGGCCTGCAGTACTGTCGGCCATCCCGGCAACGAGCGCAAGAAGAACTCGATCGGAAGTGTGGCTGGGCTCCCACTGTGGGGCGCCGCTCTCCGCGTCGGAGTAGGATGCCCACCACCGCTCTCCGAGTTCCGTATGGGCTCCGGCCCATGGTTGTAGAATTGGTGACGATCGAACTCTATGGACGATCAAACGTCGGAGACAACGCAGCTTCTGCGCGCCTGGGCCGGAGGTGATCGCGATGCCCTCGAGCAGCTGACGCCCCGCGTTTATCGCACCTTGCGCCGCATTGCCGGACGGCATATGCAGAACGAGCGCGCCGGGCAAACCATGCAGGCCACGGCGCTAGTCCACGAGGCTTTCCTTGAACTGATCGCCGTCTCGAACGTGAACTGGCAGCACCGGGCCCATTTCTTCGCGGTATCGGCCCAGATCATGCGCAATATCCTGCTCGACAGGGCGCGGCAACGCTTGACGGCCAAGCGCGGCGGCAATGCCGAACATGTGAACCTCGACGAACTGCCTGATGTCGGCGCAAGCCGTGCCAGGGAGTTGATCCTGCTCGACGACGCGCTCAAAGAACTGGCCGAGATCGAGCCGCGCAAGGCCCGAGTGGTCGAGTTGCGCTTCTTTGGCGGGCTCACGGTGGAGGAAACCGCCGAGGTGCTTGCGGCCTCGCCCGAAACAGTGCATCGCGATTGGAAGTTCGCCCGGTCCTGGCTCCAGGCGGAAATCAACCGAGCCTAGCCTCTTTCCCGCACTCCCCAAAAAAGTTCAAAGCGGTGACAGTTTTCGCCGTCATTCCGCGCCTACAGGCGCGAAGGAGATGGAGGGAAGACGGTTCGGAACACTACGAGCGGCTGCCAGCCTCATCTTCAAACTTCTAAAGGAGAACACAGATGACCAAGAATCTATTGCGGATCGGCGCGCTCTTCGCGCTCACTTTCACGGCTTCACAGATGACCCTATCGGCGCAGGACCATCACGGCCTGGTCGGCACTTGGGATGTGAGTGTCACAGTCACAGACTGCCACGGCAATCCCGTCCGGGTCGTTCGGAGTATTCAGACGTTCGATAAGAGCGGTTCGATGACCGAGACCGCGAATACCTCCTCGCGCGGGATCAGCTTGGGGGCCTGGAGCCATCAACATGAAAGCGACCAAATATTTCCCGCCTCGTACTGGTTTTTCCGGTACACGACCACCGGCACATTCGCCTCGTTCGCCAAGGTTCTCGACACGATCACAATCAGTCCGGACGGTACCGAGTTCACCTCAACGGGAACCGTACAGGACTTCGATGCGAATAACAACTCGATCTCTCTCGGCTGCTTCACGCATTCCGCAAAGCGACTGGCCACTCCGGGGCGCGCAAACTGACGGTGCCACAAGCGGGCCGGAACCCTCAGCTGGGTCCGGCCCAGCCGCCACAGGGGAGAACCTCGTGGAAGAGATAGTTGCAGCTCTATCATGTCCATCGGTCTCAATTCCCGGATCTTCACGATGAGCCATAGCATCAGCGATGCTTCAGCGAGAAAGCCTCCGACGTCGACAGCGCGGAAGCTACGGAGTCCGGCTTGTGCCAGTTATGGCGCAGTCGTGGGTGCTGGCCGTAGGTCTTGGATCTTGAAATCTTTCACAACCTCAAACAGCTGCGGATCGGGCTCGCTTAATGTCAAATCCGTCACGGTAAAGGTCTGTGATCCGAACCGCGGATCGGAAACCTTTGAAACTAAATTAATCCCCAATGAGGGAGCGAACCAAAACTCACGCACAGTCGTGAATGGCCGATCATTGCCGATCACCCAGGCATTGGTAGTTCGAGTGATTCTCGTTCCGACCGTGTCCACTCCCTGTATTCTGTCGTCACCCAGGGCTCCGCTGGTCACAGATCCGGATCCATCCGGCAGCGGACCGACGAATTGCTCCGCCGGCTTGTAGATCCGGGAGGTTGTTCCTCCATAGGTTGTTAGGGTGCCCGTATTCGTTCCCATCCGGAGCGTAACGAGCGTGTGATTGGTGGGATCGGCGATTTGAATATGCGACATCAGGGATTGAGCCGAGCCGTTCTTTGGAACCAGAAGCCAACGCTCCTGATAAAACCGCCCGCTACTTTCCCGGGCGATCGTTCGCTGATTCACGAGAGTCAGCGTCCCGCCGTCCGGCATGCTGCGAACCCATTCGGTATGCAAAATACAAGTGAAAGGCGCATTCACCATCGGTGGGATGAAAATGCTTTCCAATGACTGGCTCACGCCACCGTCCTGCACATAGACCGGCGCTTGCTTGTCTGAGCGCGGCGGGCCGCCGGTTTGTGCAATTGCACTTACAGTCGCATAACTGGCCATCACGGCCGCCAGCAGGAAGGCGCCCATCCATTTCATAGCCTTTATAGTACGCTCATTTGCGGCAGCTCGACGAGTCATATCGCAATACGATGCTTGCTTGGCCTAGGCATCAGTCTGGCGAATCCGCGGCAGCCCGTTCCCGCTTGAGCGAGTTGTGGACTGGTCGCAAAGGTCTCTTTACTTTCCCCGTCTGGAACTTGTGCTGGTCCTCGTCGCGGCGGGCTTCGTCGCCCCGTTCGGCGTCATGCCACTTGTTAGGCTCCTCCTAATGCCTGGTGTTTCGTGATACTCTCTTCCTAATTCAAGCTCGGCGCTATGGTTGCGTCCTGTGCTGAATTGCGAAACGCCCCCGGTATCCTCCGAAACCGAGGGCGTTTTTTCTCCGATTAAGAAGCCCGTCCTAGGTTTGCGACGCAACTTCCGGCCAGATATGTGAACACCCGATGCCCCGGACACGCCGGTTTGCCAAAACCGGCAAGTTACGGGACGTTGTTGCCGAAGTCGAAGCGACGGCTTCATCCGTTCGAGGCTCTTCGGGATACTCCACGGATCGCGGGATGAGTTTCCCGGCGCAGGTTCTGATCGCCACCGGCACGAAGGCCTTGCCTCATAGTTAGTCCACAGGGACGGCATCAGATTGCCGGCGCGATGTTAAAGAAGAATCTTCGAACTGAAACTCAACGTTCATAATACAGCCCGAAAGCACCCATAGAATGGGCTTTATTCCATGCTTTTCAAGGAAGAGCTTGCAGTTCGGGAGGGAAAGTTATGACCGCGGCACTCACGCTGGCATCCATTGGCGACCAGGGAGTTTTGAACACAGCTTTGCCCGAATCACTGTCGAACATCTGGATCGACCGCGACTTGAGCTGGCTGGACTTCAATGAGCGCGTCCTGGCGGAAGCGCTCGACGACCGCACGCCGTTGCTCGAGAGGGCGAAGTTTCTCGCGATTTTCACTTCGAACCTGGACGAGTTTTTCATGAAGCGCATGGCCGTGCTACGGCACGCCGAGAGCCCCTCGGAGCGCGCCCAGTTTCAGCAAGTCCGGGACAAACTGATCCCGATGCTGCAAAGGCAGGCGGATTGTTATCGCAAGCAGATTGTTCCGGAGTTGGAGGCGCAAGGAATCGCGCTGCGGACCTGGAATGAGCTCACGGCGAGCCAGCGGGACGAAGCGGGCCATTACTTTGACGCGAATTTGTCACCCGCACTCACGCCGCTGGTGATAGACCCTTCGCATCCGTTTCCCTTCCTCTCGAACCTATCGACTTCATTGACATTCCTTGTACACGACCCGGGCCGAAGCGAGTGCATCTACGCACGGGTGAAGGTGCCGGTGCGGCTACGGCATTGGATTCCACTCGAGGCCGCGGTGGACAAAGGGAAGCGGCTATTCGTTCCGCTCTATGAAGTGATACGCGGGAACGTGCACAAACTCTACAACGGAATGAGATTGGACTCCTTCACGATGGTACGGCTGACCCGTGACGCGGAGGTAGAAATCACCGACGAGGCGGGGATGGGGCTACGTGAACTGGTCCAGGAACAGGTTCGGCAGCGGCGGTACGAGCCGGTGGTGCGGCTGGAGTTCGGGCCTGACCCGGATCCAACCATTAAGGAAATGCTGCGGACACGTTTCGATCTGTCTTCGTTGGATCTTTACGATTTACCAGAGGACGTTGACTACAGCACGCTGTTCGAGCTGGCCGGACTGCCAATCCCTGAACTGCGCGATACGCCGTGGACGCCGATTGCGCCGCCGGCCCTGCACGATGGTCCGCATCGGGCCGCGATGATCTTTCAGGCGCTACACGCCGGCGACGTGTTGGTTCATCATCCTTACGAGAGCTTCGATGCCAGTGTGGAGCACTTCATCAGCACCGCAGCCGACGACGAGCAGACGGTGGTGATCAAGATGACGGCTTACCGGATCGGCGACGATACTCCGTTCGTGAAGTCCCTGATTCGGGCGGCCGAAGCCGGCAAACAGGTGGCTTGCGTGATGGAGATCAATGCCCGCTTCGACGAGGAGCGGAACCTGCATTGGGCTGCCGAATTGGAGCGGGTCGGG
This sequence comes from uncultured Acidobacteriaceae bacterium, assembly GCA_963740005.1. Lineage (GTDB taxonomy): Bacteria > Acidobacteriota > Terriglobia > Bryobacterales > Bryobacteraceae > CAJCIT01. The sequence continues at coordinate 161,402 of CAVUCO010000038.1, read as the reverse complement.
GCGCACGTGACGTTCGGTGTGGCAGGGCTGAAGACGCACGGCAAGACCGCGCTGGTGGTGCGAAAGGAATCGAGCGGGCTGCGCAGCTACGTGCACATCGGAACCGGCAACTATCATGTGAAGACCGCCAGGTTGTATGCCGACTTCGGCCTGCTGACCTGCGACCCGCTGATCACGCGGGATGTGGTGAACCTGTTCCACTATCTGACCGGCCACTCGAAAGCTCCGGATTGTTCTACGATTCTGGTGGCGCCGACCACGATGCGGAAGAGGATTCTGCAGCTGATCAATCGGGAAGCCGAAAACAAGGCCGGCGGCCGGCCGGCCCGGATCGTAGCCAAGATGAATCAGTTGGAAGACCCGGACGTGATTGACGCACTCTGCGAGGCTTCGCGGGCGGGCGTGCCGATTGATTTGATCATTCGCGGCTTTTGCTGCCTCCGCCCCGGCATTCCGGGCCAGACGGAAAACATACGGGTCCGTTCGATCATCGGACGCTTCCTGGAACATTCCCGTATCTTCCACTTCGCGAATGGCAAAGAGAACCCGATTGAGGGCGACTTCTTTATCGGCTCGGCGGACTGGATGTACCGGAATCTTTCGAAACGCGTGGAGGTTGTGACACCGGTGTTCGCAGCCGGTCCCAAGCAGAAGCTTTGGGAAGTACTGGACGTCTGCCTTCGCGACCACCGGCAAGCTTGGGTCCTGGGATCCGACGGTCGTTACACACAGCTACACCCCGAAGACAAGGGCGGCGATCCGGAGACGCTGGGCACACATCAGACGCTGATGAACTTGACGCGCGCCCGCCTCGGTGCCTAAACCCGGCTTCAGCGCAGCCGTTGAAAGCGCGCACCCGGTCGCATCTAAAATACAAGAATTCGATTCTTGTGCGATCGGAAGAGTGAGGTGATCCATGGCGTGCGACCCCGAGATCCTTAGTACGGTGCCCCTTTTCAGCCTGTTGGATAAGGACGAGCTGGCTGTGTTGGCGTCCCAGGTGGAGGTAAAAACATTCGCCGTAAGACAACGGATCTACAAACGGGGCGATGCGGGCGGACGGGCGTACGTGCTGGTGAAGGGCGCGGTCCGGGTGACCACTATCGACGACGACCATCAAGAGGTGGTGGTTGATGAGCCACGCTCGGGCGAATTCTTTGGTTTCGCTTCGATGCTGGACGAGACACCGCACCAAACAGACGCGCTCGCGATCGAAGACAGCATTTGCCTGGAGATCGATCGCAACGATATCGCCACGCTTCTGGTCAAGAAGCCGCACGCGGGAATGGACTTGCTGACGGTACTGGGGCGCCAGTTCCATGCCGCCCAAAACCTGGTGCGCGGGCGGGCGGCCCGCAATCCGAACGAAGTGATTGAGGAAGACACGACCTTCGGCCAGCAGGTGGCCGATGCTGTGGCTCGTTTCGGCGGTTCGTGGTCCTTTATCATCCTCTTCGGTGTCGTCCTTACCATTTACACGGTGATCAACATCGGGTTGGGGCAGAGGGCATGGGACCCGTATCCTTTTATCCTGTTGAACTTATTCCTGTCGATGCTCGCCGCGATCCAGGCTCCCGTGATCATGATGAGTCAGAACCGGCAAGACCAGAAGGATCGGGTGCGCGGCGAATTGGACTTCGAGGTGAATCGGCGGGCGGAGACCGAGATCAAGGGTCTGTCAAAGAAGATCAATCTGCTGGCCGAGCAGATGGCGGATATCGAGGAGCTAATCCGGGAACAGGTGTTGCGGCAACTGGGGAGCGGCGCGCCGTACCCCGAAAAATAAGTGTTGGAAGCCCGGTCAGAGCCGGTCCTGGGCCGCCGGCGCGGGTCTGGCCGAGTAATTAGGTCATGTCGCCGTAGACTTCCATCAGCTTTCGGATATCTTCCACGTCTTCTGGCCTGCAGTTCATCAAGGGCGGACGCACGGGGCCTGCGGGGATGCCGAGAATCTCCATGGCTTGTTTCATCACGGCCACTTCATACCCTCGCATTCGCTCCCGGAGAGCATAGAGCGGATTCACGTAGCGCCGCATCAGGTGATTGAGGAGGTCGAAATCGCGCTGGATGCCGGCCTCGGCCAACGCCAGTGAGAGCCGCGGGCTGACGTTGGAGATGCTCGACGTGAAGGCCTGAACACCGATGGCAAAGTAACCTGGGACGCAGTCGTCTCCGAGACCGCCGAACCAGGCCAGACGATCGCCATTGTATTCCATGATGCGCTGGTAGCGGCGTATGTCGCCTTGACCGTCTTTCCACCCAGCGAGCGTCGGGATGCGGTCCGCTAAGCGGGCGACCATTTCGGGCGTAAAGGTGGCCCAATCGCGGCTATAAACCATCAGCGGAAGCCCAGTGGCATCGCCGATGGCTTGATAGTAGGCAAAGAGACCTTCCTCCGGCGCGCCGACATAGTAGGGAGGCAAGGCAAGCAGGCACGCGGCGCCTGCTCGTTGTCCGCGCCTTGCAATCTCTGTACCTATTGGCGTGTTGAAGCCAACGCCGGCGACTACGGGCATTCTTCCATTCACGGCGTCTACTGTGGTGCGAACAACCTGCTCGATCTCATCCACAGTCAGCGAGTACAGTTCGCCGGTACCTCCGGCAGCGACAATGGCGCAGAACGGGTGATCGGCCATGTCGTCAACATTGGAGGCCAATGCGTCGAGATCCAGAGAGAGATCGGCACGGAACGGAGTCACCGGAAAGCCGAAGACGCCGCGAAAGCGGGCAACGAGAGGAGATGGGATCGATTGCATGTTTAGAGGGAGTCCTTCGACGATTTGGCGCTTTTTGCGCCGGGCGCATACCTCGGGCGAACCAGAATCAGATAGCTTCCAATTCCGAGCAACAGAAAAAAGAGATTCGCGAGCATCGGCGCCAGGTAGCCACCGGTGGCTTGCTTGAGCCAGCCGGTGAGAATGGGCGCCACAATGCCAGGGATGTTCAGGGCCATGTTCTGAACCGCCGCCAAACGTGCGGGCGGCGCGCCGGGCATCATCGCGGCGGTCAGCGCCCACAAATTCCCCGTAGCGAGGCCGAGGCCGCTGAGAGAGAAGACCGCGAAGAAAAGGGCCACGTTATTGGACGGAGCGATAGCTCCGATCATTTCCGTGGAAGCCATGAGAAAGCCGGCAACGATGAACATCCGACGAGTACGGATTGGTGCCGCACCGCGACGAATCAGCGAGTCGGACCAATATCCCGCGGCGGTGGAGACGACGGCGAAACCCCAGTAGCTGAAGCCGGTGAACCATCCAGTGGAATTGAGTGAGAGCCCGCGCTGCTCGGCGAAGTAGGAGGGAAGCCAGGTGAGGCAGAAGTAGTTGTAGTAGTTGTAACAGAACGAGCCGATGATGATGCCTAGCATGGCGCGGTTCAGAAGTAATTCGCTGAAAGAAATGGCCGGGATGTCCGGGCGTTTCAAGACCGCTGCTTCGAGTTCCCGGTCGTTGTCCCGGACGATCAACATCCAGGGCAGAATCCAGATCAGCGAACCGAATCCCATCACGATGAACATGGCGCGCCAGCCGTAGGTGAACAGCAGCCACGCGATCAGCGGAGCGCCGATGGCAGGACCCGCTTTTGCCGCGGCCTGATAGAGGCCCATGACAAAGCCATGGTCTTGCGGGCGAAAGTTCAGGCGGAGCCAGCGCATGCCCGCTGGTGTGTTCACGGCCTCTCCCGCCCCCAACAACAGACGCAGGGCAAACAACTGAGTAGCGGAACCGCACCAGGCGGTAAGGCCGGCGAGTATGCTCCACACCGCGAGCCCGACGGCGAATGGACGCTTCACGCCATACCGGTCGACCACCCAGCCGGCCGGAATCTGGAGGGCGGCATAGGTCCAGAAGAAGGCCGAGTTCAGCAAGCCGCGCGCACTGTCGGTGAGCCCGAAGAAACTTTTGAAGTCATGATCGGTCAAAGCGAAGGAGAGGTTTTGCCGGTCGATGTAGGCAATAATGAACGCGACGCAAAGGAGGCCCACGACGGTCCAACGGCGAAGAGTTTCGCGGGGGCTTTCGAGCGAGACTGGCAGGGACCCGGAAATCGGGCCGGCCGGCTCAGGCATCGGCTCGCCCTAGTAGAATCGCGCGCGAATGGGCGAGTGTCGAACCTGAAAGCCGGTGGAGGTTTCCACGATTCATGATTAAATCCAGAATGCTGACGCTATCATCGCGTTACTGCTGCGGTCAATAGCGGCGGCGCAGAAACTCGTACCCCGCAGTTGAAAGCTGCGACAAAACTGCATGCGAATCTCCTCACTGAAGCTTCACTCGATTGCCATCGCTGATCCACCGCTGCGGAGTTCGTACGGTCTACACGCGCCTTGGGCGCTACGAACGCTGGTCGAACTTGAAACGGACGATGGAATTTGTGGCATTAGCGAAACTTACGGCGGAGATGCACCGCGGGCGGCGCTCGACGCGGCTCGGGATCTCGTTATCGGAAGAGATCCATTTCAATTGGCGGGTCTGTACGAACAAATGTGCGCCTCCCCAGCGCGAGGGAGAAGCGCCGGAGATCGCAGCCAGACGTGGCTGGTTCCGGGCGAAAACCCACTCGATCAGAATAACCGTACGCTCGCGGCGATTGAGATAGCGTGTCTCGACGTTATCGGGAAGGCCGTCAACCGGCCGGTATGCGAGGTCATCGGCGGTCGCGTTCGAGATCGCGTTCCCTTCTCCGCTTATTTGTTCTACAAGCACCACGGCGGCGGCGGCGATGGAACCTATGAAGATGAGTACGGCGAGGTATTGGATCCACGGACAGCGGTGCGCGAGTGCCGGCAGATGGTGGAGCAATACGGATTTCGCGAGATCAAACTGAAAGGCGGGGTGCTCGATCCCGATCACGAGATCGAAACGATTCGTGCACTGCGAGCGGAATTCGGCTCAACGTACCCGCTGCGGATCGACCCGAATTGCGCCTGGTCGGTAGACACTTCGGTGCGGGTCGGGGAGTCGTTGTGTGGTGAATTGGCCGGTGGAGGATACCTCGAAGATCCTTGTCCGGAGCTGGCGGACATGAGCGAGGTAAGGCGAAGGTTGCACGCTAAAGGAATTCAGATGCCGCTCGCAAGTAACGTTGCGGTGACGCAGTTTGGGGACGTTCCGCGGGCGCGCGATCTGGAAGCGGTGCAGATTGTCCTGTCGGATCCGCACTATTGGGGCGGTATGCGGCAGGTACAGCATCTATCGCATCTGTGTGGCGTGCTGGGCATGGGCCTTTCGATGCATTCCAACAGTCATTTGGGCGTTAGCTTAATGGCGATGACGCATGTGGCTGCGGCCTGCCCCAACCTGACCTACGCTTGCGATACGCATTATCCGTGGCAGAGCGAACGAGACGAAGTGGTCGCTGGCGGGCGGGTACGGTTCAAGAATGGCGCGGTGGAGATTCCGGCGAAGCCCGGGTTGGGCGTGGAGTTGGATTACGACCAGGTGGCGCGCGGTTGCGAACGGTACGAGAAGATCCCGTATCGGAAGCGCGACGATGAAGCGGAGATGCGAAGGCATGTCGATCCCAATTGGAAGCGTGTGCTGCCGCGGTGGTAGGGGGTCGACCACGACCGGACGGAGGCTCATGACTCTTAGGTCACGGGGCCGGGGTTGAAAGGGATCAAGGCATTACTAAGGCCCCAATGATCGGCCCACGTCTTCTTACGGCCGCTTGCAACCTCGAGGATGAATTGGAAGATTTCCCAGCCTACCTGCTCGATGGTGGCATCGCCGTTTGCAATCCGCCCCGCATCGATGTCGATCAAATCGTGCCACTTTTCGGCCAAGGCCGTGCGTGATGAGACCTTGACGACGGGCACCAGCGCTAAGCCGTAAGGGCTGCCTTCGCCGGTCGTGAAGACGTGAAGGTTCATTGACGCCAGCTGTTGTGTGCCGCAGATGAAATCGCTGGCAGGTGTCGCGGCGAAGACCAGCCCTTTGCTCTTTACCTTTTCTCCATGGCCCGCAACAGCGGTGATAGCAGTACTCCCGGCTTTGGCGATGGAGCCCAAAGCCTTTTCCACGATGTTTGCCAAGCCGCCGCGCCGATTGCCGGGTGTGGGATTAGCGCTGCGATCGGCTCCGCCTTTCCGTAGATATTCGTCGTACCAGCGCATCTCTTGAACCAGCGCGCGGCCCACGTCCTGGTTGGCGGCGCGGGGCGTCAGCAGATGAACGGCATCGCGTACTTCGGTGACCTCCGAGAAGCAGACCGTCGCGCCGGCGCGGACCAGCAGATCAGCAGCCACGCCAACGGCGGGATTGCAGGTGACACCCGAGAACGCATCGCTGCCTCCGCACTGCAGACCTACCGACAGCTCGGAGGCGGGACAGCTTTGGCGCCGGCGGCGATCGAGCTCGGCCAATTTCCGCTCCACCGCTCGCATGATGGCGGCCACGCTTTCGGCGAAGCCCCGCTCATCCTGCAGTCGAATTAGATTTCCGTCGGAGAAGACCGGGAAGTCCACGCTGAACAAACGCTCCGGCTGCAACTTTTCGCAGCCGAGACTCACCACCAGCGCCTTTCCCGCCAGGTTCGGATTAAGGCTGATGTTTCGCAGCGTGCGAATGGGTATGGCGGCGTCCGGCGCATCGATCGCGATGCCACAGCCGTAGTTGTGTGTGATGGCAACCACGTCGTCAACATTGGCGAAGTGCGGCAGCATCTCCGCCTTGATGCGGCGCACCGCGTAGTCGACGGTGGGTGCAACACACTGAACGGTGGTGGTAATGCCCAAAATGTTCTTGGTTCCGACTGAGCCATCGGCATTGCAAAAGCCCTCGAAGGTGTAGTCCCGGAGCGGCGGCAGAGGGACGGGCACCGCGGTGGCAAGCGGCATGCGATCGAGCGGCGGCGGCGCAGGCAAACTGAGCATCTCTTCCCGCACCCAGGAGCCGGCGTGGATCCACCGGTTCGCGTAACCGATGGTCTGGCCATAGCGTGTTACAGCTTCTCCGCTCTCGATGTGCTGGAGGGCGATCTTGTGAGACTGGGGGATAAACTCGCGCGCGACCAAGCCGCACGGGCTAGCCACGCCGGGCGCGACGCCGCCTGCGTCAATAATGATGGCAACGTTGTCGGAGTTGTGAACGCGAATGTAGATAGGCCGCAACACGCTGCTATCAGGAATCGTACACGGTTCTTGATCGCGTTTTATGGCGCGCGCGGTTCCGCGCGGAGTTTTGCCAGTCGGAAGTATTACAGGACGGCCGCCTCGGGGACAGCTTGCAATACCGTCTCCGATGGACCACGCAGAACTGCTTCGCGCGGGCTTGCCGCGGGCGAGCTTTCGAGCTTGAATCGCTTGCTGAGCAAAATGCTGGGGCGCTCAATGAAGCGCCAGGCGAGATAGGCGATGGCGCAAACCGAGGCGGCGATCAGAACCAGCCAGAACAATTCCCAGGCGGCCGTGGGCGGAGTAGTGTAAGCGAGGCCGACGATCATCGAGGTGGCTGGATTGTGCAATAGGTACAGACTGTAGGAGATGGCTCCAAGGACCTGCAGCGGCCGCCACGTGAGCCACGCAGCCAGCTTTCCGCGCCGGCCGGCGAAGAGAATCAGCAGGCCGATAATCGCAGCCAGTCCCGGAAAGTGGCGATAGGCGAGGGGCGACACCAGCAGCGAACCCGCGAACAAGTAGAACCAATAGCCAGGCAGCCGTTTCTGAAATGTCCAGTAGGCAAAGACTCCTGCCAGGAAGCTATACCATTGGGGCAGAAAAAGGCCGGGCCAGACGGCGAAGTGTACCAATCCCAAGGGCCAAAGCACGGCCACGCCGCCGGAGAGCACTGCCATCCCGACCAGCGAACGATGATCCTGGCCGGAGCGGCGAAATCGCTGAATCACCAGCAGCATCAGGCAGAAAACCAGATAGAACTGGACTTCGAGGCACAACGTCCAGCAAACATTGTTGATCTGCTTGAATCCAAGCAGGCCCTGCGCATAAAACAAATGCGCCGCCAAGCGGGCCGCGGAAGGCAGCGGCGGATGAGGTAGCGGGCTCATGAAACCGACCGCGATGACAGCGGCAATCGAGAACCAATACATGGGATCCAGGCGGATTGATCGCCGGAACATGAACCGCCCGATGAACCGGGAATCGACGCGCTGGTTCCCTACGGAATGGGCGATAACAAAGCCACTGAGGACGAAGAAAATCGGTATGCCGAAGTGCCCGGAATGAAAGAACGCCGCTAGCCAGCCGGGGAACAGCCGCTCCAGGTCCTTTGCGTGACCGGCTTCGAAGTAGTGGAAAAGCAGAACCCACAACGCAGCCAGCCCGCGCATAGAATCGAGGAAGACGAAGCGCTGTTCTCGAGCTTGCTTTACGGGCAGTTCCGGTGCCGCAGGCGACGGGATATCAAAAGCGGGCGGGGCCAACAATGATACGGATGAGCCCACCCGTTAGTCTTTCACCAAGCTTGGCTCGACACATTTGCCCAAATATGATTCTACCGTGAGGGCAAAAGGGGGGCTGGGCAACGGAACCACCGACGAGGGACTGCGGCCGACCCCACCCATGGAACTTTGAACGGACGACCGCAGCCTTACCTATATTTCGGAGAACCGGTCGGCGGAATTTTGCTCAAGGTTTGTGCGCTGTTAAGAATGGTAAACAGCCGCCATGCTCCGCGACTCATTGCTGAATGGGACACGCCTTCTCGGAGAAGGAACTCCGATGCCTGAGGTGGAGGATCCCACGGCTCAATGCGATGGTTACGGCGTGCGTCCGGTCTCGCGCTCCGAGCTTGCCAAGGATGTTTTGAATATGAGCCTTGATCGTCCCGGCTGCGGTGCCAAGGTGGTGGCCAATTTCCTTGTTGCCAAAGCCATTGGCGACGTGGACCAGAACCTCCGTTTCGCGACAGGTCAAAGCGATTTCCGGGAAATACTCAACGAGCTGCTCTGAAACCTGTGCGGGAATGTAGCGCTTGCCGGCTTGAACAGCCCGAATCGCCTGCACGAGGTCCCGATGAACGATCTCTTTAAAAAGATAGCCTCGAACACCCGCTTCTAAAGCACGATACACGTCCTGGTCTCCGTCGTAGGAGGTCAGAACAATAACTTTGGCATCGGGAAATTCGCTTCTGATTATTACTGTCGCTTCCAAGCCGGAAATATCCGGAAGCCGCAAATCCATCAGTACGACGTCCGGCTGCAAGGATTGGTACAAAGCAATTCCGTCGCCGCCGGTTTGGGCACTCCCCACCATCTGTATGTCGGGGTGCCGCATGAGTAGCGCCGCCAATCCTTCGCAGATTAACGGATGGTCGTCAACGGACAAAACACGGATCGGGCGCTCAATGGCCTCATCAGTCATAAGGTTCGTCTAAGTGACGCTCCGGGTTGGTGTCTTTGTTACTCGCTGGTATGCCGATTGGCGTATAAAACGATAGGTCGAGAGGCAGAGGCGGGATTTCCCGGAAGTCGCGATATTCAGGGAGTGATGCCAGATTCCGCTACGCCTCCTCACCGCCCTTCCAAAGAAACAGCCCTGAGCAGACGTAAAGGTCGCTGGTGGTGGGCCGTCGTGCTGACTGCGGCGGGGCTGCTGCTGACGGGCGGTTACTTGCTCTCGCAAAGCAGCGGTACGCGGAAAGGCACTGGCGGCAAGAGTGGCGGCGCAGCCCGGGCCGTTCCGGTGTCGGTCACACAAGCGAAAAAAGGCGACATCGGAGAGTACATCACCGCCCTCGGCGCCGTCACGCCGGTTTACACGGTCACGGTAAAGAGCCGGGTCGATGGGCAACTGATGTCGATCCACTATCGTGAAGGCCAGCTTGTCAAAAAAGGCGATCTCCTGGTCGAGATCGACCCTCGCCCTTATCAAGCCGCGGTCCTTCAAGGCGAGGGGCAGTTGGCTCGCGACCAGGCTCTGTTGAAAAACTCGCTGATTGACCTCGACCGGTACAAGACGATTTACGAACAACGCGCCATCCCCGAACAGCAGCTGGCAACGCAAGAAGCACAGGTCCTCCAAAACCAAGGCACCGTCAAGCTGGACCAGGGCCTGCTTGACAGCGCCAAAGTTAACCTGGACTACGCCAAGATCACGTCACCCATCGACGGACGAGTCGGCCTGCGGCTGGTCGATCCCGGCAACATCGTCCACGCCACTGACACCACCGGGCTTCTCGTCATCACCCAGTTGCAGCCAATAACCGTCATCTTCACGATCGCGGAGGATTTCATCTCTGAAGTCGTCGCACAAATGCGGGCCGGTCATGTGCTAGGTGTTGACGCCCTCGATCGCGATCAACAGAAACAAATTGCGCATGGGTCGCTGCTCACGCTCGACAACCAGATTGACAACACAACCGGCACGGTGAAGCTAAGAGCCAATTTCGCGAACCAGGATAACAAGCTATTCCCAAACCAGTTCGTGAATGCCAAATTACTGGTGCGCACCCTTCACGACGCCACTCTGGTTCCTACGGCAGCCATCCAGCGGAATGCGCAGATGGCGTTTGTGTACATTTTGAAGCCTGACCAAACGGTGTTGAGCCAGAAGGTGAGCGTTGCTACGACGGACGCCAATCTCGCAGCGGTGACGGGCATTGACGCGGGCGTCACGGTGGTGACGGATGGGTTCGACAAGCTGCAGGACGGCATTAAGGTGACTGTCCGCAAAGCAGGCGCCGGCGGCACTTCGGGTGACGACGACTCCAACCCGCTACAGGATGGAGGAACGGCTAGCGGCGGAGCCAAGCAGTGAGCCCTTCCCGCCCATTTATTCTGCGCCCGGTCGCGACTACGCTCTTCATGGTGGCGATTCTGCTGGTGGGCGCCGTCGCCTATACGCAATTGCCGGTTTCGGCGTTGCCCGAAGTCGATTACCCGATCATCCAGGTGTTGACGTTCTATCCGGGGGCCAGCCCGGACGTGATGGCCTCCGCCGTCACCGCGCCGCTTGAAAGGCAGATGGGGCAAGTGCCGGGGCTGAACCAGATGACCTCCATCAGCTCCGATGGAGCCTCAGTGATCACGCTCCAGTTCCTGCTCAGCCTGAACATCGACGTGGCCGAGCAGGAAGTCCAGGCGGCCATCAATGCCGCCCAGACGTATCTTCCCTCTGATCTGCCAACGCCACCGATTTACAGCAAGACGAACCCTGCCGATACGCCCATCCTGACGCTCGCCCTCACGTCTCCCTCCTTAGCGCTTTCTTCGGTTGAGGACCTCGCCGACACGCGCATGGCGCAGAAGATCTCGCAACTGCCGGGGGTAGGGCTGGTCAGCATTAGCGGCGGACAGAAGCCGGCGGTTCGTATTCAAGCAAACCCAACACAGCTGGCCTCCTACGGCCTGAATCTCGACGATGTCCGCACAGCGCTCATCTCGACCAGCGTCAACCAGGCCAAAGGCAGTTTTGACGGGAGACACCAGTCTTTCCAGATTGGCGCCAACGATCAGATCCTGACCAGCAAAGACTATCGGGAAATCATCGTCTCTTACAAGAACGGTGCGCCCATTCTGTTGAAGAACGTTGCGCAAGTCTCCGACGGCACCGAGAACGTAAAGCTCGCCGCCTGGATGAACCAGACTCCAGCCGTGATCGTCAACATCCAACGGCAGCCGGGCGCCAACATTATTCAAGTGGTCGATAGCATCAAGGCGCTCCTGCCAAAGCTGAGGAACACACTGCCGTCGTCCATCAAGGTTCAAGTTCTCACCGACCGGACCACCACCGTCCGCGCATCCGTCTCTGACGTTCAATTCGAGTTGATGCTGACGATTGGACTCGTGATCATGGTGATCTTCCTGTTTCTGAGGACCCTCGCGGCGACCGTCATTCCCAGCGTCGCGGTTCCTTTGTCGATCGTCGGCACTTTCGCCGCCATGTACATCCTGGGCTACAGCCTGAACAACCTGACCTTGATGGCGCTCACCATTTCCACCGGCTTTGTGGTTGACGACGCCATCGTGATGATCGAAAACATTGCACGCTATGTGGAACAGGGTATGCCACCGCTGGAGGCGGCGTTGCAGGGCGCGGGCGAAATTGGCTTCACCATCGTGTCGTTGACAATCTCCCTGATCGCCGTGCTGATCCCGCTGCTCTTCATGGGCGATATCGTTGGGCGGCTCTTTCGAGAGTTTGCTGTCACCCTGGCCGTCACCATCCTGGTCTCGGCCGTCGTATCGCTAACCCTCACGCCGATGCTGTCCTCAAAAATGCTGCGGCACAAACCCGAGGCTCAACAGGGGTGGTTCTATCGCGCATCGGAGAAGGTCTTCGAGGACACCATCGCCTTCTATGGAAGAACGCTCACGCACGTGCTGAAGCACCGCAACATCACGCTTCTGGTGGCTGCCGCCACGCTCGTATTGACCATATATCTCTACGTGATCATCCCCAAAGGCTTCTTTCCGATTCAGGACACGGGCGTCATTCAGGGCATATCCGAAGCGAATCAGGACATTTCATTTCCTGAAATGTCGAAGCGGCAGCAGGAATTGACCAAGGTGATTCTGAAGGATCCCAACGTGCAGAGCTTGTCGTCTTTCATCGGCGTCGACGGGACCAACAACACCATGAGCAGCGGCCGGATTCAAATCAACCTGAAACCGTTGGAAGATCGCGGCAAGTCGGCGTCTGACGTGATCAGGCAACTGCAGCCTGAACTCGCGAAGATCGACGGCATCACTCTCTACATGCAGCCGGTTCAGGATCTCAGCGTCGAAGACCGGGTCAGCAAGACACAGTTTCAGTACACGCTGGAGGATCCGGATGCGACGGAACTGGCACGCTACGCAAACCGATTTGTCGACAAGCTAAAAAGCTTGCCGCAACTGGCCGACGTAGCCAGCGATTTGGGAGCAAATGGAATTGCCGCCGCGATCACGATCGATCGCCAGACGGCGTCCCGCATCGGAATCACACCGCAGACCATCGATGCCGCGCTTTATGATTCCTATGGCCAGAGGCAGGTGTCGACGCTTTTCACGCAGTTGAATCAGTATCACGTCGTGATGGAGGTGAAGCCGGAGTTCCAGGTCGACCCCACGCAACTGCAGAACATCTACATCAAATCGGCCGCCGGCGGGGTTGTGCCGCTCAGCACGTTCACCCGATACGAGCCTTCCGCCGCGCCCGTCCTGATCACCCATCAGGGGCAGTTCCCGGCAACCACGATTTCATTCAATCTAAAACCGAACGCCTCACTAGGGGAGGCCGTGGATGCTATTTCGAAAGCGGAGAAAGACATGCATCTGCCGGCGGCCATGCAGGCCGCTTTTCAGGGCACGGCCGCTTCATTCCAGGCATCGCTGACAAATGAACCGCTGTTGATTCTCGCAGCGCTGGTTACGGTCTATATCGTTTTGGGTGTTTTGTACGAGAGCTTCATACACCCGATCACTATTTTGTCGACCCTACCTTCGGCCGGCGTCGGCGCGATCCTGGCCTTGCTGATGTTCCATCAGGAAATGACGGTGGTGGCAATCATCGGCATTGTGCTCTTAATCGGAATCGTTAAGAAAAACGCCATCATGATGATCGACTTCGCACTGGACGCGGAGCGCAATGGTGGGAAGAATTCGTACGATGCCATCTATCAGGCCTGTCTCCTGCGATTTCGCCCCATCATGATGACCACCATGGCCGCTCTGCTGGGCGCCGTACCGCTGGCATTCGGGCGCGGCGTGGGTTCGGAGCTGAGGCGCCCTCTGGGTATCAGCATCATCGGCGGATTGCTTCTGAGCCAGCTTCTTACGCTCTACACGACGCCGGTGATTTACCTGTTCTTCGACAGCATTGCGCAGCGGGTCGGCGGGCGCAAGGAGAAGAAGAATGAGCCGCCGAACGCGGTCGAAAACGGTCCACATCCGGAGCCGGCATGAGCCTCTCTTCACCATTCATCGCGCGGCCCGTCGCCACCACACTGCTCACCATCGCGGTGGCGCTGGCGGGCTCGGTGGCTTACAAACTGCTGCCCGTTTCTCCACTGCCTCAGGTCGATTTCCCCACCATTTCTGTTTCTGCCGCGCTGCCCGGCGCCAGTCCGGAGATCATGGCGTCGTCCGTTGCAACTCCGCTCGAGCGGCAATTCGGGCGTATCGCCGCCGTCACGGAAATGACGTCGAGCAGCACCCTGGGCCAGACCAGCGTGACACTGCAGTTCGATTTGAGTCGTGACATTAACGCAGCGGCCCGCGACGTCGAAGCGGGCATCAATGCCGCTCGCGGGTACCTGCCCACCAATCTGCCCGGCAACCCAACTTATCGCAAAGTCAATCCCGCCGACGCCCCCATCATGATCATCGGCCTGACTTCGAATAAGCTCCCACCAGGAAAACTCTACGACGCTGCCTCCACGGTGCTGGCGCAAAAGCTCTCTCAGATTCAGGGCGTCGGGCAGGTGGTCGTAGGCGGCAGTTCCTTGCCCGGGGTTCGCATCGACGTCAACCCGAATCAAATAAACAGCTTTGGTCTCCAGCTCGATGACGTACGCTCCGCCATTGCTGCGCAGACGGTTAACCAGCCGAAAGGGAGTTTCACGGCCCTCACCAAGTCCTGGCAGATCCGGACTAACGACCAGCTCTTGCGCGCGGTTGACTATCAGCCGCTGATCGTGGCATACCGCAACGGTGCGCCAGTGAAATTGTCGGCCGTCGCGAACGTCGAGGATTCGGTGGAAGACCTGCGCTCGGTAGGACTTGCCAACGGGCAACGAGCAGCCTTGTTGATCGTCTTTCGCCAGCCCGGAGCCAACATCATTGATACTGTCGATCGCATCAAATCCCAGTTTTCCCAGATGAAAGCGTCGATCAATCAGACCATTGAGCTGACTGTCCTCATGGATCAGACTGTCACCATTCGGGCGTCCGTATTCGACGTCGAGCGGACCCTGCTCATCTCAATCGGACTGGTTGTCCTGGTTGTCTTCGTTTTTCTACGAGATCCTCGGGCGACCCTGATACCCAGCGTTGCCGTGCCCGTCTCGCTGATCGGGACCTTTGGTGCGATGTACCTTTTCGGGTACTCCATCGACAATCTTTCGCTAATGGCGCTCACGATTTCCACCGGTTTCGTAGTGGACGATGCCATCGTCGTCATCGAGAACATTACTCGCTATCGCGAGCAGGGCATGAACGCGATGCAGGCGTCCCTGAAGGGCGCTTCCGAGATTGGCTTCACGGTTTTGTCCATCAGCATCTCCTTGATCGCCGTCTTCACTCCCATTTTGATGATGGGTGGAATTATCGGCCGCCTCTTCCGGGAGTTTGCGGTTGTCCTTTCCGTTACGATTCTTGTCTCGCTGGTTGTGTCCCTGACGACCACGCCGACCATGTGCTCCCGATTGCTAAAGGATGAGCGAAAACACGGCAGGCTCTATCTGACTACCGAAAGAATGTTCAACGCGATACTGAAGGGCTATGAAAGGAGCCTCGGCTGGACGCTGCGCAACTCTGCTTTCATGCTCGTTGTCTTCATCGTCACCTTCTGCCTGAACATCTATATGTTCATTAAGATTCCCAAAGGCTTCTTCCCCCAACAAGACACCGGACGAATGAACGGCTCCATCATGGGGGCTCAGGACTCCTCGTTCCAGGCCATGCAGCAACGGGTACTGCGCCTTTGCGACATCGTTAAAAAGGACCCAGGCGTCGCCTCGGTGGCGGCGTTCACAGGTGGCGGGGGCGGCACCACGGTCAATACGGGGCGCGTCTTCATCTCACTCAAGCCGCTCGCGGCGAGAAAGGTAACCGCGGATCAAATCATCAACCGGCTTCGTCCCCAACTGGCACGGGTCCCAGGCGCAACACTCTATCTACAGGCTGTTCAGGATCTCCGAATCGGAGGCCGGCAGAGTGGGGCGCAATACCAGTACACGATTCAAAGCGGCGACCTAAGCCTGTTGACCAAGTGGGCTCCTCAGCTCTTGAATGCGCTCAAGAAAGTCCCGTCGCTCACGGACGTTAACTCCGACCAGCAAAACAATGGGCTGGCAGCCAACCTGGTGATCGACCGTGACACTTCGTCTCGGCTGGGTATAAGTCCGGCAGACATTGACAGCACGCTCTATTCGGCGTTCGGCCAGCGCCAGATCGCCACCATGTATACATCGCTCAATCAGTACCACGTAGTCATGGAGGTCGATCCCATCTATTGGCAGAGCCCCGAAGGGTTGAAAAACATCTACATCAATTCCGCCACCGGGGGCCAAGTTCCGCTCGCTGCTGTCACACACTATCAACCCGCCGTCGCTCCGTTGACCGTCAACCACCAGGGGCAATATCCATCTGTAACTGTTTCGTTCAATCTGGCCCCGGGTGTCGCGTTGGGCGACGCTGTCAACATCATTAACGACGCGGAGGCCAAGCTTGGGATGCCCGCTACCATTCAAGGCAGCTTTTCAGGAACAGCCCAGGCCTTTCAAGCTTCTCTGAAAAACGAGCCCTATCTGATCGCCGCAGCGCTTGCCTCTGTGTACATCGTGCTTGGCATTCTCTACGAGAGCTTCATTCACCCCATCACAATTCTTTCGACCCTGCCTTCCGCGGGTGTCGGCGCCATACTGGCTCTCGACCTTTTCCATATGGACCTGAGTGTGATTGCGCTCATCGGAGTGATTCTTCTTATCGGCATCGTCAAAAAGAACGCGATTATGATGATTGATTTTGCCTTGGAGGTAGAGCGCCGCGATCATAAGTCGTCCAAGGAGGCCGCCTTTGATGCCTGCTTGCTTCGGTTCCGGCCAATTCTTATGACCACCATGGCTGCCATGCTGGGCGGCCTGCCATTGGCGCTCGGCACGGGAACCGGCTCGGAGCTGCGCCGCCCACTCGGCATCACCATCGTGGGCGGATTGCTCGTGAGTCAGTTGTTGACGCTCTATACAACCCCGGTTATCTACGTTTACATGGACAGGCTGAGCATCTTCCTGAACAAACTGAGAGGCCGATCTAAAGCGTCGATCCCGTCCACGCCGGACGCTCTTGGACCCGCCACATAGAGGATGCATGCATAGCCCATCCACAATCAAGACCGAAGTACACCCTGGCGAAGCCTGCGTGACGCTCCTGCTCAACGGCAAGTTTGGAGAAGAATCGCTCGACGCGCTCGAACAAACAATCGGAGAGGCCCGGCAGGCGAATTGTCGTATATATATCGACCTCAGCGAAGTAACGTTGGTTGACCGGATGCTCGCTCGTTACATCGCCGCGCAGGCAAGCCAGGGCATCACATTAGTGAATTGCCCGGTCTATCTTCGCCGTTGGATCACACAGGTGCCAGATGACATCCAGCAATAACAAAGTCGCGCCAAAGGGCAGCCTTGCCCGACGATCGGCCGCGCTGCTCTTGGCGGCCGCCGGTGTCGTCGGCCTTAGCTCCTGCAACGTGGGTCCAAAGTACGCGAAACCGACCGCGCCGGCGCCTCAAGCTTATAAAGAGGCCGTTCCCAAAGAATTCAAAGAGGGAACCGGCTGGCGGCTGGCTGATCCCAAGGACGATCAGATTCGTGGGGCCTGGTGGGAACTCTACGGCGAGCCCGATTTGAGTGCGCTCGAGGTACAAGTTCGCGTGTCCAATCAGACCATCGCCCAGGCCGAGGCAAGCTTCCGGCAAGCGAGGGCGATCGTTCACCAAGCACGGGCCGCACTCTATCCGACGGTTACAACCTCGCCATCCTTCAGCAACTCACGAAACGCCACCCAAACCAGGAGCCTCGGGACTTCAAACGGAGGCACTGTGCCCCTATCATCGACGGGTGGCGTCATTAACACCTATTCCTTACCGTTCGATCTTTCCTACCAGGTCGACCTCTGGCACAAGGTGCGCAATCAAATCGCAGAGAACGCATTCCAGGCGCAGGCGAGCGCCGGCGATCTGGCAACCGCCCTGTTGACAGTACAGACGGAACTCGCCCAGGACTACTTCGAGATTCGGTCGCTCGATGCACAAAAGAAGGTTCTCGACGATACAGCCATGGCTTACCGCGAAACGTTGCGCCTCACCACCGCCAGGTACAACGGGGGCATCGCGTCCGATGAGGACGTCTCACAGGCGAAGACACAGTTGGACACCGCGATTGCCCAGGCCACCGACCTGGGAGTCGCCCGAGCTCAATATGAGCACGCGATCGCGATGCTGATCGGCAAGCCACCCACCGATTTCTCGCTCCCGGTTGCGATCTTTAAGCCGAATCCCCCTCCGGTGCCTGTCGGCGTCCCCTCGGAACTGTTGGAACGCAGGCCCGACATCGCGGCTGCTGAGCGGCGTGTCGCCGCGGCTAACGCGCAAATCGGGATCGATCAAGCTGCGTACTATCCCAACCTCACCCTGAGTGCAGGCGCCGGCTTGGAGGCGATCAGCTTTCTCAACTGGTTCACGTGGCCGGCCCGATTCTGGTCGGTCGGCCCAGCTCTGGCCCAGACACTGTTCGATGGCGGTCTCCGCGGCGCAACCACGGAAGCGGATCGTGCGGCCTACGACGGAACGGTGGCGAATTACCGGCAGACAGTGCTGACATCGTTCCAGGGCGTTGAGGATAACCTGGCCGCGTTGCGGATACTTGCTCAAGAAGTTGTGGAACAACACACCGCCGTGGCCGATTCACAGCACACGCTCGTACTCGCCACCGTGCGGTACACGGGTGGGGTCGACAGTTACCTGAATGTGATTACTGCTCAAACCAGCGTTCTCACCAATCAGCTTTCCGAAATCAATATTCAACTGCGCCAGATGACGTCGAGCGTTCAGTTGGTTAAAGAATTGGGAGGCGGCTGGAGCACCTCGCAATTGCCCACAATCCAAGATTTATCAGCTAAGCAGCCAAAGACTCCGAAGACGCCGGGCAACGCACCGGGAGGAACGGCACCGGCGCCGAACCCGAATGCGCCAACTAACTGACTATCTACAGCTTTCTGGCCGCGTGTCAGCGAAGCCTGGCCGTGAAGCGCAGTTGCCCAAGCCGACCGGGTCAGGCGCCTCGGTTCCCAAGGCGCTTCTCATCGGGTTATGGCTCCCCTGTCGAGGCCCGCAAGGCCAGCCCACTCGCCACCGATGTGAACTCGTCGCCGGCTCGAATGCGGTCCGCCCCGAATCGTGATTCGAATATGCGCCTCACTGCCGGTACAAACGACGAACCGCCCGTCAGAAAAACGTTATCCACGGAGCGAGCATTAATGCCCGTTTTGGCCAGTAGCCGATCCACGCACCGCTCGATCGCAGAGAGTTCTTCGGCGATCCAGCCCTCAAACTCCGTACGCGTAACGGCAGCCTCGAGATCTAAGCCGCCGTCGTGAAAGTGGAAGGTGGCTTCCGAGGCTTCCGATAGCCGGCACTTCACCTTTTGCACGGCCTGGTGCAGCGGATAGCCGAGACCATGGCGAACCAGAGAAAGCAGCGCGCCGATTCGGTCGGGTTCCAGCGCCTGAGCCCGAACGCTCTCCAGCATGTTGAGTGTATCGTTCGAGCGCAGCAGAGAAAGATGATGCCAGCGTTCGAGCTTGAAGTACACCCAGTTGGGAACGGGCAGCACTTTGTCCATCGACCGGATCATAGTACCGGCGCCGAGCGCGGGTGACACCAGGTGACGGACGATCTTGGCGTCGAAAGCGTCGCCGGCCAAGCCAACTCCTTCGTTGCCTAACAGAGCTTCCGGGCTACGCCTCTGGCCTCGGAAACGGGGGCCCACGCGAAGCAGCGAAAAGTCGCTGGTGCCTCCGCCAAAATCGCCAATGAAAATGAGCTCGTCATGGTCGAGGGTAGATTCGTAGTGGCAAGCGGCGCCGACCGGTTCCAGCTCAAAACGAACTTTCTCGAAGCCGGCCAGACTGAGCGCCTGCTCGAGCCGTCCTACGGCAAATGAGTCGTCGCCCTCATTCTCGGCGCCCACGAAACGAACCGGCCGTCCGACCACAATGTTGCGGAGCCGCACCTGCAGTTGACGCTCGGCCTCGGCACGAATGTCTCGGAGGATTTTAGCAATCAGTTCTTCCAGGGCGACCTGGCGCCCAAAGATCTCTGTACCGCGCAATCCACGGCTCGAGAGAAAGGACTTCAACGACTGAATGAGCCTTCCCTTCTCTTCGGCCTGCAGGTATTGCTCGATGCCTTGCGGACCAGTCCAGGACTTCAGCGTGCTCCGGCTGCCTTGGCGGATCCGCTCCAGGTAGAGCAGGGAGCGGTATGCCTCCGTGAAGGCAGTGGCCGTTGGAAACCGGACCAGTTGCTTTCGGCCATCTGGATAAGCGACGGCAATCGAACTGTTGGTTGTCCCGAAATCGAGACCGAAGCCCGCAGGAGTCACAGACTGTAGTTTCGCGCAGAGGGCATCGATGAAGTAGGATCTCATGCTCTCAGTGAAGTCGAGTTACGCTCGAAATACTCGGTTATGACGATTCGGCGTGTGCTGCTGCTTGCAACCGGGCTCATCTGTCCTTTGCTGGTTCAAACGGCGTGCTCTCGACAAACCGCGGCGGACTTGCCCACGAGCCAGTTATTGAGCCAGCCCGGGCCTACATTTCGGGTCGCGGAGAACCAGCTACAACTTCCCGTCACGTTTATTACCTACGGTGATCAACGATTCACCGACCCCGCCAACGTCACGGCGACTGACCCGAGGGTCCGGCAATACCTGGTTCAGAGAATTGCCGCAGAGAAGCCCGATGCGGTGGTCTTGAATGGCGATGTGCCCTTGGCGGGCAGTGTAAATAACGACTATGAGGTGTTCAAGAGCGAGACCAAAGCATGGCGCGATGCTCATCTATTGGTACTGCCGGCTCTCGGCAACCATGAATTCAGTGGGCGCGATCCGCAGCAGTGCCTGGACAACTGGTGGCGCACATTCCCTGAATTGCAGAATCGACGCTGGTACTCCACCCAACTCGGCCCGCGGATTTACATCATCGCGCTGGACAGCGACACCTCGCTGCTTCCCGGCAGCGACCAGGCCAAGTGGCTGGCCGCGCAGATTGAAGGGCTCGAAGCCTCCGATTTCGTCGTGATCAGCATGCACCATCCACCGATGGCCGATATTCAAACCCATTTCGTCGTGGATCACAATCCCCGGCCGAACGAGATCGCACTCAGGGACTATCTATCCCGGGTTGCCGCGCAGTCCCATGCGCGCTTCATTGTGAGTGCCGGCCACATCCACAACTACGAGCGACTGCTCAAAGACGGCGTGATCTACCTGGTTTCCGGTGGAGGCGGAGCGACACCATATTACGTCGAGCGCACTCCTAGTGATCTTTATCAAAGCGCCTCGTTTCCCAACTACCACTACGTCAAGTTCGTTCTCGACCAAGATCGCCTGAGGGCGACGATGTATCGCGTCAGCGATCCCGGTGCTTCCACGCTCATGATCCAGGCGAAGGACTCATTTGAAATTGTCGCCAAGGCAAGCACGACGACCCAGTAAATTCGCTGGAACGCCCGTTCGCGGCAGTTTTGATAACCTTTCGTCTGTTCCCCGTGTGGGCGAACGAACGAACAATGGCACAGGCAAAAGCGACATCGAAGACATACGACGTAGTGATTGTTGGCTCAGGAGCGGGCGGCGGCGTGGCGGCCCATGTTCTCACGCTGGCCGGCGCTAAGGTTTGCATGCTGGAAGCAGGCGACTGGTACGACTGCACCAAACAATCGGACATGTTCAAGTGGCCCTACAACGCTCCCCATCGCGCCGCGAGCAGCCACCAAAAGCCATTCGGTTACTTTGACGCGACGCTGGTGGGCGGATGGGAAGTCCCGGGTGAACCGTACACGAATGCGCCTGGCTCCAATTGGCGCTGGTGGCGAGGGCGCATGCTGGGCGGCCGCACCAACCACTATGGCCGCATATCGCTGCGAATGGGCCCCTATGACTTCAAGCCCTACAGCCGCGATGGAAAAGGCTTCGATTGGCCGATCAGCTATGACGACCTGGCTCCGTATTACGACAAAGCTGAGGAACTGATTGGTGTCTTCGGTACGAACGAGAACATCGAGAACACGCCCGACGGGAAGTTCCTTCCAGCACCGGCTCCGCGCGGGTACGAACGGCTGATCAAGATGGGTTGCGACAAGCTGAAGATCCCCTGTATTCCATCTCGACTCGCCATTCTAACCAAGCCGATTCATGGCCGCAATGCTTGCCATTACTGCGCGCAGTGCGGCCGGGCATGCAGCATCAACGCTAACTTCAACTCTCCAGGCGTCCACATCTTCCCCGCCATGAAGACCGGCAATTTGGAAGTCCGCACCGGCGCGATGGTGCGCGAGGTTCTGGTTGGTTCCGATGGCTTGGCTAGCGGGGTCAGTTACGTCGATAAGAAGACCCGATCGGATGTGACAGTCAAGGCGAAGATCGTCGTCCTGGCGGCAAGCTGTTGTGAGACGGCCCGCATCATGCTGAACTCGAAGAGTTCGCTATTTCCGAACGGTGTCGCCAACTCGACCGGTCTGGTCGGCAAGTATCTGATGGATACGGTCGGCTCGGATGTCGGCGGTTACCTCCCCATACTCGAGGATCTGCCCGCGCAGAACGAAGACGGCGTGGGCGGCATGCACATGTACATGCCGTGGTGGAACTACCAGCAGCAGAAAGCCGGCAAAATGCCTTTCGCCCGCGGGTATCACATTGAGATCGGCGGTGGACGTGGCATTCCTGAGTCCAGCGCCGGCGACGGCACGGAGAGAGTTCTCGGCGGCGGGTATGGCGTGGAGTTCAAGCGAAACCTGCGCAAGATCTACGGCTGCGAAATTAGCTTCTCCGGCCGCGGCGAGATGATTCCGAACGACAACAGCTACTGTGAGATCGATCCCAACGTAGTTGATGAGTGGGGTATTCCAGTGCTGCGCTTCCATTTCAAGTGGAGCGATGACGAGATCCTCCAGGCGAAGCACATGCAGGAGACTTTCCAGGAGATCATCGAATCCTGCGGCGGCCGGGTTACTTACAAAGAGGGCGCGGAGAACAATTGGGGCATCGCACGGGGCGGCGAGATCATTCACGAAGTCGGCACCACCAAGATGGGCAATGATCCAAAGACTTCAGTCCTGAACCAGTACTGCCAGGCTTGGGACTGCAAGAACCTGTTTGTTACCGACGCGGCGCCCTTCGTCAGCAATGCTGACAAGAATCCAACGCTCACCATCACCGCGCTCGGCTGGCGCACGTCAGAGTACATCGCCGATCAGGTGAAGAAGTTCAACCTGAACGCTTAGCGGAAGAGGATACGACGATGGCTGAAAACAAGACGCAGTCGAACGAACCACAGTCTAGCGGCGTGAGCCGCCGGGACATCTTCCACATCCTCGGCTCTGTGCCGGCGATGGCCGCGGTCACAGCCGGGTCGGCGATGGCTCAGACCCATGAGCACGCGCCGGCGGGCTCGGCTGCCATCCCGCCCTTCACGCGGAAGGTCTTCGATGACCAGCAATGGCGCACCGTGCACATCTTGTGCGACCTGATCATCCCGGCGGACGAGCACGGGCCGAGCGCTACGCAAGCCGGAGTGCCCGAGTTCATGGACGACTGGCTGGCGTTTCGAACACAGCAGGACGGCAACGAGAACCTGCAGGCGCAGGTCTTCGGCGGGCTAATATGGCTGGATCGGGAATCGCAAAAGCTCTCCGGCAAGAACTTTGCCGACGCGGCGGTGGACCAGCAGAAGCAGATCCTGGATCGCATTGCCTGGCCGGACAAGGCGGCGGAGGCGGATCACGCGTGGGTGGGCTTCTTCAACACGTTCCGTAACTTGACCACGAGTGGGTTCCTATCGAGCAAGGCGGGCGTGGCATACCTGCCGTACCTGGGCAACACCGTGGTCACGCATTGGGATGGCTGCGATCCGAAGGTATGGGCGATCATCGAAGAACGCCTCAAGAACGGATATAAGGGTCTGGGCGGCGAAGTGAAACCCTGGTCGGCTTAGACCGGCTCAAACGCTTTCGGCGTTATTCTCAAGGTACATGGGTACTTGGGGAATTAAGAACCTGGGAGCTTCGGCGAACCGATGGCTGCCAGAATCGGTGCTCAGTCTCCGTAGCTATAACAAGCACGACTTCGGCTTAGACCTGCTCTCCGGGGTAACGGTGGGCCTGGTGGCGCTGCCGCTGGCCATGGCCTTCGGCATTGCGTCAGGCGTAACGCCGCAGGCCGGCATCTACACCGCGGTGGTGGCCGGTTTCCTGATCTCGGCGCTGGGCGGATGCCGGTTGCAGATCGGCGGGCCGACGGGCGCGTTCGTGGTGATTGTCGCCGGGATCCTGGCAAAGTTCGGGCCAGCGGGCTTGGCGATGGTCACGTTCATGGCGGGCGGCATGCTGCTGATCATGGGCCTGACCGGGCTGGGCGCGGCGGTGAAGTTCATCCCGCGGCCGGTGACCATCGGCTTCACCAACGGCATCGCTCTGTTGATCGCGTCGACGCAGATCAAGGACTTTCTGGGGCTGCGAACAGGCGAAATGCCAAGCGTCTTCATCGCACGCATGCGGGTGCTGATTGCGAGCCTCCATTCCATCGACTGGCTAACGTGCACGATGGCCTGCGCGTCGTTGGCCATCGTGATCTTCTGGCCACGCCTCACCAAGCGCGTACCGGGCTCGATTGTGGCGTTGATCTTCGGAACGGTGCTAACGGCGGCGCTGCGCCTTCCAATTGAGACCATCGGCACCAAGTTCGGCGGCATACCGACGGGTTTTCCGCCGTTCGCAATACCGGACTTCCGTTCGGAGCACATCATGCCGCTACTCTCCTCCGCTTTTACGGTGGCACTGCTGGCCGCGGTTGAGAGCCTGTTATCGGCGGTAGTTGCCGACAGCATGAGCGGGACACGACACCGCTCGAACGTGGAACTGGTGGCGCAGGGCATTGCCAACCTGGCGACGCCACTGTTCGGTGGCATCCCGGCAACCGGCGCGATCGCACGAACGGCCACCAACATCCGCTCGGGAGCCCGCACACCAGTTTCGGGTATGATCCATGCAGCCACGCTGCTGGCCATCCTGCTGGTGGCTGCGCCGCTGGCCCGCTTCATCCCGCTCGCGACACTCGCCGCGGTGCTGTTCGTGGTCGCCTACAACATGGGCGAGTGGCGCGAGATCGGGACCATTCTGAGCCTGTCGAACTCCGACAAGGCAGTCTGGGCAGCGACGTTCGCGCTGACCGTGTTTGCCGATTTGACCATCGCCGTGGAAGTGGGCATCGTGCTGGCTGCCCTGCTCTACATCTACCGCGTGTCGCAGACCACGACGGTGGCGCCAGTGACCGAGGAATACATCCGGGACAGCAGGCCGCACGTACTGCAAGACAAGCAGTTCCCGCCCTACCTCACAGTGCTGCGCATTCACGGGCCGTTCCTGTTCGGTACCACAGACAAGCTGGCAGATGCTACTGCCGATATCAGCAAGTTCCCGACCGTGGTGGTGCTTCGTCTTCGCAACATGACGGCTATCGACCTGACCGGCCTGCACGCCCTCGAGGTGCTGGCCGAGCGGCTGCGCAAGTCCGGACGCACGCTGGTGCTCTGTGGCGCGCTCGATCAGCCGGCACGGTTGATTCAGAACTCCGAAGTACTGGATCATATTGGCGCTGAAAACGTCTGCCCGCATATCGAAGCCGCACTGGAACGGGCGCGGCAGATCGTCAACGACTTCGGCGGTGTAGGCGCCGAAATGGCGCATCACTTCGAAGGCAAAACGCTTTAGCTGACTGTCAAGAGTCTGGGGAAAGACCGAAATCCAGTTGCTCACGCGCGTGGTTGCTCTGAAAATACCCGGAGTTGAGTTTAGAAGCAAGCGCTCCGTCACCGTCGCGCCTCAGAAGCTTAGCGGAAGAGTAAAGAGCTGTCGTTTGCAAGCGGGCTGTTAAGTGCGTTCCCTGGCTCCGCGGCGGAGAGCTACGGTCGCGGCTCGCAAAGGCATCCGCTTGCTTACGCGCGCGGTTCTGTGCTGGAGTTTTCATTCTGGACACCACAGCCTGAAAGGCTGTGCCACGGTGCTGGAATTTTTCACACAGACTCTGCTCAGCTTACTTCACGTCTGCATCGAAGACTCCTGTTTCGACGGTATCGCCGTGCTTCATCTGAACGAAGATCCTGTATCGTCCGGGCGTGGGGAAGCCGTAGGGGAAGCTGACCTCATTGGGAAGGTTGGAGACGGCAGGCATGTGGTGCATGCTGTGGTCCATGCCCGGCATGTCAGGCATATCATCCATGGCGTTTCCTGGTGCCTCGCTCGGAATGGGCTGGCTGGATCTGGCCGTCGTGTTCTGTTCCTGAGCGAGCATGAAGGCCGCCATGGAAACGGAGCCGATGGGATGAATGTGAGCGAAGGCCGAACCGTCGGTTTTGAGAAACGCGGCGTGGCCGAGCATCCCCATGTAGAAGGCCATGTCTGTAGGCGCTTTGCCGCCGGGATTGAGCAACTGGAAGCGGAACGAGTAGGGCCGCCGGGCGACAAGGTTGTGATTGTCGCCGACCCAGATCATACGGTAGCCGTCGGGCAGAGTGAACTCGGTGCCGAGCGGCGACGAGGCACTGATAGGGGAAGCGGAACCTGAACTGTTGTCGCCAACCAGAGGAAGTCCCTTGATCTCCGGCAGGCTGATGGTCGCGATGGGCGTCTCGGGAAAGCCGCTTTGGTGGACCACATCGGCATAGAGGCGGTATTTGCCTTCGGGCATGGCGGGCAGAGCGAGCTTGAAGACACCGGGCTCGACGAGCTCCGGGTGAAGATGGTACACGACGTCCAGGCCTGGCTGCCGGACGGCGTACAGATGCATGAGGTGATTGTGGTCGGGCACAAAATCGTCGACGCGGCGAGACTTGAGCCAGCCGGGATCGGTTAGTTTGAGCGTGAGATAGTTATAGCCTTCGAGACTGGCCTGCATCTGGAGAGGCTTGTAGATGTAAGCGCCGTAGTCCGCTGCTTCGGACTTCCACCAGCGGTCGCTGAGCCAAACGACACCGACAATGAAGACGAAGGCCGCCAGCATGACGAGGCGAGCACGGCGCTTGCGTGTGTCGTTGGGCTCGATGCCGGGTTCGAGTTGACCCTCGCGGACGCTGGCGCCCGCGATGGCAACCAACCCCAACACCAGGAACGCCATGAGCCCCAGCAGGATCGCGCCTAAGCCGAACTGCATATCCTTGGTGCGCTGCGCGACAGCGGGAACCGGCACGGACAGGACGCCTTTGCCGCGCGCGCCGTCGACAGTGAACCGCACTTGCCAGGCTCCGCTCGACATCAGCCACAGTGAGCCGGTGTAGAACTGCGCATCCTGGGGCGATCGATTCAGGACATCGGCAGTAGGCGCGAACTTCGCACCGGGACCGGTCATCGGGAGTGGCGCAGCTTTGACAGCGGTGATGTCCTTCGCGTCGGTGCGAACTTCCACTTCCGCAACGCCGGGAATCGCGGTGGGCGTGCGAATGGCGATGAAGAGCTTGTAGGGACCGGCGCTGCCGTCCAGATAGATGTCGGGACTGCCGACGTGCGCGTTCAGGCTGGCCGCTGCAACAGCCAGCAGGATGATGGAACGAAGTCGTTTCAAGAGTGAGCGCCGCTAGCGCTGGATTTTCTTCATCCATTCACCCCAGGCAAAGCCGAGGCGGGTACTGGCGGAGGCGAAAAGCATACCGAGACCGATCGCGAGACTGAACTGCAAAGCCGATTCCGGCATGAAGAACAAGTGGCGGGCAAAGTAGGAGTTGGGCGGCATTCCGTAATCGAGATAGCCGGTTCCAAAGAAGCGATTGAAACTCGCCGGGCTGTTGAGGAAGGTAGCGAAGGGCCATTCGGCGGCGAGGAAGATGCCGACGAATAGGATGCCGCTGACTAAGGCGAGCAGCCAGGAGTTCCAGGAACGGGTGCGCTGCCACAGCAGATCGAGGCACAGTGCGGGAAGAATGATGAGCGTCGGGAAGCCGGGCGGAATGAACTGGGTTACCTGCTGATACACCGGTCCGAGCTTGGGTTCGGCTGGGAACAGCGGCAGGATGAGAATCAGCGCGATGATGAGCAGCGAGTAAATACCGGTGACGATGGTGGCGGCGAATTTCTGACCCGAGGCGCGCCAGATGCCGGCGAGCACAACCGGGATGAAGATGGCGGTCATGCGGTAGGGGAACGAACTGTGCAGCAGGGGACGATTCACATACTCCATCATCAGGATCTCGAGGACCGTGACGATCATGGCACCGACATATAAGAAAAGCCAGTCATATTGCTTCTTGGTGCGCTCGCCTGCGCGATTCATGTTGCTGAGAATCAGGACCAGCACGCCCATTTCAACGGCAAATATGCCGGTGATCAGCAGGACATGGGGCGGGCTGACGATCTTCACGTCAAGTCCGTAGGCAGCGTGCCACCAGTTGTCGAAGGGCGCGGAGGTGAGCATGGCGACACCGCCCCAGGCGGCGATGAAGGCGCCCAAAGGCCCACGGAAGCCGAATATCTTGACGGAGGCGTTGGCCAAAGCGGAGGCGCGGTTCAAGGTGGTGGACAGGATCAGGTAGCCACAGGAGACGCCAGCGAGGACGCCACACATGTAAATGGCAATATGGGCAGGTGTCCAGAAGGTATCGCGACCGATGGAGCGATGCCAGGAAATATCCCAATGCCCTCCGATCATGGCCGAGGTCACTGCCAAGACCGAGCACCAGATGTACCAGGGGGTGGTGGTAACGGCCTGCGTTTCAGAGCGTGACAGAGTGTGCGTGGAAGAGTAAGACGTGGATGCCATGAGAACGCCTTTGTTCATTGTGCTACGGATTCGATGAAGGCTCGGTTCCGAAAGAAAGAACGAACCCACCTGGGAGGATCTCCCTGCGATGGCGGACTGTGCGTTCGAGCTCATGCGATTGATTCTGCTGAGGTTAAGCCGTTTTTTGATGAACCGCTATTGCGGATCAAGGAGCAGTCCCCGGTTTTTGCGAAACGAAGTATGCGGTTGACGCGGCGCTCGCTTGGACAGGCAGAGCCGGCTTCTGCTCTGAAACAGAGGGCGGTACTTGTGCGGGCATCCGGCCCCGCTGGCGAGAGTTGTGCGGTCGAACTCATCTGTATGACTCCATTTGACTTACACGGAAACGGCCGACGCGATCTTGTGGCCCATAGAAGACGGCTTCATGGATTGCGAAACGAACCCTGATGCGCGGATTCCGCCCACGCCCACGTTGAAAACTTATCCCCGACCCGAGGTGATCTTCGCGATGAACTTAGGCGGGTTGAGCAACCCGCCTAAGGTTGAACAACCTGCCCCACAGGCTTTCTGAACCACGTCCTTCTGCTTTCATTTTCGGGGCAGTTTGGATTGCTTCGAACGGGCCCGCACTGTAAGCGTCTGAAACCGTTAGGTAAATTACGGCACCGGATGCGTGACTGGCGCCGGAACGGACCGACGGGGGCGCCGGTCGCGGGCAAGGGCGCCCACCCTACAAGGCGGAGCGGACAGCCGCAGGCGGCGATGTCTTGGGGAGACGCATTCGTTGATAGAGTTGGAGGAACAGCGCCGTAGAACAGTCATGCTGAGTTTTGAGCAGTTCCTCACAGACGCCGCGAACAGGGGAGAGGCGGTCAACACTTTGTTTGAAGAACGTCTATTCGGTCTGGTGGGAATTCTGCACAAGATTACAGATGCGCTTACCGCCGAGCAGATTCCTCATGAAGTCATCGGCGGACTGGCGGTGCTGATTCATGTCGAAGAGGCGAACCCCGAGCAGACCGCTCTGACCCGAGATGTTGATCTCATGGTGCTGCGATCGGATCTGGAGCACATCAAATCGGCCGCTGCGAAACAGGGATTCCGTTTCCGTCACGTGGCCGGCGTGGATATGTTGATCTACGGCGATGCGGAGCCAGCGAAGAATGCGGTCCACCTGATATTCAGCGGCGAAAAAGTTCGTCCAAGCTATATCGAACCGACTCCCCCGATCGAGCCGGATCGAAAGCGGATTCACGGTCAAGAGGTGATGGTGATTCCGGTGACCGACCTAGTACGCATGAAGCTGACGTCGTATCGGGACAAGGATCGGGTTCATGTGCGCAGCCTGGATACGGTAGGCCTGGTTACTGAAGAGGTTGAGCGGAAGCTTACGCCTGAATTGCGGCAGCGGCTAAAACAGATTCGTGAAACGGAGTAAGACGATGACACCTTCCAGACGACATTTCTTACGGACGACCGCGCTGGGCTCGGTGGCAGCCTCGGCGCTGGCGGGAGCAGAAGCGCCCATGCCGAAGCGAACGTTAGGCAAGACGGGAGCGCAGGTCTCCATTCTTGCGTTCGGCTGCGGGAGCCGTTTCCTCCAATACAAAGACGAAGCGGCGATTGCCGCGCTGAATCACGCGCTGGATCTAGGTGTCACTTACGTCGATACGGCGTACAGTTACGGCGACGGATTGAGTGAGACGCGCGTCGGCAAGGTGATGGCGACGCGACGGGCGCAGGTTTGGTTAACCACGAAGGTACAGGACCGGTCGGTCGACGGGGCGATGCGCATTTTGGAGGGAAGTCTTAAGCGGCTGCAGACGGATCATTTTGACCTGATTCACATTCACAGCCTTACCGACCAGAGCGATCTGGCGAAGATCGAGGCGCCCGATGGCGTGCTGAAGCTGCTGTATAAATTGCGGGATCAAAAGGTAACGCGTGCGATTGGAATCACCAGCCATACCGATCCCGCTGTGCTGAAAGCGGCTCTGGAGCGAAACGACTTCGACTGTACGCAGATGGCGCTGAACGCGGCACGGGCCGGCATGTCATCCGCGGCAGGCGGGTTCGGCATGACGAAGCTGGCGCACGGGTTCGAAACCATCGCGCTCCCGGTCGCGGTGCGTAAGAACATGGGCGTCATCGCGATGAAGGTTTTCGCACAAGAGGGGCTGGTGGGCGCGGCCACTCCCGAACAGCTCTTGCGCTATTCGTTATCGTTGCCGGTGACCGCGGCGGTGGTGGGAATGCCGAAGATGGAGTTCGTTGATACAAACATCGCCATTGCCAAGGCGTTTCGGCCCATGCCGGCTGCGGAGATGAAGGAACTGTCTGACCGTTTGACCTTGGACCACAAAGCACGGTTGGATGGGTATTTTACAAGGCACGTGGATTGTTGAGCGTGGCGCGACAGGTCGACGCTGAAGGGACGCGTTTAAGGGCAATTAGTTGTGCGAAGGCCCCCTGCCGCTTAACTCTCGCACGGGAGGTGGACGCTTACCGACCCATTGTTCGTTTGTTTATTGCGTTCCGAAGCCTCCCTTCCCAGTTGCTTCACAGCCTCCCGGACCTCACTGGCCTTTGAGGAGGCCGCCATGGGGCCACCGAATGAAACCACCACGGGATGCCTGAGATTACGAGGCCGCGTACCAAGGAACCGTCCGCCGTCATAACTAAATATGCTTTCCCACAGCCCACTAAGATGGACGGGGGTGACGGGAACATCAAGGCCCACGCCAATCGGCTCGACTCCACCCTTGAAAGGAAGCAACCACTCGCAGGTACGTCAGGTAATCGCATCGTTCATCGATCGCTTTCCAGCCCCACTCGAAGGCTTTCGTGTACTCACCCATTTCGTTATTGACGGATGCGAAGTAAATTGCCGGAACATAGCGGGTACGCGACATCTCCTCAAGCCTTGCCAACTCTTCCCGGGCGTCGGCAACCCTGCCGGCCTTCGCATACGCGCCAGCCAGTGCCGCAACGGACGAGGGATTGTTATTTGAGAGCGCCGCCGCCTGCCTGTATTGATCGATCGCTTCGTCAACCAGGCCTTTCTGCTGATAGGCCATACCCAGCGTTTGATGCGCCAGCGGAAGACTCGGCTCGGTTTCCGCCACGGACCGAAATTGCGCGATCGCCTGATCGTATTGCTTGGAATAGTAGAGGCACCAGCCGACGCCTATGTTGATGCTAGGAGACAAGGGTTCCAGTTGAAACGCCATCTGCATCTGTTCCGTAGCCTTGGCGAGATCACCCTTGGCCATGAAATAGTGGCTATACCAATGGCGCGCCGTAGCCGAACTCGGGTTCAGCTCCAAGGCGCGAGAAAACTCCCGCGCTGCGGCGGGGAGGTCCCAGTCGTACGACAGTTCCACATAAGCGAGAGAGGCGTGGCCATCGGCCAGATTCGGATCCAGCTCGATAGCTTTCTGAGCCGCGGACTTCGCCCGGGGCATAGCCTGCTTGGGCGACATCCCGTCTATGCCAACGGAGCCGAGTAGCGAGTAGGAGTCCGCTAAGCCGCTGTACGCCGATGCGTAGGCGGGGTCGGCGGCGATGGCCTCCTGGAAGTACACGGCCGCGTGCCGCAGCCCATCCTCCGTTCGGCTGTTCAGGAAAAACAGCCCTCTCAGATAGGCATCCAACGCCTCCGGCCTTACTCGCCGCCGCTGGTCGAGGCGCTCTCTGTCTTCCGTCGTGATCCGAACCTGGATCTCGTCGGCAATGGCCTCCGCGATTGCCGATTCCAACACCAGAACATCCTCGGCGTTGCGCTCATAGCTGTTCGCCCAATTCACGGCATGGGTTGTGGGATCAATCAACTGCGCGTCAATCCGGATGCGGCCGCTGGAGCGTGTGATGGCTCCGGTTAGAACTCCGTTCACCGGCTGTCCCCGGAGCACCGCGTTCCATGCGTTGGTGTCTCTCTGCCCTCCGCCTTCCGAGGCGAATGAAATCACACGCAAGCCTCGTAGGTTAGTGAGACGGCTAATGAGAACCTGGGTCATCCCGTCGGCGAAATAGTCCTGAGAAGCATCCTTTTCGACGCTTCGAAAAGGCAGAACTGCCAGCGAGTTGGTAGACGCCGCCATGTGCGCGAACGTGTACCTGTCATTGTCCCCAACGAAAAACTTCGCCGCCGCCGCAATAGCCGCGAGGAGCAGTATGCCGACCAGAGCAATCCATTTGGCCCTGGATCTTGTCCAACGCGGCCGCGCTTTGGCCGGCCCTGCGCCACCGCCGTTATCGGTTTGAGGAGAGCCTGTGCCGCGAATTTGCGCTGCAACGGGCGCCGACACACTCGCCTTATCGGGGCTTGAATCGGGCGGCGAGGCAACAGGCCAGCTGGACTGCGTGTCCCGCTTCAGCCGCTTTAGGTCCGCCCGCAGTTCGGCTGCAGATTGGCAGCGAACGTCACGGTCTTTCTCCAGTGCCTTGTGGATGATCTCTTCCAGCCTTGGCGGCGTGTCAGGGTTGATGCGGAGCGGCGGAACAGCGGCACGATTCAAGATCGAATCGAACACTGCGCCTGGCGTGTCGCCCCGGAACGGCAGCACTCCCGTACACATCTCGTAGAGTACTACCCCGAAGGAGAACAGGTCGGTACGAATGTCCAATTCATAACCCCGGACCTGCTCAGGCGACATGTAAGCCACCGTCCCGACCACTGTACCGGGGTTCGTGAGGCAGGGCTCTGCAGCTACGGTCGGGGCTTCTGCCTCCGTTCGGTATCCGGGTCTCTCGGAAACCTTCGCCAAGCCGAAATCCAGCAGTTTGACGAGGCCACGGGTGGTGACAAAGATATTGGCCGGCTTGATGTCCCGGTGGACGATGCCCGTGGTGTGGGCGGTGTCCAGCGCATCGGCAATCTGAATGCCCAGGTCCAGGATTTTCTCGGTTTCGAGCGGCTTGCCCGCGATCAAGTGTTTTAATGTCGCGCCATCCAGATATTCCATCCCGATAAACGCGGTGCCCGCATGCTCGCCGACGTCATAGACCGTGCAAATGTTCGGATGGTTGAGCGCAGAAGCGGCCTGCGCCTCGCGACGAAAGCGGCTTAACCACTGCGGGTCGGTGGCAACATGCTCAGGCAAAAACTTGAGAGCAACGAAACGATGCAGGCGGGTGTCCTCGGCCTTGTAGACCACGCCCATGCCTCCGCCGCCAATCTTCTCGATAACGCGGTAATGGGAGACCACGCTGCCAATCAGTTTCGCTTCACTGCCGTTGAGTAGCGATTCGCTGGCAACCTGTTTTCCCATGGCCTCCAGCGCGGGCGACTCCATGAAATGCTCGGCTTGTTTCTCGCGGGCCAGCAGCGACTCGACCTCAGCCCGAAGCAGTGCGTCGTCACCGCAGGAGTCTTCGAGGAACGCAACGCGGCGGTTCGCGTCGAGCTCCAACGCGCGGTGATAGAGATCTTCAACCCGTCGCCAGCGTTCAGG
The DNA here is from genome assembly GCA_963740005.1 of uncultured Acidobacteriaceae bacterium. Taxonomy (GTDB): domain Bacteria; phylum Acidobacteriota; class Terriglobia; order Bryobacterales; family Bryobacteraceae; genus CAJCIT01. The sequence goes on along the minus strand of CAVUCO010000038.1, from coordinate 127,309 downwards.
CTCCATGTCCCTTCCTATCGCTCAACTCTCGCACAACGCCAGCGCGACGTATCCTGCATGCATTGCCACGTGATCGTCGCCTCGGATTGTCCTGACGACTATCAGATTAAATGTCCGTCTGTCCCCATTGTTTTGTTTGTTGTTTGTTATGTCCGTCTGTCCCCATTGTTTGTTTGTTTGTTTGTTTGTTTGTTTGTTTGTTTGTTTGACGAGGCTTACAGCACGGACATGCTGTTCTATTTAATCGCCAAGGACCAGGCCGAGGCCGGCTCGGTGAAAAGCGAGGATTGAGAGGTGGGGACCCAAGGGCCACGGCATTGCACGATGTCGCGGGAGCGCAAGGTTTGCGGGATGAGCCATCTGAAGCGGTGGCCTGGGTGGAGGCGCTACCGGTACCCTGTGAGAAAGTCCTCGCTCTACTTGGATTGGCGGACGGCCTACTCGAACGGGCTGGCGTCGAGTCTATCGCTCAACTCTCGCACAACGCCAGCGCGACGTATCCTGCCTGCATTGCCACGTGATCGTCGCCTCGGATTGTCCTGACGACTATCAGATTAAATGTCCGTCTGTCCCCATTGTTTCTTTGTTTCATCAGATTAAATTTCCGTCTGTCCCCATTGTTCACGGTTGCGAATCTATTAGGGAACAATCTCATAGGGACCAATGCGGGCGGACGCCCTGGATTGGAATATTGTACCGGAGCAGGGCGCTGCTAGCTGATCCTAAGAGACGCCTCTCTTTCCGAATCAAACATCGAATGCGCTTGCCGAACCGCGCGGTAGCGTACTTAGCTAGCCAGCACCCACATTGTAGCCTCGGGCCGAACCGGGAACCATCGGACTCAATGTCCGTCTGCGCCGGCTCGCAATCAGTTTTCAGGCCTTCCAGAACTGCCACCGCTTCCTTTGCTTAGGGTTCTTCAATTCCTGGACGTGGCGGCAATCTTCCAAAGATTTGGCAAACCGGTTTTCCAGTTCTTCAACAGTCAGGGATGGGTGCTCGGAAGGTCCATCAATAACACCGGACTCGTAGGCTGCGATCTCGAGTTCTGGAGGAATTCCCCAAAGATAGGCCTCAATATATGTGGCTCGCATGAGGTCGTCGCAGTAGATGTACGCTTCTCCGGTGGGTTCTTCGCCGGGCTGGCATACCCAGAGGCGAAAAGCAACCTCGCCTCCAACCGCAAGTCGGCCGTCGGTTCGAAAGACCCGAATCGCCCGACCCTGGACACACCCCCCTTTCTGCTCGCGGATCAGACCCTCACTCTTCTCCAACTCCAATTGGATGTGAAATGGGGCAGTCCTCCGCGCGTGAAGACGTCCCTCCGCAGGTATCAAGGTTTTAAGGCTCCTTTCGCTCAACTCCCGCAGCAACCGGACCGTCCCTGCATCCGATCCCGCTCAACTCCCGCAGCAACCGGACCGTCCCTGCATCCGATCCCTCGACACGGTTTCGATGACTCCAACCCGCTGGCCACTGGCTTGCCGTTTTAGACCCTACGGCGCTTCCCAATCGAGGGCATAGATCTCAGTGGAAACCAGGCTGTGTGTGGTGATGATTGAATCGTCGGGAGCCACAGTGAACCAGAGCCATACATCCTGCTTTAGCTTGTCCAGCTGCACGACGCGCTCCGTTTTCCGGTCGCGCCAGCGCCATCTCCACCAGCCACGATCGCCGCCCCAGGTCATATAATAGAGGTACTGACCGTCCGGTGACCAGGATGGGTAGGCCACCGCGGGACCCGAAACCTCGAATTGCTTCCTCGTCTGCAAATCGTAAACGGTAACCCCCTTTGAAGCGAGATTAGGGAGGCCCGCCATGAGTCGCCCGCTGGGCGACCAAGTGGGAGACCACATCCCTTCCGAACCCGGAAGGGCCGAGACGCGACCTGTTTTCAGGTTCACCACATACAACACATGACCCGGGACCCGGTTCACTGAAAAGTCACAACCGAAGGCAAGCGATGCTCCGTCCGGCGACCAGGAAGCGTCCCAGTCGCCGGCCTTCCCATTCTCTCCGTGCGATACCTGTTTAGGCGCACCTCCATCGAACGGCACTACGTAAATCCGGGACTCGTCTTTCCCAGACGCTCCGTTGAAGGCAATCTGCTTCCCGTCCGGAGACCAGTGAGGATGCCTTGCCTGAAACGGAGGTGACGTCAGCCGCAGTCGCTGGCTGCCATCGACCGCAGCACGCCAAAGCGAGTTGTCCCCTGCCGAGTCGATCCACGCAACCCACTTCCCGTCTCTTGAGAACGCGAGTTCCTCCCCCGACAGCCCTTTCAACGTGGGATTAAGTTGGCCGGATGTCGAATCATAACGGATAAACTCAAGTCGGTGCGCCTTGTCTGTACTAACGACAAACAACCGCTTGCCGTCGGCACTGGGAACCGGCCAATACGACTGCGCGGGACCGTGGGTTAGCTGGAAAGGACCACGGCCGGCTCGCTGGAAGAATCCCACGTGCTCGCGGAGTGCCCATACATTGACGCTTCCCTTTTCGTGCACCTCGAATACGAAATACCTGCCATCGTGTGTCCAGTTGCCGCAGCACACAGCGGATGCTGAAGGGTTCCAGCCGTGGAGGAGCGGATGTGGCGGGCCGCCATCAACCGGTGCCTCCCAAAGTGAGGCCGATTCAGGGTCCGGGTCGTCGGATGCCTGGGACTCAATAGAGAAACGCACTCTACTCCCATCGGGCGACCACCGCGCCCAATAAGGATTGCCGACAAGCGTTGCCAGCTTCCGATCTCCTGTCCCGTCGCTGTGGGCGATGTGCAACTCGTGACCTACCCCATAAACCACTTGTTGACCGTCGGGCGACCAGGATGCCGAGCCCTGCCGAGCAAGAAGACCGTTCAGCCGGTGCGGAGGCCCGCTCAGTGTGGGCGATGACCAAAGCTCACAACGCCCATCGGTATGTAAGTCTTTGCACCATAACAACTCCGTTCGGTCCGGTGAAATGTCCTCTACTGACGCGCCCTTCACCGCTATGGGCACAGCTATCGTTTCACCACCTTTGACCGATACCTGATAAGGCTCATACATGAACGAATTCCACATGAATATTAGCCGGGACCCATCCGTAAGCAATGGCCAGGCCTTTCCTCGTCCGTCGTTGCTGATCTGCTCGGTGCCCGTGATTCGGGGCGGCGGCAAGGGCCGGGTAAGCCAGAATGCCGCCGCGCCCGCGACGATGACCACAGCCCCCGCGGCGAAGGCCCAGCGGGGCCTACGGCGCACAGGCCCACCCGGGATTTCGGAGGCCGACGCGACACCAGGCTGCGCCTTGCTCGATTCCGTGTCCCGTTTCAGCCGCTTCAAGTCCGCCCGCAGCTCGGCGGCAGACTGACAGCGAACATCGCGGTCTTTCTCCAGCGCTTTGTGGATGATCTCTTCCAACTTCGGAGGCGTGGCAGGGTTGATGCGAACCGGGGGCATCGGTGGTCGATTCAAGATCGAATCAAACATCGCCTCCTTCGTCGCGCCTGGAAACGGAAGCACGCCCGTACACATCTCGTAGAGCACGGCCCCGAAAGAGAACAGATCGGTACGGCCGTCTAGTACCTGGCCCCGAACCTGCTCTGGCGACATGTACGCCACTGTTCCTACCGCCGTCCCGGGGGTCGTGAGGTTGGACTCAGAGCCCGCTTCCACGCGGGCCATCAAGCTACCCACGCTGACGACTTCGGTTTCATCGTCTGCCCGCACTCCTGCCCGTGATCGAAGCTTCGCCAAGCCGAAATCCAGAACCTTGGCTACCCCCCTGCTGGTGATGAAGATGTTGGCCGGTTTAATGTCCCGGTGGATGATGCCCGTGGTGTGAGCGGATTCCAATGCATCGGCAATCTGAATGCCCAAGTCGAGGATTCGCTCGGTTTCGAGCGGCTTGCCCGCGATCAAGTGCTTCAATGTCGCTCCGTCTAGAAACTCCATCGCGATGAACGCATTGCCCGCATGCTCGCCGACGTCATACACCGTGCAAATGTTCGGATGGTTGAGAGCGGACGCGGCCTGCGCCTCGCGGCGAAAGCGGCTTAGCCATTGCGGGTCCGTGGCGACATGCTCAGGCAAAAACTTGAGAGCAACGAAACGATGCAGGCGGGTGTCTTCGGCCTTGTAGACCACGCCCATGCCGCCCCCGCCGATCTTCTCGATAACGCGGTAATGGGAGACCACGCTGCCGATGAGCTTCGCTTCACTGCCGGTGGCCGCCGAATCGCTGGCGACCTGTTTGCCCAGCACCTTCAGGGCGGGCGACTCCATGAAGTGCTCGGCTTGTTTTTCGCGGGCCAGCAGCGACTCGACTTCAGCCCGAAGCACGGCGTCGTCTCCGCAGGAGTCTTCTAAGAACGCAACTCTGCGGCCCGCATCCAACGCCAATGCGCGGTGATAGAGTTCTTCGACTCGTTGCCAGCGTTCAGGCTCCATGTCCAATCCCGCCGCTCATCTCTCGCAGCAGCCAGACCTTGGCCAGCCGCCAATCCCGCACCACAGTTTCGCGAGAAACTCTCAATACTTCCGCCGTTTCGTCTGTGCTTAACCCACCGAAGAATTTCAGTTCGACAACCTTACTTTTCCGTGCGTCCACTTCGGCGAGCGACTTCAAGGCATCATCCAGTTCCACCAGGTTCGGATCGGGCTCACTACACACTGTGGCTGCTTCGTCCAGGGACACCTGAGCCAAACCACCGCCTCGTTTCCGGGACCCGCGGGAGCGAGCAAAATCGATTAGAATGCGCCGCATCAACTGCGCGGACACGGCAAAGAAATGCGCCCGATCCTGCCAGTTGACTTGTGCGCAGTCGACCAGCCGCAAATAGACTTCGTTGACAAGAGCGGTCGTTTGCAGGGTGTGACCGGGCCGTTCGCCTGCCATGCAGCGCTGCGCGACTCGATGCAACTGGTCGTACACCATTGGCGTGAGCTTTTCCAGAGCATGCTCGTCGCCGGCAGTCCAGGCCTTCAGCAGCCGGGTGACTTCGTCACTCAACGGGGCAGCCATTCGGATTTCCTTTACTTCGGCACATTACAAACACACGAGCACAGGGCCAGAGCCGCGATGGGTTACTCTCCCAACGACGCTTCGTTATTTCATTCAACCTTTTCGTGTACCCGGTTGCTACTTTGACCCGCAATTCGCGCCTTACTAGACAAGGGCCAGTTTAAGCGGACAAAGCGTATGCAATAGCCGCCCCCCGAGCGGGCATCCCCGCTCAGTTATCGCAACAGCATACTACTTTTTGCGCTAGAATTGCTCGACTGGAGGAATCGATCATGAAACGTGCTCTCATGCTGGCTCTGGGTTTTTCAAGTCTATGCGCGGTTGCCCGGGCGACCACTTACAGCGCGGTCGTCGTATACGGAGACAGCCTCTCCGACAATGGCAACTTATACGCAGCAACCGGGCAGCCAGGAGCTCCTTACTATGACGGCCGCCGGTCCAACGGACCTGTCGCTGTCGAACAGCTCGCAGCCAACCTCGGAGCGCCCCTGGTGGATTATGCCTGGATCGGCGCCACCACCGGAATCGGCAACTACGGCGACGGAGGAACACCTACAAGTTTCGGCACTTATTCTCTGCCAGGCATGCAGACCGTGTTCGCAGAGACGAAACCGACATTGGGCCCGTATTTGAACGGCGCGCTTTTTGTCGTGTGGGGCGGGCCGGACGACTTCCTTTCGCCGTCGCCGCTGGATACCACGCCGGCGGAGATCGTCAACCGTGCGGTCAGCGACGAATTAGGTATCGTGACCAGCTTGGAATTGCTCGGCGCGAAGCACATCCTGGTGCCTGGCATGCCGGATCTGGGACTTACTCCGTACTTCGAGAGCCTGGGGCCTGCCGGGGCAGCGGAGGGGTCGGCCCTCTCCGCTGCTTTTAATGCGGAGTTGAGCGCGGAACTTCCGGCTGGAGTGGCGTACTACGATACGGCATCGCTCATTCGCAACATGGTCGCCAACCCGGCGGCTTACGGTTTCACGGATGTGACCGACCCCTGCTACAACGGCACAACCGTCTGTTCGAACCCGTCCCAATATCTGTTCTTTGATAGCTTCCATCCGACAACGGCTGCCGACGCATTCGCAGCGGAGGCATTTGAGTCGGCACTTGCGCCAGAGCCGGCCACTTTCGTCCTGATCGCGGGCGGATTGATTCTGTGTGGGGTATTACGGAGGCGAGTGTCCGGCCGCGCCAGGGAGGCGGTTGCGAAGGCTTTCAGAGGCTGAAGCCTTCGCTCCCTCACGAGTCTGTGTGAAAACTCCAGTAGCCGCGCGCGGCACGGTCAGGGCGTGCTCAGCCGGGCTCGGAAACCACGTGAAATGCTGGGCGTTTTAACTGAATATCGGCATTGGAGTGCGCTCCCTCGCTCCGTGGCGGAGAGCTACGGTCGCGGCTCGCAAAAGGCATCCGCTTGCTCACGCGCGCGGTTCTGTGCCGAGAGTTTTCACACAGACTCTCACGGTCACGGCTCGCGAAAGGGACGAAAATGTTGTGCCACGGTTGGCTGCCCAGTTTTTGTTAACAGGAGGAATCATGCGTGCCGTTTGCTGTGTTGTCCTGGGATTGTTCGCCCTGAACTCGTCAAGGGCGCAAGCCAGTCAGACTTGGAACGTCGGCCCGAGTGTGGGCAGCATCGTGGGCCCCGCCGTGGGGGTCGCGGCGGTTGTGGTAGCGGGAGTCGGAATCACATACTACGTCCTCCACAAGGGAGTTGCTGAGGGGTGTGTCGCCGAAGCGGACGGGAAAAAGACCCTAGTGATGTCCGACAAGAAAGTCTACTCGGTGCTGGACGGAGGCCCATCACTGCCCGCGGGCGACCACGTGAAGCTGAAGGGCCACAAATCAGGCACGAAGTCAGAACCCACGATCCAGGTGGAAAAAATTGTGAAGATCTACGGTCCCTGCAAGCCGTAGAAGACATGAAGGAACTCTGCCGGAGGTCACATCACATCACAATGATCGACGGGCAACGGACAGTAAGCCGTAAAGTTGACTAAATGGCCCCGACTTACTTGTGGCGTGTGGTGTTCATCTTGCTGCTCACCCCAGCCCTCGTCCCAGGGCAGCGTCCCGCGGCCTCGCAGCGCGAATCGGATGACGCTCGCGCCATTCTCGAGAAAGTGGGATCCACCTATCGGGCAGCATCCAGCCTGGAACTCAAGTCCACACAAATCCAAACGGACGATAACCCGGACAACAACATCGACCGAATGACGATCACTCTGATTACGGCGGGTGACAAGTTCCGGTGGGAGCAAGAAAGCAAAGCGGGTACATTCATCAACGCGTCTGACGGCAACCAACATTGGATGTACAACGAATCTTCCAAGCAGAAGTACACGCTGCTCGAGGGCAAATCTGTGGATCCCTTCGAGTTTGGTTTTCAGGTGAATTTGCGGACGCCGGCGAGCCAACTCAAGGAAGCCAGGATTGTGGGCGAAGAGGTTCTGCAGACCGGCCAGGGAAAGCGTGCGTGCGTCGTGATTGAAGCCCGCTACGAAGGGCCGCGCAAGGGATATCCCCAAACCGAGTTTGGCGCCACGACCTTCTGGATCGACCGGGAATCCAATCTGGTCTGGAAGATGAGCGTGCCCATCGTCACTGACTTTGGGAAGATGGGAAAGATCCGCGCCACTGAGACCACTGTCTACTCCAGCATTCGGATGAACCTGACAGTCCCGCCGGAAACGTTTGCGCCGACCCGGGAAGTCAAAACGGACAGTGAACTCGATAAAGCCCAGGCATCCGCGGAGCGCTGCCTGGCCGAAACCGCGACGCTCAAATCCGATAAGGACATTAATATTCACCGGTGTAATTTGATCCTGGGCGGAGTGGCCCTGCGGCGCGGCGACCTGAAGCGCGCCGGCGAATATTTGTTGATTGCCGCGCGAATCGGTGGCACTGGGCCCTCCGCCGGTCCAAACATGATTCTGGCGAAGGAGCTGCTGGAGAAGGGACAGCGCGATGTCGTGCTCGAATACTTTCAACTGTGCGGTAAGTCCTGGTCTGCCGGTAGGGGCCAACTTGCGCGCTGGACTGCACAGGTGAAGGCGGGCGAGATCCCTCAGTTCGGAGCGAATCTGGCGTATTGAGAGTAATGGTGCGTGGCGACTGCCTGCGGCCAACGGGACCGTACGGGCACGTTCCCAGTAGTGTTCGGCGACAGTTGCGGAGGTTACTTCGATCATGATGTTTTCGTTGCGAGCGCGCCATTTTTGCCGAGTGAAGCGGTGGTCTGCGGTAGGGCTTTGGGTTTGTTTCTGCTTACCCGGGCTTACATCGGCCCAGGATGGACAGTCTGATCAAGTGAGCAACTTGATCCTGCAACTGGAAAGCCCTCAATCCGCTACCAAGGCTAACGCGGCTTATAAGTTGGGTCAGCTCAAAGACGCGCGGGCGGTCGAGCCCCTCATCGCTGTTCTGAAGGACGCTCCTGCCAATGTGAAAGCTGTGGCAGTCTATGCTCTGGGCGAGATCGCCGACCCCAGGGCGGTGGACGCGCTGAGTGCTGCCCTCCTGGACCGGGATGTCACAGTCAGGCAGAATGCAGCTCGTGCGTTGGCCGCGATCAAAGATCCGCGCACGGCCGCGCCACTGATCGTTGCGCTTAAGGACCCCGACGCAAAGGTTCGACTGCCGGCTTCCATGGCGTTGGGCTTGCTGAATGACCCACGCGCCGTTGAGCCGCTCATCGCCGCGCTTCAAGATACGAACCCTGACGTCCGCCAAAGCGCGGCGGGGTCGTTGGGCTTGCTGAATGACCCACGCGCCGTTGAGCCCCTCATCGCCGCGCTTAAGGATACGAACCTTGGCGTCCGCCAAAACGCGGCGGGGGCATTGGGCCGGATCAAAGACCCACGCGCGGTTGAGCCCCTTATCGCTGCGCTTCAGGACACAAACGCCAACGTCCGGCACAACGCTATGGTTGGGCTGGCCGAGATCCAGGACCCCCGCGCGATCCAACCATTAACAGCTGCTCTGCAGGATTCCGACCCCAAGAACCGGGAGGTCGCGGCCCAAGCATTGAGAAGAATTGGAGGGCCAGGAGCGGCGCCGACCGCGGCGGATTCCGGTGTCAGCACTTCGGCTCAGGCGCTGGACGCCATATCCATCGTCAAAGGAAATGGCGCCTCCGTGCTGTTCCTGCGGTTTTCTCCCGATGGAGGTGAACTGGCCCGGGTCACCCAGTTTTTTCCCGTCATGTTGATCGAGGCGAACGGTTACCGCAAAGCTCGCACGTTTCCGGTCGGCATGCGAATGGTTGCTTATAGCCCGGACGGAACCAAAATCGCGACCGCGGAAGGCCGCGACGGTGCGCGCATCTGGAAGGCAAACGACGCGGGTGAGCCGATGAAGGGCCCGGGCGCGGATGACGTCCGTCTGTTGAACACTCCGCTGGAGGTTCTTCAGACGCCGAGCCAAGATCCCACGCAGACGTTGTTCTGGACCGAGTTTTCTCCGGACGGCAAACGTCTGATCACGACGCATTCCTATGGTCACGTGAAGGTCTGGAATACGAGTTCCTGGGCTGTCGAACAAGAAGTCAACTTAGCGGAGACCACCGCGCTGACAGCTGCTTTTGCGCCCGATGGAAAAACCATCGTGATCGGTGACTCCTCCGGGAAACTGCACCAGTGGGATTTGGACAGGAAGGCGTGGAGGGGCAACTGGGACACGCCGCCAGGTTCCGGCGCGGTCACTGGCGTGGCGTTTTCCCCCGATGGCAAGACGCTGGTTACCACCCATCAATCGGCGCCTGGTAATGTTCTGGCGATGCTGTGGCAGAACAATGCGGCCGGCGTGCCGGACCGTATCACCGGAGTGGCTTGGCGTGCAAGCGCCGAGTGGACTGCACAACTCGAACCCGGATTCGGCTCGGCCGCATTTTCCAAGGACGGCAAACTGCTGGCGCTGGGCGGGCGCAGGATCAAGCTGCTCGATCCCTCCACGTGGAAGGAGATCCGGACGATCGAGTTACCTGCGATGACCCAGCGCGAGGCCACGACGCAAGGGCCGCAAAACGAAGACGCAGCGTATGCGAGCATGAAATTTCCGGCCTTCATTTTGGCCCTTGCGTTTTCCCCGGATAGCCAGACTCTTGCGGCGGGGGCTCTAAGTGGAGCTATTTACTTACTGAAAATGAACCTGAATCTCCCGAAGTAGGCAGCCTGTTCCCGTTGTTTTGTTTGTTTGTTTGTTTGTTTGTTTGTTTTGAGCAAGGATGAGGAAAGCAGTAACTATCGATAGGTCATCCGCTCAATCTCCGGAGGATACCGATCGCCTTCTACGCTAACCTGGGCGATCGCGCGGTCTAGTTCCTGAAGATCGGACGATGTCAGTTCAAGGCGAGTCGACCCGATGTTCTCCTCCAGCCGCTGTAATCTCGTGGTGCCGGGGATCGGCACGATCCAAGGCTTCTGAGCAAGCAGCCAGGCGAGGGCAACCTGAGCGGGCGTGGCGTGCTTCCCCGCGGCGAAGGCTTCAATCACATCCACCAGAGCGCGATTTGCCTTTCGAGCCTCCACGGAGAAGCGCGGAAACGTGCCACGATTGTCGCCCGGATCGAACTGAGTGTCTTCCGTGATTGTGCCGGTGAGGTATCCCCGGCCCAGAGGACTGTATGGAACGAGACCAATCCCTAGTTCTTCCAGAGTGGGGATGACTTCTTGCTCGGGACGCTTCCACCACAGTGAGTATTCGCTTTGGAGCGCCGCAACAGGTTGAACGGCATGGGCTCGCCGGATCGTTTGTGCGCTTGCTTCAGAGAGCCCGAAGTGCTTGACCTTTCCTTCGTGGATCAGGTCTCGTACCGTGCCTGCAACGTCTTCAATCGGCACGTCGGGATCGACGCGATGCTGATAGAGCAGACCGATCGCTTCGATGCGAAGCCTCTTGAGCGACCCTTCCACGGTCTGCCGTATGTACTCGGGCCGGCTGCATAGACCCTGCGGCTTTGAGTCTGCCCCGGGCCCAAAGTTGAAACCGAACTTGGTGGCAATGACCACTTGGTCGCGTAACGGCTGAAGAGCCTCTCCGACAAGCTCTTCGTTCACAAAAGGACCGTAAACCTGAGCTGTGTCGAAGAAGCTAACGCCCCGATCGACGGCGCCTCGTATCAGCGCAAGCATCTCGTCTTTGGTCCCCGCCACTTCTCCGTGGCCGGCGCTCATCCTCATGCATCCGAGCCCGATGGCGGAGACTTCCAGCTTGCTGTTTCCTAACGTCCGCTTTTGCATTGTGTCCTCATCTGCCGCGCTTCAACCCGCATCGCGAGCCTTACGATATTCATCTTCTCCTAGATGTGGCCGGGTACGATCTTCACCGTGGCGGAACGGGTCCGTTGGCTGATCATGGGTTGAAGATAGGGGCTGGTCCTATACCTTGCCCGATAGGCCTCGTCGATCTGGTCGTTAATCGATCCGGCTACTGGCTCGAAAGTAACTTCTTTTGTTATTCCGGCCGCGCTGATCCGGCCGCGCTTTTGCTGCATGGCGGCTTGGTACCAACGCGACGATGGGCCGTTGTACGCTCGCACATAAAGCGCGCCATCAACGACTACTGACCAGATCCAGGTTGGAGTGCCGTACGTTACGCCATCCTCGCGGAGCGGCGCAATGTGCAAATCGTCGGTTTCGGCGATCTTTTTCAATTCGTCTTTCGGCCACGAACTCATTCGTTTCATCTCCCGGTGTTGCTGCCGCTAGGACTGCTTCAGTCGTTTTTCGAAAACGTCTTTGACGACAGGCAGAGCAGAGAAGGCATTGGGCCAGCCAGCATAAAAAGCAAGGTGAGTGAGGAGCTCGGAAGCCTGGACCTGCGTCAGGCCGTTGGCCATCGCTCGACCGAGGTGATAGGTGATCTGTGCGACCTGAGCTGACGCTATCAAAGCGCTCACGGTAACGAGACTTCGGTCGCGAGGCGAGAGAGCCGGCCGAAGCCAAAGGTCCCGGAACAGGAGATTGGTTGTGTTCTCGACGAGCCCCGGCGATGTGGCGCCGAAGTTAGAGCTGACCTGTGTCGCGCGCTGCTTCTCCGCTTCCTCGTTCAGTGGCAGCAGCTTTTCCTTCGCAGGGGGAAGCTGGCCGATGCCAATGCCACGCTGGTTGAAAACGTCCTTGGCGACGGAGACCGCCGACATCGCATTCGGCCAGCCTGAGTAAAACGCAAGATGTGTGATGATCTCAGACAGTTCGCTGGGCTTGACGCCGTTGTCGAGCGCGAACGCGAAGTGAAACGGCATCTCGATGGTCTGATTGCGGGAAATCAGAGCGGCCACGGTCACGACACTGCGATCGCGCGGTGAAAGTTCAGGCCGCTTCCACAGCCCGTCGAGAAGCGCATCCTTCGAATAGTGTTCCAAGGCCGGCGAGACCGCTCGGACCTCGTCATACGTAAAAACTGAGGGCAACGTATGCTGCCTCTTGGTGTCATTCATTCTCGTCTCCTGAGTAAATCCGGGACCTGCACCGCACAGCGCTGGAACGATCAGGGTCGCAGTCGTCCTGATCACGTTACGCCGTGAGGGCCTTGGTTGCGCTGCACTTGTCCATGGCACAGTAGATTTCCTTGCTTAGCGCATGATAAAGCCGCCATCGACGGAGATCGACTGGCCGGTGACATAGCTAGCGGCTGAGCTGCAAAGCCACAGGACAGCGTCGGCGATCTCCTCGGGGCGGCCCACCCGGCCCATCGGCACGCTTTTCTCCATCGCCTTGAGAGCTTCGCCTTGACCACCGGCCACCATCTGGTCAGCCATCGGCGTCCAAATCAGCCCAGGGCATACCGCGTTGACACGAATGCCACGGGCCGCATATTCGAGCGCTGCGCTCTTCGTGAATCCTATGACCCCATGCTTCGCAGCGTGATAGATGCCGCGCTCAGCACCGCCAACAAGCCCGCCGAGCGAAGAGCAATTCACGATGGCGCCGCTCCCCTGCTTGCGCATCTGTTGCAGCTCGAACTTCATCGAGCTCCAAACGCCGCGAAGATTGATTCCCATCACGCGGTCGTAATCCTCCCGGGTGGTATCGGCCGTCTCTGCAAGGACATTTTGAACGCCGGCATTGTTGTAAGCGGCATCGAGCTGTCCGAAGGCGGTGACGGTCTGTCTCACCATGGCTTCCACCTGGACGTCATCGGACACGTCGCACCGGATCGCCAGTGTCTTATGCCCTTTATCCGAGAGTTCCTTGGCCGCGGTCTGCACCGCTTCCTCATTCCGGTCTGCCAACGCCACAGCGGCGCCGGCGGAGGCGAAGGCTCTGGCTGTCGCAAGGCCTATTCCGGATGCAGCGCCAGTTACCAGTGCAACTTTGTTTTCAAACGAGATGTTCATCTTAATTTCTCCCTGGCAGTGTCTTACTTGTCGAGCCGGTACTGCTCGTCGGTGACTTTTTCGAGCCAGGTCACCGCGACGCCGCCGACTTGACCCTGCAGTGCTATATGGGTCATCGCGGTGGTCGGCGTCGCTCCATGCCAGTGCTTGACCCCGGGTGGAATCCAAACAACGTCACCTTTGCGAATCACCTGAACGGAGCCGCCCGCTTGTTGGATCCAGCCCACGCCATCCGTCACAATCAGGACTTGGCCGAGGGGGTGAGTGTGCCAAGCCGACCGCGAGCCTGGCTGGAACGTGACCTGACCACCGCTTGGCCGGCCAGGCTCCAACGCATCGAAGAGGGTTTGAACACGGACAGAACCAGTGAATCGATCGGGGGCGCCCGTGATGACCGTTTGCGCCATCGCCGGGGTGATGGTGATCTGCGCAGCTCTTGTCTGGGCAATCGCAACAGCGCCGGTTATCACTAGGGAAACCAGCAAGAATACTAAAATGGCAATCGACTTCCTCATGTTCAGGACGGTTCCTCTTACCTCTTCAAGCCTAACGAGCTTGCCGAGACTAGGCTTTCCCGATCCTGCCAATTCTTTGCATGATTCTGTTTGGCCTTCGCATTTCGTGCACACGTCGGTTGTCTGCGGTTACGCTGGGGTTGGAGGTGAACGATGCTGAGGCAGAGAGGAGTTGCGGGATCGCCGGATCTGGCCGTGATCGAAATGCGCAGGGCCCTTGCGCAACGAATTAAACTGCTGGCGGAGACGCCTGGAGAATATCCGACTGCGATACCCGGGCTATTCCTCTATCATCGGACGGCTCCGACCCCTTGCTTCAGGGCTTCCTACGAGCCGGGTCTGAGCATCTTCGTCCAAGGACGGAAACGCATCCTCCTGGGAGGAACGGAATACCTGTGCGACAGCTCCTCGTTCCTGCTCTCATCGATCGACGTACCGGCTCAGAGCCAGATCATCGAAGCCTCGGAGAAGACACCCTTATTGTCGGTCTTCCTGCGCCTCGACATGCCGGCTGTCCGGGAAGTTCTTAGCCGCGATGACTTACCAGAAGCCCCTGCTTCGACCCATCGGCAGGGTCTGGCGGTTGGTGAGACGACCGTCGGACTACTGAGCGCCACCATGCGCCTGCTTGAGCTTCTTGATACGCCGGAAGACATACCATTTCTAGGCCCGCTGGCTCATCGTGAAATCCTATATCGCATTCTTCGGACATCACAGGCGGAACGACTCCGCGCCATCTCAACGAGCGGCGATTTGGGTCAAAGAACGGCACGAGCGATCTCCTGGCTCAGGGCTAACTACACGAAGCCCTTGCACATGGAAGAACTGGCATCCACGGCAAGGATGGGCGTTTCAACCCTACATCATCAGTTCCGCGCTCTGACGGCAATGAGTCCGCTGCAGTACCAAAAGCAACTGCGACTCCAGACCGCACGCCAGCGGATGCTCATGGACGGCCTTGACGCGACGACTGCTGCGTACGAAGTGGGCTACGAGAGCGTTAGCCAGTTTACCCGGGAGTACAGCCGATACTTCGGTCAGCCGCCGATCCGGGACGTCAAGGCCTTGAAGGCTATTAACGCTGCACTGGTCAATACCCTCTAATTGCTCGCCGGCAGCGGCGTCACAGTGATGGCCGCAGCCATCGCCAGCGCGCTACTGGGAACATGGCTGCAAGGAGTCTCGAGAGCGCATCTGCCTGATTGATCGATATCTATCCCTAAGGACTGTCGTGTGGGCCCCGATCGCATCCGCCGCGCTCAATCTCGGTCGAGATATTCTTCAGGCACATCGTCCTCGGGGACTTCTCGCGTTGTTACTTCCGCCACGTCCGGGTCGGGTGCGTTTTCGACGCCGCTCACGATTCCAGCCTCGAAGGATTGCCCTTCTTCCATGAGATCTGTGACGCTTTCGGAATCTGCCTCCGCCACATCCGATAGTCCCTGAGTATCCCCGGATTGCCCGCTGGCGTCAGCTTCAGAATCTCGATCCCTTTTACTATCTCGCATAGACGATTGTAGGTCTTTTCGAATCGGGCTACGCCATCTCGACGGCCGGATAGGATTCGATGTATTGTTCTACGTTGCAGCCGGCCGAGCGCGCTGCCAGAGTTACAAGAGCGCGGGGCGGTGAGGCCAGAAGCGGCCCAGAGCAAGGCTCGGCCGGCTCATCGCTTTAACGATGGAATAATGGGTTGTGTGAACCTGCATCGAGCTGTTTGGCTCCTGCTCGCTGTGGCCGCGCTGCCCGCGGCCGACGCAGCCACTCCCGCGTTGGACCTCCAGTTTGAACAAACGGTACGGCCTTTTGTCACGAAGTATTGTGTGGCTTGCCATAGCGGCAAGATGCCCGCTGCGCAATTCGACCTGAAGGCGTATACGACCGTCGATATGGTGACGGCGGACTATCCGCGCTGGGCGCTGGTGATGGAAAGACTGACGGCGAACGAAATGCCGCCCAAGCCGGTGCCGGCGCCCCCGGCGGAAGCGACCCGGCAGATCATCGACTGGATTCAGGCATTAAGAGCGGAACAGATCAGGAAGTCGGCGGGCGATCCGGGGATTGTGCTGGCACGGCGGTTGAGCAACGCGGAATACAACTACACGATTCGCGATCTGACCGGGCATGACCTCGAGATCACACGTGAGTTTCCGGTCGATCCCGCGAATCCGGCGGGCTTCGACAATTCGGGCGAATCGCTAACGATGTCGCCATCGTTGCTGAATAAATACCTGCAGGCGGCGCGCGAAGTGGCCGACCACATGGTTCTGACTCCGGATGCCATCGACTTCGCCGCGCATCCGATGGTGGCCGAGAACGATCGTGAGAAGTATGCGATCCAGCGCATTCTCAGCTTTTATGCCAGGCAGCCCACGGACTATGCGGATTACTTTGAGGCAGCGTGGCGGTTCCGGTATCGAGCGGCGCTCGGCAAGCCGCAGGCTACGTTAACCGCGATTGCCGTGGATTCGAAGGTAAGTGCAAAATACCTGCCGCTGGTTTGGCAGATTCTGCACGATCCGGATGCGGTCGGGCCGGTCTTGAAACTACAGAAAACTTGGCGAGACTTGCCGGCGCCGAGCCTAAAAGAGCCGGACGTCGTGCGTGCGAAGTGTGTGGAGATGCGCGATTTCGTGGTGAGGATTCGGGCTCACACGGCCATGCAGTTCGCCGCACCCGTGGTGAAGGGCTTGCCCCCTGCCTCGCAGCCGCTGCTGAACTGGAAGCTGAGGGAATACGCGTCGCACCGGCGCGACAGCGATCCAAAGGATCTGCGCAATGATAACGACCCGCCCGAGGTGGTGCCAGAGATTCCCAAGTATGCGGGACTGCACCAGGAAGCAGCGCCGCGGTGGGCGGCGCTGTCCTCGAAGGCACGAGCCGGCGATGAGGACCTGATTGTTCCAGCGGGACAGCGCAGCCGTTACGAAGCTTCGTTCGCACGATTTGCTTCCGTTTTCCCGGACACCTTCTATGTGACCGAGCGAGGCCGCTACTTTCCGGACGATTCGGAGGACAAAGGGCGGCTACTGAGCGCGGGCTATCACAGTGTGGTGGGCTTCTTCCGTGACGATACACCGTTGATGGAATTGATCCTGAATGAAAAGGGGCAGAAGGAGCTCAACCGGCTGTGGGATGAGTTTGATTTCATCGCGGATTTCACGGCGCGCACGTGGGTCCAGTATTTCTTCAATCAGAGCGGAGAGGTGGCGGGTAAGGGCGCCGAGGGCGGGACCGCACGGCCGGCGGATCACCAGGTCACGGATGCGGCGGTGATCACGGCGATGCGCGACACCTACCTCGCCAAGGCAGCGGCCGACCCCGCCAATGACCCGGTGGCTCCGCAGGCGATCCGCGATCACTTTGACCGCGTGAATGCCACGCTTCGGAAGTTGGAAAAGGACCGGATGGATGCGGAGACGAAGCATATCGATGCGCTGCTTCGCTTTGCTACGCGCGCCTACCGGCGACCGCTGACTAAGGCAGAGCGGGACGACGTGATTGCGTACTATCACACGCTGCGAACCAAGAATGAGCTATCGCACGAAGAGGCGGTCCGCGATTCGCTTGTCAGCGTCTTGATGTCACCCGATTTCCTTTACCGATTCGATCTATCCGAGGGCGGCACGGTTTCGTCGCGATCCGTGATTCAGCCGTTGTCCGGCTATGCCCTGGCGAGCCGGTTGAGCTACTTCCTGTGGTGCAGCATGCCGGACGAGGAGTTGCTGCGGCATGCGGCGGCGGGGGATCTGCAGAGACCGAACGTCCTACTGGCGCAAACGCGGCGCATGCTGAAAGACGCGCGCGTCGATGGACTGGCGACGGAATTCACGGGCAACTGGCTCAGTTTTCGACGATTCGAAACCAACAACGCGGTTGATCGCGCACGGTTCCCCAGCTTCAACAGCGAGTTGCGAGAGGCTATGTTTCAAGAACCGATACGGTTGATGGAAGACACTATTTCCAAGAACCGCTCGGTTCTGGATCTTTTGTATGGCAGTTACACGTTTGTGAATCCGGTGCTGGCGGAACATTACGGGATGCCGCCCGTGGTGGGCGACGGGAATACCTGGGTTCGAGTAGACGATGCGGGGCGTTACGGGCGGGGCGGTCTGTTGCCGATGGCGGTTTTCCTAACGCAGAACTCGCCGGGCCTGAGAACCAGTCCGGTGAAGCGCGGAAACTGGGTGGTTCAACGAGTGCTGGGGGTGAGAATCCCGCCGCCACCGCCGGTGGTGCCCGAATTGCCGAACGATGAGTCGAAATCGGAATTGCCGGTGCGCGATATGTTGGCGAAACATCGCGAAAATCCAATGTGTGCCGCGTGCCATGGGCGTTTCGATTCGTTCGGGCTGGCGTTTGAAGGGTATGGACCGGTGGGAGATGCGCGGACGAAAGACCTGGCCGGGCGCCCGGTCGATACGGCCGTCGTCTATCCGGGCGGCATCCCGGGGACCGGACTGGACGGCCTCAAAGCGTTCATTCGGGACTACCGGCAAAACGAGTTTGTGGGTAATCTTTGCCGGAAACTGCTCGTCTTCTCTCTGAACCGGTCGCTGCAGCTTTCCGACGAATCCCTGGTCGAGCGTATGGAAAGCCAGCTTGCTGCGAGCGACTATCGTTTCGACTCGCTGGTGGAAACTATCGTCACCAGCCCCCAGTTTCTGAACCGACGAATTGCGGATGCACCCGACGAACTACAATCCAGAAAGACGGAATAGATGTCGCGAATGAAGAAAAGCTTGGCTGGAGGGATTTCGCGCCGCACGGTGCTCAGAGGCGCCGGCTGCACTCTAGCCTTGCCGTGGCTGGAGTCGCTTCACGCCTTAGCCGATTCAGCAGTCCCCGCCGCATTCCCGAAACGCTTCGGCGTGGTCTTCCTGGGGAATGGCATCAACGAGGATTATTGGAGCGCCACCGGACAGGGCGACGCGATGACGCTCAGCAAGA
Organism: uncultured Acidobacteriaceae bacterium; assembly: GCA_963740005.1. Classification (GTDB taxonomy): domain Bacteria; phylum Acidobacteriota; class Terriglobia; order Bryobacterales; family Bryobacteraceae; genus CAJCIT01. The sequence continues at coordinate 108,505 of CAVUCO010000038.1, read as the reverse complement.
CGCTGGAACCGCTGGAGCCGCTGAAGCGGAAGATCAATGTCATTGATGGTCTGTTCGTGAAGGCGCTGACGGGCCAAGGCATTCACCCCGGGCAGACCGGCAGCTTGTTGTCGGGCGCGCACATTTCGAAGGGCGCCATCATCCATTCAGGGATCAGCGTCGATCAGATGATTGCCAATCATGTGGGCGACGACACGCCGCAATCCAGTATTGTTCTGGCGTGCGAGCAGCCCATGACGGGTTACCACGAGACGAACTTCTCGATGGCTTACAGTTCGCACATCTCCTGGCAGAGCCCGGATTCGCCGGTCCCGGTGGAAGTCTACCCTTCCCTCGCGTGGGACAACCTGTTTGACAACCGCGGCAGCCTGTTGAACATCAGCATTCTGGACCGCGTGAAAGACCGCGCCAACGATCTATCCAAGAAAGTCAGTTCGACGGATAAGGGGAAGTTGGATGAGTATCTGACCAGCGTCCGCGAAGTGGAGAAACGAGTGGATGGTATGCGTAAGGGCAAGGCCGACGCGGAGGATGCGGCCAAGGCAAGAAACACTATCGCCGCGACCATGGACCGGCCGGCCAATGGGCTGCCCGAGGATCTGCGCGACCACGCGCGCCTGATGTGCGACATCATCGCCATCGCGTTTCAGACCAACAAGACGCGGGTTGCGTCGCTGATTATCTCGCGCGATCTCTCAGCGATGTATTATCCATTCCTGGATGTCAAGGAAGGGCACCATGCGGCATCGCACACCAACAATTCAGAGGGATACGAACGAATCGCCCATTTTCACGTCAGTCAGTATGCCTACCTGGCGTCCAAACTGGACAGCATGAAAGAAGGGGACGGCACGGTGCTGGACAATACCTGCCTGATGTTCCTATCGAACATGTGGATTGGCCGGAAGCATGACAATTTCCGGTTACCGGTGGTGCTGGCGGGAGGGCTGGGAGGAACACTCGAAACCGGGCGGACGTTGAATTATCTGAGTGAGGGCGAAGACAAGAGAAAGATGTGCAGCTTGTACCTGTCGCTGATGGATCGGTATGGGTTGAAGCTGGAGCAGTTCGGGGACGCGCAGACGCGGCTGGAACGGGTGTAAGTATGGCGTTCGTGAAAAAGAACGTTGATTGCGGTGGATGAGCTTTATCGCGTTGGGGACACGGGTTTCGAATAGTCGAATGAGGGATGTTTCGGCGCTGGGACTCAATTCGTATCCGCTCCGGCGAAAATCACCGGCCAATGGTGGATCCTAAGAGCTTGCGCTGAATTCGATCCCCCGGTTTCGCGCTTCCGAAGCTTTGCGTTCGCTCCCTGACGGTCGCGGCTCCGTTAACACGCGCTCCGTCGAAAATCACCCTTCGATCGTGGGCTTGCTGACGCGCGGTCGAAAGGAGAGCACCCGAATCCGCTTGCTTACGCGCGCGGTTCCGTACTGGAGTCTCGGGACGGTCGGGCGTTCGAAAGACCAATCGGGCTTGCTCACGCGCGGTTGCTCTGAAATACAGAGTTGGAGGACGCGGGGACGGACAGCTCTGTCCACGCTCCACAGGGCTGTTTGCCGCTTCGTCTCTTACATCATGGCTTGGGACAGAGAAGTCCGTCCCCTTGATGAAACAGTCGTGACCCCGGAAGGACTTCGACAACCACTTTCATCATTGAGGGTGAGCAGTCGGATGGCGCGCGGTTCTGTGCTGGCGTTAACGCTGCTCGCTCCCTTGTTAACAAGCCCAGCGGCTTAGCAAATCCTCTGTCCACAGCTGAGCGCTGTGCCACGAGTTCAATGTGTGATGGGGTAGCCCTGCCATAGGTACTCGAGAGCTTCGGGCAGGGTTTGCAGTTTCACGGCGCGGTCGGTGTGGCCGGCATTGCGAGCAAAGACAAACTGGTAGTGATAGCCCTTGGCGGCCAGCACTTTGGCCATGTTCTCATTGGCAACGACCCAATCGTGCATGTTGTCGTGCATGATATTCGGACTGAGAAGGTCGCGGTCGCCGACTTCCATCCAGATGCGGATTGGCTTAACCGGACTGTTGGGGATGAGGGTTTCATGAAATCCCCAAGCGCCGTGCGGGGTTTCCGGGTTGGACGGCCATTGCTGGTTCACGTAGGTGCCTGAGTAAGTGAGAACGCGATGGTATAGCTCGGGGTGATACCACGCCATGATCAACGCGCACGAGCCTCCGGAGCTGCCACCCATGGTGGCCCGGCCCTCGGGATCTTTGGTCAGCTTGACGTTGTATTGCTGCTCCACGAGAGGCAACACTTCCTTCTCGACGAACTCCGCGTAGCGGCCGGACATGGTGTCGTATTCGAGGCCGCGTTCACTGCCCTGGGCGTCACCGCTGCCGTTGCTGATGGAAATGGCGATCATGACGGGCACGCGATGCGCAGCGATCAGATTGTCGAGCGCGGTGAACAGGGCCTGGTCCGGTCCATCTGCGCCGACAATGAACGGCGCGGCCGTGCCGGGCACGTATTGTTTGGGGACGTACACCGTCACGCGGCGCGTGTAAGGGCCGGGATGGCTGGTGGTGACGACCAGCTTGGCGGGGTCGCTGGGGTCGGCCTGGCCGAAGGTATTGGGCTCGCGGGCGATGCCGGGATAGAACTTGCTATCGGCTGAGTTCATGGTGAAGGTAGAGACGGTTCCCTGCGGCACGCCTTCCTGCACGGTCATCTCGGGCGCAGGATTGTGAGTGGGGCCGAGGATGAAGTTTCCATCGGCGTTGGGAGGAGCGTTCGTGCCATCGCGTAATTCTATCGCCGCGACGTAGCCGGGTGTCGCGGGATCGCGGGTGGGCGGCGTTGGGCGCGCCGGATGCGGGGCCGGAGCCGGAGCCGGAGTCTGGGCGATCGAGGAATGCGGGGTGGCCATCAGGCAGAGCGAAAGCGCGATGGTTAAGCGGCAGAACATTCAAGAACTCCTTGTCGTTTTTATGATGACAGCGACGGGTCGGCGAGTGATGAGGTAGCCACCCGTTCACTGTTGGGGTTCCAGGTCCAGCATCCAGATATCGGAGTGGATCTCGTCGAGGTTAGTGACAATTTTGTCTTTGGCAACGTTTAGCTCCAAGTCGGCAGCAGCGGAAATGCCTGCATGGACACGCTGGCTGCCATGGAAGTGCTGAATCGAAAATGGAGTTCCGATGGGGTGCTTGGTTTTCGGATCGAGCCGCAGCGCCCACATGCACATAAACCCGTCGCGGTTCGACGTGAAATAGATCGTGTTTCCGTCGGGGGAAGGCTGCGCCTTGTCGTCATGGAATTCACCACCAGTGAGCTGGATCCACCGGTCTGGCCCGGCTGGAACGAAGTTCTCCACGGGAGTTATGTACAAGCGAAAATGGTCGAAGTCGGCGCCGGTCTGCATCAGAAAACTCATCCATTTGTCATCCCAGGAATAGTAAGCATTCCAGAGATTGTGGGATGGGTCACTCAGCACGTCGGTCAACTTGCCGGTGGCTATTTCGACCACGGCAATCCTGGAAAGCCCACTGGGATAGCCCCTCTGGGTCAACACTCGCGAGCCATCGGACGAGAAGCCCTTGGGCTGCCCACAGTCGCGGCAGATCAGGCGCGGCGAACCGCCTGCGGTCGAAACCGAATAAAGATCATAGTGATCTCCGGGGGCGCTATTGGCGGCATAGTAGAGAGCAAACGAACCATCGGGGGAGATGGCAGGGCCTGTTCCCCTTGCGGTCGGCACATCGCGAGCCAGTTGCGTTTCGCGGCCCGCGACAAGGTCCTTCGCAACCAGGCTGCGGTCGGAAAAGAAAACGACGTTTTTGCCGTCGCGAGAAAGGGAGGGGTTCTTGTTGCGGAGACCCTCCACCTGGGTCAAGCTCTGCCGGTCGCCGGTTACCTTCGCGCCATTGGCGTCGATCGGTATGCTCCACAGATTCGTGCTCAGCTCTCCCGTAAGAAAAACCATGCGCCCATTCTCGGAAACACTGGGGCCCCAGGAATTGGCGGCGAACGTGAGCTGTTCGGGGGCAGACGTCACTTTCCCGTCGCTTGTGACGGCTACTCGAAACAGGTTGCCGGTGTCGCCGATACGCCGTTGAAAGATGACCCATTGCCGACCGGAATTCTTGTCGGGCCTGGTCCAGACATCCGGGACACGAGCGTAGCTCTCACCAGCCAACAAGGGCGGTGAGGCAACATCTTCGGGCTTACCTCCGGACATCGGAAGCAGCCACCAGTGCTTCAGGTCCTGCGGCTGGCGGCCGGTCCGAAATGCGGTCGCGATCAGCTTGCTTCCATCCGGGGAAATGGCCGCGCCATATATTTCAAACTCTGGTTGGACTCGGACGGAAGCGCCTCCCATGCGAGGGATCGTAAAAAGGCGGCCGTACCCTCCCGTATCGCGCCAATACAGGATGGTCGATCCGCCCGGCGCATAGCTCGGGGATAAGCCATCGTTGGTGACCAACCGCCCATCGCCGCCGAGCGCGGTCACTTCATAAATGCCGCCACGCGATTGGTAGGCGATCTGTGTCCCATCGGGAGAGAAGGCCGGGTAGAAGGCCCCTTCTTTTTCGTGGGTGATCTGAATGGCCTTGCCGCCGCCGATTTGTTGGACCCAGATGTCCGGATTAGGCGCACCGACCGCCGCTTGGTAGGCGAGCAATTTCCCGTCGGGAGAAATGGCCGGGCTGGTCGATACGCCGTTGGAAGTCAGGCGGGTAAGCGGGCGCGCCGTGGTTTTCGCCGGCCGGGAGTGCCACCAGAGCCAGCCACAGGCGCCGACCAGAAGAACCAGCGCGGAGCTGACAGTGGGGACGAGCCACTTCCGGCTGCGCGTTGCGACAGCAGGATGCTGTGCGGGAGTCAGCTTCCCGGAATCGGACTCCTCCTTCAGTTCCTCCAGCGCGACCCGCAGGTCGCCCATGGTCTGGAAGCGGCGATCCGGGTCTTTGCGCAAGCAGCGCATCACCACCCGCTCCATTTCGCGGGGGATTCGGGAATCGCGTTCGGCGAGCGGGGGCGGTTCCTTCTCGAGTATGGCGGCCAGGGTGGATATTTGGGTGGTGCCGGAGAAGGCGCGGCGGCCGCTGAGCATCTCATAGAGCACGACGCCAAATGAGAAGACGTCGGAGCGCCCATCCACCGGCTTCGCTTGCGCCTGCTCGGGCGACATGTAGGCCGCGGTACCCACAATGGTGCCTTCTTCGGTGTGCCCTTGACGGACCTGCGTCTCGTCCTCGGCGCTCACTTCCTGCGCGGTCAACTTTGCCAAGCCGAAATCGAGCACCTTGACCATTCCATTGGCACCCACCATGATGTTGCCCGGCTTGACGTCGCGATGGACGATGCCGGCCGCATTCGCTGCCGCCAGCGCCCGCGCGATGGGGATGGCGTACTTCAGAACATCCGACACAGGCATCCCGCCGTTGGGAATCAACTGCTGCAGCGTCTTGCCGGCGACGAACTCCATCACCATGAAGTCGGTCCCTTCGGCCTGATCGATTTCGTGGATGGTGACGATATTGGGGTGGTTCAGCGAGGAGGCGGACTTCGCTTCCTGGATGAAGCGCTGTTTGCGCGATTCGTCTCTCATCTGCTCGGGATGGAGAATCTTGATGCAGACGAGCCGGTCGAGACGCAGGTCGCGCGCCTTGTAGACCACGCCCATGCCGCCTTCGCCAAGCTTTTCGAGGATCTGGTAATGCGAGATGGTTGTGCCAGTCATTCGGTCCTGTTCATGAAGCATAGTCTGATGGATTGCGCCGGTGCAAGGTAGAGGCGGCAACCCTTTAGCCAAGCCGCGAAATCGGCAACGTGTATGCGGATCTTAGCTGTCAAGGGGGTTCAGCCACCGCAGATCCGGAAAGCGCCGGAAGTCCTGGTCAGTTGACGCCAGCAATGCCCCGTGTTCCATCGCGAGTGCGGCAAGCACAGCGTCCGTTAGCAGCGAACCGGTGGCGCCGTGCTCGCAGACGAGTTTTTTCCAAAATCTGACCATGAAGCGGTCCGGGCTGCAACGGAACGACGCCAGGTTGCGCGAGCCACTCCGCAACGATGGCAAACACCTCCTTATCGGGCCGCGGATTGGCCCAGATTCTCGAATTGGTGCTGATGCGAATAAACGCCCAGACTGTCACCCACGGCAGGCCGATCAGTTCTCCACTCTCGACCAGCTTCGCCAGCCACCCCGCGGCTGCCCGGTGCTGGGGCGCATCTGCGTTGTAGGCATACAAGAGCAGGTTGGCGTCGAGAATGGTCACCGGTGCTGCTCGCCCTCGCCGTACTCGAGGAGGGACTCGATGTTGTCATAGTTCAGGACTGGTTTGTATCCCATGTGGGCGGACCTGATCGTGAGCTTACGGCGGCGCGGTGCGCTGTCGATGCCCAGCAGGGCGGCTCGCAGCAGATCATTAAGTGTGTCCCGGAACGACGCCCCCCTGGATTGGCTTTCGCGTTTGACCCGGGCGGCGACGTCGTCATCCAACGTAACGGTTGTTCGGATGCTCATGATGCTACAGCGTAGCATCACAAACATCATCTTGGATGCCAGCCGCCGGGTGGCACCCTGAGAGGGAATTGGCCGGTTAACAGCCGGCAAAAGCCGAGGCGACTCTCGGCTCAGTGGGCTAAGGACGGCGGTCAGCCCGTGCCACAAGCGCCAGCCGATCGCGCATTATTCGTAGCGGTAGACCGTGACACGCAGAGCGGTATTGGGGCGCACGGCGAGCAGCTCACCCTGGCCGGTGTCGTCGCCGCCTAATTGACGGACGACCTGCCATTGGCCATTCACAAACTTGCCCTGCTGCACGTCGCCCAGGCCGACAATCTTGGGGCCGGGCATATTGGGCGCAAAAGCGATTCGAACGCCTCCACCCACGGCACCGAAGTAGAATTCATCGGGTCCGGTTGCAATAAGGATCGCGGTCGCTTGTGGCGGGGCTGGAGATGCCGACTGCGAAGGCGGAGTGGGCGGTGCCGGCGGCTGCACGGGCTGGGCCACTGGCTTTGGGGCGGGCGGCTCCGGAGCGATCGAGAAACGATTGCCGACATAGGTAACCGTCAAAGTGTAGTTGCCGAGCTTGACGTCGATCGGAGCATCGCCCGGATGCATACGAACGGCGGTGATGGTTTCCTTTCCCTGCTGGGACAAGATGGCGGGCGTTAGGTCGTGGACGACGCGATACGCGGCAGCAAGATCCGTATCCGGACCAACCGAGCGTTCGATGAAGAAGGGCGAGAATCCGATGGCATTGAATTTGCCGAATGCCGGCAGAACGTTGGCGGGATTAGTATTGGTTTCGGGAATGAACAAGGGGTTTCCGTTGCGGCCGAAGCGCTGGCAAACCTCGTCGAAGTACTCCAGGTAGAGATCGGGGGCGAGGAGATCGATGGCCGGAGCGCCGGCGCGCCAGACGTCGTGCACCTGGGGCAGCGGGCCGCCGCTGGGGTAGGTTCCGGGCCATGCCGTGTTCGGCTGCTGCAGCCATGCGTTGACGAACATGGGAATGTCGTATTCCTTCTTGCCCTCTTCCACTACGGTGTTGATGAAACGCGAATAGTTCCAGGTCATAAAGATCTCGTCGACGGGCCAATGCAATTTGCGCCAGCCGGTTTGGTACTCTTCGGGGCTCAAGGGCGGACTCTTGGTCTGGATGGGGATTTCGACGCTGGCAGGTTTGCCCGGGCCGAAGACCTGCTCCCAGGTTCCCGACGTCTTGAAACCTTGCGAGGCCCAGAGTTCGTGCAGTTCGGGGCTTAGCGTGTCTTTGTGCGCCTGAAGATAGCTCATGAGCTCTTTGGGCACTGGTCCGGCAAAGGCCTGGTTGGCGGGGTCGGAGCGATCGCGCGAATCGCGCAGCACGCCGACTTCATTCTCTACCTGCATCATGAGGACGGTATGCTGGTCGCCGTCGACTTCCTTGATGTGGCGCATCAGAGCGCGGAAGGCGGCTGCGTCGGCGTCACGCGTGGCGGTTGAGAACGTGCTGAGCAGTTCCATGCTCTTGCCATTCTGGAGCCGGATGCGCGGGAAGCGGTGGTAATCCTGCTTGACCCAATACGGGGCGTAGCTGGAGAGGCCGTTCTTCCAACTCCCGAACCAAAGAAAGACCACTTTGAGATTGTTGAACCGGGCCTGCCGGATGAGACCGTCGACCAGGGCGAAATCGAACTTGCCCTCAGTCGGCTCCAGCTGGGCCCAAGAGAGAGCCACCAGCACACAGTTCAGATTGCCGGATACCAGCTTCGGCCAGATAGGCTGCATGTTCTCAAGGCTGGTGGCGGTGTTGTTGCCGAGTTCACCGCTTAACGCCAGAAACGGCTTACCATCCACGATCAGCTGCGTGGCGGCACCCTGTTTCTGCAAATGCGGGATGCCGGACTGTCCGAAACACTGGACCGCGATCAAGGCCGCGGGCAGTGTGAAGCGAACGCAGGAGTTCATTTTTGCCCATCACAAGCTTATACCCGGGGAGAGGCGCTGATCGAGCAACGAAATGGTTTTTGGGTCGAGGGGAACTTGAGGCGATACTGAAGGTGAGGCCTTCGTTCGCTTCCTTTTCCATGACTGAGGGCAAACAAACCGGGAAAGTGTACCTGATCGGAGCGGGGCCGGGTGATCCGGACCTGCTGACCGTCAAGGCGGCGCGTGTCCTCGGGCAGTGCGACGTGGTGCTTTACGACCGGCTGGTGGGCCCGGGAATTCTGGCGCTAGCGAGGCCGGATGCCGAAGTCATCTACGTCGGGAAACACGCCGGCGAGCATGACACACAGGACCGGATCTTTTCGCTGTTGCTGGAGCACGCGCTGGCAGGCAAGACCGTGGCACGGCTGAAGGGCGGCGACCCGCTGGTATTCGGTAGAGGCGCGGAGGAGTGGGCCGTCGCGGTGGACCACGGGATTGAGGTTGAGTTTATACCAGGTGTGACCTCCGCCAGTGCGGTGCCTGGGCTGGCCGGAATACCGATTACTTACCGCGAGGTGTCACAGAGCTTCACCGTCATCACGGGGCACTGTTCACAAGGCCTGCATCAGAGGTGGGAGAACTACGCGAAGGTGGACACCCTGGTGGTGCTGATGGGGGTGAGGAACCGGGAGTTCATCGCCCAGTCATTGATCGATGCGGGGCGCGATGCCGGCCACGCAGTCGCTTTTATCGAGCGAGGCTCGACGCCCGAACAGCGGGTGGTGGTGAGCGACCTGGGATCGGTGGCGCGGGGTGAGGTAGAGGTGCGGAATCCGGCGGTTTTCGTGATCGGCGAGGTGGTGGGCCTGCGGGAGAAACTGACGGAAACGGCTGCCGTGGCGGACCTTGCGGCCGAATTGGCCGATTAAGCGAATGTACCCGTAGGACACACAGGCAGCGTCCCGTTATATAAAGGATGCGTGCGGGTTGGATGCCGCGAACGCAAATAGACTGGAGGGGCAGTATGCCAATCACCGGTGGATGCGCAGCGAGGCGCTGGGCGAAATGGTGCGGGATCGTGGCCGGTTTTCTGTTGGTCACGGGCTGCTTGTTGGCGCAGAGCGCGGCGCAGCCTCAAGCCGCCCAAACTTCACCTTCGCCTCAGAAGACGGTCGAGCAACAAGCTGAGAAAACGGGCACAGTCATTCGCAGCAACGTCCGTGAAGTGGTGTTGGACGTGGTGGTGAGGCGAAAGGACCTGACGCTGGCTAAGAAGCTGAAGGCGTCCGATTTCAAAATCACCGAAGACGGCGTGCCGCAGACAATCAAGACCTTTCGATTCGTGGGCGGCGATGAGACGCGGGTAACGGCGGCAGCACCTGAAGCGGTGGGGCCGGCGGTGAAGACGGCGGCCGCGCAGGTCAATTCGACGCGCGAGCCGAGCTTCGTTTCGATCATCTTCGACGAGATTGGACCGGACTCTCGGAAAAACGCCGAAGAGGCCGCGACAGATTTCCTGAGCCAGCAGTTTGCGGAGAACACGTACGCCGCGGTCTTCGGTTTGAATCTGCGAATGAATGCGCTGCAAGGATTCACGAACGACCGCGCAGCGCTGGCCAGGGCGGTGCACCTGGCGGTCACCGGCAATTCGCAGGAACTGGCTCAAGCTTCGGCAAGCGTGCTGAACGAGACCAATTACTTAATTACGGGAGGCCCGAGCGGTATCACGCTCACGCCCGGGCTGGATTTGACGCAGAGGCCGGATCTCAGCACGACACAGGCGTCACAAGCCCCATTCTCTGAGGCCCAACAGTATATGGCGCAGATGATTACCGCGCAGCGTGACATGACCTCCTATGGCATTGGCATGAAGGTGCTGGCGTCGATGATGCTGCTGGTGAAGTACGAATCCGGATTGCCTGGACGCAAGACGGTGCTTTACCTTTCCGACGGACTGGTGAAGCCGCCTGATCGGCAAGACTACATGAAGGCGGTAATTGGCGCGGCCAACCGCGGCAACATCAGCTTCTATTGCATCGATGTACGCGGGCTCACGACCGCGACCTCAAACGGGATGGTATCAGGGCTGACGACGACCGCCGCGAATTTGAGCGCGGCCCAAGCCGGCGCAGACACACAGTCGGTCGGGGGCGACCAGATTTCGCCCGCGCAAGGGATGGCGCTGGCGCTACAAGGCGACTTGATTCAGACCGCGCTGGCCTCGCACACGCAACTGAATATGGCCGAGATAGCCGAGGGGACGGGCGGATTCGCGATCTTCAACACCAATGACTTTAAACGCGGCATGGCGCGCGTGATGGAAGACGTACGGACACATTACGAGATCTCGTATGTGCCGACATCGAGTGCCGAAGACGGTAAATTCCGCGCGATCAAAGTGACAGTCGACGATCCGAAGTTGATTGTGCAGAGCCGCAGTGGATACTACGCCGTTCCGCAGATGAAGGGTGGGGCGGTAGTGCCGTTCGAGATGGCGGGGTTGAAAGCTTTGAACACGCCGGGAAAGGCCGACTTCCCGTTCCATGTGGCGGCGTTGCGATACAAACCGCTGCCGGATGGGTTCCGGTACGAAATTGTGTTCGACCTCAACACGGCCAGCCTAAAGACGGAAGTGGATGAGAAGACGCAGAAGGCGCGGATACATGCCACCTTTCTAGCGCTGATTAAGGACGAAAGCGGCCAGATTGTGCAGAAGGTCAGCCAGGAGATCGATCGCGAGGTGCCGGAAGACAAACTGGATATGTTCCGGCGCGGCGAGATGATTTTCACAAACCCGGTTGAACTGGCGTCAGGCCGGTATTTGATTGAGGCAGCGGTCACGGACCCTGAGGGCGGATTAGCGAGTACGAAGCGCGTAGCGCTGGTGGTACCGAAACCCGGCGAGCCCGCGGTGAGCAGCATCGCCGTGGTCCACGACGTGGATTCGCTGGTGGCGCCACGCGACCCGGGGAACCCTCTGGAGTTCGACGGCGGTAAGGTATTGCCAGCGCTGACGCCGGTTGTGAAACCCCAGACTGATGCTGCGGTTTTCTTCGTGGTCTATCCGGAAATGGACGAAGGAAAACCGACAGATGAAAAACCGCAAGTGGTGGTCGAGATCCTGCAAAATGGGAAGCAGGTTTCCCGTTCGACGCCGAACCTGGGCCTGGCGGACGAAGTCAACACATTCCCGGTTATCACGTCTGCCAAATTGCCTCCCGGGGAGTACGTGGTCAAAGTCACGGTGCAACAATCCGGTCGTATGAGTGTCGAAACGACGGCACTGACGGTGAATCCGTAGGATCGGCTTGGTTCACAATGCGCGGCGGGTGTTGAAGGCGGCGGACGCCTCGCGCGCGAGGATGCCGATCTTGGGATGGGTTGGCTCCATGGCCGGCGACAGACCGTGCCGGCGCAATGTTTCGGTACAAGTTGGTCCGATGGAGGCAATGAATGCACGCGACAAGGCGGCGATGGCTGCGTCGTGCTGGCCTCGTTCCGTCGCGAATTGCAGCAGGTGCTCCAACTGCACCGAGGTGGTAAAGAGCACCACATCGACTTGATCGGCGAGGAGCCGGGTCAGACCTTCGGCCAGCAACGTGGTATCGGGCGGAAGCGCCCATTGATACACCGCAACGGTTGAGACGGTGCGACCTTGGGCCGCAAGTCCGTCGGTCAGTTCGAGGCTGGGGCGACCGTATTCTTGAACGGCAACGGATTTTTCAGGACGGCCTTCGACTGCGCTGAGAACCTCGCGCCATGTATTGGGCTCAGGTACGGCCACGGCGACCGGAACGGCCCACTCGCGCATGACGGCCATAGGCTTGGGGCCGCGGGCAACGACGGTCAGGCTACGCAGGGCCACGACCAGACGGGCGGCCGGTTCGCGGGTGGCCAAAATACGACTGAGCAGCCGAGCACCCACGCCGGTGAGGAAGATCAGCATGTCGAATTCGCCCGCGTAAAGGCGGCGCGAGAACTCGAAGGCCGCTTCATTGTGTTCGAGCGGAACTTCGACTAGCGCCGGAGCGACAAAGGGGTCGCCACCATTCAAGCGGATGAGTTCAGCCATTTCCGTTGCCCGGCGGCTTTCAAACGCGAGAACACGAGCCCCACGAAACGACATATGCCTCAATTGTACGAGCGAAAGCGGGAGGCGCGACATTTAGCCGCTATTTCGCGAGATCGGAGGGGTGGACGCCCTTGGTGTAGTCTTCGTCGAGAAATGAGCGCGGGTGATAGGTCCCAACGATGCGAACGTCGGCTTTGGCCGGGATCTTCGCTTCGAGACCGACCGCCCAGAATGCGGCGTTGACCAGCAGGCGGCGAAACGCTTCGTTCAGAAAATCGTCGGCCGCGCCCATGGTTGTGGTGAAGACGCGCGAAGTTTTCCCGAGGGAGCCGGTGTAGGCGTTGGTCCAGGCAACGGGCAACATGGGGTCGTTGGGCTTTCCGGGAGTCGGCGGATCGCCGGGTTGCATGCCGGATAGAACCTGGCCAAGCAGCAATGGATGGCAGGTAGCAGGGAGTGGCAGGCGAACTTCATATACATCGGTAGGCACCCAGATTTCCCGGTCGCCGATGCCACGCAGTATCGGATTCTTTTCTTCGCCTGTCACGATGACGGCGCGGGTGCTTTGCTTGCCGTGATCGCCGTGATGGGCGACCCAAGTCTCGCCGAGGATCTTGCGCCCGAAGCCGCCATCCCAGCCTTCGATCTTGCTGTTCCATGAATATCGCGCATAGGTCTGGTTGGCTTCGATTGCAAAAGCGTGGGTTGCGGTTCGGATACCGATGATGGGCCGCCCGGATTCTGCGTAATCGACAATCATCTTCATCTGGCTGTCGGGCAGGTCGCGAAATCGAGTGAACAGAATCAGGAGATCGGCTTTTTCGAGCACCTCGAGGCCAGGGATGTTACGCCGCTGATGAGGATCGATGGCACCGTCGCTTGGATCGACGGAGAACAAGACGGTGCAGTCGAAGCCTTGACGGGCGGCAAGGATCCTGGCCAGCTGCGGCAGCATTTCCTCGGAGTGGTATTCGTCGTCCGCGGCAATCAGAACGATGCGCTTCCCCTTACCCGGTCCGGCGTGGCTCTGAAATTCAACACCCGCGGCACGAAGGGACGGCGCAGATGCGGCGAAAAAGAGCATGGTTGCAGCAAAGGCCCATGCGCCTTGGGTTGTGCGCGGGGCCGAAGGAAGGAAGGGCAGGAGGAGGCTGATCATGCAGGTGTTTTCCAATGTAACTCAAGGCAGTGGGTGGACCTGCTAAGTTCGAGAAGAGCTGCTTCGCCCGATGCCCGGAAAACTTCCGTCGATTTCGGTGGTCATCCCCGTCTTCAACGATGCCGAGAACCTGATGCATTGCCTGGATGCGCTGCGGCATTCGAGCGTGGAGGACTTCGAAGTCATCGTTGTGGACGACGGTTCGACTGACGATTCGGCGCGGATCGCCAGGAAGGCCGACGCCGTGCTGGTAAGCACAGGGCGCCAAATGGGGCCGGCTACGGCAAGAAATCTGGGCGCCCTTGAGGCGGCTGCGCCACTACTGTTTTTTCTGGATGCCGACGTGTGCGCGCACCCGGATACGCTGAGCCATGCTGTTAGCGAACTCGACGCACATCCTGAGGTTGCTGCGGTGATTGGTTCTTATGACGATTCACCGCTGGAGGAACGGTTCATCTCGCAATACAAGAATCTGTTTCATCGCTTCGTCCACCAAACTGCAAGACGCGAGGCAGGCACATTCTGGACAGGCTGCGGGGCGATCCGGCGCGATGTATTCGTTAGCATGGGAGGCTTCGATACCTCTTTCAGGCGTCCATCGATCGAGGACATCGAACTCGGGGTGCGGATGATTCGCGCGGGCCACAAGATTGTGCTTTGTCCCGATATGCAAGTTCAGCACCGCAAGCGCTGGACATTCGTGGGCTTGGTCCGAACGGATTTAATGGACCGCGCCATTCCGTGGACACAGGTCATTTTGAAGAGCCAGCGCATGCCGGACGATTTGAATTTGAAGCAGAGCCAGCGAATCAGCGCCGCGCTGACTTGCGCGCTGATTCCGGCGGCTGTAGCCGCGGTGGCGCTGCGAAGTCTGATGGCGGCGGCGATCACCGCAGGGATGCTGATGGCGGTGCTGGTTCTGAATCGGGAGCTGTATCGCTTTTTTGCGAGCCAACGCGGATGGTGGTTCGCGATACGAGCGGTTCCGCTGCATCTGCTGTACTACTTGTACAGCGTCGTCGGGTTTGTGATCGGGTTGGCGGCACACCTCAAGCGAGCGGCAGTGTCGCGGATGCTGGGGGAAAGGGTCGGGCCGGCATAGGCCGAGCGTCACGGAACATAAGGGAAAGCGCTTCCTCACGGTCGCGCCTCGGTTTGCTTTCGTAAACATCGGGAGGCCGGCTTGCTCAGCAAACGCTTGCTCTAAAACCCACAGGCTGAAGGCCTGTATTGCTCAATTTTTGTTTCTTCGCGCGATGAAACCATTGCTGGAAACCTAGGGGTGCCGGTCGTGGGCGACCGGCGCGGACGTAGGCGTCCAGCCCCACCTCTAGGTCCCGTTTGCGGCATAGCCGCACTGTGGCCCGACGGGGAGTGCGTGTTAGCGCGGATTGTGACGCTTATCGGTTGCAGGAGCTGGTGAGGTTGCTTTCTAGACCTGCCAC
Organism: uncultured Acidobacteriaceae bacterium; assembly: GCA_963740005.1. GTDB lineage: Bacteria > Acidobacteriota > Terriglobia > Bryobacterales > Bryobacteraceae > CAJCIT01. The sequence continues at coordinate 93,454 of CAVUCO010000038.1, read as the reverse complement.
ACGGCTCAAGCGAGGGCGGGAATCAGGTAGGGAGCGCGGTACGGCGGATGAGCCAGTTGATTCGCTTCTTCGTCGGTGAAGCGCTGCGAGGCCGCGTCGAAAACGAGCTTTCGGCCGCCTAGACGGTAGCTGATATTGGCGAGATGGCATAAATCCGCGGAGATGACGCCGGTCTCCACATCAGCGTGCAAGTCTTCCCGTTTGCGGCTGCGGACGGCCGCGATGAAGTTCGCCATGTGCGGGCGAGTATCGGTTGCCTCGGGCTCTTCGTACTTGGCTGTGGTCACAAGTTTCGGCGGATCGCCTTTATAGATGCGATAGCCGCGCGCATCGAGCGACATCCATCCATCCGAGCCATAGAACAGGTTGCCGATACAGTTTCCGTCTCGGCCGACTTCCAGATCGGCTTCGCCGCCGGTGGGCAGTCCGCGGACTTCAAACACGATCTCCTTGTCGCCGTAGTCGAGCCGGGCCACCAGCGTGTTGGGAGTTTGTTGATCGTCGTCATAAACGTATTTACCGCCGGAGGCCGTGACCGATTTGGGCAAATCCACGCCTAAACCCCAGCGAGCAATATCCATTTCATGCACGCCCTGATTGCCGATGTCGCCATTACCCGTGTCCCAGAACCAATGCCAGTTGTACAGGAAGCGATTCTTCGAAAACGGAATCATGGGTGCGGGGCCGAGAAACTTGTCCCAATCCACCCCCGGTGGAACCGGTTCGACCGGCGTGTGACCGATTGTCTTGCGGCGTTTGAAGCAGAGGCCGCGGGCCATGTAGACGTTCCCGATGACGCCATCGTGCAGGAGTTGCGCCGCGCGAATTTTGTGGGCGACGCTGCGGCCTTGCGAGCCAACCTGGACCATGCGTCCTGATTTACGGGCTTCAGCGACCATCTGCCGGCCTTCGTATGGATCGTGGCAGGCGGGTTTCTCAATGTAGACGTCTTTGCCGGCCTGACAGGCCCAGATGGTGGCCAGCGCATGCCAGTGATTCGGCAGAGGCATGGATACAGCCTGTACTTCCTTGTCGGCAAAAACCGCCTTCATGTCCTGATAGAGCTTGGGGTCCTGGCCGGTCAGTTTTCGGGCCAGCGCCTGGGCACGCTCGAGATTGGGCTGATCGACATCGCAGAGCGCGTAGATGTTGACGTCGGGAAGCTTGGCGTATTGAGTAATATGGTCGCGGCCACGTCCACCGGTTCCGACAATGGCAATATTAATGCGATCGTTTGCGCCCCAGGCGCGCGTGGAAGCGAGTGCGGTGAGCGCGGAGGCCTGTAGAAAAGTGCGGCGAGTTGTGTTGTTCATGCGGATTCGTCCGGTGACTACGGTATCGCGACGAAGGCGGGGACGGCAAGCGAGGAAGTTACCAGGGAACGGTGGCGGATTGGTGACGCGCGGTTGCTCTGAAAAGAGGTGTTGTGGATCTGATAATACGTGGTTGGGAGGCCTTAGAAGGCCATCGGTCGATGGACATTGTCGCGTTGGGGGACACGCCTGCAGCGCGCACGGCGGGCTGGCGCTCCGCCGGCGCTTTCAGACGCTGGAAATGGGCTTGACATCAGGCCGGGGTGTCCCCGTTCCGTTGAGGAGCGCGGCCGGGCTGTAAACACCACGCCTGTTTTCATCATTGGGGTGCGCGCTCCGGCGCTCATGCTGAGTTTCACCGGAGTTTTCGTGACGGGCTTAGCGCGGCAGGCAGAACCGGAAGGTGGAACCGGACTGGCCATCGCTCTCAACCCAGATTCTCCCGCCATGGCCCTGAACGATGCGGCGGCAAAGGGCGAGGCCGACACCATTGCCGGGAATATCGCGGCCATGAAGGCGTTTGAAGACGGCAAACACCTGCTGATGAAACCGGGGCTCAATACCGGGGCCATTGTCGCGAACGGAAACGACGACTTCGCCTTCCTCTTCAGCGGCGGAGATATGGATCCGAGGCAGTGACGGTGAACGAAACTTGAGGGCGTTGCCGATGAGGTGGTGCAAGAGCAGACCGACCTGGATGGGATCGCCGTTCACTTCAGGAAGCACGTCGTGGGTGATCTCCGCGCCGGACTCGGTGATCTGCTTGTGGAGGTTCATTTGGACGCCCTGCAGCGCGGACTCAAGGGGAATCGACTCAAGCTTGGGTGGCGTGACGCGCGCGAAGAGAAGCATGTCCCGGACCAACGTCGTCATGCGATTGGCGCCTTCGACAATATAGCCGGCGAATTCGGTTGCCTCCGAATCGGCGGCACCGATACGCCGCGCGAGCAGTTGCGCATAGCTGTTGATGGAGCGTAGCGGCTCCTGCAGATCGTGGGCGGCGGCGTAACACATGTGGTCCATTTCGATGCGGCTTTGGCGCGCCTCTTCAACTGCAGCGTCACGCTCTTTTTCAGCCTGGCTCAGACGGACCTCGAGCCGCGACTTCTCCGCTTTCAGCTGTTTGAGCGTAGGTCGCACAGTCTTCATGACAATCGCGCCGCCCGGGTCTGTTCGAAGGCCAAAATGGTGTCCTCTTTCACGCGGCGATCAGGCCGGCCCGTTCGAGTAGAGCGTTCGAATCGGGATCGCGGCCCATGAAGTTCCGATACAACTGAGCAGGATCCTCACCGTCGCCACGCTCGAGAATGTTCCGGCGGTAGTCAGTGCCGGTTTGCGCATTGAAAATGCCCTCGCGGCGGAAGCGGGTGAATGCGTCCGCGTCTAATACTTCCGCCCATTTATAGGAATAGTAACCCGCGCCGTAGGCAACCGGGCTAGAAAAAAGATGCGAGAAGCTGGCAATCATTCCGTAATCCTTCGGAAGGGGGGCCGGCGTAAAAGCAGCGAGGACATCACGCGCGTAGGCGAGCACATCGCCATCGCGAACCGGATCGTATTCCCGATGCAACTTGAGATCAACTAAGCCGAAGCCAAGCTGGCGCATCTGTGTGTTGGCGCTTCGGAAATTGCGGGCATTCTTCATTTTATTGAAGAGATGGTCGGGAATCTTCTCGCCCGTCTGCCAGTGACGCGCGAAGAGGTCAACCGCCTCACGTTCCATGCACCAGTTTTCCATGATCTGGGAAGGGAGCTCAACGAAGTCCCAAGGAACATTCGTGCCTGCCAGAGAGCGGATTGGGACGCGGCTCAAGGTATGGTGCAACAAGTGACCGAACTCATGAAAGATGGTTTCCACCTCACGGTGAGTTAGCAAGGAGGGTGTGTCGCCGACGGGCGGGGTGAGGTTGCCGCAGATCAAACCTACATGGGGTTGGTCCGCGTCGGGATTGCCGGTGACTAGAGAATCCATCCAAGCGCCACCGCGCTTGTTTTCGCGTGGAAACCAATCGGCGTAGAATCCACCGAGGAAGATACCGGAAGACGCGTCTTCCACGCGGTAATACTTCACGGCGGCATCCCAGCCGGGAATACCGGACTGCTCAATCACCTTGATCCCCAGCAGACGCCCAAAGATCTCAAACATGCCAGCCACGACATGGTCGAGCTGGAAGTACGGACGGAGTTCTTCTTCGTCGAAGTCGTAGAGCGCCTGGCGCTGTTTTTCCGCGAGGTAGCCCACATCCCAGGGCTCGACCGCCGGGTAGCCAAGCGACTGGCCTAAAGCGGCGAGGCTCTCATTCTCGCGCTCAAAGAAGGGCACGGTCTTCGCGTGGAGGCCGGCGAGGAATTGCTGCGCATGAGCGCCGGTATGCGCCATGCGATCGTCCAGCACCAGATCGGCGAAATCGCGATAGCCGAGCAACTGGGCCTTCTCGCGGCGAAGGCGAAGAATCTCAGTGACTAGCGGGCGATTGTCGAACTCGCCGAAAGTGGCCCGGCGATTGGAGGCATCCCACAGTTGCCGGCGAATCTCGCGGTCATCGAGATAAGTCATGGCCGCCACGTAGCTGGGGGCTTGGAGTGTGAAGCGCCAGCCCGGCTTGCCTTTGGATTCGGCGCTGGCCTTAGCAGCCATGCGGGCCGATTCGGGCAAACCTGCCAGCTGGGCTTCATCGGTGATGACCAGATCGAAGGCATTGGTGGCATCGAGCACGTGTTCGGAGAATTTGGTGGTGATCCCGGTCAGTTCGACGTCAAACTGCTCCAGCTTCTTTTTGCCGGCCGCATCGAGGTCGGCGCCCGCGCGCCGGAAGCCTTGAACGGTTTTGAGCAGAAAGCGGCGATGCACCGGAGCGAGTTCGGCCTTATTGGCGGAGGCATCGACTGCCTTGACGGCTTCCCAGAGTTTTTCGTTCAGCGCGATCGAGGTGTAGAAGGCACTGACCGGGCCTTGGACCGCGTTGTGAGCGGCACGAAGTTCCGGATACGTGGCAACCGACTCCAGATGGCGAACGATCGCCATGGCATGATCGAGCGGATCCGTGAGATGGTCGAGTTCGAGCAGCACGTTGTCATAGGTGCGAGGCCCGGCGGAAGAACCGAGTTCTTCGAGACGCCGCTCCATTTGAGCGAGTAACTCTTGAATGGCGGGCTCGACGTGTTCTGCTTTTACCTCGTCGAACGGGATGGGGAATCTTTGTTCGAGGAGCGGATTTACCGCTACCGATTCGGTCATGATTTTGATGTCTCCTGAATGCTATTCCTATTGTCTCTAGTGGCGGCTGAAAAACACTGGCCGCGGATAAGTGCATCCCGGGAAGTCCACCGGGGAGGCCAGGGGGTCGGCTTTGTCACATTTCCGCTCCGTAGAAAATCACCCTCCGATGGTCTGCTCTGCTCTGCTCTGAAAACCCACAGGCGCGCGGCTGCGCTTACACACACGCGGGCTCTACCAGACGCGGCAGGCTTTGGGCGGCTCGGCGAACAGGAGGTCGCCTTCCTTGCAGCCGAAGGCCTGGCTGAATTCGGGCATGTTAGAGACAGAACCGTTGACGCGAAAAGCCGGTGGCGCGTGCGTGTCGGTCTGCGCGGCCATTCGTAGCTCCTCTTCGCGGCTGTTCTGACACCACACCTGGCCGAAACCGAGGAAGAAGCGCTGCTCGGTGCTGTATCCATCGAGCTTGGTCGAAGGCTGACTGGCCATTGCCAAGCCGTTCATGAGCGCCATGAACGCTAGGCGCAGGCCGCCGTTGTCCGCCGTGTTTTCGCCAAGCGTCAGTTCACCGTTCAAATGGATGCCGGGAACGGGGCTGAACGCGGCGTACTCGTTGACGATGCACTCTTCACGGGTCTTGAAGGCGTCCGCGTCCTGCTGGCGCCACCAATCGCGCAGATTGCCGGTGGAATCGAACTGGCGTCCTTCATCGTCGAAGCCATGGGTCAACTCATGGCCGATCACGGAGCCGATCCCCCCGGCGTTCACGGCGACATCGGCATGATTGGAGTAAAAAGGCGGTTGAAGAATGCCGGCCGGGAAGTTGATGTTGTTCTGTTGAGGATCGTAGTAGGCGTTCACGGTAGGGGGCGTCATATCCCATTCCGCGCGATCGACGGGCTTACCGATCCTGGCCAACTGGCGCTTGAATTCAAAGTCTTCCGCCCGTCCGTAATTTCCAAAGTAATCGCCATTTGTTACGGTGACCGGGGAGTAGTCACGCCACTTGTTGGGATAACCGATCTTGTTGGTGACGGCCTTGAGCTTGATCAGTGCTTGTTTCTTGGTCTCGTCACTCATCCAGGGCAATGAATCGATGTCGGCGGCCATGGCGCGCTCAATCTGAGCGACGAGTTCCAGGGTGCGCTGCTTGCCTTCTTCGCCGAACGTCTTTTCGACAAACTTCTGTCCGAGAGCTTCACCCAGCTGCGCATCGGTGGCTTCGATACAGCGCTTCCAGCGCGGCGGGAGTTGGGTCGCGCCGGTTAGCGTCTTGCCGTAGAAATCAAAGTTTTCATCGATCATGGCCTTGGTTAGGAGGTCGGCGTTCGCGGTGATGAAGGACCACTCCAGGTAGTCTTTGAGTTCAGGCAGCGGGGTTGCGTTGATGAGCTTGTCGAAGCCCTCAAAGAAGGCCGGGACATCCACATTGAGTTCAGTGAAAGCGGGCGCGCCGACCAGGGTGAAAAACTTCTTCAAGTCGATGGCCGAGGTCAGCTTAGCCGTGTCGTCCAGCTTGTACTTATGAAACAGCAGCTGCGGATTGCGGCGCGAGACGTTGTCCATGGAGAGTTCGGCCAAGCTGGTTTCGAGTTTCATCACGGCGGCGGCTTTGCGTTGAGCGTCGGCAGCGGGGACGCCTGTCAACTCGAACATCTTGGCCACATGAGCCAGATACTGCCGGCGGATTTCCTCTGATTTGGCATCGGTCTTTAAGTAATAGTCGCGATCGGGCAACCCGAGGCCACCCTGATCGAGCTCCGCGAGGTACACCGTCGATTTCGTCAGATCGGGCGAGACATGAAACGAAAAGAAGGCTTCTGTGCCGCGTTGATGCAGCCAGGCCACATCGGCGGTCAATTCCTGCTTGGATTTGATTTTGGCGATCCGATCGAGACCTGGTCGGAGTGGATCGAGGCCGCGTTTTTCGATGCCGGCTTCATCCATACAGGAGGCGTAGAAGGCTCCGATCTTTTGATCGATGGCGGAGCGGTCCTGATGGGCGGCGGAATCTTCGGCAATTTGACGGAGCTGCCGCAGATTGCGTTCTTCCAGCTCATCGAAGCGTCCCCAGGTGGCTTTGTCGGGCGGAATCGGGTTCTGCTTCAGCCAGTTTCCGCAGGCGTATTGGTAGAAGTCAACGCAGGGACTGACAGTTGTGTCGATGGCCTCGAGATCGAGGCCGCTTTGGGAAGGGTGGGCAGGCCGTTCCGAAGCGGAGGGCGGGGACTGGGCGAGGAGATGGAACGCAGAGAGGGCCAAGCCACAACCGAGTAGAAGTGCCTTCATAAGCGCTGATTACAGTTTAGAGGCATTGGGTCAAAGCCCTGTTTAAGGAGTTGTCAGAAGCTGAAAACGCTGCGGGAAAAGGGCTGGGTGTGCTTGCTTACGCTAGGTCGGTTGCTCGGAGAATGCCGGACCACAGCCTGAAGGCTGTGCCACGGTTGCCTTGCTCGTTGTGCGAAGCTCATGCCGAGATGAGTGCTGCCGTTTTCGCAGATTCCGTAAAGCGGATCACCAGACGCGGCAGGCTTTGGCGGGATCGGCGAACATCGGGTCGCCCTGCTTGCAACCGAAGGCGGTACTGAATTCGGGCATGTTCTCAACTGTGCCATTGACGCGGAACATGCCGGGTGAATGGGGGTCGGTGCGGAGACGGAGGCGCAATGCTTCGTCACGCATATTGAGACACCAGATCTGGCCAAAGCCCAGGAAAAAGCGCTGCTGAGGCGTGTAGCCATCCAGACTTTGGGAGGACACGGTGTTGTTCTCGAGGCTGGTCATGAGCGCCATGTAGGCGAGACGCATGCCGGCGTTGTCCGCTCCGTTCTCACCGAGGGTGAGCTTGCCGTTGATGTGTACGTCGGGGAGCGGCGCAAAGCCGGAGTACTCGTTGGAGATGCAATCGACGCGTTCCTTGAACGCGGCAGCATCCTGGGGGGTCCACCATTCACGCAGATTGCCGTCGCCATCGAACTGGCGGCCCTGGTCATCGAAGCCATGGGTCAATTCGTGCCCAACCACCGCTCCAATGCCGCCGAAGTTGACAGCCATGTCGGCGGTTGCGGTGAAGAATGGAGGCTGCAAAATACCGGCCGGAAAGTTGATGTTGTTTTGCTGCGGGCTATAGTAGGCGTTGACAGTCGGCGGCGTCATGCCCCACTCCAGGCGATCCACGGGTTGACCAATTTTGTTCAGCCTGCGCTTTACCTCAAACTCGCGCGACCGGTCGGCGTTGCCGACCAATTCGCCCGGTACGATCTTGACGGAGCTGTAGTCGCGCCATTTTTCGGGGTATCCGATTTTGTTGGTTACTTCCTTCAGCTTCGCGAGCGCCTGCTGCTTGGTAGCGTCGGACATCCAGGTGAGGGAATCGATGTCGGTTGCCATGGCGCGCTCAATCAGGCCGACCATCTCAAGAGTCTTCTGCTTGCCAACCTCGCCGAAGTACTTCTGGACGAACTTTTCGCCGAGCGCCTCGCCCAGGCTGCGGTCCGTTAAGATGACGCAGCGCTTCCAGCGCGGCTGGAGCACCTTCGCGCCGGTGAGGGTCTGGCCGCTAAAACTAAAGTCTTCATCGACGAAAGCCTTACTTAGCAGCGGCGCGTTGACCGAGATGTAGTGGGCAGCCAGATAGACTTTGATGACATCCAGGGAGGTTGAATCCAGAGCGGCGTTCAGACCCTTGAGAAAGTCGGGCGTATTGACGTTGATGATGGCGAACGCGGGCGTGCCACGGGCCTTTAGATAATCGCTGAAGCCGAAGCCGGGCGCGAGTTTGGTGAAGTCGGCTACCGGCATCTTATGAACCAACAAATGAGGATTGCGGCGGCTGACGTTGTCGAGTGAGACCTTCGCGAGGGCGGTTTCAAATTCGAGGATGGAGGCGGCATCCGCATCCGCCTTGGCGGCGGGCTCGCCGGCCAACTGGAGTAAGCGGCTGAGGTGCGCCTGATACTTGACGCGAAGTTCCACCGACTTTGGATCGGTGCGGAAATAGAAGTCACGTTCCGGCAGGCCCAGGCCACCTTGATCGATGTCGGCGATGTTCAGCCGCGAGTTATCGGGATCCGCTTCGGGGCCGAAGCGAAAGAGAACGCCAACGCCCTGGTTGTGAAGACGGGCAACTTCCGCCGGCAGATCGCTCTTCTGGCTGATTTTCGCGATGCGTTCCAATCCGGGCTGGATGGGTGCAGCGCCTGCTTTATCGGCGGCGGCTTCATCCATGCAGGTGGAATAGAAGACACCGACCTTCTGATCGAGGGGAGACCGGTCGACGTTACGGGCGGCGTCTTCGGCGACGTCGCGCAGTTCGCCTTGATTGCGGTCGGCAAGCTCCTGAAACCTTCCCCAGGTTGCAAACTCCGGTGGAATGGGGTTGCTCTTTGTCCAGGCGCCACAGGCGTATTGATAGAAATCGACACAGGGGCTGACGGTCTTGTCGATGGCCTTTAAATCGATGCCGCTCGACGGCGCAGTCGTAGTGGTGCTGTCGGCGGCGAACAGGCAAAGAGAAGAGATGCCGGCCAAAAAGAAGAGGGGGGTCGGTCGAAATTTCATAGGTTGGCGAGGTTGGTCAGGGGACGCAACGTCACCTTTTAATGACGACACAACCAGCGGTCAAGTAACTGGGCGGCTTGGGTTTGTGATTAGCCGACTTGGACCAGGATCTTGGTGAACGACTGGGGCGACTGGCTCCAAGCTTGAAGCGCCGCTCCGGCTTCTTCAAAGGGCACGGTGGCGGAAATGGTGCTCTCGACCGGGAAGCGGCGTTGTTGGAGCATTTCGATCACAGCGGGAAACTCCGTGAGCGAGTTGCGCGAGCCCAGAATATCGAGTTCCTTCAGGATAAACAGCTTGGTCTCATAGGTGACCGGTTCCTTGGCATAGCCGATGTAGACAACGCGGCCGGTGTAGGCAACTTCTTCAACCGCGAAGCGGAACGTATCGGGCGTTCCGACGGCCTCGATGAGAACGTCCGGGCCATGGCCGCTGGTGAGTTTCCGGAGCCGGGCGGCGGCGTCTTCGGTGCGCGAGTTGATGGTGTGATGCGCACCCGCCTGGCGGGCCAGCGCGAGTTTGGCATCGTCCAGGTCGATGGCGATCACGGTCGCTCGGCGAGCCGCTGCCGCTGCCATGGCGCCGAGCCCGACCGTCCCACAGCCCAGAACGGCGACTATGTCTGAGGACTGAATGCGCCCGCGCTCTGCGGAGTGAAAGCCGACCGATAGCGGCTCGACCAAGCTGAGCTCCCTTAATGACAGGCCTTCCGCGGCATAGACCTTCTGCCAGGGCACTTTGAAGAACTCTGACATAGCTCCGTCCTGCTGCACGCCGAGGGTGCGGTTGGCAAGGCACGCATTGGTCCGCCCGCGTAGGCACGAGGCACAGACACCGCAACTGTTGTAGGGCAAGACCGTCACATTCTGCCCGGCCTGGAAGTGGCGGGGCACATCGGGACCGAATTCCAGGATGGTGGCGGAGATCTCATGGCCGGGGATGCGGGGATAGCTGACAAGCGGGTTCTTGCCGCGGAAGGTGCTGAGGTCAGTGCCGCAGAAACCGACCATGCGGACCCGCAGCAGAATCTCGCCGGAGGAGAGGCAGGGTTCAGGGACCTCCCCGATGGAGGAGCGGCCGGGTTCCTGGATGAAGAAGGCTTGCATGTACTGATTGTCCGACGGAGCCGGCAATCACGCATTGGAAAAAGGAAAAAGCCGCAAGCGAGAGCTTGCGGCTTTGCGATCCAAAAACTTAAAAGGCGGTCTACTTCTTGGCGCGACGGCGAACGAGCAAGCCCAAGCCGAGGAGCGACGCACCCATCAGGCCGAGAGAAGCCGGTTCAGGAGTGGCCGTTGCAAAAGCCTGAAGAGTCGTCTGACCATTGTTGGTGTTTGGCGCTACTAGGAAGTAGTTTGATTGGAGTATATATTGCACCGCGGGGTTAGAAGCGATGCTGAACGACGTCGGGCTAAATGTGAGGTCTATGCCGTTGGACGTACTTGTCACAGTACCCGCAACAGTTGTCGACGAGGTATTCGACCCGCCCGGGGTTGGGACGGTCTGGGTGATTGTCTAACAGTGAAGGTATCGCCTGAGAATGTGCCGATGCCACCTACCACGTTGACTGTACCAATGTTGATGTTGGTGGGCGCCGTGACTGAGGTCGTTGGGTTATCCGTGAACGATATCGTTGCAGGCCGCCATTCACGAGGTTACCGACCACTCAGGTTCCGGGCCAGAGAACACCGTTCCAATGTGTTTGAATAAGTGAGCGGCGTTGCAAAAGCCGAAGCGCTACATAGAAGTAGCGCAGCAAGAAATTTTTTCATTAGTTAGGTTCCTCCGAACTGGACCGTAGAACGAGTATGCCTGAGGACTAAGGGACTTGCAAGTTTTTTTTACCGGGTTTTCCTGAGGTGTACAGGAGTTCGAGAGGGAGACCAAGGTATTGATAAATAGCGCTTTACTCGATTCCAATCAACCTATTCGCCGAAGCGAATCGGTAAAAAAAACCATGGTACTGGTACTAGTAGAACAGAAGCGAAATCGGGCTATTCCGGTGAGCTAAGCAGTACAAAGTTCCAGTACCGTGCCCCCATTTTGCGCCATCGCCAGCTCAAGAATCGGCCTCATCCGGACGGCAGCGAGGTCGCCTGGAAACGTTTTTCCGGGTGGGGAAAAGCGCTGGGGGTGGCGCTAACACGGAGTTCCAAGCTGTCACACGTGGGGCCCACGCCCGCCCTTTCCCGGAGCCGCTTAGCCGAGAGATTTCGGATCGAAAGACCAGGCAAAAATTGCCTGTTGAAAGTACCAGCCCGAGATACAATTACGGAAATGCGCATTCTTATTCTTGTTGGATACCTTGCTCTGACAAGCCTGACAGGCGGCTTGATGGCTGGCTCCATCGAGGGTCGTTCCACGGCGATTACGGCGGCGGGTCAGGTTCCTTTGTCGTTTGAGCGGGCCACAAGTGGCAGCACACGCTGGATGGCCCGGGGGAACGGATACCGGCTGGCTGTGGCCGGTGCCGACGTCGAGGTGGGGCTGAACGACGAACAGCTGCGCATCCTGTTCGTAGGCGGCAATGAAAAGGCTGCTTCGGCCGGTCTTGAGGCGCTGCCCGGGAAGGTCAACTACCTGGTCGGGCGCGATCCGAAAGGCTGGCTGCGCGACATCCCCACATACGGTCGAGTGCGCTACAAGGACGTGTATCCGGGCGTGGACGTGGTCTGGTACGGCAAGCAGGGCCGATTGGAATACGACCTGGTTATTCAACCGGGCGCCGACGCCAGCCGGATTGCGATGAGGTTTGAAGGCGCGCGGAAACTGACGCTGGACGCGAACGGCGACCTGCGGGTGGAAATGGCGGGCGGGTCGCTGTCGCTGAAACGGCCGGAAGTCTATCAGGAAAGCAACGGCGGCCGAAAGCGAATCAACAGCGGATACGAGTTGCTGTCAGGCAATCGAATTGGCTTCCAGCTGGCGGCTTACGACAAGACAGAAGCGCTCGTGATTGACCCGACTCTGGTTTACGCGACTTATTTCGGCAGCTCCTATCCGACGGTCGACGCGGTAGCGGTCGACACATCAGGCCATATCTACATGGGCGGGTATACGAACGAAAGCTTCCTTCCGGCGGTAAGCGCCGTACAAGCTGGACTTCTCGGTCAAACCAATGCGTTCGTGGCAAAGTTCGACCCGACCGGACAAACGATCCTGTACGCCACGTATCTGGGCGGGTCACAGTCCGACCTTTTGCAGAGTATCGCGGTAGACTCTACGACCGGCAATGTGGTGGGCGCCGGCTACACAACATCCCCCGATTTTCCGTTGGTCAATCCAGCACAACCTTCGTTAGGAGTCACATCGAGCGCGTTCGCGTTCCGCCTCAATGCGGCTGGAAACGGGCTCGTCTACTCAACGTATTTAGGCGGGTCCAGTTACGCGATCGGCACAGCTGTGGCCCTGGATGGTTCTAGCAACGCGTACGTCACTGGCTACGCGAGCGCTTTTCAGACCACGTCCGGCAAGTTGAACAACTGCTGCACGTTTGTCGAAAAGCTCTCGGCTACGGGCGGGCCAGTGTATGGAGCATCACTCGGGGCCGACGTGGGCAATGCGATTGCGGTGGATTCACTGGGGGCCGCTTATGTTGCCGGATACAGCACCGAAACTTCCTTCCCCGGCAATCCGCCTGGAGCCCACCAGACCGGCAGCGGGTAGGGGACGCCTTCGTAGCGAAGCTCAGCCCGGATGCGACCTCGCTCACTTGGGCTACGTTCCTGGGAGGCACGGGGAACCAATCGGCGAATGCGATCGCGCTTGGCACCGGTAACGTGGTGTATTTCGGCGGCCAAACCAGGTCCACCGATTTGCCGGTCACCACGGGTGTGGTTCAGGGAACCTTGGGAGGAGGCGCCGACGCTTTTGTAGCGAGTTTGAGTGCCGATGGCAGCTCATTTGGGTTTGTTACGTACCTGGGAGGCGGCAAGAACGATAGCCTGACATCGTTGGCGGTTGGCAGCAGCGGGTTGATCGTCGCCGGCAACACCTTTTCGCACGACTTTCCGACTGCCGGTGCTTTACAACCGGCCTTTCCCGCTTCGCCGTCCGCCTTCTTTAAGAGCACGAATTCGGGAGCTTCGTTTACGGCGGCCGACAGTGGCCCTTCGAACGTCATCGGCGGCATCATCCTGCCCGATCCTTCAACGGCTGGGACCCTCCTGCTTGACACGGGCCAAGGCATCTTCCGCAGTACAAACTACGGCGCGGACTGGACAAACGTCGCGACTCATAGCTCCGGGAGCACGGCTCGCAGTCTGTCAAATCCCTCCGTCCTCTATGCACCGAATGGCTGCACGTTGTACACGTCAACGAATGCAGGCCAGACGTGGAGCGCCCTCTATTCGAGTTGCACATCATCGACACCTAACGGAACCGTGGTCGCCATCAGTCCAACCGACCCGAACACGGTGCTGTTGTTCAACGGCACGACGGAATATCGTTCTACGACTGGAGGGACGAGTTTCCCGACGAGCATAACGACACCGTTTTCCGCCAGCCCGATTGTGGCAAGCCCGGACGGGTCGCTGTATGCGGTGGGCGGATTCTCAGGGTTGTATAAGAGCACGGACGTGGGCCTGACCTGGACGCACCTTACCGGCAGCGCGCCAACCAAGGCGGTAGCGTTCGCCCTGAGTGCGAGTAACGCATCCATACTGTACGCCGCTGACGGGATCAACGTCTACAAGAGCACGACTGCGGGCGGGGCCTGGACTACCATTGGGGCGGGAACGGGCGTGAGTTATCTCGCCGCGGATCCGGCCAATGCGTTAAACGTCTACGGGAGTTCCAAGAGCGGGGTGGTATTGAGTTCGACCGATGGCGGCGCGACCTGGACACCACAGGCGGTGGTTGACTCCTCCACTATTTATGGTTTGGCAGTAAGCCCTTCGAACCCGGCAGAACTCTATGTGAGCAACTCTGTGCCGCAGAGCGGGTTCGTGGCGAAACTGAGCACCGATGGGAAAACGCTGGTGTGGTCCACTTTCTACGGACCGTATGACAACTCTCAGATCGGCGGCGCCGCGGCAGCCCCTTCCGGAAATGTTTGGGTGGCCGGGAGTGTTAATTCCGGGAGCCTACCGGTGACGCCGAATGCGCGCAACGAGAACAGCTATGCCACCGGGTCAGCGTTTCTCGCGGAGATCGCAGACACAACTGCGGCGTGCGCTGACACAATCAACCCAACGTCGCAATACTCCTATTCGGCCGGGCGGCTGGCGTTCTCGGTTACGGCACCAAGCGGCTGCGGGTGGACAGCGATGGCTTCCGCTAGCTGGATTCATTTGATCCGGCCGTCTGGAACGAGCTCGGGAACGATTCCGCTGGCGGTGGACGCGAATACGACGGGGAGCACACGGACCGGAACGGTCACCGTGAATAGTAGCCAAGTCTATACGATTACTCAGCCATCCTCGAGCTGCACGTATCAGGTGTCGGATCCCTCGCTGGGTTCAGCTGGGGGCACGGCGACCATCACGGTAACTGCGCCAGCGGGCTGCCCGTGGGATGTGGAGTTGCAAAACAGCGATCCTGCCACGGTGACGTCGGCTTTGACGGGAACGGGCGACGGGACGGTCACCGTTCTAATTCCACCCGACGGCGGCGTGACTAGCCTTTCTTACGACGTCCTCATTGGCGGTTCTACCTCGATCATTAGCGAGAGCGGATCGGCCCCTTGCGTCTATTCGTTTCCGAACGGGACGAGCATCGTGATACCGGCAGATGCGCTTGGCTACTCGATACAGGTCAACGCCAGCCCGAGCGGCTGCAGCTGGAGCGCCTCAAGTGATCAGCCCGGCTGGGTGATGCTGAACAACCCCAACTCAAGCGGCTCGGGGTTGCTTAATTACTCGGTGGCGCTGAACAGTTCAGGCGTCGATCGTACGGCACACATCACGATCGGCGGCCAGCAAGTAACTCTTACACAGGATTTCACCAGCCAGCAGTTCGCCGACGTTCCGCCATCCGCCGGCTACTTCGACGCGGCGAACCTAATGTTTCTGACCGGCGTCACGGACGGGTGTGTAGGATCGAGCGATCCTTCGACGCGCATGTTCTGCCCCAACGATAGCGTTACGCGAGAACAGATGGCGGCGTTCATTGTTCGCGCGGTTACCGGCACCCTGACACCCGCCATTTACAACCCGGTCCCTCTTTTCACCGACGTACCGACCACGAATCCGTTCTTCCCGCACATTCAAAAGATGGGGGAACTGGGCATTACAGACGGCTGTGCAACCGGGCTTTTCTGTCCTACGGACACAGTTCCGCGCTATCAGATGGCCATCTTCACGGTGCGTGCCCGGTTAGCACTTTACGGAGCCAGCTTCAGCTACAACAGCACCCCGTATTTCGCGGACGTGCCCGTCAATGTGGAAGGCGGCACAACAACATTTCCATTCATCCAGCGCGCCTACGAGGAACACGTAACCAACGGCTGCGGAACCAACCCGCTGGTTTACTGCCCGGACGAATTGGTAACGCGGGGACAGATGGCGTCCTTCATCATGCGGTCCTTGTTTAATAAGACGACGATTCTGGGCCCGACCGCGCCGCAGGTAACGGGAGTGGCTCCGAACACGATGGCGGCGACGGTAGGTGCTCAAATCACGGTGACGATCACGGGAGTCAACACGAGCTTCCAAACAGGCGACACGGTGACGGTGCCGAGCGGGATGCTGGCGGTGAGCAACGTGGTGGTGAATTCGGCGACCTCGATCACAGCGACGCTAACGGCGAACTCGACGGTGGCGGCCGGACCACAGGCGCTGGTGGTGACCAGCAGCGGACAGAACCTGACGCTGCCGCTGGCGATCAAGGTGGGGACGTACTAAGGCGGAGGGCCTGGCCTCGAAAAGATTGCTGGGAGGCGAAGGGGAGCCGGTCGTAGGCGTCCAGCCCCACCTCGGCATCTCCGAACCGGATGGCCGAGCGGGATGCCGGCGGTGAACAGCAGCGTGGCAGCCGGACCGCAGGCCCTGGTGGTGACCAGCGGCGTACAGAACCTGACGCTGCCGCTCGCGATCAAGGTGGGGACGTACTAAGGCGGAGGGCCTGGCCTGGAGCAGATTGTCGGGAGGCGTAGGAGAGCCGGTCGTAGGCGACCGGCGCGGACGTGGGCGTCCAGCCCCACCTCTGCCTGACGGAAAAGGCCGCGAACTCGCGTTCGCGGCCTTGGGAAACCTATTGATGAAAGCTATTTCTGGACTCGACGCCGAACCCGAGCCATAACGCCAAGGCCAAGTAGCGATGCTCCCACCAGACCGAGGGTGACCGGTTCGGGCGACCCGACGCTGGCCTGCAAGGAGGTATCACCGGCATTGGTGTTCGGTGCGACGAGGAAGTAATTATTCTGAATAATATAGGCCACCCCACCGATCGAGAAATGGGTCGGGGTGAAGGTGAGGTCTATGCCGTCCGAGGTGCTCGTTATCGAGCCGCTGACGGAACTGCTCGAGCTGGCACTACCCCCGGGAAGGGGGACGGTTTGAGTGATCGTCAGCACGATCGAATCGCCGGAGAAGGTGCCCGAGCCACCGGCCACTGTGATGTCGCCGAGACTAATGTTCGTGGGAGAACTAACTGAGGTTGTCGCCTCCGGCTTGAATATGATGGTTGCCGAGCCGTTTGCAAGGCAGTTCGAGCTTCCCGCCGGGCAGGGGGGCACAGAGGTAGAATAATCCGGGCCTGAAAACACGGCAGATGTTGAATAAGTGACGGATGTTGCAAACGCCGAGGCGCTGCAAATTAAGAACGCGAGTGCAAACTTTTTCACGAATATCCCTCCGGGGCTGGACGTGAGACCAACCGTAGATAAGTATGCCCGGGTTCTTCAAACGTTGAAACACGTAAAAATCCTCAGGTAGTATTACTAGCATCCCAAGGGGCTTGTGACGTATTCATGGCTGAGCCCGACGCTGGCTGCTGCGCTAGAAATAGGGGCCGTGTCTGAACTTGGGGACAGGCTCGCTGGGTCCACGCGGCGGGCTTCCCGGGCGGGATGCGGATCCTGAGCATGCCTTGGGACACAGGCGCCAGTCCCTACCGGCGGAGGGGGACAGAAAACGGGTCATATGACCACGTGGCGCGAGGGCTTTGTCTTCGCTATACTAAGAAGTTAGCAGGTCTTTCCTGTCCGAAGTAGAAGTGTCCCCATACCTTCCTCGCTTCGTCTGTTGATCCAAAATGTTCGATAATCTGTCGGAAAAGCTGCAGCGGGTTTTCAAAAACCTGCGCGGCGAAGGCAAACTAACCGCTGAAAACATGGAAGAAGCGCTGCGCGAGATCCGCGTTGCGCTGCTTGAGGCCGACGTTCATTTCCGTGTGGTGAAGCAGTTCGTGGAGCAGGTTAAACAGAAGGCCGTGGGCGAGGAAGTGCTCACGGCGCTTTCGCCGAGCCAGCAGGTGATTAAGATCGTCCGCGATGAGCTGACGAAGATGCTGGGGACGCATCAATCGAAGCTGCGGTTCGCGAATGAGCCGCCGACGGTGGTGCTGATTGTCGGGTTGCAGGGGTCAGGAAAGACGACCAGCGCCGGGAAGTTGGCACGATTCCTGGCCAAAGAGGGCAACCGCCCTCAGCTGGTTTCCGTGGACGTGTACCGTCCGGCGGCCCGCCACCAATTGAGCATTCTGGCGAAGCAGGTCAACGTTCCGATTTATGAAGGCGCGGCGGAAGAGGCCAAACCTCTGGATCTGGCGCGGGGGGCGAGGCGCGAGGCGATCCAGGCCGGGCGTGACGTCTTATTAATAGATACGGCGGGCCGGCAGCATATCGACGACCAGTTGATGCAGGAGCTGCATGAGCTGAAAGAGGCGCTCAACCCAACGGAGATCCTGTTTGTGGCGGATGCCATGACGGGGCAGGACGCGGTGAAGTCGGCCGATGAGTTCCACAAGCGGTTGGGCATCACCGGCATCATTTTGACCAAAATGGACGGTGACGCACGCGGCGGCGCAGCGCTTTCGATTCGGTCGGTCACGGGGCAGCCGCTGAAGTTCGTCGGGGTGGGCGAGCGCAGCGATGCGCTGGAAGCGTTTCATCCGGACCGCGTGGCACAGCGAATTCTGGGCATGGGCGACGCGTTGTCGCTGATCGAGAAGCTGGAAGAGACTATCGATCAGAAGCAAGCCGAGAAGATGCAGGAGAAACTGCTCTCGGGCGATGAGTTCACTCTGGACGACTTCCGCGAGCAGATCAAGCAGATAAGGAAGCTGGGGCCGCTGGAAGGGATTTTGAAGATGATGCCCGGCATCGGGCCTTTGAAAGACCTTAAAGACGTAAAGGTGGATGAGAACGAAATTGGCCGCGTGGTGGCGATTATCGACTCCATGACGCCGAAAGAGCGGCGCAACCATATGATCATCAATGGTTCGCGGCGGCGGCGGATCGCCAAAGGCAGCGGGACCAGTGTGCAGGATGTGAACAACCTCCTGAAACAGTACGGGCAGGCGCGTAAAATGATGAAGAGCTTCTCAGGCAGCGCCGGAATGTTAGGGAAGAGGCTGGGCAAATTCAAAATGCCGGGCTTTTAGTGAGACCGTGATCGGGCCGGATGCCGGTTTGGACGCGGGCGAACAGAGATTTCGAAAGGTAGAAGAGAGACAGATATATGTTAGCGATTCGACTGGCGCGTTTCGGCGCCAAGAAGAAACCCACCTATCGGGTGGTGGTGATTGAACGGGAGCGTGCCCGCAATAGCCGTTCGGTAGAAGTGGTGGGTTTCTACAATCCCATCAATAAAGAGGTTAAGCTGGAACACGACCGGATCAGTCACTGGCTGAAGGTTGGCGCCAAGCCCTCCGATACAGTGACCCGGCTGCTGAAGAACAACGCACCAGTGGTCGAAGCAACAGCGTAGGCGGGTGATACCGCAGGACGGCTTTGGCCGTCTGCAACATGGCTGGAGGGAGCGCCCGGCTTCGCCCGCATGTTGCACGTTGTCTGCAGAGACGTGCTTGCTAGAAAAGCTCTCCTTGGATATCAACATGGAAGAAAAAGACGGCGTACGAACTTTGGTGGAAGATATCGCCAAGGCTTTAGTGGATGTGCCTGACGAGGTCAGCGTGAATGCAGTTGCGGGTGAACAGGCGACGGTGTTCGAGCTGCGAGTAGCGCAGGGCGACCTGGGCAAGGTGATCGGCAAACAAGGCCGCACCGCGCGATCCATCCGCACGCTTTTGGGTGCGGTGGGCACGAAGTTAAACCGGCGTTTCTCGCTGGAGATCCTTGAGTAATTCCGGAGGGGCTTTGAGTGACTCACAGGCTCCCGTGGGGACTACAGAGCGGGTGGTACTGGCGGAGATTCACAGGCCGCGCGGAATACGGGGCGAGCTTGTGGCCCGATCGCTGACGGACGTGCCGGGCCGGCTCAAAGAGCTGAAGGCGGCATGGGTGCAGTTGGCGGATGGTTCGGATGTGGAAGTGACGCTGGAAGAGGCCTGGGAGCATAAGGGCGACTGGGTGTTTAAGTTCGGCGGGGTGGATTCGGCGAATGAGGCCGAGCGATTCAAAGGCGCCGATTTATGGGTGCCGCGATCGGAGCGGGCGCCATTGCCGGATGGTGAGTATTACGAATCGGACCTGTTGGGCTGCCGGGTGGTGGATGGTGCATCGGGCCAACTGATTGGAACCGTGAGCGGCTGGCAGCATTACGGCGGGCCGTCGCTGATGGAAGTGAAACGGGCGGACGAAAAGGCGGGTCGGGAGGTGCTGGTGCCGTTTGTGCCGGCCATTTGCCGGAAAGTGGACCAGGAGGCGAGGACCATCGAAGTGGATCTGCCCGCGGGATTGCTGGAGTTGTAGGGACGTTGAAAAGGTGTTCCACAGCCTGAAGGCTGTGCCACGGCGGTTGGATTGGTTTATGCGCTTTCACATCGTGACGATTTTCCCGGAGTTTTTCGCCGGGCCGCTGGATCACGGCGTGGTCGCGAAAGCGAAGCAGGCAGGTCGATTGGATATTTGTATCCACGATCTGCGAAACTGGACTTACGATCGTCATCGCACTGTGGATGACCGCCCTTTCGGGGGTGGCGAAGGCATGTTGTTGAAGCCCGAGCCTTTGTTCCAGGCAGTTGAGACGATTCTCCCGGTTCGGAGCGAGCGAAGCCGGATTGTGTTGCTTTCGGCGCAGGGCCGGAAATTCGACCAATCGGTAGCGCGTGAGTTTGCCGGACTGGATGAGTTGGTGCTGATTTGCGGCCGGTACGAGGGAGTGGATGAACGGGTCGCGGAGCATCTGGCGGACGACGAGCTTTCGATCGGTGATTTTGTTTTGAGCGGCGGGGAACTGGCAGCCACGGTGGTTGTGGATGTGGTGGCGCGGTTACTACCGGGTGTTTTGGGAAATGAAGACTCTTCGCTGAATGAATCGTTCAGCGAAGGCAGCGGCGGTTTATTGGATTGCCCGCAGTACACAAGGCCGGCGGACTTCCGGGGTTGGAAGGTGCCGGACGTACTTCTCGGAGGCAACCACGAAGAAATCAGACGGTGGCGCCGTGCGGCGTCCACCGCCAAGACGAAGCGGTGCCGGCCCGACTTATTGGCGGACCGAACATCGCAGGTGGCAGATGCGGCTGAAATGGCCGGGTCTGAAGAAAGACATTAGGAAGAGATTATGCAAAACGCAGTATTGGCTAAGTTCATCAACAAGAACAAGCGCGAGACCGAGCATCCGGAATTCCGCCCCGGAGACACAATTCGCGTGCACGTTCGCATACGAGAAGGCGACAAGGAACGCTTGCAGGCCTTTGAAGGCACCGTCATTGCCCGGAAAAACACAGGCACGGGCGAAAACATCACGGTCCGGAAGGTGAGCTTCGGCCACGGCGTCGAGCGTATTTTCCCGCTTCACGCACCGGTGGTGGACCATATTGACCTGGTCCGCACCGGGCGTGTACGGCGCGCGAAGCTGTACTATTTGCGCAACCTCAAGGGTAAAGCCGCGCGTCTGCGCGAGCGCGTCTAAGCAGCGAGCGAGTTGCAGGCGCGCCCGGTGGCGAAGCCCTCACAAATTCTCGAATCAGCCCCCGCCGCCGAAGCCCGGCGCGATAGCAGGGAGGAGTCTACCCCGAAGCCTGTCTCACGCAGCAAGGCGCCCTTGACCCGGTGCGTCGGCACATATGAACGCGAAGCGCGGGAGCGCGGGTTCCGGTGTGTGGCCGGCGTTGATGAAGTAGGACGCGGCTCGCTGTTCGGGCCGGTGTTCGCGGCCGCGGTGATTCTGAATCCTGAAAAGCCGATCCGGGGATTGCACGATAGCAAGATCGTGGAAGCCGAAGATCGGAACCGGCTGGCGGCGGAGATCAAACGAAAGTGCGTGGCGTGGGCCATTGGGGCAGCCGATGCGTATGAGATTGACCAGATCAACATCCTGCAGGCATCGCGGCTGGCGATGCGACGTGCGGTGGAGCGGCTCCATCCCAAGGCTGATTACCTCTTGATCGACGCCATCACGATTGATCTACCGGTTGAGCAATTGCCGCTAATAGACGGCGATGCGCGTTGCCGGGCGATTGCCGCCGCCTCCATCCTGGCGAAAGTGCAACGTGATGCATGTTTGGATCAGTGGCACGAGACGTTCCCGCAATACAACTTGAAATCAAACAAGGGCTATTCGACACCGGATCACCGGCGCGCACTGGCCGAGCATGGACCTACGAGTCTGCACCGATTCAGTTTTGAGCCGGTCCGGTTAGCGAGCCCCATCGTGTTGTGGAACGGGTACCTGAACTCGCCTGCGCAGTTGGACCTATTCGCAGAGGGCGAGAGGGAGGCGGATGAGGCGATTGTGCTGGCCGCGACCGCGCCCGGGGGCAAGGCATGAGCGGCACACCCCAAGTAGCGGACCCAACACCACAGCCGCCCAAGGTGGCGCGGTTCCTGGTCTGGCAGCGCCGTATTCTGAGCTTCTGCTTTGTCGCTTTCACGCTGGAACTGGGCGTGTTCCTACTGGTGTTTCCGTGGCTTGAATATTGGGACCTCAACTGGGTTCCACTACAAGGTCCGGAGTGGCGAGAACTATGGATGAGCAACTACTTCCGTGGCGCACTCAGCGGATTGGGAGTGCTGAACCTGTGGGTCGGGTTCGTGGAGTTGCTGCGGACGATCAGGTCGCTGTTTTCGCGATGAGCGAAACCGGCCCATAGCGCCTGGCGGCAAGGGCTGACTTAAGTTGTTCTGCTTTGTTCGCCAGTTGCTACAATCTTGCAAATGGCCGATACCGTATGGGTCCCGACAAGCGCTGCGGCTGTGCCGGCCACGACGGTTCATCCGCGGCACTCGGTTCTCATCCGTGTCACGCACTGGATCACCACGCTCTCTTTTTTGGCGCTGCTCGTCACTGGAGTTGAAATCCTCATTTCCCATCCCCGGTTCTATTGGGGTGAAGCCGGGAACGCGCTAACCCAGCCGCTGTTCAAACTGCCGATTCCCGCCTCGCGATCAACGGTCCCGACCGGCTACGGCTACGTGCTGCCAGACCAGAACGGCTGGAGCCGCTATCTACATTTCCAAGCTGCATGGGTGGCTGTGTTGACCGGCTTGCTTTACGCAGCGTATGGATTGCTCAACGGGCATTTCCGGCGGAATTTGTTCCCCGCCCGCGCTGATTGCTCGTGGCGGACGCTTGCGATCGTAATTGGCAAACATCTGCGCTTCCGAAGGGTGAATGACGACGAAACGTCGTCGTACAACGTGCTTCAGCGGCTCACCTATCTATCGGTGATCTTCGTGCTGTTTCCGTTGGTTATCTGGACGGGCCTGGCAATGTCCCCCGGCATCGCGTCTGCATTTCCGGCCGCCGTCAGTATATTGGGCGGACAGCAATCCGCACGCACCCTCCACTTCTTCGTGTCTGTGCTGCTTGTACTCTTCCTTTTGGTGCACGTGCTGATGGTTTGTCTTACCGGATTCCGGCAGCGTATGCGAGCGATGATCACGGGGCGCCCGGCTCGGTCTATGGAGCGACCATGAGCAATATCTCACGACGTAAACTCATCACGGGCGGCGTAGCTGCCATAGCGGGTGCGTCCGGACTCGCCGCAGCGGCAAAGCTTGCGCAGCATTACGAACTGATCCCGCCCGATGGGGGAGGCCTGTACGGCCCGGGAGAAACGCTGACCTATGCGGCGCAGCGGTTACTGACTAGTCACTCATTGGCGCGTGAATTCGCTCCCAGTCAGATTTCAAAACCTCCGTTCGCGAACGCGGTGGGTCCCTTGGGCGACGAATTCAAGCGCCTGCAGGCTGGAGCGTTTACCGACTGGCGGCTGGCGGTTGATGGAATGGTGATCCGCCCGGCATCCTTTTCACTTGCTGAAATCAAAAGCGGTCCCCGGCGCAGCCAAATCACTCACCTGGCGTGCGAGGAGGGCTGGTCTTACATTGCCGAATGGATCGGCGTACCTCTCTCACACATACTAGACACCGTGGGGACTCTCCCTCAAGCGCGATACGTTATCTACCGTTCGATCCAACCGGACTGGTGGGAAAGCATCGACATGGCCGATGCACTGCACCCTCAAACTCTGATTACCTACGGCATGAATGGCGGTGAGCTTCCGGTGGGATTCGGCGGACCTCTTCGATTACGTGTTCCCAGGCAACTCGGCTACAAGAGCGTCAAGTACATCACCCGTCTCACTGTAACGGATAGCCTCAAACGATTTGGCAAAGGCTTAGGCTCCGCGTCTCCGGAAGCTGGGTACGCCTGGTACGCAGGCATCTGACAGCGCTGGCAGTCTTCGTAAAGCAAGCAAGAAAGCCTAGAACGAAACGCCATGTGGAATCAGGCGATTCTCATAGGCTTGGCGTTCGAGGCTCTCGCGGAAATCAGGGTGGGCGATGGAGCTGAGCGCCAGGGCGCGCTCAGCGACGGACTTCCCCTTCAGGTTGACCATACCGTATTCGGTCACCACGTACATGGTGTCCGAGCGCGGTGTCGTGACGATATTGCCAGGCGTCAGATCCAGTACGATGCGGCTGCGCCGGTGGCCACCTTTTTCGTAGGAGGACGGCAGACAGATGAAGGACTTGCCTCCCTTCGATGCGTAAGCGCCGCGCACGAACTGAAGTTGCCCACCCGTGCCGCTGATATGGCGGTGGCCGTCCGATTCGGAGGCGGCCTGTCCCTGCAGGTCGATCTGAGTGGTGTTGTTGATTGAGATCACCCGATCGTTCTGCATAATGATGTGCGGAGTATTCGTGTATTCGACCCGGTCACAGCGGAAGTCGTCATTCCGATTGGTCGCCGCATACGTGCCGCTCGATCCGAGCGCAAAGGAAAAGACGATCTTGCCGGGGTCCAACGTTTTTCGCGAGCCGGTAATGCGGCCTGCCTTATAAAGTTCGGTCATACCATCCGTCAGCATTTCCGTGTGTATGCCGAGATCGCGGACGCCGCTTTCGAGCAGCAACGCGCAGACCGCGTTCGCCATGCCGCCGATGCCAACCTGCAAGCAGGCCCCATCTTCAATCTCGGGGGTAATGCGGCGCGCCACGGCACGGTCAATTTCGTTCGGAGGCGGATTGAATAACTCCGGGGGTGACTGGTTGTCTCCCTCGATGATGTAATCAACCTCGCTGATGTGAACCGCGTTCTGATCACCGTAGACGTACGGCTGGAACCGGTTCACTTCGACGATCACCATTCGGGCTCTTTCGAGAGCGGCACGCTGCCAGAGATTGGTGGCGCCGAAGTTGAAGTAGCCATTCTGGTCCATTGGACATGTTTTTAGAATGACGATGTCTACGGGATCGAGGAAGCGGCGGTAGTAGTCCGGCACCTCGCCGAGGTTGACCGGCATGTAGTTGGCGAGTCCGGCATCGTGCATCTTCCGGTCGCAGCCGGAGAAGTGCCAACTGAACCAGAAAAAGTGCCTGCCGCCCGGGTCGCCTTCCACCACCGCCCGCGGTCTCATCGTGAGACAGGAGCGGATCTTCACGTTCTGAAGTGTTTCCTTACGGGCGGCGAGCGCTTTGTCGAACACGTCGGGCTGGCAAAGCGCCACTCCGTAGTCGAGCCACATGCCGGAGCGGACCAGGCCTGCAGCCTGTTCGCTGGAAATAGTTTGTGCCGGAGCACAAGCGACCCTTCTGACCACTCGGTTTCCCGTCCCCCCCGGGGCAAACACGTCCCGAAACATTCAAGTGTCGTTATCTTCTCACGATTGTCAGCTTTCGTCACGCTGATCGTCCGCGCGACCTCGTGCCAGCACCCCCTCAAACTGGAGGTTCGAAGGACTACGGTGAGAGGCCGGGTGTGCGGCAGGGCTTCGCCGGTG
The DNA here is from genome assembly GCA_963740005.1 of uncultured Acidobacteriaceae bacterium. Lineage (GTDB taxonomy): Bacteria > Acidobacteriota > Terriglobia > Bryobacterales > Bryobacteraceae > CAJCIT01. The sequence continues at coordinate 68,074 of CAVUCO010000038.1, read as the reverse complement.
CGAGCGCGATCAAAGCCACGCCGATGACGACAAGGACCGCAACACCCACCAGTTCCGCACGCGAGATTATATTCAGCAAGGCTTGCGTGCCCATAACGGCGGCATGGGCGAAGCTCGACCATGCTGTAAAAGCGATCAGGCTGCGGTTCGCCGACGGGTCGCGGATTGCGAGAAGCAAGAAAACGCCAAGCGCCACATAAAGGCTGAACATCATCGACACCGAGGGGTCTTGCCGAGCAAAAATCATCAAGGGATAAGCTAACGCCAAGAAGAGCAAGCCTACCAACCCCATCACAATCTTCAGCGCCACTTCTCGATTCATTAAGGCCTTTCGCGTGCGGAATTAACGACGTCGGAACTTCAAGACCTCAACTTCGAGGTCGGAGACTTAGAATCCCGAAATCCCCACCCGAAGTTCACTCTACCAGTGAATGGCCGGATAGGCCCGCGAACGGAGCGATGGCTGGCCTGGCGTGAGTGACTAGTCGAACCCGGATTGCTACGATTGTGTCGTCCTGGCAGGGAAGCCAGAAAGACGACCAACGAGGGGACAACGTGAAGCTAACGGACCTGCGCGGAATTCTTCAATACATTCCGCAGTTCCGAGAAAAGACGTTCATTATTGCCGTGGATGGGGTCATCGTCACCGACGAGAACTTCGCCAACATTCTGCTGGACGTCGCAGTTCTTCGTTCTCTGAACATTCGCGTCGTTCTGGTGCATGGAGCATCGGTGCAAATTGGGGCCCTTGCCGAGAAGCAGGGTATCCAGGCGTCAAACCTCGATGGCACGGGTGTGACCGATGGCGCGACATTGCAGCTGGCTATGGACGCGGCGAACCGTCTCATGCACGAGATCCTGGAAGGCCTTTCGGCCAACGACCTGCGCGCCGCTTGCACGAACGCTATTACTGCGCATCCGCTAGGGATCATTCAGGGCGTCGACCACCTGTTTACCGGAAAGGTCGAGCGTGTCGACACGGAACTGCTTCAAACCCTGCTTAACCAGGGTATTGTTCCGGTGGTTCCACCGCTCGGCTTTGATGGCGATGGCAAGACTTACCGAACGAACTCGGACAGTATCGCGCTGGCGGTGGCGGAAGCGTTGAAGGCCATTAAACTGATTTTCATTACCGCGCAGGAAGGGCTGGTGTTCAACGGTCAACTCATTCGCCAGATGCTGGTAGGGGACTTGCAGAAACTTGTGCAATCCACAGGCGGCGGCTTTGCAGCGGACATGTTTTCCAAGGCTCACCACGCGGCAGCCGCCTGCGCCGCTGGAGTGCAGCGCGTCCACGTGATCAACGGCCGCGAGGACGAAGGGCTGCTCGCCGAAGTGTTCTCGAACGAGGGCATCGGCACGCTCATTTACGCCAATGAATACGAACAGATCCGCCCGGCCAAGAAGAAAGACGTCCGGGCAATCCAGATGTTGACAAAAAAGGCAGTGGAAGCTGGAGAGCTCGTCCGTCGGACGCGCACAGAAATCGAGAAGAACCTTGGGGACTACTACATCTTCGAAATCGACAAGAATCCGGTCGCGTGCGTGGCGCTGCGCGTGTACACCGCGCAACAACTGGGCGAACTTGCCAGTCTCTATGTCGATCCGCTGCACGAAAACCAGGGCATTGGACGAAAGCTGATTCAATTTATTGAAAACAGAGCCCGGGAAATCGGCCTGACTGAATTGATCACACTATCGACTCAAGCGTTTACTTACTTCCAATCAAAGGGCGGCTTTGCCGAAGGTGCAGTGGACGACCTTCCGCCGGACCGCCGCGAGAAATACGACCATAGCGGACGCAACTCAAAGATATTGGTTAAGAAGCTGAAGGTTGAAGATCCGCTGTCCCCGCCGGCTGTGGAACTTCCTGGAGAACTTCGCGCCCTGCAACGCTGAACGCTTACTAGGCGGCCCCCGGCAAATTGAGGCGCTTTTCAACTTGCAATAAGCGGTCCTCGATGGTGGCGAGGCGGCTCCGCATCGCTGCTTCGCTGACTTCGATCTCCGTCATGCGCTTCTGGTTGCTCTGAGCGAAGTCATAGAAGGCCTTCAATAGCCGTGTTTCACTATCGGATATACGCTCCGCAAGGTCGGCGTAACCGTGATTCACTTCACTGCGAAGTTGCTCGACCTTCTGCTCGAGATCTCCGACCTTCTGTCCAAGATCTCCAACCTTGTGTTCAAGATCCCCGACCTTGTGTTCAAGATCTGCAATATCGCCTTTCGTGGCAGGGGCGTTTCTGTCGTTCAACACTGGCTCCTTCACACATCATACGATGAACAAGCCCCCCGCTCATGACACGCTCGGGAAATGGGGCAATTAGGCTGACATGCCGGGCCCGATTTGGCTTCGCGATGTTGCACTCCTCAGCGCTGTCCCGCTCTCAGCGTGTAACTGCTGAGGACCTTTAAGTAGTTGGCGCGCTCGAAGGCGGCGGGGTCGGGGGCGGCGGAAACGCTCATGGACCCGCGCATCTGACGCACTGATTCGTAGTCGTGCGCCTGCATCCACGCAACAACGTTCTTTTCAAGCTCCTTAAGGTACGGAATGCCGTTTTTCAGGAGGACTGAGGTCATCATGAGGACATGCGCGCCGGCCATGATTCCTTTGACCACATCCTCGGCCGTCTGGACACCACCCGTGATCGCCAGCTCGGGCCGGATGCGGCTGGCGAGCGACGCCACCCAATACAGCCGCAAGCGTAGTTCATCAGAGGTGCTCAGCTTGAGGTTGGGGACGACTTCCATCTTTTCCAGGTCGAAGTCGGGCTGGTAGAAGCGATTGAACAGGACCAGCGCGTCAGCCCCGGCACGATCCAGTTTGAACGCCATGTTGGCCATTGAAGTGAAGTACGGAGCGAGCTTTACGGCAACCGGAATTTTGACTCGCGACTTGAGGCTGCTGACCAGTTCACAGTAGCTGGTTTCCAGACCGTCGCCGTCAATGTCGGGGCTGGTGGGGAGGAAGTAGATGTTCAGTTCGATGGCATCGGCTCCAGCATCCTCCATGGCTTTGGCGTAGCGCAGCCAGCCACCGGTGGATATGCCGTTCAAACTACCGATCACTGGAATGCGAACCATTTTCTTGGCGCGCGTGATGTCTTTCAGGTACGATTCCGGGCCGAGGTTGTAAGAGGCGAAATCCGGGAAGTAGCTTTGCGCCTCGGCGTAGCTCTCAATTCCCGAACTGAGCATGCGGTCCAAGGCTTGACTCTCGAGGGTGAGTTGCTCTTCAAAGAGCGAATGCATGACGACGGCGGCGGCGCCGGCATCTTCCAGACGCCGGATGTTGGTGATGTCCTTCGACAAGGGGCCCGAGGAAGCGACCAGCGGGCTGCGCAGGTTGAAACCGAGGTAGCTGGTTGTGAGGTCGATCATTTTGCCGCTCCGTTCTGTGGGCCGTTAGAAAGACCGGCCCATTGTTCATAGAGCTTCCACCGGCTGCTGACGTCCTGCTCGGCTTCGGCGAGAAGCAGCGCAGCTGTTTCGGGCGCGCTGCGAGCCAGCATGGAATACCGGCCCTCGTTGTAGACGTACTTACTCAGCGGCAGCGTAGCTGCGCGCGAATCGAGTTGAAATGGATTCTTGCCGCCCGCGGCCAGCGCCGGATTGTAGCGGAACAGCGGCCAATATGCCGATTGCACGGCGGCCTTTTGCTGCTCGAGGCCATACAGCAAATCGTAGCCATGAGCGATACAGGGCGAATAGGCGATGATGAGCGACGGGCCGTCGTATGCTTCCGCCTCGAGGAAGGCCTTCAGGGTTTGCGTATCGCTTGCTCCCATCGCCACGCGGGCGACGTAAACCGTGCCGTAGGTCATCGCCATCATGGCGAGGTCCTTCTTGGCGGAGCGCTTACCGCCGGCCGCGAATTTTGCTACGGCCCCACGCGGCGTTGATTTCGACATCTGGCCGCCGGTATTCGAATAGACCTCGGTGTCGAGGACCAGGATGTTGACATTCCGTCCGGACGCAAAGACATGGTCGAGGCCGCCGTAGCCGATATCGTAAGCCCAGCCGTCGCCCCCCACCATCCAAACGCTCTTGCGGACCAAGGCACCGGCAACCGACAAGAGGTCTCGCGCGGCGGGCCGGTCGGATCCGGCAAGCCGACGGCTGAGTGCTTCGACGCGGCGGCGCTGCGCCTGAATGCCGGTCTCGGTTGACTGATCGGCCGTGAGGATGTCAGCCACCAAGTCGTTACCCAACTCGGTTGAGAGCTTCTCCACCAATTCATGCGCGTATTCGGCCTGCTTGTCGAACGAGACGCGCATGCCGAGGCCGAACTCGGCATTATCTTCAAACAGAGAGTTCGACCAAGCCGGGCCGCGCCCATCCGGATTCGTGGTGTACGGGGTGGTCGGGAGGTTGCCGCTGTAAATGGACGAGCAACCGGTGGCGTTGGCGATGACGGCGCGATCGCCGAACAACTGAGTGAGCAGCTTGATATAAGGCGTTTCGCCGCAGCCCGAGCATGCACCGGAGAATTCAAACAGGGGCTGCAGTAATTGGATGTCTTTCACGTTATGGTGCGCCAAGGCGTTGCGATCGAACTCAGGCACATTGAGGAAGAAATCCCAATTGTTACGCTCCTGCTCCCGAAGCGGCGGTTGGGGCGACAGGTTCAAAGCCTTCTTCTTCGTCTCGCTCTTACTCTTAGCCGGACAGACCTGGATGCATAAGCCGCAGCCGTTGCAATCCTCGGGCGCAACCTGCAGGAGGTAGCGCAGATGCTCGCGGTCCTTCCACCGGGCGGCCGCTGACTTCATGCTTGCCGGTGCGCCTGTTAACTGTTCCGGATCGCATAGCTTGGCGCGAATCACGGCATGCGGGCAGACCATCACACACTTGCCGCACTGAATGCACAACTCCTCTTCCCATACCGGGATTTCCAGCGCCAGGCTGCGTTTTTCCCATTTGGACGTACCGGTTGGATAGGTCCCGTCTGCCGGCAGTGCGCTCACGGGGATTGAATCGCCGGTGCCGGAGATCATGGCACCCAAGACATTGCGGACAAACTCGGGCGCTGCCGCAGACACCGGCGGAAGCCGGTCGAAGCTGCTGGTGACCGCTTGCGCCAGAGATACCTCGTAGAGATGGGACAGGGCGATATCAACCGCCGCGCAGTTCTGCTCAACGATCGCCTCACCACGCTTTTTATAGGTCTTCTCAATGGCATGCTTGATGGCGGCTATGGCTTCGTCCCTGGGTAACGCTCCGCTCAAGGCGAAGAAGCAGGTCTGCATGATGGTGTTGATGCGCCCGCCCATTCCGGTGTCTTTCGCCACCTGGTAGGCGTCAATGACGAACAGACGGAGCTTCTTGACCAGAATGTCCTGTTGCATGGCCCGCGGAAGGTGGTCCCAGACTTCGTCGGGTCCGTAAGGGCTGTTTAGCAGGAGTGTTGCGCCTTCTTCGGCAACTCGCAGAATGTCGAGCCTTTCCAGAAACGAGAATTGGTGGCAGGCGACGAAGTTGGCGCGAGAGATCAGATAGCTGGAACGGATGGGCTTACGGCCGAAGCGGAGGTGCGAGATGGTGACTGCGCCCGACTTCTTGGAGTCGTAGACAAAATAGCCTTGCGCATAGTTGGGCGTATCCTCACCAATAATCTTGATGGAATTCTTGTTGGCGCCGACGGTGCCGTCCGCTCCGAGGCCATAGAATACTGCACGGACTGTTTCAGGGTCTTCCGTGGAGAATGCGGGATCGTAGGACAGGCTGCGATGGGTCACATCGTCGTCTACGCCGACCATAAAATGATTGCGCGGATTGGGTTGACGAAGCTCGTTGAACACGGCCGCGACCATGGCCGGCGTGAATTCCTTGCTGGAGAGGCCATAGCGGCCGCCGATGACGCGGGGCGGCGGGGAGAATCGCTCGAATTCATGGATCGCTGTGACGACGTCCAGATACAGTGGTTCGCCTGCGCTGCCGGGTTCCTTGGTGCGGTCGAGCACAGCAACGTGTTTCACGGTGGGGGGAAGCGCGGCGACGAAGGACTCAGCCGAGAAAGGCCGGAACAGGTGCACGTTCAACAGGCCGGTTTTACGGCCTTGCGCATTCAGAGCTTCGACGCATTCCTCGGCAGCGAGAGCGCCGGAACCCATCAACACGATGACATCTTCGGCATCGGGGGCGCCAAAGTAGTCGAACAAGTGGTAGTGCCTGCCTGTGAGAGAAGCAAAGCGGTCCATGGCGCGCTGTACAGCCGCGGGGCATTTGTCGTAGACTGCATTCACTGTCTCGCGGGCCTGGAAATAGACATCCGGATTCTGTGCCGTTCCTCGCACCACGGGATGATCAGGGCTCAGGGAGCGGCTGCGATTCTTCCTCAACAGCTCATCGTTCAGCATCGCCCGCATATCGTCTTCGGTGAGCTGTTCAATCTTTGCGACCTCGTGCGAGGTGCGAAATCCATCGAAGAAATGAATGAAGGGGAGGCTGGATTCGAGCGCAGCACATTGCGCGATGAGCGCCATATCCATGACGGCTTGTACTGAATGTGCTGACAGCAGCCCCCAGCCGGTGGCGCGCACGGCCATTACGTCCTGGTGGTCTCCGAAGATAGAGAGCCCTTGCGCTGCAATGGATCGCGAGGCGACGTGAAAGACGGTTGGTGTCAATTCACCGGCGATCTTGTACATGTTCGGGATCATCAGCAGCAATCCCTGGGACGAGGTGAAGGTGCAGGTCAATGCACCGGCTTGCAGCGCGCCGTGGACAGCTCCGGCCGCGCCCGCCTCGCTTTGCATTTCCACGACGGAAGGAACGGATCCCCAGATATTTTTCTTGCCTTCCGACGACCACTGGTCGGACCATTCGCCCATGGGCGAGGCCGGCGTGATGGGATAGATAGCGATAACTTCGCTGGTCTTGTGAGCAACGAAGGCGGCGGCTTCATTGCCGTCGATGGTAACTTGGGGTCGCGTCAAGGCGTTAGTTCCCTTCGTGGTGCAGTCTGCCCGCACTCTTAGCCATAAACTCTTGCAAGCAAAGGACCAGCGGTAAACAGCTGTGATCGCAGCGCACCCCTCCCAGGGTGGGCGATATGGCTCACAAAATGGGCCAAGTAGCACACAGAACGGCCCCGGGTTAGAGAACTACTGGAAGAATGGCCACTTAAAAGGGAGACCGGCTTGCACGTATTTCAGCGATGTTTCCCTACCTTGTAAAACCCGAGCCACCTTCGGACGACAAGCGGTGGAAGATTGTTGCGGCCACGATGCGAAAGTTGGGAAACCAAAGAAACGCATTGATCGAGGCGCTGCACTCGCTGCAGACGAGTTTCGGTTACCTGGATAAGGCCGGGTTGTCATTTGTAGCCGCTGTGCTGCAAGTGCCGCTGAGCCGAGTATATGGCGCGGCCACGTTCTATCACCATTTCACGATGAAGCCGCAAGGCAAGCATACGTGTGTGGTGTGCACGGGCACGGCGTGCTACATCAAGGGCGCCTCCGGCCTGCTGGCAGCGATCGCAAGCGAAGAAGGACTGAAGCCCGGCGAGACCACACCCGACGACGAACTGAGCCTGCTGACAGCGCGCTGTTTCGGCGCTTGTGGGCTTGCGCCGGTGGTGGTGATCGATGGCGACGTGGTGGGCCGCGTCACGCCGGAGAAGGTGGAGCAACGGATCCACGAAGTGGTCACAACAGGAGCACTCCAACATGCTCATTGAAGAGATTAAAGCCACAGCGATCCGCGAACAGCAAGCGGAGACCGGCAGAATCTATGTCAACGTGTGCAACGCTGCCGGCTGCCAATCGCTGCGCAGCGAAGAGTTGAAAGACGCGCTGACAAAGGCGGCTGCGGGCCGCGGCCTGAGCAAGGACACGTGTCAAGTCCGGCAAGTGGGCTGCTTGGGATTGTGCGGCGCTGGACCGCTGGTCAGCGTGACTCCGACCGGGCACCTCTATCAGAAAGTGCAGCCCGAGGATGCCGATGAATTGATGGAGAGCCTGGAGGGCCCGCCGGTTGAGAGGCTGAAGCTGGACACCTCCATGCCGTTTTTCTCGCGGCAGCACAAGGTTGTACTGGAGAATTGCGGACGCATTGATCCGGACCGACTGGAGGACTACATTGCTGCCGATGGCTATATGGCGCTGGCCCACGTACTGAGTGAGACCAGCCCAACAGAAGTCATCAAGGAAATAACACAGAGCGGCTTAAGGGGACGTGGGGGTGGCGGCTACCCGACGGGGCTGAAGTGGAGCACGGTTGCGAAGGCGGCCGGAGCGAACAAGGTGGTTATCTGCAATGCCGACGAAGGCGACCCGGGCGCATTCATGGACCGCAGCGTGCTCGAGAGCGATCCACATCGAGTGCTGGAGGGGATGATCATCGCAGCGTACGCGGTGGGTGCGGCGGAAGGGTTTGTCTATGTTCGCGCAGAGTATCCGCTGGCGATCGCCCGACTGAAGACGGCGCTGCGGCACGCGGAGCGGCAAGGGCTGTTGGGCAATAACATCTGCGGCAGCGGCTTTAGTTTCCGCATTTCGATCCGCTTGGGGGCGGGCGCGTTTGTGTGCGGCGAAGAGACCGCGCTGATTGCATCGATTGAAGGCGGGCGCGGACAGCCCAGGCCCCGGCCACCGTATCCGGCCGAGTCCGGGTTATGGGGCCGTCCGACACTCATCAACAATGTTGAGACGTTTGCCAATATCGCTCCGATTATTCGCAATGGCGCCGAGTGGTTCTCCAAAATTGGAACGGAGCGAAGCAAGGGCACGAAGGTGTTTGCGCTGGCCGGCTGCATCAACCTGCCAGGGCTGATTGAAGTTCCGATGGGGATCTCACTGCGGGACATCATCTTCGAAATCGGTGGCGGGATTCCGGGCGGCCGCGCATTCAAAGCGGTGCAAACGGGCGGCCCATCGGGGGGATGTATTCCGCAGAGCATTCTCGACACGCCGGTGGAATACGAAACGTTGACAAAACTGGGGTCGATTATGGGCTCCGGCGGAATGATCGTGATGGACGAGGGTTCGTCGATGGTCGACGTGGCGCGCTACTTCATGGAGTTCTGCATGACGGAGTCGTGCGGCAAGTGCGTTCCGTGCCGGGCGGGCACGACGCAGATCCACCAGCTGCTGGGCCGTTTTATCGACCGCTCAGCGACTCCGCGCGATCTCAAGTTGCTGGAGGAGTTGTGCGACGTCGTCCGGAACACCAGCTTGTGCGGTCTCGGCCAATCGGCTCCGAATCCGGTGAGCAGCACACTACGCTATTTCCGGAATGAATACGAAGCGGCGTTCGCCGCGGAAGGGACCCACTAGCGATGGCCGACGGCGTAGTTACTTTAACAATCGATGGCAAAGATGTCAGCGCACAAGCTGGACAAACCATCCTCGACGTAGCCCTCGAAAATGGAATCCGGATTCCGCGGTTGTGCTACATGAAGGGACTTTCGATCTGGGCCGGCTGCCGCTTGTGCCTGGTGGAAGTGGAGGGATCGGCGAAGCTGCTGGCGGCCTGCTCAACCAAGGTTTCCGAAGGCGCGCAGATTCGCACCACCAGTCCGCGGCTGGTTTCCTACCGGCGCATGATCCTGGAACTGCTGTTTGCCGAACGCAACCACGTGTGCAGCGTTTGCGTGTCCAACGGCCATTGCGACCTGCAATCGCTGGCGCAGAGCCTGGGCTTAAATCATGTGCGGTACCCGTACCTCTATCCGAAACTGGCGGTGGATTCGAGCCATCCGTACTTTACGCTGGACCAGAATCGCTGCATCCTTTGCACACGCTGCGTCCGGGTGTGTGACGAGATTGAAGGTGCGCACACCTGGGACGTGACCGGCCGCGGCGGCGAATGTCTGGTGATTACGGACCTGGCGCAGCCGTGGGGTGAATCGGAGAGCTGCACGAGTTGCGGGAAGTGCGTGCAGGTGTGCCCGACGGGCGCGCTCAGTCACAAGGGTTCGTCGGTGGCGGAGATGATAAAACGCCGCCAGTTCCTTCCGTACTTGACGTTGATGAGAGGAGAATCGAATGGCTGAGCCCAAAGCGAAGCTGGCCACGGTCTGGCTTGACGGGTGTTCCGGGTGCCACATGTCGTTTCTTGACATCGACCAACGGATCCTGGCGCTGGCAGAAAAGGCGGATGTCGTTTACAGCCCGCTGGTCGACCGGAAGGACTTTCCGGATCACGTGGACGTAACGCTGGTGGAGGGTGCCGTGTCGAGCGAGGAGGACCTGCACAAGATCAAAATGGTTCGCGCGCGTACGGGAATCCTGGTCTCATTGGGCGATTGCGCGGTGACCGGAAATGTTCCGGCGATGAGGAATACATTCGGCGTAAAAGCGGTTTTGAGACGCGCTTACCACGACACGGTGACGCTGCCACACGCTGCTCCGTCATCGGTGGTGCCGATTCTGCTGGAGCGGGTGCGGCCGATACACGAAGTGGTGGACGTGGACGTGTTCGTCCCGGGCTGCCCTCCGTCTGCTGACACCATCTTCAAAGTCCTGGAGGACTTGCTGGCAGGGGTCATACCGCAAACCGCCGAGCTCACGCGATTCGGCGCATAAGGACGAACAAATGGTAACCCAACGGATTGTGATTGACCCGGTGACCCGGATTGAGGGTCACTCGAAAGTGACGATACTGGTCGGGGAATCGGGCCAGGTGACCGATGCGCGATTCCACGTCACGCAGGTGAGAGGCTTTGAGAAGTTCTGTGAGAACCGGCCGCTGCACGAGATGCCTTCGCTTATGGCTCGGATCTGCGGCATCTGCCCGGTAAGCCATCTCATCGCTTCGGCCAAGGCTTGCGATGCGATTCTGGCGGTAGCGATCCCGGAGAACGCCGCTCGTTTGCGCCGCGTGCTCAACCTGGCGCAGCTTCTGCAATCGCATGCGCTCAGCGTATTCCACCTATCGTCGCCCGATCTTCTATTGGGCATGGATTCAGACCCGGTGAAGCGCAACATCTTCGGTGTGGCGGCCTCATGGCCCCAAGTGGCCGCGGATGGCATCCGGCTGCGCCAGATCGGCCAAACCATCATCGAGATTCTCGGCGGCAAGAAGATCCACCCGGCCTGGGTGGTGCCGGGCGGAGTGAGTTCGCCGCTGACCGCTGAGAAGCGCGGACAGATACTGGCCATGATTCCGGATGCGTTCATGGCGATTGAGCGGACGGTCAGACGCTTCCGCGAACTGTTTCAGCAGTTTCCCGAAGAGATTGCCTCGTTCGCGAACTTCCCTTCCCTGTTCCTGGGGCTGACCAGTTCAACGGGAAACCTGGATCATTACGACGGTCCGCTGTGCATATCGGATGCAGACGGCACGGTGGTGGCTCGCGATCTGAAGCCGAACAACTATCCGGAATACATCGGCGAAGTGGCGGAAGACGATTCGTACTTGAAATCGGCCTACTACCGGCCGATGGGGTATCCAGAGGGGATCTACCGGGTCGGCCCGCTGGCTCGGCTGAACGTGGCGGTTCGCTGCGGAACGCCTTTAGCGGATCAGGAACTCGAGACGCTGCGACGGTATGCCGGAAGACCGATGCTTAGCTCGTTCCACTACCATCACGCAAGGCTGGTTGAAATGCTGTACGCGGTGGAAAGGATGACGGAGCTGCTGGACGATCCGGACATCCTGAACCCACATGTGCGAGCGCATGCGGAACCGAACCGCGAAGAAGGCGTCGGCATTGCCGAGGCCCCGAGAGGCACGCTGCTTCATCACTACAAAGTGGATAAGAATGGACTGGTCCAATTCGCCAACCTGATTATTGCGACCGGCAATAACAACCTCGCGTTGAACCGCGGGATCAAGCAAGTGGCCACGCACTTCGTGCGCGAAGGCAAGCTGTCGGAAGGCGGCCTGAATCGGGTAGAAGCGGTGGTCCGGGCCTTCGATCCCTGTTTGAGCTGCTCAACGCACGCCGCCGGCCAGATGCCGCTGGTGATCGAGCTACGCCAGTTAGACGGCACGCTGCTGGACACGGTAAGGAGAGAACAATGAAACATCCGGTGATTATTGGATACGGAAACCCGCTACGCGAGGACGACGGATTGGGCTGGCGAGCCGCGGATCTGCTGGCCAGCCATTCTGGTCTTGGCGCAGCGGAGATCATACAGCGGCATCAATTGTTGCCTGAATTGGCAGGGGATTTGGCCGAAGCTTCGGTAGTAGTGTTTCTCGATGCGGCAATGGACCTCTCGCCTGGCGAGGTCCACTGCGATCGCGTGGAAGCGCAATCACTGAATGGAGGTTCCCACCAATTCGGCCCGTCGCAACTGCTCGGGTTAGCGCTCGATCTCAACGGCTGCGGACCAACGGCCTACTTGATCCGAGGCGGTGTATGCAGAACGGACCTGGGCGATCAACTGTCTAAAGTGGGTTGCCGGTGTGCGGAGGCAATGGCCGACGCAGCGATCACACTATTGGACGGATTACTGGTTGACGTCCCTGACGCAGCGAAAGCCGAGCGTCCCAGCGCGGTCCTTTGAGGGCGCCATCAGCAGATACTTGCCGTGCTCGGTGAGCTTATAGGTCTCAGGAAAGTACCAGGGTGAGTTCTGCGGCTGATAGTAGCTGCCGCCGCGAATGATAGCCGCACGGGTTTGCGGGTCCTCAAATTGATCGGTCCACTGCCAGACGTTGCCAACTAGATCCATCACGCCGAAGGGGCTGGCGCCCTGGGGATGAGCAGCCACGTCGTCCGGGCCGGTCAGGTCTCTTCCCTTGTCGGGTTTCGGCACGGCCGCATCGCTCCAGGTGTCACCCCAAGGGTAGCGGCGTCCGTCTTGGCCTTGTGCCGCATACTGCCACTCCCACTCGTGGGGCAGACGTTTGCCGGCCCACTTGGCGTAAGCCTGCGCGTCTTCGATGGATACCCATGTGACCGGCTTGTTCTCCCACCCCTCCGAGGGAACACCGTCCTTCCAATCGCGAAGGAAGTTATGGTCGTCAACGGGATGATACTTGGTCGCGTCGATGAACTTTTTGAACTCGGCGTTTGTAACGGGGTACTGATCGATGTCGAAGGCAGCGATTTTCACGACATGCTCGTGACCACGGCGCGGCGAGTCCTCCCAGGGATATTGGACGTCGAGACCGGCCCAGTTATCGCCTTCGATCTCGACACCGGTCACGCGGAAGTCGAACTCGCCGGCAGGAATGCGGACCATGCCCGCAGCAGTTGATGAAGCGGGCGCGGTAGTCGAGGTCGCCACAATCTGTTGCGGCAGGAAGTGCCATTGGTGTGAGTAGCTCTCCAAGCTGGTCTGAGTCAGCTCGCGGCGCTGGCTGAGATAGGCATCCAAATCCGGAACGCTGGCTCCTGGATCGAGCGAGAGAACCGCGCCATAGCCGTGCGCCTCCATAGGAAAAGACAGAATGGCCTTGGCGCCGTCGACTTCGGGTTTCAGCTCGACTCCCGACCAGGCATCGAAGAAGCGGCGGCCGGCCGAATTGGGAAGGATGATCTGGCGGCCGACGATGTTGTATTCGTTGCGGTTGACCAGAGTCCAAAGAGTGACTCCCTGGCTGGGAAAGGCTGTGGCATAGACGCCGTACTGGACCGTTGGAACAAAAGGCTCCCAGGCTGGGCTTGCCAGGAGATCGCCAAACTTCCGCTGAACGTGAAAGATGCGACGTATGGCCTCGGCATCGCGCGGCGTGATCTGATTCCAGATGCCCCAGATATTCTCCCAGCTGACGTAGCCGATTCCGTTGAAGAAAGCGTATTGGAGATTGTCGGTCTTGTCGCGGGCCCAGCGATCGCAGATATGGGGCATGTGACGGGACTCGAGCCACTTCTGCTTGCTGGCGGTAGGTGGGAACTTGTAGGTCCAGTAAGCCCAGCTTTGGTTATTCCAGATCAAGCCCTCGTCGGCGGCGGGCACGCCTTCCGGTTCGAAGACGACCGGATGACCCGTGGCGTCGGAAGCCTTTCGATAAGCGCGCGGCAGGCCGCTGAAGGTGTCGCCATTGACACCGTCGGCGCCGATTTCCGCCATGAGTTTGGCCGTCGCTTCCCAATGCGGCACACCAGGGTCGCGTGTTCCATTGTCCCAAGCCATGGTCGGGAAGAGAACTCTGACGTTGCGCTTGTGAAACTGCTCGACGACTTGGCGCAGGGCTTCCACGCCGCCGGGAAGATCGCGGGTAAGGTCCCACTGGTTGCGGTTGTCGATACCGATGTTGGGGTAGACAGGCCAAAGCAGAACACTGTCAATGCCGCCGTATCGCTTCTCGAGATCATCGAGGTATTTGTCGACGGTCCATTGATTGTGTTCGACATCGAATAGTGAGCGTTCCTCGACCATGACCTGGGGAGAAACAAAGTTGTGGCGGATCCACTGAAACTCCGGGCGACGGTACTCGCTGTCGTCATAGCCCATTCGGGTGAGGCGCTCCCGTCGCCAATTCTTGAGATCGCGAAGCCACGCGTCGTGATCGGCAACGGGATCGTTCCGGAAATCGGAGAGCGTGCCGACCCAATCCAAGCCACCGGCGCCTTGGCCGGGACCGGGGATCTGATTTCCTTGCGGCTGGTGAGCCGTATCCTGCGGGAAGAGAGTGAGGGGTAAGAGTGCGAATAGGGCGAGACATTTCAGCATGGCTGGATTTCTCTAAGACTGTATCAATTGGGTGAAGACATTGGCACCTGTGCGCCGCGGCTCGGGGCGCGATGCCGCTGCCGCCAACGATTGCTGGGGCGGGACGCCTCGCCGCACTCTACAATGGGCGTGGCGGCTCAGTGGCACAGTGGTGGGTGGGACGGCAGGCCGCACAAACGCAAATGGATCAGAGGCTATGGATAAGCGTATTCCATTAGTGATCCGGCAAGTCGCATACAATTTACGCGGCGGGTTCCTGGTTCGGCCGCTCATCATCACGCTCACACTGGGCTGCGCCGGGGCAGTACTCTCGTTCCTCGAAGAGTTAGTTCCGGGTTTCTCCGATTTCGTTCCGACGGTGCTGTTCCCGACTCATGCCGATCCACAAATGGCGCAAGCCATTCTAGGAGGCATCGCCGCCTCCATCATGACCGTGGTGTCGATCGTTTTCGCGATTCTGCTGATGACGTTGACGCTGGCCTCAATGCAGTTTTCGCCGCGCATCATTGTCAGCTTTTCCAGGGATCGGGTGACTCAATGGACGCTAGGGATCTTTCTCGGGACATTTTCCTACTGCATGGCCGCGCTTCCGGCGGCGCGATCTCTGCCGCGCCCGTTCGCACCGGTCGTCACTGTGATGGGGGCAATGGTGCTGGCGCTGGCATGTGTCAGCTGGTTGCTGTTCTTCATCCATCACATCTCGCAGATGATCAGCGTCAACTACATCGTCGATCGGATTGCTTCGGAAACCGAGGCGATTATCGACGAAACGATGCGATGGCCGCACCAACCGGACCGACCGGAGAATGACGATCCGCGACGGGGATACACGTGGGAAACAACGCTCACGAGCCGGGTTTCCGGCTATATCCGCTTCGTCGATACGAAGCGGCTGGTGGCGATGGCCAAGTCGTACCATATCAAGGTCGACGTCTTACGCCGGGTCGGCCACTTCGTTCCGGCCGGAGTACCGCTGGTGAGGGTTTCGAAGGGCGACCGGATGCCGCCGGAGGGGAGTGAGGAACTGCTAACCGTGTTCGACTTTGGTCCCACAAGGACACTGCAGCAGGACGTGGAATTCGGCGTTCTGCAGATTGTCGACATCGCGCTGAAAGCCATATCGCCGGCGGTCAATGACCCTACCACTGCGATCGGTTCGGTGGACCAGTTAAGCCGCATTCTGATCAGGTTCGCGTCCCGTGCAACACCGGAGTCGATGCTCTGTGATCCGCCGGGAGTCTTTCGTGCTCATGTTCCGTGGATCGGCTTTGAGCGACTTCTCGACTCGGCCTTCGAACAGATACGGTTGTATTCCAGGTCCGATGTTGCGGTCAGCCTGCGCCTATTGCGGGCGTTGGCGGACATCGCGGTCACTACACCTGACCTGCAGTTCCGGGGAATTCTCTCGGAGCGAGGACGACGAATCGTCGAAGGCTGTGAAAGCACACTGGGCGAGGAAGAAATGAAACCGCTTCGCGCGAGAGTGGCAGCACTCGAGGAACTACTTATTCCCGCTAAGGGCGGCATCGAGAGCCTGCGCAGATCTTGAAACGGTTCATCGCGGCCTGCAGCCCCATAGCAGGGTGCGACCCGGTAGGAACCGTCAGGTGGGAAGCCGCTGCCTTCCAAACAAAGTACGCAACTTCTCCCGCCAGACGGAGTGGTTTACGGGCAACGACCGTTGGACGTAGCGGAACCTGCCTTCTGAATCTATCTCTTGAATGAAGAAAGCCTTGTTCAGATCCAATTGCTCCTCAGAGCGTAGAGGGAAGGATTGCATGGCCGCCGCGAGTTGGGGCGAACTGGCCCACTCTGCTGCCTGCCTGAAAATCGCTTCCGTGTTCAATCCGAGTTTTCGTGCACTACGATACAGAACGGCTATTCTGGCCGTGCTGGCTCCGATGTCGATGTCGCCGCCCTCAATCGCAACTGCGAGAAGGCCGACAGCTACCAATTCCGGTGACTTCTTCTCGACCGCCAGTTCAGCGCTATCCCAAGCAAAGTTTAGTAGAAGACGCCGGGCATCGCTGGTGAGGCTCGATCGCACTGCGGTTCTTCGATGCTCACTGGCAGCGATGAATGCTTGTGAGTATTGCCGCAGCGCTTCCGTGGCCGCGGGCAGCCTGCCGGGGTGACTTCGACTATCCTCGTCAAGCGCGAGACGATTCAACTCTTCGGCTAGGACATCCAGGTCCATTTGCAACCTCGGTCGGCAGAAGGGAATTAAGTGACGGAACAAGAAGGACGGTGAGCAGCGCTTGGCCGGTTGCCGGTGCGGCTCAATCGGCATGGAGCGCCGAGCAGCAAACACGAAGGGAAGAAGCTGGCCGAACTGCATGATTAGTATCCGACTGAACTACCAACCCATTCGATGGTAAGGGCCGACGCATAAAGAATGTCTAAGGCACTCCTAAGAAAGGCGTAAGAACGCATGAAGCCTGCTCTGCGCCACGGCATTTCCAAGCCGTTTGAGCCGATGCTTTGATGCAACACTGGAAGAAGTAGAGCATGGCGAGCAGAATTCGAAAATTCGGCAAGAAGATTGGCCGAACGTTCCGTGAAACACGGATGTTCGCGCAGGCGATGCAATCGGCGTCGCACCCGATTCTTGCGCAAATCGTGCCGATTCGCCGCTGCAACCTGGATTGCACCTACTGCAACGAGTACGACAAAGTCTCCAATCCGGTGCCGCTGGAAGTGATGCTGCGGCGCATTGACCGGCTGGGCGAGCTAGGCACGACCATCATCACGCTCAGCGGCGGCGAGCCTACACTGCACCCGGACCTGGATGCAATCATCAGACGGATCCGGAAACGGGGCGCCATCGCGACGCTCATCACAAATGGATTGCTGCTGACGCCGGAAGTCATCGAACGATTGAACAGCGCCGGACTGGATTACTTGCAGATCAGCATCGACAACGTGCTGCCAGACGAGGTATCGAAGAAGTCGCTCAGAGTTCTGGATCGAAAGCTAGAATGGCTGGCCGCGCATGCCGAGTTCGGCGTCACCATCAATTCAGTGCTGGGCGCGGGCATACGGAACCCCGAGGACGCCTACACGGTAGGCAAACGGGCGCGTGAACTCGGCTTCACGAGCACGGTTGGCATCTTGCACGATCACACCGGACAACTGAAGCCGCTGGCAGGGGAACAGCAGACGGTGTACGACCGCTTCCGGAAACTGAAGACATCGCTTTTCTCGTTCGCGCATTTCGACAGCTTCCAGGAGAACATCAGCCGCGCTGTTCCGACCGCCTGGCATTGCCGCGCCGGCGGGCGGTTTCTTTACATCTGTGAAGAAGGCCTGGTGCATTATTGTTCACAGCAGCGGGGCCGGCCAGGAATTCCATTGGACGATTACACTGTGACGGACATCGTGCGCGAAGCCGCTACCCGGAAAGGCTGCGCGCCCTTCTGCACGATCTCGTGCGTGCACCAAACGGCGATGCTGGATGAGTTTCGCGAGAGGCCGCGCGAAACGCTGGCCGGTATTCTGACCCGGCGACGCGAGATGGACCCCGGGTTCCAGTCCCCTGCCCTGGTGAGAGTTCTCTCGTGGCTGTTCCTGGACGAGCGACGCCGGGAGTTCTTCGGCAAACTGTTCTTGAATGCACTGCGGGTGAAGGCTCCGGTAGAACGCGATTGATGCTGCCGAGGCGCCGGGCCGATATGCTGTGGGCATGATTTCCCAGCGGACCTTCCCGGTTTACGAAGCTCAGAATGCGGCGTTTGAGAGTCTGGTTCGGCAGAGTATTGCGATGCAGCCGATGATGAAAGCGATAGGGGCAACCATGGAGACGGTTGCACCAGGAGCAGTGACTATACGGCTGCCCTTCGACGACCGGCTCACGCAGCAGAACGGCTATCTCCACGCCGGTGTCGTGACGACCATGCTAGACAGCGCGTGCGGATATGCGGCATTCACACTGGTTCCAGCGGGTTCAAATATTCTGTCGGTGGAGTTCAAAGTGAATCTGCTCTCGCCGGCGAAAGGCGATGCATTCCTGGCCACTGGGCGTGTATTGAAAGCTGGCAACGCACTGACGATTTGCGAAGGCGAACTGACGGCGAATGAGGGTGGGGGTGAGGATAAGGTGGTCGCAATCATGACAGCGACGATGATGGTGATGCGGCCAAAGGAGTGAGGGCAGCCGTCAGCCTTCCCTTTTTTCCGATTTGATCTTGAGGTCACTGCATGCGCAGCAGCATGTTACTTTAAGCGTTGAGACAATTCACTCGATGAGGCTGGTGGGATTTCTGTTGTTGCTAGCGGGATGGGGACTGGTTCTGTCAGCAGTCGCGCTGCTTGCCTCCACAGTACCTAGGGCCAGCTTTGTGTTAGCCGGGTTCGGAGTGGAATTGTTGGGATTGATCCTGGTTATTCGTTCTCACCTTCCGCCTCCCAGGGAGGAGCGCGGGTGAGGCCCGATCCTCTGCCGACTCTGACCGCGGCCATTTGCATATTTTCGATTCTGCTGATTCCTTTAGCCGCCGCGGGCTTGGCATTGATTAACGCCGGGTTGAGCCGGTCGCGCAACGCGGCGCACATGATGCTGGCCTCGTTGTGCGTGATCGCGATCGCCGGTGGAGTCTATTTCATTTGCGGGTTTGGGTTCCAGGGGTTCACTGGCCATGCGGGGTATGCCGCCGTTGTCGGTGGAAAACAGTGGGACTGGATCGCGGCGGAGCCGTGGTTCTTCAGCGGTTTAAAGATGAACGGCGTTTCCACAGGACTGGCGGCCTGGCTGGGCATGCTGAGTGCGGGCCTGGTTGCCTTGATCCCGCTGGGCGCCGGAGGGGGACGCTGGCGGCTCGGCGCGATCTGCGTGTCCACGGCGATTTTGGCAGGATGGACATACCCTTTGTTCGCCCACTGGGCGTGGGACGGTTGGCTGGCGGAGCTCGGCGTAAACTTTGGACTCGGCCGTGGCTTCGTGGATGCCGGGGGGGCGGGCGCGATTCATGTCGTGGGCGGACTCACGGCGTTGTCGATGGCCTGGATACTGGGGCCGCGCCGTGGTAAGTTCTCTGCCGCGGGAGCGCCTGCAGCAATTCCCGGACACGACTTCGTCCTGGTGCTGTTCGGTTGCCTGCTGGCGCTGACGGGATGGCTGGGGTTGAATTCGGCGGGCTCGATTCTGCTCGCGGGAGTCCTGGCACCCGAGACACTAATCGCATCGTCAATCAATACAATCCTCGCCGCTGGAGCCGGCATGTTAGGGGCGGCCCTTGTTACCCGGGCACGATACGGCAAGCCAGACGTTTCGCTCAGCGCGAACGGCTGGGTGGCGGGGCTGGTCGCTTCGAGCGCCGGATGCGGGTTGATCGCACCGCTTGCGGCGGTGATCATTGGCGCGGTGGCAGGCGCGCTGACCGTATGGTCGGTTGAGTGGCTGGAGTTGAAATTCGGCGTGGACGACCCGGGCGGCGCAATCTCCGTACACGCGGTGGGCGGGATTTGGGGATTGCTGGCGATGGGCTGTTTTGATCGTTTACCGGGAACTGCCGGCTCGGGACAGTGGCTGGCCCAACTGGTCGGTGTCGCCACGCTGTTGGGGTTCGTCCTACCCCTTACCTACGGGCTGAATTGGCTTCTCAACTTGATCTCGCCGCAAAGGGTGCCGCAGGACGGCGAACGGCAGGGCATGGATCTGCATGAGTTAGGCGCCAGCGCGTATCCTGAATTGGCGAGTCATCTTGAAGACTTCACGCAATGACGAGAGCCTGAAAAAACCCGCACTGCTGGGCTGCCGGTAACGCGGATTGATTGAATCAGGTGTGCTTGGCCACGTAAATCAGAAGGCCGAAGACCACGACGGGAATCAGCACCAACATGATGTAGAACGCCACCTGCCGCACGAGGGGAGAGCGGCGCTTCTTCCAATCCGTCAACTCCGTGCGCTCGACGACACCGACTTGCTCAGGATGTTCCAGGTCCCGCGCGAATTCCCCGGCCGTTTTGTAGCGGTTCACTGGCTCGCGCTCCAAGGCACGATAAATGATCTCCTGAAGCTCAGGCGTGATTTGGGGGTCTACCGACCGCGGCGGGATGGGGTTGTTAAGCAAGCGGTCGTTCATGATGGCGAACGGATTATTCCCCCTGAACGGTATCTGCCCGGTGAGCATTTCGTAGAGAATCACACCCAGAGAGTACAGGTCGCTGCGTCCGTCGCCCCGTTTACCCTTGACCTGTTCCGGAGAAATGTAATCGGGTGTACCCATCACTTGCGATAGTTTCCCGAACGTGAGGCGGCGCGCACCGGCCTTGCCCGCGATCCCGAAATCGATCAACTTGATCTGGTCCTGATCGTCAACCATGATGTTCTCGGGCTTCAGGTCGCGGTGGGAGACGCCGCGGCTGTGAATGTGGTCGAGCGCCTCGCAGACGCGGATTGCGATTCTCCGTGCGCGTTCCTGCGGAAGCTTCTTTAACTCGTGAAGAATGTTGCGGAGTAGCTTGCCGTCCACCCATTCCATGACCATGTAGATCTGGCTGCGCTTCTCGCCGTTAAGAACCTTCATCACGCCGGGATGATCCATGAGCTTGCCGATCTCGGCCTCACGCTGGAAACGATCGAAGAGAAGGGGGTCGGCCTCCATATCGGGGTGTGGAATTTTGATGGCGACCTGACGACCGTTCAAGGTGTCGGTGGCACGGAAGACGGATGCCATGCCGCTACGAGCGACGAGAGCATCGAGGCGGTAATGGTCCAGTGTTTCGCCGGCGCGCAGATCGGTCATTTTGCGGGAGCGAGACCCATTCTACTAGGTGAGGCTGCATTCACGCCCGGAAAAAGGATAGGACTCCGTGGCGCCGGTTCTGTAAGGAGGGGCTAGCGAAGCTTGTATGGACGCCCCCTGTACATGCCCATGCGTTCGGTCGCACGAACACGAACGAGCTGCACGCTGACATTGTCGGATCCGTCTCGCTGATTGGCCAGTTCGACCAGTTGTCCGGCCGCGGCCGGAAGACTCACAGATTCGCCGGTTAGTCGAGCGATTTCATCGGGCCGAATCGGACCATGGAGTCCGTCGGAGCAGAGCACGACTACGTCGCCGGCGAAGATGTAGTGATCGCTGGTGTCTGCGCTCACAAAGAGATCGTTGCCGACGGAGCGGTTGAGCAGGTGACGGGTCTCGGCTTTCAATGCATCGCCAGACGAGATGATGCCGAGGCGAACCTGTTCGGCGACGAGTGTATGATCGCGCGTAAGCTGGTGGGCCTGGCCGCGCCGCAAGAGATAACAGCGGGAGTCCCCGACATGCGCGACGGTAAGGCGATCGAAACGAAGTGCGCAGGCGACAAGAGTAGTTGCGATGGGGGCTCCGCCAGGTCGTGCTGATTTCCCGGCCTCATAAACTCTGGTGTTCGCGGCCTGAACCAAGCGCGTTAGCAGGGGCAAGTGCGGTTCGCCTGCTCGCGCACTCCGAAATCCCGTGAGCAAGCTCTCGACCGCGGTGCGGGAAGCAACCTCGCCCAGATCCTGGCCTCCCACGCCGTCGGCCAGGGCAAACAGCCATCCGTGCGAACGCATCTGCTCCGGTGTCCCGGGCAGCGCGTAGCCGATAAAGTCCTCGTTGTGGCCACGCACCCGCCCGGGATCAGAAAGTTGGGCGAACTCAAGCTCTAACATGGACGCGTGCGGCGATGGAAAACTGGGGCAAAGCTCCGCCGGCCGAGCCCCAAAGTGATGCGTCAGAGATGGCTACGCCACCGAACTCCGCTCCCGCTCAATGAGCGTGGTCCGGCCCTTTCTCTTGCTCGACCGAACGAAGTAGATGCCGCCGTAAATCGCCCAAACGGCAGCGATTCCCAGCGCCAATAAAGGCTCGGGCTTGGTGCCGATACCCATGAAGGGCAAAACCAGATACGCGATCATGCAAGCCAGGTTCGCAACCACGCCGAAAACCGGGATGAGTGTGTGCTTGAGCAGACTATACTTGGCGTGCTTGTGGTAAGCGACCATGCAGATGATGCAGCTCAGCCCATACAGCAGGAACGTACCGAAGTTGGAAGCCAGTGTCATCAGCAACATCGTGTTGGGTAAGGTAGCCATCGTGTCGTGCGAAAAGTAGCCGACACTGGAAAGAAGACCCTGCGGCAGCGCCTTGATATCGGCATCCTTGGGTGCGGACGCGTCTCCGAAGTTGAGCGAGACCGCGATGACTCCGATAACGGCCGCGATGACCGCTAGCGTCCAGACGGAGCGATGCGGGGTTAGATTCTCCGCGTGCAAGAGTCCGTAATGATCAGGCAGTTCTTCGTCCTTGCCCATGGCGTAGGTTACGCGCGCGCCGGTGCTCATGCAGGACAAGGTAGTCCCAATGATGGCCAGGAAAACGGTGAACGCCTCCACCAGCATGAAGGTCTTTCCATGCCCTGCGCCGAACACCTGGCTACCCACCATGATCATCATGTCGCCGATGGGTGCTGCTGACCCAGTGGCGCTTTGCATGGTATAGCCGCTGTTGAGGAAGTAGTTGGCCGCGAAATATTCGATCAAATAGCAGAACCCTCCCTGAATCAACAGAGAGGCGATGACCGCGATGGGCACGTCGCGCTTGGCATTCCTGGCCTCAGCGCCCATGGCCGTCACCGATTCAAAGCCGACCAGAATCAGAATCGCGATGGTGGCCTGGACGAACATAATGCCGAAGCCATGCATCGAGATCACCGAGCCGGCGGTGGGATGGGTTAAGAAATTACCTTGGTCGTCCTTCTCCGGATAAGCGATTTTGAAGGGAACGGGCTGGCCACTGGCATCCAGCTTGGGTTTGGGCGTACCGTCGGCTGCTCTCAGAATGACGTCGACCGGCTTCCCTTCCACGGTTTGCTTCTCCGTGGCGAACTCATACGTGTACGCTTCGCTCGAGCTGGAATCGAAATTCCAGGCAGTCGATCCAGGCGGATGATTCACGCGATAGCCCAGCGCCATGACGGAAAACACCAGCAGCGCGCTGATCTGGATGACATTGATGGCGATGTTCACGGCGGTTGCGCCGGCGACACCACGGAAAGCGATCCAGGCCACCAGAAACGATGTTGCTATGGCGACCAGCGCCATGAATACCGGGCCCGGCAGGGACGCGCTCATGAAGTTCGGCCAAATGGTACCGGCCAGATAACCGCACAGGACCCCCATGACCCCGACCATGACGCCGGGATAGATCCAGTAGTATAAATGCGATCCCCAGCCCACGATGAACTTGGACAGGCGGGCATATTTCCAGGCCTTCTCGTGGTTGAGGAACGATTGCTCGGCAAAGTAGTAGGAACTTCCCGTTCCGGGGTACAGTTTCGCCATCTCCGCGTAACAGACAGCGGTCGCCAGGCATAGCAGCAAGGCCAGAACAATCCCGGCCCACATAGCAGGTTGGGAGTTTCCGGCGCTCGATTGGATAAAAAACGTGAGCCACAAGAAGGCGCCGGGGGCGATGAGCGCCATAGCGTTCATTGTTAGGCCAGTCAGACCTAACGTCGCTTGCATCTTAGGTGCTTCGTCTTGGGCCATGCCCTCTCCTTAGATTTCTTGGCTCTTACAGAGATCTAGCCCAAAGGAGCGATGAGTCGAGTTCTGGGACCCACCTTCATCCCGGCGGCAACAAAACGTGGTGGCAGCGTGGGCAGCTTACTAGTATCGAAACCTGCTCGGCGCGAACCTCAGCCTACCGACCCCCGGCAGCTAGTGTCAATCAATATTTTCAATAGCATTCATTAAGAATAGATTGGTCCGCGGCAATCGGTGCCATCGGCATCGTAATTCCTATGAGATTAAGAACATGGGAGTTACTCAGCTGCCGCGGATCGGGAGGAGGCCAGGAAATTGACTAACACCATGGTGGATGCGCAGCCGTGTTCTGAACTCAGGCCGATTCGCGCGTATCCTCAGTGGCCGCCGGAGCAGGCAGCTAGCAGATCGGTCTTCAGCCGCTCCCGCAGTTCATCGTTCAGCTTGCGGCCTTGACAGGTCACGTAGAAGACGTCTAAGGCCTTGTGCGCCTGCGTGTCAATCATCACCACGTCGATGCTGCAGTTCGCCCGGGAAAAGGCGTTGGCCAAGTCGTACAGAAGTCCAGGCCGGTCTTCGGCCTCGATCTCGATCAACGTGGCTGCTTCGGAGGCGTCGTTGTTTACGGACACCAGCGGCTTCATTTGAACGCGGGCCGATCTGAACGGCTTGGGCCGGTCGCGCAGCAACTGGTCGGCATCCTCCTTGCCCTCCACAACGCGGCGCAAGACTCTGCGCAACCGGTCCACCTCTGCCGGATGCAGATTCAGCGTGCGGTGCGGATCGGAAAACGTAAACGTGTCCACTACCACACCCGAAGCGTTCGAAAATGCTTCGGCTTTGAGAATGTTCAGACCAAAACTGGAGATGGCGCCGGCCACCGAGGCAAAGAGCTTAGAACGATCCCTAGTCAGCAATGTGAGCTTGTAATAGCCGTTCTCCGGCCGGACGTCAAAAGCGACTGGCCGCGAAGCGAGTTGTTGAGCGAGGGCGAAATGGAAGCTGATCTCTTCCTGGTTATGAAGGCGAAGGTACCTGATCGGCAGTCCTTCGAGAAAACGAGCCCGGTCCTGTGGCATCCCTGCCACGTCGTGAACTCGTTCAGTTCCTAATTCCCGGGTCAGCTCTTCACGGACGCGAGTATAGACGCGCCAGAGCTGGTCCAGGTGCCATTGGGTCATGGCCTCCGGATTCACAGCGCTGAGGTGGCCGTAAGTCAGCATGGTCAGCATCTTCAGACACTCGATGGTGCCGACGCGTTCGGCCAGCGCACGCGCGGTTGAGCCGTCGTGCAGATCGCGCGAACTCATGACAGTGGACAGTTCGTCCTGACGCCGAATCAGGAACTCGACCGCGGCGCGGTCCTCCTCAGGAGGTGCCAAGCGTCCTAAAACGTCGCTCGCGATATTGACGGAGACCTCCCTGTGATCCTGACCGGCTCCCTTGCCGATGTCACAGAGCAGCAGCGCAAAGCGTACCGCTGCAGGGTCGTGGACCTCGCGGAACAACTCCTTGAAGCGAGTATCGGTGACCGCTTCGAGGGCAGCAACGGCGACCATCGCATGCTCGTCCACGGTGTAGCGGTGATAAAAGTCCCGCACCACGAGGCATTCGATGTTGCGCCATTCCGGCAGGGCGTTCGCCAAAACTCCGGCTTCCTGCATGGCGCGCAAGCCAACGGAGGCGTGCGGCAGGGATAGCAGCCGCTTCCAGTCCTCCCAATTAGCCTCGGGAACGGAGCCCAGCAGGCGATCGACAGTGTCCGGGGCCAAACGCAGATGGTGGCGCGCGACAAACTCGAACAGGCTCAAATCGCGCGGTGCTTGCCCCCTGCGCAGCAACACGCGTTCGCGCGACACGGTGAAAGTGGAGGTCGAAAGGCGAGAACGCCAGTCGTGAAAACGTCCCAGGAGAGCCCCTCGTTTGTCGGTAGCAGTCTCGATGGCCTGCCGCACAGCTCGATCCACCAGACGAACATGGCGGAAGTAATCGCGCATGAGCAGAACGGGAGACTCGCTCAGGGCCTCCTGCGCCTCGGAGCTCAGCACGTTCTGGTCGAGCCCGGAGATCTCATGCAGGCGGATCCGAACAGCTGCCAGAAAGTCGAACGCCGCGGAGAGGTCCGTCTTGCCGCGGTGCGGCTCGAGAATCTGAAGCCAGCGCACAGTTTGCAGATCGCGCAATCCGCCGGGTGCGTCCTTGACGTTCGGCTCCAGATGATAGATCGTGTTCTGGTGTTTGGCGCGGCGACTGATCGCGAGCGTGGCCAACTGGAATGCGATAGCCGACGCGGACTTTGAAGTGAAGGCCCGGAAGTGCGCGTCCAATGATTGGTACAGTTCCGTGTCCCCTGCCAGTATGCGGCGGTCCAACAGGCTGATGTTCAACTCCGCGTTATCAGCGTGCTGGGAAACACACTCCTGCAGGGTCTGTACGGTATAGCCGGGCTGCAACCCACTGTCCCGCAGGGCTCCCAAGAAAGCCGCAAGCGCTTCGGGCCGGGGCGAGTTCTCGTCCGATCCAAGCAGCATCAGCAGGTTTATATCGGATTGCGGGAAGAGTTCTTTGCGGCCAAAACCGCCCAAGGCCACCAAGGCCAAGCCCGACGGGAATAGCGGCTGCATGAACGTCACGTAGGCCTGACGCACGCGCTGCTCGACCTCCTCCGCGCGCCGGGCCAGCGTCTGATGCACTTGATCCGGCTTAGGCAGAGGAACGACTGCTAAATCGGGATTTCGATTTTCGGGTCCCACGTAGTTGGCAGTATACCCTGCCTTCCACTAATTCCCTTGAGACCCGACCGCGATCGGCAGAATTGAAATTTCCGCGAGCGTGGTTCGCTCACCTTCACGCTGTGTTTGGGCAGGCGGGGTCAATAACCCCGCCGAGGATGCCATCGTGCCCTAACACAAGCAGCGACGGAGGCTGGGTAGCTAGTAAAAGAAGATCATGTCGGCGGCAAACATCCACTGGCTTTTCCTGGTGCCAGAATCGTAAGCCGTCGCATCAAAGGCGTGTTCGTATCTGACTTCGGGCCGGAAGACGATGGTCGACCCAATCCAGTGATTGTAGCTAATGCCATCTTCCACATACTTGGTCTGAAAGCCGGTCCGCTGGCCTTTTATATCGTCAAAATACTCATTCCGGAAGGAGATGAAGTTTTTCTTCGAGATCTGATAGTTAAGGTAGGAGAGACTGGCCCATTCCGGAGCGAAGCAGGTGAGCTCGCTCGCATATTTGCAATACGCACCGTTGGAATTCGTGGTCAATAAAGACGCCGCCGCCGGATTTTTTACGTTGGGCGTGTCTTCCATGTATTGGTACCAGGTCTCCCAAGCCACGTGCCATCTTGATTGGCCGAACTTGTGATAGTAAGTCATGTAGTAGGCCGCTAGATTATTGTAGCTGTATTTACTGTCATTGATTGAGTTCACACAGATGTAAATATTATTCTGTTGATGCGTCCAGTTGTAGGCAACGCAGGCATTGCCCGTGACTTTCGCATTGGGAGCCCAGGGCGAAGCCTCGCAACCGCCGGAGATTCCGAACTGAACGGTCCAATGATTGTTCATCTTAATGGTGGCGTTGGCGCCGGTTTGTGTATAGCAATCGTAAGTGTAGGTGAGAGAGTGGGTATAGGTGTAGTTGTTCGGCGCCAGCTGCGCTTCGATGTCGGGCAATGAAATATAGCGGCCTATTCTCACGTCCATACCGTCTTCGACGTGGGGGAAGTAGAGGTCGACGTAAGCCATAACCGGGTCGTACCCGTACTTGTTTCCAATCGTGCCATTAGGCTGCGGATTGTTTAGCAACTGCTGGCTGAAATAGCCACGCGCGGTAGTAAATCGGTAGTCAAATCCGTAGAGGTTCGTTAGGCGGAAGCCCCAGTCAAAGTGATCGGTTTGGACGGTGTCGGGCACGCGCTCAAAATAGAGGGTCAACTGGTCAAGTATGAACGAGTCTGCGATTTGGTCGTAAGCGGCCGGCGCATTCGCGTAGGGTCCGGTATGAGAGGTGCTGATGTTCATTCCGAGGTCCGCCCAGCCATAAATCTGAATGTTGGCCTTCTTCCACCAGTCGCCGTGCGGGCCAGTTTGCAAAGCCGTTGTTAAAGGGTATTGCGTGGCACCCGGATAGCCGATGTTCGGCGTGCCTCCCATAGGCCAAACCGTGAACGGATACGGCGGATTTGAGACTGGCGCCGGTTCGCCGCGATACGGGGCGGTCGGGTCGGTCGAGTTGGTCGCATGCCAGTCGTCCCAATAGGCCTGCCCGAGCCGCTTAAAGAAGCCGGGTTTTGCAGCGGCGCTCACGTTGGTCGGCTCGGTCGCGGGAGCAGCCGCCGGCGCGGCCTCGACCTTGTCGAGGTACAGGTCGGTGTACGAGCTTTGCCGCGCGGTTATCACGATGGACACAGGCGGCGAACTGGCCAGCCCCGGAGCTTTAGCCGTCATGACGTATAGACCGGGACCCAAGTCTGCAACGGTGTACTCACCCTTGGCGTCGCTGGTGACGGTATGGTCGGTCTTGCCCTGCACGTCGTGCGCGGTCACCTCGACTTGCCCCAAAGGCTTGCCGTTCGAGTTTCGGGTCACCCCGGAGATGGTAGGTGAAGTGGGCTCGCTGTAAGCCGATAAGAGAGCGCTCGAAAAGAGACAGAATAAGATGCTGGACGAAATGCGAGTTCTGCGATGCATACCAAACGATGTTAGGGGTCTGCCCCTAAGGAACGGCTAAGGGTGACCTAAAGAAAAAGTAAAAGCGGATACGCCGGAATGAATTCGACGTCCTTCGAGAGGCTGGTTGGGAACCTCTGGAAGCCAAACAAATCACAGAACTTCCCCGCCGTGGCAAAAAAATCTGCAGCCAGGGAGTGGTTGGGAACAGCCTTGCTAATGCGGGTTTGGATTGCTCTCGGGCGAGGTCTCGTGAGCACGAGCCGATTTCAGGTTTTCGTCCGCCCTGCGGTCGGCCTGTTCGGCTTTGTCTTCGTAATACAAGGCCAGCATTTTCGCGCTGTTATATGGATTGGGTGTCTTGGTTCGACCGGCGTAGTAAGTGGCCCACTGTGCAGCAGCCTGCTCTTCTCGGGCCTGTTTAATCCTAAAATCATTTGCTTGTGCGCGGTAATAGTAGCCGATTCGCTCGTAATCGGCGGCGCTCCGGGCGTTCGCCTCGGCCGCTTTCAATTCCTGTTTCGAAGTGATCTGGGCGGGATCGGCTGCGCTCCTCACTGCGAAGGCGCACGAACCCAGAACGACCAGACAAACGACGTGTCTCATGTTGGCGAAAAGCTCCTGACAGCGGAGGGGCGAACCACTCCACGGATAGACTTTCGCCGATCATCAATGAAAAAGTCATGAAGACCTGGATGGATCGATGCCGTCGCTCCACCGATTCTCCATGCTTCAGAATTCGGGACGGTAATCCGCTGGCGCGGGCCGGTCCGCTTAGAGATTCTGCCCGCAGAGCCGGTATCCTAACCAGGGTTCGGTGACCAGGTAAGCCGGATGTGCTGGATCGTCTTCGATCTTCTTGCGGAGCGCCCGAATGTAGGTGCGTAGGTACTCAAGTTCGGAACCATACTCCGGTCCCCACACGGTGCGCAATAACTTCGAATGTGTCACCGGCGCTCCCTGATTCCTGAATAGACATGCCATCAGGTCGAATTCAGTCGGCGACAGATGGATCTCCTCGTTGCGCTTTCGAAGTAACCGTTCTTCCAAGTTGAGTTCCAAGTCGCCCACTCGGAGAACAGACGCTAGCGGAGCATCGTGTATCCGCACACGACGCAACACCGCGTTTATACGTGAGAGCAGTTCCCTGTAGCGATACGGTTTGGTGACGAAATCGTCCGCACCGGCGTCCAGGGCCTTCACCTTGTCGTCTTCCGCTCCGCGTACCGTTACCATAACAATCCCGACATGCCGCGCCATCTCCCGGAGTCGCCGGCATGTCTCGATACCGCCGATCCCAGGCATATTGATGTCGAGCAACACCAGGTCCAATGGCGTGCGATTGGATGCCTTGAGAGCCTCCTCGCCGCTGGCCGCCTCCTCGACGGTGAAATCACTCGCGACCAACGACGATCGCAGTGCTTGGCGTAGCGCGGTCTCGTCATCGACAATCAGGATGCGGGCGCCACTAGGTGACACTGCCAAGAGTTCCTCCCCGTATAGGAAATGCTAACCGGAACGCCACCCCCTTGGGAAGGGACTGCGGCGGGATCAAATCGAGGCTGCCCCCATGGGCGACAGCGATCTTACGCGCAACGTAGAGACCAAGACCGGATCCCGCTAGCTTTCGGCCCTCCGAGCCCCGGAAAAAACGCTCGAAGATCAAGCTACGTTCGGACGGCAGAATCGCCGCCGCAGGGCTTGCCACGATCACCGAAAAGACCTTTTCATCGCTTTCCAGACCTACCTCAATCGTCGAGCCGGGAGGTGAATACTTGCATGCATTGTCCAGGAGTTGGCCGAGGGCCAGGTGAAAGAGTTCCACGTCTGCAACAATTTCCTCGGGGGCTCCTCGATTGACCAATGTGATCCTCCGCTGTTGCGATTCCGCCGCCTGCCGCTCGATGGCATCGCTGACTTCCTCTTCTACGTTGAATGCTTCGAGCCGCACTCGAACGTCGCTGCTCTCGAGGCTGGCCAGTCGAAGCAGCCGCGAACTCAGGTGCCCCAACCGCTCTCCTTGGGTCTCAATCATCTCCGCCATTTCCGATTGCTGAAGGTTCAATGGTCCGGCCTCGCTCAGTCCCCCGGCGGCTGTCAGGATGGTGGCAAGCGGGGTCTTGAACTCGTGCGCCAATGCGTCCAGGATGGCGGTGCGCAATGTCTCGGCTCGCACCGCATCCTCAGCCTTTGTTGCGCTCTTACAAGCTTGTGCACGCTCCAGGCCGATAGTGGCCAGTGCGGCCGCCGGACCCGCCATGATTTCTACCTGGTCCATTCCTACGAATCCGATCGCACCTATGTCTCTCCCCGCTGCCGCCAGCTGCCGAAAGGACGTCTGAGCCCTGGAGTCGGTAAAGTGTCTCTTTAAGACGTAGGCTTCGCGGGTCTTCTCCGCGAGGCCAGTTCCGGCATTCCCGGCCACAAACATGGCCGCGCTGGATGCATCGAAATAATAGGCTGCCTTCAGGCCAAAGACATTGCGGATCACGTTCAGGAATTCGGTCGGCTCGGCATGAAGCGGATCAAGGATCAAGAGCTTTTGCGCGCACTCGTAGAGTAGTTCCAGACTATAGCGATCGCGGCGTGCAGCGCGCGCCTGTTCCCGTGCCTTCGACGCCAGCAGCGTGGTTACCAGAGACGCCGTCAGAAAAGCCGCAAGCGCGGCTAGATCGACAGGGTCGGCCACCCGGAATGAGAACAAAGGCTCGACGAAGAAGTAATTCAACAGCGCAACCGCGATGGCAGAAACGACAACCGCCGCCGCAATCCCACTGTCCAGGCAGTTCAGTACGACCCCCATCAAGAAGAGGAAGCCGGCCGCCGCCGAGTTGAGATGGAACGCGAACGCCAAGGCCGCGAGGATTCCAAGCACCGCGCAACCGCGCAAAACCGGAATCAACGATCTCGAGATGCCCGGGAATACTGAATTCAGCATCAAAACGGAAAAGCGCCTTACTCAACATCGTTTCAAAGACGGTCCGTCCCGGCAATCAGCCTTACGAAATCCTAATTGTTTTCCCACAACTTACTTATAGAAAGGGCTGGCTTAAGAACAGCTCCACGAATACGTGGCGGCTAAGCAGACAATAACGATTTGTGGGGTCTGCAGCGCCGCGCCTATCGGTGAGGAGCCGCATGGGCGGGCTGGGTCGCACGGAGTCGGGATTGCATCAGCTCTTTGACATCCAGTTCCCCACTTTTATCCGTATCCAGCCTTTCGAACTCGGCTTCCATGAATTTCATGTATTCTTCTTTGGATATCTTCCCGTTCTTATCGGTATCCATAAGAAGCAGCAACTGCACGACGTCGCTTTGACCGAGAGCAAGCTTATCTGCCGGTTTGGGAACAGCCGCCGGGACAGCCGGCTTCGTGGTTGTCGTTTGGGCTTGTGCAACTCCTGCCATTGCACCGGCCGCAATCGCAATGATCAGAATGGACGATAAGACATTCCGTCTCAGCATGACCGACTCCATTTAATTCGCGACCTATACAGCGGTTCGGTGCGCGCGTCGCCGCCTGCACAGGCGTCTTGGGCCGTCGAGGAATTCGCCAGCATATCCCGGCCACCCTTGGTTCGCTTAGATTCTACACCCGCCAAGCGCCGACCGGGTTCTGACCTTTTCTGTGGCCGCGGGGCGAGCGAATTCGAGAACTCGACGTTAGATTGAAAAACGGGGGCTGGCTTCCATCCGCCTCCCCCCGCACGGTGCAACGGAGATGCTTACGCCGCTTCGAGTCGTTCAGTCAAAGTCGTCCGGCCCTTTCTCTTGCTCGAGCGAACGAAGTAGATGCCGCCGTAAATCGCCCACACGGCAGCAATTCCCAGCGCCAATAGAGGCTCGGGTTTGGTGCCGATTCCCATGAAGGGCAAAACCAGATACGCGATCATGCAAGCCAGGTTCGCCACCAGGCCGAACACAGGGATTAGTGTGTGCCTGATCAGACTGTACCTGGCATGTTTGTGATACGCAACCATGCAGATAATGCAGCTCAACGCGTAAAGCAGGAAGGTGCCGAAGTTGGAAGCAAGCGTCATCAGCAGCAGCGTATTGGGCAGAGCCGCCATCGTGTCGTGCGACGTGTAGCCGAAGCTGGAAAAGAGACCTTGCGGAAGTGCCTTGATATCGGCATCCTTTGGGGCGGCGCCGTCTCCGAAAGCAACCGAGACCGCGATCACTCCGATGATGGCCGAAATCACTGCAAGCGTCCAGACAGAGCGATGTGGCGTTAGGTTTTCCGAGTGCAGTAGGCCATAGTGATCAGGCAGTTCTTCGTCTTTACCCATGGCATAGGTCACGCGCGCGCCAGTGCTCATGCACGACAAGGTGGTTCCGATGATGGCCAGGAACACGGTGAAGGCCTCGACCAGCATGAAGGTTTTGCCGTGCCCCGCGCCGAAGACCTGACTGCCGACCATGATCATCATGTCGCCGATGGGCGCGGCGGAGCCGGTGGCGCTTTGCATGGTGTAGCCGTTGTTGAGGAAGTAGTTAGCGGCGAAGTACTCGACCAGATAACAGAAACCTCCTTGTATCAGCAGCGATGAGATCACCGCGATGGGCACGTCGCGTTTCGCGTTCTTGGCCTCAGCGCCCATGGCAGTCACCGATTCGAATCCAACCAGGATCAGAATGGCGATGGTGGCCTGGACGAACATGAAGCCAAAGCCGTGCATGCTGACCACCGATCCAGCGGTGGGGTGCGTCAAGAAATTGCCTTGATCGTCCTTCTCCGGATAGGCGATCTTGAAAGGCACAGGCTGGCCGCTAGCATCCAACTTCGGCTTGGGCGTTCCGTCGGCGGTGCGCACAATCACGTCGACAGACTTTCCATCTACCGTTTGCTTCTCCGTAGCGAACTCATAGGTGTACGCCTCGCTGGAGGTGGAATCAAAATTCCAGGCGGTGGATCCAGGCGGATGGTTCACACGATAGCCCAGCGCCATAACGGAAAACACCAACAGCGCGCTGATTTGGATGATGTTGATAGCGATGTTGACGGAGGTTGCGCCCGCCACACCGCGGAACGCGATCCAAGCCACCAGGAAGGAAGTTGCTATGGCGACCAGCGCCATGAATACCGGGCCTGGTAGGGAGGCGCTCATGAAGTTTGGCCAAATGGTGCCGGCGAGATAACCGCACAGGACTCCCATGACGCCCACCATCACGCCGGGATAGATCCAGTAGTACAGATGCGATCCCCAGCCTACGATGAACTTAGAAAGGCGGGCATATTTCCAGGCCTTCTCGTGGTTGAGGAACGATTGCTCGGCGAAGTAATACGAGCTTCCAGTGCCAGGGTAGAGTTTGGCCATTTCCGCATAGCAGACAGCGGTCGCCAGGCATAGCAGGAGCGCCAGGACGATGCCGGCCCACATGGAGGGCTGAGAGTTTCCGGCGGTCGATTGGATAAAAAATGTGAGCCAAAGGAAGGCGCCGGGGGCGATGAGCGCCATAGCGTTCATCGTTAGGCCAGTCAGGCCTAACGTCGCTTGCATCTTGGGTGCTGTGTCTTGAGCCATGCTTATTCTCCTTAGATTGAGTTTTCCGTGACAGAGATCTCGTTAAGACCACCGGTCCTCCCGACTTGGGGAGTGGTTTGGAGGTCAGCTGACTAGCTGAAGGTACTGAACTCGTCGTCCAAATTAATCTGGCGGCATCCGGAGCGTAACTACTTCGGACCAAATGAGGCGATCAGAGCCAAGGCTACTGTGCTCTGACTTCTGGCGACCATTAGATCCGTACCTCGATTGAAATAGGGTGAGGCCGAGGAATCGTGTCTGTACTCGAGGCGGCTCAGAAATCCATGGACAATCTTCATTTCTCCCGTCACCGTTACTTCGGCCAGAGATTGAGCGACGCCGGTTGCATATCCGTTTATGTCGTCAAACCACTCAAGGCGGGCGGCAGCTGCGAATCTCGGAGTTATTTGATAACGCCCCGCACCGGCCAGACCAGTCCATTTCTGAGTCGACGCACCCGGAAGTTTGTTTGTGCCGAAAAGGTACTCAGCATAAAAGGTGGTTTTGTCGTTCATGGTATAGACAACGTTGCTGTCGTAGAGGTTGATATACGCTTTAAGATGGCCGTCGATAGGTGGTAGGCCCACCAGCGCGTTCTCGGCTTGGGGCCCGGTCAGGAACGTGTTGTTCCAGGCGAGCTTCTTATACACGTAGTTTCCTACCAGGCCGACCGTCTCAAATGAATTTTGATCGCCAACCGCGTTCCATCCATTCACAAGCTGAACGCCGAAGGTAAATTGCTCGTTAACTGGCAGAGTGGCGCGCACGCCGAAGTGATAGTAAGGAGATCCGAGCGAGAAAAGCAGCGATCGCGAATAGTTGTAATTACTGCCGGCCTCAATCACCTCTGCGCCAACGCTTGTGACAAATTTCCCGAAGTCAATTTGCAGTTTGTGAGTATCTGGCGGCCGGAGTTCCGCATAAGCCTGCTCCAGGTACTTAAAGCCACTCGGCCCGGGCTCTGCCGCACTGTAATACAGAGTGTTCACGGTGGTACCGACGCCGGCATCGATGCGGAAACCCAGCACACCGGAGGTTTTTTCAAATGCGATTTTGCCGAAACTGAAGCGGGCCTGGTTCGCCACCGTGTCGAAGTTGTAATTCTGGTTAAGACTATCGGCCGGATGATTGAGATTTAAGTCGCCATACACGTCGCCGTAAAGGTAGATGTCAATGCCATCCTTTGTCCAAGCGGAGGGGGGAGGGGGAGGAGGCGGCGGCGGTGGCGGAGCCGGGCTGTCAGCCGTGGCGGTCGCGGCGGCTACGGCAGGAGCAACGGCGACCGATTTGGTTGCGGTCTCCGGAGCGGTAGATGCAGAAGTCTGTGCATAGGTACAAGGCGCTAAAGCGAGCGCGAGTACTGCGATGAGGCCGTGGGTAGCGATAGTGTTACCTCCAAGAAAGATGTAGAGGAAAGGCCGGACGGGGCTTAGGGTCGCGACAAGGCGAGTAAAGCGCAGCTGTGGCGGCTCCGAAGACCCAAAATAGGTCTATGCCGAAGCGCGTTCGTTGGAAGCCAAGGCTGCTTAGTGCTAACTAAGAAATGAAGCGACTGGGGGGAGAGTGGGGCAGCTTACTAGTCCTGCAAACGGTTATCTGCGAGGAATTCGCCAATCAAGCGACCCGTAAAGTAACCAGTAATTCAATATCTGGAATGATACTCAGAGCGTCGGAGGTTATCCAATAGATATTTTGAATCGGACTCATCCGAATAAGGATCTTTGAATGTCCGGAGTAGTCGCTTGCTCCGGACGTGCTTGAAAGGCCATCTCCCCTTCACGCCCTCATGATCGGAAATCTGCAACTCATCGCGAGCAAACACGAGCGCTATGGAGCCGGCCGTCAGAGTCTGTGTGCAATTCGAGCAGGAGCGGTCGGCGTGGCGCGGGCCTTAGCTTGCTGAGCCGGGAGTCATATCGGCTTTCGGCCCGATACCGGTATTTGCGAAGCAACCGCCCACGTCAGCAGCGGATACACGTCAAAGCCGACCAAGCCGACCGGACCGGCGCCCGCGTCAACCACAGACCCGCACTTGTCGATCCTGGTCCAATTCGGCACGCTGGTCCGAGCGCGCCTTCCGCAGCTCTTTCGGACTCGCCCGCAAAACCAGTCACGAGCTTTCGAAATTTTGTTTCTCCCTCTAACCTCTTTCTTCCCAACGTATTCCCCAAAGGACGCAGGCCCGCATCTCGCAGCCGGAACTCCGTCAATGCTAACCCTGGTTTAGGCGGAAATTCCGCCTTTCTAAAAAGGACACAGACAACATGAGCGACTTATGCAAGGACCGCCCTGACATCACGGGCGATGTGACGACCGAACAAGATCCGGCCAAGCCGGAGTCGAAGCAGTCATTATCAGACGCCGGGCAACCGGCTTCACCCGCCGACACCGGCGCGGAGAAAGGAAACGGCTCCGGCTCAAATGGCGATCGCGCAGTCGATGCGAAAACGCGAGCCAATCGCGAGAACGCGCAGAAGTCAACCGGTCCACGTACTGACGCAGGCCGCGCCGCATCCTCCAAGAACGCCGTCAAGCACGGCATCTTCGTCGAGGACCTGGCCAAGCATCTCAGCGGAGAACAATTCGAACGTTATCAGAGCTTCATCGAGGGCATCGTCAAGGATCTTCACCCTGTGGGCGATCTGGAACTGCATCTCGCGCAGCGTGTTGCCGACATCCAGTTCCGGCTCGAGCTGCTTCGCACCGCCGAGCTCAAAATCTACATGGACGTTGCCATCCTGTCCCCGACCATGGAAGGCTGCCTCATGAAGACCGGTAACCCCATGGGCCTGGCTTCACTCTACGATCAGCGCTTTCAGCGCTCGTTCTCGAAGACGCTGGAGGAATTCCGGCATGCACAACAGATTCGATTTGACCAAGAGAAACAAGCCGTCGAGGAGCTAAAGGCCATTGCCGCCGCGCACCTGCAGCAGAACGTCCCATTCGATCCAGCCCGGTTTGGCTTCGTTATTTCGAGCGAACTTCTCCTCAGTAAAGTGCGCCTCGGAAATGCCAAAAGATGGCTCAATTCAACACGGGTGACGGGATCGTCGAGAAGAAAGTCGTCGCGATCCTAGCCGGCGAGCCCAAAAAGGCCGCCTAGCCAGTCCGAGACGATCCAGAAACACCTCGAATAATCCTCGGCGACAACGAGATAAACGAGACGTGTCGGATCTTCGCCACAGAACCGCGAGCGTCAGCAAGCAGGTGTTAACGGAGCCGTGACCGTCAGGGAGCGAACGCAAAGCTTCGGAAGCACGAAACCGGGGGATCGAATTCAGCGCAAGCTCTCAGGATCCGCGATTGACCGGTGATTTTCGACGGAGCGGACCCAAACGGAGCCGCGACCGTAGCTCTCCGCTTCGGAGCCACGGAGCGAACGCAAAGCTCCGGTTTCATAACCACCTGGAGCGAGAACCGCGAACCCTCCGAGTTCGTATGAGAATGAAATCCCAGCACAGAACCCCGCGCGCGAACCAACATCGGCGCCTGGCTGATTGCCAAGGGCTCGGACGTGCGCGTCGTGGGGCGCCTTGACGAAGGCGCCCAGGTTACGAACAAAAGGTTTGGATCAAACCTGCGCGACGCTCTTGATCGTCTTCAGAACCCGCGAGACGATCTGGTAGGGGTCACCTTCGGAGTTCGGACGGCGATCTTCCAGATATCCCTTGTAACCGTTCTTGACGAAATTCACAGGCATCCGGATGGAAGCACCGCGATCAGACAGGCCATAACTGAACTTGTCGATGGCTTGCGTTTCGTGGTGACCAGTTAGGCGCAAATGGTTATCCGGGCCATATACAGCGATGTGCTCGGCGACGTTGGCGGAAAACGCCTTCATGAGAGATTCAAAGTAGTCCTTGCCACCCACGTCGCGGAGATACTTTGACGAGAAATTACAGTGCATGCCGGATCCGTTCCAGTCGCCCTTGATCGGCTTGCAGTGCAGTTCAACATCCACTTCGTATTTCTCGCATAGGCGCATCATCAGATAGCGAGCGGTCCAGGTGTCGTCAGCGGCTTTGGCAGATCCTTTGGCGAAGATCTGAAATTCCCACTGACCTTTAGCTACCTCGGCGTTGATGCCTTCATGATTGATACCCGCGTGAAGACAGAGGTCCAGATGCTCTTCGACGATTTGACGGGCCAACTTGCCCATGTTCTTGTAGCCGACACCGCAATAATATGGGCCTTGGGGAGTGCTGGGGTAGCCGTCTTTCGGGAAGCCAAGAGGACGCCCGTCTTGATAAAGGAAGTACTCCTGCTCAAGACCGACCCAAAAGTCAGGATCGTCCTCGATCGTGGCGCGCGCGTTGGTGGAATGCGGGGTCCCATCGGGGTGCAAGACCTCGCTAAGGACGATGTAGCCATTCTTGCGGCTTCCATCAGGATAGAGAGCCACGGGTTTGAGCACGCAGTCAGAGCTCTTCCCCTCGGCCTGCATGGTGGAACTGCCGTCAAAACCCCAATTGGGCAGATCAGCCAAGGTGGGCGGCTGCTCAAATGCCTTGATTAAAGTCTTGCCGCGCAGGCCAGGAACGGGGCGTTTGCCATCAAGCCAAATGTATTCGAGTTTGTATTTTGTCATGGGGTTTAGCGATCGTGGAGTTGGTGTCGTTCGCGGACACGAAGCGTTCTATGATTGAACCGAACTGCCGAGCCGGGTTGCAACGACTTTGTAATCGATTTATTTTATCGGCGCTATGGCTATCCCTGCTCAATTACTAAGTCCTTGGGCGAACGGCTGGCGTGAGGCCCTCGTTTCACCGCGCTAGATTAGGGAGATATGCGCCTCCATCCGGAGGCCTATCTTACAGCGAATGAAGGAGGAACGAGCGATCCATGTCCCAGGTGAAATATCAATTCGACTCGGCCCATACGTCGGCCCATTTCAGTGTCCGCCACATGATGATCTCCAATGTTCGGGGCGAATTCAGCAAGGTGTCGGGCACAATCGTCTACGATTCGGAGAACCCGGCGAACTTCAGCATCGATGCTGAAATTGATGCCGCATCCATCAATACAAGGGAGCCCCAGCGCGACGCTCACTTAAAGAGTCCCGAGTTCCTCGATGTGGAGAAATTCCCGGTGATCACGTTCCGCGGCAAAGAAATCAGCGGCCAGGGTACGGAATGGAAAGTGAAGGGCGACTTGACGATTCACGGCGTAACCCGCCAGGTAACACTCGACGTGGATGGGCCGACGCCGGAGAGCAAGGATCCATGGGGCAATCTGCGCATTGGCGCCTCAGCAGCGACGAAGATCGATCGCCGGGATTTCGGGCTCACGTGGAACTCCGGTCTGGAAGCGGGCGGAGTGCTGGTCGGCGATGAGGTCAAGATCAGCATCGACCTGGAGGCGATTCGCCAAGCTTAGAAGCAACTGGGCAGCGGGTCAGCTGGCGTCGCTATTGGTTTCCCGGCCGCTGTCGCTGACACGCATGGACACCAGGTGGGCCAGCAGGACGGCGAGATAAAGCTGGCCCGTGAACGCTTCGCTGGTCGCCAGGGAGCGGGCAATCGGTTTGACCGGCACGATATCGCCATAGCCAACGGTCGTCAGAGTGATGAAGCTGAAATAAATCCAGTCCGCGACGTTTGTGAGTTCATGGGTGGTGGTGCTGAAAGAGTCCGGGTTCAGCACGGCGGTGATATGAAAGGCATGCGCCCAGGCGATACCAAATGCCAGATAGACGGCGATCGCCCCTTGGATTCGACTCGACGTGATAGGACCGACCGCGAACACTTGCCTAAGCAGAATGAACACAATCAGAAGAGTCGAAAGAAGGGATAGGACATCTGGCCAGACACCTAAGGCGTGTGGCTCGGCGAACCAAGTTGCCCACTTGAACAGGATCGCGACGAGGGTGAAAGACGCGGCCGTAAAGAACAAAGCGCGCGATCTCCATGCGATGGAGACGCCACACGCCATGCCCACTGTATAAGAGACATCGGTGTACAGCTTTTCGTTGCTTCTGTCAAAGCCGACCGCCGGAAGCACGAAGACGATCAACACCATTAGCCCCAGGAATACAGAGAGACTCGCCTCCGTTTCCCAGGTTTCTTTGACTAGCTTACGAACCGCTCTTGGCACTCCCGACCCATCCCTTGTCGCCAACCGCGCAAAACCCAGCGGCTAGCTCGCAGTTGAAGCACCCCGCCTAATTTACTGCGCCATCCTCTGATAATTCGAGCTTGTGGTGACCACCGAAATTTTCTTGGCGGGCGCGTTGAGGGTGGTCTGGGCCACGTAGTTGGGCCCGCCCGGAATGGTCTGGAAATTGACCTGTAGCGACACCGCGTCGGTTTGGTCGTTCATATAGGAATTCACGGTGATCTGGCTGAGCGCCTTCGCCTGCTTATTGAAGTAGAAGACCATGGAATCGCCAGGCTTCACGTAGTTTGTGAATTGAAGTTGAAGAACTTCGGGCCCGTCCGCTCCGATGGTTACGTTGCCCTGCTGAAAAGCCGCCTGAATTTGTTCGGGGTTTGGCGGGACATACTGCTTGACCAGGGTGGCCGCTCGCTGCATGTAGTCGGTAAGATCCTCGGTCTTGTTTTCGACGATC
Source organism: uncultured Acidobacteriaceae bacterium (assembly GCA_963740005.1). Taxonomy (GTDB): domain Bacteria; phylum Acidobacteriota; class Terriglobia; order Bryobacterales; family Bryobacteraceae; genus CAJCIT01. Next base: position 27,221 of record CAVUCO010000038.1, on the reverse strand, counting down.
TTGCCGCGCAGACCGCGCTTTGGCGCCGGAGGGGGAGTACCGCCCGTGGCGGTCTTCTGCACTGATCCGTCCGGCCCGTACATGCACTGATAATTCGTGGTCTTTTTTACCTCGCCGTTGAGACTGACGTTGGTTTGTTCGGTCCAAATGTAGTGCATCAGGGCCGCTTTGTTCGCCGCCACGGCCGCCTTGACCATTGCTACTTTTTCCTGGACCGGGCTTTGTGCCCAGGCTTGGGTTTGGAGAATCAGCGCAACCGCCGCGATGCCCCCTAATAGTGTTTTTTTCATTTCGCTCTCATCCTTATTTATTCAGCGGCGCTTGGCGACGCTCTTCCGGCGTCCACAATTCAACTGTCGGCGGCGGCACAGATTCCGCAGCTTCGCAAGGTTGAAACTCCACCTTCTACCGGGTACAAGCTTACCTCAGCCGGGCTCAGACTCGCAAAACTACCGTATGACGCCCCTAGTTGACGCCACCGCTCAGCCTCTTCATCGGTTTGTTGAAGAGAGTAAGGAGCGCCGCGCAAACAATGCAGAAGCCGGCGACTACGCCGAAGATTGCCGGCAAGGGAAACTGCTCATACAGTGAAGCGATGCGGCCGCCAATCCATTCGCCGACCGAGATGGACAAAAACCAGACGCCCATGATCATTGCTGCGATCCGCTGCGGCGCCAGTTTCGTCATGGCGCTCAGTCCTACCGGGCTGAGTGAAAGCTCGCCGATTGTGTGGAAGAAATAGGTGAGAATCAGCCACACGGGACTGACGGCCTGGCCATTGGCAACCGGGACCAGAACGGCGAAACCAAGTCCCACAAACAAGAGTCCGAAACAGAACTTGATGGTGGTCGACGGTTCGTGCGACCCCAGCTTCACCCATAGGGCCGCGAAGACGGGGGCCAGTAGAACCAGAAACAGTGAGTTCACCGACTGGAAGTAGGCCGCAGGAAAGGCCCAGCCAAGGATGGACAGGCGGGTATTACGGTCGGCAAAGAGACTGAGCGTGGAGCCTGCCTGCTCGAAGACAGACCAGAATAGAGCGGAAGCGACGAAAAGGACCAGGATTGCACCTAGCCGCTTTCGCTCCACCGAGGTCCAGCCCTTTTCGAACAGGAGCCAGCCAAAGACACCGATCACCACCAGGGTCAGAAAGAAACCCAGAGCGTTGGAGAGGCCTTCCGGCGATACATGAATGAGACTGGCAGCAGAGAGTCCCATCACAACCGCAAAAAGCCCCAGAATAACGGCTGCACCCAACCAAGCATGGCGGCGCGCGACCGGGTTCGGAGGCGGCTGGAGACCGGCGTCCTGGAGGTACTTCTGCCCCAGCGCAAATTGAATCAAGCCCAGCGTCATGCCGACGCCTGCCAGGCCAAAGCCGTAATGCCAGTTCGTCAGCTTGGCCACCGTGCCGCAGGCCAACGGGGAGATCAGTGCCCCTACATTGATGCCCATGTAAAAAATGGAAAAACCAGCATCGCGGCGGCGGTCATTTTTGTGGTACAGGCCACCCACGATCGTGCTTACGTTCGGTTTCAACAGACCGGTGCCGAGCGCCACTAATGTTAATGCGAAGTAGAAGGACGCTAAGCCATGCAGCACCATCGCATAGTAGCCAGCGGCGATTAGAATGCCGCCGTATAACACCGCTTTGCGCTGTCCCAGGATGTTGTCGGCCAGCCAGCCGCCGGGCAGACTGATGAGATAGACCATCGCGGTGAAGAGGCCATAAATCATCCCTGCCTCAGCCGTGGGCAACGCCAACCCTCCGGTCGACGCGGGGGCGACCATGAATAGAATCAGCAGCGCCCGCATTCCGTAGAAGCCGAAGCGCTCCCACATTTCCGTAAAAAACAAGGTAGCGAGACCGCGTGGATGCCCGAAGAAAGTCGATGCCATGAAGTGAAGTAAGCGTATCACTTGACCTCAACCGAAACGATGGCGGGCGGTGTGGCAGGCGGCGCGCAGCCTCAGGACCGCGTTTTCTACCGGCGCACGTGTCAATATAGAAAGTTACTTGCGCTGGGAAGGCGCGATTCTCTCTTTCAATCAGTGGCTACCGACCTTATCGAAATCAGCATCGACAATCCGAGCGCGGAGGCCATCGCGCGCGCCGCCGAGGTCATCACTCGCGGGCAAGTGGTAGGTGTGCCTACCGATGCGTTGTACACGCTGATGGCTGATCCCTTCAATTTGCATGCCGTCGGGCTGGTGTTTGCCGCCAAAGGCCGCGAGACGGTTCGATCGCTGCCGTTGGTGGTGTCGGATCTGTTGATGGCAGAAGATCTTTCAAGCGAGCTGACCAACCGTTTTTACATACTGACGCGGCACTTCTGGCCTGGGCCGCTGACCGTCATCGTACCCGCAGCCGCCAAGGTACCTCTGAAAGTTACCGGCAACACGGGGCGCCTCGCGATGCGCCAGTCGCGCTCAAAGGTGGTGAATGCGCTGGTGGAGAGCCTGGGCCAACCGCTGATCTCAACTAGCGCCAACTTGTCGGGCCAGCCCACGATCAGTGTGGGCATCGACCTGTTTGCGACGATGGACGGCTGCGTCGACCTGGTACTCGACGGCGGCACCTGCTCTGGTCCGGGCGCGACCACGGTCGACATCACCGAGCCGTACTGGCGCGTCATCAAGGAAGGCGCGATTTCGGAGCGCGAGATCGCTGCGCGGTTGAAGGGGACTTAGTCCTCGCTTGCCGTCCGAGCCGATTCGAAGGCCTTCGACTGGTACACTCATAAACTTAATGTTTTGTTGCGGGTAGGAAGTCTTCTATGTTGAACATAGCGCTGGGCTGGGCTCTGCTCGTTTGCCTGGGCCTTTCTGTTTTCTTTTGGTGGACCTGCCCGCCCGAGCGGCGCCGTCTGTTGGCCGGCTGGATTTTCGCGCTTGCCGCCGGGATATTCGCCTTCGCTTTTTACAACGCCGGCCAAATTTGGCTTGCGCTCACAGCCGAGGCCTTTGCCCAACTGGCTATCGTTCAGATTCTGAGCATCGGCATCTTCCGGCTGGCGCTGGGGCGCTGGAAGATCCCCCTCATAGTGCCCGAGATACTGCTACTCGTCGCGTATCTGTGGGTCATTTTTCACTTGCTCTCGCGAATTGGCGTCAACGTCACAGGACTGATCGCCACCTCCGCCGTCATCACGGCCGTGATCGGCCTCTCCATGCAGGAGATGCTGCTGAGCGTGGTGGGCGGCATTGTGCTCCAAATGGAAGGAAAGATCGGCCATGGCGAGTACATCCGGACGGCCCATGGGTCGGGGTTCGTGCGAGAGGTCCGCATTCGTTACACCTCGATCGAAACTCCCAACAACGACATCATCCTGATTCCGAATAACCTGCTGAACAAAGCTGAGGTTACGATTGTTGCGCTTAAGCACCGGCGCCTTGTTCGGTTCACCCTGGACTACGGCAATTCGCCCTCCACGATCATCGAGATTGTAAACGAAGCATTGGCGGCCTCGCCTATTCCGGAGGTCACGGACGATCCCAAGCCGAAGTGCGTGTTATTGAGCTACCATCCTCAGTTTGTACGTTACGGCGTTTTGGCGTATCTCACGAACCGCGGCTTTGAATACGTTGGCGTCTCAGAGATACTCTCGCGAGTGCATTTTGCGCTGGGCCGGGCTGGCATTCCGCTGACCTCCATCGCAAACCTAGTGAACTTGCGGCGCAGTCCGTCGCCTGCCGAAACAGCGGCAGCCGAGGCCGAGCGGTTGTTCCGGCTCGACACGCTGCGGCGTAACGATGTATTTGGGGTACTGTCCGAAGGTGAGCTTCACCACCTGGCTGAGCGGATGAAGAGGCTCACTTATGGGCCGGGTGAGGTGGTGGTCCGTCAGGGTGACGAAGCCGATTCGCTGTATGTGGTCAACAACGGCCGCCTGAAGGTGATGTTGCGTGGAGAAGAGGATAGGCGGAACGAAGAGGTTGCGGTGCTTGAACCCGGCGCGGTGTTTGGTGAAATGTCGCTGCTGTTAGGGGGCAAACGCACGGCATCGGTGGTAGCTATTGGGCAGGTTGAATGCGACAGGCTGGATAAAGAGGTGTTTGCTGAAGTCGTTCACAACCGGCCGGGAGTTTTGGATCAGATATGCGCGGTGCTGGCCGACCGTTACCGGGGCCTTGCCGAAGCCCGGGAACGACTCAGTGCCGCAACGTCCGCGGAACCAAACGATTTTCTCACCCTGATCCAGAGCTTCTTTGGCATCGGCAAGAAGCCGCGATAGATCAAGCGCAAGAAGGCGGCACACAGTTTTCGCCATGTGCCGCCATTCAAAACACACCAAACCGGATGGGTCGCGCGGGTTTTCTTAGAAAGGGCAAAAGGCCTGTCCACGAGCTACAAACTCCCGGGACCTTGTTCTATTTCCTTCACGCCGACCCCAGCCAGTTTGTACCTCCGACTGTCAACAGACAGGGTGGCCCAAGAACGTTTTCGCCTTGGCCAGTTCCGCATCCCACTTCTGCAGCTGCTCAGGCGTCAGGAATCTCGTGATTGCTTCCCGGCCTGAGTCCCGCACGGCCTTCAGCTTCGCGATCGCCTCCGGCTTCTTGGGATTCGGAATCTTTTTCAGCACTTCTAGAAGCTTCTCCTCCTTTTCTTCCAGGAAGAATCTCAATTTACCCTTCTGTTCTTCGGAGAGGTTTAACTCTCCGGCGAACCGCGTCAGCTCGTCTGCAACGACGCGCCTCTGCTCCTGGGTGGACATTCAATAGTGCTTTAGCCTCCTTCCGACTCCAGACAAAGGAAGCAGCCTCGTCTGCCTGACAGGACTGGCTTTGTCTTTATCGACCAAAGCCGCCGACTGATTTTCCTGCCGGAAGCTTCAGTCCTAGTCTCTGTCTTTGTCCCGAGTTGCTCATCTCTCAGGACGGCCCCATCGTAACGCTGGCCGGACGATTGGAGAATAGACAAATCATAGTAGTTTATTGAAGGTTCCCTGGCTGCTAAAATGAGGGTTTATTGAGCAGCGATTCGCGCCCTCTTATCGGAGACCTGGGTTTGCATTGTAACCCAACACACCAACCATGACCTTCTCAAAACTCAAACTGCGTCATCGAACATTTCTCAGATTCTCCATCGGGCTCTTCATCGGGGCCGTCGCCGTGGTGCCGACAGTACGTGCAGCCGACTACGACCTCGACGAATACAAAATCCGCATCGACGGTATGTGGTTCTTCACAAACCCCACAGGTACAATTCATGCAACCGGCTCCGACCCGCTCGGAAGCTTCGACCTGACCAGAGACTTTGGCTTCAATTCCTATTCAACTTTCACGGGAAAAGTAGACTGGAAGTTTACTCACAAGAACCATCTGTACCTGGCAGCCTCTCCATTCAGTCAGACACGCACCCGGGTACTCGATCGGACGATCGACTTCCAGGGCCAGACCTTTGAGGTCGGCCTGACAACTACTGCCAAACTCACCAACTGGGCCTATGCTCCGGGTTACCAGTACGACATAATCCGGAGAGACAGGGGACACTTGGGGATTGCGGTCCAACTGGACATCTTTGATACGACGGCAAAGCTGAGTGCAGCGGCGCAGGTCACCAGTGATGGCACCCAATATGCAGCGAAGAGTGTCTCTGGGTCGGTAGTGGCACCCATTCCAGTAGCCGGGCCCGACTTCCGTTTCTACATACTCCCCAAGCTTTATGTCGACGGGAACCTCTTCGGCATGTACCTGTTCGGTTACGGGAACTTTTTATCAACCGTCGACACAGTTGGGGTCTACCTGGGAAGGCACGTGAGTCTGCGCGCCGGTTACCAGTTGGGACAACGGCTGGTTGTGAACAACAACAGCAGCACGCGAATCGGCGTTGACTTTGTCCAAAAGGGCCCGGTCGCCGGCGTTGAATTTTCGCTCTAAGAACGCAGCGGAGTGCTGACACGAAACCTGCCGGCAGTGGGGCGAGAACGCAACCTGCTTCCGCGTTCTCGCCCGCTTCTAAACCGGCAATAACTAGTTTCCGGCGATGCCCTTATCCTGCAGGATTCTGACCACCACGCGGCGATTCTCGGCCTGACCCTCGACCGATGAGTCGGGTGCGACCTGGTCGGTGGTACCCATTGCTCCCGGAGCCAGCACGTTGGTCAACGGAATCTGCCCCTGCTGGATCATGATATTGAGCACATTCTGGGCGCGCTCGGCGCTCAGTTTCTGGTTGAGTGCCGCGCTGCCCACCGCCGAGGCGTAACCTTGCACCTGAATGATGTAGGCTGTGATTCCTTTGGCCTGCTTCGCCAAGGCAAGCAGCTGCGGCTTAAACTTGGGATCAACCGTCACTTGGCCGTTGGCGAAGTAAACGGTCGCCTCGCCCAGAATGTTGTACTGGCCGAGTTCGCCGAAGCGCTTGTTGGCCGCCGCAATGGCTGCTTTGTTGGCTGCGGTCTTCTTTTCTTCTTCCGTTATCGCCGCCTGCTGCGCTTGCAACGCTGCCTGTTGCTCTGCCGCCAACTGGTTTGCCTTCGCCAGCGCTGCCTGCTGAGCCGCTATCTGCTGCTGCGACTGCTCAATCTGCTGCTTATTCGCCGCGACGGCCTGCATGGTGGGTTGTAAACCGGCTTGCGCATCCTGCGCGGCCTTCAGGTCTGAGCCTTTGAACCTAACGGTGTCCGCGACCAATTGACCCTGTGGGTTGGTTGTTCCCTGCACCTGAACAGGCAGGCCCGGTATCAACGCCGTCATGCCCATCTGCTTACTGCGAGCCTTAAATAGTCCTTCCGCTTCCTCTACTTGCGTGGTGTCCGTTAGCAGCACGACCACGTCCGGGCTCCCCGGGACCTGCAGCGTGATGGTGGCGCCGCTCCGCCCGGTGATGACTCCCTGTATCTTGGTTTGCGCCATGGCCACGCCAGCGGCTAGCACAAAAGCAGCCAGCAGCACAGCGACGAACGACGTTGTTCTCAGTGTCCGATTCATGTTTTTGATCTCCCCAGATTCCTTCCGTTTTCTAAGCGTTTAAGTCCTGGCGGTACCTGAGTAACCAGCCCGCTAAGGAGGACTTGAAAAAGAGCACCCGCAGGTGGTACTCCCGGTCCACGCTCAGGATTCTACTCTCAGGCATTCCGAATGTCCACTGACTCCAGCGACAGGTGCCCCGGGGCGCAAGGGGGGAACTTCACTGGCCGGGTTGGCTCAGGAAGTCTTCGATCCGGCTCCTGATCTGATCCCTGATCTTCCGGAATTCGGCTTTCCGCTCTTCCTCTGAGCCCCGAACCGAGGCGGGGTCCTCAAACGGCCAACGCAAGCGCTTGGCCGCACCCGAAAATACAGGACAGGCGGCGTCGGCGTTGTCGCAAACAGTGATCACGTAGGTGAACTCCTGGTCGGCGAACTCCTCAACGGACTTCGAGCGATGACCCGAGATGTCGATCCCGATTTCGTCCATCACCGCAATGGCTTCCGGACGCACGATACCCGGCTTCGTGCCAGCAGAATCAACTTCGAAGCGGTCACCCGCCGCCTGGCGCATCAGTCCTTCGGCCATTTGAGAACGAGCGGAATTTCCCGTGCACAGGATGAGAATGCGAGGTTTAGTCACGCTGCCGGTTTGACCGCCCTAACGAACGCGGCCATGAACTTGCCGTCCAACATCGGAGCAATCGCGTCTACGTTCAAACCTTGCCCGGATAAGAACTCACGGGCATCTTCCACGCGATAGATGCGGGTCGGCTCAATGTCGATGTTCTCAAAGCCAACCAGGGCGAGCTTTTTTCGAAATTCACTCTCTTCGAGCGCGCCGGCGACGCATCCCACCCAAAGGAGAACACTCTGCCGAATTTCGGGAAGCATCTCGCCCTTGGTGACAACATCCGAGACAGCGAAGCGGCCGCCCGGCTTGAGCACCCGGAAGGCTTCCTGCAGCACGCGATCTTTGTTGCCGGAGAGATTGATGACGCAGTTGGAGATGATGACGTCAATGCTGTTATCCGGCAGCGGAATGTTCTCGATCTCGCCTTTCAAGAACTGCACATTCGAGACCCCAGCTATGCGCTTGTTCTCTTCGGCTACAACCAACATTTCGTCAGTCATGTCCAGACCGTAGGCCATGCCGGTTGGCCCGACGCGCTTGGCCGACAGCAGCACGTCGATACCGCCGCCGGATCCGAGATCCAGCACGGTTTCGCCAGGATTGAGTTGAGCCAGCGCGGTGGGATTGCCGCAGCCGAGGGAGGCTGCCACCGCGTTCTCGGGCAGAGCGCTGGTCTGTGTAGCGTTATAAAGGTTGCTGGTTATTGGATCAACACAACCCAGACTCGATGGAGCGGAGCCACAACAGGCGTTTCCGGCACCGTTGGCGACCCGTAGCGCGGCTTGGCCATACTTCTCTTTGACGGTTTCTTTGATGTTTTCCACTTCTATTCGCTCCTATTTGCAGGCCTGGATGATCGTGGCGGGCTCAATTGCCTGGTTGCGGGTGCAGCATTCGGCGTATAGGAAATTGAGCAATTCGCGCAGCCCGTCAGTGTCAGCCTTGTATCGAAGAAATGTACCCTCGCGGCTCACTACGACGAGCCCTTCGTTCTTGAGCTTGTCGAGGTGGTGGGAAAGGTTCGAGGCCGAGATGTCCAACTCCGCTTGGATTTCGCCGACTACCAGGCCGTCTGGATGCGCGGAGAGCAGAAGCTGGACGATGCGAAGGCGGGAGTCCGTTCCCATGGCGGCAAACATATCGGCGTAACGGGTTATTTGCTCTGGCGTGGCCTTCTTCCGCATAATGGTTTTATAATTCAAATAGCATTGAAATATAGGCGGTGTCAATACCGCTCTGAAATTGGCTTAGCGTGATCCGTGCGGATGACTACGCGCGCGGGTCGCATGCAACTATTTTCTTGCATTGAGCTGCCGAGTCCCGAGAATGCCGTGGGGCTAGGACATTTTCAGCAAGGTCTTTAAGACGCCCGAAATGCGGGGAGGATAGGCATCGATCGAATGCGCAGTCCAGTGGCGCCGAAAATCGCGTTGGCAAGAGCCGGAGCAATGCCCACGATTGGCGTCTCGCCTGCGCCGGCGGACGGAATATCCTTGCGATCGAGAAGAACCAACTCCACTTTCGGAACGTCTCCGAAGCGCGGCACACGGTACTCGGAGAGACTCGGATTCAGAATGCGGCCGTTCGCGAAATCGATGGCTTCGAAGAGCGCGCCACCAAGGCCCATCACGATGGCACCCTCCACCTGGTTCTTCAGATGTTCGGGATTGACGATTGCCCCGCACTCCCACGCTTCCACCACTCGCTCCACCCGCAACTGTTTACCGGAGCCAATGGAGACCTCCGCGCAGCAGGCGACATAACCGCCCTTTTCCATCCCGCACGAAAGCCCGAAGCCTCGACTTGCCGAGACCCTTTGCTTTGACCATTGAAAGCGCTCGGTCGCCGCCTGAAGCACGGCCACCAAACGATCGTTCTTCAGATTCTTCAGGCGGAAGGCGAGCGGATCCATCCCGGCTGCAGCCGCCAGTTCATCCATGTGCGACTCGCGAGCAAAGTTGTTCGCCGTGGAGGCTAGGCCTCGATACGACCCGTCACGGAGGGGCGAATTGACAGCGTGGAAGCGCTCGGTTTTATTCGGCACCTCGTACGGCGTTTGAAGTCCTGACGGGCCCGACAAATAATTGTGGAACTCCCAGGTCTGCAGTTCGCCGTTTTTGTCTACCGCGCTTTGCACGTTGATGACACCCGCCGGCCGGAAGTACGCCCAGCTGAACTCCTCTTCGCGGGTCCAGATCAGCTTCACGGGTTTGCCGGCGCCGCGCGCCAAACGCGCCGCTTCGATCGCGCATTCACCGGTGTGCTTGCCACCGTAGCCCGAACCAGCGTCAGGCATCAGTACACGCACATTCTGTTCAGGGATTCCCAAAGCGCTCGCCAGTTCTCCTTTCACCCCGAATGGACGTTGGGTGCCTGTCCTGACCGTCAGCTTGCCGTCTTGAAAATCAGCAACGGCTGCGCGCGGTTCCAAGGGCACGTGCGCGATATAGGCAATCGTGTAGCTACTCTGCAGCGCATGGGCCCCTTGCGGCGGCGCGAGTGGTGTTTCGCTTCCGGCATTCGATCTGATGTAGGAGAACAGATCCTTCGACGAGATTTGTTTCTGCTGGTCCCACTTCGCGTCGATACTAAGCAACGCCTTTTGAGCCTTCTGTTCATCGCTCGCAGCAACGCCGATAAAGTCACCATCGCGCACAACCATGACGCCCGGCATTTTCGAAGCCGCGCTCGTGTCGGCAGAAATCAACTTGGCGCCAAAACTCGGCTGGCGCAGCACGCGGCCATACAGCATTCCGGGCAGCTTGCCGTCGGAAGGGTACTTATGTTTGCCGGTAACGATGTCACACGCGTTCACCTTGGCCAGACTCGCCCCAGCCACCTGCCACTGCTTTGGCGGGGTGACGAAGTCCGGCTTGCCGAGCACCTTGACCCAGTCAACTTTCGCTGCGAGTTCGCCGATGGCGACGACCTTGCCGCTGGTGGGGTCTGAAACATGACCGTTTGCCAGGTTGAGATGGGCCGCGTCCTCATTCCAGGACTTCGCCGCGGCGTCAAGCAGCGTCTGGCGTGCGGTCGACGCCATGCGGCGCAGTTCAGGCGCCATGGTCGGCGTCGTCCGGCTACCAAAGGTTCCCATGTCCCAGGGCGTTCGATCGGTGTCTCCCATGACGAGTTGAACCAATTCGGGCGCGCAGCGGAGTTCATCGGCAACAGCCTGCGTCAGCGAAGTACGAATGTTCTGGCCGACTTCCACCTTCCCGGTAAAAGTGGTGATAGTACCATCCGGCGCGATATGCAGCCAAGCCGCAACGTCTTCAGGAAGTTGTTCACCTTGCCGGCGACGAACTGCGCCTGATTCCTGAGCCGCGCTCGTGTCGTCGAATGCAAGCAGCACGAGTAGTCCGCCGCCGAGCGCTTTTAAGAAGTTGCGGCGGTCGAATGCGGCAGGGCGATTTATTAAATCAGGCACGACGCTGCTCCCTCGCTTCAGTAGCCATGGTCTGTGCTGCCTTTTGCACCGCAGCCACGATGCGGTTATAGGTTCCGCACCGGCAAACGTTGCCCCCAAGTTGCTGCTTGATTTCTGCTTCCGAGGGCGACGCGTCTTTTCGGAGTAACGCCACGCTTTGCAAAATCATGCCCGGCGTGCAGTAGCCGCACTGCATGGCATCGCATTCGATGAAGGATCGTTGCAAGGGGTGAAGGCGTTCACCGTCCGCGAGCCCTTCGATGGTCGTGATCTCCTTGCCCACAACGGTCCCAACCGGCGTAATACAGGACCGATGAGCGACTCCGTCAATCAGGACTGTACAAGCGCCACATTGGCCTTCGCCGCAACCGTACTTCGCGCCGGTTAAGTCCAGATCGTTGCGGAGTACCCAGAGCAAAGCGCGCTCCGGGTCGGTCTCGACGCGCCGGCGGGCACCGTTTACGATGAGGTCCATAGGTCCATTGTAGGCCTGGAAAACAATGAGGAGACTCGGTTCCCTCTTTTGTAAGGTGGTCAGAGAGCCGGCTTGGCGGCGCGTTGCCCGGCCGCCGCCGAGACCCTCTGTTATGCTCACGGTTGCATGAGCGCCCTTGTCCTCGACGGTAGGAAAATCAGCGCTGAGATCCGTTCCGAGCTGCGGTCCCGCGTTGAGTTCCTTACCCTGAAACACCGCAGCCCGGGTCTGGCTGTCATTCTGATCGGCGAAGATCCAGCTTCCGAGATCTATGTTCGTAACAAGGTGAAGGCTTGTCAGGAACTGGGCATACGGAGTTTCAAGTCCACACCACAAGCTTTCATCTCCACGGACGAATTGCTCGCCCTGGTGGATCAGTACAACCGGGATCCTGAAGTGGACGGCATCCTGGTTCAAATGCCGCTGCCGAAGCACGTGAATTCGCAGCGCGTTCTGTTGGCCGTTGACCCGTCGAAGGATGCCGACGGCTTCCATCCATTCAATGTTGGCAATCTCGTCGGCAATCGCCCGGGCCCGCGTCCCTGCACTCCCGCGGGCATCATCGAATTGCTGAAGCGCTACGAGATCCCGTTGAGCGGAAGCCGAGCCGTGATCGTGGGCCGAAGCGACATCGTGGGCAAACCGATGGCGATGATGCTGCTTCATGAAAACGCCACGGTGACGATCTGCCATTCGAAGACCCGCGATCTTGCGGAGGAATGCCGGCGGGCGGACATCCTGGTGGCGGCCATGGGTAAACCCGCGATGCTGACCGCGCCATACATAAGGGAGGGCGCGGTGGTTGTGGATGTCGGCATGAACCGGATCACGCAGCCGGAGGACGTTCAGCGGCTCTTCTCACATGAGCCGTCGCGACTCGAAGCCTTCGCCAAAACGGGCAGCCTTACGGTCGGAGACGTGGAGCCGCTCGCCATGCAAACGATGGCTTCCGCGTATACGCCGGTCCCTGGGGGGGTTGGCCCACTCACGATTGCGATGCTGATGTCCAACACGGTGGCACTGGCCGAACAGCACCTCGGCGTCTGAACATGCTGCGGGTCGGCCTCACCGGCGGTTACGCCACGGGAAAGAGCTTCGTCGCCTCCGAATTGGAGAAGCGCGGCTGCTTTCTGATCTACGCCGATCGTTTGGGCCATGAAGTAATGGCCCCCGGCGGCCCGGCTTACGCACCAATCGTCGAGAAATTTGGCGCCGGCATTCTGGGCAAAGACGGAGCCATCGACCGCAAACAGCTGGCGGAGGTTGTTTTCGGCCACGAAGAATTGCTCGAGCAACTGAACGGCATCGTGCACCCTGCCGTCTTCGACCGGGAAGAAGCCCTGCTGGCTGAGTATTCTGCCCAGGACGGCCACGCGATTGTCGTTATGGAATCGGCTATTCTAATAGAAACAGGCCGTTACAAGACGTTTGATCGCTTGATTTTGACCACCTGCGCGGAATCGCTCCAAGTATCCCGGGGTATGAAACGAGACCGGCTCACCCGCAGCGAAGTATTGAAGCGAATCCGCCACCAGATGCCGCTGGAAGAAAAGAAGAAGTTTGTCCACTTCGTGATCGACACCTCCGGTTCCAAGGCGGAAACTGCCGCTCAGGTGGCTGTCGTTTATCAAAGCCTGAAAAGCCTGGCCTGAAAGACCCTGCGAAGCAGCACTATGAAGTCCCGCGTATTGATACTCACCGTTCTTTTTTGCGCCGGAGCGTTTTGGCTAACCTCGAAGACGCATTGGAGCCTTCGAGCGCTCGCCAGGCCGCTGACTGGCGGATCGCTGTGGGCCGATCCGGCCGTCGTGCACGGCGCGGGCCTCGGCGCCGACGAGCTGAACAATATCGATATCTACAAATCGGCAAGCAAGGCGACCGTTTACATCACCAGCACTACGGTCAAGCGGGATTTCTTCTATCAGCCCTATCGAACGCAAGCGCTCGGATCTGGCTTTCTGATTAACGAAGACGGCTTTATCCTGACGAACTATCATGTTGTGTCGGGCAGCCAGAGGCTTCAGGTCACGCTCGACGATCAGAGCCAGTACGATGCCAAAGCGCTGGATACGGACCGATCCGATGATCTCGCTCTCATCAAGATCAATCCAAAGCGGAAGGTGACCTACCTTCACCTTGGTGACTCGGATCACATCCAGGTCGGTCAGAAAGTACTTGCGATCGGGGATCCGTTTGGTCTGGAGGGCACTCTTACCACCGGTGTGGTCAGCTCGCTCGGCCGCGGCATCCAGGGCGAGAGTCGCCGCATGGAGGGGATGATTCAAACCGACGCCGCCATTAACTCTGGAAACAGCGGTGGCCCGCTGCTGGATTCCTCGGGGAATGTGATCGGTATAAACACCGCCATCTTTGGCCCCAACGGGACGAATGTCGGGATTGGATTTGCGCTGCCCATCAATCGCGCCAAGGCCCTGCTGAGCGATTACCAGGCAGGCCGCATCACTGAGCGTCCCAAACTGGGTGTCCAGACTGTTTACATCGCTGGAGATCTAGCGGATGCTCTGAAGCTGCCTACCCGCGGCGGCCTGCTGGTGCAGGTTGTGGAGCGCGGTTCTTCCGCTGACATGGCTGGCATTCGCGGTCCTCGCGAGGTCGTGCAGGTCGGCAATCAGGAGCTCTATGTGGGAGGCGATTTCATCATGGCTATGGACGACCAACCCATCGATCGCGAAGACACGCTCGTCCGGCTCATGAACAAGAAGCGCGTTGGCGATACCGTGCAGCTGACGCTGTTTCGAAACGGGAAGACGACCAAGCTCCCTGTCAAGCTGCTGCGGGCTCCCCCCGACGAACAATAACGAACAATAACGGCTAGCGCTCCGTCGTTGCGAATGGGCTGAAATCGGTGTCGTAGTCGAAATAGTCCACGCCCTCTCTCCGCTTCAAAGCGTTCACGATGGAATAGGTGATGGGAGTCATCAGCGTCTCGTAAATGACCTTGATGATGTAGCCCGAGAGGATCAGTTTCAGGATGACTCCGACGGTCTGCGTCCCGTAGAAGGCGACGAACATGACGATGGTTGTATCGACCGCCTGCCCGACAACGGTCGACCCGATGGTGCGCGTCCAAAGATACCTTCCTTTCGTGACCAGCTTGAGCTTCGCCAGCGTGAACGAGTTGGCGAACTCGCCGCACCAATAAGCGATCAGACTGGCCAGCACGATTCGTCCCACCGGCTTAAACACGGTTGCAAAGGCCGCTTGATTGGCGTACTCGGGCGCCGGTGGAATTGCGACGGCAATGGTGCTGACAGCCACCATGATGAAGGACGCAAAGAAGCCGTACCAGATGGCACGCCTCGATGCCCCGTAGCCATACACCTCGGTAAAGATGTCTCCGAAGATGTACGTGATCGGGAAGAGCAACTGCGCGCTGCTGACCCGGAGCGGCCCGATCGCAAAGAACTTAGAGGCAATGATGTTCGATATCAGCAGGACGACAACGAAGACACAGATGAATGGATCCAGATACTTATAGCGGCGGTCGGCCTCAAAAAGCGAGGGAACGGGGCTAGAGTCAATGTCAGGCATGTCTCTCTAGATTCGCTCACTGCCCGTCCGATTGGTGAATTCAGGCCGATGGTTATGTCCTGCTGGTTATAATCGGAAGCGTGCCCAAGCGCCTGTTGACCAGCTTGATTTCAGTCGGCTTAATACTCCTGCTCGGCATTCTGGCCGGATGCGGGTCGAACATTAAGACCAAGGAGCGCGTCGAGAGCGACCTCAAAACGCACCTCGAGAAGGTCGGATTGGACGTCAACCGGCTCGACGTCTCGGTGACGGAAGTCGCATTCGACAAGGACATAGCGCATGCCACCGTCACTTTCAGTCCCAAGGGCGCGAGCAACATCCATGACGGCATCATGATGCACTATACGCTGCAAGATAAGGACGGGCACTGGGTGGTAGTCGGCCGGGCTGACTCACAAGGTCACGGCATGGGTGCTGCGAATCCGAATCTGCCTGCCGATCATCCGCCGATGGGCCCCGGTACACCGTTCGGGGATCCGAAGACGCCGTCACAGCAGTCACTGCCTCCAGGTCATCCGCAGGTGCAAGGGACGCCTTCCCCTTCCGACGGTCAGGCCTTGCCGCCAGGACACCCGAAAGTATGAAGACGGTCGCCATTCTTGGCGGTGGGCCGGCGGGCGCCTCGGCAGCTGAGCGCTTGGCCCGTGGCGGGCTCAAAACCATCCTGCTGGATGAGAAGCTGGCTTGGGAGAAGCCGTGTGGCGGCGGTATCACGTACAAGGCGTATTCGCAGTATCGCTATCTGATCGACAACGACACGCCGAAGCGCCTGGTGAGCGAAACCTACCTCGCTGCGCCCAAGTCAGGCTCCGTGAAGATGCACCTCTCCCACCCGTTGGTGATTTACTCCCGCCTGGACCTCAACCAGATGCTGCTGAGCCGCGCGGAGAGCGCCGGCGTGCAAATTGAGAAGGAACGAGTCCTCAATATCGACCGCCAGTCGAGTGGGTGGAACATCCGGACGAAAGCCGGGACCATCAACGCAGACTACTGCCTGGTGGCTACCGGTGCGCGGAACCCGCTGCGCCAGGTGGGCACGCAATACACGGCGGCCGACACGATGTGCGCGATGGGCTATTACGTGCCTTCGAAGCAAGCCCACATCGACATCCAGTTTCTTCCGAACCTCGAGGGCTATATCTGGGTATTCCCGCGTTGCGGCCACCTCTCGGTGGGGATTTGCGGCAAAAGTGAGTCCGCCCAGTGCCTGCGGGTGCGCCTCGAGCGCTACATGGACGAGAAGGGTATCTCGCGCAAGGAAGCTCAGTTCTATGGCCACATGCTGCCCGCTCTGAACGACCGTGGCTGGCGCAACAACCGGCTGGCCGGGGAAGGCTGGATTGCCGTGGGGGACGCCGGCGGCCTGGTGGATCCGGTGACGGGCGAAGGTCTCTACTACGCCGTTCGCTCAGGCGACCTGGCAAGTCAAGTGATCCTCGCGGATGTCGAGCCGCACCGGAGAGAAGAACAGTACCGGCAAATGATCCTACGCGATTTTGGTCTTGACCTGACATACGGTGCCGCGCTGGCGAAGCGCCTATTCTGCGGCGTGATTGTGTTCGGCGCGGCGCCGACCCGAATGATCGACTTCATGCGGCGCAGCCCGCGTTTCTGCGAGATCATGCAGGATCTGTTCGCCGGGACACAGCCGTACCTGGACCTGAAGTCGCGCCTGCTGAAGAATCTGAACGGCACGCTGCACGAAATTCTGATGAGCTTCTTCTTCCGAAGGCTCGTGCTCGGCCAGACCCGGATATGAAGGTCTCGCAGTCGGAAGCGCTTTTCTCGCGGGCTCAACAGTCGATCCCGGGAGGCGTCAACTCACCGGTGCGGGCTTTTCGCAGCGTGGGCGGGACTCCGCGGTTCATCGCTCGCGGCGATGGCTCGCACCTGTTCGATGTCGACGGCAACGATTACATTGACTACGTTTGTTCGTGGGGACCGCTGATCCTGGGCCATCGGCCGCCCGAGGTGATCGAAGCGATCCAGAGCGTGCTCGACATTGGCACGAGCTTTGGAGCGCCGACCGGCCGAGAAACGCAACTGGCTGAACTGATCATTGACACGGTTCCTTCGGTGGACATGGTTCGCCTGGTAAATTCGGGCACGGAAGCCACCATGAGTGCGCTCCGCGTGGCGCGCGGTTTCACGGGGCGCGACCTGACCGTCAAGTTCGAAGGCTGTTACCACGGCCATGTGGACTCGCTGTTGGTTAAAGCCGGTTCCGGAATTGCCACACTGGGTATCCCCGATACGGCAGGTGTTCCTAAGGCATTCGCCGATACGACGATTGCCCTGCCCTTTAACGATCTGGACCAGGTGGAATCGGCGTTCCGGGCGCAGGGCGACAAAATCGCCGCGGTGATTATGGAGCCGGTGGTCGGCAATATGGGGTGCGTCGTCCCCAAGCCTGGCTTCCTCGAAGGCCTGCGCCGCATCACGCAACAATACGGCGCAGTGCTCATCTTTGATGAAGTGATGACCGGCTTCCGGCTGAGCCCGGGTGGCGCGCAGCAACTGTATGGCGTGACGCCTGACATGACCACGCTGGGCAAGATCATCGGCGGAGGATTGCCGATGGCGGCTTACGGCGGCCGCTCGGAAATCATGAAGCACGTGGCGCCGCTAGGGCCTATCTACCAGGCGGGCACGTTGTCAGGGAACCCAGTCGCCGTGAGCGCAGGTATTGCCGTACTGCACTATCTGAAAGCCCATCCCGAAGTCTATGACATCATCGAAGCCCGCACCGCCCAATTGACAGCGTACGTCCCGCAGGGCGTATGCGTGAACCGGGTCGGTTCGATGTATACCTTCTTCTTTCAGGAAGGGCCGGTCACCGACTACGAGTCGGCGAAGAGATCGGACACGGCGGCCTTTGGCCGGTTCTTTCATCACTTGCTTGAGAGCGGTGTCTATTTTCCGCCATCGCAGTTCGAATCGGGCTTCGTCTCGGCGGCGCATACGGCCGGCGACATCGCCCATACGGTGAACGCCATCAAATCGTTCTTCTCTTAACTGTGCTTAGGCATCATGTCCGCCAACTCACCTAAACCGAAGGTCCTGATCACTGGCGCGGCGAAGCGCATCGGACGGACGATTGCCGTCGAGTTGTTCAAACACGGCTTCGAGGTTGCCATCCACTACGGCAACTCCCAGAAGGAAGCCACTGAGGTAGCCGACCTGTGCGGGAGTGCGCCGATCTTTCAGGCGGACCTCGGGCAAGTGACCGAGATCAGGCGGCTTTTTGCCGAGGTTCAGGAGCGCTTTGGACGGCTCAATTGCCTCGTGAATAACGCCGCACGTTTCACCCGCGTCGATCCGCTTGCCATCACCGAGGCAGATTGGGACTTCATCCACAACATCAACCTCAAGGCGACCTTCTTTTGCTGCCAGGAGGGCGCCCGGCAGATGCAGGAACTGGGCTCCGGCCGCATCGTCAACATCAGTTCGTTAGGCGGGATTCGGCCCTGGGCGGAACATGTCCACTATTGCGCCTCAAAGGCCGGAGTCATCATGATGACCAAAGCGCTGGCCAAAGCACTGGCGCCGACCATCACGGTGAACTCCGTTGCGCCCGGAGTCATCTCGTTTAACGATGTGGATGCGAGAACGCAGGCAATGATCGACGCGACACCAATGCGCCGCTCCGGGACGGCGGAAGAGATTGCCGATGCGGTGCGTTTTTTCCTGACCGGTCCGGACTTCGTCACCGGCCAGGTTCTGGCCGTCGACGGCGGACTGAATGACCGGTAAATCAGTAACCTGAGTGCGTGCCGACGATCTCCGGCCTCAGGATGAGAGCGACTTGTCTACCCGCCTGGATCGCAGCGTGCCCTGTCCGACTATCATTGAAAGTAAGGTCTTTCGATGGCGCCCCACACACTTGCGAGGATTCTTGTCTAGCGTAGCTTGCGCCTGCACTCGTGTGGCCGTGTTGGCTCCCACCGACGAGGCTTGTCGCGCCCGCTGCGGTGTCGAGCGACCGATCCGAGCGCGGATACAGAGCCTATTTTGGCTTGCGGCGATGGTATTGTTCCTAGCGCCATTTGGCTGGACCCAAGTTATAGAGTTCGAATCGAAGGGCCTTCAGTATCAGGCCCTAACCAGGAACGGCATTACTGTGATGTTTGCAACGCTGCCCGCTCATATCAAAGATTTCAATATCATTCAGATAACCATCACGAACGGCTCTCCGCTCTCCTGGACCGTGAAGCCACAGGATTTCTCATTCATTCGCCAGGATGGAGTTCATCTGGAATCGGTGTCGGCTGACGGAGTGGTCGAATCGCTCCTTCAAAGAGCCAGCCGCAACGACGTCATCAAGCTTCAACTTCTGTACGAAAACACCATCTACGCTTTGACGAACTTTCGATCCACAAATGGGTACGAAAAGCGTCGTCAAACGGCCATGGGCATGTTCGTGAATCCGCGCTTCAAAGCGGCAGCAGAGGCATCCGCCATCGCGTTTGCCCAAATCAAGTTGAAACCCGGCGAATCCACGGACGGCGCGGTGTTCTTCGAAAGCAAAGAGAAGGTGCTGGGTCAGGGCCACCTGGTGGTGCACACGGCGGGAGAGCAATTCGAGTTCGACACTTATCCTGAGGTCAAACTGAAGTGACCTCTGCTCCGGTCACCGATCTTTCAGGATCGATCGACCTTCATTCGCACACCAACGCATCCGACGGCTCCTTGAGTCCGGCTGAACTTATCGAACTGGCCTCATCGCTGCGACTCGACGGGCTTTCAATTACCGACCACGACACCTTCGCCGGCTACGAGGCGGCACTTCCGTTGGCCTCCGCCGGTGGCTTGGATCTCCTTTGCGGCATCGAGCTCAGCTCCCGTTACTATTTGCCACCAAGCGGCGCTCACCGCAATCTGCATCTGCTGGCGTATTTTCCGGCCGGCACTCCATCCGAGTCCTTTAGGCGATGGCTGAAAAACTTGCAGGAGGATCGCTGGGATCGCAATCTTCGCCTGATCGCTGCGCTGCAGTCGCGCGGCATCGATATCAGCCTGGAAGAGGTCGAGAGACTGGGGCGCAGTATCGCCGGGCGGCCGCACTTTGCGCGCCTTCTGGTTCAGAAGGGCCACGCCCGGCATACCGAAGAGGCTTTCCGGCTCTACCTTGGCGAAAACGCACCCACTTACGTAGAGCGCGAATCACCCACAGCCCAGCAAGCGATTGCCTTGGTCGCCGAGGGCGGAGGGGTTCCGGTGGTGGCACATCCTGTACGGCTGATGATCTCCGATCCCGGGCTGGAAAGAAACGTTCTTGAGGAGCTTAAGTCGGCGGGATTGGGCGGCCTGGAGGTCTACCACTCCGACCACTCCGCTGCGCTGCAGGCCCACTACCTGCGTTTGGCGGAGGAACTGGATTTGCTACCGACGGGTGGATCGGACTTTCATGGAGATGCCAAGCCCGGCGTGCAGTTAGGGCGGGGTATCAACGACAATATCCGTGTCCCGCGGCGGTTTCTGGATCGTCTGCGTGAATTGACCTAGCCGGCAAGGGAACTATCGCTTGGCTGTGTCATGAGGTCAAGCGACGGGATTTGGTTTCCAGAGGCCGATCGTATTGCCGTCAGGATCCGCGAACCAGGCAAAGATTCCGTCCGGAATCTCCACGGGTGGCACAACCTTCTTACCGCCTAGTGATTCCGCCTTCGCCAATGCCGCTGCGACGTCGTCCACTTGTACGTAAATCGTGACGTAGTTAAAAGGCTCATGACCCAACGAGGTGAAGTGTCCACCGATGCCGCCCGCTTCAGACAGGATTGTGGTAGCCGGGCCATTTGGCCGGGTATGCCAGCCAAACATCTCGCTGTAAAACGTGGTCGCCGCAGACGCATTGCGACAGCCAATCTCAAAATGAACAACCGGGTGAGCCATGGAATCCTCCCTTTTACGAACGAACGAGTATAGCTAAATTAGGGCGCCTTGGTGCGATCGAAAGCTTTGGGGAGCTATACTGGCAAAGAAAAGGCGAATCTTGATAAGTGCCAGGCTTTGAACAACAGCTGACCCAGCTTCGCCAGCGAATGGCGCAAATCGATCAGAAGTACGCTGAACTGCCAGTGCCTCCACGCCCACCTGCGCCGCAGATAGACGCCAGGACCTTTGTTGAGGAGTGGTGCGAAGGCCAGGTAGTGGTGAATGAGCATGGGCCGCACTTTCAAATGGAGCGGCACTATGAAGCGCATCGCCACCACGGAGCGGCTGACATCGGCGCACTTTGTGAACTGCCGGAGACGCTGCTGGATGCGCTAGGCGCCGGTGAAATTCCCGCTTCATCACCGCAGCGCTGGGCTTTTCTTGACACCGAGACCACCGGCTTAGCAGGCGGCTCCGGCACCTACGCGTTTTTGATTGGCGTTGGGCGGATCACTCCCGATGGCTTCCGCATCCGGCAATTCTTCATGCGAGATTACTGTGAAGAGAAGAGTCTGCTCACCGCGGTGACGGCTCACCTCCAAGAGTTCGACACACTGATCACCTACAACGGCAAGACTTACGACCAGCCGCTACTTGAAACCCGATACCGGATGAATCGCCAACAGCCTCCCTTTGCGCGGATGCAACACCTGGATCTGCTCCATGGGGCGCGGCGGCTTTGGAAACTGAGGTTTGAGAATTGCCGGCTAATTCAGCTGGAACAGCAGATACTTGGCTTCGAGCGAGAAGGCGATCTGCCCGGCGAGATGATTCCTTACGTCTACTTCGAGTACCTCCGCTCGAAGCAAGCGCAGCGGCTGGTGCCGATTTTTCATCACAACGCGATCGATATTCTGACGTTGGGCTGCCTGACCGCCATTGTTCCCTCCGCGTTTCGTGAAACGGATTCGGCGTCGCTCCGGCGGCTAGGTCTGCGCCGCGGCGAGGAGATGCTTGGCATTGCGCGATGGCTTTTAGCGGCTGGGGAATTGGAACGCGCGCTGGCACTTTTCAAGCAAGCCGTCGACCTCAGTTTGCGCGATGAACTGCTGTTTCGAACTCTGTGGGATGTAGCGGCACTTGAGAAGCGGCTTCAACGGCCGGCAGCAGCATTGCAGATTCTGTCGGAACTGGCGGCGTGCCGCAACGCATTCCGCGTCCGGGCATTGGAAGAGCTTGCCAAGTACTATGAGCACACTGAACGCAACATCACCCTGGCGCTTGAGTTCACTTTGCAAGCATTGGAATACGAGCCGTCGGAAGATCTCGCACGTCGCCGTTTGAGACTAGAGAAGCGGGGCAAAGCACCGAAGTCGAAGAGGCTGTTCAAGCAGATTTGATTTCGGTCCAATAGATGTCGCGAAGCTTCTGGGCGGGGCCTGGGATAGGCCGGAACCACTCGCCTCGCGCGAGGACTTCCTCAGGAGGATAAAGCGTTTCGTTAGTTCTCATCGCCTCCGGCAGAATGGCACGCGCGGCAGCGTTCACGGTGGCCGTGCGCATGGCTACCGCGATATCGGCCGCGACCTTTGGCCGCAGAATGTAGTTCAGAAACTCCCACGCCAGATCTTGATGGCGGCTCTCGCGGAGAACGGCCACGTTGTCGGCGTAGAGGGCGAAACCTTCAGTCGGGAAACAGAACGCCAGGCCAGGTGAGCTATCCATGGCAACTTGCGCGACCTGCGCCCACATTTGAGCCACCAGGACATCGCCAGCAACGACCTGGTCGCGTACTTCTTCGTTAAGATAAGCGCGCAGCAGCGGCTTTTGCTGGATAGCCAGATTGCGCGCATCTTTGAGCGCAGCTTCGCTCGAGGCATTGATCGACTGGCCCATCCGTTTCAGGCAGGCTGCGAACACTTCGGCTGGATCGTCCATCATAGTGACGCGGTTTGCGTAGGAGTTGGTCCACAGGTCGGCCCAGCACGTGACGCGCCGGGAGACTTTTCTTGAATAAACGATGCCGGTCGCGCTGTACATGTACGGCACGCACCAGGCGAGCGAAGGATCCCAATCCGGGGATTGAAAACGCGGGTCCAGGTTGTGCAGGTTTGTGAGGCGTTGATGCTCGAGCGGTTGAAGCAGATCCAACTCGCGCATCGGTTGAATGAAACTGTTCGAGGGAAACACGACATCCCACCCGGAGTTGCCGGCCATGACTCGCGCCAGCATTTCTTCTGCGCTGCCGTAGGTCGAGTAGCGCACCTTGCAACCGAATTCCCGTTCAAAATCCGGGATGGTGTCGTCGGCAACATAGTTCTGCCAATTGAAGACGTTTAAACGACGCTTCCGGACGGAAGTGCAACCCGCCACGGCACCAGCCACGCCCATCAAAAACAGACGCCGGTTCATGGCTTCTGCTCGAGCCTGCCTGCCAATAGAACGAACAGGCCCAGTCCCACGGTGATCATCGAGGAGAGCGCATTGATCATGGGGCTGACACCCTTGCGTGCCATCGAGTAGATCACCATTGGCAGCGTCTCCGAGTCGACGCCCGCAACCAGACTGGTGATGACGTAGTCATCGAACGACACCGTAAAGCACAGCAGAGCGGCGGCGGCAATCCCCGGAACCAAGGCCGGTATGGTTACGTGGCGGAATACCTGCCAATCGGTCGCTCCGAGGTCGAGAGCCGCATCTTCGAGGGTTGCGTCGAAGGTGCGAAGGCGTGCAAGGATCACCACCACCACATAGGCCATGCAAAATGAAATATGCGCCAGGATTACGGTATGCATGCCTAGCCGAAACCGCATGAAATGGAAGATCCATTGGAAGAACGCGAGGAGAGAAACGCCGGTGACAATCTCCGGAGTCAACAGAGAAAGATAGAGAGAACTGGTAAGAAAACCCACGCGTTTCTTCCAAATCGCGTAACCAGCCAGGGTGCCGATGGCGGTCGCGAAAACCGTCGACACAACCCCGATGGTGAGGCTGTTTAGCGTCGCCTCAACCAGATTCTCATTCTGAAAAACATCACCATACCAATGCAAAGTAAAGCCTTGCCACACCGCAAATCGCGAGGAGTTGAAGCTGAACAGAGCGAGCACGAACAGGGGAAGATAGAGGAACGCGTAGGCAAGCGCGGCGTATGCGCCGAGGAATCGTTTCACAAGAGCGTCTCCTCACGGCGTTGAGCAAGGCGTAGCAGTACGAGCACAATCGCCATCAGCAGCAACGACAAAGCTGATCCAAACGGCCAGTCGCGCGCATTCGTGAACTGGTTTTGGACCAGGTTGCCGATCATGACGGTCTTGCCCCCGCCCATCAGATCAGGCGTGAGATAGGCTCCCAGGCAAGGGATGAACACCAGCAGGCTGCCGGCGAACATGCCAGCCTTGCTCAACGGGATTACGACTTTCCACAGCGCTACCCATTGCGAAGCGCCCAGATCCTGCGCTGCATCCAGGAGCGCCGGGTCCATTTTCTCGAGCGTGGCGTACAGCGGCAGCACCATGAACGGAAGGTAGCCATAAACCAGCCCTAGAATCACGGCTCCATTGTTGAACAACAGTGGCAGCGGGGAAGAAATCAGATGTAGCGCCTGAAGAACCGTATTCACCAGACCGGTGTCACGAAGCAAAAACATCCAAGCGTAGGTTCGGATCAGGAAGCTCGTCCAGAAAGGCAGCATCACAAGGTTCAGGTACAACAAGCGGTGCTTCCCGGCGCGGGAAATGAACAACGCGAGTGGGAAACCCAGCAGCAGGCAGCCGGCTGTCGAGACGGCCGAAATCCAGGCGGAGCGCCAGAGGATGGAAAGGTAAAGCGAATCGAAGACACGCTGATAGTTCTCAATCGTCCACGGCGGCATCACACCGCCATACGGGCCGCGGGAAAGCAGACTGTAGGCGCACACGATTAGCATGGGCACGGTGAACAGGGTAACCGTGACAAGCGTGGCCGGACTCAGAAAGAAGACGCGCAAACGCTGCATCGATTACTCGTTCAGAGGGAATTGCAATTCATCAGCCGAGCGCCACCACACGTGCACGGCGTCCCCGGCATCGAGTCGGGCGACGGCATCGGGCACTTCGATTACACAAGCCATTCCATTAGAAAGCTTCGCCTGGACTTGCAGGCAGTTGCCGAGGAATGTCGAACTTTCGACGACCCCCTGATAGGTGCAAGGTTCGTTGCCGACGGGCTGCTGCTTGGAAATGCGCATCGCTTCCGGCCGAATGCCTGTCCGTTCCAGCCAGTTCACACCGCCTAAAAATGAAGCGACAAACCTCGTGGCCGGCCTCTGATAGAGTTCGCGGGGCGTGCCCACCTGTTCAATCAGGCCCTTGTTCATCACGGCCATGCGGTCTGAGAGCGAAAGCGCCTCTTCCTCGTCGTGCGTGATGAAGAGGAAGGTAATGCCGACCCGCCGCTGCAGTACCTTGAGTTCTGCGCGCATCTGCTTGCGCAGCTGCGGGTCGAGCGCGGAGAGCGGCTCGTCCAACAAAAGCACCTGCGGCTCCAGCACCAGGGATCGTGCTAGTGCAACTCGCTGGCGCTCGCCGCCTGAGATTTCGGCCGGCGAACGCTTCTCCTTGCCAGTGAGCTGTACTAGAGCCAAGATGCGCTCTACCTTCTCGCGAATAGCGGTCCGCGATTCCCGCGGCCGCCGCCGCTCCAGACCAAACGCTGTGTTTTCAGCGACGGTTAAATGGGGGAACAAGGCGTAGTTTTGAAAGACGGTGCTGACATTGCGCTCGAACGGGCGAAGTTCAGCGACAGATCTTCCATCCAAAAGAATGTCACCGCTGGTTGGCGTTTCAAAGCCGGCTATCAGGCGTAGGGTGGTTGTCTTTCCGCAGCCGGAAGGCCCTAGCAACGAGAAAAACTCACCCTTTTTGATGGCGAGAGAGATTCCGTTGACGGCGGGATGGGTGGGGTAGTGTTTGGTAAGAGCTTGAAGCTCTAAAACGGTGGCCGCTGTTTCGATTTCTCATGCTAGCGCACATCCAGTCGTTCCCAGGCGGCGCTCGGCCGCTGCAAGTAACCGCGTCGAGTTGTGTACCACCCGCGAAACCGTAGCCTGCAATTGAATCCTGCTGCCAGACCCGCGCCCAACACTTGTCGCATTTAGCCGATCGCGGATGCCAGCAGCCGTCCTTGCAGTGCGGGCTTCGCGGTCGATGCGCGTGGGGATTTGAGCAAGCCGTCAGTGCAGCGGGCCGATTCAAATTGCTAAATCCTCTGCAAGTTGTTACAATCTAAAGGCCAAGCCACCCTAGCTCAGTTGGTAGAGCGGCTGATTCGTAATCAGCAGGTCGCCGGTTCGATCCCGGCGGGTGGCTCCAGCCTTTTCAATCACTTCACGGCAGATAGGGCCGCTTAAGCCCGATCGGCCTGCTAGTGACAATTGCCAGGATCCCTCCCCAGATCGTCTCTCTAGGGTCACTTCTGGCCCCCGCAAAACTTGAGCTCACGAAAGCCGTAGTTTTTCAGCATGTTTGAGAAGTCACGGCTTTTTGTCGCCTGCAACGAACTACTCCGGTTTAGCGTGTCGTTCGGAACCCGTGAGATGTGTGGTTCACCAGTTTCGATACAGGTTAAGACTGATATACGCTATGACTCTATCTGGAGTGAACCGGCGGAAAAGGGTTGGGACGCGGCGGCGGCCTGAACGCCGGGTCACTTTAGATAGAGACGTTTGAAGGAAGCCGCTGGCGTTTGCGGCGGATGCGGCAGGCTATGGGTATTTGATCGTGTCTCGCTCTTCTATCGCCTCCGAACTGGCGAACGACTGACATTTCGTCGGTAGAAAGCGGTACACGACCCTAATTATGCCTCTAAATTAGTCCTGTTGAGAACTAGGAATCGCTTGGTTCCCGGCACGCGCAGCGTCCGCCGCGCCAGCGGCTTAGTACATACGGCGATATCGTCGCTCATTCTGCGGACCGAGGGCCGAAGTGCTGATATCAGACCAAAACATCGCCGCCATAGCTCTCCGTCCGAGCGCCGGGGATAAACCGGCATGCAGTAAGGAATGCAATAGTCCTGCAGGAAAGGAGTAGTGAACCACCTCACCTTGAGTCTTGGGGTTCCAGTCGTGAGGCTGGCGTCGACCTCAATTACGGCAACCTTGACCGTGGGTGCAAACGCGGTAGCCGAGGCGCAAGCTCTGGTCGTAACAACAGGCGGACAAAATCTCACACTGCCGCAGGCCTTGAAGATAGGGATTTACTGCCATCGTTAAACAATAATGGGCATTGCTGCGCGAGCGCCAGTTAGTCATCAGGGCTGAACACATCTGAAGGCACGAGGGTGAACCGGAGTTGGCCAATACACGA
>CAVUCO010000037.1:0-126220 GCA_963740005.1 uncultured Acidobacteriaceae bacterium | reverse complement strand
GATATGCGGGTTCGGGGGTAGGGGATGAAGGGGCTTTTGATACGAGATCGTGCCGCCGTCGGATGAGACGGTCAGGACGTGCGCTATGGCGTCGATGAAGGCCGGTCCCTTCACGCGCGCGGTTGCTCTGAAAATACATGTTCATCGTCATGCGGAGTTAGTGCTAGCGGTCGGTGAGAGGCGGTATTGGATCGAAGGCCGAGATGAGTCTCGGCTCAGCAAGGCTGAAAGGCTGCGCCACGAGCGACGGCATCCGCTTGCTCACGCGCGCGGTTCTGTGCCGGGAGTTTTCACACAGACTCGTACGCGCGCGGTTGCTCTGAAAAACACCGGTGAGTTGAGTTCGGGAGCAAGCGCTCCGTCACCGTCGCGCCGCAGAAGCTTAGCGGAAGAGTAAGAAGCTGTCGTTGGCAAGCGGGCGATTTGAGTGCGCTCCCTGACGGTCGCGGCTCGCAACCGCTTTTTCATCATTACGGGTGTGCATTCCGGTGCTCATGCTGAGGTCTGTGCTCGAGTCTAAGGATGGTCGGGGCGTTCGGAAGATTTTCATCACATTCGATGGTCCAAAGGGCGATTCTGGCTTGCTCACGCGCGCAGTTCTGTGCTGAACTTTTCACACAGACCTCACGGGCGTGGTTGCTCTGAAAAACACAGGTTCAGCAGCTTGAGGACGCGGGGACGGACAGCTCTGTCCACGCGCCACAGAGCTGTATCTTGCTTCGTCTCCCA
Source organism: uncultured Acidobacteriaceae bacterium (assembly GCA_963740005.1). GTDB lineage: Bacteria > Acidobacteriota > Terriglobia > Bryobacterales > Bryobacteraceae > CAJCIT01. The sequence goes on along the minus strand of CAVUCO010000037.1, from coordinate 125,491 downwards.
CCTCCTGGCTTGGGACAGAGAAGTCCGTCCCCTTGATGAAACGGTCGTGACTCCGGAAGGACTTCGACACAGCTGGTGAGCGCTCGTGCGCTCATGCTGAGAGCGGAGGGGAGATTGCTTTTTTTCATCAACGGCTATGGCTGCGTTTTGGGCACGCGGAAAGGGGGATAGAAGTACTGCACCTTTGTTACCCGCATCTGTCCGTTCGTTTGTAAGCGGGGTCAGGCACCAGCCTGATGTGCAACTCCGGACCATCTGCATGGACCTGCACACGCAGGTCCTTAGTCTTCACTTTAAGGTCGGCTATGTTCAGGGAATCTCGGGGCCCAAAGGTGGGCAGACCGGCGCAATGCCCTGCGTCGTCCGGCTGAGCCTGCGCCAGCGCAACCGTCACGAGTCCCGCCGTGAGCAGCGCACCGCGCAGGGCAGATCGCAACATCGGGGCCACTCTCCTTAGTTTCCAGGTTAGCCCTGGACGACGGTCAAGGGGCCGTAGCCCGGCACTTGCCGACGATCAAGGTGATGTCGTCGTGTTGTTCGAGGGGACTGAAGTGCTGCACTTCGTCGACGATGGAGCGAACCATCGAGGTGGGCGACAGATCGCGGTGGCGTTTCAACGCTGCGAGTAGGCCGTGTTCACCGAAGTCTTCGCCCGCCTCATTCATGGTTTCCGTTACGCCATCGGTGTAGAGCGCGAGAGTGTCGCCGGTATGCAGGCGATGTTCGCCGATGGTGCAATCCCAGTCCTTGAAGAGGCCCAACACGGTAGCTGTGGAGTCGAGCCGCTCACAGCTGTCATCGGGCCGCAGGAGAAGCGCGCAGAGATGGCCGCAGTTGGCGTAGCGTAAGACGCCGGCCTGGTCGTCGTATTCGGCGAAGAAGAGAGTGGCGTAGGCGCTCTCGGTGGTGTTCTCGAAGAACAGCTGGTTGACGGATTGCAGGAAGCGGCGCGGCTGGTCGGAGGCCATGGCGCACTGGCTGCGCAGATTGGCCTGAAGGTTGGCCATCAAGAGCGCCGCGGCCATTCCTTTGCCGGCGATGTCGCCGATAACCAGACCGACACGATCGCGGCCGAGGTGAAGGAAGTCGTAGTAGTCGCCACCCACCTGGCGGGCCTGGATGCAAATGCCGGCGTATTCGAGGGTCTTGAGGGGAGGCTGGGTTTGGGGGAAAAGCCGGGCCTGGACCTGGATAGCGATTTCAAGCTCCTGAGTGGCGCGGCGTTCGGCTTCCAGCCGCTGGGCCGCAGCACGGCGTTGGGCATCGATCGCCTGGCTGACTTCGTCGAAACTAACCAGCGCGAAGGAATTGCGATCGATGTCTTCGAAGCGGGTGAATACGCCGCCCCAGACAGGAGGCGCCGGTTTGGGCACTAAGGAGGAAGACGCGGGATCAGGCCGGCTGAACCGGACGCGCCGGAGGCGTGGCGTATGACGAAAGCGCACCCCGCGCTGGCTCCATTCGCGATACTTAGCCGCAACGTCATTGGTGACAAAGACGACCTGGGTGGCGCGGCCGATGAGCTTGTACTCCCTCGATTGGGGTTTGGCGGCAATCAGCGTAAGAGCGGGGCCGCCCTCGGGAGGCGCGACGGCCACCCAGCGCTGGCCTCCCGGGAGGAGGCTGTCGAAGACCAGGTCGAAGCCGAGCTGATCGACGTAGAACCGCAAGGCGCGATCCTGATCGCGCACGAAGACGTTGACGGCGTGGACGCGTAGATAGGGGTGCTGCGAGGGCCCTTGAACAGTCAGCGGATTCGGCCCATTACGAGAACTACCCATCGGCGTGATTATAAGCCCGGATTACTTCCCAAGAGTGGGCAGCGTAGCGGTGTCTTTCGCGGTTTCAGCGGCGAGCCAGTTGTGGCGCGAATGCAAAAACAGCCTGCCCAGGCGGCCCTCGCCGAAATGACGGCTGAGTTCCGTGAACGCGAAGAACGGGATCAACATGACGAACATGATTACCCCCGCTGCGAACACGATCTTGGCGTTGCGATCACCGAGAGCGGAGAGGCTCTCTCCAAGACTTTGGCCCTTGAAGAGATGGACTATCACTTCCTCCAGAATTCGAAGGCACACCAGCAAGATGGCGAAAACGAGTGATTTCAAAAGCGTCGGGTAGATCAGCGGCTTATCCCTAAAAATGTTGTCGGCCAGATTCACCTCTCGGGCGATCATCATGAACTTGGCCAGGGCCATCGCATTGATGAAAGCGAATCCGTAGCCAGTAAACTCTATGTGCTCCCGGGCCAGGATGATCGCCTTTTGCGCGTCGAACAGCGCAAAGATCAACCAGAGATAAAAGAACACGATCAGGAACTGTTTGAGCTGAAGGTACGCGACCTGCTTCACCTTGTCTTTGCGGCTGACCGCGCGGGGCTCGCTCTGTAGTGGATTGGGGGTTCCGTCCTGGCGCGCGGGGAGTGGTGATCCTGAGCCAGACATCAGGACCACAGGATAGCAACTTTGCGTGGTGGCGGAGTAGCTGGGACCGGCTTAGAATTTCGCCGGGCGCTTTTCCATAAAGGCCTGGATACCTTCCCGATAGTCGGGCCCGAAATACACGTCCCGCCGCAACCCTTGTAGGCGCTCATACGTGCTGGGGTTGATGGCAATGGCCTCGCTCATGACGTGGATCGCTTCCTTAGCCGCCCGAATGGCGTGAGGCGACCGTGTTGCGATGGTTTGAGCCAGCGCATAGACGCGGGCCTCCAGATCGGCTTGCGGCACCAACAGGTTGATGATGTTCACCAGCTCCGCTCGCTGCGCTGAAATGGGCTCTGCCGTAAAGAACATCTCCTTGGCGATGCCCAGGGGCACACGGCTCAGGAAGTTGAGCAGGCCCGCGGCGTTGTAGGGCAGCCCGAGTTTGGCGGGGGTGATGGCAAATGTACACGTCTCGTCGCCGTAGACCAAGTCGCAGCTCATGACCAGGTCGCACGCACCTCCCCAAACCGAACCATGCACCATGCCGATTACCGGAGCAGGAAAGGCTTTGACGGCGCGCAACAGTTGCTGCAGGGGGTCGCTGTAGGGGAGCGGATCCACATCGGCCTTGGGCAGTTCGTTGACGTCGTGGCCAGCCGACCAAACACTCTCGTTGCGGGCCGAGCGCAGGACGACCGCACGCATGCCATTGGCCTCGAAGTGGTCGAGCGCGGCAATCGTTTCCGCGATCATCGCCGCGCTGAGTGCGTTCCGCTTGGCATGGTTGTCGAACGCAATGGTCCCTACGTTTCCAGAATCTTTCGTCTGTATGAGCGACATCGAAGTCCCCTTCCCCTGAGACCAGCGTATCGCCCGGAGTGGCCGGCTTCGTGGGGGCTAAGGCTGACCTCCATTCGCCCTTGAGCGCTATGGCCGGACCGGCGGGTGGTTTAAGTTGCACTTCTAAGTCGCGCACCCGCTAAGAAGGAATGACGGTCATGGCTTCGATTAGGTCCGTTACCGGCTGCTTCTTTCGTTCAGCGTCGATCACGACGCTGGAGTCGAGCACTAATCCCAGGAGGGCGGATTCCATGGCTTCTGATGGCTAGCGATGATCTCTTCAAGATCCTTGCCAAAGTCTTCGTCAAGGGTCACCGTCGAGTTTCGCAGCTTCGCTTCGCGGAGGATCTTTGTAATGGGCCGTCCGCTGCGGTGTTCAGCCCTGAGCACAGCGACAGGCCGGTGAGCCTGCTCAATCACGATCTCAACGCCCTGCTGCACTTTGGCGAGCGCGGCATGAAGATCGCGAGCCACTTCGGCTTCGCTCATGTGGACGGTTGCCGTGGCATCCATTATGACGCGTTTGGTCGGCGACACTCACCGGGTATGCCGACAGCCTCGATTGCCTCGTAACTACTGGCTGCGATCTCCGTTTGTGAAGAAACCGTTTATCAAAACTCACCGCCTGAAACTGACATGAGTCGAGACAGGGCGGCGCTCTCAGTCAACAAGGACGCACGACCGATGGCAAAGTGTCTTGGTCCATGGGGCTGGAGAACGAGAATTCGATGTCATCCGCCAAGCCACTCAACGGGGTGTCCCGCTAGGCGACCAAATCTTCGTTGCAGGTTCGAACGCGGTGCTGGTAGAACGCTCGCCATTCGCCCGGTCGGCCGACCGCGTCTTGTGTGTGCCGGTGCGCAGGAACCCCACTATTCCGCAGGTGGTACGCCATCGGACTAAACGCCCGTCCGTCCCTTTTCCTACCCATGTCATCCGCCAAGCCATTCAACGGGGTGTCCCGCTAGGCGACCAAATCTTCGTTGCGGGTTCGAACGCGGTGGTGGTAGAACGCTCGCCATTCGCCCGGTCGGCCGACCGCGTCTTGTCTGTGCCGGTGCGCAGGAACCCCTCTATTCCGCAGGTGGTACGCCATCGGACTAAACGCCCGTCCGTCCCCATTTCCGCCAGGAGAACGAGAATTCGATGTCATCCGCCAAGCCACTCAACGGGGTGTCCCGCTAGGCGACCAAATCTTCGTTGCGGGTTCGAACGCGGTGCTGGTAGAACGCTCGCCATTCGCCCGGTCGGCCGCCCGCGTCTTGTGTGTGCCGGTGCGCAGGAACCCCTCTATTCCGCAGGTGGTACGCCATCGGACTAAACGCCCGTCCGTCCCCATTTCCCCCGTCCCCATTTCCCCCTCCTATTCCGCAGGTGGTACGCCATCGGACTAAACGCCCGTCCGTCCCCTTTTCCGCGTGTGTGCCGGTGCGCAGGAACCCCTCTATTCCGCAGGTGGTACGCCATCGGACTAAACGCCCGTCCGTCCCCATTTCCGCCACCATTTCCGCCACGGGGTGTCCCGCCCCAAATCTTCGTTGCGGGTTCGAACGCGGTGCTGGTAGAACGCTCGCCATTCGCCCGGTCGGCCGACCGCGTCTTGTGTGTGCCGGTGCGCAGGAACTCCTCTATTCCGCAGGTGGTACGCCATCGGACTAAACGCCCGTCCGTCCCCTTTTCCGCCCCCCCGCCACAAGGGGCCGCTGGCGAGATAGGTCTCGTGACACGGCGATAGCGTCGGTAATCGTCATCTGCGTATCTAATTCTTCAAACATCGCGGACACAGGGTTGGGGTTGCGATGCCGGCACACTCACTAAGCCTCGAAAGCCTAGGTCAACGCCCGAGATCACCCCTCCGTTCGCCTGATTTCCCTGCGACTGGGTTAGACTACCTGAATCGTGATGCGAAAATTACTGCTGGCCGTTCTGCTCGGCATTTGGATTTGGCCGCTGGCCGCAATATCCACCGAGGCCAAGCGGGGCATTACCGCTGAAGATTATTTCTCATTCCGGAACCTGAGCGACCCGCACCTTTCGCCGGATGGAAAGGTGGCTGCCTATGTCGTGACGACCGTCGATCAAAAGCGCAATCGACGCGATTCCTCCATTTGGCTGGTGCCGGTGGATGGCTCCGGCACAGCGCGGCGATTAAGTGCGGAAGGCTTCAATTCGAGCGCGCCGCGCTGGAGTCCGGACGGGCGAACGCTGGCGTTTCTCTCAAGCCGCAGCCCGGAGACGCCCGAGGCTGCCACCACGGCGCCCGTCGAGCGTCCTAAAGCGCAGATCTACCTGTTGCCTATGGATGGCGGCGAGGCGATGCCGCTCAGCAAGCTCAAGAACGGGGTCACGGTCTTTGAATGGGCGCGTGACGGCAGCCGGATCGTCTGCGTCAGCCGCTCGGGCCCGAGCGATACCATCGCCGCCGCGGACCGCAAGAGCGACGTTCGCCATTATCAACACATCAGCTATAAATTCAATGACACGGGCTGGTTCGACGACAAGCGCAGCCACTTGTGGGTGATTGCCGCGAAGGGCGGCGACGCCAAGCAGATTACCGATGGGCAGGATTGGAACGATACGCAGCCACAGTGGTCGCCTGACGGCACCAAGATCGCTTTCGTCTCGGACCGAACCGGCAAAGCCTTCGATACAAGCTTCAATACCGATGTCTGGGTAATTCCGGCCACGGGCGGGGCGCCGGCACGGATTTCCGATCACCCGTTCGAAGATGAACAGCCTCGATGGTCACCGGATGGCTCGCGGATTCTCTTCACCGGGAAAACTCTTCGCCGCCAATTCCCCAAGCTGTATTTGGCCAATGCGGCTGGCGGCGCAGATTCGAAACTTGCCCTGGACGGCCTGGATCTGATACCGGCTGAGCTGCAGTGGCCGGCGGCGAACACCGCGTTTTTTGTCGCGGGCGATCACGGCCGGACTTCTATCTTCGAGCTGGATCTCGGGGCGCGCCGGCTGACTCCGCTGATTGCGGGCGAGCGTGCCGTTCACGCCTTCGACGTCAACCTGAAAGCCGGCGTCGCCATCTATCTTGCCAACGACTTCCAGCATCTCGACGATCTGTACAGCTCGGATCTCACAGGCAAACACGAGCGCCGACTCACTGATGTCAACCAAACGCTTTGGGCTACGCTGGATCCCCAGCCGGTCATTCGCGTGGACTATAAGAGCAGCGATGGCGTTCCGATCGAGGGTTTTCTTGTCAAACCTCGCGGCTGGGAACCAGGCCGCAAGTATCCTTTAATACTCAGCGTGCACGGCGGCCCGGCCGGCCAATATGGCGTCGATTGGTATCACGAGTTCCAGGTCTACGCCGCGAAGGGCTGGGCAGTTTTCTTTTCGAATCCGCGGGGTTCGACGGGCTACGGCGAGAAGTTCGAACGGGGCATTGTCAATAACTGGGGCAATATGGATTACCAGGACATCATGGCTGGTGTCGATGCGGTTCTTCAGCAGAACGACTGGATTGATCCTTCGCGGCTCGGCGTGACGGGCGGGAGCTACGGCGGGTTTATGACCAACTGGATTGTGGGGCACACCAACCGCTTCAAGTGCGCAGTGACTCTGCGCAGCGTCTCTAATTTCATCAGCGACGAGGGTACTCGCGACGGCGCTTACGGTCATGAAGACGATTTCAAAGGGCTGATGTTCGACGATTTCGAGCAGTATTGGGACGCCTCACCATTGAAGTACGCCCGCAACGTGAAGACCCCTACGCTGATTCTCCATTCCGACAACGACTTTCGTGTTCCTCTGGAACAGGGTGAGCAGTGGTTTCGCGCACTCCAGCACTACGGAGTTCCCAGCGAACTGGTCATCTTCCCGCGCGAAAACCACAATCTCACCCGTACCGGGGAGCCCAAGCACCTGGTGGAAAGCCTGAACTGGCAGACCTACTGGTTCTCGAAATATCTGAACGGCGACTCGACAGCGAAGCCGCCGGACGCCCAATAAGACAAGGGCGTTGAGGTCGAGGCTACTTACCGGAACAGATTGATGGCTGCGAGATCGACGATTTCGTCCCCTTGACCGCTGAGGAGCGCTCTCAAGGCGAAAAGACTGAAGCCCTTCATCTGTTCGAGCGTGATCGTCGGCGGCATAGACAGTTCCTGTCTGCTGACCGGAATTTCAACCAGCGCGGGTCCGTCGTGCTCTAATGCCCGGGCAATCATGGGGCGAACCTGATCGGATGTATTGGCGGTGAGGCCCAATAGGCCAAGGGCCTCGGCCATCTTCGCGAAGTCGGGGTTTTGAAGATCGGTTCCGAAGTTTACGATGCCGGCCGCCATCATCTCCAGTTCCACGAAAGCCAGCGAATTATTTTTGAAAACAATAATCTTCACCGGAGCCTTTAATTGGCGCAGGGAAAGCAGATCGCCCATCAGCATGGCGAGTCCGCCGTCGCCTGAAAGCGTTACAACCTGCCGATTGGGATGACTGACTTGCGCCCCGATGGCCTGCGGCAGTGCATTCGCCATCGATCCGTGATTGAAGGAGCCCAACAACCGGCGCTTACCGTTCATGCTCAAATAACGAGCAGCCCAAACCGTGGGAGTGCCCACGTCACACGAAAAAATGGCATCTTCGGCGGCCAGTTCGTCGAGTACTTTCACGACGTATTGCGGATGAATTAGCTTGTCTTCGGAACGCGGAGCCGCCAGCTCATCCAGACTCTTTCGCGCTTTTTGGTAGTTTTCGCGCGACGTCTTAAGATGGCCTTCGTCGGCGTTCTGTTTCAGATTTGGTAACAGAGCGCTCAGTGTCGCCTTGGCATCTCCGACAAATCCATGGTCGACTTTGGTGCGGCGTCCCAGTTGTTCGCCGCGAATGTCGATCTGCACAATCTTCGCGTCTTTGGGAAAGAACTGCTCATAAGGGAAGTCAGTTCCGATCATGAGTAGCAGATCGCAGTCCATCATCGCGTGATGCCCGGAGGACAATCCCAGCAGGCCGCTCATGCCAACGTCAAAAGGATTGTCGTACTGGATGAACTCTTTTCCGCGCAACGCGTGCACGATCGGGGCGTTCAATTTGCCCGCTAGCGCAATCAGTTCGGAATGCGCTCCGGCACATCCGGCTCCGGCCAGAATGGTGATCTTCTTCGATTCATTCAGAAGCCGGGCCAGAGTTTCGATCTCGTCGTCGGAGGGACGCACGGTGGGTCTCGGCGGCGGGAAGTACGGGCGCGGAGTCTCGCGTGTGGCGTTTTGGAGGGCGACGTCTCCGGGGATGACTACTACTGAGACGCCGCGAAGCGACACCGCGGCCTGGATCGCAATATCCAAAACTCGCGGCATCTGTTCCGGATGAGAAACCAATTCGCAATAGTGGCTGCATTGGGCGAAAAGGTGTTCCGGATGTGTTTCTTGAAAATATCCAGTGCCGATTTCACCGCTTGGGATCTGAGCGGCAATGGCGAGCACGGGCACGCGGCTGCGGTGGCAATCGTAAAGACCATTGATCAAGTGCAAGTTGCCTGGACCGCAACTCCCCGCGCAGACGGCGAGCTTTCCCGTCAGATGAGCTTCGGCGCCTGCTGCGAATGCTGCTGTCTCTTCATGCCGCAGGTGAACCCACTGCACCTGTTTTTGTTCGCGTATGGCATCCGTGATTCCATTTAGCGAGTCGCCGGACAAACCATAAACCCGCTCCACTCCCGCATTCGCGAGAACGTCGACTATCAGATCTGCAATTCTCTTAGCCACGATGCTGCTCCTTTTTACCTAGTCTTTTGCCTGACCTCGAAATTCGCTGGGCCGGATTTCCGCTACGTGATCGATGGCTAGCTTCGGAATGAGAAGGCCGAAGCTCATCGCAAAAATGATCTGGACGGCCGTCAGACCATCGGCGATCGTCTCGCTCACGAGTTCTAACGTTGTGTGCGATCCGTCGGCGAGTTGCACCAGCCCGCTCGCCATCCTAAACAGAAAGACGCCGGGTATCATCGACACCACGGACGCAAAACCGATGGCCGTGAACGGCATCTGCCTGCGGCGCGCGACTGGAGTGAGAATCAGCCCGACGACCAAGCAGGCAACCAACGCTCCCATGGGGAGACTGGAATGCAGCACTGTAATCGTCCACCAGCGCAGTCCATGAGCCAACATGCCGACGGCGACCGGCCACGCCAGCATCTGTGGAGGCGTGGAGAAGAAGATACCGTAGGCGGCGACGGCAACGCCTGCGGAGATCATGTCAATCCAAAGAGGTACGGTTTTGGCCGCTGGATCTACCGGCAAGGAAACGCCGAAAAATGCAAGTCCAAGCAGCAGTCCGCTGCAGATGGCCGCGGTCACGAGCCCGGCATAGATCCAGCGAGCGGCACCCAGATGGACGCGCGCCCTTACAAGGTCCAACGCGCCATTGAGCATCGGCGGTCCCGGCACCAGGACCATGCACGGACACAACGCGACTAGCCGCAGTGACGAGCTCAACTGGAATCGAACGGCCAGCGCGCCGATCACGCCGGCGAGAACGGCCGCACAGAAAGGTTGCAGAAAGAGGTTTGCGCTCAAGTGAGCCAAGCTGCGCCGGAGAATGGCGCCGGCGCCCGCGCTGACGAATATGAGCACTGCGTCGGTCAGATGTTGGACACCGAAGATCACCGCCAAGGCCACGGCGCCTGCTGCCGCTGCCAACGTGAACAGCCACGCCGGCGCTGGTGGCTTCCTTGAGATCGCGGCGATGGCGTCATGGGCAGCCGCCGGAGCGAGCCGTCGAGCGCGGACTTCCTCCAATGCCCGCGTCGCTAAAGAGATCCGGGACATGTGCACATTCGTGGGCTCAGCCTCTATAGTCATGGTTATGTCGCCGGCTTCGTCGTAGGCGTGCAGTTGCAGTTCTCCCCAACGCGGCAGGATGCTGACACCGAGTCCGAGAGCATTACCGAGGCGCTCTGCCGCAACCAAAGTCTGCTCCGTCGATTGACCGTTCACAAATAAAGTTCGGGTGAACGCGAGAACCAGACTGGCACGCTCCTCCAATGTCATTCAGTCCCTCACTGTCCGATTTGCGGCCGTGAATCTATTTACTTCGCGGCCGGGGCGGCGAGGTAAGGCCTGACCATCTTGGCTGGATCGACTACCAGGTCAAATTCCTTTTCGGTGACAAAGCCCAGCTTCAGCGCAGCATCCTTGAGTGTCAGATCGTTGTCCATGGCGTAGTGGGCAATTTTCGAAGCCTTGTCATAACCGATGACAGGTGAAAGCGCTGTTACCAGCATCAGAGATCGCTTGACGTATTCGTCAATCTTCTTGAGGTTGGGTCTGGTGCCCTCGACCAGGAACTTGCGGAAATTCGTACAGCCATCGGCGAGGATGGTGATCGAATGAGTGATGTTGAAAATCATCAGCGGCTTGTAAACGTTCATTTCCAAGTAGCCGCCCGCGCCACCTAATCCCACGGCAACGTCGTTGGCGATTACCTGAGCGGCGATCATGGCGAGAGCTTCTGCTTGGGTCGGGTTTACCTTGCCGGGCATGATGGAAGAGCCCGGTTCGTTTTCCGGTATCAGTAGTTCGGCGAAACCCGCTCGCGGGCCGCACGACATGAGCCGTATGTCGTTCGCGATCTTGTAGAGCGAAACAGCCAAGGTACGCAGAGCGCCGGATAAGTGTACGAGAGCATCGTGCGCCCCCTGCACAGCAAATTTGTTCGGCGCTGTCACGAACGGCAAACCCGTGAGCTTCGCAATTTCAGCCGCAACCGCTTCGGCGAAATCGGGAGCTGCGTTGATGCCGGTGCCCACGGCAGTGCCACCCAAAGCAAGCCGATACACCCCTTTTAGCGCATCCTCGATCCGATCGAGATCGTCGGCGAGCATAGCCGCGTAGCCAGACCACTCCTGGCCGAGCGTCAGCGGCGTGGCGTCCTGCATGTGCGTCCGGCCGATCTTGACCACGTCTTTCCATTCCTCGGATTTGGCGGCGATGCCGTCGCGCAGGTGCTCGATTGCAGGAATGAGCCGTTGTTTTACGTTCACGGCCGCTGCTATGTTCATCGCCGACGGAAAGGAATCGTTGGACGACTGAGACATGTTCACATGGTCGTTGGGATGAACGGGTGTTTTGCTGCCCAGCGGCGTGCCGGCCAACTGACAGCAACGATTCGAAATCACTTCGTTCACATTCATGTTGAATTGCGTGCCGCTTCCCGTCATCCACACATGCAGCGGAAACATGTCCTGATGCCGGCCCGCAAGAATCTCGTCACACACGCTCACGATCAACGCGTGATGACTCTCATCGAGGCGGCCACCTTTTTGATTCGCGTTCGCTGCGCCCTTTTTCAGAGTCGCGTAGGCTGCGATCATTTCCCGCGGGATGAGATCCGTACCAATGCTGAAATGCTCGAGCGAGCGTTGGGTCTGCGCTCCCCAGAGTTTGTTCGCAGGCACCGGTACGTCGCCAAGGGAATCCTGCTCGATGCGCATGGCTTCTGGATTCATGACGTCTCCTTAGTGCGTATTATCGGGGCGGAAGTCGACCTTGGTGCCTTCTTTGAACGCGACGTAAAGCCGCTTCCACGGCTGGTCATCAATTAGCCGCCATTTGTGGCCGGAACCGGTGGTGTCGGTGGCCACCAGGATCTCGCCCGGATGGATGATGAAACTCTCCCCTCCGTGCGTTACAAATTCCAATACGCCTGACAGAGTAATCACGTATTGCGTTCTAGGCGCAGTGTGCCAATCGAGCGAGGAGTGCGGCGGCGTCTCTTCAAAAAGGATGGACTCTGCCGCAAGCACTTGGTTGTCGACAATGCTCCCTGGGGTGACATGGGAGTGTCCGTCCTGTCCTGTATGCAAGGAGTATGCCTTGATCATCTGTATGCCTCGACTATCAGTTGATGTGCAACGCGGCGGCCGTGTCGGCTCGCACCCAGCCCAAGAGCTGGGCATCATCGGCAAGCGAATGACCGTAGGACGGAATCATTTCCTGCAACTTACGCATCCAGCCGGCGGTTTTCAATTGCTCGGCAAAACATCGCTCAATAACCTGGACCATAATCCAAACCGCGGTCGAGGCACCAGGCGAGGCTCCCAGCATGGCGACGACCGAACCGTCTGCAGCCGTCACAAGCTCCGTGCCGAACTCTAGAATGCCGCCATGCACGGGATCTTTCTTAATGATCTGAACGCGCTGGCCCGCGACTTCAACCTTCCAATCGTGCTCGTTTACTTGCGGGTAGAACTCACGAAGCGCGGCGAATCGTTGTTCCTGGGACTCGAGAACCTGGCCTATCAGGTATTCCGTAAGTGCGATGTTGTCCTTACCGACCGCCATCAGCGGCAGTATGTTTTCGGGATCGATAGAGTCGAACAGATCGAGATACGACCCGTGTTTGAGAAACTTCGTCGAGAAGCCCGCATAAGGACCGAAAAGCACCGAGACCTTCCCGTTGACGTGGCGCGTGTCGAGATGCGGCACCGACATGGGGGGCGATCCCACCGAAGCCTTGCCGTAGACCTTGGCATCGTGGCGAGAGGAAACGGCGGGGTTGTCGCAGCGAAGCCAGATCCCGCTCACTGGGAAGCCAGCGTAGCCACGCCCTTCCGGGATCTTGGACTTCTGTAGTAACGGCAGCGATCCGCCGCCAGCGCCGATAAAGACGAAATTGGCTCGAACTTCCGTGTTCGCGCCGGTCTTTTCGTCCCTGACTTGTATGCTCCACAGCTCTCCCTCTCGATGCAAATCTTGTACCCGAGCGGAAAAGTAGATGGAGAATCCCTCTTTATCGCTCAAAGAATCGAGAAGACGGTTCGTGAGCGCGCCATAGTCTACGTCGGTACCGATCCGATTTCTCGTCGCCGCCACTCTCTCGGCTGGATCGCGGCCCTCCATGACCAGCGGAAACCATTCCTCCATCTGCTTTCGGTCGTCCGTGTATTCCATGCCTTGATAACTGTGATGGGCGGAGAGCGCCTTGAAGCGCTTCTTGAGAAACTCGATGTTGTTTTCTCCGCGCACAAAACTGCAATGGGGAACAGCGTGAATAAAGGACTGCGGATCTTTGATCGCTCCTTTCTTCACCAGGTAGGCCCAGAATTGGCGGGAGAGATCGAATTCTCCATTGACTGTCAGGGCCTTGGAGATATCGATGCTGCCGTCGCTTTTTTCGGGCGTATAGTTCAATTCACACAGCGCGGCGTGGCCCGTGCCCGCGTTATTCCAGGCGTTTGAGCTTTCTTCCGCGGCGCTCTCCAGTTTTTCGAAAATGACAATCCTCAGATCGGGTTGCAACTCTTTCAGAAGGACCGCTAGGGTGGCGCTCATGACTCCAGCTCCGACAAGCACTACGTCGTGCTGGGTTGCGGTGATTTGGGCAGGGGTCTTCATATAGTCACTCACTCCCACTGTTCACTGCGGCAGTTGAATTTCGATGCGCACGGACTGAATGCGCGACCGAAGAAAATATAATCTCACGATTTGTCCATGCTCAGGATTGGAGCGCTGGGGCGTTTTTTCGCAAGAAAACGAATCGGCCACCTGCCGGTACGTTGCGGCGATCAGGGCAAAGAGACTCTTCAGCTAGCGGCCAGGGCGGACCCTAGCTCAGGAACAAAGCTCAGGAACAGGGACGGACCCCAATAGCTCCCAGGAGCAGGGACGGACCCCAATAGCTCCGGGAATAGGGACGGACCCGATTGGCCGCAGGTTAAGTTGTTGCAAAGCCGACCTAATTCGCGACGGTGCTTGGGTCTGAACCGCGCGGGCTCGGTCATCTGCCTAAGCGGATGCTCTGGCGGCCCTGGCCCTGGATCCCCACCGCCCAGTCATTTCCACAGGACTTCCACAGAAACATGCCCCGCCTGGCTTGCGGGAGGGGCGGGGGTCTGATAACCTGTGTTTGTCGCCGAAAGCAATGTAGTTCGCTTGGGGCGAGTGGCCAACGGTAGCGCAGTCGGAACGGCAGTCGCGAAGCCCGGTAGTTTGAGGCAGCCCGACGGAAACAGCCGGCAGCGAGCGAATCCGAGAATAGTTCTGCAAAGAGCTTGCCAAGGCCTGGATAAATTTGATAGATTAGCAGATGGGCGTTGTGAAAACGACGCTGGCGACGCGGCGGAGACGTAGCGAAGCCACTTAGGGTCACAAGAAGTAAACGCTGATCGGCAGTCGCCGGTTGGTTCCTGGGACACCATAGCAGTTCTCAAGCGGTCCTAACCTTCTCGCAGATCTGGTTTTAATCAGGAACGAGAGTTCCGAAATTTCTGGGTGTAAGCCACTCGCGTCCGTATAAAAACGGTAGAGAGTGGTAAAGCCCGAACGGCTTTCGAGGCCGGTAATCGATGGACCTTGCGGGGCAACTCGACATCGTTCATTAGGTTGCGCAGTTGTTTGACAATCTGGTTGGACGCAATTGAAGTAATTCGTCAGACATTTGAGTAATAAGCTGGAGCGAGACGGTCCTGCGGAAGCAGGGCCAATACTCAACAAGATCAAACGAGAGTTTGATCCCGGCTCAGAATCAACGCTGGCGGCGCGCTTAACACATGCAAGTCGAGCGAGAAAGGGGAGCAATCCCTGAGTACAGCGGCGTACGGGTGAGTAACACGTGGGTAATCTACCTTTTAGTGGGGAATAACCCTGGGAAACCGGGGCTAATACCGCATAATCCTGTGAAGGGAAAGCAGCAATGCGCTGAAAGAGGAGCCCGCGGCCGATTAGCTAGTTGGTGAGGTAACGGCCCACCAAGGCGACGATCGGTAGCCGGCCTGAGAGGGCACACGGCCACACTGGCACTGAAACACGGGCCAGACTCCTACGGGAGGCAGCAGTGGGGAATCTTGCACAATGGGGGAAACCCTGATGCAGCGACGCCGCGTGAGCGATGAAGCCCCTCGGGGTGTAAAGCTCTTTCGGCAGGAACGATAATGACGGTACCTGAAGAAGAAGCTGCGGCTAACTACGTGCCAGCAGCCGCGGTAATACGTAGGCAGCGAGCGTTGTTCGGAATTACTGGGCGTAAAGAGTGTGTAGGCGGTGCCCTAAGTTCGGTGTGAAATCTCCCGGCTCAACTGGGAGGGTGCGCCGGAAACTGGGGTGCTCGAACGTGGGAGAGGAAAGCGGAATTCCTGGTGTAGCGGTGAAATGCGTAGATATCAGGAGGAACACCTGTGGTGTAGACGGCTTTCTGGACCATTGTTGACGCTGAGACACGAAAGCGTGGGTAGCAAACAGGATTAGATACCCTGGTAGTCCACGCCCTAAACGATGCATACTTGGTGTCGGCCATTCAGTTGGTCGGTGCCGGAGCTAACGCGTTAAGTATGCCGCCTGGGGAGTACGGTCGCAAGGCTGAAACTCAAAGGAATTGACGGGGGCCCGCACAAGCGGTGGAGCATGTGGTTTAATTCGACGCAACGCGAAGAACCTTACCTGGGCTCGAACGGCTGCTGAACGGTGGTAGAAATACTGCCTTTCCCGCAAGGGACAGTAGTCGAGGTGCTGCATGGCTGTCGTCAGCTCGTGTCGTGAGATGTTGGGTTAAGTCCCGCAACGAGCGCAACCCTTGTCCTGTGTTGCTAACCGAAAGGTGCACTCTCAGGAGACCGCCAGCGATAAGTTGGAGGAAGGTGGGGATGACGTCAAGTCATCATGGCCTTTATGTCCAGGGCTACACACGTGCTACAATGGACGGTACAAAGCGCTGCCAACCCGCGAGGGGGAGCTAATCGCAAAAAACCGTTCTCAGTTCGGATTGCAGGCTGCAACTCGCCTGCATGAAGCTGGAATCGCTAGTAATGGCATATCAGAACGATGCCGTGAATACGTTCCCGGGCCTTGTACACACCGCCCGTCACATCACGAAAGTGGGTTGTACTAGAAGTCTACATGCTAACCGCAAGGAGGCAGTGGCCCAAGGTATGACTCATGATTGGGGTGAAGTCGTAACAAGGTAGCCGTAGGAGAACCTGCGGCTGGATCACCTCCTTTCTAAGAGAGAACGTGGGTGGAGCTATTGAATCTTGGCCCAACGAGGCCATGCGCGCTGTAATGTACAAGCGCGAGTAGGTAGCAGCCGTTCCACTCCATATATAAAGCTCGCTTTTGTAGACCCTTCACGGGGCCGAACGAAGTGAGACTCGTTTCTAGTATCTCCACTCAAATGATGATGTTCGCTTCAATGTTCGCCGCGCTTGCCGTGGTGGACAGCGTCCAATTGGCCTCGATACAAAATTGTGCGAGGGCCGGCTGGCATGTTAGGCTACGGAAGTAGTTTGACTGCGGGCTGGCCCAAAGCTCACTAGGGTTGTGGTTGAGCGTAAGCGGTCAGTCCAATCCGAAAAGATGGGGCTGTAGCTCAGCTGGGAGAGCGCCTGATTTGCATTCAGGAGGTCGCCGGTTCGATCCCGACCAGCTCCACCAGTTCCTTCTGGGCCTGTAGCTCAGGTGGTTAGAGCGCGCCCCTGATAAGGGCGAGGTCGGTAGTTCGAGTCTACCCAGGCCCACCAAACCAAAGAGTCCGGTTTGGATGGGATTCAGCCGCGTGCCGACGAGCGCGAAGACGTACAAAGCAGTAAACCAGAAGCCAGAAACAAGCTGTTTCGCCAGGTGCGAGACGGTTTCTTCCTGGGTTTTGGGATCGCTTCCGGGTTAATCCGAGGAGCGGGCCAACTTGAGGATTCATCCGTGCGAACGGATGCAGTTCTTTGAAAACTGAATACTTTATTGACGGGCAACTACAAGTTGCAAAATCCTGTCCACGATCGTTCTGATCGTTGCTCCTAACAAGGGTTGCGGTTGGGCGGTAATTATGTGGCAGGTAGCGCACAGCCCGATCGGACGTTCCCGACAGCAGTGATGCCGGCGGGGTTTCAGAAGACGGGTTGTAAGAATTAGAAGGAAACTCGAATGTAGAATTGATTTTATGGTCAAGCTACTAAGAGCATGCGTGTGGATGCCTTGGCGCAAGTAGGCGATGAAGGACGTGGCTAGCTGCGATAAGCCTCGGGGAGATGCAAGCAATCTGTGATCCGGGGATGTCCGAATGGGGAAACCCAAGTCAGGTAACTGGCTTACCAGCCGATGAATACATAGTCGGTTGGAGCGAACGGGGGGAAGTGAACCATCTCAGTACCCCTAGGAAGAAAAAACAACAGTGATTCCGATAGTAGTGGCGAGCGAACTCGGACCAGCCTAAACCGTGCGATTCGAAAGGAGAGCGCGGGGTTGCAGGACCACAAAGAATAAGCATCGATTTGGGAAACCGAGTCGGCGCTTATTCTAAAGAGGTTATAAGAAAGTGTTAAGAGAACGGTTTGGGAAGACCGGCCATAGAGGGTGACAGCCCCGTATCTGAAAATGCAATCTTAGCTTCAAGTGGCTCCTAAGTATCGCGGGGCACGTGAAACCCTGCGAGAATCTGCCGGGACCATCCGGCAAGGCTAAATACTCACTTGCGACCGATAGTGAACTAGTACCGTGAGGGAAAGGTGAAAAGTACCCCTGTGAGGGGAGTGAAATAGTACCTGAAACCGCATGCTTACAAGCAGTTGGAGGGCTATGGCCGCCGCAAGGATGGCAATGCCTGACATCGTGCCTATTGAATAATGAGCTGGCTAGTTAGTCTCAGTGGCAAGGTTAAGCGAAAGCGAGCCGCAGCGAAAGCGAGTCTGAACAGGGCGTTCAGTCGCTGGGATTAGACGCGAAGCGGGATGATCTACCCTTGGCCAGGATGAAATCCGTGTAACAGCGGATGGAGGTCCGAACCAGTGTTGGTTGAAAACAGCTTGGATGAGCTGAGGGTAGGGGTGAAAGGCTAATCAAATTCCGTGATAGCTCGTTCTCTCCGAAATAGCTTTAGGGCTAGCCTCGTGTGGTCCGTCCCGGTGGTAGAGATCTGATTGAACTAGGGGGCTTTCCAGCTTACCGAATTCAGCCAAACTACGAATGCCGGGAACGAGTAACACGGGAGTCAGACAGTCAGGGCTAAGCTTGATTGTCAAAAGGGAAAGAGCCCAGACCAACAACTAAGGTCCCCAAGTACATGCTAAGTGGGAAAGGAAGTCGAGTGCCTCAGACAGCCAGGAGGTTGGCTTAGAAGCAGCCATCCTTTAAAGAAAGCGTAATAGCTCACTGGTCGAGGAACTCGGTGCCGACAATCCAACGGGGCTCAAGCATGTCACCGAAGTTTTGGACTCAAATTGAGTGGTAGGAGAGCGTTCCTAGCGAGATGAAGGTATACCGTAAGGAGTACTGGATTGCTAGGAAGTGACTCTGCCAGCATAAGTAGCGATAATACAGGTGAGAACCCTGTACGCCGTAAGTCTAAGGATTCCTGAGAAAGGTTAATCCGCTCAGGGTTAGTCGGGGCCTAAGGTGAGGCCGAAAGGCGTAACTGATGGACACGCGGTTAATATTCCGCGACTACGTGGATTCGATCAAGACCGATGGGGGGACGCAGCACGTAAGAGCAGGTGAGGAATGGTTTCGATCCTGTTCGAAGTGAGATCTGGAGTGGCAAATCCGCCAGGTCGTCTGCCAAGAAAAACCTCTAAGGAGAATTTACGTACCCGTACCATAAACCGACACAGGTGGACGAGATGAGTATTCTAAGGCGCTCGGGTGATGGAGTTGCGAAGGAACTAGGCAAATTAACCCCGTAACTTCGGGAGAAGGGGTGCCTCCTTCGGGAGGTCGCAGAGAATAGCATCAGGCAACTGTTTAACAAAAACACAGGTCTCTGCAAAGTCGAAAACGACGTATAGGGGCTGACGCCTGCCCGGTGCCGGAAGGTTAAAAGGAGAGGTTAGCGCAAGCGAAGCTTTGAATTGAAGCCCCGGTGAACGGCGGCCGTAACTATAACGGTCCTAAGGTAGCGAAATTCCTTGTCGGGTAAGTTCCGACCTGCACGAATGGCGTAATGATCTGATGACTGTCGGCGCGCTCCGCCCGGCGAACTTGTGGTTCCGGTGAAGACGCCGGATGCCCGCCACTAGACGGAAAGACCCCGTGCACCTTTACTATACCTTAGCAATGAACTATGGTGCGATCTGCGCAGCATAGGTGGGAGGCTTCGAAGCCAGGTTCTTGGACTTGGTTGAGCCAACGGTGAGATACCACCCTGATCGTTCTGTGGTTCTAACTTACTCCCGTAATCCGGGAGAAGGACATTGCTAGGCGGGTAGTTTGACTGGGGCGGTCGCCTCCTAAATTGTAACGGAGGCGCTCGAAGCTTGGTTCACGCTGTTTGGAAATCAGCGGTTGAGTGCAAAGGCATAAACCAGGTTGACTGCGAGACCTACAAGTCAAGCAGGTGGGAAACCAGGACTTAGTGATCCGGTGGTTCTGTATGGAAGGGCCATCGCTCAACGGATAAAAGGTACGCCGGGGATAACAGGCTGATCGGAGTCAAGAGTTCACATCGACGCTCCGGTTTGGCACCTCGATGTCGGTTCATCGCATCCTGGGGGTGTAGAAGCTCCCAAGGGTTAGGCTGTTCGCCTATTAAAGCGGTACGTGAACTGGGTTCAGAACGTCGCGAGACAGTTCGGTCCCTATCTGTGGTGGGCGTAGGAGATTTGAGGGGGCTTGTCCTTAGTACGAGAGGACCGGGATGAACAAACCTCTTGTGATTCAGTTGTCACACCAGTGGCACAGCTGAGTAGCGAAGTTTGGTCAGGATAAGTGCTGAATGCATATAAGTACGAAACCTTCCCCAAGATGAGATCTCCCTGAAGGGCCGTGAAAGACGATCACGTTGATAGGACGGATGTGTAAGCGTGGTAACACGTTAAGCTGACCGTTACTAATAGCCCGTTTGGCTTGACCATAAAATTAATTGTGCGTTTGAGTTTTGTAATTTTGTTTCTTGTTGGTATGTTCCGTCAATAAAGTATTCAGACCCAGCAGATCTTTGAAGGTTTCGCTGTCTGAGGCCGACCAGCCACCAGCCTCCAGCAACGACTTTCGGGTGATCACAGCGAGAGGGTTCCACCCGTTCCCATCCCGAACACGGAAGTTAAGCCTCCCAGCCCCGATGGTACTGCATGCGCGAGTGTGTGGGAGAGTAGGAAGTCGCCCGATTATAAACAAGAAAAGCCCAGCCGAAAGGTTGGGCTTTTTTGCGTTTGTGCCCTGCCGAAAGTGTGCTAGCGTATCATGCGAGGTCGTCTCCATCCGTCATGCGATTCCATCCATTTCGTACCGCGCTCGTGATTCTCGGGCTCTCCCTGAATGCTGTACAGGCCCAGTCCAACTACCCGCTGGTGGTATTCGGCGACAGCCTGTCCGACAACGGAAATGCGGCTGCCGCGCTGGCCTCGGTCGGCCTGACGTTGGGCAATTACGCCGCGAACGCGGCGACCGACGGCCCGGAAACGACACCAGCCACTAGTGGGCCATTCGGTCTCTGGATCGATCAGTTTGCAGCCCTTTCGTCGCTTCCCGACCCTCAGCCGTTCCTGGTGAGTCCTTCACCCGGCGTTCTGTCGATAAACTACTCCGCCACCAACTTCGCGGTTGCTTCGGCATTAGCGGGCAGCAATCCGAGCTTTTCTCCTACGAGTTTCTTGACTCCGGGATACGCGCAGGTTCCTGGCACAACCGATCAGGTCGGTCTGTTTCTCGCCTTCAACGGCACGCACGCGTCGCGGGATAACCTGTACGTCTTTTGGGCGGGCGCTAACAACATTTATGCGGCGGTCGGGTCAACGGCGACTATCCTCACGTATCCCAATGTGGCGAAGAGTGCGGCTGACGCGATTGCCGCCGATACCGTTGCTCTCGCAAGTGCGGGGGGAAAGCACTTTCTATGGCTGAATCTTCCGCCGCTGGGTCAAGTTCCTGAGTTCAACGACAACTCCAACCTGTTGGATCGCATCCTGGGAAAGGCAGTGGCCGACAGCGCTGCCCAGATCTTCAATATAGAAATGGATGTCGACGCCGCTGTCCTCAAGCTTCGATATGGAATCGACATCAAAGTCGTGAACACGTATGCTTTGTTCAATGCGATTGTGGCCAATCCGGGAAAGTATGGGTTCGTGGATGTTAAGGATGCGGGTTGGTGCGGTCCCGATGGCCTCGCGACATGCGCATCAAATAACCCGAATCAGTTTCTTTTCTGGGATCCGATCCATCCAACCACGGCCGCGCACGCGGTTCTGGCGGAGTTTGTAAAGAGCTACGGATTGGACTAGTTTGTTGGGATCAACGAGACAACCGAAGCCCGACCGAAAGGCCGGGCTTTCGCTTTGTATCGATGCTCTAACGAATGATGGACTTCATGGCGGCAACGCTCCCATTCTTAAGCCTCCAGGAATTCGAAAATCGCTTCGGCGATCGCAAGCCCTACCACGAGTATTGGTTTGGCGAAGCCTTTGAGAAATCCACACCCACGCTCCTTCATGGAATCGTTCAGGCCATCCTTTGCTATCTGCTTCTCCGCCGTGGCTATGTGGCGGCATCCGAAGTTCGCCTGAAGCTGTCGAACCTGGCGCAGCCCATTCCGGACCTAATTGCGAATCCGACCGCCTTTGAGACCACCTACCCGGCGGAGCCATTTGAGATCGCTATCGAGATTATTTCTCCAACCGACAGCCTTAAACAGACCATCGCCAAGGCGGCCCACTACATCGATTGGAAAATTCAAAACGTCTGGATTAT
This sequence comes from uncultured Acidobacteriaceae bacterium, assembly GCA_963740005.1. GTDB lineage: Bacteria > Acidobacteriota > Terriglobia > Bryobacterales > Bryobacteraceae > CAJCIT01. The sequence continues at coordinate 103,608 of CAVUCO010000037.1, read as the reverse complement.
CGATCCCGAACAGCGCATTGCTTACCAGATGTCGCTCGATCACCCGGAACCGAGCGTCGTCGCTGAACTGATCGCTGGCCCCCGACTGGCGCCTATCCCCGTGGGTGAACTCTGGGCTGAGCTCGACAGCCGGCTTCCAAAGCAAGCTTGAAGTGTGCCGAAGACCGCCAAATAACAAGAACCCGGCCGAAAGGCAGGGCTTGATGAAACGGTCGTGACTCCCGAAGGAATTCGACGCCGCTTTCATCATTGGAGGTGAGCACTCTTGCGCCGATGGTGAGATCTGTGCGGAGACAAGCGAGGTCTTGGAGATCAGCTGGTCATTTGCGATGGGCTACTTCGCCCGCCTGTCGCTCCAAGTTCCACAGGTTTGCCATGCGGCGTGTGCCGATAGGCGTCCGCCCAGGCTTCCTTTCGCGATAGCAAGGCGTCGCGATCGGTTAGCTGTTTCGCAATCACCAGCTTTTCCAGGGCTGCCAGCCAGTGGTGATAGTAGTGTGAGCCGTCGTCTGGCTCGCCGCGATCAGCTGCGGCTCTGAGCTCAGCGGCTAGTGCTGCCGCCCACTCCTTCCAGGTGAAGTGCCCTTCGCCGGAGAGTCTCACGGCCATGGCGAAGGCTTGTGCCTGCCAGGGTTCGGCGAAGACAGGGCCTCCGGCGTCGCGCGGGAGTTGCGGCAGATCGAGGTCAGGCGCGCTCAAGGTAGTCGTCCCACATGTCCAGATGAACGCAGTCCCTAACCGATGCCTGTTCGCCCCAAAGCTCGCGAGCGGAGAAGCGAACGGAGTAAAGGTGCTGCCGCTTCTCGCCCTTGGAATGCGCGTTGGTATCGGGAAACGAGTAGACGCCATGATCGCGCGTGATCGTGCCCAGTTTGCCTCGGGCATAGCGCGGGAGTCGCGTGTGCCCGGCTGGGTTCGTGTTGAGAGAGCGTACCTGCTGACCCACCTCGAATCGGGGCGGCACCTTGGGATCGCGACTCGAAGGAACACCGCGGTTCAGACCGCGATCTGCTGCCGCGGCGGCCGTCAACGCAGGCGCTCCCTTCGCCGAGCCGGGGTCAGGGATGCCGGACTCCAACTCCCTCGGCGTGACGAGGCCGTGCTTCACGAGCAGTTGCTCATTGATCCGCAGCCACCGCTCGTAGTAGCTCATCCGCAAATAGTCGATGGGAGGAAGCAGTTCGATTTGATAACGCCAAGCATCCAGGTTCCACCTGCCGATGGCGCGGAGTGACGCATTGATCCCATACACGCGCCCCTCCCAGGCTGCATGGAACGCAGGCTCATCCTCTTCATGTTGAACGGGCCCCATATCTTGCAGGCCGCCCATGTCGTGGATGCCGTTCATGCCTTCTCTCCCGGCGGAGCAACCTTGGTAACACCAACCATGGCATCGCGCGTGACCAGCGCTGCGAGCTGTTCTTCGTTCAGATCTTCCGTGCCGGCCGGACGCTCCGGGAGGACGATGTAACGCAGCTCCGCGGTGCTGTCCCAAACACGCACTTCCACGTGTTCGTCCAGCTCAGTTCCAAACTCGCGTAAGACGCCTCGGGGGTCGATGACGGCACGCGACCGGTAAGCCGCTGACTTGTACCAGACCGGCGGCAGCCCGAGTACCGGCCACGGGTAACACGAACAGAGCGTGCACACGACCAGGTTATGGACCTTGGGAGCGTTCTCGAGGACCATCATGTGTTCGCCCTGCCCGCTGGTGTAACCCATTTCCGCGAGTGCCGAAGGAGCGTCCGCCAGCAAACGGTGCTTGTAGGCGGGATCAACCCAGGCGCGCGCCACCACGCGCGCTCCATTGCGCGGACCCACTTTGTTTTCGAACGTATCGACCAACACATCGAGCGCCGCTGGGTCCACCAGTCCTTTTTCAACGAGTAGCGATTCGAGCGCTTTCACCCGCAACGCTGGATCCGATGGGACGACTTGATGGTCGTGATCGTGGTCGTGTGCCATATTCTGCGCAGCCGCGGCCCCGGCGGCTAAAAACCGCGTTCGGTCGTGCCCATGCCTCTGATTCAATACAGCTTATCTCATCAAGAAGCACAGGCAGCCGGCGCGCTTGTCGAACGTAGCTCGGTACACTGCGAAGTAGTATGGACTTCGCCGGAATCCCCGCACAGATTGGGCGTTTGATCGTCGATGTCGAGTATGCCACGGGCGGCTGGTCACAGAAGGCCTGGCAGCAGCGGCGATCGCCAGGCAAATGGTCGCGGGTCGAGATTGTCGGACATTTGGTTGACTCGGCCCGAAACAACACCGAGCGGCTTGTGCGGGCGCTCAGCGTCGAGTCGCTGGAATGGCCCAGCTACGAACAGAACGCGCAAGTGAGCGCTCAGCACTATCACGAATCCGTGGCGCCGGAGACGCTGGCGCTCTGGGCCGGGCTGAATCGCCATCTGGGCTATGTGGTTGGGCACGTGCCCAACGAGAAGCTCTCGATTCGTTGCCATATCGGGCCGTCCTGGAAGGTATCGCTTGAGGAGATGATGCTGGACTACGTGGCGCACATGGAACACCACCTCCGGCAGGTCTTTGAGGGCGAACGAGCCACGATCCGATATTCCGGTTTGGCGTATCCGTTGTTTTAGCTGAGACGAGGGAAGACAGTGCGATTTGTTCCTAGCGGTATTTGGTTGACCTGTGCCGTGTTGGCTGCCGTGACCGTAGCAGGCGCAGCGACACCTACACCAAAGGTGCTGACATGGGTTTATAGCTGCCAGCCGGGCGGTTCGTTCGGAGCAGAGTTCGTGGTGGGCACACCGAAGGCCAAGCTCTGGCTGCCCGGACAGCCGGGCATTGAACTCACACAGATGATGAGCGGATCGGGGGCGCGCTATGGCGGCCAGACCTACGAGTTGTTCATCAAGGGCCGGGACGCGTATCTCGAAAAGGGTGGGACGAAGTTTGCCGAGAACTGCCAGGCGGTGTCGGCCAGCGGTGTGCAGGCCGGGTCAGCGGCCTTAACGGAAGGCGATAGCGGTAAGGCTCTGCAGCTGAAAGTGGGTCAGACGGTTCACTTCAAGCTTTCGGTTCAGACCGGGACGGGTTACACGTGGGAGGCGCCCGCCCGGAATACTGAGCTCGCCGTTGAGTTCGGTAAGCAAAGCGCGGAGCCGCGGCCGGGAGCTCGGGCCGAGTTGCCGGTTAGTGCCAAGGCCAACCAAACGGGCTTTCTGGTGCTCGAGTTCCAGTATGCGCGCCCTTGGGAGAAAGGAACTCCGCCTGCGAAAACGGCACGATTCCCGATCCTAATTATCGAGTGAGCTGAAAAAAGCACCGATTTCGGGGATGAGACTTGGTAAGAATGGGTCATGACCGAAGAGAGCCTGTCCGTAGAGCCCCGCGTCCGCTTGCTGGCGAAGGAAGAAGCCGGACCCGAGGCTGCCGCCACGTATGACATGCTGCTGGCGCAACGGGGCGTCGTCCCCAATATGTTCCGGGTATGGGCCCACGCGCCTGCGATCATGGCGAAGGTCGCGCCGCTTACCGCTACCTTGCTCAGCGATGGAGCGCTTCGTGGTTGGTACAAGGAACTAATCGCGACGCGTGTCTCGATCCTGGCCGAGTGCGAGTATGCGCGCATTGCGCACTCGAATCTGGCTTTGAAGAAAGGCGCCGCTCAGCAACAGATAGGAGGGCTCGATTTGTTGTTGCCCGAGGCGTATTCGGAAACGGAGCATCTGGGGCTGGTCTGCGCGGATCGCCTGTTCCGCAGCGCTGAGGCGATCGACGACGAATTCTACGCTTCGCTACAGGCGCATTTTAGCGAGGCTCAGATTGTGGAGTTGGTAGGAACCGTGACCGTGCTGCTGGGTATGACACGGTTCATCAACACACTACGCATCCCGATAACCCCGGTGCCTCCGCAGGGATGACGGCAGATGAGTGACCGCTTTTCGCTGGCCGGCGACGCGGCCGTTATTACCGGTGCGGCCCGCGGACTCGGCAGGGCCATCGCGACCGCCTTCGCCGAAGAGGAGGCAAGGGTTGTGCTGGCGGATATATCTCCCGACGTTGAAAGTGTTGCCCGCTCACTGCGGGATGGCGGTGCGACGGCGGTCGGCGTTGTCACCGACGTGACCCGCGCTTCCGACTGCGAGGCACTGGCCCAGTTAGCCGCGGAGACGTTGGGTCACATCGACATGCTGGTCTGCAATGCAGGCATCGACATCCCCGCGCCCGCACTGACGCTCGGCGAGGACGTGTGGGACCGCGTTGTCGATGTGAATCTGAAAGGCTATTTCCTGTGCGCGCAGGCGGTAGGCCGGCGAATGGCCGAGCGAGGGAAGGGCGGTTCGATGGTGATGATCACCTCCTTCGCGGCGACGCATGCGGTAGCCGACATCGTCGCGTACAACGCAGCCAAGGGCGGCGTGAACCAGCTTGTCAGAACACTCGCGCTGGAGTGGGCGGGGATCGGCATTCGGGTGAATGGTGTCGCGCCAGGATATCTGGAGAACATCATGGTCGGGATGGAAAGCACACATCGCGACCCAAAGACGGAAGAGCGGGTGCTGCGGCATACGCCGTTAGGCCGGCGAGCGAAGCTGGAAGAGATCGCCAATGCGGTCGTGTTCCTCTGCACAAAAGGAGCTAGCTACATCACCGGGTCGATTCTGGCAGCCGATGGAGGATACACATCGATCTGAACGATGTTTGGCCGCGGATGAATTCCGATGAAGGCGGATTATGATGCCCGGGTCCGCTCCGTTGAAAGTCACCGTCCGATGGTCGGCTTCTAAGAGCTTGCGCTGAATTCGATCCCCTGGTTTCGTGCTTCCGAAGCTTTGCGTTCGCTCCCTGACGGTCACGGCTCCGTTTTACACACGCGCTCGCTGACGCGCGGTCGGAAGGAGAATACCCGAATCCGCTCCGTCGAAAATCACCGTCCGATGGTCGGCTTCTGAGGGTCTGGGGACAGGCTCGCTGTGTCCACGCGGCGACGGGCTTCGGTTACAGTCGCGGAAACCGGTGACCGCCTTGGGACACAGGCGCCTGTCCCCGGTCGGCGTTTTAGGGGCCCTCGGAACATTTTCATCACTTCTGGTGCCCCTCCGGGGCATGGCGGCTTGCTTACGCGCGGTCGAAAGAGAGCACACACACATCCGCTCCGTCGAAAATCACCGGCCAACGGTGCCTTCTAAGAGCTTCCGCTGAATTCGATCACCCGCTTTCGTGCTTCCGGAGCTTTGCGTTCGCTCCCTGACGGTCACGGCTCCGTTTTTTACACACGCGCTCGCTGACGCGCGCGGTTGCTCTGAAAACAGAGGTTGGAGGACGCGGGGACGGACGGCTCTGTCCATGCGCCACAGAGCGGTATTTCGCTTCGTCTGCCACATCATGGCTTGGGACAGAGAAGAGTCCGTCCCCTTGATGAAACGGTCGTGACTTCGGCAGGACTTCGACGCCCGCTTTCATCATTGCTTGTTGTGCACTCCTGCGCTCAGTGTGCGCTCGCCGGGCGCCCGCGGCGGAAACCGTGGGCTTTTTCAACACATAGGCTGTAGACTGAGACCAAAAGCTTATGAACGCTCTCTTGCTCCGTGAGTACAAACATCTCGAATTGATTGAGCTTCCCCGGCCGGAGATCGGTCCGAATGATGTGCTGATTCGCGTGAAGGCTTGCGGCATTTGCGGCAGCGACATACACGGTTACGATGGCAGTACCGGGCGGCGCATCCCGCCGCTGGTGATGGGCCATGAGGCCGCGGGACTGGTGGAAGCCGCGGGCAGCGCGGTGACCCGCTTCAAGACTGGGGACCGGGTTACGTTCGACTCCACCGTCTATTGCGGCGAGTGCTTTTTCTGCTTGCGGGGGCAACAGAATCTCTGCGATAACCGGCAGGTTCTGGGCGTCTCCTGCGGCGACTATCGGCGCAACGGCGCTTTCGCGGAATTCGTAGCGGTTCCGGAGCGTATTTGCTACCGGCTACCGGACAACGTCCCCTTCGAGCACGCCGCGCTCATCGAAGCCATTTCCGTCGCGGTCCATGCTGTCTCGCTGACGCCGATCGCCTTGAACGACACGGCGGTTGTGGTCGGCTCGGGCATGATCGGTTTGTTGATCATACAGTCGTTAAAACTGACCAGTTGCGGCCGCATCATCGCGATCGACGTGGACGATGCCAAGCTCAAAGCCGCCGGGCAGCTGGGCGCGCACGAAAGCATCAACTCGCGGTCAGAAGACGCGAAGGCGCGCGTTCTGGCGCTCACGGGCGGACGCGGCGCAGATTTGGCCCTCGAAGCGGTTGGCGCCACCGATCCGATTCAAACCGCGATTGACTGCGTGCGCAAAGGCGCGGTTGTGACGCTAGTGGGCAATTTGTCGCCAAAGGTGCAGATACCGCTGCAGGCGGTTGTCTCGAGACAACTAAAGCTGATCGGCTCCTGCGCTTCAAGTGGCGAATACCCGACGTGTATTGACCTTCTCGCACGCGGCGCAATCCAGGTGGAACCGATGATCAGCGCCCGCGCCCCGCTGAGCCAGGGTGTGGAATGGTTCGAGCGACTGTATTCGCACGAACCGAATCTGATGAAGGTCATTTTGCAACCGTAAGAGAGCCGCTATGAATTATCGTGACCTCGGCGGTACGGGGTTCAAGGTTTCGGAAGTCAGTCTCGGCGCCTGGCAAATCGGAAGCGCATGGGGCAATATCACCAGCGACGATGCCATCCGTGTTGTGCACAGGGCGCTTGATAACGGCATCAATTTCATCGACACAGCCGACGTCTACGGCGACGGCCGCAGCGAGCGCTTCATCGCGCAGGTTCTGAAAGAGCGCAAGGAGGAGGTCCGCGTCGCGACGAAGGCGGGCAGGCGTCTTTCCCCGCATGTGGCCGCCGGATACAATCGCGAGAACCTCACCGCGTTCATTGAACGCAGCCTGCAGAACCTGGAGCGCGAAACGCTCGACCTGGTGCAACTTCACTGCCCGCCGACGGAGGTCTACTATCAACCGGAAGTTTTCGCGATCCTCGACGACCTCAAGCGAGCCGGTAAAATTCTGCACTATGGCGTCAGCGTCGAGAAGGTGGAAGAGGCGATCAAGGCACTTGAGTTTCCCGGTGTTGAAACCATCCAGATCATATTCAATCCGTTCCGCCAGCGCCCGCGCGACCTCTTTTTCCCGCTGACGCAATTAAGAAAGGTCGGGATCCTGGCTCGGTTGCCGCTCTCCAGCGGACTGCTCTCGGGGAAGATCACGCGCGAAACGAAGTTTCCAGCCGACGACCACCGCAACTTCAACCGGCATGGCGAACAGTTTGATCGCGGCGAGACATTCTCCGGAATTGATCTGGATGTCGCGCTCGCGGCTGTAGAGGAGATCCGGAAGCTACTGCCGCCCGATGTGAGCATGGCCAACTTCGCGTTGCGCTGGATACTGGACCATCCAGCTGTTTCCTGCGTTATCCCTGGAGCGCGCAACGAAGGGCAGGTTGCCGAGAATGCGAAGGCATCGAGCCTGCCGCCGCTAACGGCTGAGCAGTTCGATTCGGTGCAACGAGTCTATGAGGCCACCATCAAGGGCTTGGTTCACCAGCGCTGGTGACGGCGCAATTGTTGCCCGGCAAGCGCTTCCTCACGGTCGCGCCTCAGAAAGCGATCTAACGCCTACCCCAGCACTGCTTGTATCTTCACGACCGATGCGGCTGGAATGGTGAGTCGCAATGTATTGCCGGACGCCGTTACGGCCAGAGGCTGCGGCTTTACCGCGTTGGGATTCGCGAAGTCGTTATGCGCGTGAATGTCGGGGCCGGTCAGGGTCACGCCTCGCGCTTGGCTCGCGCTGGCGCCGCGCAGCTGAATGGTCGTGTCCAGTGGATCGGTCAGGTGGTTATTGACGCCGGTCAGCGTCAGCGTGCCATTCAACACGGAGGCAGAGCCGGCCAGTCGAGCCACATGCTGGGACTTTCCCTCGTATTGATAAGGGATCCGCGGCGCCGAGAACTCGGTACGTACAGCCTGCCCATTGCGGTGGTCCATGTACATCGCGAAGACGTGATAGGTTGGCGTGACGGAGAAGTTGTCGCCACTCGCCAGGAAGAGCGTTTGAATGCAGTTCACCAGTTGAGCCACATTCGCCATGGCCACTTTGTCGACATTGCGCTGAAACGTATCGAGGGTCAACCCGGCAACCAGTGCGTCGCGCATGGTCTGCACACTGCCGAATAAATGATTCGGAGCAACGGCCGTGGTGTCCTTGTGCCACGTTCCCCACTCGTCCACCACAAGCTTCACCTTGTGTTCCTTATCGATCTCGCCCATGATGTCCCAAGTCTGGCGGATCAGGGAGTCCATGCGGTCCGCCTGATTCAGCAACTGGTAGGCATCCTCCGAACTGAAGTTGAGGGAGTCACCACTTCCGGTGGTCATGCAGTAGTAGTGCAACGCCCAGCCCCAGATCCGGTTGAACAAGCCGGGCGACTTGGCTGCGATTGCGTGAAAGAAGTCGTGAGTCCACTTGGGGTCGCCGGCATTGGGGCCGGATGCAATGAACGACAGCGGGTTGCCGAACAGTGGCACCCATGCGATGAACTTCCGAAACTCCACCGAGTATTCCTCGGCGGTCATGTCGCCACCGCAGCCCCAACTCTCATTGCCGACGCCCCAGAAGCGGACGTCGAATGGTTCGGGCGAGCCATTGGCCGCGCGCGCTTTTGCCAGCGTGGTTACGCCGAGCGGTGAATTGCAGTACTCAACCCACTGATAAAAGTCCCGTGCCGGCAGGCTTCTGATATTGGCCGCCAGATACGGTTGGCAGTTGACCAGGCGGCAGAACTCCATGAACTCATTCGTTCCGAACGCGTTTGGATCGTTGCGGGACGGGCTGGTTTGGGGAACGTTCTGCAAGCGTCCTGTGTTGGCCCAGAAGTTATTACGAACGGGCCGCTGGGCCTGCGGCCCAATGCCATCGCGCCAGTCGTAGCTATCGGCGAAGCAGCCGCCGGGCCAGCGAACCACGGTTCCGCCAATCGTCTTCATCGCATCTACGAGCGCTTTACGGATGCCGTGAATATTCGCAACCTTCGAATCGGGCCCGACCCAAACGCCGTCATAAACGACGCCGCCCAAATGCTCGACGAACTGGCCGTACAGGAGCGGGCTCACCGTTCCGATGGGCTCCGCGGTGAACACCTCGATCTCGGCATCGGCGGCCCGAGCCAATCGCGGCAGAGCGAGCGCCGCCGGAAGGGAAGCGAGAAAAGCCCGGCGGTCAATTGGTTGCATGCGTGAACTCCTCGATGGAACCCTCTGAAGTTGCTGTGAATAGCAGCTGCAAACGGTTACAGTACTCCACAGATCCTATCACTCGCCAGCCCCGACACTAGCCCTGAGGTCATTACGGCGCTAGGAGTGTTTTGCTACGGCTGTGTCCCGGCCAAGACGAAAAGTCAGTTAAGGAAGCACGGGCTGATGCGTTTTGCCGGGCCTCCTGTGGAAGGCACGACATGAGACCGAATTACTTCAGGAGCCGCTTCCTGCTTCTGTCCGCAGCCGCAATGCTATCAGTGTTCGCTTTTTCGGTAACGGCCTTGGCGAGCGAAGGGGCCCGCGATATGAAGGACGGCAGCACACCGCCTCCGCCGGGTGTCTCGGCTATGCCGGCTCCATTCGTGGCCGCTTCGTCGCAGCCATCGAGAGCGAGCAGTCCCGAGCCCGGATTGTCCGGCTACGACCTGCTGCTGCGCGGCCGCGAAGCGTCGTCAAGAATTTACCGCGAATTATCCAGCGTCGTCTGCCGCGAGCGGATCGACCGCTTCAAGGGCCCAATCGCCGACGCAGCGGGACATGCGGTGGATGTGATCAACTCCGACGTTTCGATGGAAGAGGGTGTCGAGCGCTACTCGAATGTACGGCAGAACGAGAAACCTCGACCGAGCATCTCCCGCATCGGCGGTGCCTGGTCGGAAGGCGAGTATTCTACGCTGCTGCGGCAAACCGCGGAAACTCTCGACTCCGATACCGCCATCCGAGTGGGCGTTATTAGCAAGCTCCGCGGCACTCCAGCCATTCTCTTCCCCTTCGATGTGCCCCAGTCCGAGAGCAACTGGGCCTTCCTCGTGAGATCAAAGCACTACGTGCTTGGATACCACGGAGAAGTGTGGATCTCACAAGCAACGGGCGAAGTACTGCGCATTCGACGTACGGCAAGCCAGATGCCTTCGGGTACGGGAATCTCGCAAGTGGACTGGAGCGTGGACTTTGGCCCGAGCGATCTCGACGGCCACTCCTTCATCCTGCCGTTAACAGGCGTTTACAGCGTGACCTATCCGCGCGATCAGCATCGGGAATGGAACGTGATCTCATTCTCCAATTACCACCATTTCGGCGTGGACATCTCGATTCACTACAACTAGCGGTGGTGTGGGTTTCAGACGCTATTGAAAAAGGCCAGAATCCGCTCCGTCGAAAATCAACTGCCAATCGCGGATCCTAAGAGCTTGCGTTGAACTCGATCCTCCGGTTTCGTGCTCCCGGGGCTTTGCGTTCGCTCCCTGACGGTCGCGGCTCCGTAACACCCACTCCGTCGAAAATCACCCTTCGATGGTGGGCTTGCTGACGCGCGGTCGGAAGGAGAATACCAGAATCCGCGACGTCAAAAATCACCCTCCGATGATCGGCTTCTGAGGGTCTGGGGACAGGCTCGCTGTGTCCACGCGGCGACGGGCTTCGGTTACAGTCGCGGTAACCGGTGCCCGCCTTGGGACACAGGCGCCTGTCCCCGGTCGGCGTTGGAGGGCCCTCGGGACATTTTCAGCACTTCTGGTGCCCCTCCGGGGCATGGCGGCTTGCTGACGCGCGCGGTTCAGTGGCGGCAAGTTGGTTGTCTCCATCGTCTGTCGACGGCCCCCGTTAGCCAACCGCTAAGATGCTAACGTGAGTCGGCGACCCCAGCTATTGCTATTGCTATTTGCCAATTGTCTCCTCGCCGGCGAAGTGGCGATCACGATCGACGACCTGCCGCGCGGTGGAGACCTGCATACGACGGCGGAAGCCGATCGCGCAATGACCGTCAAACTGCTGGCTCCGTTTCAGAGCGAGCACATACCCTTGATCGGCTTTGTCAACGAGTGCCATCATACTGACGAACTGCAGGCTCTGTTGACGCTGTGGGTCGCGGCCGGCGCCGAATTGGGCAATCACACCTGTTCGCATTTGGATCTGAACACGACCTCAGCAGCCGCTTATGAATCCGACATTCTGAAAGGCGCAGTCGTAACCACGGCAATCGTTGGACGCCGCCCGTTGTACTTCCGATATCCCTTCCTGCATGCCGGCAAAGATCTTGAGACCAAGCAGGCGGTGCAGCAGTTTCTGCTGGAGCACGGCTATCGCAACGCTCCGGTGACGCTCGACGACTCGGACTATATGTTCGCTGTCGTCTATGCGAAGGCCCTGACGGGAGGCGATTCGAAGAAGGCGAAGCAGGTCCGCGAGTTGTACCTGGCCTACATGGAGTCGATCTTTGCATTCTTCGAGGCGCGATCCATTGAAGTAACTGGCCATGAAATCCGCCAGATCCTATTGATCCACGCGAGCCAGCTCAATGCGGATGCCATGCCCGATCTGCTAGCTATGATGCGCCGCCGCGGATACACGTTCGTATCGCTGGAGCGCGCACTGGAAGATCCGGCTTACTCTATGCCTGAAGCGTACGTCGGCCCGGGCGGTTTTTCCTGGATTCACCGTTGGTCCCTGACCAAAGGGATGAAGCCCAAAGGCGAGCCGGACGAACCAGAGTGGATTCGCAAAGAGGCCGGTTTCTGATCGGGCACGACTGATCCGAAGGCTTCTACACGCGGCGGGCCGGTTTGTGCGACGCTTAAAGAAATGGCACGAGTGGTCGTGAGATACGCATTCGTCGCGCTTCTTGCGTTGCTGACAACGCAGGGAGCGGCGCCGTCCGTGCGTGTTCTCGCGGGTTTCGAGATTGTCTGCTCCGCCGAATCTGAACAGCAGATCCCTCGTAAGTCACAGCCGATTCGCACGGCGCTACCGGCTCGGCAATCCACGCCATCATACGTTTCACGGATCCGGCCCGAACCGGACACCGCCGCACTGTTCCAACGTCCCCCTCCCATACGCTCTCTCTTCGCATAACCACGACCAACGTTTTGGAAATTGGAAGGAGAGGACTTGTGTCTTTAGGAAACTTGTTACGTCTTTTTGGGCTCGGAGATCGCGAAGCCGAGGACCAGTTGCGGGCTATTAACCGGCGGCGGGAAGAGCTGGCCGAGGGAACAGACGATCAAATCAAATTAGCCGCGAAGGGCCTGAGGGAGGACTCATCCCTGGCGGAGACGTTTGCGCTGGCAGCCGTGACTGCAGAGCGCGTGCTGGGCCTGCCTATGTTCGACGTGCAGATTCTGGGCGCGCTTGCACTGCAGCGTGGGGATATCGCCGAGATGCAGACGGGCGAAGGCAAGACGCTCGCGGCTGTGCCTGCCGTTATCTGGTATGCCTTAAGGCGCCGCGGCGTACATGTGCTGACTGCCAACGATTACCTGGCTCGACGCGATGCCAGGTGGATGCGCGGCATCTACGATTGGTTCGGTCTAACGGTCGGCCATATCTCGCAAGACATGTCCGCCGAGCAACGCCGGGCTGCGTACTTCTGCGATGTTACCTACGCGACGGCGAATGAAGTGGGCTTCGATCACCTGCGAGACGGCTTGGCGCGGAGCGTTGACGAATTGGTCCAACGGCCGTTTGCATTTGCTGTTATCGACGAAGCCGATTCCATCTTGATCGATGAGGCGCGCATCCCGCTCGTCATAGCGGGCGGCGTGCCCGAAGATTCGGCGTTTGCCTACCGGGTCGATTCATTGGTCGCCGGGCTTCGTCCATACGCTCACTTCTTCGTGGATGAGTTCGCCCGCAACGTCCAATTGACCGATGCAGGCATCGCTTACGTGGAGCGAGCACTTAGCTGCGGAAGCCTATTCGAAGCCCAGAACCTTCGCATTCTGACGGCGGTGCAAGATGCGCTGCATGCGCGCGCCCTGCTGCGGCGCAACGTTGATTACGTGGTCAAGGAAGGTTCCATCGAACTGGTGGATGAGTTCAAAGGCCGCATCGCACAGAACCACCGGTGGCCGGCAGGCTTGCAATCCGCCATTGAAGCGAAGGAGCGCGTTCGGCTGAAAACGCAGGGCCGCATTCTCGGTTCGATTACCGTGCAAAGCCTGGCGGGGATGTATGAGCGGCTTTGCGGTATGACCGGCACCGCGGCAACCCAGGCCAGTGAATTCTGGAACGTCTACAAGCTACCGGTGACGGTGATTCCAACCAACCGCCCCGTGATTCGCAAGGATCTGCCGGATGTGGTGTATGCCGACAAGGAGGCGCGTAACCGCGCACTGGTGGAAGAAATTCGAAAGGTCCACCATACGGGGCGCCCGATCCTGGTAGGAACGGCGAGCGTGGAAGAATCGGAAGCACTGAGCCGCCGTCTGCAATTGGCCGGTATTCCGCACTCGGTTCTGAACGCCAGGAACGACGAAGCCGAAGCGGAGATTGTCGCGCGTGCCGGCGCGCTGGGGGCAGTGACTGTGTCCACCAACATGGCGGGTCGGGGCACGGACATTCTACTGGGAGGCAATCCGCCCACTGATCGCGACCGGGTGGTGGCACTGGGCGGCCTATGCGTCATCGGCACCACCCGTCACGAGGCCAGGCGGATCGACCACCAACTGCGCGGCCGCGCTGGACGGCAGGGTGATCCGGGCACGTCCCGGTTCCTCATTAGCCTTGAAGACGACCTGCTGGTGCGTTTCGGGATCGCGGAAAACCCGGATATTGAGAGCGTGCAGCGCACCGTGGAGAGCCAGAACCTCGAGATCCGGCAAATGCTCTGGAAATACGATGGCGTGGTTGAGCACCATCGCCGCGAGATCTACGCCTTGCGCCGTGAGATTCTGCAGTCACCCGATTGGAGTCTCCGTTCGATGCTGTCCGAAGAACAAATCGTCGAGCTGCTTCAGGCTGCAGGCGGAGAGGAAGTCGAGAAGGCAGGCCGTCAAATCGCACTGGCCATAATCGACGATCTATGGTCCGAATATCTCGCCAATGTTTCTGAGTTGAGGGGTGGCGTGCATTGGGCTTCGTGGGGCGGTCGTGACCCGCTGTTTACATTCCTGACCGGTGAGAAGGAAATCTATGCGGATTTCCATCAATGCTTAAAAGACGACATCGCCGAAGCGTTTGCGACCGCCGAGATCCGGGATGGAATGATCCACTTCCAGAATGCCGAACGTCTTGAGCGTGGAGCAACCTGGACCTACGTCACAACCGACCAGCCCTTTGGAACGCTTGGGGAACGCATCATGAAGGGCTTGCGGAGAAAGTTCTCGAAGCGATAGTTTGAGACGGATGCGCTAGACTCGCGTCCCAAAACAAAAGTGGAAGCTGCTTTGATCAGCAGCTTCCACTTGAACGAACTCGCCTGTTGCTGACTTACTTTGCTCCGGGTGGCTTCGGCGCGGCCGGCGACCCAGGGGCGGTAGTGGCCGGCGCGGGCCCAGCTGGTGCGGCGTCGTATAGCGCCAGAATCTCCTTTGTGATATCGATCGACGGATCGACAAAAATCACCGGTCCGCTGGTGTCGAGTACCACGTTGTATCCCTTTTGCTTGGCATATTGCGAGATGATGGCCACCATTTTCTGCTCTAGCGGCACCAGCAGCCTCTGCTGATCGGCCGTGTATTCATCCCGAACGTCCGTCTGGATACGTTGCAGCCTTCGGTTTTTCTCGTCGATATCCTTCTGCAGCTGAGCGACCTTATCGGGCGCCAGCGTACTGTTTCCCTTTTGCAGCTGTTCCTGGAGCTGCGCCAATTCGGTGCGCTGTTGATCGAACTCCTTTTGCCGGGGCCCAAATTTGGCGCTTAACTCCTGGCCGGCCTTCTGCCCGTCTTTTGACGCGACGATCGCGTTTTGCATATTGACGACGGCCACCTTGTTGGCGTTTTGCGCGTACAAACTGCCCGCCATTCCGACCACGGCCAGCCCTGCCAGCAGATTCCTTCCAATTACCATGTTGTTTCCTTTATTTCACTGGTTCACTCTGGTCCACGAATCGCGAAACAGCTGTGCCACCTACTAGGGTACAAGAGTGTGCCGTCCGGGCTTGGGCGGCATGGCCAAATTCGAGAGACTTCGCCGGATGTTCGCTGTGGCATTTGCTGCGCGGAAGGGCTTCTCGAGGATGGCGTCCAGGGCTACTGAGCGAACACTAACTCTCGCTGTATCAAGGTCATCGTGCAGGAACCGCGGGTGGTCCTCCGTCTTGCGCCGCTGTCACGCCTGAAAGGACAATAAGCCATGAGCGGAATCCAGTTCGTCACCGATGAGAAGGGCCGCAAGGTCGGTGTCCTAATCGACCTGAAGAAACACGGGGCCATCTGGGAGGATTTCTGGGACGGCCTTGTGTCTCAATCGCGACGGAAAGAAAGGGGCATTCCCTATGCTCAATACCGCGCAACCCGCTTGAAGCGCACCCGCCCGCGTGGCTAATTACGGTCTTGAAATCAAGCGGTCGGCGTAAAAGGAACTGGACGCGCTCGACGACCGGATCTTCACCCGCGTCGACCGGAACATTCTGGCGCCGGCCGAGAACCCCGGCCCGCAGGGTGCAAAAAACCCGCGGGCTACAAGGATCAGTGGCGGGTCAGGATTGGTGACTGGCGGGTGCTGTACATCATCGACGACGCGATCATGCTCGTCACGATCACGCGGATAGCGCGCCGCCGCGAGGTTTACGAGTAAAGCGTGAGCAGGGCCTCCGTCTTCGACTCAGTGGCGCCTAGCGTGAGGTGCCGGCTAGATCCCTCCAATCGTTCCGAGAACAACCCCAAAGCCCCTGCCGTCGCATTGCGCCCACGCGGCACCCCGTTCAAGTGCACTGGTCCCTCGCTATTATGTTCACGGGCGTCGGCTGGCCCGGAAAGCGAGAGCATGCGACAAATGGGCTCTTCCGCGCGAAGCGTTTTAATGCGAACCGTGCCGGTTTTGGCAATCGGTATCCTCGTGTTTCTTATGGCGCTGTTCGGGCGCCCACTTGACGACGCTCCGAAAGCATTACTTGCCCCCACGCCTCCGATGGGGTGGAATAGCTGGGATTCTTACGGAACGACGGTTCGCGAAGACCAGGTTCGGGCGAATGCCGACTACATGGCCAGCCACCTCGCCAGCCTGGGATGGAAATACATTGTTGTCGACATCCAGTGGTACGAAGCCAATGCGCAGGGCCACGACTACCAGCCGGGCGCGCCGCTCACGATGGACGCCTACGGCCGGCTGACGCCCGCGGTGAATCGCTTCCCGTCAGCGGCGAATGGACTTGGATTCAAGGCGCTGGCCGACTACATCCATGGCAAAGGACTGAAGTTCGGCATACACATCATGCGGGGCATTCCTCGCCAGGCGGTCGACAAGAACCTGCCCATCAAGGGCACCCGCTTTAGCGCCGCCGGCATCGCCGACAAAGACAACGCCTGCGTATGGAATCCCGATATGTGGGGCGTCGACACAACCAAGCCCGGAGCGCGGGCTTACTACGATTCCATTGGCGAACTGTATGCGTCGTGGGGCGTGGACTTCGTCAAGGCCGATGACATGGGCAGCCATCTGTATCAACCAGCCGAGATCAAGGCGCTCAGCGAAGCTCTGCGAAAAACGGGCAGGCCGATTGTGCTGAGTATTTCGCCGGGTCCCGCGCCACTATCCGAAGCCAGATTCTTTCAGAAGTATGCGCAAATGTGGCGCATTTCGGACGACTTCTGGGACGACTGGAAACTGCTGCGGCGCCAGTTCGATTACACCAGGGAATGGGCTCCTGAGGTGGGCAAGAACGGTACCTGGCCCGATGCCGATATGCTCCCCATCGGCCGTCTTCGGATGCCCTACAAGGACAAGAAAGGCGAGCCGTCGAAATTCACTCCTGATGAGCAGACGACGATGATGACCCTCTGGTGCATTTTTCGCTCGCCTTTGATCATGGGTGGCGACCTTCCCACGCTGGATCCATACACCCTCGGGCTGCTTACCAATCCGGAGGTCATCGCGGTCAACCAGTCGAGCAGCGGGGGGCGCCAATCCTACAATGACGGGGCCACCATTACCTGGACTGCGAATGCAACCGGAGGAAGTGACAAGTATGTAGCGGTGTTCAACCTGAAAGATTCGTCCAATCATGTACAGATGACATGGAAGGCCGCCGGCGTCAACGCCACACACGTCCACGTTCGGGACCTATGGCAGCACAAGGATCTCGGGAGCCTGAGCCGCCTGGATGTGACACTGGCTCCGCATGCGAGCGTTTTGTATCGCGTCGGCGAAGCCGCAGCGAAGTAAGCCAGTGTCTTGTTGGGCAGTTAGTTTTTTCGCGCTCGCCGCAGTGGCCCCAGGAACGAGACGCCGCTTTCGAGGACCTGGTTCTGGCCATTCACCAGTGCTTCGGCATGCAGTGTCGGATTTGGCGGGTGCCCGAAGCGAAGCTCAATCAGCTCCACATTCTGGAGTGGCGTGCTGCCTCCCGCCGCCGGCGACTCGCGCCACAGCGGGAAGCGGGCATAGTACATGAGATAGCGGAAGGGTTCTGTTTTCGCGGCGGCATCAAAGCTCAGCCGCCACTCCGACTTGAACATGGTATCGCCGCCGGCCGGATCGAATTCGCCGGTGCTTGGAACCGCGTAGACGTGATAGGCAGAACTGGTCTCGACAATGCCGTCCCAGACAAGCGGATTGGCGGCACGCGGCAGGGCGGCGACGCGTAGAGGTTGCTCGCCGTCATACAGCCGGGACTCCATCTGGGCGATGGCGCGCTGGTGGAGCACAAAGCGAGCCCCGTCATAGGCCACGAAGAACAACAGCGCGAAGATGGCAAGCCCGGGCCCCGGCTTCGTCCGTTCGCCGATCTCGTCGCTCACCAGGCGTGCCAGCAATGGCCAGAGGGCGGCGACAGCAAGTACAGTAAGGATGACGCCATCGAAGAGATAATTCAGGTCGAGATAGAACCAGCTGGACGAGAAGGGAAGGCCGAGGCGGATCCCATACGCGTTGGTTAGATCCAGCAGGAGATGGCTCAGCACTCCCACGCAGGCAATCAGCCAGGCGCGCAACCAGGGCAGCTTCTGGCGGCACAGTAAAGCGGTGAGTGCCGTCGCCACCGCGGCCATCACCGGGAACAGTAACAGGGAGTGCGTGTAGCCGCGATGGATCTCCAGGTTGGTCAGCGTGCCTTTGAATAGCGTGACCATGTCAAGGTCGGGGATATTGGCCGAAATAATCAACAGCAGCGTCGCACGCGGGCAAAGCCGGTTCAATCCGGCGCGGGACATCGCTATCGCGGTCAGGGTGTGAGTGACGTTATCCATGGCCGGCGCTTCTAAGCGAAGGTGGCCGCCTGCTGGAGAACTCGCTCGCGCTCGACAAACTGAGGAGGAAGTAAAAGGGTTAACGCATGCGGAACAATGTCGATGGAGACCGGGATGCGCCCGGCAAACTCTCCATCCACCTGCAGCGGCGCCCGCTCGGGATCGGCTGGTTCGCATCGGATCGAACGTGCCCGGAGCACTGTACAACCCTTCATTTTGGCGACTTGACCCAGCATCATGCCCGCAAGGTACGGCATGTATTGATACGAGCGCTTCGCCTCAAACAGCACCACCTCGAATTGGTCGCGCAGCAGTGACGCTTCACGGGCGATCTCGAAATCGCCGCCATAATTCCGGACGCGGGTCACCAGCGCGAAGGTCGTGGTGAACTTTTTGCCGTCCACGATAGCGCGGAAAGGCACCAGCGGCTTCATGATCTGTGAGAAGCCACCCAGATAGTAAGCCAGTTTTCCGGCGAAGGCTTTCAGGTCGAGGTTCATGTCGTAGACGATCTGGGCGTCTAATCCAACGCCAGCCATAAGCAGGAAATAGCGCTTGGTTCCCCGGGCATCGGTCAGGCATCCGACGGGGATGCGAGTGGGCACCGCGCTGGAGATGCCGGCGGCGCTTTGTTCAATGTGAATCTTCACGCCCAGTTCGTGCGCCAGTACGTTCGCCGTGCCGCCCGGCAGAATCGCCAACGGCACCTGGGAAAAAACCATGCCATTTGCCACTTCGTTGATGGTGCCGTCGCCGCCAGCGGCCAGAATCAAATCGCAGCCCGAAGCGATCGCGGCGCGTGCGATGCGGGCGGCCGTATTCGGCCCCTCGGTGGGTAGCAACTCAGCCGGAATGCCTTGGTCCTCCAGGACGTGGATGGTACGTTGAAGCGAGCGCGTGCCCTGAATCAATCGGCCCGCATAAGGGTTGAAGATGACGGCGGCTTTCTTGTAATGCCCGGCTTCGGTGCGCAATTCTCCATTATAGGTTTTCAGCCATGAAAAATGCGGCTCAGCGGCAGATTGAGGAGCTTCGCGAACAGCTAGAGCACCACGAGTATCTTTACTACGTTCTTGATCAGCCGGAGATCACCGACGCTGAATATGACGGTTTGATGCGCCGCCTGCGCGAACTGGAAGAGCAGCATCCAGAGTATAAGTCGCCTGACTCTCCCACCCAGCGGGTTGGCGGCGCGCCTCGTGAAGGCTTCGTCAAAGTCGCTCACAGCTCCCCCATGCTGAGTCTGGATAATGCGTTGAACGAGGAAGAACTTCGGGAATTCGATCAGCGCATTCGTTCCCTGCTGAAGTCGGAGCCGTTCTCCTATGTAGGCGAAGTGAAGCTGGACGGGCTTTCGATGGCGGCACACTACGAGCACGGCCAACTGAAACAGGCACTCACGCGCGGCGACGGCCGGGTTGGCGAAGAAGTCACTGAAAACGCCCGGACGATTCGCTCCTTACCGTTGCGGATCAAGAAGCCAGTGGATGGCGCGACGGCATTTGAGGTGCGCGGAGAGGTCGTAATGCAGAAGACTTCCTTCGAGCGCTTGAATGACGAACGGGAGAAAGCGGAGCTCCCCCGGTTTGCCAACCCCCGGAATGCAGCTGCGGGTGCGCTGCGAGCGCTCGATCCGAAGCTAACTGCCGCGCGCCAGCTCGATTTCTTTGCCTACTTTCTCTTCCGTCAAGGACGGCCGTTGCTGGACAGCCAATGGGAATCTCTCAATAGCCTTCAGTCGATGGGCTTCAAGGTAAACCCGAACCGGCGGCTGTGCAAAGACCTGGATGAATTGTTGGTGTTCATACGCGAGCTCGAAGCCAAGCGCGACGGGCTACCGTATGAGATCGATGGCGTTGTGGCGAAAGTGGATTCCGTCGTCCAACAGGATAAGCTCGGCTGGACCGCAAAAGCTCCGCGCTGGGCCATTGCTTTCAAATTCGCCGCGCGGCAGGCCGAAACAGTGTTGGAGAATATCGAAGTCCAGGTGGGAAGAACCGGAACGCTCACGCCCGTCGCCCACCTGTCGCCAGTCATTGTTGGCGGCGTGACGGTTTCGCGGGCGACGCTCCACAACGAGGACGAGATCGCGCGACTGGGCCTGGCGATCGGCGATCGCGTGCTGGTAGAACGCAGCGGCGATGTGATTCCGAAAATCGTGCGCGTCGTCGACCACGGTGCGCATCGGAAAGCCTTTCACATGCCGTCGACCTGCCCGGTCTGCGGCGGCCATGTGGTGCGGGAGGAGGGTGAGGTCGCCAGCCGCTGTGTCAACACCAACTGCCCGGCGCGGCTTCGCGAATCGCTGCTGCATTTTGCGAGCCGGCACGTCATGGACATCGACGGCATGGGCGACGCCCTGGTGGATCAGCTACTCTCGCGCGGTCTGGTGAAAAGCATTGCCGATCTTTACCAACTAAAAACGGAGCAACTGGAAGAGCTCGAGCGGATGGGCAAGAAGTCGGCCGCCAAGGTCATCGAGAATATCGATCATTCCCGCAGGCAGCCGCTGGCGCGTGTATTGAACGGGCTCGGCATTCCTTTTGTCGGTGAACGTACCGGGCAGATATTGGCCGATTACTTCGGAGACCTGGATGTCATCGCCAACTCGAGCGAAGAGGAGTTACAACAGGCCGAGGAAGTTGGCCCCAAAGTGGCCGCGGCCATTCGCGACTTCTTCGACGAAAAGCAGAACCAGGAATTGGTCGAACGCCTGCGTGAGGCTGGTCTTCAATTCACACAGGAGAAGAAGCGAAAAAAGGCCGGGGCACTAAATGGTTTGACGTTCGTTTTGACTGGCACATTGCCAACCCTAACGCGCGATGAGGCGAAAGAACGGATTGAAGCGAACGGGGGCAAAGTGGTGGGCTCGGTCAGCCGTAAAACGAACTATGTTGTTGCGGGCGAAGACGCAGGATCTAAGCTCGACAAAGCCAACGAACTCGGTATCCCGGTTCTGGATGAAGCGGGCTTGTTCGCTATCCTGGATTCCGATGCCGGTACGAAGCGTGCTTCGGAGTAACGACTGAAGCATTTCATCTCAACTCTGATTTCATGGGGCCCGTTCGGGCTCTTTTTTCTGGCGATTCTGGATTCCGCGGGTGTTCCGATTGTCGGCGGCGTGGATGCGCTCTTGATCGCGATCTCCACCGTTAGTCCGGCTCAGGCCTTTCCGGCCGCCGCTTGTGCAGTCGCGGGGTCGCTGATCGGCAGCCTGGTTCTGTTCCTGCTGGCGCGTAAGGGCGGCCACGTGATGCTGGCGAAATATACCGAGAGCGGCCGGGGCAAGCAGTTGCGGCATTGGTTCGAGCGCTACGGCCTGCTGACCGTATTCGTTCCCGCTCTCTCGCCCATCCCGATGCCGCTCAAGATCCCCGTGTTCTGCGCGGCCGTGCTGGAAGTGCGGACGGCCTACTTTCTGGCGGTCATCCTGTTCGCCCGCGTCATCCGCTATTCCGCGCTGGCCTATCTCGGCCAGCGTTACGGCCAGCAAACGCTACCGTATCTGAAGGCGCATTGGGAATATGTAGTGCTGATTGTGGTGCTGCTGTGCGGATTCTCGTTGTTGCTGCTGCGCTGGATCGACAGCCGCAAGCCAGCGGAGCCGTTCCCGGCGGAGTCTGATGCGGGGATGCCGTATGATGCCTAGGATCGTTTGTGAGATTCACTCTGACGTCACCGCGCGCGACAATTTCATGGTTAGTCAAACGATAGTCGGCCGCGGCAGAGAGCCCGACAATACCTCGCCGGTCCCCGGCTCCTTTCAGGTTTACGACGCCAGCGCGTCCAACACAGCCTCGCGATTCTTTGCGATGACCGCAAGGTACGCGCGGGTTGTCGCGTCGGGTTTTCTGCGTCCTTGCTCCCATTCCTGTAACGTCCTTGGGTTGATGCAGAAGGCGCGTGCAAACTCCGCCTGTGACATTCCCGCCCTGGTCCGAATGCGCTTCACATTAACCTCGCCTGGCAGCACAATACGCCTCACGGGTAGTTTAGCCTCACCCTTGACGTGGGCCAGAATCTCTTTGGCGCTCTGCTCCAGTGTCATGCCGAGTTTGGTTCGCTTCTTTGTCCCGCTGCTCAAATTGCGCTCAACCACGATAGTTACTCTCCCTTCGCTGCTTTCGATGCCGCGCAGGTGACGCGCCATTATAAGTCATGCCGCCAGGAAGTCATCCGGGTTGATCCCGGCCTGTTTTAGGATCGCTCGCAGCGTTCCTTCTGGCATGTCGCCTGGATGGTTGGGCACCGTGGTGTATCGATTCGTTCGACGACTGAACCAGATCTCGTGGCTACCAGCGGCCGACGATCGAACTCGAATCCGCAGGCCTTCAATTTCCGAACGATCTCCCGGTATCGGAATCCTCCAAGCCGCCCCATTATGCCGCGACAACGATAGTGTAATCGCGCCGCTCGCTGGTTGTTGGCAAGTTCAGAGCCCCATCGCGTTCGCGTCTCGCATCGATCAATTTTCGGGCAACGTCACGGGCAATTTCGAGTGTCTCGGCAATCGTTCGTCCCTGCGCTACAAGGCCCGGGAGTTCATCCGAGGTAGCTAAGAACAAGCCTTCCGGCAATTCCTCGATTTGTATACCAAGAACCAACTCCATACGAGTGATCCTATCATTCGAGACCCCAAGGAAGAGATTACGTTCAGTTGTGCGCTACCGCGATCGGACGGAATTCACTGACCAACACCGGCGCCTGCCGCCGGAAGGCCGGCCGAGGATGTTTCATCACGCCCTCTTGACTTTGTCGAAGCAGGGCCTCTCCTTCCTTCGTGTGTCCGGTCTCGATCAGACAGGCGCCGAGTGCGTTTTGCGCCTCCGCCACTTCCCAGGGCAGCGGCGCGTACGGCGCCGTCCGAGCCGCGACGGCTGCTTCTTGCAGGACTGACTCCGCGCCGACGTATTGCTTTTCGGCGAGCAGTGCCTCGCCCAACCGCACTTCCGCCGCGATGGTGTCCGGGTGATGTGATGAATACTTGCTGCGGCGGATCTCAACCGCCTGCCGAAGCAGTGGCTCCGCTCCTTTTGGATCGTGCTGGAAGAGCCGGTCCTGTGCAAGCTCGATCAGCGACGAAGCGTATGCCGGCGACTGCTCGCCTCCCAACTTTCGGCGAATGTCCATCGCCTGACGGGCGAGCTTCTCCGCCTCGGTGTACTCGCCACGGTCGAAATAGACCAAGCCCAAGTACGCTGTCATTTGGGCCGCAGCCCAGGTGTTGCTCGCCTTCGCGGCCGTCATGATGGCCAGGGCTTCACGAAAGCCCTTCTCTGCCGCGTCATACTTACCCTCGGCGAGCAGTACGCGGCTCAGGTTCGAACGGTAGCCGGCCGTCCTCGGATGATTGGGTCCGTTGTGCGCAAGGCTAATCTCCAATGCTTGCTGAAGGTACGGAGCTGCTGCCGGAGCCTGTCCTTTCTCAATCAGGACATAGCCAAGATTGTTCAGACTATAACCCATCTGTGGATGAGTCTTGCCGAAGGATCGCTCGGCGGCAGCAAGGGCCTCGCGCAGTTTGGCCTCAGCCCCGTCGAGATCCCCAAGGTCAATCAAGTCGCTTGCCAGGTTATGCAGGCTGATGGCGTAATCGGGGTGGTTCGGCCCCAGCGTGCGCAGGTTGATCTCGGTGCATTCGCGCAGCAGCTGCGCTGCTTCTTGGAAGTTTCCTTTGCGTTCGAGCACCAGCGCGAGATAGTCGCGAGCCGGCGCGCCTTCGTCCGGTCCCTGTTGCTTATAAATGGCCAGAGCTTCGCGTAACAACGGCTCCGCTTCCGCGTCTTTGCTGTCGTTGTAAAGGCACTCGCCAAAGTTGCTCAGGGTCAGCGCGTAGGCCGGACTTTGGTTGCCGTCGATCTTGCGCCGAACATCCACTAGCTTTCGAAACAGCGGCTCCGCCTTGTCATACTGCGCCTTGTCGCGATACAACTCGGCTAGTAAGTCGAGAATGCCGGCCATCTGATCGTTCCGGCCGTCATTCAGTTTCGATTGTAGAGCATAAGAGCGTTCAGCCAGTGAGAGTGCCTGATCATATTGGCCAATGCTGCGATAGGCGGCCGCGATGCTTCTGAGCATGGACGCCTGGACCTCCGGCTGTCCGGCAAGCTCGCGATCGATGCGCTTTGCGCCCCGGTCCAGTAAGTCGCGCGCGGTAATTGTTGTCCCCCGCGATTCCTCGGGCATTGAGGCGCTGAAAACACTAGCCAGGAACTGGCTTTCCTGCTGAGCGACAGCCTGCTCGCGGCGGGCGCGTTGCGCCAGCACCGCCATCTCGATGGTCGAGCCGACCAGCAGTACGACGACAGCCGCCGTCACGGCCGCGCCGCGCTTGTGCCGTCCGAGAAACTTACCGGCGCGATAGCGCCACGAATCCGCGGCCGCCCGCAGCGGATACCCTTCCAGATACGCTTCGATGTCGGCCGAGAATTGAGCCACTGACGCATAGCGCCGAGCCGGCTCTTTGCGCATTGCCTTGCGCACCACGTTGTCGAGATCGCCGCGCATCCGCCGCGCATCCGCCACGGGGATCTGGGCGTTCCGGGCCGCAGCCGCGCTGGGCGGTTCGGGATCCACTTCCGTGATGAACCGCGCAAACGCCAGCGGGCTGAGCTTCTGTGCGGCAAACGGCTGCGTGCCCGTCAGCAACTCGTATAACAGCGTGCCTAAAGCGTACACATCCGTAGCAGTCGTGACGGGTTCACCCAGAATCTGCTCCGGGCTGGCATATTCGGGGGTCATTAGACGATCGGTGACGTACGTCCGTGTGCCTGCCGGCGCACCGGCGAAGTTCGGGTCGAGCAGCTTGGCAATGCCGAAGTCGAGTAGCTTCGGTGTCCCGTCGGCGGTGACCAGAATGTTGAGCGGTTTGATGTCGCGATGCACTACCAGGTTGGCGTGTGCATACTCCACCGCACCGCAGACGGTGCGAAACAGCTTCAGGCGCTCTTCGATCGGCCGGCCTTCGCAGTATTTGTGGATCGGAACTCCGTCCACGTACTCCATCACCAAATAAGGCGAACCGGCTTCGGTGACACCGCCGTCGAGCAAGCGGGCAATATTGGGGTGCTGCAGGTTTGCCAGGATCTGCCGCTCGGTCCGGAAACGCAGCAACATGGTCTTGCTGGGGACCAGCCCGCCGTGCATCAGCTTGATGGCAACCTGCTGCTGGTACTGCTCATCGGCACGCACAGCCAGATACACGCGCCCCATGCCGCCTTCGCCTAACTCCCGAATCACACGGTACCGGCCAATTAACTGACCTGCCTGCTCAGTGCCTTCCACGACGACCCGGGCCGCTTCGCTCAGCGGCTTCTCGAGGAACCCGTGTGTGTATTCCGAGGCTCGCAGCAGGGCCTCCAATTCGGCCCGCAGCGCTGCATCGTCTCCGCAGCTGGCCGCGATGAAAACATCGCGCTCCGCAGGGTCCAATTCGCTGGCGGCATAAAACAACTCGTCAAGCCGCGCCCACCGATCTGCGCTTGAATTGTCGCTCATGCTTGTTCGTTCGGGTGGTGCGGACTCATGTGCTCAAGCTGGCCGAGTCGTTCCGGGCCAGTTCGTTGTAAAGCCATGCCTTGGCCATTTTCAGCTCTCGATGTACCGTGGCCGGGGAAATGGCCAGCGCCGCGGCTGTTTCGTCGTACGTCATGCCGCCGAAGAAGAGGCACTCCACCACATCGCTTTTGCGCTGGTCACGCGTGGCCAGCCGCAGCAGCGCTTCATCCAGGGCCACGATGCTATCCGGAACGTCCGGCCCAACCATAACAGCCTCGTCGAACTGGACAACTTCCGCGCCGCCTCCACGCTTTCGGCGGTTTCCCGCCTTGGCGTGGTCCACCAGGATCCGGCGCATCACGCGGGCGGCCACTGCATAGAAGTGAACCCTGCTCTCCCAAGCCACATCGGCGTCGACCAGCTTCAAGTACGCCTCATGGACTAAGGCTGTCGCCCGCAGCGTGTGGCCGGGGCGTTCGTTGCGCAGGCAGTTCCCAGCGAGTTTGCGCAACTGCGCGTAAACCAGCGGCATCAGGGCGTCGAATGCCTCGCGGTTGCCCTCGGTCAACTGCTGCAGGAGCTGCGTTACCGGTTCAGCAGCCATCCGTCTCTCCGCTGCCCGCGCATTCGCGGCGAATGTGCACATTGGCTGAGCAACAACTGTGGTGAGATCTGCACTCCACGCTCTACCGGAATCGCGCCTTGAGAATAGATGCTCGATCCCCGCATATTGCGCATTACAATTCTGCCAGAATTCCCCGCAGTCCGGCTAACAAGCGCAGCCTCTTCGTTAGATTACGAGGCAGCGTGCGGGGATTATGTCGCCGGCGTGGGATAGATGACTGTCCGGGCACCTTGAACGCCGGCAGCTATTGACCAAGCGTGAAGGTCACCGTGATCGGAGCGATCACCTCCACAGCTTCGCCGTTTAGCAGCGTTGGTTTGTAGACCCATTGCTCCACGGCCGCGACCGCCGCTGTAACCAGGTAGGCGGGGCCGCCCAACACGTGCACGTCATGTATATGCCCGTCCCTGCCGATCACAGCCAGCAGGCGCACGGTGCCGAACTGGCGTATGCTCCGGGCAATTTCCGGATACACTGGCAACACTTTCTTAATCAACTTCGCTTCCTGCACTCCCTGGCTCACACGTACCGGATGCGTGGGCCGCTCAGCTGGTGGATGCACAGGGGGCGGCGGTGGCGGGACAGCAGTTCGGGCCGTCGGCGCTCCGACGATATCGAGTGCAGGGCTGCCAGCTACGTCGGATACAAACACACCGGCGTCCGGCGCCGCAATGTCGTGAAGATCCATCACGCGCGATGGAACTTTGACCGGCGCCAGTAGCCGCTGGAAGTCAATGACCCGATGAACAGGTGCCTGCGTCGCGATGCGCTCCGGGCTTACCGCGACCAGTTCAACATGGCGCGGTTGGAACCGCATCACCACCGGAAGCTTCGGTACGCCCGGCCGCCCGATCAGGAATAACGGGACGATCACCGCACAAGCGATACCGAGCAGCTCTGCGGCGGTCACCGCTACGAACGCGGCTCGCGAGTTGGTGTGCGCTGCTGAAAGTACGGACTGCTCAAACATAAGCCCTCCAACGGGTATCCGGAGCGGACCCTTCTGATCGGTCCGCTTACATGGATTCAGACACCGGGATAAGCGTCCATGTTCCGCGATAAATTTCGCGGCGAGCGGGAACTTTTTCTGGACCCGACTGTGCCGGTGTCCCTCAGAAGCGGAACCGTGTGTGCGGCTTCGGAGCCATGACTGTGAGGGAGTGGATACTCACATCTAAGCCGGCCACCAGCACATGTTTGTTCGGATGTTGTTCCTTGCCTCACGCGATACACTGAGGTCGGTGACCTCCACGAAGCAGATTCGATATCGCGATGCGGGCGTGAACATCGACGAAGCCGATCGAGCGATTGCCCTCATCAAGAAGCATGCCGCCAGCACCATGACGCCGAGTGTGCTGACATCGATCGGCAGTTTCGGCGCCGGCTACTCCCTAAGAGGTTTGCGCGATCCGGTCCTGGTGAGTTCCGCCGATGGCGTGGGCACAAAGCTCAAGATCGCCTTTGCAACCGGCCGTCACGACACCGTGGGCGAGGATCTGGTTAACCACTGTGTGAACGACATTGCCGTGCAGGGCGCGAAGCCGCTTTTCTTTCTGGATTATTTTGCGGTCGGCAAGCTGGATGCCAAGGTTTGCAGCGAGGTTGTGAAGGGTCTAGCCCGGGGCTGTAAGAGGAATGGCTGCGCCCTGATCGGCGGCGAAACTGCCGAGATGCCGGGCATGTATGTCCCAGGCGAATATGATTTGGCCGGCTTCATCGTCGGCGCCGTCGAGCGCAAGCAGATGGTGACCGGATCCGGCGTAGCAGCCGGTGATGTGTTGTTGGGGCTGCCATCCAACGGGCTTCATACGAATGGTTATTCGCTCGCCCGAAAGCTGTTGTTTGAAGTGGCGGGCCACCGTCCGGACGCCCTCATCCCGGAGTTGGCCAGCACCCTGACGGACGAGTTACTAAAGGTTCATAAGTCCTATTTGAAGCCGATTCAGACGCTCCTCGGAGCCCGTCTTTTGAAGGCGGCGGCTCACATCACTGGCGGCGGGCTCACCGAAAATGTTCCACGCGTTTTGCCGAAGGGCCTGGGCGCCGAGATCGACGCCACCGCTTGGCCCAGCCAGCCGATCTTCGATTTGTTGAAGAGCCTCGGTAACATTCCCGAAGAGGATTACCGCCGCACCTTCAATCTCGGCGTCGGTATGGTTCTGATCGTTGCGCCGAAAAATCTGACAAAGGCACGGGGCCTGCTGAAGAAGCTGCGTGAGCCCCACTACGAGATTGGCCGCGTCGTCAACATGAAATTACAAAAACGCTCCCGGGTGGCCTATCTGTGAGCCAGGCCGGCCCACGCAAAGCGAAACTGGGTATTCTGCTTTCCGGCCGCGGCTCGAATTTTGAAGCCATTGCGACCAACATCGGGAGCGGTAAGCTGAACGCGGAAATCGGGCTGGTGTTTTCCAATCGCAGCTCCGCGCCCGGTATCGAGCGGGCCCGCCAGGCGGGACTTCCCACCGCCCAGCTTGATTCGAAGGGCGTCGAGCGGGAGGCGTATGACCATCAGGTGGTCGCTCTGTTGCGGCAGCATCACGTGGATCTGGTCTGCCTGGCCGGGTACATGCGTTTATTAAGCGGGTACTTTGTCAGCCAGTTTCCCCAGCGAATTCTGAATATTCACCCCTCGCTGCTTCCGGCGTTTCCCGGTCTCGATGCTCAATACCAGGCGCTGGCCCACGGCGTGAAAGTCGCAGGCTGTACGGTCCACTTCGTAGACGAACACCTCGACAGCGGGCCAATCCTGCTGCAAGCGGTAGTGCCTGTGGAAGATACCGACTCCGTTGACTCTCTCTCGGCACGGATTCTTGTCGAGGAGCATCGCATCTATTCAGAGGCCATCGCCTGGGTGCTGGCGGGAAACTACCGCATCGATGGGCGGCGAGTCATCAAAACCTAAATAGAAAGCAAATAATCACAAATTAAGATGTTGAAAAAGATTCTTGCGGTAATCGTTCTCCTGATCGTCGTCATCATTGGGTTCATTTGGTTTCGCGGCGAGGCAGTTGTCCTAAAACCAGGAAGTCCAGTCGCCGCTGTCGGTGAAGCGACACCTGTCACGTTCACTGCCAGCGGATCGCACGGCGTGAAGAACTTCTCCGCTACCATCGAACAGAATGGGCAGCGCCAGACCATCTACACAAATGCTGAAAAATCGGCTCAGACTCCGCGCACCTTCAGTTTCCCGGTCGGGAGGAAGCAGGCCCCGTTCTTGAAAGAGGGTCCGGCCAAGCTGATTATCCAGGCCACCTCGAACGATCTCCGAGGCCAGACCACAACCTGGCAGCAGGATGTCGGGGTCGTCCTGCGGCCGCCCTCGATCACGGCGGATGGCCTCCAGCATTACATCAATCAAGGCGGCGCGGAACTCGTCATGATGGACGTCGATGGCGACTGGTCCGAGGCTGGTGTGCGTGTCGGGCCCGACACCGCGCGCAGCTTTCCTATGCCAGGTCAGCCCGAAGATTCAAAGCATCGCTTCTCTCTGTTTCCTTATTCATACGCGCTATCTCCCGATACGGTGCCCGTCGTTTATGCGAAGAATCAGGCTGGAACCGAAGCCACGGCCACCTTCTGGGTGAAGGTCTTTCCCAAGAAGTTTCACGAGAGCACAATCGATTTAACCGACGAGAACATGCGGAAGGTAGTGACCGACATCGATCCCACCGGAACCGGCGACTTGGTCACCCGGTTCGTCCGGCTCAATCGCGATATGCGCAAGCAGAATAACCAGACGTTGTCCGACCTCCGGCTGAAGACCGAGGAGAAGATACTCTGGTCGGGTCTCTTCGAGCCGATTCTCGGCAAACGGGAGTCATACTTCGCCGACCATCGAACCTACATGTATCAAGGCAAGAAGGTGGACGAGCAGGTGCACTTAGGCTTTGATATTGCTGCTCACGAGCACATGCCTGTGAAGGCGGCCAACTCCGGGAAAGTCATCTATGCGGACCGGCTAGGCATTTACGGGAACTGCGTCGTACTCGATCATGGGTACGGCTTGCAGACCCTCTATGGGCACATGAGCAAGATCGACGTGAAGGTTGGCGACATGGTCGAGAAGAAGCAGTCGA
Source organism: uncultured Acidobacteriaceae bacterium (assembly GCA_963740005.1). Lineage (GTDB taxonomy): Bacteria > Acidobacteriota > Terriglobia > Bryobacterales > Bryobacteraceae > CAJCIT01. The sequence continues at coordinate 73,017 of CAVUCO010000037.1, read as the reverse complement.
TGGGCCTCTCGGGGTCCACCGGCATGGCGTTCGGCGATCATGTGCATTTCAGCATGCTCGTCGAAGGTGTACAAGTGAATCCCATCGAATGGTGGGACGAGCATTGGATTCACGATCGGATACTCAGCAAAATCGGCCCCGGCGCGGAAAAGCCATCCATGGGAAAATCCGCGGCCATGCCGGAACCGTCGTCGGCGCTAGCGGCGCCCAAGAAACACCACAAGAAGAAGTAGTTGCACATGCGTCAGGTCTGCTCATGGTTGCTGCTGCTGAGCGCCGGAAGCCTAACCGGCTGCGCCCAAGCGCCCGGCGAATACGTTGCAGATCCTTCGCCCACGCGGTCCTGCCACGCCTCCACCATTGTTGAGTTGAAGGACGGGAGTCTGCTCTCTGCCTGGTTTGGCGGCAAAGACGAAGGTGCGCCCGATGTAGCCATCTGGTCAGCCCGTCGCGCGCAGGGCCGTTGGCAGAAGCCTGTTGAACTGGCTCGTGAGCCCCAGATTGCCACCTACAACCCGGTGCTTTTTCACTCAGCCGATGGCGTGCTCTGGCTGTACTACAAGTTCGGTCCCAACCCGACCGTCTGGAGCGCCGCGCGCCGCTTCAGCCGGGACGAAGGAAAAACGTGGTCGCCGGTGGAGCATCTTCCAGCCGGTCTCTACGGTCCCATTCGTGAAAAACCGCTGGTTCTAGCTGACGGCACTATCCTTAGCGGAACTTCGGTTGAAAGTTACCAAAGTTGGGCCAGTTGGATTGAGCGCAGCACGGACAATGGCCAGACCTGGACCAAGCATGGTCCCGTCACGGTCCCGCCCTCGCCAGCCGATGGCAACGACAAAGGCCGTCATGGAATTATTCAGCCGGTGGTTGTGCCCATCGAAGGAAAGCACTATCGCCTTTACGCGCGCGCCACCAAGGACATCGGCCGTATCTGCGCCGCCGATTCGTTCGACGGCGGCATAACCTGGACTGCTGCGCATCCCACAGCTCTCCTGAATCCGAATTCCGGAATTGATGCCGTGCGCTTGAGAGACGGCCGTTTCGTGATGATCTACAACGATTCGTCCCTGCTCCGCACGCCGCTGAATGTGGCGGTTAGCACGGATGGCGAGAGCTGGAGAAACTTCGCAACGCTCGAGAACGCGCCCGGCGAATACTCCTACCCCGCGCTGATTCAACTAGCCTCGGGCGACCTCGTGATGACCTACACCTGGAACCGCAAGAAGATCCGCTTCGTGCAGCTTCCGCTAGCCAAAGTGCCATAGGGCTCCTGGCACTGCACATCAGCGGTTGAAGGGGTATTCCTGGATCCAGTGGAACCTTCGGCCGACAAGCGGGAAATTGCTAAGGCCTACCTGCTGAAGTTCCATGTGGACGTTGTGACCGCCCATCCTGCCATCGAGCGTCAATCGATCCGGAGCGGGGCGCTGGAATCTAAAGTTGGCTTTCCAGTTCTTATCGCCGTTTATCGTCAACGTCATCGTCTTGTCGTTGACGTTGAAAGAAGCTCCGAACCCGGAGAACGAGTCATCCATGCGCTGAACCGAAACCCGCGTTGGGAAATCAAAAATGGCGCGCCGCCACCTTTCATAGTCGGTGAGCAGAGGCGGCCGAATTTGCCCGTCAATCGACATCTGGCTCACGTCCCAGATGCCGTACAAAGGCGGCTTCGGGCGTCCGCCGCCGTATGTGCGCCAGGTGCCCCAGCCGCTGTAGGCACTCGCTCCAACCAGACATATGCCAAAGATGACCTGCACGGCGAACGCGACCCGGTTAGCGCGGCTGGTGCTGAAAAGCTGGGGTTCTGTGGATGGCCTGGCCGCGCGATTGCGGAGAAAGAAGTCGGCCAGGCGCGAGAGCTCCGGCACGAGCAGGAACAACGCCATCAGAATCAAGTGGAAGGAAAACAGCTTCACCGGCACGTCATAAGTCATATTGAGCACGAAGATCTGGATCAAGTCCACCAGGCAAATGAGCGCGCCGAGCATCGCTGTATTGGGGATGATGAGCAGAACTGCGGCCAGCATTTCCGCGCATCCGGTGAAGATCTCATACGCGGGCGAAGCCCCCACGGAAGTCCACAGCACGCCCATCGGTGAGAAACTGCCGAAGGGCTCGATCAGTCGAGTGAGATAGGGGAATGGCATCTGCAGTGGAATCACCTTAGCCATGCCGTACAAAATCATCTCTGAAGCGAGCGCAAAACGAATGAAGAGGCGAAACCATTTATAGAGAGTCGTATAGCTTTTGCGCTTACCGTCGAGAACCGACCAGACCTCCGTTGCCGCGATCGAGAAAATCAACGCGCAGAATGCCAGTACCCAGTCGAATGTCTTGTCGCCGCTGCCGCTGCCTGTATAAACCAACGGGAGCTTCGCGTGGAAGATATTGGCAGCGGCCCAGAAGACGAGTTGGCTGATGGGCCACCATGTCGCCGGGTTCAGTTCATCGACGTTGGCGATCGGCACGGGAAACATGCCGACGATGATTTGCGTGGTGAGGCAATACAACCCGAAGTACACGAAGCAAAAGCGAAATGCCACGCGATGCGCAGGGCGCCAGCAGGGTGCCGCGGACCCGGCCTTGGTCTGAACGATCTCCGTTTGGGCAGCCATTGTTTATGAGCCAAGCGCGAGCTACGCGGATCTCGGCCCGCAACCAGCCAACAGGTGATTTGCGTTAGTATAACGAAAAGTCAAACCTCCGAATGCCTTTCTTGCCGCCTTGACCCCTCTCGGCCCCCCACGTGCTACTAACATCCAGGATCAGCTACTGAGCACGGCGAGTGCGCGTTAACCCCCGACTTCGATAGAGTTCAAGCAGTCAAGGCGAGGTTCACGACAGGGAGATTCCCAATGACTACCAGCAGTGATGGATCCCATCTGAAGATCGGCGTTTTTGCGATCGGCCTCGATACCTACTGGCCTCAATTCGAGGGTCTTGAGCAGCAGTTGAAAGAAGCAGCTGGTATGGTGGCGCGGCGGCTGGGGCGGCCGGGTGTGGAAGTCGTCAACCTGGGCATGATTGACACACCCGAAAAAGCGGCTCGCGCGGGTCAGGAATTCCGGAGGTCTTGCGTCGATCTGGTATTCCTTCACGTCACGACCTACGCACTTTCGTCAACGGTGTTGCCGGTGGTCAGGCGGCTGAAGGTGCCGGTGATTGTGCTGAATCTTTCGCCGGGGCCTGCCATTGATTACGCCACTTTCAACACGATGGCCGATCGCGGCCGCATGACCGGCGAGTGGCTGGCTTGGTGCCAGGCCTGTCCCGTTCCGGAAATTGCGAACGTGTTCCGCCGTTGCGGCATCCCGTTCTTCCAGGTAACGGGTGTACTGGACGGCGATCCAGGTATCTGGGACGAGGTGGGTGAGTGGGTCGACGCCGCCCAAGTGACGCACGTCATGGAACACAACCGGCTCGGGGTCATGGGCCACTACTATGGCGGGATGCTGGACGTCTATAGTGATTTGACGCTCCAGTGCGCGGTGTTCGGAGGCCACATTGAGCTGCTTGAAGTGGACGAACTCGCGGCCTTGCGCGAGAAAGTTCATCAGGACGAGATCGCGCGCCGAGTCGCCTTGTTCCGCGAGGTGTTTGATGTGCAGCCGGAATGCGTATTGGCCGAACTGGAGCGCGCGGCCAGAACTTCCATAGCGCTCGATCAGTTGGTTGAACGCCACGCCCTGGGTTCTCTGGCGTATTACTATCAGGGCACCGGCAATCCAGCCAACGAGGATGCGATCAGTTCGATCATCCTCGGCACAAGTCTTCTCACCGCGCGTGGTATACCGGTCGCCGGGGAGTGTGAAGTGAAGAATGCCCAGGCGATGAAGATCATGGATGCGCTGGGAGCGGGTGGTTCCTTCACCGAATACTACGCCACTGACTATGCCGACGACGTCGTGCTGATGGGACATGATGGCCCCGGCCATTTGGGCGTTGCCGAGGGGAAACCCAAGGTGCGGCCACTAGGCGTCTATCACGGAAAAGTCGGCCGAGGCCTGTCGGTTGAGATGTCCGTGAAACACGGGCCGGCGACGTTGCTTTCCGTGGCGGAAAGCCAGGGCGGCCGCCTGAAGCTGTTGGTGGCCGGCGCGCAGTCGGAACCTGGACCAATCCTCGAGATCGGCAACACCAACAGCCGCTATCGCTTTCGCATCGGCGCGCGCCGGTTCATTCAAGATTGGAACGCACAAGGGCCGCCCCATCACTGTGCCATTGGGGTGGGACACGTCGCTTCCAAAATACACAAGCTCGGCGCAATTCTCGGCATTGAAACCGTACAAATCTGCTAGTCGGAACATCATGAAACTCACATATTCTCTTTGCTTACTTTCGGTTCTCTCGATCTGCGCCTCGGCTCAGAAAGTCGTTGTGAAATGGGACCACATCGAGCGTGTCTCGAAGACCACGCCCACGCTGCAGGTAGTCGTCAATCCGCCGCTGCGGCGAGGTTCAGCCATTCACGATCGAGTCTATGAAGAACTCCAGCAGTTGGGCGCCGATTACGTGCGCTATGTGCCGTGGCTGCCCTACCCCAAACTCGCCGTGGCGGAATTGCAGCCGCCCTCGAAGGACAAGACTTCCTGGGACTTCTCGCTGATCGATCCGATGACCATCGATTTTATTAAAGCCACGAACGGACACCCGGTGATCCTGAATTTCAGCACCATCCCGCAGTGGATGTTCAAAACGCCCCAGCCCGTGGGCTACCCCAGCGATCCCGACGAGCCGGTTTGGAACTACACCCAGGGCACCGAACTTCGCGATCCCTCCATGAAAGAGCTGGGCGGCTATTACGCGCGGCTGGTGAGCTGGTATGTCAACGGCGGATTCACGGATGAACTTGGGATCCGGCACGAGTCCGGGCATCACTTCAAGATTGATTACTGGGAGGTGCTAAACGAGCCTGATTTTGAGCACAACACGACGCCCGAACAATACACGGCGCGTTATGACGCAATTGTGTCGGCTATCCGAAAGGTGGCGCCGGGAATCAAGTTTGTCGGGATCTCGGTCGCTTCTCCTTCCACCAATCCGAGCATGTTCGAGTGCTTTTTGAATCCGAAGAACCACGTGCCTTGTATCCCCCTGGACATGATTTCGTATCACTTCTACGCAACACCGGCAGCGGATCAAGGCGTGGAGTCATGGCAGTATACGTTCTTTGACCAGGCCGACCGCTTCCTGACAACCGTGCAATACATTGAAGAGATTCGCAACCGCCTGTCCCCGTCGACCAAAACGACCGTCAACGAGATCGGCTCGATTCTTCCGGGCGACCCGAAGGGAGCAGGTTCCATTCCGGATTCGTATTGGGATCTGTCCGGAGCCTGCTACGCCTACGTGTTCGGCCATCTCACAACCCTGGGGATCGATATCGCCGGCGAATCTCAGATGGTCGGATACCCGACCCAGTTTCCCAGTGTCTCGATGGTCGACTGGAATACTGGCGCACCGAATACGCGGTTCCGCGTTCTGCAGCTTCTGAAGAACAACTTCGGTCCCGGCGACAAGGTCGTCACGGAGGCCAGCGCCGGACCTTACGCCTACGCACTGGCTGTGATCAAACCGAGCGGTGAACGCCGGATTCTACTGGTGAACAAACGAAACCAGGATTTCGAACTGACGTTACCCGGCCCGGCGAGCGAGGTTCAGTATGTCGATCAGACCCTGAAGGACAGTCCGCCGACGAAGCAAACGCTCAGCGGCGACAAGCTCACCTTGCGCGGATTCAGCGTCGCGGTGGTCACGATGGCAGCGAAGTGAACGGGATGCCATCGAATGTTCAGACCAAAGGATTGCGCCAGCGGAGGCCAGCGAACCGGGCGAAGTCACTGTCTGTTGAGCAGAGTTCTGCCCCGTGCTCGGTAGCTAGCGCGGCAAGGTGAGCATCCGACGTGAGATTCCCAGCCGTTCCAAGAGGAGTCACGAGATCCCGCAGGATCCGAGGATGCTTCGCCGTTGGTTCGATGATCGTGACAGCGGGTTGGTCAAGCCAAGCCTCGACCACGTCGAAGGCACGTTCCACTCGCAGTGGCGTACGGAAGAGACCGGCACGCGTCGTTAGCCGGAGGAACGCGAGAAGAACGGTCCAGGGCATGGCCACGGTTTCCGTTCCAGAAAGGACGCTCTCCAACCACGACTTCGCTTTGCGGTGTAGAGGGGCATCCTCGTTAATAGCGTAGATGAGCAAGTTGACGTCGAGGACGATCATTTTTGAAGTGCGAGCTTACGGGAGAGTTCTTCTTCTTCGATCGCGTCCGCTGTCGCCAGAGCCTTGTCCCATCGGAAGTTCTGTTCCGGCCCAAGTGAGAACGACTGCTGCACGAAGGGTCGCTTCCTTTGCTTTTGCTGCGTGAGGCCGGCTCGCACTGCCGAGTTGAGAGCCTCCTTGAACGACATACCGCGTTCCTTCATGACAGCCCGTATTAGGGCCTGGACGTCGGGCTCCAGTGTTATGGTTGTCCTCATGCAGCCATCATAGCATCAAATGGTTTGCTGTCATGATGCAGCAGCCAGGCCCGAGCTGGGCGAATCGAATCGTTCGATCCCTGGTTTCGACCGTAACCTCTTCTCAACTGCTCCGTCTATGGCTTGATGCGCGCCGCACAAATGCCAATCCGTGTTTCCCACTATCATGTGTGAGTGTGCCGCATAGGTTTCAGGTCGCGTTGGCCGTAGAATGATCACTGCCCGAGTCATCGTCGCTATTCCCACCTTGGTCGCTGATGAAGCGCTGGATGATTGCTTCGCCGCGCTCGACCAGCAGTCCTTCCGCGGCTTCGCCGTGATTCTTATCGACAACAGCGGGCAAGGGCTGACCAAGCGCTTTGCCCACCGCCAAGCCGAGCCGGAGCCGGGATCTTTCCCGCTGTTAATCATCGACAACCGCCGCAACGTAGGCTTTGGCTCCGCCATCAACCAAGCCGCGGCAGCGTCACGAGGCGACTACGTTGCCACGCTCAACGACGATTGCGTTCCCAGCCCTGAATGGCTCACGGAACTGGTTGCCGTGATCGACCGCGAGTATGAAATCGGCATGTGCGCCTCGCAAGTGCGGATGGCCGGCCCTGAAACAGCCCTACTGGATTCTGCCGGCATGGTCATCTCCCGCGATGCCGCGAGCAAGCAGCGAGGTTTTAGGGAATCGCCTGCGAACTTCTCAAAGGACGAGGAGGTGCTGTGTCCCAGCGCATCGGCCGCGATTTATCGCCGCGAACTGTTAGAGGATGTGGGCGGCTTTGATGAATCATATTTCCTCTATTGCGAAGACACGGACCTGGGCCTCCGAGCCCGGTGGGCCGGGTGGCAGGCCCGCTACGCGGCAAAAGCCATCGTGACGCACCGCTATTCTCATTCGGCCGGCCGCGCCTCTTCGCTAAAAGCATATCTTGTGGAGCGAAACCGTCTGGTGACCGCCGTCAAGAACCTGCCCGCCGGCGACTTGTGGCTGCTTCCGTTTGCCGGGCTGATACGCTACTGCTGGCATGTCGTCGGCTTGCTGAGCGGGCGTGGCGCCACCGCTCAGTATCATGAGCAGGGGGGAAGCGGTTTTGGTTTGTTTTGGTATGTCGCCAAGGCGCACGGTTACCTGCTGGCCAGGTTGCCGAGGATTTTGCACCGGCGCCGGCAAGTGAAGCGTCGCATGCAGGCACGTCAGATATCCATGATCCTTCGCCGGCATCGTATCCCGCTCCGCCGGGTTGCCCTCCTTTAGCGTCTTTCATGAAACTCGATTCCACCAAGTCGCCGCTCATGATCCTTGTTCCTGCGCTCAACGAGGAAGGCGCCATCGCCGAAGTCATCCGCGAGATCCACGAATGTGTGCCTGGCGCCCCGATTGTCGTCGTGGACGATTGCTCAACGGACGGCACGCGATGGGTGGCTGAGAACATGGGCGCCGTGGTCATCTCCGTACCGGCGCATCTTGGGCTCGGCGGTTGCGTCCAGGCCGGCTATAAACTGGCTTTCGAATCCGGCTTCTCATACGTCATCCGGGTCGACGGCGACGGCCAGCACAATCCGGCAGACATCCCCCGCCTGTACGATGCGCTCATCAAGTCCGGTGTCGAAATGGTGATAGGGTCTCGCTACAAGGGCGGGAACAACGGCTATACCAGCTGGACCCGCGCATTGGGTATCCAGATCTTCCGCCTCCTTTTATGGCCGATCCTGGGCCGGTCCGTTCGGGATCCTACCTCCGGATTCGTCGGCGTCAATCACCGGGCGCTGTCTGTGTTCGCCCGCAGCTTCCCGCTCGAATACCCTGAGATTGAGACGCTGGTCGTGCTGCAGCGCAAGCGGTTCCGCTTCTTAGAGGTCCCGTGCGAGATGCGGCCGCGGCAGTCGGGCCGCACCAGCATCACACCCATGAAGTCCATCTACTACCTGACGCACGTCCTGCTCGGCGTCTTTGTAAATGTCCTTAAGTTCGACGGGCGTCGCCGGGCTTAATCTCAATCGCATTTTCGGAGCTTCGCATGTCACGCCTCTTAGGCATTCTCTTACTAGCGCCAATGTTCCTCGCCGGGCAAAACAATGCGCCGACCCGGGCCCGCTGGAACCAGCCTATGGAACCGTTTCACATTGCCGGCAACATCTACTATGTGGGCACACTGAATCTGGCATCGTTCCTGATCACGACGCCGAAGGGGGATTTCCTGCTTGACGCCGGTCTCCCTGAATCCGCGCCTCTGATTGAAAAGAGCATCGCCAAGCTGGGCTTCCATCTCACGGGTGTGAAGATTCTGATCAACAGTCACGCCCATTTCGATCATGCGGGCGGCCTCGCGGCGCTGAAACGTGACACGGGCGCACAGCTGATCGCGAGCCGTGCTGACGGCGAATTGATCAGCCAGGGACGCCAGGTGTACTTCGACTTGGACCCGGATACCAAATTCCCGCCGGCCAAAGTCGATCGTTTCATTGAAGACGGTGGCACCCTGCAACTGGGTGGCACAACGTTGACCGCGCACTTGACGCCCGGGCACAGCCTCGGCTGTACCACCTGGACAATGCCGGTGGTTGAAGGCGGAAAAACCTACAATGTGGTCTTTCTATGTAGCACCACATTTTCCGGCTTCCACTTCCTCAACAATCCAAAGAACACCCACCTGATCGAGGACTTCAACAGGACGTTTGCCAAACTCCATCAAATGCCTTGTGACATTTTTCTGGCTCCTCATGGCGAGCTTTTTCACCTCAGCGAAAAAAGGGCTCGGATGCAACCTGGCGGGCCGAATCCCTTTATCGATCCCACTGAATTCGCCGCTTTTGTAAACGCGTCCGAACAGGATTTCCGGCGCGAAGTCGCACGCCAACAATCGGCCGCGGCGGCCCACAAGTAAAGGACGGGCTTCTCTTTCCCAAGCCAGCTCAAACCAGCATCAGCCTGGTAGGGCCTTTGGCGTGTCGACAGACTCGTCGACCCCAAAGTGCTACCTGCGCCCCCGGCGACCCACTAGAATAAGTGAGGTAACGGATACCATGGAACATCTGCTGAACCTGATGGCCGTGTTTAGCGCGGTCCTCATTGTGTTAGTGCTCGTGAGCTTGCGCCGGGCGCACATCCGCGTTGAATACTCGGTCAGCTGGCTGCTGGCTGGTGTCGCCCTGTTCATTCTTTCCCAGTCGCGATGGCTGCTGAACGGAATTGCGTCTCTCTTGCGGACGTCCGACAATCCGCTACTTGCGCTGCTGATGGTCGTTTTTGTGACGTTCTTAGTGGTCTTCTTTCGCTATTGCGTCGTGCTTTCCCAGTTGAAGGACGCCAACGTGGCGATTATGCAGCGCGTCGCTATTCTCGAGTATCAGTTACGGTCTTTGCATGAAGAAGAACAAGCCACCCCGGCAGCCCGCTAAGCCGGCAGCGAAGCCGGATGTTGCGGCGGTCTCACCCGGCCCCTCCCCGAAAAAGAGAACGCAGGGCGGAGCACCCGCAGTTCCCGTATGGATTCAGATTCTTATTGGCATAGCCATCACGGTTGCCGCTTCGTTCGTGGTTTTCGGAGCCAGCCTCCGTGGCCCTTTCCTCTACGATGACGTTTATCTACCCTTCATTGCGCGACACTTGCAAAACGCTTCGCTGCAGTATTGGGTCAATAGCAATCGGCCGTTTCTGATGTTCACGTTCTGGGCCAACAACCAAATGAGTGGACTAGACACTTGGTCCTATCACGCCACCAACATTCTGTTCCACGGGCTAAACACTGTACTGGTGTTCCTGATTCTTCGCTGGCTGATCGAGCGCGTCAAACTGCCACGTCTGGCGACCAGAAATCTTGCTCTCTTTGGCGCCGCCATTTTTCTGGTTCACCCGCTCCAGGCTGAGTCGGTAGCGTACATTGCTAGCCGTTCGGAAACACTCACGGTATTCTTCCTGTTCAGTTCGTACGTCCTCTTTCTCTACTACCGGAAGCAGGGGCTCGGCTGGCTGCCCGCCTTCGGCGTGCTGTTGTTGTTTGGGTTTGCACAGTTGACCAAGGAGTACGCTGTTGCGCTCATCGGCTTACTGTTGTTGACCGATCTCATGTTCCCGATCCAACTGGGCGACCAGCCTGTTTCCGGCCTCGGTTCGATCAAGCGCAACTGGAGGCTGTACCTGCCCATGGCTCTGGCCGGCGTGGCGGGAGTCGCGTTTGTCCTCCGCACGTTATCAGGCGCAAGAACCGCGGGCTTTCATGTGAAGGAAGCGACGCCGGTTGAGTACCTCTTCACCCAGTTTCGTGCCTGGTGGGGTTACGTGCGATTGTTTGCCTTCCCGTTCGGTTTGAATCTCGACCACGATTTTCCGTTTACGCGCTCACTGGCCGACCCATGGTCTTGGGCCGGGCTCTTACTTGCGCTGTTGAGCGTCGCTGCAGCAATTCGCTACCGCAAACAGTATCCGCTAGCGGCCTTTGGCTGTCTGGCGTATTTTCTGCTGCTTGCACCCACCTCCTCGTTTGTTCCGATTGCGGACCCGTTTGTAGAGCACCGCATGTATCTCCCCATGCTTGGCCTCATTCTGGTTGTAATTGACCTTGTCCGGCATACGCAGCTTGAAACGAAAATGCCCCTGGTTCTGGCAGGAATCGTCGCTCTGCTTGCGGTCTTGACCTTTCAGCGCAGCGCGTTGTGGGCGAGCGAAATCGCTCTTTGGTCCGATGCGGTGAGCGGAAGCCCGCAAAAGATCCGCCCGCAGTTCCAGTTAGCATTCGCGCATTACACAGCAGGCCAATGCGCGCAAGCCGTGAGCGGTTTCGAAAGAACCGCGCAACTGGGGAAACCCACAACCCAGTTGCTCGCCGATTGGGGTCTTGCTCTGGATTGCATGGGGCGGCCTGACGAAGCGCGAGCCAAATTTGAAGAGGTCGCCGGGAAACAGCCCAGCGCCTACATCTATTCCCAGATTGCAATGATCTACGGAAAGCAGAATCGGTTGGACGACGCTCTGCAGGCGCTCGATCGAGCGGCTGCCATCGATCCCAACTTTGACCCGATCTATTCTTACCGCGGCGTCGTTTACTATAAGCAGGCCGAGTTCGAGAAATCCAAGGCTGCCTTTGAGCAGGCCCTCCGGCTCAACCGGGATAATGAAGCAGCGCGTAACGGCCTGGCGCTCGTCAATGAACACCTGGCGCAGTTACCGCACTAGGGCGCTCTGCCGACCTTCATGATCCCTCTGCGCATCGGCATCAACGCTCTTTACCTCCTGCCCGGCGGCGTCGGCGGCACGGAAATCTACCTTCGCCAGTTGCTACGCGCGCTGGCCGAAATCGAAACTCCTCATCAGTACATCGTCTTCACAAACCGCGAGACGGGTGTCGACGTGGTCCCGCAAACTCCTCAGTTTCAGCACTGCCCGCAGCCCGTGCGTGCGGCCAACCGCGCCTCCCGGATTCTCTATGAGCAATTGCGCCTGCCCGGAGTTCTTCGTTCACAGAAGATCAGCGTTCTATTGAATCCCGGGTTTACAGCGCCATTCGCGACCCGCATACCGACCGTCACCGTATTCCACGACTTGCAACATGTCCGCCATCCGGAACACTTTCGGTGGGTCGATTTGCCGTTCTGGCGTCTCCTCTTATGGCAGGCTGCGAAAAAGTCCACGCATTTGATCGCTGTCTCCGAGGCCACGCGCCGCGATCTGCTTTCGCATTACCGGCTCTCTTCCGATGCCGTGTCGGTGGTAGCGCATGGGGTCGAGCCGGAGTTTTTCTCGTTGGTTCGCGAGCGCGACGACCAGACGCCGTACATCCTGTGCGTCTCCACGCTGCATCCGCACAAGAACCTTCTCCGCCTGGTCAAGGTGTTCGCCAGGCTGCAACAACGACACCCCCGCTTGCGCCTGGTCTTGGCCGGTATGCGCGGTTTTCATGCGGAAGGGATCGAAAAGCAAATCGCTGATTCTGGCGTAAGCAGCTCGGTGGACGTGACGGGCTGGATTCCGCGCGAACGTCTCTACGAGCTGTACCGCAGAGCCACCATCTTCGTCTACCCGTCCACGTTTGAGGGATTCGGCATGCCGGTGTTGGAGGCGTTGGCCGTTGGCGTGCCGACGGCCTGCTCGGACATTCCTCCACTGCGTGAGGCTGCCGGCGAGGCGGCTCTCTTCTTCCATCCTCAGCACGACGACGAAATATTCGCCGCCTTGGATCAGTTGCTATCCAACTCGTCTCTCGCCAGCCGGCTCTCTGCTGCCGGACCACCGCGCGCCCGTCTGTTTACGTGGGCACAGGCAGCTCAAGCCACCGTCGCGCAACTCGAGGCGGCGAGTGGGCGAGCCCAAATCGATCGCAAATGAGGCCACATTTTATTCAGTGTCGGTGGATGACAGCGTCCCAATGAACTTGTCGGCTTCTTGCGAAGAAACCTCAATATCGCCGATCAGTCCAGCTACATCTCCATCCATCTTCGCGGCCGTTAGTTTCAGGGATTGAATGGCCTTTGCATTCAGATTGTGTTTCAGGAAAGTCACTTGATCGCGAAATTTCTGAAGAATCGGGACCATCTTGGCTTCTGTCTGGCGCATGCGCCTCATATACTGCGCGTGCCGTAATTTCGTGTCAGCGAGGATGCCGATGCTCTTCCTTTTTAGTGTCGGGTCCTGCATACCATCGATTTCCTTCTGCCATTCGGCAAACAGATCGCCCGCGACTTTGTCAATTGACGTGATTTGATTGCTTAGCTTGTCGGCGCGGCTCTGCGCCCGTTCCAACTCTCCGTTGAGCCGGTTATAGACCTTTTCGAGATTTCCGCCGTTGAATCCGGTCAGCTCCTGAAAAGCCTGGAGGGTTGTTTTGAGCTGTTCCTTGGCTGCGTCCTGGTCCTTCTTTCCATCTTTAATCCGCTGAACCAGAATGTCCCGCTTCTCCTTGCCAAGCTGGTGCATGGAGGCGTAGTAGAGCTTTGAACAACCCTGCGCCGTAAGAAGCCAGATCCCGGCAAAAAGACAGAGAGCCGCTGTGTGCGTTCTTGAGTGTGCCATGAAGCAAGCCTCCAATTCTTGCGGGCCGCGCCTTTCGTTATCCGCTAAAGAGACGAGTTGAGGGCCGCTACCGCTTCAGAAAATATTCTAGGCAGCCGCAAACGACGACGCTGCGTTGTTCTAAAAACGCGGGCAAGCTCGGGGCCAGCCAGCGGACGTTGACCGAGCCGGGGGCTGGTTACTTTCCGGTTAGCGAAGCCAGTCTTCTAACTGAATCTTGGTGTCTGTCGTTGCATCGCGGTACTTGACAATGACCGGCGTGTACAAGGAGACACCCCACTCTTTGCCCGGGCCGTGCTGCACTGCTCGCGAACCTGCCACCACCACGGCCTCCGAGGGGATCACTAACGGTTGCTCGCCGGTGGCGCGGTGAATCGTCCCATGGACGAGGTCGTAAACCGGTGTCGAGCGGTTCAGGATGGTCCCGCTGCCCAGCACCGCCCGCCGTTTCACAACCGTCCCTTCGTACACGCCGCAGTTGCCTCCCACCAGAACGTCGTCTTCAATAATCACCGGAAGCGCACCCACCGGCTCCAGCACTCCTCCGATCTGTGAGGCGGCTGAGATGTGGCAGTTCGTCCCGATCTGCGCGCAACTTCCGATCAGCGCGTGGGAGTCCACCATGGTGCCATCGCCCACCCAGGCGCCTGCGTTGATGTACATCGGCGGCATGCACGTCACGCCACGGCCCACGAAGCAGCCGTCGCGAATGCTGGAACCGCCAGGAACGATGCGCACACCGCTCTTTTCTGTGAACCGCTTCAGCGGGTAGGTCGATTTGTCGAAGAACTGCCATGCTGGTGTTCCGCTCGATATTTCGATGACACCGCCAATACGGAAACCCAGCAGAATTCCCTTCTTGACCCACGGGTTGACTCGCCAGCCGGTTGCTTCCCTGTCATCCCGCTCCGCGGCGCGGGCGATGCCCTGGTTCAAAAGGTCACGAAAGAGCAGGAATAGCTCTCGATCTGCTGCTGAGTATTCTGACGGTTTGGTATCGAACAGCTGCTCAATCTGGTGTTGTACGGACGGCAGGACAGCGAGACCTTCGCTCACGCTTGCACTCCCCGCAATAGTCCCGCCGCTTCCAGAACATCGTGCAGTTTTCTCTGCGTTGCGGGTTCGGGAGCCACCATGGGCAGCCGCCAGACCGGCTCAAGCAATCCCATCGCCGCCATCGCGAACTTGACCGGGCCGGGATTTGACTCGTAGAAATTCGCCTCCATCAGGGCCTGATATTTCCGCTGCAGCTCGCGGGCCGTTACAAAGTCGCCCTTCAGCGCCGCCTGCGTCAGCCGGGTGAAGGGACCGGGAATCTCGTTCGACACCACGGAGATGATCCCTCGCCCGCCCAATGCAATCAATGGCAGCGCCACGGCGTCGTCGCCCGACAAGACGTGAAAACTCTCGGGAACGCGCGCGAGGATGCTGGCCATTTGGCTAATGTTTCCGGAAGCTTCCTTCACGCCCACAATATTCTTGATTGCGGCCAGCCGCGCCAGCGTCGCGGGTTCCACATTGACGGCTGTTCGTCCTTGCACGCTGTAGACGACAATCGGCAGCGATGTAGAGTTCGCGATTGCCTGGTAGTGCTGGTAGAGGCCTTCCTGGGTCGGCTTGTTGTAGTACGGCGTCACCGATAAGATTCCGTTGACGCCGAGCCTCTCGACGTCGTGGATCAGTTCAATCACTTCGTGAGTGTTGTACCCACCTGCCCCTGCTACGACCGGAACTCGCCCAGCCGATTCCTCCACCGTGATCTGGACAACGCGCAGATGTTCTGCGCGCGTGAGAGTCGGGCTCTCGCCGGTGGTTCCACAGGGCACCAGGAAGTTGATGCCTTCATCGATCTGTCGCCTTACCAGCTTCCGCAAGGTCGGTTCGTCAAGCGATAAATCGTGGCGAAACGGTGTCACTAGCGCCGTACCGCAGCCGGTGAACATATAAACACTCTCCTGGGCTGATTAGCCCGCGGTCTTCTCGCCGAACAAGACTTCTTCAAATGTGTGGACGCCCCGGCGGCCGATAATCCATCGTGCCGATTTAAGGGCGCCCAAAGCAAATCCCTCGCGGCTCCGCGCCGTATGCCGCAGCGTAATCGTATCCGCAGCCGAGTCGAAACCAATCTCATGCGTTCCCGGATGTGTGCCGGCACGCGAGGAACTCACGTCGATGTTCCGCGTGTAGCCGGCGTGCTTCATGGCATGCACCAGATGCAGTAGCGTTCCGGACGGAGCGTCTTTCTTTGAGTCGTGGTGGATCTCCCACGCCCATGCGCCGTAAGATGTCTCATCCTTCAATAATCCCGCCGCCGACTCGGTAAGCTTGCTGAATACCGCCACGCCGATGGAAAAATTTGGACTCCATACCAAACCAGTACCGGCCTTCTCGACACCCACAGTCACTTCCCCGAGCCGCGCCAGCCAACCGGTTGTGCCGGTTACCGCCGCGACGCCCACCTCTGCCAGCTTCAACAGATTCCGAGGCGCGGCCTCCGGCGTCGAAAACTCAATCGCCACATCCACGCCCGCAAATGCCGCCGGCGTGATGCCTTCGCCATCCACGTTATTGAACTCGTCGAGTTTCAACGCCACTTCAAAGCCTTGTTCAGCGGCGAGCCGCTCGATGATGTGGCCCATTTTTCCATAGCCGACGAGGGCCAGTCTCCTGGGTTTGCCTGCGTTATCCATAAGAGTTAGTCGAAGACCGATGGGTCCAGCACCGAGAAAAACTCGTCATGCAGCGCCCGCACTACTTCCACCAGATCGGCATCCGCTACGACAAAACCTAGGTTGAGCCGCGAAGCGCCTTGGGAAATCATTCGAACATTCTTCTCTCGAAGCCGTTCAAAGGCCCGTCCGGCGATGCCCGGCGTATGGCGGATGTTTTCGCCCACCAGGCAGACGATGCTTAGATTCTCCTCCACGCTGACCTGAGAGAACTGCCTCAGTTCTGCACATAGTTGTTCCAAAGGTTCCGTGGGATTGATGCTCAGCGAGACGCTCACCTCCGATGTCGAGATCATATCGACACTGATGCGATAACGGTCGAAGAGTTCAAAGATCCGGCGAAGAAACCCGTGCGCCATTAACATGCGAGTCGAATGAATGTTGACGATCGTCACACCCCGTTTGGACGAGATGGACTTCACCGGGTTCGAACAGGGCGCCGGCTGCGACGTGATGCGCGTGCCCTCCGCGCCTGGCCGCCTCGAATTCAGGATCAGGACCGGGATGTCATGTTCCACCGCCGGAGCTACGGTTGCCGGGTGCAGTACTTTCGCTCCGAAATACGCCAGTTCGGCCGCCTCGTCGAACGAGATCGATTTCACTCGGTGGGCGTCCGGCACAATCCGTGGATCCGTGGTCAGCATGCCATCCACATCCGTCCAGATCTGGATCTCCTCCGCACCGGCGCCCGCGCCGACCAGGGCTGCCGAGAAGTCCGATCCTCCCCGTCCCAGCGTCGTGGTCTGGCCATCCAGCGTCGACCCGATAAACCCTCCCATGACGACCACGGCCGACTCAGCCGCCGGCACTACCATATCGAGGCATCGCTGGTACGTCTCTTCGAGATTTGGTTGAGCCTGGGTGAACCGGTCGTCGGTGATCACCACCTTGCGTGAATCGACGTGTTCGGTACGCATACCGGCCGCGCGGAGAGCAAAGCTCACTACCAGGCTCGACAGCCGTTCGCCGGCGCTCGCGACAGCGTCCTTTGAGCGCAGCGAGAGTTCACCGACAATCGACAAACCCTTTACCAGTTCTTCCAGCCATTCAAAGTGCGCGCGAATGTAGCGGTCGAGTTCCGCCGCTGCCGCGCCCGCCAGCGCGAGCCCCTCCGCCAGATGCAGTCCGCGCAGCTCGTCCACCAGCGTCAAAGCCTGGTCGCGCCTCCCGGCTGCCGCCTCTTCCGCAGCGGCCAAAAGCTTGTTGGTGGTCTTTCCCATGGCGGAAACCACCACAATCGGCCGGCGATGCTCCTCGCGCCGAACAATGCAGGTCAGCCGCTCAATTGCTTCCCGCGATTCGACGGACGTGCCGCCGAACTTCATTACGACCATTCGTCTACTGCCTCGTTAACCAATAAGCCCTTCCGAAATCATCAGTTCCGCGTTCAGAACTGCGGCGCCTGCCGCGCCGCGAATGGTGTTGTGCCCGCACGCGACGAATTTCAGATCCAGTACCGCACATTCGCGCAGACGTCCTACAAAAACCGTCATGCCGTTCTCCCGGCCCGAGTCGCGCCGCGGTTGGGGCCGATCCTGCTGCGGCATATAGACCAACGGTCTCGCAGGCGCACTAGGAAGCTGCCGTTCTTGTGGCAGCCCGCGAAAGTTCTGGATCGCCTCTTGCGCCTCGGCCACGGTTAGCTTCTTCCGCAACTCCACCGATACCGCTACGGTGTGTCCGTCCACGACTGGAACGCGGTGACAGTGCGCACTTACCTTGGCGTCAAGCGGCGCGGCTTTCCCATCCTCAACCGCACCCAGTATCTTCTGTGTCTCCTGCTGCATCTTCTCTTCTTCGCCGCCGATGAACGGGATGACGTTGGCCAGAATGTCCATCGAAGCGACGCCTGGATAGCCGGCGCCGGAGACCGCTTGCAGCGTGGCGGCGATCAGCCGTTCGATTCCTAACGTCGCGAAGGGCGCCAGCGCCATGGTCAGCACGATTGTGGAGCAGTTGGGATTGGTGACAATCATGCCGCTCCAGCCGCGGTTCTTTTGCTGCGTCTTTACGAGCGAAAGGTGCCCGGGATTCACTTCCGGCACCAGCAGCGGTACATCCGGGTCCATCCGATGATTACGGGAATTGGAGACCACCACGTGCCCCGCCTGCGCGAACGCCTGTTCAATCTCCGTGGCTACACCAGCATCCATCGCCGAGAACAGGAGGCGCGGCGCGTTACCTGGCTTCGAATCCGAAACCAGAAGATCCGCCGCCTCAGCCGGCATCTCACCGTCCAGTCGCCAGGCAGTTGCTTCCCTCAGCTTCTTTCCGGATGATCGATCGCTCGCGCCCAGCCACGTCAGTTTGAACCAGGGGTGCCCTTGCAAAAAGCGGATAAAGTGCTGGCCCACCATGCCCGTGCCGCCTAGAATGCCAACTTCGATTGGTTTCATTGGATCCGTCATTCCGTCAGTTGCCGCACCATGCGTTCGTATATGAGCGCTGCCTCAATCAGTTGCGACTTCGGGACGTGCTCATCATCGGTGTGTGCCACCCGAATCGTTCCAGGCCCGATCAGATAGGGCTCACCCCACTTTCCATCGAATGCCGGTATATCCGTGGTGTAAGCCACCACCGTTGTCTCGAAACCCGCCAGCGAGCCCAGCTGAAGCGATGGAATGAACAGCACCTCATTCGCCTCGGCATCCGGTGAAGCTGCAATCTCCAGGGCATTCCGAAGAGCCGTCACATCGCCGACGATGCGGATAAAAATCTCTGCCCGCGCTTCGTCTGGAATCACGTTGGGCGCGCGGCCGCCGCTGATCAAGCCGATATTCATCGTGCTCGGTCCCAGCAACTCGTCCACCGGCAATCGCATTCGCCGGATGCGCTCCAGTGCGTTCAGCAGTTTTAATATGGCCGATTCGCCTAATGCGGGATAGGCGGAATGTGCCATACGTCCGCGCGCCACGATCTCGTATCGCAACGCGCCTTTCGACCCAACCGCCAGCTTGTTCTCGGTTGGCTCGCCGTTGATAAGAAAGCGGCTGCCCCGCGGGGTCTTCGCGGCCAGATACGCACCAACGCTGTTTCTCTCCTCGCCGACCACGAACAGCAGGCCGAAATTGCGCCGGCCCGCCTTGAGCAGGCGATGCGCTGCGATGATCATGGAGGCGATGATGCCCTTCGTGTCGCATGCGCCACGGCCCCAGATGTTCTCTCCATCGTCACGCGAAGGGATGAAGGGCGGGACGGTATCCATGTGCGTCGAGAGCGTCACCACCGGTTCCCCGAAATGAACGAAAATATTCTCGCGGCCCGGCTCCGCCACCATTCGCTCGATTTTCCCCTGGTACCGCCCCGCCATCTCTGACAGGTAGCCAAACAGGAATTCGCCGACTTCGCGTTCATTCGGCGTGATCGACTCGATGTCGATCAGTTTGCGTGTGAGTTCGAACAAGTGCACGGGCCACCAGCTTCTTCCGAAAAGCGATAGTAAAGGGGCGCGCGAACGGGCAGGCGAGACTGCACCGATAGCGCTCCACCGGACGATCCAGTCCTCTCAGGAACTGGAAAGCCAAGTGACAGTGGATGGGTGTTATCCCAAACCCACCAACCACCGCTCAGGTAGGTCTGACGCGGCGATTTCGGCGAACCCGGAATGACCGGACATGAAGCCCCTTTCGCGGCAGTCCTGGAACCTACTCTCCACTACGCCACCGCTACTGATGACCCTCGCGCCTCTACCGAAACTGACAGCATAGCAGAAGCACCTACGCAGTTTGCGACCGAGGCTGCGACCTTCGTTGTTGGTCCCATGAAGCCAGCTGGGCGATGGTCGCGATTTGGTCTCCGCTCCTCTGCTTTTCCGCGAGATCTTTATTGCCCAAACCAGACAAGTATCCATAGGAGCTCGCTTCGGCGAGCTGTTATGCCGTTCGGCGATTGGGAGTGCTGGTTTCCCGGAGGCGGTACATGAGCCGCAAAGGGAAAAGCCGGGAATGTAGCCCCGGCCTTTCAATCCCACCTTTCGGCAGGAGGTGGTTTTTTATGCACCTTCGAATACGGATTGTACTGCGTTTTGGTACAGTCCAGGTCGAACTCCGCTTTGAACGGCGGCGCTAGATCTGATGGGCGGCAGCGATTAGCAGTCGCTGCCGTCCCACGTATTCATCCTAACCTAACCGATCCTCAATCGGCTCATGAAACTTGGTCCAGAGGGTCGTCCCGAAGGCGCGGGGGGGTGCCCCTAATCGGAGAGCCTGCTTGGCTCCAGCCAAGCCGGATGAGAAGCGACGCCGCCGCCGTTCGCTAGCGCCCGGGTATGCCGAACAACCCCACTTCCCGCTATGATGGGGCGTAGCGAACCGTTATGGCTGACGTTGCCCAAAACCCGGCGCAGTCACAACCCGCTGCTACCAGCGATCACACCGCCGTGGTCGTCGAACCAAGCTGGTTCGGCCGAACGTTCTGGCTGTTGCGGCGATCCTTCATCGTCGCCATGGAAGATAACCTCTACGGCATCGCCAAGGGCGCGGCGTATTCCGGCCTCTTGTCGCTGTTCCCCGTCCTCACCACCTTCGTTGCCATTCTCATCCAGATTCGCGCTGATTCCATCGTCCACCTGATCTCTCGTGTGACCCTCGCCGTTGTGCCACCCGGCACCGAGGAACTCATCCGCTCGCGTTTCGAGGATGAAGGCAATCGCCCCATCGGGCTCCTCATCGGCGCCACATTGATTGCTCTCTGGGCGGCATCGGGCGCCATGATGAGCCTGATCGAAGGATTCCAGGCCGCCTATCGTATTCCCACTGAGCGATCCATGCTGAAGCAGCGCGCCATGGCGGTTTTTCTGGTGCTCATTGTTGCTATTCCGGCCATCGGCGCCTCCGTGCTGGTTCTTTTCGGCAATCGCTGGGAGACGGATGTGATCCACCTTTTCCGGCTCTCCTCCAGTGACGAGATCGCCCAAATGCCCATCCTTATTCTGGGGCGCATTCTGCGCTACCTCTTGGCTTTTGGAACCACGGTCCTGGTCACCGGGCTGCTCTATTACTTTGGCCCCAACCACCGTCCGGAACAACGCCTCGTCAAATCCGCCACCCGTTCGCGTTTCCTACGGGTCTGGCCGGGTGCATTCGTTGCCAGCATCATGTGGTTCCTCGCCACCGCGGGCTTTGCCTGGTATGTCAAGAACCTCGCGCAATATAACGTGGTCTACGGCGCCTTAGGTGCAGGAATCATCCTGCTCGTTTGGATGTATCTCCTCGCCGTAATCACGCTGGTGGGTTGCGAGTTCAACGCCGAACGCGAGCGTTCCCAGTCTTTGTTGTCTTTATACTGAGGATCGTGCCCTACAAAATCGGTGTTGACTACCAGCCCCGTGGAGATCAGGCCAGTGCGATCGAGCAGTTGGTCCGCGGTCTCAGGGACGGCGAAAAGCATCAGGTCCTTCTCGGCGTCACCGGCTCCGGCAAGACCTTCACCATGGCCAAGATCATTGAGATCCTCGACCGGCCGGCCCTGATTCTGGCGCATAACAAAACCCTGGCTGCCCAGCTCTATCACGAATTCAAATCGTTCTTCCCGCACAATGCTGTCGAGTACTTTGTCAGCTACTACGACTACTATCAACCGGAAGCCTACATCCCCTCCGGCGACATATATATCGAGAAGGAAGCGACCATCAACGACGAGTTGGACAAGCTCCGGCTCTCGGCGACCCGTTCCCTCTTTGAGCGCCGTGACTGCGTCATCGTTGCCAGCGTCAGCTGCATTTACGGTCTTGGATCGCCCGAAGCCTACTACGGCATGCTGCTGATGCTTGAAAAAGGCCAGCACATCAGCCGAAAAGAGATCGTGCAGCGCCTGGTGGAGATCCTGTATGAGCGCAACGATCACGACTTCCGGCGCGGAACGTTCCGCGTTCGGGGCGACGTGATCGAGCTGTGTCCCACCTACGACGACAATGCCTATCGCATCGAGCTTTGGGGGGACGAGATCGAATCGCTCAGCCAGATTGACCCGATCCTCGGCCAGGTCAAGCAGACTTATCTGCGGCTGCCCATCTATCCTAAAACCCACTACGTCATGGATACGCCCACCCGCGAACAGGCCATGAAGAGCATCGAGAACGAGCTGCAGTGGTGGTACAAAGAGCTGGAAGCGCAGGGTAAGCACATTGAAGCGCAGCGCCTTTACCAGCGCACTATGTTCGACCTTGAGATGATCAAGCAGATCGGTTACTGCCACGGCATCGAAAACTATTCCCGGCACTTCTCCGGCCGGTTGCCTGGCGAAGCGCCGCCGACCCTGCTCGACTATTTGCCAAACGATGCCCTGATGTTCATCGACGAGAGCCATCAAACCATCCCTCAGCTGCAAGGTATGTACCACGGCGACCGTTCGCGCAAAAATGTGCTGGTCGATTATGGATTTCGACTCCCCAGCGCCCGGGACAACCGCCCGCTCACCTTCGAGGAATTTGAAAATCGGGTCAACCAACTGACCTATGTTTCGGCGACGCCGGGCCCCTATGAGCTCACCAAGTCGGCCGGCGTTGTGGTGGAGCAGATTATCCGGCCCACCGGCTTGATCGATCCCGAGGTGGAGATTCGTCCCATCAAGGGGCAGGTCGACGACCTCTTGAATGAAATCCGCCTTCGCTCCGAGAGGAATGAACGCGTACTGGTTACGACCCTTACCAAGCGTATGTCTGAGGATCTGGCCGAGTATTATGCGGAAGTCGGGGTAAAGTGCGCTTACCTGCACTCGGAAGTCAGTACGCTCGATCGCATCAAGATTCTTCGCGATCTGCGGCGCGGTGCCTATGATGCGCTCATCGGTGTGAACCTGCTCCGCGAAGGGCTGGACCTGCCCGAG
Organism: uncultured Acidobacteriaceae bacterium; assembly: GCA_963740005.1. Lineage (GTDB taxonomy): Bacteria > Acidobacteriota > Terriglobia > Bryobacterales > Bryobacteraceae > CAJCIT01. The sequence goes on along the minus strand of CAVUCO010000037.1, from coordinate 49,989 downwards.
GTTTCATTGGTAGCGATTCTCGACGCCGACAAGGAAGGCTTCCTGCGGTCGGCCGGTTCGCTCATCCAAACCATCGGGCGCGCTGCCCGCAACGTATTTGGCCGTGCCATTCTTTATGCTGACGTCCTTACCGCCAGCATGAGGAACGCTATCAGCGAGACGGATCGCCGCCGCGCCGTTCAGAAAGCGTACAACGAGGCCAATGGCATCACGCCGCAATCCATCATCAAGCCCATCGATATGAGCTTGGTCGCCATTGCTGAGGCGGATTATGTGACGGTGCCGCTTGAGGCGGAGTCAGGAGACGATCTTGCACTTACCGGGGAACAGCGGAATAATCTAATCGGCGAACTTGAAATGAAGATGCGTGAATCCGCTAAAGTATTTGAATTCGAGAAAGCGGCCCAGTTTCGGGATCGAATCAAGGCTTTGAAAGCGAGCATCATCTATGAAGAGACCCCTGCGGGTCGGCTTAGTGGTGGAGGGTAATTCAACCAGATCCGCGGTTCTGCGGCTGCCTAAATTACCGGGATTGATTGGTCCAGTCAAAGCTACCTCGCCGCGAGTTGCACGGCGGCTTTCCAACTTTCTGCGTGCCGGGTACGTAGCGCACGATTACGAGGAACTGGCGGCTGCCGGCGTCGTCCTGATGCGTGTTCCGGACGAATCCGTTGCTCGCACTGTCGCGGAACTGGCCGTGTCCGATTTGCCCTTCAAGCATATTTCGTTTGTGCTCTGCGAAAGCTGGCTGTCTGCCGACGCGCTCGAGCCCCTGTCGCAGCGTGGCGCCGCCGTCGCCACCCTGACGTCTCTTCCCGGACGCCGCAACTGGTTTCTTATCGAAGGAGATCTTCCCGCCGTACGGCCTGTTCGAAGCCTGCTTGAGGACAATAGTTCGCGGGCCATTGAAATCCGTCCCGGAACCAAGTCTTTCTGTTTCGCGGCCGGTATCCTCGCTGCGGCGCTACCCATGCCCCTCTATCTTGCAGCTCAGGATGCGTTGCGCCACGCGGGCGTCTCCGGCAACAACCTCAACACCATTCTTGAGGAGATGTCCCAAACCGTGTTCCGCGAGTTCGTGAAAGGCGCCCGCGCCACATGGGGTGGCCCGCTGACCGAGGCCAATGAAGTAATCAGCGCCGATCATCTCCTTCGGCTTGAAACCCTCAATCCGGAACTGGCCGTCACGCTGGACGCCTATCTGAAGCTGGCCAAGCAGACATTCGCGCGGCAGCGTTCGCCGCGGCGGGTTCCGGCCTAGACCGCCGGATGTTGGGTGGGACGGCAGCCCGAACCCGCTCATATGCATTTCGCTTGTGCGGATCGCATCACTGGTCTGGCACACTCGTAGTTTGGGATGTGAAACCTCTGGAGCCCTGTTGCCATGGAAAAGCGCTATCACTGGAAACTGAAGCAACGCGAAATCGTGTTCGGCGAGCGGACGCTGATCATGGGTATCCTCAACGTTACGCCGGACTCCTTCTCGGACGGTGGCGAATACTCCGACCCCGACCGCGCCTTCGCGCGCGCCATCGAGATTGAAGAACAAGGGGCCGACATCATCGACATCGGCGCCGAGTCCACCAAGCCCGGCTCGGCGCGCATCTCAGAAGCCGAGGAACTACGCCGCCTCGTTCCCGTCCTGAAGCGCCTGCGCGGAAAGCTCTCCATCCCGATCTCGGTCGATACATATAAATCCGCCGTGGCGGAGAAAGCGATTGAGCACGGTGCTGAAATCATCAACGACCCATCCGGCATTCTGCTCGACCTGCAGTTGCCCCGCGTCGTTACCAAGTACGACGCCGGCCTGATCATCAATCACATGCGTGGTACTCCGGAAACCTGGGCCAAGTTGCCGCCGCTCAAGAATCTGATGCGGTCAATCGCCATCGACCTGGAAGCGGCGCTGCACCGGGTCACCCAGACCGGCGTGCAACGGCACCAGATTGTCATTGACCCCGGTATCGGCTTCGGCAAGCGCAAGGAGCAGAACGCCGAAATCATAGGCCGCCTCCGGCTCCTCCGCGACTTCGACCTGCCCATACTGGTTGGCCCGTCGAGAAAATCGTTTCTCAAGAAGGACCAGGAAGACGCGACCGAGTTTGCAACCGCGGGAGCGGTGGCGGCCAGCATTATCAACGGCGCCCACATGGTCCGCGTACACGATGTGCCCGCCATGAGGGCAGTCGTCGAAATCGTGGACATGATCCGGCTCAGTGTGCCTGACGAGGAAGAAGCCCCTGTCCCGAAATCCCAACCGCCTAAGCCCGCTGGCACCGGGGACAGAAGTGCGTTCCGCGCTGCCCGACCACCACTCGGCGGATAGCCGTCCCGCAGCGTGGGCAAGGCTCATCAGCCTTTCCATATACCTGGTGGAGGTTTTGAAAGGCCCCGCGCTCGCCATCCCCGTCCACGTAGTCGGAGACGGACGAACCGCGATGCTCGATGGCCGCCGCCAGAACCTCTTGTATCGCCGCAAAGAGTTCGGCTGAGCGCTTCCGCGAGATGCGCTTCGTCTGCGTCCGCGGATGTATACGCGCCGCAAACAGGGCTTCGTCGGTATAGATGTTTCCTAAACCGCCGAGAAATGTCTGGTTCAAGAGCAGCGGCTTAATGCTGCTGCGGTGGCCCGCGAGACGCGAATGGAAGTCGTCGAAGCTGAGCGTGAGCGGGTCCGGCCCCAGTCGCGCCACCGAAGCCGGTATCACGGCGGAATACTCCACACGGCCAAACTGCCGCGGGTCGTCGTACACCAGCACTCCGCCGTCCAGTTCCAATACCGCCCGGGTGTATGGCCCGGTCGTGCCGTTCCAAAGCAACTGACCCGTCATCCCAAGATGTATGTGCAAGTAACCGCGATCCAGGGTGACCAGGATGTGTTTGCCGCGCCGCTCTATCGCTTTGATTGTCCGGCCGCGCAGTTGTGCTGCCGTCTTATCAAAACCGGACCGCGTGACGCGCCGCGAAGAGAAGTGCGCTGCCCGGATCCGCCGCCCGACAATGTGCGCCCGGATCGAGCGAACCACGGTTTCGACTTCAGGTCCCTCCGGCAATCTTCGTTACTCCGGTACGTCGACGTAGATAATGCCGTCTTTCACCACCACGGGGTACGTCTCCACTACCAGATCCTCGTCCTCCGTGTTGGCGCCCGTTTTGCAGTTGAACTGCCACTCGTGCCAGGGGCAGGTGATGATGTCCCCACTCAACGCCCCCTGCCCCAAAGGGCCGCCCGCGTGCGGGCAGATCCCGTCCAAACAATGCAGTTCACCACCGGCGTTACAGACCGCATAGGGAACGCCGCCCGCCGAAACCTCAGTTATTCCGCCCGGGGGCAGTTTGTCGAGCGTCGTCACTTTGACCAAGGCCATTCACCCTAAGATAGCTAACCCACCCATCGTTCCTCACAGCCAATAGGCCGTGAGTGAGCCGGTTGCCGCTCCCATCAACGACTCATCACTAAATATTTTGTAAGGCCTCAGGCTGCATACGTACTACCTATCCCGAAAGAAAACAATGATCGACGTCCACAGACTTAGAAAGCACTTTGGTAAAACGCGGGCAGTTAATGACGTCTCTTTCGTCGCTAGAAATGGAGCCATCACTGGCCTCCTGGGCGCGAATGGAGCAGGAAAGACCACCACGCTGCGCATCATCTCAGGGTTGCTAAAGGCGGATGACGGAACCATCCGGATTGACGAGGCTAATCCACAGGAGTCCCATGCCCATCACAGGGTATTGGGGACGCTTCTCGACCACACCGGCCTTTACCCGCGCCTCACCGCGCTTGAGAACCTCGCTTACTTCGGCGAACTTCATGGGCTCAGCCCGGCTCGGGCCAGGGAGCGCGCCGCCGAAGTCCTCGGTTCTTTAGGTTTGCAATCGGTAGCGTGCCAGCGGGTTGCCGGATTCTCGCTCGGGCAGCGAACCAAGGTTGCATTGGCGCGAGCCATCATTCACTCACCCAACAATCTGCTCCTGGACGAGCCAACCAACGGCTTGGACGTACCCACTGTCCGGGCACTGCGAGTGCTACTTAAGGACATGCGTGATGCGGGACGTTGTATCGTCTTCTCGAGTCACGTTTTGGAGGAAGTGGAAGCCCTCTGCGACACGGCCGTCATTATCTCCGACGGAGTTGTTGTCGCATGCGGGTCTCCCCACGACATACGCCGGCACACAAATACCGTTTCACTCGAAGACGCTTTCGTCAAACTGACCGCAGAGGCAGCAAAATGAATATGTATAGACAAGCCTTGGTGATTGCCCGAAAGGAGATCGTCGATCACGCCCGGGAAGTAAGGTCGATGCTAGCCTCTGTTATGCATCTCCTGATCGGGCCTGTGCTGGTGCTCATGGTTTCGTTTTCTGGAGCAGCCAGATCCAACGCAAAGGGCGCTCTCGTGCTGGCCGGCATGATGTCGATCTTCACATTGGTTGCTGCATTCATCGGAGGAATGAACGTCGCCATGGATGTCGTGGCGGGGGAGCGCGAACGTCGCTCGCTGCTGCCGCTGCTGCTTAACCCGGTTTCTAGACCTACCGTGATTGCGGGGAAGTGGCTGGCCACCAGCATTTTTTCCGTTGGCGGCTTAGCCGTAACCCTTGCCGCCTTTGCAGCTGTTTGCCGAGTAGTCGCGCCCTCAACTCCTCTTCTCTCGATGCCGGCACTCGTCAGCTGGGTTCTCCTGGGACTGCTGCCACTGGCGATTCTGGCGGCCGCTTTGCAGGTGGCAATCTCCACCGCAAGTCGTACCGCCAAAGAGGCTCAGACGTATCTCTCACTTCTGATCTTCTTCCCCATGGGCGTCGCGATGTTCCTGCTTTTCTTCCCGCAGCAACTCGGGCCTTGGGCAGCATTTGTCCCGATTGCCGGTCAGCAGCTGATCGTGCAATCGGGTATGAATAGTGGTCATTGGCCGATCGTGCAGGCGTTCATCCTCGCCTTGATGACGACGGGACTCGCCGCAGTTATCGTACTCGCATCAGGGAGAATGCTCCGGAGGGACAGCGTTGTCTATGGCAGCTGACAGCTTCGTTGAGAAGGCTCATCGCGCTGTGTCCCGAGAAACGCCGCGAACGGGGTTGGAAGAGCTCTTCGACTCCCTCATGGCCCAAAACGGTCCGGCCCTTTTTCGCCTGGCCAGTGGATTCACAAATGTGCCGGCGGACCGCGACGACCTTTTCCAGGAAATCGTGCTGGCCGTCTGGCAAGCACTGCCATCCTTCCGCGGAGAAAGCTCGCCGCGTACCTATATCTTTCGTATTGCTCGCAATCGGGCGATTGCTCACCTGGTCAGCCGGCGGACGCCCCAAACGGTTGAAGGCGAGGAATTGCTTGTTCACGATCCGAAGCCCGATCCCGAGCGTCAGGTCGAAGCAAAAGAGCAACAGCGGAACATCCTGGACGCCGTTCGAAGATTGCCGTTCGTCTACCGCGATGTCCTGACCCTCGCGCTGGAGGGATTGAGCTATGCGGAGATTGCCGAGGTTCTTGGGGTGAGTGAAGCGAATGTGGGAGCTCGGCTGACCCGGGCGCGAAGCGTATTGCGCAAATTGCTGGAGAACAAGTTATGAACGTGGATCTGGAGCTTGAAAACTGGAAATCGCTGTGGCAAACAGACGTTAACGTGCCGGCTGATATCCGCAAAAAGGCCCAGCGGCAGCTGCGCCGCATGCGGATCATGCTGGCTGCCGATATTTGCGTCACGGTTGTCATGGGTGGGGCTGCTATTGCTTGGGCAGCAATCTCAAAACAGCCCTCGGTGAGGATGTTGGCGACGTGGGTATGGATGACGCTCATAGCCGCGTGGCTCTTCCGGTGGCTCAATGATCGGGGGAACTGGACTGGCGCGGCGCCGAATATGGAAGCCTTTCTCGATCAGCTGCAACGGCGTTACCAATCCAGCCTGGCAAGCCTGAACTTCGGCTACGTGTTGGGGGTCGTCCAGCTCCTGTTCAGTTCAGCTTGGGTCTATGTCGAACTGAACCGGGTCTCGCACATCACCATCTGGCAATTCATCACCTTGAAAGCGAACCTGGCGGCCTGGTCTTGTGCTGTCTTGCTGTTAGTCGCAGCAATACGGTTCTCCCGTCGGTTGCAAAGAGAATTGGCCTTTGTGAAGCGGCTCAGGATCGATTGGTCAACAACGGAAGGCCAATCCCATCTCTAAGTGGCTCTTGACACGAACACGTGTCCCTCGAGCGCCTCTCGGATAGCAGGGATCAGATCGGTTGAGAGGCGCGGCTTGGTCACGTAGCCGTAAGCTCCCGTGGACAGCGCGGCAGCCACAAAGTCGGGGTCGGCGTGAATGGTCAGAAACACGATCTTTGTGGCGCAATTGGAAGCACGGAGACGCCTGGCGGCCTGGAGCCCGTCCAGAATCGGCATGGAGATATCGGTCACGAGAACGTCCGGGTTCAGGCGGAGCGCCGCATCAACGGCATCGCGTCCATTCCCGACTGCGCCGACGATATCAAAGTCCTGGCCGAGTTCCAGGCGCACCTGTTCCAGGATCGCTTCGTGATCGTCGGCAAGAAGAACTCGAATCTTGGCCAAGAGAATGTCCTTAAGGTGACAGCGCACAGGTACCCGGTTAATAAAATTGTGACGGCAGACGAGGAATCTGACCACTGTCGCCTGCGACAGGTTACGCGCTTCCATTGCTGACTGAAATCCCAGCTAAGTCGATGAAATAATGCCGTTTTTCATCGCATACTGCACCAGTTCCGCGTTCGTCGTGATTGCCAGTTCTTCCATAATTCTGGCTTTGTGGAAGCGAACGGTGCGGTGGGAAATGGCGAGTATGCCGGCGATTTCGGTCATAGGCCGTCCTTCGGCGAGCATCTGAAGCACTTCCCGCTGCCGGCTAGTGAGACGTCGAAGCCGGCCTGCTGCCTTGGGATCACGGACAAATGTCTCCTCCATGGCGTGACTGATCTGCGGGGTGACGTACTGCTTTCCTTTGATCGCGTGATCAACCGCTTGCAATAACTCGGAGGCCAGGGAGTTCTTCAAGAGATAGGCAGAGGCCCCCAGACGAAGGGCTTCACTCGCAATGTCCGAATCGGTGTTCATGGTGAGAAAGACGAGTTTCACGTGGGGCATCGTCTTCTTAAGTTCACGGGCTGCATCCAAGCCATTTAATAGCGGCATACTGATGTCTAGGAGAATCACGTCGGGCTTGAGTTCTGCCGCCGCTTTCAGCAAGGCTCGTCCATCTCCCACAGTACCCACGACCTCGTACACCGGCTCCAGAATCTTCTGGAAGCCGGCGCAGATCATCGCGTGATCGTCTGCTAGAAGTATGCGTACTCGGTTCACGAAGCCACCTCGCCGTTTGAGGCTGCTTGCGCCGCACCAATGTTCCCGCCGAGCGGCACGCTGGCGACAACCGAGGTCCCCTGCTGAGGCTTCGATTCGATGGAGAAGGTCCCCTTCACCAGGTGAACGCGTTCCTGCATGCTCAGCAGCCCGAGGCCACTCCGCTGCGACGCGGCCTCGGCATCGAAACCCACGCCCTGGTCTTTCACTTCAAGCCGGACCTGCTCCGGCGTGCCGCGCAAGCTCACCGTGAAATGTCTCGCCTCACTGTGCTTCAGTGCGTTGTGCAGCGCTTCCTGCGTAACTCGAAAGAGGCACAGAGAAACATCTTTCGGCAAAGGGTACGGCACGTCCTCGTCGGTGAACTCGACATCCACATTCTTTAGTTTAGAGAACTCCGCGCAGAAGCTTCTCGTGGCGGCGACCAGGCCCAGGTAATCCAGCTTCGACGAATGCAACTCGTGCGATAAAGCCTGGACATCGCTGGCAATCGCCGCGCAGTGTTGGCGTATATCCATGAACCGCGCATCTCGTCGGGAATTCGAGATATCGGAAGCGGAGTTCGCCCGTTCCAGTTCCACGCCCAGCAGCGCAAGGCGTTGGCCAATGTCGTCATTCAGTTCTTTGGCAATGCGCGATCGTTCCTTCTCCTGTGCTTCGATCAGTTTGCCGCTTAGTTGTTCGAGCGCGTCCTGGGCCAACTTCTGGTCCGTGACGTCGATGGCCGAGCCGATGAAACCGAGGAAAGTCCCTTCAGGGCTGACCCGTGGTACCGCCATATCAAACATCCAGCGGTAGACCCCGTCCCGGCGCCGGAGCCTGTATTCCTTGGAAAAGCCGGAACGACTCTCGTAGGCGCGAGCGTTGGCTTCGAGGACACCCGCCAAATCGTCTGGATGAATATATCGCTTCCATTTCTCACCCAGCGCCATCCCCGCCGATAAGGTGCTGAAGTCGAGCCGCTCCTCATTCTGATAGATCACGGTCCCGTCGGCATCGGACGTCCAGATGAGCGATGGCGCAGCGTCGGCCATCACCCGCAGGCGTTCCTCGTTCTCGCGAAGAGCGGCTTCGGCCTTCCGTTTCCTCAACCGCTGCCACAGCAATCCCACGATCAACAGCGCTTGAAGAAACACCACGGCCGCAGCAGCAAGGATGTATCCCCGGTAAAGGCCCCATACCGAAGGCGGCCGGTACCGTACAACCGTTCCGGACGGCAGCGCGGCCTCGGAGATATGCCATCGCTCGAGCTGGCGCCAGTCTACAAAAGGAGTCTCGGATGTCTCCGTTACTACGGGAATGCTCTCCGGTTTCTCGCCGGCCATCAGCCGTGCGCCGATCTCGCCCGCCTTCACGCCTACTTCGGCCGCGTCAACGTACGATCCACCGACTACTCCATGGCCCAGACAGTAGTTGGCAGGACAGTACGTCGGCGCGTGGCGCGCAATTTCCTCCAGCAGATCATAAGTCGCCATCGCCGGCTCTGACGCAGCCGACGGCAGCATTTCAAAGAGAACAATCGTTTGCGGAGGGAGGGTGGCAATCCGCTGGAGCAACTGGCTGGCGGGAATTCCAACCAGATTGATCTCTTGTAGCGTGTCCGCGTGGAGGCGAATCTCTTCGTCCGTCTTTCCCACCCAGTACCGCTCGAAATCTGAATCTCCGGAAACGACCGCGACGTTCCTGGTGCCGGGGTGCAGGCGAAGGGCCAGACTCAGCGTACCGCGAGTGTAGTTGATGGTACTGATTCCGGTTACGCCCGGCCCCAGATTCTGTCCATCCAGTCTCACGGTAGAAACGCCCACGAAGACAATCGGGACCGTCGGAAATATCTCGCTGCGATGCTTGATGGCAAAAACAAGCGCGGGGTAGAAGTCGGCAACTACCAGATCGACCTTTCGCCCGCCATAGTCGCGGCGAAGTGTGTCAACCGCGCCGTCCTCGAAGGCTGGGTTTCTGAATCGCAAAGATTCAAGGTATTCGAGGTGGAAATTCACCGGCGCCGGCACGTGGGATCGCAGGGACAATTCCAGATGATCCACTGCCTCGGCCCGGTCGCCTACGGTGAAACTCTCCAGAATCAAGACGTTTCTTTCAGCGGCAGTGCCGGCAGAGGGTCCGGCGGGCCGACCGACAAGCCCAATGGACGCGAAGGCGAGCAACAACAGGACGATCAATGAGCGCGTCGTGAACACCCCGGCTGTGAAAGACCCGAAGCGCCAAACCCGCGTTAAGACTGGGCCCCCTTGCACCCTTGATTGTAAAACGTCGTCCAAAGAATCAATGCCCAAGGCGGGCCTTCCGGCTGGCCGCCTCCCCGGCCCAGCGGGCGCGATTAATACTTCCCAGCGGCGTGCTGTCTGCGGTCGAGTGGCCGGTAACGTCGAAGTAGGTCGTTTCAGCGGCAGCCGGCTCCAGTTGCGACGTCGGTAGTAGCGTAAGCCGCGCCACCGTGTGGAAAGGCGCCTGCGCTTCGCCCCATGCGACACTCGCATTTTCAATCCAGAAGTCCGCGTCCCGAGGCTTGCCCCAATAGGTCATCTTTTCCGTATCGAGCAACTGGAGCCCGAAATCAAAGCTGCTCATCCTGGAGTCCTCCTTCACATGGCGAGCCAGTTCGTCTCGTAGGGCATTGGGGTTGCTTCGGTTCAGCGGACTCGCCGGATTGTCCGGCGCAGGAGTCGCCGAATGCTTCACCACGTCCACCGGACCGTGACGGAAGGGCACGTTGCTCCAATAGCGCAGTCGCTGGTACGGGTTGCCTGGCTTCTTCGCCTGCACCGACAACAACGCCAGCGCCCGGAAGATCCGCAGCTTGTCCCGCCACGCGAGCACTCTCATTTCCCTCACCGGGTTTTCTGCCGTCAGCAGCTTGGTGATAGCGAGGAACGCAGGCGCGTCGTTCAGAGGCAAAGTCCGCGCACTTTGTAGCGAGAAGTCTTGCCGTCCGCCCGCCGCTTCAGGAGACTTGCCATCCGAAGTAAGATCCACCGAGAAAGACAGCGATCGGACGTCCGGCTTGAAGTCGCTTTGTACACCCGAGTCTGAATTGGCAAACCGAACGGTTGCGGGATATACGCCAGGCTTCGCGAACAGTCCCTTGGCAAGACGCGCCGCTAGCGCGCTATCGCGTCCGGCCCTAACATCCAACACTTCAAACTGGCCGCGCACAGTGATGCCCTTCGCGTGAGTTCCGCGGCCGAGCGGCCGGCTCTGTTTGGCAGCCGCTTTGGCCTGCATCATCAGAACTTTTTCGACGATCTCTTCGCGGATGGCCTGTTCGGCACCCGGATTCCGGTCGGCGGCACTGAAAGTGACTCCGAACGATCTGGTTATAGGAGGCATAGAGAGTCCCCCAGGTTCTGGCGGCCAATGAAAAGCATCACACGCTCCGTCCTAGGCCGGCGATAAATCGGAGCGCTGTGATGCTTGGCAGGAAGCAATAAGCTGCCGCCTTGGTGGTTACGAAGCTTGAAAGCCCGGTGACCTTGATGGGAGGCGCGCCATTCGCCTGCGGAATCACAAAAATGCTCTCCTCAGGATTCTGTGTGCCAATCATGGGATCTTTCGCTTTCGGGTTCAGCCTCACCGAGCCGGCGAAGGCCGCGTCGTTGACCCATTCGCTCAGCACGAACTCGTATTGGTTCTCAATGCTCGAGTTGATGAAGTAGCCCAGTAGACCGCGCTCGATACCGTCGTACGGTTGCGCCGGATCATACTTCGGACCGTAAGGGAGGCCACGGCGGATCAGCCGGTGCGTGTTGTTGCTGCCGCCGGGATGGCCCTGACCGGCAACCGGTTGGCCCCGGGGGTTGATGCGGCGCATGTGCGCGCCCACCGGACAGCGCAGCCCTTTCGGATCACCGGATCCGTCCGCATTCACATACTCGAAGTTGTTCAGCTGATCCAGCGCAATACCACCCGGCGGGCTGTCGGTATCCGGAGAAAGCTCCAGGGGAACGCCGTTCCGCCAGCGCCCGCACATTTTGGCCGCCAGCAATTCGGGATCGATCTTGTCCTTATTCGATTGCAGGAAGCTCTCGAATCCCACCACGTCCGTCTCAAGCTTCTTGAACACCGCAAAGCTTCCGTTCAGACCGAGTTCGCGAGGCTCCGGCACGTAGTAGTTCTCGGCATGATCCTGAAGAACGAACAACCAAGGCTCGCAAGGCTGTTGGTGGTCGGGTGGATAGTGTTCCGGGCCGCCGCGAATGGTGGTCATGCTGATGCCATCCGTGTAGCCGAAAGGAACCTTGGACGTGAAAGTGGGCTTGCCATCCACCATCTCCATCAAGGCCATGCCGTCCGTGCGCCAGATCTCCCGAAACGCGTCGCCCTCCGCAAACAGCGCGGCGAGCCGGTCCGTGTAATTCGTCATCGCGTCCGGGCTGATGGCATGCAGTGTCACCAGCATGTGGTCGTTCCCTTTGCCGAAGCCGGCTACCCAGTTCTCCGGCCCGCTGCGTCCGGTATCGCCGACACGTTTTGCCCGTGCGGCCGCGCCTTCTGTAAACGCGCCAAAAGACTTGAATGATAAATTCGAGACCCGGTCTTTAATCTCCAAGGCGACCATCCCCGGCCAGGTGATGCCGACATTCAAGCAGTAGTCGGGCTTGCATCGCGGCGCTTCGCCAGGATTGTCTCCTGGCCCCGGCGCGAACCCGATATGCCAGTCTTCCGCCGTGGTGATCTGCGGCGCGTCTGATTCGTCGCCGCTTACCAACCGTCCGAGCAGCTTGCGCGCGGCGGCGGGCTCGCCCACCGTGAGCAGGAAATGCCGTACCATCGGCATCCGATAGCCGCGCACGACAAAGCCCTGAATATCAGCCAGGTCGAGAGCGGTCTTCGGGGTGGATTTCGCGTGAGCGTCAGACTCCGGTTTCTCAGCCACTTCGGCCGCAGGCCCGCCGCGCCCGAAAAGATGACCCAGCAGGCCGCCGGTTTCCTTTCCGTGTTCTTTGTTGTCCTGGCTCATTGCATGTCTCCCGCTTGTTCTAACGATTGATCCGAGGCCGTTCTACGACTTGCTGTCAGCGATGAGCGCCTTGATGTCCTGCACCGACAACCCCGGGTATGCCTGATAAAACCCGATGGGAGTCCGGTTCGCGCCCGCCGCAAAGCCAATGAACTCCTGCAGGTGCTTTCGGCACGGCGACGGTGGCGCTCCCTTGGTGAATTTGAATAACAGGTCGAAGACCTCGCCGATGTTCTTGGTGAAATCGGCGATGTACTTTTCGAAGTCGCCATCGTAGACCGTGAAGAAACCGATCTGGTTGTCCTCGAGCGGAATGAACTGGGCAAAGTGCGGTGTGCCTACCGTGTCCAGGTCTTTCGTGATCCCGCGTCCCCGCGCCTTCAGTAGCAACTCTGTTTCATAGAAGGCGAGCCGGGATTTGGTAGGCAGGACCACCAGGAAAGGGTTTAGCTCGCCGGCGCCAACCACGTCCGCGGCCGCCGCTATGGCCTTAATCTCCTTGACAGTCACGTCCGGGTAGGCGGTGTAGAGATTCAGCGCATGCAGCAGATGCTCCGCGGCCCATTCAACAAAGGCCGACGGGTTCGACGCGATCGGAATCGGTGGCGGATCGGCAACGTGCTTGAAAATGGCTTCAAAGATCCGCCCGGCATGCACGGCCAGATCCGTCATCAGTTGGCTGAATTCGCCGTCGAAGTCGCCCAGGAATAGCAGTGTCTTCTCGCTCAGAATCGCGAAGCGCGAGTAGTGAATCGTGCCGATGCCATCTTGCGCCCGGAATAGGGCCGGCATCAGGGGCGGAAGTTCGTCCGCAATGGCCTGCGCATCGGCGGGCGACTTCAGTGGAAAACTAAGTGTGAAGTGATTCTGGCTCATCGTTTGATCTCCTGTGTCGTTCTCGTTTCAAAGCTTGTAATCCCTTAAAATGCCAACCGGACTCGCTCAAACGCGGGCCGAGCCTGCAACAGCGCCAGCGAGGAGTGCAAAACACATGCCGGCCATAACAGATAGCCGTGGAAGCCCTCGCCGAATCGAACGTAAAACAGGTAAAGAGCGACCAGCAGGTTGTAGGTGAATAAAGCCCATGTTACCTGTGAAGTGGCGTCATCCTTGTTCGGCCAACACGCCATCCCCATCGACAGCAGCGCCAGGCCCGTGAACCGTGCGACTGTGATGCCGGGGCTGGAAAGATCGGCGCCTAACAGCAGTTGCACGCCCAAGCCGGGTGCGGCGATCAAGGCAACTCCCGTTGCAACTTCCAGCGCGGCATTTGCCAGCACCAGCGTTCTTGTTCTCATCTGTTCCTTCGTGATACAAGCTTCAGCCTTAGCTGGAATCCGGTGCTTCCCAAAAGATTGGGACTCGACGTCTTCACGCCGAGCCCCGAGTGACTTGGGAGAGCATAAACATCTCTCTCCTCTTCATCAAAATCAGTCTTTGGCGGCTGCCAGCATCACCGCAGCCTTGCGTTTATCCTCCGCCGTCATTTGCTCCGGCCCGAGCTTGTAGTTCAGCTTGTCAATGGTCCCAGTGAAGCGGAATGGGAGCTCATAAGCGAGATCGTCCACCCCTGTGCGGGTATCAACGCCGACATCGAAAGTTTCGTCAGCGGGAAACATCAGGGGAACCGTGTGCTCAATCGTCTTCTTCGCTACTTCCTTGCCGTCCACTGAGAGCACGCCAGTGCCGCCCTTGCCGGGTCCAGGTCCGTCGTATTTGAAGTCAAAGACGATAGTGTGCTTGCCCTCACTGAGCCCGCTGAGCCCTTCCCACCGGAAGCGCTCCAGATCCAGCATGTTGTAGATGAATACCGGCCTGCTCTTGCCGATTCCAAATAGGCCGGTTGCGAAGATAGCGGCTACCCACAGCCCGGCGAGTATGACCAAAGAATACCCCAGCCCCGACCTCCATCGCGATCTTCTTCCGAAGGCGACCAGCAACAATCCGAGCGCCAGCGCGCCTAAACCGAGCCATTTGAACAACCGGCCTTTGAACCACCAGTTGAAGCTGTGGCTCAGGAGGAGCGCATAGCCGCCGAAGCGGCCGCCTATGGTCGCAATAATTCCCTCCGCTCCGCCTGAAGGAACTGTCACGTTAACGGTGATAGTGTAGTCCCGATCCAAAATGCTGGGGGCATTTCCGGTGGGAATGCCGGGATTCTCACCCACGTACGTGAAGTCGGTTCGCCCGCTAACTGCGCTCGGCCTTTGCGTGAGTAAACGCACGAAGCCGGTGTTATCCAACGGGAAAACCTGGTATTTCGCCGCTTCCGTCGAGAACAGCGCCTGCAGCTCTTTCAATTTGTCGGGATTGCTGGCGGCCAAGTCGTTGTACTGCGAATAGTCCTCAGTGATGTTGTAGAGCTCCCAATGGTAGTCGGGGAGGGGAGGCATCGTGCCGGTGCCCAACTCCCATGGCGGCGCGGGCGGGGTCGTCGACGCAATCCAACCATCGTGGTAGATGGCGCGGTTGCCGACCATCTCGAAGTACTGTGTATCGCGCTTGGACGGTGCGTTCGCGTTCGCTTGGTCAAACGTGTAGAGCATGCTCACGCCTTCAATCGGCTTCTGCTTAATGCCGTTGACCATGTCGGGCGCCTGGACACCGGCGGCTTCCAGGATCGTCGGCACAATGTCGATGATGTGGTGGAACTGTGTGCGGATGCCGCCCACGTCCTTGATGTGGCCGGGCCAGGAAATGGCCAGGCCCTGCCGGGTCCCCCCGAAGTGCGATGCCACCTGCTTGGTCCATTTGAAGGGTGTATCGAACGCCCAGGTCCAGCCCACCGACATATGCGGATAGGTCTTGTCGGAGCCCCAGTCGTTATAGTGCAACAAATTGAACGCCTTGACGGCATTCACGGCAGGCGGGTTAAGAATGCCGTTGTAGGCGGTGTACTGATTATAGGTGCCGTACAGGCTGCCTTCCGGGCTGGTGCCGTTGTCGCCGTCGATGTAGATAATCAACGTGTTGTCGAGTTTGCCCATGTCCTCGACGTTCTGGATCACGCGGCCAATCTCATAGTCGGTGTAGGCGGTGTAGGCGGCATATACTTCCGCCTCTCGCGCGTACATCTTCTTTTCCACCGGTCCAAGGGAGTCCCACTTCGGAAGGCTATCCGGCCAGGGAGTAAGCTTCGTGTTGGCAGGGATGACGCCGAGCTGCTTCTGGTGTTCGAAGATCTGATCGCGCATCGCATTCCAGCCCATATCGAACTTGCCTTTGAATTTGTCGATCCATTCCTGCGTCGGCTGGTGGGGCGAATGCGAGCCGCCGGGCACGTAGTAGACGAAGAACGGCTTGTCGGGAGCAGCCGCATTCAGATCCCGCATGTACCGGATGGCTTCGTCCGCCATGTCGGTGGTAAGGTTATAGCCCTTCTTCCCAACCCATGGGAAGACTTGGGTGGTATTACGAAAGAGGTAAGGCTGCCACTGATCGGTCTCGCCGCCTAGGAATCCATAGAAATATTGGAAGCCCATGCCGATAGGCCACTGATCGAACGGCCCGGCCGCGCTGCTGTACGTAAAGCCTGGCGTGTTGTGGTTCTTGCCGAACCACGACGTAGCATAGCCATTCTCCTTGAGTATCTCGCCAATCGTGGCGTTCTCCGGACCGATCACCGAGTCGTAGCCGGGATAGCCCGTTGACAATTCGCCGATCACGCCGAATCCGACCGAGTGGTGGTTGCGGCCCGTGATCAGAGCCGCTCGCGTCGGCGAACAGAGCGATGTCGAGTGGAACTGCGTATAGCGCAGCCCCGACTTGGCGATGCGGTCCAGGTTCGGCGTCGGGATGACGCCGCCAAAGGTACCGGGCACGCCGTAACCCTGGTCGTCGGTCATGATGAGGAGCACGTTGGGCGCACCTTTCGGGGGCACCACGCGCGGCGGCCAGTAGGGTGTAGAATCCTTGGCGGTTTCCTTGATCACTCCGCCGAACTTCATCGGCGGCGGCGGGATTTGCTTCCCGTCGATCGTCACGGTGGCGCTGGGAGAACCCGGCGTGCCGTTGATTTGTTGGGCCGGGGCCGGCAGAGCCAGGAAGAACATCGCCGCCAGCACCAGGGCCCCAGGTACTGGCCATCGATAATCCGCTCTGAACGTCATAATCCTCCTCGAAAAGCGACTAAGACGTCCCCAAGGGGCGCTGCGATGAACGGGTCGCAAAGGTCGGCTCGTCGCAGGATTCAATGTATGTGACCTCTAGAGTGAATCAGGAAACAGGGAACCGGCCTACTGTCGCTCGCGACAGGTCATGACGTTTCTGGCCGCCGAAATGTGGTTCGAGTACTACGTCCAACCTGAAACGTCCGCCGCAAGTGGGACTTGAGTGGTGTTTCTGTCCATCGCCGAGTGGACAAAGCCTGTCCCGTCCAACCCAAGTCTTAAGCTGGGACTTGGCTAGCAACGCTCACCCAAACGGCTTCCGCTGCAATGTCTGCGGCCGGGAGAACCATGGCGACCCGTCACTGTTCACCCGCGAGACGGGCGCTTGCTCGAAATGCAAAGCAACCGTGCGCATGCGCGGCGCCGTTTATGCCCTTTCACTCGGCCTGTTCGGGAAGCCTCTGGCCATTCCGGACTTTCCAAAGCCCAGCCGCTTCACGGGCATCGGCCTCAGCGACTGGGAGGGCTACGCCAACCGTCTGAAGAAGCAGCTCGCCTACCGCAACACGTTCCTTCACCAGCGGCCGCTCCTTGACATCACCAATCCTCCAGACGAGCTCGCCGGCAAACAAGACTTCCTGATCTCGATCGACGTCTTCGAACACATCCCGCCGCCGGCGGATCGCGCCTTCCACGCCGCAGCGAAGCTTCTGAAACCCGGCGCCTGCCTGGTGCTCTCCGTCCCCTACACGCTCCACGAATCCACCCTGGAGCACTTCCCCGGCCTCTATCAGTTCGAGATCGTTGAGGCCCTCGGCGGCTTCTGTCTTCTCAACCGCCGCCGTGACGGAACGCTGGAAGCCTTCGACCGGCTGAACTTCCACGGCGGCCCCGGCCACACCCTCGAGATGCGCTTGTTCTCGAAAGCGGACTTACTCCGCCACCTCGCCGCCGCAGGCTTTGGCCAAGTCGAGATCGTTAGCGAAGACCTCGCCTGGGGCATTCACTACGACAACGACTGCTCCCACACCCTCCTGGCCCGGAAAACCTAGCCGCCCTTCACAGCCCCGCCTTATTCGCCAACACCTTCGCGATCCCGCACCAATCGATATCGCCGTTGCCCTGCGCCACGCCCTCCAGGAAGTGATCGTGCAGCAGGCTGGCCAGCGGCATCGGCGCGGCTACCTCTTGCGCTACCTGCAGCACGAGCCGCATATCCTTCAGTCCGAGCTCCATGGCAAATCCCGCCGGCTCGAAGATTCCATTCGCCATCGCCGTGCCGTACCCCTTGTAGACCGGTGAACCGAACAGCTCGTTCATCACGGCGAGAAACAGGTGGTGATCCACCCCCGCCTTCCGCACGGTGGCGAAGGCTTCACCGAAGGCCTCCATCATGCTCGCGATCATGAAGTTGCCACACAGCTTCAGCGCATTCGCCTGCCACGGTTCCGCGCCTACCACAAATGTCCGCCGGCCGATCCCATCAAACAACGGGTTGCACTGCGCCACAAGTTCAGCCGATCCAGCCACGGCCACGATCAGCCGCTTGGCTTCCGCGGCATCCGGCCGGCCAAAGACCGGCGCACTCACGTAGGCCTGCCCGCGCTTGCCGTGTTCGATGGCCAATCGCCGCGCCAGCGCCGTGCTGATGGTGCTATTCGAAACGTGCACCGCTCCCGGTTTCAGCCCCGCCGCGATTCCCTTGTCGCCAAAGGTCACCTGTTCCGTGGCCTGGTCGTCGGCCAGCATGCTCATAACGACATCGGCCTTCGCGCTGGCTTCAGCGGCTGAATCCGCCACCTGTGCGCCGGCTGCCGCCAAAGGATCGGCCTTCTGTCGGGTTCGGTTGTAGACCGTCACCGCAAACCCCGCCCGCAACAGGTTCGCGGCGATGCCCGAGCCCATCCTTCCCAGTCCAATGTAAGCAATGTTCATAGGGTCATCCTATCTATCTTGTTACAGGTTCTTGCCCCTGGCAGATAGCCTCCCGATCCGGATATCTTAAGGAACAGGCGGGCAGCAAACTGCGTACGCCAAGAAGGAGCGGACCGCGGGAACACATGGAACCACTCGCCCAAACCTCTTCACTCGAATCAGTCCCGTCCGCAGCTGTCCTGCTATCGCGGCCGCGTCTGCACTTCATCGACAACCTGCGCTGGACCATGATCATCCTGGTGGTCAGCATGCATGCTGCCGTCACTTATAGCCACATCGGTCGCTGGTATTACATGGAAGGTTCCCGGCCGGGCCTGCCCGCGTCGCTCGTCTTTGCCACGTACCAGGCCTTTCTCCAGGCCTTCTTCATGGGCTTCCTGTTCTTCCTCGCCGGATACTTCGTGCCCGGCGCATACGACAAGAAGGGCCCTGCCAAGTTCCTGCGCGACCGCTTCGTCCGGCTCGGGATTCCGACCCTGCTCTATATGTTCGTGATCGGTCCGTTCACCGAGTACTACGTCTCGCGAACCTGGACCAGCACCCAGCCCATGACGTTCGTCGGTGAGATCGTCAAGCACGTCCTCAATGGCCAGTTTTTGTACGGCACCGGGCCGCTGTGGTTCTGCGCGGCGCTTCTGTTCTTTTGCTTCGTCTATGCCGTGTTCCGCCAGTTCGCACCCGCTCCGTCCCGCTTCACAATGGCAACGGCCTTACCCGGCAATCGCGGCATCGCGGCCTTCATCGCACTACTCGCGCTCGCCACTTTCCTGGTTCGCATTCCCGAGCCCATGGGAAAGGCGGTGTACAACATGCAGCTGTGCTTCTTTGCGCAGTACGTTGTCTTATTCTGCGCCGGCATTCTGGCCTATCGCACTGCATTTCTCACTCGGCCTTCCTACTCCTTCGGCATGCGCTGGCTTTGGCTCGGCCTCGCTGGAGGCCTGGTCGTTTGGATGACCATCCTGCCGCTCGGCGGCGCGTTAGCCGGCAAGCTCGAACCCTATAACGGAGGCCTGCACTGGCAAAGCGCGGGGTTCAGCATTTGGGAGTCACTCATTTGCGTCGGCGTCTGCCTCGGCTTGTCGGTGCTCTACCGGGAGAAGTTCAATACGAACGGAACCGTGGCAAAGGTCCTCACCGACAACGCCTTCGCCGTGTACGTGCTGCATCCACCCGTCCTCATCGCGCTGTCCCTCGTCCTCCAGCCGTTCGGCGCCCCGCTGTTGGTCAAGTTTGTCGTACTCACCCTCCTCGCTTTCAGTGCAACGCTGACGCTGAGCGCGCTCGTGGTGCGGCGAATTCCGGGACTGAAGACAATCCTTTCTTGAGGCGGGCTGACTTCAGGACACCTACGCCGCCACGGCTTTGGGTGGCCGTACGATGAGGGGCACAACCGTACTTACTAACATGACCACCGCCAGAATAGTCATCGCCCCCTGATAACGGCCCGTCGCCTGGCGAACCTGGGCAATGATGGTTGGCCCGAACATGCCCGCCACGCCCCACGCCGTCAGCATCATGCCGTAAATGGACCCGACATCCTTGGCGCCAAAATAATCCGCCGCAAACGCGGGCATCGTGCCGAATCCGCCGCCGTAGCACAACAAAACGATAAAGCAGATCGCGGAAAGCATGCTGAACGATTCCACCCGCGACAGCAGAAAGAACAATACAGCTTGTACAAGGAACATGCTGATAAACACGTTGCGGCGTCCGACGGCATCCGACAGCCAGGCCCAAAGAAAACGGCCGGCGCCGTTGGCGATCGAGATCAGGCTCACCATGCCGGCCGCCGTGGCGGCACTCACGTGCGATATCTCCTGGGCCATCGGCGAAGCTTGGGAAATAATCGCGATGCCCGCGTTCACGTTGAGGAACAGCGTCAGCCACAGCGCGTACCATTGCCAGGTTCGCAGCGCTTGGGCGAGGGTGAAGTTTGAGCCCGATGAGGATTTGCTGGCCGCCGGCGCCTGATATCCGGGAGGCGCGTAACCTTCCGGCGGGTTTCGCATCACCGGCGCACAGGCCAGGACGATGATCAGGTAGGCCAAGCCCAACACTTCGAACGTGTGCCCTACGCCGACCGAGGCGATCAAACGAGTCGCCAGCGGTGCGGTAATCAGCGCGCCGGCGCCGAAGCCCGCGACGGCGATGCCCGTCATGATCCCGCGTTTGTCGGGAAACCACTTGATCAGCGTCGCGATAGGAACGATATATCCGAGCCCGAGTCCCACACCCGCGATCAAGCCGTAAGTGAGGTAGAGCATGGGCAGCGTCTGGGCCAGTCCCGCCGCGGCGGTCCCTGCACCGTAGAGAATCGCCGCAGTCATGGCAACCGGGCGCGGGCCAACCTTCTTCATCCACAGGCCGCCCCCAAAGGCGGCAAATCCGAGCACGAGAATAGTGATCTGGAATGTTAATGTGACTTCGGGAATGCTCCAACCATGCTCTTTGATGAGAGGATTGCGAAAGACGCTCCACGCATACACGGCGCCAAGAGCCACCTGCATGAGCGCTCCCGCGAGTGCAATGAGCCACCGATTGACGGTCATAAACCTCCGGACACAGAGCACCAGTCCGAGCCGTTAAGCGGCCTCGAGGAGCCATGGTGCTTTAGGCGTGCGTCTATTGTACGCCGACGTCGCCCGAACGATCGACCCCTGGTATTCTGGGCCGGCCAAGCTCAGCCGCGAACGCTACAGTGGGGCGTCCGGCATGGCGATGGTGCGCCACATGTGAGCGACCGGGCTATTGTCAAAGCCGAGGCCCTCTTTCGGCTGCTTGAAATGACGTCCGATGATGTCGGTGAACTTCGTTGGATCAACCACGTGGTTCGGATCGAAAGAGTAGAGATCGTTCACCGTAACCAAGCGCGCCGCCATGTACCATTTGTGCTTGCGGCAATACTTGTATGCCGCCTCGATGTAGGGAGGCGGTACATAGTCCTTGCCAAAGATCAGATTGTACAAACCTGGATATTCATAACCAACCGAGTGGTCGGGGAAGAAGCGCAGGGCCTGGTGATAACGAATCGCAAAGGCCACTTTGTCGGAAACGTACGGTTCGAACAACTGGGCGCCCCACCACCCGTGATCGGCCTTCATCAGAGCCTGCGCCACATCGTGCAGCAGGCAGGCCAGAACAATGTCCTCCGGCAGGCCAGCGGTTAATGCCTTATCCGCACTCTGCAACACATGCGTTGCCGGCGCGAAACGCAGACGATAGAAATCTAAAAGCTTCGGCTTCTTGGGAAGAGGAGGCAGCTGACAAACGGTTGGCGGTTCGCCGGGCATGCGGTTGCCAAAGGGAGTGGCCGCGCCTACGGCGAACAGCGTCCCCACGCCGCGGCGGAAGTTTCGAGTGTCGATCTCGGCGGCTAACTCTTCGACGGTCTTGGCTTTCTTGGGTGCCCCCAGCTTTGCCATGAGCGCCGAATCCAACTCCTGCGAAAGATAGCTCTCTAACGCCTCGGCTCTGGCTTCGGCGTCCATAACCTCGACGGCCGGTGCACCGCCGAGAGCAGCAACCACTTTGCGCCGATCAATCTCCATCCGCTCATTATCGCGTCGATCGCTCGGGACGGGCATCCTTGTGGCAGCCCTCCATAGCATAAACAGGCGTTCGGCCCGCTACCCTAGGGTCCGTCCCCGCTGCTGTTGGGTCCGTCCCCGGTCAGTGCGTAGCGAGGAGAAAATGTGGCGCTGCGCCCTTCGGCGGCACCACGCGAAAAGTGATATAGCTTGAGAGGGTGAATCAAGATCTCTTCTCAGCGTTTTCTACCGGGCTTGCGCCCGGACAGAAACCTGCGGGGCGATGGGTTGGGGCGTGCTGAACTCATCACTTTGGTCGGATACCAACTTGGAT
Organism: uncultured Acidobacteriaceae bacterium; assembly: GCA_963740005.1. Classification (GTDB taxonomy): domain Bacteria; phylum Acidobacteriota; class Terriglobia; order Bryobacterales; family Bryobacteraceae; genus CAJCIT01. Next base: position 27,785 of record CAVUCO010000037.1, on the reverse strand, counting down.
GAAACTCCCGGCTGGGGTAATGTCCTAAAGACTTGCCTTCCGGGCTCGGACTGGCTGATTTATGGCAGACGAGAAATGGTTTCGAGACCAGGAGGGTTGCCATGCCGCTGATGCCGTGCCGTCCGAACGGCCAACCAGGACAGAGGCCAGCGAGCCGGACGTAACAGTCCCGGTCTCCAAAGCAAGCATCCTCGAAAATGCCGGTAAGGCAGCCGCGCGGATGCCGCCGACGAGGTTCAGCGGCGCGGAAACCGGCTCTTTCGAAGGTGTTAAGGTTTCGCATTACCAGATTGGAAAACTAATCGGAAATGGTGGCATGGGTGAGGTCTACTCGGCCGAAGATACCCTCCTCAATCGCCGTGTCGCCGTGAAATTCCTTTTGCCGAGACCGGCCGGCAACGAAAAGCAAGAGGCGGCACTGCTGTCCGAAGCGCGGTCGATCGCCAGCGTTGGACACCCCTCGATCTGCACCGTCTATGACTTCGGCGAATTCGAGGGCCGTTCATTTCTTGTGCTTGAGTTGCTGGAAGGGGAGCCGCTCGACCATGAACTAAGGGCCGGGCCGATGGCCGTAACAGACTTTCTCGAGCTGGCTATTCAAGTCTGCGATGGCTTTTCTGCGGCACATCGAAAGGGAACCGTCCACCGGGACATCAAGCCGTCGAATCTGTATGTCTGCAAGAACCCGCGCCGTATCAAGATCCTGGATTTCGGCTTGGCGCGTTCCGCCACAACCCTGCTGGAGGGTTCGGTAACGGCACGCAGCGAGGGAGTTGACCCACAGTCGGCAGAGACGGTCAGTCGGCCGTCGCTTGAGGGCACCGTTCCTTACATGTCGCCTGAGCAGATCGAAGGGAAAGGTGTCGATTGCCGGTCGGATATCTTTTCGCTCGGCATTGTTTTCTATCAAATGCTGACGGGTTCCCGGCCTTTCGAGGGGTCCGATCCCGAGTCGACACTCATGCTCATCCTGGCTTGCGAGCCGAGCCCTATCAGGAAGGTTCGCCCGAGTATTCCGGTCAAACTCGAGCAGATCGTGATGAAGATGCTGCGGCGAGACATCGCGCTGAGGTACCAGTCGATTGACGAGGTAAGGAGCGAACTCACCACATTCCAAGCGGGGCTCGTGGCGGCGCGCCAAGGAGAACTGAATTCCCGCAAATGGTTCTTCCTGGCAGCCATGGGTGTTCTTCTGCTTGCGGCTGCCATCGGCTTGAACAAGATAGGGCGCAGACCTCAGGCCGCGGCGCCCCAGGTGAGCAAGGTATGGAGCACCGATACGCCCGGCCAGGAAACGACGCCGTCGATTTCACCGGATGGCCGCTTTGTCGTATTTGCCTCCGACCGGACCGGAAAGTGGAATCTCTATCAGCAGGACGTGGGCAGCCGCGAAGCCAGGCGGCTTACGACCGACAATAACGCGAACGAAACAGAGCCCGCCCTCTCACCCGATGGGAGAGCGATCGCCTTTTCATCCAAAGGCGGCGAACCCGGGGAAGGAGTCTTCGTCAGGGGTCTGGACGGATCCAACACCGTTCGCCTCGCGCCATTTGGCCACCAGCCTACGTGGTCTCCCGATGCCAAACAGATTGCCTTTGTCGACGAAGCGTTGCTCGATCCGAAAAGTACGACCACCGGGCGCAGCGCGCTCTGGGCTTCGACGCTTACCGGCGTTCGCAGGAAGATTTACGAAGGAGATGCAAGGCAGCCAAAGTGGTCTCAGCATAATAACCGGATCGCATTCGTATCGGTCGAGGGCGGCCGCCGGACTTTGCAGACGATCTCGGCCGATGGGGGCACCCCTGAGCCCGCTGACAACTCGCAGTCCGTCGACTGGAGCCCCGACTGGTCGCCCGACGGCCAGTACCTGTATTTTTGCAGCGACCGCGATCGCAGTATGAACCTCTGGCGCCGGCGCATCAACCAAGACTCTGGCAAAGTGCAGGCAAACGCGGAACCGGTGACCGTTCAGGATGATTACATTGGACATCTCAGTATCTCGACTGGAAGCAAGCTGATTGCGTACGTGCAGGATCTGTCGCGAACGACCATGTACCGCATGCCGATGAACGGGCGGCAGAGTGCCGGCGTCCCGCAACTTCTCCCGCAGGCGACTTCTCACGCCTTGTTGATTACGGGGCTCAACCCTTCGCCGGATGGATCGCAGGTCGCATTTAACTCCCATCGTTACGTCGAAAACATATTCCTCGCGGACACTCACACCGGCTTGAGAAAACAGCTGACTTCTTCGTCGAATGACCGGGTACCGAGGTGGTCTCCTGACGGGAAGCAGATCGCTTTCCAATCGCAGCGGAGCGGGAGGTGGGAGATCTGGCTGATAGACGCGGACGGGAAAGGCGCGCGCCAACTCACTTCAACTCGGGGCGCTCAGGGCGTTGTGAATCCGGTTTGGGCGCCGGACAGCCAGCGGCTGGCATTCTCTGAACAAGGTGGTCACGTCAGTATTCTCGACTTGTCGAAGAGGCAAGCCAACGGCTTCTATGCGGTGACTTCTCTGCCGCCCCCGAAGAGGGATGGCAATGTCTTTCTTGCGAAGAACTGGTCGCGCTGCGGGGACTTGGCCGGCTCCTTACACCGCCCGGACGGTACCACGCTGGGCATAGCAATTCAGAGCGTGAGTACAGGGGAGATCACTCAAGTTACTAGCGACGGTGGCGAGGCGCCGAACTGGCTCAACGACTGCGCGGCCGTCGTCTATCGAACCGCAGACCACTCGCTCAGCGTGGTTGATGTTCGAACCAGGACCATCAAGCCGCTCGGCCTGAGCACGAGCTTCCATGTATCGGATAGCATCGGCGTCACGCAGGAAGGAAACTGGCTGTTCTTTACTGATCTGGCGAGCGAGATGGATGTCGTGGTGGCGGCCCTGGAGCAGAATTGAGTCGTCCTCAAGAAGCCGCGGGAGCGATCTCTCATTGACCGGTTGACGCGCCCGGACCTACGATCATTGCGTCAGGATCAGAAGATGTTTACTGCGTACAGGAACTGTCTGTAAAAGTCATCCTCTGAGGACGACCGGAAGCGCTCTGCCAGCGGGCCAAGATCCGAAGGCTGGTCGTAGAGATGGTAGGGCATGATAGCCACTCGATAGGCGGGCGCGAGATTGAAGAACCCAAATTCATCAATCTGCCCTCGCCTGTCCGGGTTATTTAACTCAATGTACTTCTGCAGTTCGACTTCCCCCGTCGCGATGTAATTGTCGGGTAGCTGATCGAAGGGGCCATCGTAGTAGGAGTTGGCTTGAACTTCCGTTTTGGACACGCCCACCAATACGCGACGGCGGTTGCGATCGTCCCTCAGGAACGCAAACTTGGTTCTATGGCCAAGCTCGAGATTACAGCTGGCGGATGCAAAAGTATCGTAGGTCGGGAAATCATCATTGAGAATCCACAGGAAGCAGCTTGTCTCCTGGTCAAAAAGCAGCGAGAATTGCACGCCCGACTCGTCAAACGCCGGGCCAAGGTAGAGTTCTGATGATCGGAGGATTGATCGGGAGGGTTTGACCAGGGGCAGCTGTTGAAAGTCAAAGTCGACCTTTTTGCCGTCCAGTTCGAGGCTATACCAGAATTGGCCCAGACGCATCAGACAGAGCCCTTCATCGGCTGAGAGAAACTCGGCATGGCCCTGGCCGTCGCCGTGATCCGCCCTCTTGTAGAAGAAGCGCAGCCCGCCGGCTTCCTCAGGGCGCAAGCGAATGGAAAGGCAACCCCGATACTCCGTTTGGGATGGGTCTGAAAAAGAGAAATAGAGACAGTTCTCCGACGGAAGGATAGAGATCCTCGCGGGCATCTCGACGAAGAGCGCCCGGAACACTTCCAACGGCTGAGAGAGGCTAGCAACTATGGGCTCCGTGAAGCGGACGGCCGCCTCCGGAGCCATGATCGTCATTGTTGTGTCGGTGGCGGGCAGGAGCCAGTCTGGAAGCCACAGTGGGCCATGCGGGGGACCGCCTGTCCCTGAAGCGGGTGGCCCTTTGTCGTAATCAGCGCGAATCCTTTGGGCATGTAGACGAGCGGAGTGCTATGCGGAACCTCCTGCCAGTAATTCTGCGCCTCCTTATCCAAAACAGCCCACGTTTCCTTGGAAATTGGCTTAACACCGTCCATGCTCAACTTCTTCTTCATGGTGATAGCCGCCTTTCTTGCCAAATCTAGTCGGGAATCTAACACCGTGCTCTCTAAATCGCAATCAGCAAGACATATGAGAGACGAAGGCGAAACACGGCGCAGCTGTTAGCGCTTCTCGACCGGCTCGACGCGTACTTCGGCAGAACCGGAGCGCATGAAGTCCAATGCTTCGGCTGCGCGCTGGCTGACGCTGATGATCCAGCCGGAGTCGCGAGAAATGCGGCCATTGACCTCGACAACCACACTCTTGCCGGTGGAGATGTTGGTCACTCGCAATAAGGTTCCGGTGGGATAGTCGGGGTGGGCCGCTGTGAAATCATTCTCCGCAGCCCCGTCTGCCGGGACAGAGCCGGTTTCGGGACCCTTGGCTCGAAACCAGCCGGCTAGGCCCACGTTCCCATTCGCACGGCGGGGAATAAAAGTCCCGGTGCCGTCCGCCGCCCGGGTAGGCGTAACGCCGTCGATGGGATTCGCCTGCGGCAGGTCTACGTGAGCGCAGATCGTGGTCGGCTCCGATCCATTGATGAAAACTTCTGCGCGAGTTCGGGTGCAGAGCGGCCCAGCCAGTTGGCCCGATTCATCATCGATAGTCGCTGTTGTGATACCCGAAGGCGGCGAAGGAAAAGCACGCGCATAATTTCCGTGCTGGGTAGCTCGTTTCATGAACTCCGCCCAAATCGGCAGCGCCGACTTCGCGCCCTCGATGTCCAGGTCACGATTATCGTCGTAGCCCACCCAAACGACGCACATCAAGTCTGAAGTAAAACCCGCGAACCAGCCGTCTCGCGAAGTGCCTGTCTTTCCGGCGGCGGGCCCATGGATTCCATAGCTCCATACCGCGGCGCCGGTGCCGCTGCGTAACACCTCCTGGAGCATGTCCAACATCAAATAGGCAACCTTGGGATCGATGGCGGCGTGGGTTTTGGGAACCGACCGGAACGCGACCGCGCCGTTCTCGGCTTGAACCGTCGAGATAAATGTAGGCGGCACGTAGACGCCTTGATTGGCAAAGATCGTATAAGCGCCCGCGACCTCCACCGGAGTCACTTCGTAAGCCCCCAGCGCGACGGCGGGAGTGGCGCGAATATCTTCGTTCATGCCCGCGCGCTTGGCAACATCCACCACGCGGCGGTAGCCAATAGCCTGGGCCAGCTGCACGGCTGGATTGTTCAATGAGGAAGCAAGCGCACGCCGTAGCGTAACCGGCCCCATATACCGGTCGCCGAAATTGGCCGGCTCGTAGATTTCCTTCCCATACTGAAAGGTCGTCGGCTCGTCCATCAGCATGGACGCGCCCGTGAAGCGATCGCCGCGCCCTCCTAGCTGTGTCTCCATCGCGGCCGTATAGACGAATGGCTTGAAGACGGAGCCCGGTTGCCGTTTCGCACGTAATCGATTCAACTGGCTCGAGGCGTAACTCCGGCCGCCGATCGCGGCCTTGATTTCTCCCGTGTGAGGGTCCATCGCAATGAGGGCCACTTGCGGACCTACGCCCTGCGTTGGCACCGGTGCAACGCTATCCTTCCCACCGGCCGGCGGTTTCGGGCTGGTTTGGCGTTTGTGCACAATGGCGTCGACTTTCTCCATGCCTATGCGAACTGCATCGGCGGCAGCGCTCTGCAAATCCTGGTCGAGCGTGGTGTAGATGCGGTACGAGCCGAGGCCGCCTGCCTTGCTTGCCACGTGCGATCTCGCTTCTTCAAAAGCCAGATCGAGAAAGTACGGCGCTTGGCCGGCGGAATCCAGGGAGCGCGCGTCAACCCCGAGCGGCGTGCTCGCGGCGGCTGCGGCTTGCGCCTCTGTAATGAACCCGTTTCGGTGCATCAGGGCTAGCACCGTGTTTCTCCGGGTCAGCGCCCGGTCGGGATGTCGGATTGGGTCGTCGTAACTAGGCCGTTGGACAATCCCCGCCAACATGGCAGCCTGAGGCAAACTCAGTTCGCTCAAATCCTTGTCGAAGTAGATCCGCGCTGCTTCGCCAAACCCGTGAAGGCTGAATGTGTCGTGGTTCCCGAGGTAGACCTGGTTGCAGTAGTGAAGCAGGATTTCCTGCTTTGTCAGTTTTTCTTCCAGTATGCCGGCGATGAGAAACTCGGTCGCTTTGCGCCGCCACGTTTTCTCCGGCCCCAGATACAGATTCTTTGCCAACTGCATGGTGAGCGTGGAACCGCCCTGTTCCTTGCGTCCCGCGCGCATGTTGACGAAGGCCGCGCGGACAATGCGGAGCGGGTCGAAGCCCGAGTGCGTGAAGAAGTTCTTATCTTCCGCGGAAAGCAACGCATCAATCAGGACCTTGGGAATCTCTGTGTATTCGACAATGCGCCCTTTTTCCCGTCCCTGGTTGTTCAGGCTGGTGATCAACTGCGGATCGAGGAAGCACTCGTTCACCTTCGCGTTCTTTTGCAGCCGCAGCAGTTCGCTGACTTTACCGGCTGCGAAGCTGGCGCGAATGGGTTCATCGTGAAAAGCGGATTGTTTGCCGGGGAGGATGTCTAATGAATCGGCGTTGCTCTGGAAATACCCGATCGGATTCGCGCTGGAGTTCGAATACCCGATCTTAAGCAGGTAGGATTCTAATGCGTCCCGGCTGTAGACGTCGCCAACGACGACTCTTTTCGGCGCGGCGAAGACACTGTAACTGTCCGCGAGAACACCCTGCTGAGACGCTCGTCAACCAGCTTTGACAGGTGATGGAGGAGCGCGACAATTAGAATCCCGAAGACCGCCAGGAGCGCGATGACGAGGAGGGATTTCTTGTTGAGAGCGAATACTTTTACGCATGCTGCTGCCGATCGGAAGCATCCGTTTCCAGCGGGTGAGGACTTCTCGCAGTTTATCAACGTGAAATTACGTTGGCTGTATAGGCCGTTCGCACCTGGCTTTCACGACTTCCAGGATGCTCCGCTGCAGGCGCCGCATGACAGCGTCGGTCCAGAGGCCGGCGTAGCCATTGAAATCCGTCGAAAGCCGCTCTTGGCCCTCGAAAGTATGCAAGACAACGGTCCCATTTCCTCGTGGCTCGGACGCCAATCGATATTCCGCCTTTGAGTACATCAAAGTAGCGCCCGCCCGATGGTTACGTCTCACGTCCAATGTGGTTGGCGGTATGTGCTCCGCGTCCGCTTTGATATCGAGAAAGCAGGGCATGGTCCGGGTTCCAGGCCGTCACGGTTTCGATAAACACCAAGCCGCACTAAACGAAGGCGTGTCTTTTCGAACGCCTCCACTACTCGCCTTTATACGAAAGGGTCGCGGCAACTGGTCGGGGGAATCCAATCGCGTGGGTCCACGTCGGCCCTGATGCTCTTCCGGTGCGATCGTCCTCACCTGTTCGATGTTGTTCCAGACCGTCGCTGCGGGCGTCGTATTTCGATTTGTGTCTCTACCGTTCGCACTTGTTGCGGGAACGGCACTATCTCAGCATGAGCGCCGGAGTGCAACGCGCAACGATGAAAACGGGTGTGGCGTTCCTCCAACTCGCAACGCCTCCTATGCTGATCGGGGAGATCCCGGCCTGATGTCAGTGGTCACTTTCCAGGTCTCAATGCCGGCGAAGCGGTAGCTCGCCGTGCGCGCTGCAGGGGTGTCCCCGAACGCGACAAAGCGCGTCCGCCGCAGGAGTAAGGCCTCCAAACACGTATTTTCCGAGCAATACCGTCCGGGAAGTACGCCGTTATCTACTATGTAACCTCTCAGAAGTGAAAATATGTTCAGAGGGACGTGGACGACCTACCGGGGACAGCGCCTGTGTCCCAAGGTCCGGGCCCCCGTTTCGCGAAACGTCACCCGAAAGACCGGCGGAGCGTGGACACAGCGAACCTGTCCCCGGATTCGGAGAATGCCGACCAACCGCAGAGTGATTTTCGACGGGGCGGCTTCGCCAACTCCGACGCATCTTGGCAAGGCAGAACGTCTTCAACCTATTTCTCACGCGGCGTGATGTCGCTGACAGGAACATCCCAGTGTGCGAGCGAGAATCTCGAATCGCCGCTGTTCCTCGCGTTTGTAAGTATCCTGGTCGGGCCAGAGTTCCTTAATGACGGACGCCTTGGACGGGTTCGCGGTGGTGGCGAGCGTTGAGTTCTTAAATCGGATCGTGACCCGGTAATCCCACCGTGCATCCTCGGGCAGATGATTCGCGGGCGTTTCGATCTTCACGGATAACATCCGGCCGCTCTTGACCATCTTTTGCTTGAGCAGCGGATAGTGGTTCTTGAGGAACAGCTGCAGAGACTCCTGCTGGTGGCCCCACTGCACTTTGTAGTAATACTCCATGACATAAGGTTGGTCGGCGCCGCCTTGCGGCAGACGCCCTGACCAAGCAGCGGCAGCGCCGAAGCTGCCAGTAAAAGGGCGATCAATATTTTGTTCATCGGGGCTCCATCGTTAGGTTTTAGGCTGTTCAGAGCGATGATAGCCGACTGGGCCACGATTGGATAAAGCCAGACGTGTTGCGCGCTACCGATTCGGCCCTTCCCCTAGATACTTTTGGAAATATCGACGAACCGACGGTAAGCAAAGCGCGTCTGGGCAAGGCCCTCGGTGTCCCAGCCGTGCGGTGCGTTGGGTAAACAACTAGATCGATATCCTTGCCTTGCAGGATGAGCCGTTGCTCAAGAGTGATGGAATCCTTTAAAAGCACGGTGTCATCTCTCATCCCGTGGAGGATCATGAGGTGATCCTGCAGGCCGCCCGATTTGAGGAAGGAAGAGGATTTTTCGTACTGCTGCATGTGACCCTGCGGAGCCATCATCGTACGCATTTCACCGGTGCGCGTGAAAGAGGCTCGTGGCAGGTGCACCCGCGACTCCTGCCTGATAGACTCCGGGCCGCGTGAAGAGGGACATGGTCGTGAGCAAGCCTCCGTAGCTGCTGCCCCAGATTCCTACGCGATGCTCATCGACGAATCCTTGCCCACGAGATATTGACGCCACTATATAGATCGTCGACATCGACGCCGCCGTAATCCATGCCGATGCGTTGACGGAAGGTCTTGCCATACCCTGAACTGCCGCTGATGTCGACGTTGAGAATGACGTACCCTTGCTGGGCGAGGTACTGGTCCAGTCCCCATGTGGGATGAAAGATGCGGCCTCCCCATTGGTTATGGACGGTATTGCTGTAGACGGAGCCCAGTATCGCTGGATATTTCTTTGTCGGGTCGAAGCCGGGCGGTAGAGTGAGGCGTGCGTGCAGCAGATGCCGTCGTTTACGTTGGGGAAGTCAACATATTTTGCGGCGACCCAGTGATAATCGTCGAACTCCGGCAGCGGCGAGTGCGTGATCTGTTGCGTGGAGCTGACCTGCGGCCTGAGATTCGGAGGCGTTGACAGATAGAGATCGGGCGGCGTAGTGTCGTTGGAGAAGACGTCGGCGAAGTATTGTCCGTCGGGTGACGGTACGGGCGAATGGTGCCCGCGGTTTCGGTGATTCGTTGCAGCGTGCCTCCCGCGAGCGGCACGCGGAAAAGATGGCGCTCTTCGATTTCCCTGATTGGTGACGATAAAGACAGCGTGTGCGGCGGGTGATACAGAGACTGAAAACACGGCGAATTTGCCCGAGGTGATTGGCTTTGGCTCGCCGCCTGCGCGCCTACGCGATTGATAGTAGAGGTGGTAGTCGTTGTCGCGATCGGAGGTGAAATATATTTCGTGGCCGTCCGGCGCCCAGTCCGACCACCACTCGGCGGTGACATTCTTCGGGTCAGTTTCGCGCAGCAGCAGTTTGGTTCCGGTGACAGGATCGACGAGAAAGAGGCGCCGGTCTTTGATGTAGAGATCGCTTTTGTCGACGAGGACGGTTTTGCTGTCGGGCGACCAGGCGATACCGAAGAAGAGATCGAGCGGATCGCCGCCAAGGTCGGCCCACCGCACACTTCCGCCATCCGCGGAGATAAAGCCGAGGCGACGGGACTCGGAAGGTTCACCGGGGAACGGCCGCTTGACGCGGGACTACCGTGGTTTCGTCGCCGAGATAGTTGGGGATGCCGCGGAAGGGACGCGGCTGGCATCGGCTTCGATAAAAGCCGGATGTTTGCCATCAGTGGACCAGTGAAACTCCTCGACGGTGACTTCGTTTTTTCTCGGTGCGTAGATCTTTCGCCCCGGGCTTATTGCCTTCGAGAGTCATGACCCAAATATTGCCGCCAGAAAGATACGCGATACGGTTGCCGCTGCGACGACGCTACGCTGGTTTGAGTTGAGTCAGAGTCGATAAGCTGATGCGGAGTTTGCCCGGGAAGCACTAGATAAAGGTGCCCATGAAAGTTGAAGAGAAGATGCTTTCCGTCGGGGCCCAATGACGTCCGAGACGCCGTGATCGGTTTCCGCGCGGGCCTGCTGCTCCAGCTTTGCGATGTCAGTGCCTGATCCGGAGGATTGAATGGGCGAGGCATTGAGGTGACGCGGGTGGGCTTTCCGTCGTTCGGTCCGCCAGCCATACGTCGTAAAAATTCGTCCCATCATCTTCCAGAGGAAGGCGAGATGTCGACTGTCGGGAGACCATTTTGGATCTTCGGGTTTGGTGCCGATGAGCCAGGGAAGGCTGTAGAGGCGGTCAATAGTCAGCTATGCGCGGGCCGATCAGACCAATTCTGGGCAGGAGTGGTTACGAAACCTCGAGACGATACCGCCAAGAACCACGGAAGTCGACAAACCGATGGGCACGAGTGAAGAAAACTAAGAAGCCGTCCTGCGTTTCCATGTCCGCGTCGGGGGCAGCGAAGAAGTCTTTCACGATCGCCCGTGTGACGGTCTGGGCTCTAGCGACTCGCAACAATTCACCTGCTTCACTCTTCCCGCATGAGTTTGGATGGATCGGCGGCAAGTGCTCGCCGCGCTGGAATGGCCGACGCTGCAATGCCCAGCAGTGCCATCGTCAGCACCGCCCCGCCCACCACCACGGGGTCCCTCGGATTCGCCTGGTACACAATCTGCCCCAACAGGCGGCTCGCAAAAATTCCCGCCAGGAGACCCACCAGTGATCCCACGCCGAGCAACAGCATGGGCCGACCAACAGCCGCGCTCATCACTTGCGCCTGGCGCGCGCCCAACGCCACGCGAATGCCGAACTCCTTCATCCGACGGCTCACGCTGTAGGCCGCCATGCCGGAGATGCCCGTGACCGCCAGCATGGCAGCCAGCAAGCCCATGACGCCAAGTGCCGTTGTGGCCGCCCGTGCCGGGAACAGCACAGAAGACAGCGCATCGGGCCAGTTCTGCACCGTGATGGGCAGATTCGGCTCGATGCCGCTCAGTGTGCGTTGGAGCGCCGACGCCATCTCGCCCGGCGCCCGCCACGACCGCACCACGAAAACCGTTTCGGTCTGCTCGCTTTGCGACAACGACAGATATACAGCAGGCTGCGGCGACTCTTCGAGGTCGTGGTATTTACCATCCTCCGCGACCCCCACCACTTCCGTCAGGTTGCCCGACAAAACAAAATGCTGTCCAATCGCCCCCGTTTCGCCCCACATCTTCCGCGCGAAGGTTTCGTTCACGACCGCCACATGGGGTGTCTCGACGGTGTCATGCCACGAGACATCCCGCCCGCCCAAAAGCCGGGTGCCGGCGGCTTCCAGATATCCCGGCGACATCTGAAATACGTACGACGCCAGCACTGAATTGTTCAGCTTGAACTCGGTCGTCCCCGGCCGGAATATCGGAATCCCATGGATTCCGCCTGTCATGGGCGTGCGATTCACCGTACCCGCGGCCGTTACACCGGGGATGCTCCGCATCGCTGTAATCAGCTCTTTCTCGACCACCACGTCGCCTGACCGCCCTGCTTGACCTAGGTCCACATCCACCAGCATCGCGCCCTGTGGCTGGATACCCAGCGGAGCGTGCAGCGTGCGCTCCATACCAAGGGCCGCTACCAGCGAGGCGGTTACCAGTAGCGTGCAGATTGCAATTTGTGCACCCAACAACACGTCACGCAGGGCAAACCGTCGCAGGTGCATGATGTCCACCGGTACGCCCTTCATCGTCTGCAGCGGACTGTTCTGCCACGCCTGCCGCGCCGGAGCCATCCCAAACAACAGCGCGCTAACCAGCGTCAATACCAGACCCGCCAGGTACACACGCCCATCCACGCTTGCGGCCAGGTGTGCTTCTGCTGCCGGCGGCCATCGGTTCAGAGCATGCCGAGCAGCAGGTCCGCGCCCGCCAGCCCCGCGGCTCCGCCCATCAGCGAAACCATCACCGCTTCGGTCAGCAGCCCTCACCAGCCGCCCCCGGCTCGCTCCAGAGACTTCACGCGGAGCGCCAGTTCCCGGCTGCGATCCGCTGCCCGCGCCGCATACAGACTCGCCAGGTTCGCGCATGCCGCCACCAGCACCAGCAGCGCCAGTACACTCACGCCGTAAAGGAATCCGCGAATCACATCGCCGTCGTCTCCGTAGAGTCCGGGATGGATCAACCGCAGCGGCTGTCCGTCGTCGGTCTCCGGATAATCCTTCGCCAGCTCGGCCGCAATCGCATTCAGATCTTCCGTTGCCTGCCGCGGCGTCACGCCCGGTTTCAGCCGGCCAATCACACTAGCCGTGACGGATGTGCGTGCCGATGTAGGTAATCCGAGCCCTCCACCTGTTCCTCGTTCACCATGGGCATCCAGTAGTCTGGCCACACAAACCGCTCCGTGCCGTGGAACGGCGCCGGCGCTACGCCCACCACGGTGAATGGATGCTTGTTTAGCTCCACGGTCGTACCCACTACTCCTCGATCCGCTTGAAACGCGCTTCGCCACAGACTATCGCTCAACACCACATACGGAGCTGACCCCGGGCCATGCTCGTCCGCCGCGTGGAAGAACCGCCCTACCTCCGGCTGCACGCCCAGCACATCGAAATAGTTACCGGTAACTTCATCGCCGGAGACATTCATCACCGCATTACGCCAGCGTAGTGCCGCGTGGGAGTATCCATAAATCCCAACCATCCCGGTAAAAGTCGTGTTTCGCAGCCGAAAGTCCTCAAACGCGGGATACGACGTCGTCAGCAGCCTTCCGCTCATCCAAAACTTGTGGCGAATCTGATAAAGGCTCTCCGGGTCGCTCACATCCAGCGGGTGCAGCAGGACGGCATTCAGTACTCCCAACACGACGACGTTCGCCCCGATGCCCAGCATCAGTGTGAGTAAGACGACGGCCGTGAACCCCGGAGACTTCCGAAGCATGCGAAGCGCGTAACGAACATCCAGCAACAAGCTCTCCACCAATTACAGGTTCCCTTCGACGAATCTGCCAGAACCGCCTCCGCCCGCTGAAACTCAGGCGTCCTGAGCGATGATAGCCGACTCGGGCTGGCTGAGCCAAAGTCAACCGCCCTCCCTTTTCTCCATGTTCTGGACACAGCGCCGCATCGCTCCCCTGACAATGGATTTAGAAGCGCATGCACAGTCTCTGGACACTGGAGGTCTCTGCTCCCAGACTTGCTACGTCGAACGGCGCGTGAATCCTGGCAGGATGCCGTTTTTGGTCAGGGTGGGCGAATGGCTTTCTACCACTTCCTGGCCATATTCCCATCTCTCTTGATTTTTCTCGCTGTTAGCACCCGAGTCCCTTACCTTGGCGAGCACATGAAGAATGCACTCCGCGATCTGTCTGCTGAGGTACTCCCCGGCCAGGTCTCGCAGCTCTTTCAGAGCTTGATCGAAGAACTCAACGAACGCGCTTTGTCCGGCATAAGGCTCATCTCCGCTTGCGCCGGAGGATTATGGGCTGCTCTGAACGGCACCTGGGCCATGATCTACGGCCTCAACAGGGCTTACGAAGTGGAGGAGCATCGCTCGTTGTGGAAACTGTCGCTCCTCATCCTCGGTTTGACGCTATCTTTTGCGATCACCGGTTCTGTCGCGGTGTTCGTGGTTTTCTGTGGTTCGCATCTCGAGGCTGGTCCGCATCTAAACCCGACTGCCCTGCGCGTTTTGGAATGGCTCGTCCTGACCGCCGCGCTGATCCTCTCGTTTTCGCTCCTGTATCGATTTGCACCGAATCTCCGCGATCCGGAGTGGCGCTGGAGTACGCCCGGCGCACTGTGCGCTCTTATCTTGTGGATAGGCGCTACGCTGGCCGCTCGCTTCTACTTCGATCACGTGAACAACTATGCGAGCAGTTATGGCCATCTGAATGGCGTCGCCATGCTGTTGTTGTGGCTGTATGTCACAAACGGAGCGATTCTGATCGGCGGGGAAATGAACTCTGAAATCGAGAAGGCCGTAGAACAGGGCCGTAACCCGGCCGACCGGAGCGGGCACGCCCAGCGCCGCTCAGAATCCAAATAGGTCCAATGGCTTTCTGGCATGCGTTTGGAGGCATGCCTGGTATAGACTCGACGTGGGGGTCCTCGGCTGCTCTCCCGGTCCCCGCTCGCTGGATCAAGAATGGGCAATAAAACGCTTTGCCGCTTCGCCGCTGTTTACGTGATGTGCTGTGGCGCTTGGCCTGCGATCTCGCAGGTCGCTCATCCCGAGGCCCTGCCGCCCGCCAGCAAGGCTGGTCCTTTAGAGCGGCCGTCGCCCGAGGAGCAAGCCAAGCTGCTGGACCAGCTGCGGAGTTACACCACCAGCTATACGCAACGCCTCCCCAATTTCATCTGCCTGGAGCAGACCCTCCGTTACGTTGATACCACCGGAATGAACGCGTGGAGGCTGGTGGATGTCCTCACGGCCCGGCTCAGCTATTTCGACCAGAAGGAAGATTACAAGCTGGTTTCGCGGAACGGCCACGCCATTTCCGACGTGGCATATGCCTCGCTATACGGGGCCTTTTCGACGGGCGACTTCGGTACCCATATGCGCGAGATCTTCGACCCCGATAATCATGCGGCCTTTGTATGGAAAAGATGGACCATGCTGCGCGGCCGTTTGACACACGTCTTCACTTACAAGGTTCCGCTGGAATACTCCAACTACACCATCGAGTACCGCGGCGAAGAGACCCACCAGAAAGGCGATGTGCAGCGCGTGAAGGTCGGCTATCGCGGATCGGTTTATGTGGATAACGAACTGCACACGATTGTGCGGATCACGCGGGAACCCCTGAATATTCCGGCTTCGTTTCCTATCAAGCAGGCGCAGGACACGGTGGACTACGATTTCATCAAGATCGGCGACAACCAATATTTTCTGCCGCTGGTGGCGAACCTGGAAATGCGCAGCCGCAACGAGATCACGAGAAACGTGAAGGAGTTCCGGCTTTACCAGAAGTTCTCGTCAGAAGCGGAGATCAAGTTCGAAGGCAAGGAACTGCCTCCACTGCCTGAAGAGAAGACCAAGGAACAGCCGCCCCCGCCTCAGCAGCTGAAGTGAAATGCCGGGAGAAGATTCGCGGTGGATGATCGCTCAGTTTCAGGCTCATTCGCGCCATCTCCGCTTGCGGATAATGGGTTTTGTTGCCCATAAATCTAGGAGAGCTTCGGGATGGGGATCTTCGGCTGGAGCTGGCCTGTTTCGCACCCCAACCGGTTCATAAAGTGCCAACGTATCATTTTCGGATGGTTCACGCCATTACCTGATGGAGCTTGGCACCATCAGACTTCGCGTCGGATCTACACGCCATATAGAGATGTATGCCGGGCACATTGGCTATCGTGTTCACCAGCCTTACCGTGGTCACCGCTATGCCAGCCGCTCCCTTCGTCTGCTGATCCCACTGGCCCAGAGCCTCGGGCTTGACCCCCTATGGATTACTTGCGACCCGGAGAACTTCGCATCGCGTCGTACCCTTGAACTCTCAGGCGCTCAACTCGTCGAAATCGTGAATGTTCCCGAAGATTGCGTTATCCATCAGAGTGGATATCCGCAGAAGTGCCGCTACCGTTTAGACCTGCGGCCGGCCCAGCTTCGGAAACCTAAAATAGAAACATGGAATACCAACAACTCGGCAACACGGGTGTCTTTGTTTCGCGCCTCTGTCTCGGGGCGATGACGTTTGGCGGAGTGGGCGGCATCTTCGAAGTCATCGGCGGCTTGCCGCAGCATGACGTGGATGTGCTGGTGGAAAACTCGCTCGATGCGGGCGTGAACTTCTTCGATACGGCGAATGTGTACTCGGCCGGCGAATCGGAAACGATGCTCGGTAAGTCGCTCGGGGTGCGGCGGAAAGATGTGGTCATCGCAACCAAGGTCTTTGGGCGCATGGGGAGCGGCGCGAACCAGGTGGGCCTCTCGCGGCTTCACATTATGCAGGAAGTGGAAGCGAGCCTCCAGCGTCTGAATACCGATTACATCGACCTCTATCAGATTCATGGCTTCGATTCGCTCACGCCTCTGGAGGAAACACTCAGCGCGCTGACCGATCTTGTGCGGCATGGCAAGGTTCGCTACATCGGATGCTCGAATCTGGCGGCGTGGCAGATCATGAAGTCCTTCGGTATCTCGGCAGCTCGCCATCTGGAGAAGTTCGTCACGCTGCAGGCCTATTACTCGCTGGCCGGCCGCGAACTGGAGCGCGAGATTGTCCCGATGCTGCTGGACCAGAAGATGGGGCTGTTGGTTTGGAGTCCGCTGGCGGGCGGTTTCCTTTCCGGTAAGTTCACGCGCGGCGGACCCGCGGACGATTCGGCGCGGCGCAGCAAGTTCACGTTTCCGCCCGTCGATTTGGAGAAAGGCTACAACATGGTGGAGGCGATGCAGACCATCGCCCAGCGTCGGAACGCCACCGTCGCACAGGTCGCCCTGGCGTGGCTGCTCCATCAGCCCGCCGTGACCAGCGTCATTATCGGCGCGAGAAACGCAAAACAGTTGAAGGACAACCTCGGCTCGGTGGATCTAAAGCTCGATCAAGAGGAGTTGGCTCAACTGGACAAGCTCAGCCAACTGGCGCCCGAGTATCCGGGTTGGATGCTGGCTGGTCAGGGATCTGACCGGCGGCCGGGACAGATCAGGGATTGGTCGAAGTTCGTGAACGTGAAGAAGTGAGCGCCGCCCAACTCACTTCTTGAGACGTTCCAGGAGCAGGTCGATGCCCGCTTGCGCCACAGCGCGATCCTCATCGGGAGATCCGGAACTGCAGCCCACGCCCCCGGCGATCATCCCGTCAATAAAGATAGGCAGACCACCGCCAAAAATAGTGAAGCGGCCCTGGTTTGAAGCGTGTATGCCAAAAGCCGGACCTCCCGCTCCGGCGGAAACCGCATAGTCGTGCGTTCCCCGACGGGCACAGGCCGCGGTGAAAGCCTTGTTGATGGCTACATCGATACTGGTCACGCGCGCCTTATCCATGCGAATGAATGCCAGCAGATGGCCGCCCTCGTCGACCACCGCCACGTCCATGTCGATGCCGATCTCACGAGCCTTGGCTTCGCTCCCTGCCAGAACCACCCGGGCGTCGTCCAAGGACAGCTTGGGGGCCAGATACATGCGCCATACCTCCGTTCTTGAGGATACGCTAAAACCAGCGTTTTCAATGAGTACCGAGTCGCAGTCTTTTTAGTTATTGACAGGTCACCGGTTGGGCGTACAATGAAATCAGAATTGCTGCAATGCAGCATAACGGTCCTCGTTCACCAAAGGAGTCAAATATGAACGCCAAAACAACCAAAACTGCGGACACTGCCGAAACGCCGGAAACGACAATGACCGCTTTCACAACGCTTCTCAAGAGGAACGTTGAACGGATGGTCGATCTACAGAAAGCAACGCTGGACACGGTGAGCCATCAGAATGCCGACGTTCTGGAAACCATGCGCCACACGATGAAATCCTTCCCAGCCGCGCCGCCGGAGCTCTTCAGCCTTGCCCAGCAGGGTGTGGAGGGATGGATCGGCGCACAGAAGAGTATTCTGGATTGGTTCGGTCAACAGACCGCGCAGGCTATCAACGTGGCCGAGCCCAACGGTGCCGCGCCTCTGTCCGCCGCCAAATTGAGCGAGTTCGTGCAACAGGCCGCCGAGCAGAGTGTCGCGACACAGAAAACCATTCTCGATTTTGCTGCAAAGCAGAATAAGGCGGTTACCGAAGCGATCCACCGCCAGGTTGCCGTGCAAGGGACCCCCTTGGCCGGGGTGACCGAGTCCATTCATCGCGGAGTTACCACGCTGATCGATGGCCAGAAGACATTCCTCGATACGGCGATGAAGATGACCAAGGCAGCCGCCAAGAGCTGACCCTCAGAGTGCCGAAGCAGCCGGCTGGCGAAGCAGACGCGAAAGGTGTCGTGATGAGTGAGTCCAATAACGAAGGCAAGCCGTTCGATCCGTTTGAAGCTTGGCGCGGCATGCGCAGTGTAGGAATGGATGCCTGGGCGAAAGCCATGACCGAGGCGGTCAACTCAGAGGAATACGCTAAGACCAGCGGGGCCATGATGGATGCGTATTTGACTGCCTCCATTCCTCTTCGAGAGGTGCTCGAAAAGGCCATGGCGCAGGCGCTGCAGCAAATGAACATGCCGACCCGCGCCGATTTCATCAGCCTGGCTGAGCGCCTCACGCAGGTGGAGATGAGCCTGGACGACATGGACGCGAAGCTGGAAGAGATTGCCAAACGTCCGGCGGAGCCTGTGGCCGCCCAACCCGCATCCGCCCAAGCAGCGCCCGCCAAGCCGCGACGCAGGAAGGCCAAAAAATAATGACGCCCGTTTCCGTTGGAATCGAGGACTTTACATCGGCCGAATTCGCGAGAGCCGAACGAATGCTGCGGCGCGCCAGCAAAGTCCTCACCACGAAGGCCCAGATCGCGCAGACTCCCAAGGAACTGATTTGGGCGCTCAATAAGACCAAGCTCTACCGCTATATCCCCGTGGTTCCGAAGGAGCAGCGGCACCCGGTTCCGCTGCTGCTGGTCTTCGCGCTCATGAACCGGCCCTCTATCCTCGACCTGCGGCCGGGCAACAGCTTCGTCGAATTCATGGTGTCTCGCGGGTATGACGTCTATTTGTTGGATTGGGGAGCGCCCGGCCCGGAAGACCGGAACCTCAAATTCGACGACTATGCGCTGGATTATCTTCCGCGCGCCATCCGAAAGTTAAAGAGTGTTTCGGGCGCTACCGAATTCAGCATGCTGGGCTGGTGCATCGGCGCCATTCTGGCCACGCTCTACGCGGCTGTACGCCCGGACGATGGACTGCGCAATCTGTTGTTGCTCACCGCGCCACTCGATTTCTCCAAAAAAGAGAACATCACGTTTGCGCGCTGGACCGACGAGCGCTATTTCGACGTCGACAAGACCCTCGCAATGTTCGGCAACATGCCGGCCGAAATGATCGAATACGGCGCCAAGGCTCTGAAGCCGGTTGAGAACTACGTCGGCAACTATCTTCGCCTCTGGGACAACCTCGAGAACCCGAAGATCGTCGAATCCTGGCACGCCATGAACACCTGGGTCACCGACAACATCCCCATGTCGGGCGCGGCTTTTCGGCAGTTGATTGTCGATTTGTATCGTAACGACCGGCTGATGCAAGGCACCTGGGTGGTGCGTGGAGAACGAGTGGACGTGAGCCGTATCAAAGCCAATCTGATGACCGTGATTGCCGCCAACGACCACATCACCCCGTCGTGTCAATCGGAAACGCTGCAGGACAAAGTCAGCAGCAAGGATAAGGAATTGTTCCGCATTCGAGGCGGCCACATCGGCATTATGGCGGGCAGTGAAGCCGCCAGAACCACTTGGCCGCACATCGATGCTTGGCTGGATAAACGGTCAGGTAGATAGGAGGTAGTGCAATTTTATGAATATTCGAGATTCGATTGCCGTCGTAACGGGAGCAGGCAGCGGAATTGGCTATGCCGTTTCCATGGAGATGGCTCGCCGCGGCGCGAAAATGGTCGCCATGGTCGATCGCTCCGACCATGTTTTGGAAACCGCCAAGTGCGTCCGCAATGTCGCCAAGTCCGCGGTGATGACATTTCAGGGCGACACCACTGACCCGAAGTTCCGCGAAAGCGTCTTCGACGCCGTGTGTGAAAGGTGCGGCCCCCCCAACATCTGTGTGCCGGCGGCCGGCATCGCTCGCGACGCGCTGGCCGTCAGGATGAACAAGGAAACCAACGCCCCCGAGATTTACCCGCTGGATACGTTCCGGCAGGTAATCGAGGTGGATTTGGTGGCTCCCATTTATTGGGCGCTGGAGATGCTGGCCCGGATTGCCAAGGCCCGCTTTGCTCTGGGCTTGAAACGCTGGCAGCCCGAAGAAGGTACCCAGGGCGTTGCCGTCTTCATCGGCTCCATCTCATCCGCCGGAATTAAGGGACAGATCGCCTATTCAGCCTCCAAGGCAGGCCTGGAAGGCGCCGCCAACACCCTCGGCAAAGAAGCCAGCTACTACGGTGTGCGTTGCGGTGTCATTCACCCCGGCTTTACCGACACCCCGATGGTTCGCGCGCTAGGCGAAGAGTACATCCGCAAACATATCCTGCCCGAAACCCAACTGGGCCGGTTGATCAAGCCGGAAGAGATTGCCGATGCCATCTGCTTCATGGCGTCAAATTCCGCCGTCAGCGGCCAGCTTTGGGCGGATGCCGGCTGGCACCCGTCCGCAGCTTAACCGGTCTACCTACGTCAGGTAGATCCCGCCGTTCACATTGATTGTCTGGCCGGTGATGTAGTCCGCATCGGCAGCCAGAAAGGCCACCGCTTTAGCGACGTCCTCTGAGCTGCCGAAGCGGCCCATCGGAATGCGGCTCTTGATCTGTTCTTGAACGTTCGCCGCAACTTTGGAGAACATGTCCGTCATTGTGAAACCCGGCGCGACCGAGTTCGCGGTGATGTTGTACTTCGCCAGTTCAAGGGCTATCACCTTCGTGAATGCCATCATCCCGCCTTTGCTCGCCGCATAATTGGCCTGTCCAAAATTCCCCGCTTCGGCCGAGTACGAGCTGATATTAATGATGCGTCCGAACTTTTGTTCGATCATCGATGGAATCGCCGCACTCGTCGTGTAATACGGACCGTCGAGGTTAACCCGCATCACCTCATGCCATTCTTCGTCCGTGAGTTTTCTGATGGAGTGGTCGCGAGAAATGCCTGCGTTGTTTACCAGGATGTCTAGCCGGCCCCACTCCTCGATGACCCGTTTCACCACTTCGCGCGCTGTCGTTGCCTCGCCCACGTGACCTTGAACCAGGATCGAGCGGCGTCCCATCGCGCAGATCTCTTTGACGACCTCCTCCGCCTCATGCAGCGCCGCGTTGTAATTGACTGCCACGTCCGCGCCGCGCCGCGCTAGCTCGAGCGCGATCGCATGACCGATGCCGCGTGATGCCCCCGTTACGAGAGCGTATTTGTCGGCCAGGGTGCCGGCTCCGTTTCCATTTCCGTTGGTTTCATGCATAGTTGATCTCCTTGCCTATAGCCTTTCGAAAATTGCCGCAATCCCCTGGCCGCCGCCGATGCACAGCGAGACCAAAGCATACTGGCCCTGAATGCGATGAAGTTCGTACAGCGCTTTGACGGTGATCAGGCACCCGCTGGCTCCGATAGGATGCCCCAGCGCGATCGCGCCCCCATTGGGGTTGGTCCGGTCGCGCGGCAGATCGAGTTCCTTAATGACTGCCAGTGACTGCCCGGCAAAAGCCTCGTTTAGCTCGATCAGATCCATCTCTTCGAGCCTTAATCCGGATTTCGCGAAAACCTTGCGGATCGCACCGACCGGACCGATTCCCATGTACTTCGGCTCCACGCCAACCAGCGAATAGGCAACTAATCTCGCCATCGGTTTCAATCCGCGTTTTTCGGCGCTCTCTCGGTCCATCACCACCACCGCGCCCGCCGCGTCGTTCACCCCCGAAGAGTTCCCGGCCGTTACGGTACCTGTTTTGCTGAAAGCGGGTTTGAGCTTAGCCATGCCCTCCAGCGATGCGTCCGCGCGCGGATGCTCGTCTGTCTTGAACTGCGTCACGCCTTCTTTCGATTTGAGTTCAACCGGGACGATCTGCTCCTGGAAGCGGCAGTTCTTTATCGCCGCAAGTGCCCGCCGGTGACTCTCCACCGCGAACTCATCCTGCTCCTCGCGGGTTATGTTGTACTTCGTTGCCAGGTTCTCAACCGTCAGACCCATGTGAACGTTCTCGATGGGGTCGGTCAGTGCTGCATTCATCGCATCCACCACCGCGCCATCGCTCATCCGTTGGCCCCAGCGCATACCGGGCAGCCAGTAAAGCGAGCGGGTCATGCACTCCGCACCGCCCGCCACCACCGCCTGGGCGTCCCCGAGCTTGATCATTTGCGCGGCGGAGACGATGGCTTGCAGACCGCTTCCGCATAGCCGGTTTAGCGTCAAGGCTGGAGTCTCCACGGGAATGCCGGCATTCACGCCCGCTACGCGCGAAATGTACATGTCCTTGGGATCGGTGTGGATCACGTTTCCGAAAACAACATGATCAATGTCTTTAGGATCGATGCCAGACCGCGAGACCGCCTCGCGGGTGACGATTGTTGCCAATTCGGACGGAGGTTTGTCTTTTAAGCTTCCGCCATATTTACCGATCGCCGTACGCACGGCGCTGAGAACAACGACATCATGACTGCTGTCCATGCGATTACTCCTTTGTGGGTTAACACCCAGAACCTTGGGCTAAAAAACGCACCCGCCGCAGCCCTGTGGAATATCCCTACCTGAAACCAATGGATCGAACGGCGTGGCGTTTATCTGCTTGGCCTGCACGTTGCAATCTTGACGCCAGTGCCGGATAAGCCATCGGTGTTTGAACACCCCCATAGCTCATTCGCTCCAGAGCCTAGGGAGAACACTAAGGTGTTTCTTTTCTTAGCCAAGCTTGTAGAGTGGAACTGGAGAGTTATTCCGAAAGCCGCATGCCAGCCCGACCCGTGATTATTAAGAAGTACGAGAACCGGCGCCTGTACGACACCTCCAATAGCCGCTACGTCAACTTGGAAGACATCGCCCAGATGGTGCGTGAGGGGACCGAAGTGCAGGTGGTGGATGCCGCCACCGGCGAGGATCTGACCCGGTTCGTTCTCACCCAGATCGTCGTGGAAAGCGCCAAGGCTCCGAACTCCGCTTTCCCGCTCGATATGCTGCGGCAAATGGTCGTGGCGTCAGGGCAAGTGAGCCGCGAGGGATTGCTCGGCTACATGAAGGCGATGGTAGATATGTACCAGAACACCTATCGAGCATTCGCACCGGGGCTGTCTCCGTTCGACCTTGTGCAACCCAGACCTCAACCGGCCGGCACGGAACCGCCGCCTATGAACGATGGAAATCCCCCGCCGCCGTCCGCTGCCCAGCCCTCTGTCGAAGAACTTCGCCGCCGCGTGGAAGAATTGGAACGCCTGATTCCCAAGAGCGCCGCTGCGCGACCCGCGGCGAAACGCAAACGAACCACGCGTGCTAAACGTTAAGGCAGGATTGATCCGCGGCGAGGGCCGCAAGGCTCTGCTGTTTTAGCGTCGGGACCGATACCCGCCGCCACCCAAACCGCCCAGATCGATGATGACCGCGATAAGCAGCCATAACAGGTTGATCCCGGCCAGCGCCATGCCGCTGTTTACTTCCCACGCGTAAACAATGGTTGTGAGCGGCAGGAATATAAAGCCGAGCAGCGGCACCAGCAAACCGCCATGGAAAGCCCGCTGCAGATAGGTGGAGAAGAGCCACATCAACACCAGAGCGATGCGGGGAAATGCCAAGATTACGATCAGGAAGAGACAAGGCATAGTCGGCAGTTGCTAACTCGGCGCTTCACCGAGTTCGCCATGTCCGCGAGTGTAACATCGCAAGGCCGGATTGTCGCTCCGTAATCCTACCGGCGTCCTACAGCCAGCAGTGATCGCGCGGCCAACGTGCCGCGGGCTTTAGCGCTCTGGTGTATGAAAACTTCAGCACAGACCTCATCCCCAGCTCTCACCTCAGTGATGAACGCCGGCCTCGAATTCCTCCCGGAGCCGCCCGCTTCCTCAAGGGCGGCCTCTCTGCCCCAAGCCATGATGTAGAGGCGAAGCGCCAGCTCTGTGCGCGCTGTAGGCGTTGTCCGTCCCCGCGTCCTCCAACCTTGTATTTCAGGGCAACCGCGCGCGTCAGCAAGCCCGAGGGAGCGGATACCTTTCGGACGCTGCGCCCCAGCCTTTCTGAGGTGCGACCGTCAGGGAGCGCTCGCGATCGGGAACACAGAGCCAACCCCAATCAACTGTTACCCATGTCCTCGGATCAATTTGTTACCTATGTCCCCGGCCGGACCCCGCCGATGACTCAAACTGCGTTCACCAGCGGCAATCTGGCGCCGAAATTTAAGTCTTCGCGGCCTCTCAGCAAGCCTGAATGGTCCTTCGGACCATCGGATGTGACGAAAATCTTCCGAACGCCCGACCGTCCTGAGGCTCAAGCACGGAACCGCGCGCGTGAGCAAGCGGATTCGGGTATTCTCCTTCCGACGGCGCGTCAGCAAGCCCACCATCGAAGGGTGATTTTCGACGGAGCGGGTGTTAACTTTTGCGAGCCGCGACCGTCAGGGAGCGAATGTGAAGCTTCGGAAGCACGAAACCGGGGGATCGAATTCAACGCAAGCCCTTAGGATCCGCGATTGGCCGTTGATTTTCGACGGAGCGGATTCACGCTAAAGCCGACCGGGGACAGGCGCCTCTGCTCCCAAGGCGCTCAGACCACGCCAGGTGTTTCCATCACCCCGAGCCCAATCGCCGAGTGGACAGAGCGAGCCTGTCCCAAGATCCCGTACACTCCATCGCCCTTTTCATCAACGTCTTTAGTCCGCGCTAAAGGCTAACCAGGTTCCAGGGCTTACGCATCGGCCGCGACAGCATCTGGCTGGCTGCTTCGTCTCCGATGATCTTCTCTTCTTTCGGATCCCACCGAATGTCGCGGCCTAAGCGCAGGCTGATATTGCCCAGGTGCGCGATCGTGATCGAGCGGTGAGCCTGTTCAATCGGTGCGATCGGCTCGCTGCGAGAGATGACGCAATCGATGAAGTTCCGCTGGTGATTATCGGAATGGTAAAGCCGAACTTCGTTGGGTCCGGGCTCATAGTCGAGCAAACTGGCTGGGCTGGCGTCGATCGCGCCGCGATTCACCCAAACCCACCCATCGCTACCCTCGAACGTAACGCCCGAACGAACGCGGCTGGAAACGATGAGCTTCACCCCGTTCTCGTAGTGTGCCTCAAAGTAGAAATCGGTGGCGGTGTTCCAGAGTTTCTCATGCGCCCACTCCGCTTGCCCGTTCTTGATCGCAATGGGACCTGTCAGTTCGGTGCCCATCCCCCATTGAGCGATATCAGGATGATGTCCGCCCCAATCGGTAATCTGGCCGCCCGAGTAATCCAGAATCCAGCGGAAGTTGACAAAGCACCGGGCTGGTGCGAATGGCGCTTCGGGCGCCGGCCCGAGCCAGAAGTCATAATTGAAGCCGGCCGGCACCGGCTCAGGATCCTGCCGGTCGCGATCTCTGCCAAAATCGGGCGTACCGCCCGGAAGACCGCACAATACCCGCTGTAATTTGCCGATGCGCCCGTTGCGCACAATCTCGCAGGCTTTGCGGAACCGGCCGTCGGAACGCTGCTGGCTTCCGCATTGAAAGACGCGATTACTGGCCTTCACCGCGTTGCTCATGGCGCGGCCTTCGGCGATCGTAAGGGAGAGCGGCTTCTCGCCGTAGATGTCTTTTCCGGCACGCGCGCCGAGAATAACCGGAATCGAGTGCCAGTGGTCGGGAACCGCAATCAGTAGCGTGTCGATGTCTTTCCGCGCAATCAGTTCCCGGAAATCTTCATAGGTGGTACAGCCGCGATAAGTACCGTCGCGCTTCTCACGCGCATAATGCCACTCCACAAAAGCGCGGGCGGGATCACGGCCCGCAACGTCGCCGTCCCAATAACCGGGCGTCTCTTTGTTTACGTCGCAAACGGCGACCACCTGCACACGCTCGTCGCTCAGAAAGCCCTTCATGTCGCCCGTGCCCTGATTGCCGGTTCCGATCACGCCCATCGTGATGCGGTTGCTCGGCGCGACATGACCGTCACGGCCCAGCGCCGCAGCGGGAATGAACAGAGGCGCGGACACAGCGGCCGCAGCGGTTTTCAGAAAGTCTCGGCGTTCCATCGCTTCGATCTTATACGAGAATGTCTGCCGAATCGGAGAGCACTGCCGAATTGTGAGCCCGATCCCGCGGCTAACTACACCTTCGCCGGCGAGCTGGGCCGTCGTCGTGAGGCCTGCCATGCTTCCGTCCGAGCGCGGATGTATGCCTTGTAGTCGGCATTCGTCGTCAGCTGCGGCATGGCGTGGTGCGTTCCACCTTGCTCATCGGGAACCGGTAGCTGCGCCACCAATTCAGCATGCACTTGCTGCAGGTGCGAGGGAATGTCTTGGTCGGGATTCACGTCGGTGGAGACAGGCACCGTCACGCCCTGCAAAGGGTCATCCGTGCGCGGTTGTGTCAGAGTCAGCACATTGCCGACGTCGCTGGCAGCGGCGTCTCGTGCTGTGAGGGCCGGCAAGTTCCACCGCGTTTCAATGGTCTTCAAAATCGAGGTGTGATCCAGTGGCATGGTCCCGGCCGCCACGCGGAATACGGTGCCCGCCTGGATCAGCGGGGACACCAGAACGGTCGGCACCCGTGGACCAAAGCGTGTGAAATCGAATCCGTACTCGCCCGCTGAGTTGTCCGGCGGCACCGCGCCGGATGGAGGGGGCACATGATCGTAACAGCCTCCGTGCTCGTCGTACGTGATGATCAGCAGCGTCTGGTTCCAGGCGGGACCATTCCGCAGCGCATAGTACACGTCGTGAATCAACTGCTCTCCCAACGCAACGTTATAGTTCGGATGCTGGCTGTTCCCGCTGGCGTCCCAGCTCGGCTCTAGAAATGTGTAGGAAGGCAATGTTCCGTTCGCCGCCGCGGCCTGGAAATCCGTGAACTGACCGAAATGGCTGTCGTCCGCGCTGGTTGTATCGGCGAAGTCCAAACGCGTCAGTGGCGGCGCATCATAGCCGAAAACACTCCACGTCACATTGTTATTGGACAGCAGGCCGTAAATCGACGGGCACGTGTACTTTGTGGTCTTGTCATCCATGTGGCCTTGCGAAGTGCCTGCATTCACGAAGGCCCGGTTTGGCAGTGTCTCTGTCGGCGCAGAACAAAACCAGTAATCACACACGGCGAATCCGGAGGCAAGACCTGAAAGAACCGGAAGCATGCTCGGAGGAAACACGCCCATGATGCTATTGGCGGTTGTTCCCGCAAGAATCGAGCGGCCCTCCTTCGACTGCCATCCGAGCGTGTAGCTGAAATCGGTGATGAAGCCGTTGTTGGTTGCCACCGGCGGCGTCGGGGCTGTCGTACTGCCGAACAGCTGATCGTTCGTGGCGTCGTAGCCTTCGCCCGGATCTGCGCCGGGCATAAAGTAAGCATTGGTATCGGTCGCCGCGATCGCAAACACCGGAACGGCTGAGCCATCGGTGCCCGGGTTTGATTCCGTTCCCGTCAGTCCCTCAAAAGGCTGACCGGCCGGCGAGACATTCCTGCTGGACGAATACAGCAGCCCCAGCATGTGGTCGAATGAGCGGTTCTCCAGCATCAGAACGACGATATTGTTGATCGCAGAAAGCTGATTTCCGTTCATGTGGGTTTCCTTCCGCTCACTATAACCCCAAATTGTTAACCGGCGGTTACTCGTTCAAACGCCACCTCCAAGGTGCTGAATAATTGCCGGCGAACCAATAAGCGGCG
>CAVUCO010000036.1:0-98917 GCA_963740005.1 uncultured Acidobacteriaceae bacterium | reverse complement strand
GCCGGCGTACCATTTCTCGCGGAAGTCGCGCATCTTCCACTTCGACGAAGGCATAGTGCTCCCGCGCTCATTCGGCAAGTCGATGCCGGTCCCATGCCCGTAGCCGGCCATGTCCGCATATTGGGCGATGCGGTCGATGCCGAGGCGATTCCCTACGTTGTAAAAGAACACATCGCAGGACAGCGCAATGGCCATATGCAGTGAAATCGTTCCGTGACCTTCTTTTTTGTGGCAAGCGAAATAGTGTCCGTAGAAACTGGCGCCGCCCGGGCAATGAAACTGGGTCGTGTCGTCAATAACACCGGTTTCCAACCCCGCCAGCGCCTCGATAGGCTTGAAGGTAGAGCCCGGCGCAAGCTCCGCCTGAATGGCCCGATTGATCAGCGGCTTAAAAGGATCGTTCGTCAATTGCGCCCAATCTTTCCGGCTGATGCGGCCGGTAAACTTGTTGGGATCGAACGTGGGCCGGCTCACCATGGCCAGCACTTCGCCATTGCGCGGGTCCAGCGCCACCACCGCGCCGCGCTTCCCTTCCATCGCCAATTCAGCCACCGACTGCAGATCCAGATCGAGTCCCAGTTGCAGATCGTGGCCGGGTTTGGCTTCCTGCTGATCTTCGGGATCAACCACAGCGCGTTCCCGGCCCAGATTGTCCACCAGTACTTTGCGCCGACCGTCAACGCCCTTCAACTTGTCGTTGTACTGGCGTTCCACACCCTCCTTGCCGATGATGTCGCCGAGATTGTAGTCGGCGTAAGCGGGCGAATCGAGTTCGGCCTCGCTGATCTCACCGACATAGCCGACGATGTGCGCTGCGTAGCCGTCCTGCGGATAGAGCCGCCGCCACGATTTGATCATGTCCATTTCGGGGAACGTGGCCGCATCGCGGTGCGATTCGATGAACGCGATGTCGTCGCGAGTGAGTTCGTCCTTAATAATGATCTGCGGCTGGGTGTTCTTGCGGCGAAGCTTGGCGACCAACTCGTTGTAGTCGAGGTGCAGCCCGTCCGCGATCGCAGGCAGGTGTTCCCACTTGACCTGATCGCGGTTCAGTATCAGCGAGTAGGAGGCCTTGTTATCCACGATCACGCGCCCATCGCGGTCTAGAATCTTGCCCCGCGGGGCGAGGATAGGCGTCGACTTGATGCGGTTGCGCTCCGCCGCCTCGCTGTAGCGGTCCGGATCCTGCACTTGCAGTTGCCAGAAACCGGCCACCAGGAACACGAAAACAACTACGACAAGATACTGGAAAATAGCGATCTTGCCTGCTGTCGCTTTGGTGTCGTCGCGCAGTATCCGTTCAGACGATATTTCATCGTCGCGTTCACGCTGGCTTTCTATAAGTGCCACAAATAAGTACCGGAAGGCGGCTTCTTCGAAGCTAGTTCACCTCCTTTCATTCTAACTGGACAAATGCAAATCGCCCGCAAGAGCCAGCCCACAGGATAGAATCTGGGCATGGACGCCACAGAAATAGAAGCTCTTAATAGGCTCTCTTCCGCCGTTGAGAACTTAACCAAGGCGATCGCCGGACTCGACCTTAAAATTGATCGTCTGGCCGCACCCGAACCCGCGAAAGCTTTTCCGAGTGCACAACCAGTCCACGCGAAAGACGCGCCGCCGGCAGGGCGGTAAGGACGATTGCTTTCACGTCTCGACGTAGTGGCCAAGCAGCTCCCAGCTGAGGCAGATGGCGCACCCACCGGCGGGGAAACGCGGCGTTAGGGCACGGCCATTCGGCCTTCTACACGACCGTTTCGGTCCGCTTCCCGTGCTGTTCGGTTTAGGACAACTGGTCTCGATTCCGTACAAATGAAGTTCGTTGTAACAATTCATTTGCGCCGAAACATCCCATATGTTCCTGCACGGTTTGGCGGGGAACGTGCCCTAGTAAGGTAGAGGCCATTTCGTGGGGACTTCCATGCGGAGCCTGATTCGGGACATTCACTATACCTTGCGTCAATTGCGCAAGTCACCAGGATTCACGTTGACCGCGGTGCTGACGCTGGCGTTCGGCATCGGCGCAACCACCGCCATCTTCTCGATTGTCGAAGGCGTGCTGCTGCGGCCCTTGCCGTTCCCAGACTCAGATCGGCTGGTGACGCAGGGCGATGTCCTTGAGGGCGGGAATATCGGCGGCGGCGCACCGGAGACAACGGCTGCCTGGTCCCGCGAGTACTCGCGGCAAATGAGTAGTTACGCCAGCCTCGGCGCTTACCAGCAAACCAACTACGAACTCTCCGGCACGGGCGAACCGGCACGGATCAATGCGTCGCGGCTCACGGCGAGCATGTTTCCAGTGCTCGGCGTTTCTCCTTCCATGGGACGCGCCTTTACGCAGCAGGAAGATGACGGCAGCGCTCAAGTGGCCATCCTGAGCGATCAGATCTGGCACACCCGCTTTCAGGGCGACGCCCACATCCTGGGCCAAAAGATTTTGCTCGATCGAAAGCCGTACGAAATCATCGGCGTGATGCCGCGCGGCTTCGAGTTTCCGCTGGTGCCGGGTCAGTTGAACCGCAGCGAAATCTGGGTGCCGATGAGCTTCACCCCAGAGGAAATAGCACACGTCGCAGGCTGGGAGTTTCAGATGGTGGGCCGGCTGAAGCCTGGCGTGACGCCCGCGCAGGCCCAACAGGATGCGGGGCGCGCGGCCCGCGAGATCATGCGCGGCTTTCCCAGCTTCATTAGCAGCCTGCACATACACCCGGTTGTCCAACCCCTCGCCGAAAGCACCGTCGCGCAGGCCCGGCCCCTGGTTCGCGCACTCTTTCTTGCCGTCGCGGTGGTGCTGTTCATCGCGTGCGCCAATCTGGCCGGCTTGTTGCTGGTCCGCGTGATTCGCCGCAGGCGCGACCTCGCCGTACGCCGCGCTTTAGGCGCCAGCGGAGCGGCCGTTCTGCGCCAGACTCTGGTGGAGACCATGACCCTGAGCATCACCGGCGGGCTGCTGGGGCTGCTTCTGGCGTCAGCTGCACTGCGTGTGGGCGTCAGGCTCCTGCCGGAGTCGCTCCCGCGGATTAGCGCCATCGGCCTCGACTGGAAAGTTGTCGCGTTCTCTATTCTGCTGGCCTTGCTCACTGGTCTTCTCTGCGGACTGCTTCCGGCCTTATTTGCCGCGCGTGCCGACGTCAATGAAGCGCTCAAAGAAGGCGGCCGCACTGGTACCGCCGGCGGCCAGGGGCGAGTGCGTTCTGCCTTGGTGATCGCCGAAGTTGCCGTGGCGCTGGTGCTGCTGGTCGCCTCCGGCTTGCTCCTGCGCAGCTTTGAAAAAATGCGTTCGGTGAACCTGGGCTTCCGTACCGACCACGTCCTGACGGCCGCGTACGATCTGCCCCGGCAGCAATACGCGCAGCAGGCCGCCATCGACGGCTTCAATATCGCCCTATTGCAAAAACTGGAGCAACTCCCCGGTGTCGAGTCGGCGGGTCTTACCTCGCAATTGCCCGCGGCTGGATATGGCGGCAATAGCACCTTTGTTGTCGACGGCTACGTTCCTCCCCGGGGCGCCGGACTGAATCTCTCGTGGTCCTCTCATCAAGTGAGGGGCAGCTACTTCCGAGCCGCGGGCATTCCTTTGTTGAGCGGACGCGATTTCACGGAAGCCGACGGAGCAGACGATCGGCTGGTGGCCATCGTAAACCATACCCTGGCGCAGCACTATTGGCCCGGCCAGGATCCAGTGGGCAAACGCCTGCGCTGGGGCTTGCCGGAAACACCCACGCCCTGGATGACCGTAGTCGGAGAGATCGGCGACATCCGGCAGACCGCGGCCGACGTCGGAGTTCAGGAGCAGATCTATCAGCCCGCCCGCCAGAATGTAGCGTCCTACGGCTCTCTGGCGCGCCCCGATATGCGGAACGGCGACAGCGGCTTCATTGTGCTTCGCACCATGCTCCCACCCGAGCAGATGGCGAATGCTCTGCGCTCGGCCGTCCGCTCCATTGATCCGCAGTTGCCGCTGACGCAGGTTGGCTCCATGCAACAAGTGATCGCGGAGGGACAGGCGTCCCGCCGTTTCGATGCCATTCTCATTTCGGCCTTCGCCGGAGCGGCCGTGTTGCTGGCGCTGATTGGTATCTACAGTGTGATTGCCTTCTCCGCTGCGCTACGCACGCACGAGATGGCCATCCGGTTAGCGCTCGGCGCGCAGCGCTCCAGCGTGATGCGCCTGGTCCTGGTTTCCGGCGCGAAGCTGGGACTGGTCGGCTGCGCTCTCGGCGCCATCGCGGCTACATTTGCGACAAATCTCTTGCGCTCGCTGCTGTTCCAGGTAGATCCGCTTGATCCAACGGTGCTGGCACTGGCGGCGATTTCGATTGTTGCGCTGGCGCTGGCGGCCTCCGTCATCCCGGCGCGCCGTGCCGCTTCCGTTGAACCGATGCAGGCCTTCCGTTCCGAGTAAGCCAGGTAGCCTTCTAAAATGGTCGACGG
The DNA here is from genome assembly GCA_963740005.1 of uncultured Acidobacteriaceae bacterium. GTDB lineage: Bacteria > Acidobacteriota > Terriglobia > Bryobacterales > Bryobacteraceae > CAJCIT01. The sequence continues at coordinate 94,483 of CAVUCO010000036.1, read as the reverse complement.
GTGACCACCGAACAACAGCTCCGTGAAAAGCTGCGCAAGATCACTGCGCTCTTCGAGGGCGCCGCAACTCCGGGCGAACGCCAGGCCGCAGCGGCGGCGATGGAACGGCTTCGGCGAGCGCTCGGTGCCGCAGTCAAAACCGAGCCGCTGCCCGAATCCAAGTTCTCGTTGGCGGATCAATGGCAACGCCGCTTGTTTACCGCGCTGTGCCGCAGATACGGGCTCGAACCATATCGCTATAGAGGCCAGCGCCGCACTACCGTCATGTTGCGCGCGCCGCGCTCCTTTATAGCGCGCACGCTCTGGCCGGAATACGTCGAGTTGCAGGCGGCCCTGCACTCCTATCTCAATGAGGCCACCGAGCGCATTATCCGCGAAGAGGTTTTCGGGGATGCAGACGAAGCCTCGGAACGGGCAGACTGATGGAATCATCAGTGAGTGTTGAAGAGCAACTCCTCGCCGTCATAGCCAACCGTCTGTTTGTCTTTGACATGGATGGCACCTTATTGATCGGGACGACCGCCTGTATCGAAATTGCAAAAGTATCAGGCACCCTCGACCAGCTTCACATCCTCGAACAGAAGTTTGCAGCCGGCGAAATAGACGCTTTTTGTTTCGCTCAAAACATAGGCACGCTGTGGGGTATGGTTGATGAGCAAGTTGTTCGAACTGCGTTCGAAGCCAGTCCCAAGCTCGCCAACATACAAACCGTCACATCTCTGATACGGAGAGGTGGAGGGAAGTCTGGCCTGATCACCATGTCTCCGGACTTCTATGCGAATCTGTTCTACGAATACGGCTTTGATTTCGTCGGAGCGTCTCGATTTCCAAGGAACTCCGATGAGCAGGTGAAGCGTGAACACATTCTGAACCCCGTTGATAAAGCGACCATCGTCGAGGCATGGTGCGGCCAGCTTGGTTTTGAGTTGAATCAATGCGTCGCTTTTGGCGATTCCATGTCGGATTACCTGCTGTTCAAAGAACTGGAGCACACCGTTTCGATAAACGGCGATGCGACGCTAAAGGGTTTGGCGCGATACCACTACGAGGGGTCCGATCTGCACGATGCATTCCTGAGGGTTTGTGCCGGGATAAGAGGCTGGCTGCAAGCTCAGCATCAGCTTTCGCACAGCGAGCAATGATGAAAGCGATGTGGAGTCACGACAACTTCATCAAGGGGACGGACTTCTCTGTCCCAAGCCATGATGCGGCACCCGAAGCGGTATACAGTACTGTGGCGCGTGGACAGAGCTGTCCGTCCCCGCGTCCTCTAAGGCCCTCCAAATGAATCCGCGTTCACCTGGCTCATCCAAGATGAAACTGGTTTTTGCAGCTGCGACTAACTCGGATGCAGCCGCCCTCGCAGCGCTTCATTGCGCTGTGGCCGAGCACCTCACTCGCCAGTTCGGCCAGGGATTCTGGTCGTCCGGGCAAACCGAGAGGGGCGTGCTGGCGAATATGCGGATGCCAAAGTTTTCGCGTATCTTGATTGCCCGCACCAACCGTCGCATCGTCGGTACCCTGCGCCTAGCCACCAAGAAGCCTTGGGCCATCGATACCGCGTATTTCACCCCGGCAACGCGGCCGCTGTATCTAACTGGCATGGCCGTCCATCCCGACTTCCAGCGCAAGAGTATTGGCCGTCGCTTGCTGAAAGAGGCCGAGGCCATCGCGCGCGCCTGGCCCGCCGACACCATTCGCTTAGATGCCTTCGACGCCGAAGCAGGAGCCGGAGCCTTCTATGCGAAATGCGGATTCCGTGAGGTCGCACGGGCAACTTACAAACAGAATCCGCTAGTGTATTTTGAGTTGGTCCTGCACCCATCGATCGCGAACTCGAAGTCGATGTGAATTAGAAGCCGCGCGGAGCACCTGTTTGGGTTTGAGACTGCCGAATCTGGACATCAGTTCAGACGGTCACAGTGAGTTCTTCCCTCACGGGCTCGGCGGACGAAAAGGGGTCTTCAGGAACCTCTTCGTTGTCCCTGAGCAGGCCACGGACGTGACATGCGATCGCGTCGCTGCCCATTCCACGTGCTTCGGAAAGCGTGCGTCCAAAAGTAACGAGGCCGGGCAAAGCAGGAACGATTACCTGGTAGCCACCCTCTTCGAGCTGTTCGAAGAGAACAGTAAATCCATAGTCTGCCATGTTTATAATTGTCGCTGATCTCGCCTCCAATGCCGCATCTGCGCTTTACCTCCTCACCTCCCGGCCTCTTCTCATTGCTGCGCAACGGGCGTATACTCGGGGCGACTGGATCTTTTTGAGGACGAAACGGCGAGGAGGTATCTCGGATGAACACGAATGAGCGGTTTGCCGTGAACCGGCGGCGATTTGTGCGGAATGCTGTGCTAGCGGCGGGAGCTATCCGAACGGCTGGAGCTGCAGCAACGGCTGTTCCGGCCGACGTGAAGATCGGTCTGTATAGCATCACCTACGGCGGTGTCTGGTATCGCGGCGACGCCCTATCGGTCGAACAGGTGATCGGACGCGCCAAGCGGTTCGGCTATGACGGCGTCGAGGTGGACGGCAAGCGTCCCCATGGGAACCCGCTGGATATGCCCAAGGCCCGCTGCCGCGACCTGCGGAAAATGGCCGCCGATCAAGGTATCGAGATCTACGCCGTTTCGGGCAACAACGATTTCAGCAGCCCCATCCCCGAGCATCGCGAATCACAGATCGTCTACGCGCGCGAGTTGATGCGAATGACCTCCGACCTCGGCGCGAAGACGATGCGTGTGTTCGCGGCGTGGCCGGGTGTCACGTTGATCCCCGAAGGGGGAGGCCGCTACGATATCGCCAAGGCAGTTTGGGAAGCCGAGCACAAGGACTTCTCCGACGAGCAGACCTGGGCGTGGTGCCGCCAGAGCCTGATGGAAGCGGCACGCTTGGCCGGCGAGTTCGGCGTGGTGCTCGCACTCCAGAACCACCCGCCTGTTATCCATGGGTACGCCGACACGCTGCGCATGGTGAAGGAAGTTGCGTCACCGAACTTGAAGATCTGCTTTGATGCGCGTCTGGAGCATAGCCTGGATGAAGCCGGTGTGCGCAAAGCCGTTGACGAGGTCGGGTCACTCCAGGTGCTGTGGCACTACGGTGGCGAATACACGCGCGGTCCAAACGGAATCCAGCTTAAGGGCGACGAAAAGTGCCTGGGCGAAATGGTCGGGCTGTTGGATATAGGCTATCGCGGCTATGCGGGCTTTGAGTTATGCCACCCGCTGCCCGTGGTCAACGGCAAGACGGTGGGACTGGAGTTCGTCGACCTGAACGCCCAACTGGCGGCCGAATACATGAAGGGCATCCGCGCGGAAGCGAAGAAACTACACGCCAATGGGTGAGGAAGCAACTCACGCATCCGCCCGGTGTTGCGCCTAAAACCGGCCTTTCGCTCCTTTTTTCCGTCTCATTGGCAGAGACGGCTGTTCACGGCCCTGCGAGGCTCGCGCCATGAGCTGGAGTTGATCAGGCCGATCAACATTCGTTGACTCGGTACGCCGAACGTAGTATTTCTGATGTAGATGCTTCGTTCGTTCCGGTGCCCCGAGACCAAGGCCATCCACGAAGGATTCGGGAGCCGGAAGTTCCGGGGCATTGAAGATCGGGCTCGCAAGCGGCTGCGCTGGCTGGATGCGGCTACAAGCCTCACCGACTTGGGGGCAATCCGGGGCAACCGGTTGGAAGCGCTGAAGGGCGACCGGACCGGCCAACACAGCATTCGGATCAATGACCAGTGGCGGATCTGTTTCACCTGGCGCGAGGGTAATGCATATAACGTCGAGATTTTGGACTACCACTAGGAAAGGAGAATCATGTCTCAGCGAAAGAGATTACCACCCATCCACCCGGGCGAGTTACTCCGGGATGAACTTCATGAAATCGGTGTCAGCCTGAACGAACTGGCACGGGCGCTCCGGGTTCCGATGAATCGGATCAGCGCAATCGTCAATGGAAAGAGAGCGATCACCGTCGACACGGCCATGCGTCTGGCACGGTATTTCGGCACTTCGCCGCAGTACTGGCTGAATCTTCAAAGCGCATACGACCTGGAGGTCGCGGAGCGGGAGATCCGGCCCCGAATCGAGAAGGAAGTGCTGCCGCGCACCGCGGCATGAGCTGAGCGGTAGCTTTCACCTGTAGAACAGTGCAGTCGTTTACCGGAATTCCGTATGCGACCGATGAGTAAGGCCGCAATCGACCTGAAAAAGCACAGAAAACTGTGGCGTCTCTGACGTCAGGTCGGCATTCGGCGACTTCTAGGGAATCGCAACTGCTACACGCCGCACATCAGTTCGCACAATCGTTACTCCGGGTGCTGTCCAGTTCGCCGCCGGCGGTGTGGCGGAAAACGCTTGTTTCTCAGTCTCAAACAGAAGGAAACCAAAACCTTGCCCATCAATTGGATCAACCCAATACCCGGCGACGAGCCCTGACGCCGATCGCACTTTGGGCAGGATGTCCGTGCTGAACGCTGCTGCCGCAGCGGGTGCCCATGCCGGGTCAATAGTCAAGTAAACAAGTGCCGCGTACATTTTGCTCCCCCCTAGCGTTCCGGAAGCGACCACGAAAAACGAGCAGGCCCACCAAACCTGTAGGTTTCATGGAACACCACAATCTATCAGTGCGCCAGTGCTGTGTCTCTTGGCCGCCCAGTATCCGCAACACGTGGCGTCCGCCCCCGAAACTCACTCAACTCGATTTGCCTTAGGTGATTTGCGACTGATTCCTCTCCTTCCTTCTTTGAAAGTCGTACGGTTCGATGTAGAGAAAACGAAGTAATTCGGACGTGTACTCCATCGTTTCGGCGATATTCTCATCGCTGACCTGCAAAGCGCGCTCGGGGTGCGCTCCATCGTGTCCGTCATCCCTTATTGCGGGCAACCATTCGTCGAAAATGGCGAGCAGGCGTTGAGCGCTAATCAGCTCCTTTAGCGCCTCACGCAACGGATTGAGCTTGATTCCCTTGTCGATCAACACCCCGTAGAATACTCGTCGAAACATTACCGCGGCGGCCTTCGGGGCGGAAGCTTGGATCGCCCTTTGGCCCTCTGTCCAATCATCGGCGATGTGGGAGGGGAGGGCTGGATGAGGAGGCTCGATAGCCTTGGATGGATACATGAAAAACGACTCATGCGAATGCTGAGCTTGAGAGCCCGCCTGGCCAGTGGTCCAAACATGTACAGTCTCCTGGCAGGCGCTATAGTTACACTTCAGGATTAGGTGGATGTCCGTTTTTGCCGCGGTCCTATTGAGGTATTGGGCCTGCACAGAGAACGTCGACGCATTCCTGCAGTGCGGGCAAATCGCGCGTACGTCGGACACGCTGCCGATGAGTTGGTTACTGGCGAGATGAAGCTTCATCGACCAATCGTTTGGTATGGCCATCAGTATTCGGAACTCTTTGGGTAGTCTACACTCTCGCGCGGGAGTTCTGGGGCCTTAAAGAAGAGACTTAGAGCGGCGGGAGCTCTCAAGCCGTTGGCCCATTCCCGGGCCATCTCGGTAGAAAGACGGGGTCATTCGTGCGTGACCCTTGGCACTATCCGGCGAACTCCATTTACCACTTCGACGCAGGACGGGGAATTGTTGCCTCTCACGATGCGATCGAGAGACGCAACCAGATCCTAGCCAAACTGAATAGTGCGCTGGGCTGCATCATGAAGAGCGACTGCTCAGGTAGTTGAGCCGCATTTAGGAAGATTCAGATCATGCTTCACCACATGCACGTCCCGCTCGGCATACCGGGCCAACTCAACGAGCTACGGTCCTTTGGGGAAGGCAAGGGTTAAGACGGCCCGGAGGCGCTGACTTGCGTGCGCAATGCACTTGTGCACCCATCAAAGGGATGCGAGACTGGGCTCGCATTCGAGGCCTCGCAACTTGGCATGTGGTACCTCGAACTTACCCTGCTGTTCTTGTTCGGTTACCGAGGCAGGATACGGAACCGTACCGTCCTGCAGGGATGGTGGTTTGATCAGGAACCAGTGCCGTGGGCTCAGCCTTGACTGGCGCACACGATTCCGTACGAGGAAGCCGCCGAGGGGAATTGAAACCTGTGAAACGAGAATCTGCTTAGTTCCCAGTAACGGGCGGCACAAGCTTGGTCCTTGCTCCGTCTGGCCGCCCCTTCACCCTTTTTTCAGTAGACTGTTGGTCTGGGAGCTGTGCCTTATGACCGAGATCGTCATCAATGGAACCACACACCGCGCCGAGGCCGGGGAGCGGCTGATCGATGTGATCAACCGGGCCAAACTGGATTTGCCGCACGTTTGTTATCACCCGCAGCTTGGCCCGATTCAAACCTGTGATACCTGCGTCGTCGACGTCAATGGTCAGCTGGTGCGGGCCTGCGCGACCCTCGTTTCGCCGGGAATGGCCGTGAACACTTCCGGAAAAGAAGCCAAAGCGGCTCAAACCGAGGCGTACGATCGCATTCTCCGCAATCACGAACTCTACTGCACGGTGTGCGACAACAACAACGGCAATTGCACCGTCCACAACACGGCGAAGCTGCTGGATGTCGAACACCAGCGCTATCCGTTCGAACCGAAGCCCTACGAAATCGACAGTTCGCACCCGTTTTACCGCTACGATCCGGGCCAGTGCATTCTCTGTGGGCGATGCGTGGAAGCCTGCCAGAACCTGCAGGTGAATGAGACGCTCACCATTCGCTGGGAAGATCCACACCCACGCGTCTTATGGGACGGCGGCGCGGCGATTGGGGAATCCAGCTGCGTCTCGTGCGGGCATTGCATCACGGTCTGCCCGTGCAATGCCTTGATGGAGAAATCGATGCTGGGCCACGCCGGCTTTTTGACCGGCCTCAGCCACAAAGCTCTCTACGGCATGATTGACATCGTGAAGGGCCTGGAATCGGAGACCGGATACGGGGCCATCATGAAGGTCTCCGAGACCGAAGCGGCGATGCGGAGCACCCGCATTCGCAAGACAAAAACCGTGTGTACGTACTGCGGCGTGGGCTGCAGCTATGACCTCTGGACCAAGGACCGGCACATCCTGAAAGTCGAGCCTTCGGACGGACCCGCGAACGGCGTATCGACTTGCGTAAAAGGTAAGTTTGGGTGGGACTACGTCAACAGTCCGGATCGCCTGACCAAGCCGCTGATTCGCGACGGCAACGGGTTCCGTGAAGCCGAGTGGGACGAAGCGCTGGACCTGGTGGCGCGGCGATTGGGCGAAATCAAAGCGCGCGATGGCGCCGATGCTCTGGGATTCATCAGCTCTTCCAAGTGCACCAACGAAGAGAGCTACCTCATGCAGAAGCTGGCGCGCGCAGTGATTGGCACCAACAACGTGGACAATTGCTCTCGCTACTGCCAGTCGCCGGCCACGGAGGGCCTGTTCCGCACGGTTGGCTACGGGGGTGATTCGGGTTCGATCTCCGACATTGCGCAGGCCGACCTGGTGGTGATTATCGGCAGCAACACGGCCGAAAACCATCCGGTGCTGGCGACGCGGGTAAAGCGCGCGCACAAGTTGCACGGGCAGAAGCTGATTGTCTCCGATCTGCGGGAGCACGAAATGGCGCGGCGCGCGGACCTGTTCATCAGTCCGCGGCCGGGCACAGACATCGTATGGCTGAGCGCGATCAGCCGCTACATTCTGGACAACGGTCTGGCGAATATGGAATTCCTCGACGAGTGGGTGAACTGGCACGAGGATTACCGCATAAGCCTGGAGCCGTTTACCCTCCAGTTCGCTTCGCAGACCTGCGGCCTATCGGTGGAAACACTGAAGAGACTGGCGCGCATGATCACCGAAGCGAAATCGATATGCGTGCTTTGGGCGATGGGCGTGACGCAGCATGGCAACGGATCGGACACCTCGACGGCCATCTCGAACTTGCTGCTGGTGACCGGTAACTACCGGCGGCCCGGCACGGGGGCGTACCCGCTGCGCGGCCATAACAACGTGCAGGGGGCCAGCGATCTGGGTTCCATGCCGCGTTTCCTGCCCGGCTATCAGCACATCGAGGATACGGAGATCCGTGAGAGGTTTGAGAAGCGCTGGGGAAGAAAGATCCCGTCGGTGGAGGGCCTCGATAACCATCAGATGGTGGACGCCATCCACGCGGGAAAGCTGAAGGGTATGTACATTTGCGGCGAGGAGATGAGCCTGGTCGATTCGAATGCCAACCACGTGACAAAGGCTTTCGAGAAGCTGGAGTTCTTTGTGGTGCAGGACATCTTCTTTAGCGCCACCTGCCGCTATGCCGACGTGGTTCTGCCGGGGAGCCCGAGCTTGGAAAAGGAAGGTACGTTTACCAGCACGGAGCGCCGGATACAGCGCCTGTACCAGGTACTGGAGCCGCTGCCGGGAAGCCGCCCGGACTGGCGCATTTTTCAGGACGTGGCCAACCGGCTGGGCGCGAGCTGGAACTACCTGCATCCCTCGGAGGTAATGGACGAGATCGCGTCACTGGTTCCTTTGCTGGCAGGCGTTAACTACCAGCGCCTGGAAGGATACAAGAGCCTGCAGTGGCCGGTCGCGGCCGATGGAACGGACCAACCGCTGCTATACCTGAATGGCTTTGCGCATCCCGACAACAAAGCGCGCCTGTTTCCGCTGACCTGGCGCGAACCGACCGAGCGTCCCGACGCTGAATTCGATTTACACCTGAACAACGGCCGCTTGCTGGAGCATTTCCACGAAGGCAACTTGACCTATCGCGTGGCGGGCATCGAGAAGCGAACGCCGAGCACGTTTGTGGAGGTATCGCCGGAACTGGCGAAAGCACGCGGGATTGAAGACGGCACGTTAGTGGAACTGACTTCGCGGCGCGGCACGGTAAGAGTGCGCGCATTAGTCACTGACCGGGTTCACGGCGACGAGTTATATATGCCGATGAACTCGACCGAGCAGCCGGTGAATGTGCTCACCAGCAGTTGCGTCGATCCGCCGACGCGCACACCCGCCTATAAAGAAACCGCTGTTAACCTGCGCATCCTCGAGCCCAAAGGCCCCAGCCCGCTCCCTAAGAACAACCCCCGCTATGGCAAGCCGACACCGCAAACGGGCGTCGAAGTGGAACGGAAGTGGCGCCAACCCGCCTATCGTCCGCCCGGCAACGGGCTGGTGCAAATCCAGACCAAGTAAGAAGGAGCTTCACTCATGGCACAACCTCTTTCGTATGTCCCAGCGCCGGCGCGCGGCGAGAGCCCGGAAGAACGGCTGCACAAAGCAACCGCTGCACACGCCGACGCGATCGTCGACGGATATGAAGTACTGCAGCTTTTGCACGACCGGGGTGTACTCGAACTGATGCGCGGCGCGCTGGGAGCCGGCGACGAAGTGGTGGAGACGGTGGTGGACGCGGTGAACACTCCCGACGCCACGCGCGCCATCCGAAACTTCATCTTGTTGACGAAGTTCTTCGGAAGCATTCCGCCGGAGGTACTGAACAGCATGGCGCACACCGTCATAGACGGATCACACAAGAAAAAGGCTCAGAGGGCGCCTTCGCTCTGGCAACTGTTCCGCCGCCTGCGCGAGGAGAACACGCGTCATGCCTTGGGCGTAATGCTGGACCTGGCCGAGAGTTTCGGGAAGGGACTATGAAGTCCGCACCTTGCACGCCCAGGCGTTGCGCTTAGTTCACCCTCCGGCCCGCCACTGGGGCAAGACCGGCTGGATCGGCCGACCGTTCACCAATCTGTTGCCGCCACAGGGCGTAATACAGGCCCGTCTCGCCCACCAGCTCATCGTGGGTTCCCTGCTCCACGATGCGCCCGCGCTCCAACACATAAATGCGGTCGGCATGCATGATGGTCGAAAGCCGGTGCGCGATCAGGATGGTGATCACGTCGGCCTTCTGGCCGACATCGCGAATGGTCGAGGTGATCTCTTCCTCAGTCAGAGAATCGTGTGACGAAGTGGCTTCGTCAAACACCAGCAATCGCGGCCTCCGCAGCAGGGCGCGCGCGATCGACAGGCGCTGCTTCTCGCCGCCCGAGACTTTCACGCCTCCTTCGCCAATCAGCGTGTCGAGGCCTTTGTCGGCCCGGGCCAGCAGCGAATCGGCAGCCGCGCGGCGCAGCACCTCGAGGCATTCCGCATCGCTTGCGTCTGGCCGGACGAACAGCAGGTTCTCGCGGATCGTGCCTGAAAACAGCTGGGTGTCCTGGGTGACGAAGCCAATTTGTTCGCGCAGTTTCTCAGGCTCGATCCGGTCGGCCGCAATCCCGTTGTAATGGATGCCGCCCTGCTGCGGCTGATACAACCCAACCAGAAGCTTCACCAAGGTGGTCTTGCCGGCTCCGGATGGGCCGACGAACGCGATCGTTTCACCCCGCGAAACCTGGAAGCTGACGCGGCACAGAGCAGGACGGTTGGCTGTCTGGTGCGTGAACGTCACATCGTCGAAGTCAAGCGCTTCCAGCTTGCCCAGTTCCTCCGGGTTGGCCGGGACCGGCTCGGGCGCGATGGCCAGAATCTCTTCGAGCTTATTCAGCGACGCTTCGGTTTCGCGATAGATATTGATGATGTTTCCAAGCTCCTGCAGCGGCCCGAAGATGAAGAACGAGTAAATAAATAATGAGAAGAACTGGCCCACCGTGATGCGCTGCGTGAAGATCAGATACAGCATCAGGAACAGAATCCCTGTGCGCAGCAGGTTGACCATGGTTCCCTGGATAAAGCTCAGGCTGCGCAGGTAGCGGACCTTTTTCAGCTCCAGCTTCAGGATCTTGTCGGTGGTGGCATTCAGGCGCCCGACTTCCTGGCGCGCGAGCCCCAGCGTTTTGACCAGCTCAATATTGCGCAGCGACTCGGTGGTCGAGCCGGCCAGCGCGGTGGTCTCCGCCACGATCACTTTCTGAATCGTCTTGATCTTGCGGCTCAGTACCGAGCTCATCCCGCCTAGCAGGGGAATGGTCAGGAAGAACGCCGGCGCAATCACCCAGTCGACCCGCAGTGCATAGATGGTGACGAAGATAATTCCAACCGTCGAGGTGAACAGAATGTTCACAAAGGCGGTGATGAAGCGCTCGACGTCCGAGCGGACCTTTTGCAGTTTCCCGAGCGTTTCACCGCTGCGCTGATCTTCAAAGACGCCGTAGGGCAGCGAGAGCGAGTGCTCGACGCCTTCGGCATACAGGGCTGCGCCGGTACGCTGCGTGATGACGTTGACGAAGTAGTCCTGAAAATTCTTGGCAACGCGCGACACAAACGCGACGCCCACCGCTGCACCCAGCAGCAGGCTGACGCCGCGGATAAACTGCGACGTCGTGTAGGAGTGGAACTTGGTGGCGTAGCCGTCGATGATGAGCCGGAAGATCCACGGGTCCAGCAGCGAGAAGATCTGATTGATCGCCGCCAGCAGGAGGGCCAGGAAGACCAGCTGCCAATGCACCTTCAAATGCCGCCACAGTAAGTCCATATAGGTTCAAGATTCCCAGTTTAAAGAAAACGATGCAAGGGCGAGGGATGAGATGCCGATGCGGCGCGGTTTTGCGTCACGTTGGACTTGGCTCGTTGTGTCCACGCGGCGAGAGGACTCTGGTGACGAGGTGCGCTCCCTCTAGCAAAGCTTCGGAGCCGCGACGGTAACGGAGCGAACGCAAAGCTCAGAGGAGCAAGAAGAGTCCATGTGAAAACGCCGGCACTAATCTCAGCGCGTTTGAGTCCCGACACGCGAAGCTCAAAGACCGATATGCCGTCAAAGCGCCCAGCATTTCACCTGGTCTCCGAATCCGCGGGAGCAACCCCTGACCGTGATGCGCGTGGATACCGGAGTTTTCACGAAAGCTCTTCACTGCCCTCCGCCCGAACAGCGTTTTCAGGACAACGAGATCACTCTTCCCCGAAAATCTGGCATCCTAATTACATGAAGGCAGACCGCGTTGAAATCTCTCGTGACGAGCCGGGCAACCGGTGGCTGATTCGAATCAAGGTCGGCGAGGAAGTCATTCGTCGACACTCCACCGAACCAAAGGATGCCAGTGAGGCTGCGTTGCGTGCTGCCGCAGTCCAAACGGCCACTGACGAAGGCTACACAATCGATCCGTCCGACGTTGTTATCGCTTAGCCCTCCCTCCCCGGCTTGGCCTTTCGTCGCCAGAGGCCGAACACAACCAGACCAGCCGAAAGCAATGCCAGGCTGGCCGGTTCCGGAGTCGACGGCGCTGCCGGCGGATCGAACGTATACGTGACGGTGCCGCCAACGTTGCCGGTAAACCCATTGCAGCCTGTCGGAGTCATGGCTGAGCCCCGGCAAGCCGAAAAGGGAACCAGCGTCAGCTCGATGATTCCGGTGCCTAAGAAATCCGCGAAGTCCGCGACCGGAACCGCGAAGCTGCCCGATTCCACCTGTTGCGCGCGTCCCGTCATATTGGGGAATGAGATCGTATCCAACAGCACGCCCGCCGGATCCTCGATCTTGATGTTCGAGGAGATCGCGTTTCCCTCCAGCAGCACCGCACCCGCACTATAGGTAAATTCGATGCTGGTCAAAGTTCCGAGCGTGTTGTTGAAGCCCTGCAGTCCGGAGCTAACCGGGGTTCTGGTGAGAAAATTAACCCCGGTCAGACCATAGTTTTCCTGGAGCGTCCCGGCACGCGCCGCGGTCGACAGGCTGCCAACACACAGGATGCAGATGGCGGCGGCCGCACTCCGCCGTAACCAATACAGTTTCATAGTTCCGTTTCTCCTCTCTGCCTGTTAAGCGACAAAGGGAGGCGGTTTCCCTCAAGCGGGGCGCGGGACGGTCGTCCCCTCACGCCGCCACTTCTCTCAAAGTCAAAAGCCAGTCACAAACGTTCGCATTAATTTAGCCTCGCTCTAAACTGCTGAATCCAAGCATTTTTATCAAAACACCTGGGTCTCAGCTTGCGCACTCGGAGCCATAGCCAGTGCTACTTCTGTTTCAGGCGGATTTCCGCCATTTCACAGAAGCAGGTAAATACTATGTCCGAATTATTGAACGACCGCCCTGACCTCATGGGCGATGTGACGACTGAACAAGATCCGGCCAAGCCGGAGCAGAAGCAGCCGCAACCAGACGCTGGGCAACCAGCCTCACCCGCCGACACCGGCGCAGAGAAAGGAAACGGCTCCGGTCCAAATGGCGGTCCCAAAGTGGACGCGAAAACGCGAGCCAATCGCGAGAACGCACAGAAATCGACCGGCCCGCGTACGGATGCCGGCCGCGCCGCCTCTTCCAAGAACGCCGTCAAGCACGGACTCTTCGTCGGGGATCTGGCTAAGCACCTCAGCGAAGAACAATTCGAACGCTATCAGAGCTTCATCGAAGGCATCGTCAAAGATCTTCACCCCGTAGGTGACCTCGAGTTGCACCTCGCGCAGCGCGTCGCCGACATCCAGTTCCGGCTCGAGCTGCTCCGCACCGCCGAACTCAAAATCTACATGGACGTTGCCATCCTGTCCCCGACCATGGAAGGCTGCCTCATGAAGACCGGCAACCCGATGGGCCTGGCTTCGCTCTACGATCAACGCTTTCAGCGCTCTTTCTCGAAGACCCTTGAGGAATTCCGGCATGCCCAACAGATTCGAGTGGAGCAGGAGAAACAGGCCATCGAGGAGCTAAAGGCCATTGCTGCCGCGCACATGCAGCAGAACGTACCGTTCGATCCAGCCCGGTTTGGCTTCGTTATTTCGAGCGAACTTCTCCTCAACAAAGTACGCCTCGGAAATGCCAAAAAGATGGCTCAATTCAACACGGGTGATGGCATCGTCGAGAAGAAAGTCGTCGCGATCCTAGCCGGCGAGCCCAAAAAGGCCGCCTAGTCCCTCCCAAACGATGCAGAAGACCCTCGAATAATTCTTGGCGACAACGAGATAAACGAGACGTGTCGGACCTTCGGCACAGAACCGCGCGCGTAAGCAAGCGGACCCCCTGCGAGCCGTGACCGTAAGGGAGCGAACGCAAAGCAGAGGAACAGGAAGAGTCCCTGTGAAAACGTCACAAGAGATCTCAGCAAGGGCGCGAGTGCTCACCCGCAACGATCAAAGCGGCTGTCGAAGTCCTTCCCGAGTCATGCGCGCTTCATCAAGGGGACGGACTTCTCTGTCCCAAGCCATGATGTCGGGGACGAAGCGAAATATAGCTCTGTGGCGCGTGGACAGAGCTGTCCGTCCCCGCGTCCTCAAAGCTGTGTTTTCGAGCACGGGTCTCAGCATGAGCGCCGGATCGCACACCCGCAATGATGAAAACAGGCATTGACCGACAGGCGCTTTTCCGCGTGGCACAGGCCTTCAGCCTGTGGCGGTTTCAGAGCAACGCCGACCGGGGACAGGCGCCTGCGTCCCAAGGCGCGCACGCATCCCCGTATCTCGCCGCCGAAGCCCGTCGCCGCGTGGACACAGCGAGCCTGTCCCCAGATCAACCACAGCTGTTTTCAGAGCAACCGCGCACGTAAGAGTCCGTGTGAAATCTCCGGTAACCGCGAGTATCACGGTTAGGGGTTGCTCCCGCGGGTCCGGAGAGCAAGTAGAATACCGGGCGTGTTGACGAATATCGCCCTTTGAGTGCGCTCCCTCGCTCCGTGGCGGAGAGCTGCGCGAGCGGTTGCTCTGAAAATGCCCGGTTGGGAGACCTTAGTAAGCCATGGGTCGATGAACATTGTCGCGTTGGGGGACACGCCTGTAGCGCGCACGGCGGGCTAGCGCCCTGCCGGCGCTTTCAGACGCTGGAAATGAACGTGACATCAGGCCGGGGTGTCCCCGATCAGCCGGGGAGCGCGCGGGCGAGCTGGAAACACCACGCCCGCTTTCATGATTGCTCGTCGCGGTTCATCCGGGCTACACGCAGACGTTCAGGAACGAGTCCATCGCGAGCGTGGCGCGGCGGCAGACTTCGGCATGACGGGCCTTCTTATCGTGCCGAAGCTTGTGGCGCGAGGCTTCGTCGAGCGTGGGAAGAAGATCGAAGGTGATGTTGGCGGGCTGGAAGTGTTTGGGGTCGGCACTGGTGATGTAGTGGCAGAGCGAACCGAGTGCGGTTTCGCGCGGCGTGGCGTCGACGGAGTGGCCTTGCGCCAATTGCGCGGCGCCGCGGCCGGCCAGGAGACCCGTAGCGATGGACTCGGCGTAGCCTTCGACACCGCAGATCTGCCCCGCGAAGAAAACGCGCGCATCGCTCTTGAGCTGAAGGGTGCGGGATAAGAGGGACGGCGCGTTGATGTAGGTATTGCGGTGCATCTGGCCGAAGCGCAGAAACTCGGCTTGTTCGAGGCCGGGGATCATGCGGATGACACGAGCCTGATCGCCGAACTTCATGTGGTTCTGGAAGCCGACCAGGTTGTAGCTATCGGCTCGCTGGTTCTCTTGCCGGAGTTGAACAACGGCCCACGGCCGGCGGCCGGTGCGTGGATCGTCGAGACCCATCGGCTTCATGGGACCGAACCGCAACGTATCACGGCCGCGGCGGGCGATTTCCTCGATTGGTAAGCAGCCTTCGAAGAAGGGTGTCTTGTCTTCGGGAATGTGCGGCTCATAAAACTCGGCCGCGAGGACGGCGCTGATGAAGGCCTCATACTGCTCCTTGTTGAAGGGGCAGTTGATGTAGTCTTCGGTGCCATCGAGAGATTTGCCGTAGCGCGAGGCACGGAAGGCGATCGACATATCCACGGAATCGGACGCGACGATGGGGCTGATGCTGTCGTAAAAGAAGAGGCGATCGGCGCCGGTCACGCGGCTGATGTCCGCGGCAAGGGCGTCGCTGGTGAGCGGGCCGGAAGCGATGATAACGATGCCTTCTTCGGGAATATGTTCGATCTCGCCGCACCGCAGTTCGATGTTGGGATGGCTTTCGAGAGCGCGGGTGATCTCGGCTGAGAAGATCTCCCGGTCGACGGTGAGGGCGTGCCCTCCAGGGACGCGAGCGGTTTCGGCGGCGCGCATGAGAAGCGAGCCGAGACGGCGCAGCTCCTGCTTCAGCTGCCATGGTGCGGAGTTGACCTGCTCGCTTTTGAGCGAATTGCTGCAGACCAGTTCGCCGAAGGAGTCGGTTTTGTGAGCGGCAGTGCGCCGGTGCGGGCGCATTTCGTGGAGGACGACGCCGATGCCCGCTTCGGCGGCTTGCCACGCGGCCTCGCACCCGGCAAGCCCGGCACCAATGATGTGAATGGTCACAAGACCATTGTAGGTTTGGGCGGCACAGTGTCCGGCCTCAAGAACGGGCGCGAACTACGAGCGCGAGATGCGGCGGGCTCGTAAAAGGGAGGTGAAACCAAAAGCGGCCATAATGATTCCAAAGATTAGAGTGATGGTGAGCTGGCCACCGCTGCGAGGGTCGGAATCAAGCGATTTGTAAAAGGAATAAGCGCGGTAGAAGGCTGGGATGGCGAAGAGCAGGAAAAAAGCGCCGATGAGCTGATTCCAAATGATGCGGGCCGGTTTAACAACGTGTGGAACGACATGTTTGGTGAAGTTCCTCGCGATGCCCGGTTTGAGTCTCACCACACCTTCAGGTTAACATCCGGTGGAAGGGTGCGAATCAGCAGGCGCGGACGAGGCCAAACGTGCGATCCGGATGCTACGCTTAAGGTACCCGGAAGGGAGCTGGACTTCTTTTGGACGACCGCTTAAAAGACTTGATGCAGGAGCTTGGGAACGCGATCAACGAGTCGTTGTCTGATTCGGACCGGATTGCTTCGGCCATCGGCGAGATCAAGCAGGCCGGCTACGATGTGTTCCTCGTCCTGGAGGCAACCATCGGCTTCAATAAGCGCGACGAGTCGGAGGAATCCGACGAGGATGAGCATCCCACCGAGCACCCCGGCGAACCGGCGAAGCTGGAGTCGGCTGGGAGAATCAAGCTGACTTCGTCCGACCAGAAGTTCCTTCGTGCACTAAAGATTTCGGTTGATGAAGACCGTAGACGGCCGGACTAAAACTTCAGGACCCTCCTAAAAGCTCTCGATACACTTCGTACGTCTGATGGACTGCGCGGGTCCAGGGATATTCCGCGGCGCGCAAACGACCACGCTTGGCGAGATCGGCGCGCAGATCCTCGTGTTGAATCAGGCGTCGCAGGCCATCGGCGATCTCGTCAGTATTGAGTGGGTCGACGAACAGTGCGGCATCGCCGGCGACTTCCGGCAAGGCGGACCGGTTCGACGTGAGTACGGGAACACCGAATGCCATGGCTTCCAAAACCGGAATGCCAAATCCCTCGTCGAGCGACGGAAACGCGAAGACAGCGGCGCGTTGATACAGGGATCTCAGTTGATCCGCGGAGACGTAGCCCGTGACATCAATCCGGTCCCGGGCCGGCGAGCGAGCGATGCGGTCGAGAATTTCAGCGGCACCATAGCCACTCGGAGAACCGGCCAGGACTAACTTCCATTCCGTGGAAGCGCTTTCAAACGCTTCGACGAGCCGCTGCGTATTCTTGCGTTTCTGTAGAGCACCGACAGTGAGTATCACTTTGTCGCGCAAAACGGGAACAGCGTCGATGGGAGGAAGATCGGTCCCATGAGGGATAACGCGAATGCGAGACGGATCGACACCGAGCAATGATTGGACCTGGCCGGCGGTGAATGCGGAGACGGCGATGATAATGTCTGAATTAGCTGCGGCGCGCTTAGCCTGATCAGCGAAACGGTTTCGGAATTCGGCGGTGGAGTATTTCGCGGTGAGGACGAAGAGATCGTGAAAGGTGGTGACGACGCGAGGCGACGGGCGGCGATCGACGCGCTGGTTGAGGGCGTGAAAGAGGTCGGCGCCGACCGGGAGGGGTGGTTGCAGGAGGCGGACGTGAACATTCGCGCCTGATGGGTGACTCGGCTTTCGGAAGAGATTCTTGCGGAAATGGCGGAACCGAAAGCAGTGAAGGAACTCGTCAGCAGGGTAGGCCTCGCTGAGTCCATCGAGGAGGCGACGCGCATAGAGACCGACGCCGGTGGGGTTGGGATCCTCGGCATACGTGGCGTCCAGAGCAACTCGCACGATGACCAGTGTGGCACGTGGAAACTAGATTTCGAATACCAGCAAGCATTTCACGAGTGCCAAGGGTGCGTGACGTAAGGGCGGATGTCTCGCGGTAGAAGCGAAACGGCGAGGACGCCCTTTGCAGGCCGGGGACCTACCCTACATCGACCCCGTATCCCTTGAGCTTGCGGTAGAGAGTGGTTCGACCAATGCCGAGGAGAGCGGAGGCAACCGTGCGGTCGCCCTTGGTGCAACGGATCGCTTGGAGGATGGCGCGTTTTTCCACTTCAGCCAGCGGAAGAACAGACTGGAAGCTGGGTAGCAACGAGGAAACGTCCGAAGGCCTGGCGTGCGATTCCGCCGCCGCTTGCCTTTCGAGCGAGCGATTGAGAACAAATGAAGGGAGGTCGGCTCCGCTCAGCCACGGGCCGGAGTTCATGGCGATCATCTGCTGGAGGACGTGCTCAAGTTCGCGCACGTTGCCGGGCCAGTCGTATTCCAGGAGGGCATCCATCACTTCTTCGGTGAGGCGATGGCCATTCCCATAAGTGTTGATGAAGTGTGCGATGAGGACCGGGATATCGTCTCTGCGCTCGCGGAGCGGTGGAATACGGAGACGCATGACGTTGAGACGGTAGAAAAGGTCCTGGCGAAAATGCTGGGCCTGGGCCGCAGCGACAAGATCGCGATTGGTGGCCGCGATAACACGAAAATTCGAGCTCCGCTGGCCGAGGCCGCCGACGGCACGGAACTCCTTCTCTTGCAAGACGCGAAGCAGCTTCATCTGGAGATCGAGCGGCAGTTCACCGATCTCGTCAAAGAACGCGGTGCCACCGTTGGCGGAATCCAGAAGCCCCAGCTTTGCGGTGTGGGCACCCGTGAAGGCTCCCTTGGAGTAGCCGAATAGTTCGCTCTCCATGAGCGGAGCCACTAAAGAGGAACAGTCGATGACGACGAACGGACCGTGGGCCTCGACGTTGTGGATGGCCTGGGCAGCCAGTTCTTTCCCGGTTCCCGTTTCACCGAGGATGAGCACTGGGAAATGCGAGTGACCCATGCGGATGATCAGGCGATGGATCTCCTTCATGCTGGCGGAGCAGCCAATCAAGCGGGCGATGGGCGAGGTGTCGAAGGCGACTTGAGGTTGCACGAGAGTTCCTGATCGCTGGAGATAGATTTTCCAGTAAGGCAGTGCAATTGCAGGCGGAAAGTTCTCTTATCGCGTGGGCGTTGGCAATGGCTATTGCGCAACTTGCGGCGCGGGAGCTGATGTCGGGGATATAGGTGGGGGGTCGAGATGCACGACATACACCTCGAAGCCGAGTTCCTGTTGCAGGCGGGAGGCGAGATCCTGCGCCTCGGCGACCGAGGGGGCCTTGCCAACGAGAACCCGATAAAGAGTGGGATTGCCGGCACGCGCGACGATCTGTGCGGTGCCGTATTCGTCAGCGAATTTGCTCCGGAGGTGTTCGGCGTTCTCATGGACCGAGTAGGCGCCGATCTGGACGGCGTAGAAGTCGCCTAGGATCACGGGAGCGTTTGGTGCGGGCGTAAGCTTGGCCGCGATGACATCCGTATCGGGATGCGGCGCGCTGATGACTTGCAAACGGACTGGGCCGACGCCGGGCCCCAACAGTTCAATTTGGCGGGCAGCGGCTTTAGAAAGATCGATGATGCGGCCGTCAACAAAAGGTCCACGGTCGGTGATGCGCACATCGACCGTGCGGCCATTCGACAGATTGGTGACATGTACCCAGGTGTTGAAGGGCATGGTGCGGTGCGCGGCGGTCAACTTTTCCATGTCATATATTTCGCCGTCGGCCGCCTGCCGCCCGTGATAGGGCGGGCCATACCAACTGGCAAGACCTTCCTCCGTCGTGCCGGGAGGCGCCGGAATGGCAGGTGCAGCATGAGCGCGCGGAGCCGGAGCAGGAGGAGTGGGAGCGGTTGCAACTTTAGATTTGTGCCCGCATCCGCAAAGCGCAAGCGCAATGAAGGCCGCTGCCACCGAGACGGGAGTGATTCGCGAAATGTGCACCGCTGTCGACGATGGTAGCCATCTAAAGTGGTCCGCGCAAGCTGAGAGTGGGCGAATTTTCGGCCTAAAACATTTCTCCGGGTTGTGTTTGATCCGATTTTGGGTGGTTTGGCGAATCACTTGCTGTGGCTCTTAGTGATTTTTTTCTTGACTTCTCTTCAGAGAGATCTTATATATGAATCACACTGCGATCTAGCTGATTGCAGATTTACGTTTAGGGAGAATCAACCGAATGAAGAACGCAACCAAGAAGGCTGTTAAGAAGGCCGCCAAAAAGGCCCCAGCCAAAAAGAAGAAGTAGACACCATTTCCCCTTGCAAGGGGATCAACCAAAAGAAACGCCTCCGCGGTTTGGAGGCGTTTTTCATTTTGGGGATGGCTTGCGGAACAGAAGGACGTGGAACGAGTCTCCCATCCCGTAGATGAGCTGCTTCCATTGCAAGCGCCAGCGGACATCGGCCTTCTGCCAGCGGCGGGTGAGTTCTTCTTCAGGCCAAATAGACGTGGCCCAAGATGCAAACGATTGGCGCACAACCAATTCAAATCCCGAGCGCAGGGCCGAATCAGTGAGTGCAGTCAGATTCACGTGCGCCGTGACGTCCTGGCAGCCGGGGTCTGCTAGAACGTCTTCAACAGCCTGGTGTTTCCGGTACGACATGAGCGATCCGAAAGGAAAGCGAGGCAGTTCGCGCGTTTGATAGCCATAGTCGATAACCAGAAGAAAGCCCGACTGCAGGAACGCCGCAATGCTCGCAACCCAGTGTTCCGCTGCGACGTTCACTTCGAGAAGGCCCCCATCTGGAATGGACTGCCCGTAAATCTCCGCGTACTCCGCCATCTGCGGAGAGACCAGTGGACTTGTGGTGAATTCAAAACGTCCGTTCGCGGCGGCCACGCGAAGCTCACCCCAAGCGGCGCCGCAGCGGCGAAGCAGGTGAACAGGGAGAGCGTCGAAGAATTCATTAGCGAGGACGAGGCCGTGCATCTGCCGTGGCAGTTCGCCGCGACCGAAGTCGTAGCCTCGATAGTTCCATGGGGCCAGGGCGTGGGACATCTCACCGCGACCTGAACCCACCTCACAGACGGAGAAGCCGGCAGGTCCATTCGGTGCAAGCTGGGCGACGAAGGACGCCATCAGTTCGCCAAAGACCGGCTGCAATTGCTCCGCGGTGTAAAAATCGCCGCTACGGCCGAAGGGATGCGGCTCTTTGCGGTAGTAGCCGGAAGAGGGATCGTACAGGGCGAGTTCCATGAAGCGCGCCAACGAGATGGGACCTAGCCCACGGATCTCAGCGGCGATTCTTTCGGCGAGATCAGAATGGCCCGGCACGCCCTCATTATCCCGGACAAGTTCCATATGATGTACCCATGGGCATCCGTCTCGGTTACGACACGTACACGATACGAGCGCTGAATTGGAATGCCTTTCAGCATCTGGATTACGTTCAACAACAAAAGCTGGACACCGTACAGTTCTCATCACTGGACAGTTTCGAGAGCCTCGAACCGGCCTACTTGGCGAGGGTGAAGGGGCGCGCTGAGGAATTGGGCGTCCGGATCGATGCCGGCATCGGGTGCGTGTGCGAGCTGTCGAAGAGTTGGAACCCCAGGCATGGGCCGCCCGGTGCTGTGCTGGAACAAGGACTGGAGGTGGCGCACGCGATTGGGGCCACGGTTATGCGCTGCTACATGGGATCGCAATTGGACCGCTACGGGGATCAGCCGCTTGAGCAACTGATGGAGGCAACCGCGAAGAACTTCAAGGCGGTTCGAACAAAGGCAGTGGATCTTAACGTAAAGATTGCAATTGAAAACCACAAAGACATGCAATCGTGGCAGGTAAGGACGTTAATTGAAGAAGCGGGGAAGGATTACGCCGCGTCCAACCTGGATCTGGGGAACCCGTGCAACGTCATGGAAGACCCGCTCACGGCGCTGGAGACGTTGGGACCATACGCGGTAACGACGCACATGCGCGACACGGCGGTTTACGAGGTTCCGCGCGGTGCGGCAGTTCAATGGACAGCCTTGGGTGATGGCAGCATCAACTTCAAGAGAATTGTTAAGCGGTATGAGGAGATTTGTCCGCAGGCATCATTTCAACTGGAAATCATCACCGGCCGGCCGCCCGAGACTCTGCCGTACTTAGAGACTTCGTTTTGGAAGACGTACCAGGGCATGCCCGCGCGCGACTTTGCGGCGTTCATTGCGCTGGCGAAGTCGGGACAACCGTTCGCGGGCAGAATGGTGATCGAAGATGTGGAAGGCAAGCCGCCGAGTGGGCCGTTCAAGCAGGCCTTGGAGTATCAACAGAAGTACGACCTGGAGCGAAGCTTTCGGTACGCGAAGGAAGTGTTGGGTGTGGGCATGAAACGCTAAGCGGCCGCGGCCTGACTTGCTAGGCCACGTCGGGCAGAAGGAAGCGCTTGGGCTGACCGAAGGCGCGAGTGATTGCCTCAGCAGCGATGTATCCGCTACGAACGGCACCTTCCATCGTGGCCGGCCAACCACTACGCGTCCAATCGCCGGCGAGAAACAGGTTGGGGATGGGGGTTTCAGCGGTGGGACGTCTCGCTTCGAGACCCGGGACGGCAGAGAATGTCGCGCGCACTTCCTTTACAACATGCGCTCGCTCGAGACGTGCGTTCGCCGCCGGAGGGAAGAACTCGCGAAGCTCGCGAACCGCAAGATCGATGATTTCTGCGCGCCCCATGTCGAGCAGAGAACGGGAAGCGCTCACGACCAGCTGAACGTACTTGCCGTCGGACTTGTTGTAGAGCCACTGGATGGTGCGATCGAGCAGGGTGGCATGCGGCAGATCGGTGATAGGCCGATCGAACCAGAGGTGAATACCCGTAATCGGCGAGTGGTGGAACGAGGAGAGATCCAATGGCTCTTCGGGCATAAGAGCACTGAAACGCTCGAAGGGTACGGCAGATACATAGGCATCGGCCTGGAGGAGCCCATCGGCCGTCTGGACTCCAGAAACCAAATCGGCAGCTACGCAAAGAGACTGAGCGCTGGTGCGGGAACGAATCTCGACCGAGGGGTAGGCGGCCCAGGCGTCCGGCGAGTAGAGATCGGCCAGGGGCACAGTGGGAACACCCATTTCATAGGAATCGCTGCGTGCGAGGAAGCCGAGCCAGAACACCTGGAGGCCGTGGCAGGCGGCCATGCGATCGAGTTCTTCATTGATGGCGCTTAGCAGCACCTGACGCCAGAAGCGCTCCAACGCCACGGGGCCCTGCTTCTTTTCCTGGAGCCATGCGAGCATGGTGATTCGGTCGAGATCGGTCCGGGTTTTGTAATCGGCCTTAACGGCGAGCAAGCCGCGAGCGACATCGAGTTTGTCTCGAAGAGAAAGGAAACGAAGGCGAGCGAAAGATCCGGTGAAGTGCAGGGGCGCGGGTAGGACACCGCGCTTCATGACGGACATTCGACCGCCGGGCTCGATCCAGAAGAACTCGCGAGAGAAGTGGATGTGATTTTCGACACCCAAGCGTTGGTAGAAATCGATCAGGTTGGTACAACAGCGCAGGAGGATGTGCTGGCAGTTATCGATGGTGACCACGTCATCGCCGGTATTGTTCAACGGGTAGGAGGTGGCGCGGCCACCCAGAAAGGGACGCGCCTCAAGAACGGTGATGCGGAAACCGGATGAACCTAATGCCAAAGCTGTGGCGAGACCGGCCAGTCCGCCGCCTACGATGGCCACATGGGCGGGCCGATCCTGCGGCGAATTCAAGTGCGACACGGAAGCTATGACCCGACCGCGGCAGGTGAACTAGAGTAGAGGGCGATCATATTCTCCATGAGCCGCAAACCGCAGTCGCGCTCCAGAGTGAGAATGGACTCCGGATGGAACTGCACGGCCTCGATGGGGAGGTCGCGATGGCGGACGCCCATGATGACGCCGTCTTCCGACTCCGCAGTGATCTCCAGGCAGGACGGAAACGTGGCGCGGTTCGCGTAGAGGGAATGATACCGGCCCACTCGAAAAGGAGACGGGAGATCGCGGAACACTCCCTGGCCGTGGTGATGCACAAGTGAACCCTTGCCGTGCATCGGGTAATCGAGGATATTGAGCTCGCCTCCGAAGGCTTCCACGATGCCTTGTAACCCAAGGCAGACGCCGAAACTGGGAATGCTACGCTTCGCCAGTTCACGAACCAGGGCAGGCACGCCAAAGTCGGTTGGGCGGCCCGGGCCGGGCGAGATGAGAACGATACCGGGCCGGAACTGGTTGATCATCTCGAGCGCCAGCGCGGAACGATAGGTGGAAACAGAGGCGCCGGTCTGCCGGGCATAGTTCGCCAGGGTGTGAATGAAGCAGTCGTCGTTGTCGACGAGCAGAAGGCGGACGCCATTGCCGATGGGGCGTGAGGCGTAACGGTTATCGATTGTCGCCTGGTTGGGAAGCAGGGTGCGGAAAAAGTTCGTGGCCTTAAGGCGCGTCTCTTCCTCCTCGTTTTCCGGGATGGAGTCGTAGAGTATTGTTGCGCCGGCGGAATACCGGGCGTTGCCATTCTCCAGGTGAACGGTGCGAATCAAGATGCCGGTGTTGATGTCGCCGTTCAGGCTCAGCATACCGACAGCGCCGCCGTACCAGCCGCGGGCGTCCTTCTCCAGATCTTCGATGGCCTGCGCAGCGGCTTTCTTCGGCGCCCCAATGATCGTGACGGCCCACATATGGGTGAGGAAAGCGTCGAGTGAATCGAAACCGTCCATTAACGTGCCTTCTACGTGGTCGACAGTGTGAAACAGACCGGCGTAGGATTCGATCAGCCGGCGGCCAATGACGCGAACGGAGCCCGGGACGCACACACGCGACTTGTCGTTGCGATCGACGTCGCTGCACATTGTGAGCTCTGACTCCTCCTTGGTGGAGTTCAGGAGCTCGCGAATGCTCTCCGCGTCGCGTATGGGATCGCCGCTGCGACGCGCGGTTCCCGCGATTGGGCAGGTTTCGACGCGTTGGCCCTCGACGCGGACGAACATTTCAGGCGACGCCCCGACCAGCTGCTCGTCACCCATCTGGATGATGAATTCATAGGGGCTGGGGCTGGCGGTTTGCACGCGGCGAAATAGTTCAGAAGGACTGGCGGCGAAGGGGGCGCTAAAGGTCTGGCGAAGAACCACTTCGTAGTAGTTGCCTTGGCGCATGCCCTCGCGGACGGTCTCAACATTCGCCTTGTACTCTTCGGGCTGGTGGTCGGAACGGATTTCAACCGGGCCGGGCTTCACCTTGGACTTGCGAATCCTCGGCGTGTCACGGGGAAGGCCGGCGGTGGAAAGATCGTCCGCCGAGAAATCGTAGCTGTAGCGCTCGATGACTTCCTTCTTGCGATCCATGAAGTAAATGTCGTCGCAGAGGAAGAGATGAATGTCCTTTTGGTTCTCACGCGGCAGCCGCTTGCGAATGGGATCGAACTGCAGGAGCAGGTCGTAGCCGAAGGCGCCGATGAGGCCGAGACGCGAGTCCGCCGGATTCCGGAATTCAGTGACCAAAGCGCGCAGGATAGAGAACGGAGAGGGCTGTTTGCTGCGCTCTTCTTCCGGAAAGACAGGAGGCAGCGGCTTCAGCTGACCCAGAAGAGCACTTTCGGATTCCAGGAATGACTCCCAATCCGGATGAACGCGCAGAACGCGGGCGAGAAGCTGGATGATCACTCGGCCGCGGCGATTGAGCGCTCGAATTTCAAAGCGGCGGCCCTGGCAAACAAGTTCGATGGATGGCGCGACGCTGGCGAAATCCCAACGGGAGTAACGCTCCGGATACTCGTAACCCGATGAAAAGTAGACGCCGCGCTTTGTGTCCAACTGGGTTAGTAGCGTCTGGAGGCCGCGCGCAAAGGGAATCCTGGATGTTTTGCGGGTGACCGTGATGCCGTGCGGAGTGATGTAGCTCAACTGCGACATGGGAGAGAGGCGAATGGAACTGAACCTTCAGGATAGCGTGGCGGACCGGAGGAACAATGAGGACGCCGGGCAGGTTTTGTTATTCTCGATGCGATGTCCGAGTCAACTCGAAGAACATTTATTAAGACAGGTGCTGCTGCCATGACGCTTGCGCAAACGGGATTGAGTCAGGGTCCTCCGCCACCGAAAAAGGCGAAGATCACGTCGTCGGTGATGTTGTGGACATTGAGCGGGTCGTTCGACGACAAGTTGCAGACGTCCGCCAAAGCCGGGATGCAGTCGGTGGAACTGGTGACCGAGTACATTCACTGGACCGACGAGGATGTGAAGAAATACAAGAAGATGGCGCAATCGTTCGGTTTGGGAATGGATACGATCCTGGCCCAGAACGACTGGACTAAGCGGCCGGTGACGATGGTGAACCCGGCGCATCGCGAGGCGTTCCTGGCGGATGTGAAGAGCGGAATTGAGTGGTCAAAGAAGCTGGATGTTCCGCAGATCATCCTCATGAGCGGGAACGACCAGCCCGGCATGTCGCACGAGGAACAGTACGCGTCGTTGTTGGAATCGGCGAAACGGGCGGCGGATCTGGCGGCGGCGTCGGACGCCAAGCTGATTATCGAGCCGCTGAATTCGAAGGTGAACCACAAAGGCTACTTCCTGAACAACTGCACGGAGGGGTTGAAGCTGGTGAAGGAAGTGGACAACCCGCATTTTCGCCTGTTGTTCGACATCTATCACGAGCAAGTGCAAGTTGGAAACGTGATCCGCACGCTGACCGAGGCCGAGCCGTATGTTGCCGTGTATCACATCGCCGACAATCCGGGACGCAATGACCCGGGAACGGGCGAGATGAACTACGACAACATCTATAAGGCGATCCAGAAGACCGGATACTCGGGTTTCATCACGATGGAGTACCTACCGGTGGGAGACCAGGTGGCGAGTCTGACGAAGTCGGTGACAGAGATGCGGAAGAGCGTGAATAGCGGGAACGGGTAGAGGTTAGGCGTAATAACTAGAGTGGACTGTGCAAGCCTGGGCCTACCCAACGTCGGCTCTTACTTCAGGTACTTTCCAATGGCGGCGTCGATGGCTGCATCGGTCTTGGCGGGGAGTTTGACGTTCTTGTAAAGGCTCCAGCGCTCTATGTGGGAAGCCGTCTGTCCGGGTTGAAGGTTGACGAGGGGGCCGAGCGTCTCCATCTCCAGGAACGTGTCGGCGGTGTAAGTTTCATACGAGCAGCCGAAGTCGGGATATTTGGCCTTCGGGTCGGCAACGGTCTTCTTCACGAATAAGTCACTACCGAGCAAGTACGCTCCGACGGTGTGCTGGTTGAAGAGGCCGGTTTTCTGGGGCCGCTTGTTGCCTGGCTGCTGTTGCAGGAGAACGTACTTGTAGGTGAAGGTCCAGCGCGGATCACTGAAGTCGGTGTAGGCCCACATGGTAAGCGGGTTGGTGGGCGCCAGGTACTCATCATGGGTGCCGCGCGGCGGAAAAGCGGCAATGGCCAAGCCATTGAGAGCCATCTGAGTCAGTGCCCAGGGCGCGAGTTCGCGGGCTTTGCTTCCAGCGTTCTTGATGTGATGGGTTACCTCAACATCCGAACCCGTTTCATTGAGCCGGACGACGATCTGTTTTTGAAGGCCCGTTTCCTTCTCAACTGGTTGAGTGAGGGTGATGACGTGGCCCTTGATAGTGGCTTCAACCGGGCTGTTGTCTAGCGCGTAGGTATCGTGCAGGTCTTCGGGAGCTGCCCAGAGGCGGTGGCCGCCGCGCCCGAACCATTTCGATTCGCCCGACTTTCCAATTTCGCCCTTGAACTCAACAAACATGTTCTGGCCGCCGACGAAACCATAACGCATGATGCGCGGGCCCACGTCGGTGGTGACGATTAGCTCCACTTCACCATTTGTGATTCGGTAGCAATTGGGCCAGCCATCGTAAGACACCTTTTCGATTTTCACTTCGGCTTGGGCGAAGGCAGCGGTCAGAAGAAACGCCAGGGAGACAAACAACGGGGTTGGTGACATTCGAAGACATTATGTCGCACCGGCTTTCTCATTTCAGAGCCAGGATGGCATCGAGGACTGTGCCGGTCCGGCGGCACTCGACGGATTGGAAACCTGCCGAAGCGCACATTTCACGATATTCGGAACAGGAGTGCTCTTTGCCGTCGGTGCAAACCAGCATATTGAGGGACTGCATCAACGCGTGACGAGGGCCGGTGTGATCGTCGTCAAGCAGCGTTTCGGCGATGAGAAGCGCGCCACCGGAGGGGAGTGCCTGATGTATTCGGGTAAGAAGACGAAGGCATTGATCGCGATTCCAATCGTGAAGAATACGGCCGATCGCGTAGAGGTCGGCGGCGGGCAGGTCGTTGATGAAGAAGTCCCCTGGTTGAAAAGTGACTCGACCGGCAACCGCAGACTTGGCGATGCATTCGTGGGCAAGGCCGCTGACGGCCGGCAGATCGAAGACCGTCGCGCGGAGCGAGGCATAGGCTTCGCAGGCAGCAAGGGCAAGATGACCGGTTGCGCCGCCAAGATCCACCAAGTGCTGGAAGCGAGCGAGGTCGAAGACGCGGACGACGGCTTTTGAGGAGAGTTGACCGAGGCCGTGCATGCCGGTTAGGAAGCTTCGCTTGGCGGCTTCGTCGCGGAAAAAATGGTCGAATAAGGCGGTGCGGCTGCCGAAGGTCTGCTCCCAACGGTTGGCGCCTTCGCGAATTGCGTCGTCCAGATGACTCCACAGGGGATAGAGGGACTGCTCGGAATAGACGATGTAGCCGGCAAGACTATCGGGGCTGGTGGAGACGATATACTTCTTCGCGGTCGCGGTGTTGCTGAAAACCTGCCCTTGCTTCTGAAGGAGACCGAGCGATACGCATGCATGAAGCAAGCGATCGGCGGCATCCGGATTCAGGCTCATCCGAGAGGCAATCTCGTCGGCGGTGCGCGGGCCCGCAGCGAGTTCGTCAAAGATACCCAGCGCCGTGGCAACGAACATGGTCTTTGAGCGACGGAAGGCATGAATGTACTCGAGAACGAGTGATGCGTCGGCGGGCTCTGAATGGGGGGTGTTGTATTGGCTCATGAAAAGTGATCGAACGCTAGTGGCTTCAGGATATGTTCACCGAACCGCACTGAGCCTGGCTTACCTCGTTTGATTTCGCCGACTTGCGTGATAGAGAGTCCATCGATTCGTGAGGGCACCTGGGATTTGGAGGAAGCCGTGAAGAGAAGCTCATAATCTTCGCCGCCATGGAGGGCCTGTTCCAGAGTGGCATCGGTTGCAACGGGTATGGCCTCATCGAGTTGAGCAGAGACGCCTGATTCGAGACACAGCCGATGGAGGTCGAGAGACAGGCCATCGCTGAGGTCCATGGCGGCCGTAGCAGGAATGCTACGCAGCGCGATACCGGCCGCGAGCCGTGGTTGGGGACGCAGATGCCTTCGCCATGCAATGCCGGTTCGGGTTTGCAGCCCGAGCGCGGATGCACCCAACGAGCCTGTGACGTAGATCAGGTCGCCCGGCTTGGCGCCAGAGCGGGTGAGTGCTTTGCCGCGAGGGACGCGACCGCAACACATGATGTCGACGACAACCTCATGGAAGCGCGAAAGATCTCCGCCGGCTAATGCGATGTCCGACTTCCGGGCAAGAGCGAGAAGTCCGGTGTAGAAGCGCCTGAGCCAGGCAGAGGTGAGTTCGGCGGGAAGAGCAAGTGATACGAGGCAGAAGGCCGGCTCGGCACCCATTGCGGCCAAGTCAGATAGAGATCGAGCGAGAGCAAGGTGGCCGACGTCAGCTGCGGTGTGCGAGTCGAACTGGAAATGACGGCCTTGGATGGTGAGGTCGATGGTGAAGACAAGATCTTCGCCGGCTTGCGGGCGGTAGATGGCGCAGTCGTCCCCGATGCCGGTGATCAGCCGGCTTGACTTGGTTTTGCCGGCCATTGCTTGGATGTGGGCGATGATTTCGGTCTCACGCATGGGTAGGATTCCGGCTTCGAGAGTCCTGGGAAGGCCGGACTAAGAGTCCGGCGCGGGCGCCCTGCCCCACGATGACAAGTGTGTCGCAGCTCTTACTCATGGAACGCGGCCAGGACCAGGCCGGCTGGTAGATCTTCGCCGAAGACACGGCTGGAGGACGCGAGATCATCTTCCTGACCGGCCAACTGGCGGAGCAGGTCCGCGGCCTTGGGGCTAGATTCGCAAGCTTTGCGAACGAGATCGAGTGTCGCCGGCGGGAGATCGCGGGATGCATCGCCGGTCTGACGCGACATTTGCACAACAGCTTCGAGAAGCGAAGGCGAGGCAGGGACACGCAGCAGCGCCTCCACCCAGCGCGATACGATCGACGCACTTAGCACCTGATTGATGGGGCCACGAAAGAGCTTTCTCGCGCCCAAGCGGGAGAGGCACCAGGGTGCGGCATCGCCCAGTTCGCCGGTCTTTAGCATGGCAAGCAGACTGTCGCCGAGCTGCGTTTTGGTTTGGAGCGGTAGCAGCTCGAGGCTGGCGGCAGTGCGCCACATCTCGCGATAGAGACTCTGGTTCATGCGCTGCTTGCGTTTCTGTTTGGGCAACAGGATGGGCGAGAGACGCTGGAAGATGTCGGCCTGCTGGTTCCGGTTGAGGCCCCCCGCGATGCGGCCGGCAAAGATCCACCAATCGATCTCGCATTGAACTTGATTGGCAAAGGCGAGACCCGCGGCGTAGATGCGCCGAGCCTGCTCGATGCGGAATTCGTCGCCGGCAAACCCGAACCCAGGGCGAAGGCAAAAACCGGCGATGTTCAGCCAACGCGATTCATGAGCAGCGTTTTTGCGGCGGCCCTCGGCCGAGTCGAGTAGTTGGTCAGCGAACGCGCGGATGGTTGCGAGCGGCCACGAGAGCCGCCCTAAGCCGAGCATTTGTTCCAGCCGGGTAGTGAGCTGTTCGATCGGGAGAAGGTTGGGCCCGGGCGCGAATGCATCTCGAATGAGCGGGACGGCGGAGGCCTGTGCATCCTCGGTGATCACCGCACTGGAGCGAACCGTGGGAACGGAGGCAGCGGTATCGGTTTCTGCGACAGCCTTGCGCAATTGAAACTCGAGTTTCCAGCGATGCTCACTGACCTTCGAATCGGCCCAGGTTTCCAGTGTGCCGAGTTCGGTGAGGCGGGCACCGAGCGTAATGGGCACGAGCCGTTCGCCGCCCTTTCCGAAGCGGATGACGGCACGCAGCGGCGCGTGGAGGCGCGGATCGCTGGAGGGATCCATAGGATCGATCGAGGCATCGAAGGCAACGACATCGCCGGCGCGATCTTCCGAACGGCTTAGCGAACTGTAAAGGCGAAATGCGACGGGCTTGTTGGCAATGAGTTGGAGGCCGGTTTCTTCGAGCCGAATCTCCTGTCCTTCCTCGGTGCCGCGTGGAACGAGGCAAACCGTCCGTAGTTGCCTGGAAGCCGCGTCGTCCTGGAGGCCGAGGAAGTAGGAACGAGGCAAACCACCTCGCACAAGAACACCGCTGCCGGTCGAACGGACATAAGCGTAGTAGGCGGCGCCGATGGCGACGGCAAGGTCGAGGTCCTGGTTTTCGAAGACGGCTGGGCGACGGCCATACCATTGCTCAATAACATCCGCAATCCGCGTGCGGAAGACATCGGGAATGAAAAAGCCGCCATTGAACAAAACCGCGTCGACACCGTTCGCGGCTTCGGGCGCTGCCGAAAGAAACTCGGCCAGATGACGAGTGACGGCTGGGTCGGAGACGTAGGGAAGGCCTAGTTCGCGAAAGACGCTTTGTTTGTCCTGTTGGGGCTTATCGGAAAGCTGACAAGGCGGTAGGAATCCGTCGAGAGCCAATTCGAGCACTTCGTCGCGGGTGAGCGAGGTACGCAGCGTGCCCCCGACCAGGGAGGTTCCGGCTCCTGCCAACGTGATCTCGATGGCAGGCGGTCCAGCAGGAACGAGGATCTGTTCTTTGGCGGAGGAGCATTGGCGGCGGAGCGCACTGCGTTGGCGAAGCGACAGAGATTTGCCGAGTTTCGATTCCGCCAGCCAGGAAAGAGCCAGATCCAAATTGTCACCGCCCAGAAGCAAGTGGCGACCGACAGTGGTGCGCGTAAATTCGACATGATCCCCGGTTCGGTTGATCCGGACCAGCGTGAAGTCGCTCGTGCCACCGCCGACGTCGCAGATGAGCACGAGCTGGCCATCGTGCAGTTCGCGATTGGAGCGCGAGAGATGGCTGGAAATCCAGGCGTAGAAGGCGCTGGCCGGTTCCTCGATAAGCGACAGCTTTTCAATTCCCGCGTCACGAGCAGCTTGAACGGTGAGCTCGCGTGCTTCTTCATCGAAGCTGGCGGGAACCGTCAGGACGACATCCTGCTCAGAGAGCGGGGACGAGTGCACTTTCGCCCAGCAAGCGCCCAGATGCTTCAAGTACGCGGTGGAGGCTTCGACGGGCGACAGAACCCGCCCTCCCTCTTGCGCATCCCAAGGAAGAATCTTCGCGGTACGATCGACCTCCGGATTCGAGAGCCAGGACTTGGCCGAGTGAACAGTGCGGGTGGGCAGCAAAGCCCCTTGTTCGCGCGCGTAGGCACCCACAACTGGCGGGTCGCTCAAGAAGAGAAACGAAGGCAGAGTGCGAAGCGCGGCGAACCTCTGTGCCTCGACTTGCTGCTCGATAGGCAGGACGTGAATGGGTGGGAAGTCCGCATCGGCGGCTTCCCGAGGGTCAATGTAAGCGAGAGCCGAATTGGTAGTGCCGAGGTCGATGCCGACCTTCATGCTTTCGCGCGCTCCCGAACATTGAACTCCAGTTTCCAGCGACGGCCGTCGGTCGCCACGCACCAGAGTTCGAGCATGCCAGTCTCCGTAACTTTGCTTTCGAGAGTGACCGGCACCACTTCTTCTTTCCCGTCCGATTGGCCGCGGTTGGGCGGCAAGTAGACCTCGATGGGAGCAAGCTCTTCAAGTTGATCGTCGATGTCATCGAGCAATAGACCAGGCGGATCGTCGCGACGCGACAAAGACGAGAAGAAGCGAAAGACCGCGTGTTCGCCGACGACCAAGGCAAGTTTGCGGCCAGGAAGTTGAACTTGCGACCCCTCTTCCAATCCGAATGGCACAACCGTAAGCGCTTTCATCGGCGCTGGGAGTCCCGGAACAGCAGGCATCGCCGTTTCGATGCCGACATAGTAGGTGCGCGGGACGCCACCGCGGATGCGCACGCCTTGGCCAGTGCGCGCCAAGCCATAATAAGCGGCACCGTATGCGACGGCGTGCATCAGGTCTGAGCGCTTGGTCTCATCCTGAAGCGTGACGACGGGGGGCGCGCCCGCTTCGCTTAGCCAAGTGTTCAGGACAGTAATGAGCCGCTGCTCAATCGCGTCGGCCTGCAAGACGCCACCATTGAACAGAAGATGGGTCGGGCGAGCGATCGCGCCGGCATTGCCCGCACGATTCGCGGCTTGCATGAGGAACTGAGCAAGGTGACGGGTGACGGCCGCATCAGAAGCATAATTGAGGCCCACCTCCATGAGACCGGAGTGACGCTGCTTCTGCGGCGCGTCGGTGGAACCGACGATCGGAAAGAAGCCGTCGAGCAGTAAGGTGTGAGCTTCGTCGCGGGTCAGTTTGGTGCGAATGCTACCACCGACGAGGCCGGTGCCGCGACCGAGAATCGTGATGGGCACTTCCGCTTTAGCGGACGCTTCATCGGCCAGCAGAGCCTCTTTGGCGGCGCGGCACTGCTGCCAGAGCGAATGAAACTGAACCCGATCGAGCTTGGTATTCTTTGTGGCGAGGTTTTGATTGACGTAACGCGCGAGGGCGAGATCCATGTTGTCGCCGCCCAGCAGGATGTGTTCTCCGACCGCGACACGCTCCAATTGAAGTTCTCCGTCCTTGTCAGCGACGGAGATGAGGGTGAAGTCGGTCGTTCCGCCGCCGATGTCGAAGACAAGGATAAGGTCACCGGGCTTGACGCGGTCACGCCAATCCGGGTGACGTTCGAGCCACGCGTAAAAGGCCGCTTGCGGTTCCTCGAGGAGAGTCACTTCCGCGAAACCTGCGAGTTGTGCGGCGCGCTGCGTTAATTCACGTGCGGCCGCGTCGAAAGATGCGGGAACGGTGATCAGTACGGATTGCTCTTCCAGAGGCGTGGAAGGGAACTTTTTGTTCCAAGCAGAACGCAGATGGAGTAGATACTGGCGCGATGCTTCGAGAGGAGAGATTTTCGGAAAGCCTTCGGGCGTATCGATGGGAAGGAAAGCGTCGGCGGGATCCGCATTCTGGCTGGAAAGCCAGCTCTTGGCGGAAGCGACCAGACGATGCACATTTTCCGCGCCACGCTTTTGCGCAAGACTTCCCACGATGAACGTGGGCTGCGCCTCCCAGGGTAATGCGATCGATCCTTCCACAAATTCGCTGTCGCCGGGGATATAGAGAAACGAAGGCAGCAATGGCTGCTCCGCGACTTCACCGGGGTTGACGAGTTGAGGAACGTTGAAGAGCGAGACCGGCGAGGCATCGTGGCCGGATTCCGACGGCGTAGCGTAGGCTAATGCGCTATTGGTGGTGCCGAGATCGATGCCGACAATCAACTGCGGCGGCGCGCTTTTGTCAGAACTTTTTGTTTTGCTCTTGTCTTTTGTTGACATGATGGCGTGGACGCGATTTGCGATACGACGGTGCAGACGCTCGCTATTCGACTTCGATCTCGGCCGGAGCGAGAATCGAAAGGTTGGCTTTGCCCACGGGCGGCAGTTGAACAGACACGGCTTCCCAGCCACGGTGGCGGAGCAAGCCTCCGGGTGCTTTACCGTTGGCAGGGACGTTCCCGAGCAGCTTGATGCGATTTGCGTCAGGCGCCTTGGTGGCATCGAGTTTCTGGTACGTGCCTTCCACGCCGTCTATCACGGGACTCAGTTCGACGTGGCGCGAGAGAGACGCGCGACAGTCCGCATGGAGAGTGCGCACTGCGGCGCCGACCTGGTCATCGGCATACGCAGACACGTCTTCCATTAGAAAATCGATCAATCGAGAGTCACGTTGAAGAATCTGAAGAAACTGCAGAGCGCCGTCACTGAGCTTGATGGCCGGCGGCGGCGGAGCAACGGGTGCGGGCTTGGTTTTCTCAAAGCCGAACTCGGCGGCCACTTCCTCGGGTAAAACGCCGGAGAAAAGAATTGAAAAGAAACTGCGGAATGCTGATGAGACTCGCGACAAAAACTACCTCTCTCTTCAAAGGATATCAACCGTTGGCTTTTGAAACACAATGCGTGATGATAGCCAGGGACAGCGTTTCCAGCGCCCTGCTAGTTTGAGATGACGACTCGATTCAACACCTCCGGGCTTTGTGACACGTGCCGCTTCGCTTGCGTGATTGTTTCCGATCGAGGCTCGCGATTCACGATGTGTTTGCGATCGCAACGTGAGCCACAACTCTTTCCAAAATATCCGCATTTGCCTGTTCTCACCTGCAGCGGTTACGACGAGGAGCGTGACGAGGACGCCAGCGACCCAAAAATTGCAGTGGATCAAAACAAATAATACGGCTATAGTAGAAACAAAGCAGTACCAATTTGTTTGAAGGGAGAATCATTCGTTATGGCAACAAAAAAAGCAGCGCCTAAGAAAGCAGCGAAGAAGGCAGTCAAGAAGGCCGCCAAGAAAGCTGTGAAGAAGGCGACTAAAAAAGCAACCAAGAAGAAGTAGTGGAGGCCGCTCACGCGGCGTTCAAAAAGAGTAAAGGGCCGGCTGAGAAAATCAGCAGGCCTTTTTCTTTTGTGTTGAGCACTCGAAAGGCGGATTCAAGCATTGCGGAGGTCTTTGCTGGGATAGAGGTATGAGGCGGAATGACCTTATTCGACTGATGGTCCTGAACGCGATCTGCGACGACTACGAGAACGTGGATCAGATGATTCTTCCGTATGTCGAGAAAGACTGCGCCAAGCTCGGACTGACGATGGAACGATCTGAAATAGTGAATGCCCTGTCTGAACTGGTCGGCGGTGGATTGGCAAGGGCATACCCTTTGCCCAGTTCGGAGCCCCTTCAGGGTATGCCAGGGCTCGATGCGGTCGAGGAGAATTTCACAACTTACTTCTTCATCACCGAGAAGGGAATGGATCTCCATCTCTCCGACGACACATGGTGGCCATTCGACGATCAGGGTGAGCCACTCGAACCCAGGTGAGACAGAACAAAAAAGCCCACCCGGCCTGAGACCGGATGGGCTTTCCTTTACCAAGACTGGCTAATGGATTAGTAATCCATCTCAGGGCCGTGGCCACCCGGCATGGGGGCAGCAGCCTTCTTCTCGGGGATTTCACAGATCATGGCTTCGGTGGTCAGCATCAGAGCGCTGATGGAGGAAGCATGCTGCAGAGCCGAGCGGGTCACCTTCGTGGGATCGATCACGCCGGACTTGACGAGATCTTCGTACACGCCGGTTTGGGCGTTGAAACCATAGTTGGCATCGCTGCTGGAGCGAACCTTCTCGAGCACGATCGCGCCTTCAAAGCCGGCATTGCCAGTGATCTGGCGCAGCGGCTCTTCGCAGGAACGGCGGATGATGTCGATACCGATTTGCTCGTCACCCACACCCTTGAGACCGTCGAGTGCCTTAGCGGCGCGCAGGAGAGCAACGCCACCACCAGGAACGATACCTTCTTCAACGGCAGCGCGCGTGGCATGCAGAGCATCCTCAACGCGAGCTTTCTTTTCCTTCATCTCGGTTTCGGTGGCGGCACCGACCTTGATGACAGCCACGCCACCGGCGAGCTTGGCCAGGCGCTCCTGGAGTTTCTCGCGGTCGTAGTCGGACGTGGTCTCATCGATCTGGGCGCGAAGCTGTTTGATGCGAGCTTCGATCGCCTTCTGGGTGCCGGCGCCATCGACGATGGTCGTGTTGTCTTTGTCGATGGTGACGCGCTTGGCGCGGCCGAGGTCTTCGAGGCGAACGCCTTCCAGCTTGATACCGGTTTCTTCCATGATGGACTTGCCACCAGTCAGGGTCGCGATATCGTCGAGCATTGCCTTGCGGCGATCGCCGAAGCCAGGCGCCTTGACGGCGGCGGCGTTCAGGGTGCCACGCAGCTTGTTCACAACGAGGGTGGCGAGCGCTTCGCCTTCGACTTCCTCGGCGATGATGAGGAGCGGTTTACCGGCGCGAGCAATCTGCTCGAGCAGCGGCAACAGATCCTTCATGTTGCTGATCTTCTTTTCGTGAATCAGGATGTAAGGATCTTCGAGCACCGCTTCCATGCGATCGGGATCGGTGATGAAGTACGGAGAGAGGTAGCCACGATCGAACTGCATACCGTCAACGGTCTGCAACTCGGTCACCATGGTCTTGGATTCTTCGACCGTGATGACGCCGTCCTTACCAACCTTCTGCATCGCTTCGGCAATGATGTTGCCGATGGTGGCATCGCCGTTGGCCGAAATCGTACCGACCTGAGCAATGGCGTCGCCCGAGACAGGCTTGGAGAACTTCTTCACTTCCTCAACAACCGTTTCGACAGCCTTCTCGATGCCGCGTTTGAGCGCCATCGGATTCGCACCGGCGGCCACGCTCTTCACGCCTTCACGGAAGATCGCCTGCGCCAGGATGGTGGCGGTGGTGGTGCCGTCGCCGGCGATGTCGGAGGTCTTTGACGCGACCTCGCGAACCATCTGCGCGCCCATGTTCTCAAGCGGATCCTTCAGCTCGATTTCCTTGGCGACGGTGACGCCGTCCTTGGTAATGGTGGGACCACCGAACTTTTTCTCAAGAACCACATTGCGGCCCTTGGGACCGAGCGTCACTTTGACGGCATCGGCCAACTGGTTCACGCCACGCAGAATCGCCTGGCGGGAGTTCTCGCTATAAACAATTTGTTTCGCTGCCATATTTTCTTCTCCTGATTCCTTACTTCTTTGCGCCGACGGCGACAGGCTCGAGGATGCCGAGGACTTCGTCCTCACGCATGATCAGGTATTCATTACCGTTGATCTTGATGTCGCTGCCCGAATACTTCCCAAAGAGAATGCGATCACCAACCTGCACGTCCAAAGGGATGACTTTGCCATCCTCGAGACGCTTGCCCTTGCCCACGGCAACGACTTCCGCTTCCTGCGGTTTTTCCTTCGCAGAATCGGGAATGTATAGGCCGTTTTGAAGAGTCTCTTTATCTTCAATCCGTTTGACCACGATGCGGTCGTGTAGCGGACGAATGTCCATACTCAATTACCTCCAGGGTTTTGAACAACTCAGAACTTTTCGCTCGGAGAGCGATGAAGGAGCCAAACAGATTTGGCCACCACCGTATTATTAGCACACTCGGGCGGCGAGTGACAAGAAAAAATTATAAGCTTAAGATTCTATTGGACTTGTCATACTGGCAGCGACAACTATGATAATGAGAGACTTAGATTTTCACATGACGTTCGGCTAAATGATGACCGGGAACCGCTTTGATATCCTTTAAGAGGTAGGCCAATTCACCGGTGTAGGCGCTTCGTCCCCTCTCGCGGCGGAGGGGCTTCACTCGAAACTGTACCGGGCTGGCGCGACCCAATCCTTTTATATGCGGCGACTTTCTGTGCTCCTCGGTCTCGCTGCCATTATTCTCTCCGCAATAGTCGGCTATACCTATTCCCGGCGCATCAAGTCCGGAACCGGCAGTGCGCCGACGCCTCCTGCTGCCATGCCGCCGACTCTTGAGGCGACCGGAAGCGGAGGCTGGGTCTACAAGCGAAGCAACGCGGTCACGCACCAACCGGAAGTGCGGGCGGCCGCGCGAGCCTATTCGCGGATAAAAGAGCCGTCTACCTCACTCGTAGAGGACCTCAAGCTGCGGCTCTATAACAAGGAGGGCAGTAGCTATACCTATGTGCAGAGCGCCAAAGCGGTGTTCGATGAGGCGTCCGGGGTCATGACCTCAGATGGAGACGTGTCGATTATCATGAACGTCCCTGCCGATAAAGAGCCCGATGACAAAGAGGCGACAGCCAAGCTGATCCGCGTGCAAGGCAGCGGGGTGCGCTACGAGACAAAGACCGGGCTGGCGACGACCGACAAAGGCGCGAAGTTCCAGTTTGCCGATGGCAATGGCGAGGCGGTGGGATTGGCGTACGATCCGGCCAAGCGCGAGCTGCATTTGAAGTCGCAGGTTTCGTTGAACTGGGTGGGGGACACGACGCCCGACCCAGACAAAGTGATGCATATCGAAGCCGGCGATTTGCTCTACAAGGAACTGGAGCAGAAGGTCTATCTTTCTCCGTGGTCAAAGATGAAGCGAGGCACGACAACCATTCAGGCCAAGCATACGCTGGTGACCTTGCAGGACGGACGCTTGCACCAAGTAGACGCGGAGTCCGGCACTGGCGAAGAGGTCCAGAACGACCGGCACGTCACCTTCTCGGCCGATAAATTAGTCTCATTTTTCAATGACGACGGCGCCATAACCAGCATTGTTGGCGAGGATAATGCCCGGATCGCAACGGTTGACCCCGCGGCAAAAACGACCGTGACCTCCAAACGCGGCGAGTTGCACTTCGTGGTGCAGACAAAACAAGTCGCGGATAAAGTATCGAGTGATAGCGTACTGCAGTCGGTGCAAGCGGACGGCGGCGCGGTGGTGGAATCGATACCGCAGCCGCGGCCGAATGTGCTGCCGGCGGAGACCCGGATTTTGCGTAGCGAGCATCTTTGGATGGATATGAAGCCCGGTGGCCAGGAAATCAAGGACATTCAGACGTCGGCCAAAGCGCAACTGGAGTTTAAGCCGAACCGGCCGACGCAGTCGCACCGCACTTTGGATGCAGATCGGATTCTGATCAACTACGGGGAAGAGAACTCGATCGATAGTTTCCATGCCTGGAAGGCGTCGACTCGGACGGACCGGCCCCAGCAGGCGACTCCCGGCGAGAAAGTGCTGATTGCGGCCAAGCCGGGTCTGGATAAGAAGGCAGACAGCAAAGACGTAAAGAAGACGGGGCCGGCGGCGCCCGCTTATACCTGGAGTGACGAGCTGGTTGCGAAGTTCGCGCCGAAGACAAGTACGTTGACGACAATCGATCAGACCGGCTCATTCCGATATCAGGAGGGAGAGCGGCAGGCCCGCGCGAAACAGGCGCATCTGGATCAGACGGCGAACCAGATCACACTGACGGAGGCCGCGCGGGTGTGGGACGGCAGTGGATCCACGGCCGCTGACACCATCTTCATGAATCAGCAGAGCGGCGACATGGACGCAACAGGCCACGTCGCTTCCACGCGGCAGCCTGACAAGAGCGAACAAAGCAGCGGTTCGCTGCTGGATGATTCCCAGCCAATGCAGGCAAAGGCCGACAAGATGGTGGCCCGGGACAACAATCTGAAAATTCGCTACGAAGGTCATGCTGTGGTTTGGCAGGGACCAAACCGGACAGCCGCCGCTCAGATTGACATCGACCGCAATGCCGAAACCTTTCATGCGGCGGGTAACGTCGTGAGCGAGTTGCAGGATAAGAAAAAAGCAGCCGATTCGGATGCTGGCGCAGACTCCTCGAAGGACAAGAAGGATGCTAAGTCTGACGGCAAAACCGCCGCGGGAAGCAACGCCAACAGCGTTCCGATGATTTATACGACCGTCCATGCGCCCGATTTGCTGTATGACGACGACAAGAAGCTGGCCCACTATACAGGCGGCGTGAAGCTGGTGCGAGACAAGATGACTGTGACATCGCAGGAATTGCGAGCGTTCTTCAAGCAGGATCAGGACAAGAAAGACGACGACAGTTCGTCGTTAGACCACGTGTTCGCCGACGGCGATGTAATTGTGAAGGACGTACGCCCTGACCGAACGCGCACGGGAACTGCACCGCACGCCGAGTTTTACGCCGACGACAACAAGTTGATCCTCAATGGCGGCAAAGCGCAGATGGTGGACAGCGTCAAAGGCACGACGGTGGGCGAGGAGTTGATTTACTTCAACGACGACGACCAGATGTTCGTGAAAGGCGAAAAGAAAGCCCTGGTCGTCACCCACATGAAGAAAAAGTGACGGTTCCCGCGGGGGCCGCATGGCGAGTGGGGCTGGCTCCGGAACCGCCGCTTAATCGCGGGCTTGATGCAGCGCCGGGGGCCTTTTAAGCCGTCTCCTATCATGTAATCAGTCCAGGATGAGAATTCTACAGACGCAGGAAATCTCGAAATCGTATAGCGGCCGCCGGGTGGTGGACAATGTATCGGTTCGGGTTGAGCAGGGGGAAGTGGTGGGTCTGCTCGGTCCGAACGGCGCCGGCAAGACCACTTCCTTTTACATCATCGTTGGGCTGATCAATCCCGATTCCGGATCGGTGCTGCTGGACGAGGATGAAGTGACCCGGTTGCCGATGTATCAGCGAGCCCGCAAAGGGGTCAGCTACCTTCCTCAGGAAGCGTCGGTGTTTCGTAAGTTGAGCGTCGAAGACAACCTGATGGCGATTCTGCAAACCCTACCGATCAGCGGCCGGGAACGCCGGGAACGGATGAAGATGTTGATCTCTCAGCTCGGGTTGGAGACGGTGCGTCACAGCAAGGGCTATATGCTCTCCGGTGGAGAACGGCGACGCGTGGAGATCGCCAGATCGCTGGTGCTGGAGCCGAGTTTTCTTTTATTGGATGAGCCTTTCTCGGGCATCGACCCCATACAGGTGCTGGAGTTGCAAAAGACCATTTGGGATCTGAAACGCTCGGGCATCGGCATTCTGGTTACGGATCACAACGTGCGGGAGACGCTGGCGGTAACGGATCGCGCCTACATCATCAGCAATGGCCGCATCTTCCGCTCGGGATCGCCGAAGGCATTAGGAGACGATCCGGAAGTGCGGCGGATCTATCTGGGCGATAACTTTTCACTGCCGCCGGCGCCGACAGACCGGCCGTAGAAGCTGGCTCAACAAACTCATCCTCCGAAGCCTGCATGCGTCGAAGCGAAGAAGATGCCAAGAAATTGCGGAGCAAAGATTTTCCGACTAGACTAAACGAACAGTAGAGTTACGGGGTCCGGATTGCTCTCAAACGGCCACAATAGGCTGACTTTTTGAGCAGATAATGGTGGAAAGTCGAAGATTTTGCACCTCATCCGCCCACGATTGCGGTGATACACTGAAGCCAAATGAGTTCGCTTTCGCAACGCCTTCACTTAGGAGTCCAGCAAAAGCAAGTACTCACGCCTGGCCTCGTACAGATGGTCACGGTGCTTCAGCTCAACCGCATGGAGCTGAAGGATATGATTACCAATGAGATCGCCGAAAACCCGGTGCTTGAGGAAGCGACGGAACCCGGCGAGGAACTGACTCAGGGCGAGATTCAGGACCTGCTGGAAAGAGTGCGGGAAGGGCAGCCTGCCGACCAGGACTTTCTGGAACGCGGCGACGGGGGGGGCGTGCTGCAGGTGCTCGACACCCCGGAGCCCGAAGCGGCCGTCGAACCCTTCACCGCTGGTAGCCCCCTGGAAGCAGTCCCGATTCCAGCGGAAGAGGCGCCCAAAACCGAAACTGATCCATTTGAGGAGATCGATTTCGGTAGCTTCTTCGACGACTACCTGGATCCGGGGTTTAAGAGTCCGGCCTCGGAGTCCGTAGAGAAGCCTTCCTTCGAAACGTTTCTCTCCTCACCTGTTACGCTCAGCGATCATCTGCAGACGCAGCTCAGCGTCCTGGTCCTCCCGGAACGAACCCGGCAGGCGGCCAACAGCATTGTCGGCAACCTGGAAGAGAGTGGGTATCTGACCACCCCGATTGAGGAAATCGCGGCCGCCGAAGAGTTGACGCTGGAGGAACTTCGGGATGGTTTAAAGGCGGTTCAATCGCTGGATCCCACCGGCGTAGGGGCATCCACACTGCGCGAATGCCTGCTGCTGCAGCTTGAGGCGCGCGGTGGGGTTGGCAGTGTGGCATGGAACATCGTTCACGACCATCTAAAACTGCTCGAAACGAGACAGATCAATCAGCTTGCCAAGGTGCTTTGCCGGCCCATCGATCATATTCACGTTGCGGTGAGCGTCATCCGGCATCTGGATCCGGCTCCCGGCCTGCGCTATGCGAACAATAACGCGAGACAAATTGAGCCCGACGTCTACATCACGAAAGACGGAGAGGATTACCTGATCTCGCTGAATGAGGACGACGTTCCTCAGCTGAGACTTAACGGCGACTACAAGCGAATGCTCGATCGCGAGCAGGAGCCCAGCAAGGATGTCAGGAATTACGTGAAGGAGCGTTATGCTTCTGCACTGCAATTGATCAAGAATATTGAGCAGCGCAAGCAGACCATACTGAAGGTTTGCCAATCGAT
Organism: uncultured Acidobacteriaceae bacterium; assembly: GCA_963740005.1. Lineage (GTDB taxonomy): Bacteria > Acidobacteriota > Terriglobia > Bryobacterales > Bryobacteraceae > CAJCIT01. The sequence goes on along the minus strand of CAVUCO010000036.1, from coordinate 51,312 downwards.
CATACGACGGCAGGGTGAGCTCTTCGAGCATGGCCTGGATTATTTGAAGCCGATGATGATCAAGGAGGTTGCGGAAGAGATCGGCGTACATCCTTCTACCGTGAGCCGAGCCGTTGCCAATAAGTACGCGCACACGCCGCAGGGCGTTTTTGAGCTTCGATACTTCTTCTCAGAAGCCGTGCAGGGCCCATCCGGCAGCACCACGCCGCTGTTGATCCTGAAACGACGCGTGAAGAAGATGATTGAGGAAGAGGATACGTCGCACCCTCTGACGGACGAACAGATTACCGCCCGCCTGCAATCCGAGGGTATCGACGTCACACGACGAACGGTAGCCAAGTACCGGGAGGATATGAAGATTCCTTCTACTCACCAGCGTCGCGTTCGGAACTAGAGTTGCGAACGCAGGACCGGGCAAAACCGCCGTCGCCGGCCCGCCATTAGGAGAACCCCATGAAAGTTACCTATACCGGCAAAACGAAAGAATTCACAGCAAAGCTTGAAAAGAAGATTCAAGAGAAGCTGACAAAGCTCGGCAAGATGATTGAGCAGCGGGGCGAACGGGAGGCGCATATCGTTCACCAAGTTGAGCGGCACCTTCATAAAGTGGAAATTAAAGTGAATTTCTACGATCACGCCCTGGTGGGAGCCGCGGCGGATTCCGATCTTGCCATGTCGGTTGCCCAAGCCGTCGAGAAACTAGAAAAGCAGATCGTCAAAGCGCGCACCAAATGGCGCGATACACATCGCGATCCGAAAAGCACCCGCGAAACAAAAGAGCTGGCGGCAGGAAAAGTGGAGTCAGCAGCAGTGCCAGCGCCGAAGCTATCGAAAGCAAATGGCAAAGCAGCGCCAAAGGCGACCGTTGCGAAGGGATTGCCTAAGGTTTTCCGAGTCGCCCACAGCAAAGGCCAAAAGCCGATGACGTTAGAAGAAGCGGTCATTGCTATGGAACAAGGCGCCGATTATGTGGTCTACCGCGATCCCGAGCAGAGCCGCCTGACGGTTCTGCTGCGCCGGCGCGACGGTAATTTTGACTTGGTCGAAGGGTAGGCTCCCTTGCGGCCATCTAACGCGCGCGGAATTCCGCAAGCAGCCCTGACTTTCGTAAGGTAGACTCCATGCGTGACGCCAAGCCGGAGCAGCGAAAGCCTCGCGGGAGGCAGGCGGCACTCAAGAAGGACAAGCCCTCCAGCCCGGAACTGGTCATTGTCACCGGACTGAGCGGCTCGGGGAAGGGCACGGTCCTCAAGGCCTTTGAGGATCTGGGGTTTTATTGTGTCGACCATCTGCCCATCGAGCTGGTGGAGAAGTTCGCCGACTTGACGGGAGAGTCAAAAAGCGCCAAGCGCGCCGCCCTGGTGATTGACATTCGTGAAGGGGAGACGCTCCGGCAATTCCCGAGCATCTATAACAAGCTTCGCCAGAAGATAAAAGCGACGCTCCTATTTCTCGACGCGGACGACGAAGTACTGCAACTCCGATTCAGCGAAACGCGGCGGCCGCATCCCCTCGGGACGGACGATTCGGTACTGCTGAGCATCCGGGAAGAGCGCAACCAACTAGCGCCGATTCGGGCCATGGCGGACCTCAGCATCGACACGTCGAAGCTGAATGTCCACGACCTGCGAGCGCAGATTATGGAGCGGTTCGACCATCGCCGCCAGGCGAAGGAGATTCTGGTCTACGTGAATAGCTTCGGCTTTCGCAATGGCGTTCCGCCCGATAGCGACCTGGTTTTTGACGTCAGGTTCCTGCCAAACCCTAACTACATCCCGGAATTCAAGCCGCTGAGCGGACTTGATCCGAATGTGGCCCGTTATATCCGGTCCTTCCCTCAGACAACAGAATTCATGGACCGCATCACCGAGTTGCTCGTCTACCTGCTGCCGCACTATATTCGCGAGGGCAAAAGCTATCTGACCATTTCAATCGGATGCACAGGCGGACAGCATCGGTCTGTGATGATCGCGCACGAGATCTACAAGCGTTTAAAGAAGGCCGGGCACAGCGTCAAAGAAAGTCACCGCGACGTCCAGGAAGCGAGCCGGTGAAGTTCGCGCCGCTGAAGGCGCCGGTTGCGACTATTCCAAGCGGCGGCCAGCCAGCCAAGCCGCCAATATCGCTACGGCGGCGGCGCCACCGTGCCAGACCAGAATATGTGTCGCCTTGAGTATGGGACAGTGCACGGTCAGCACCAAGAGTGCCGATACGCCGGAAAGCGCGCCAATGCTGACAACCGTGGCAAAACGATTGATCCAGGCACCCCGCCGCACCACCAGCGAACCCAGCGTTGCCGTAACAGCTGCCGCGGCAAGGCCAAGCCAGAGACAGACTTGCTGCGTCGCCAGCGTCTTCCAGTCCGTCACATCGTGAAACATAAGAGAGACGACAAAAATGAACGCGACGGCGAGCGCAAGCGCCACTTGTAGCACCGGCACGCGCTGCAGGCTGCCCGGAATCATTCGTTGGGCCAAGCTAAAGGAAAGCAGCAGGGCGCCGACGCCAATTATCGATAACATTGACATCCTCGCCGTAGCACTCAGTGCGAAGAAGCCGGCAGCTCCCGTGAGCCAGGTTACGAGTGCAAGAACGGCAGCCAGTACGGCCGTAAATGCCATGGCTAGCTGCCAAGGCGCGGGGATAGGCTTCACAGGTTTAAGGTCGGCGAGAACCGAAGTCAAAACGCCGCTGCTTAATTGAGTTGGCCCGGATTGGGGTGCGGTCGTGGCCGGCTGAGCATTGAACAAAGCCTGGCACACGATGCACTGCGAAAGGTGGAGCTGCGCTTCGGGCGAAAGGGCTGCAGCGGGAACGGAAAGGTCCAGGTGCTGGCCGATCTGGTTTGGACGGACCTCAGCAGGTTTCATGCATCCTCCTTTCGAGCGATGGGCTGTTCCTTAACGCCACGGGGCGGGAAATGCGAGCCGGTGGCATGCCAGTTTTCTAGCACTGCCCGGAGTTTCTCATAGGCGCGGTGCGCCTTTTGCTTCACGGCTCCTCCCGTTGAGGACGTGGCGCGGGCGACCTCGTCCACCGTCATCCCCAGCACTTTAAGCATAGTCAGTACTTCACGCTGGGAATCGGGAAGGTAGCCCATGAGAGTCTCGAAATCGGGCAGCGACCGATTTGGCGGGGGAGGGCCCGCATGGGTTTGAAGTTCGGAGGGATCGACCTGCTCTTCCTGGGATTGGCGGCGGCGCGCCTTGCGAAAGTGATCCACCCGGGTATGCCGGGCGATGGCGTAGACCCAAGGCAAGAGAGGTTCGCCAGCCCGGTAGGTATGCCGCGCGCGGTGAACGCGTAGCAGCGTTTCCTGAACCAAGTCATCGACGGCGAGGCGGGTGTCGGGCATACTTCCAAAAAAGCGGCCAAGAATAGGGCAGAGCATCGACAGCAGGCGCTCCGTGGCGGTCGCATCCGCCTCTTGATAAGCCACCATGAGCTGTTCGAGCTCCGGCGCGTTATCTTCCTTCTGCGAAATTGGCCCTACTATGGGTTCGCTCATGGACGAAGGCTAGTTACGCTGCACCGCATTCCATTTTCGCGCGTTCCGCCGAAGAGGACCCGAATCCGCGGTTGCGAAGTGCTTGTCCTTCAGCGAATGCGCGACTCACCGGAGTAGACGTTGAACGTGCCGTCTGACAAACAGCCGATAAGCGTCAGCTGGCGAGCACGGGCCGCCTCGATTGCCAGACTGGAAGGAGCACCAAGAGCTATCAAAATAGGGACGCCGGCGGCAACTACTTTCATCACCTGTTCAAAGCTGCAGCCGCCGGTCAAGCAGATGGCGCGGTTCGTAAGTTCCAGCCCCTCGAGAAAGCAGTGGCCCAGGAGTTTATGTAGCGCGTTCGCTGGCACAACATCGTCGAACGCCATTTCCGCTGAGCCGCTGGCGCTGATGAGAATCGCCGTGCTAAGCCCGGCGGCAGAGAGGTCCGCGGTCAAGCGCCGCCCCAGAGCAACGGTTAGGCCGAGAATGATCGCCACGGTAAAGACTGGTGCGTCCGGCAGGGGCGGAGTGACAGGTTCCGGAATGGCCTCAATGCCGCGCTTACCGCACAGCCGGCAGCTGGAATTGACGAAGCGGGTATGCGCTACCAACGATTCGACATCCACATCTCGTGACAGCTCAGCCAGATACTCATTCGATGCGGCAAGGTCCCCGAGCGGATGCAAATTGAGCAGCTGGCAGCGGTGTTTCAGAATCGATTCGCCGAAGAGGTAGCCCGCCACCAGCTGCCGATCGGAACCCGGCGTCCGCATCAGCACGGCGAGGCTGTCGACTTTCGGCACGTCTTTGAACCAGTGGAGAACCCGGATCTCCAAAGGCTCTTCGACCACAGAGAACTCCGCAAGGCGTTCGACCCCTTCGAGGGACTGCCTCCTGAGAGTGAAAAGCTTCGCGGTCCCATCGGTGGCTTTGGTCGACATGCCCATTGACATTGTGGCGCAATGTCTTGCGTCAAAGCTCTAACGCGAAACGACGAAGACCTCTCCCGAACGGCCTGGAAGCGACACGTGCGCCAATCCTTTATTAACAGTGAGGTTCGGAACAACGCCGAGTTTTCCACCCAGCTTCGTTCCGTCTTTCAGAGAAAGGCCCCCCAGGTTGACTTCCGCCTGAACTGGTTTGGTGTCGTTGTTGAGGACGACAATGGCCGTCTCACCGCCGCTGCGTCGAGCGTAGACCCAGAGTTGTTCGTCAGCTAGAAGCGTGACCAGTTCGCCGCTGCGCAACGAAGGAAGGGCAGCACGCAGGTGGGTGAGCTTCTTGACGTGCTCGTAAACGGCACTCTCTTCCGGAGACCGGCCAGATGGCGTGAAAGCGTTATGAGAATCGCCGGCCCACCCACCGGGGAAGTCACGGCGGTTGTCCGGGTCGGCGCCGCCACGCAGGGCGATCTCATCACCGTAGTAAATCGTCGGGATACCGCGCAACGTTAGAAGGCAGGTAAAGGCAAGCTTTAAACCCTCGACGGTTGCGCCAGGGTCACTCATGAGGCGTACCGTGTCGTGATTCCCAAAGAATGTGACCAGCGAAGCCGGCCGGGGGTAAAGATAATCGTGGCCCACCATCCGGGCGACCTCGCGCACCGAATGGCCTTTGCCGAAAGTCTCCCGCATTTTGAAGTAGGTAGGAAAGTCGAAGACGGAGTCAAGTCCGGTGTCAATGCCCTCGTGTTCGCGCCCGCCCTGAAAATAGGACTCGAGAGCGGGATCGTCGTCAAATACTTCACCGACGGCTGTGACGGCGGGGTACTGCCGCTTGATTGCGGCCATCCAGTCGCGCCAGAAACTGCGCTGCACATAGGGCCAGGTGTCCTGGCGGATCGCATCGAATCCGGCAACGCCAAGCCACCAAAGTGAATTCTGAATCTCGTATTGATGAACCTCGGGGTCTTCCTGATTCATGTCCGGCAATATGTTGATGAACCAGCCGTCGGTTACCTGGCGGCGCAAAAACGGCGAAGCATTTGGATCTGCCAGGTTCCAGATCTGCCACGTCTCGTTCAGGTGATTCGATTCGGTGCCGTGGAACCATGTAGGTGTCGGCGGATTCGCCACCCAGGGATGGTACGGGCCAACGTGGTTGGTGACTTGATCCTGAATCACCTTCAGGCCTAATTTGTGGGCCGCCACTACGAGTTGGCGAAGCTCCTCTAGAGTGCCAAGGTGCTCTTCAACCCCGTAATAGTCGATTGCGCCATAGCCGTGATAATCGGTGATCGGCTGGCCATCGTAGGTCTCTTTTTTATTGAGGCCGTTGTTGTTGTCGTAAACCGGAGTCATCCAGATCGCGGTGACGCCCAGGCCCTTCAAATACGGCAAATGATCGATAATGCCTTTGAAGTCTCCTCCGTGATAGAAGCGGGGCTTGTTCCTATCCAGGAGACCGTGAGACACCGCTGGATCATCGTTGGTTGGATCACCGTTGGCGAAACGGTCGGGCATCAACAGATAGACGATATCGTCTGTGGAGAAGCCACGAAAGCTATCCGCCGCGGATAGAGTCTGGGCGATTCGAAAAGGAACTCGCACGGTTCCGCTGGGCGTGGTCAGATTAAGAGGATAGTCGCCAGGCTGGGCATCCGCGGGAATTGAAACTTCGGCGAAAACATAGGTCCCATTCGCGCTCACTTTGATATTCGATATTTGTAAGCCCTGGGTCGACGAGAGCCTGGCCCCCGTCAGCTGATTGCCGCTGATGAGAAGCCGAACCGGGTTGATGGTGTGGGCGGCCCACCAGTTGGGCGGCTCGACCTTGCTTATCTGTGGTTGCGCGTTGACGGAGAGGACGCCGGCAAAGGTAAGTAATAGCAGTCGAGAAATCATGCGATTTTCGGTTCGGTAAATGCGGGAAGCGATTCCTTATTCCCCGCCGTCACAGTTGAATCCTGAACGCGCTGCATCAGAAGAGCAGCAATGATGAAGCAAATGCCGCCTGCGATGACTGCCTTCAACCGATCGTTGGCAAACAGATTCGACATTACCCAACCAAAGCCTAAGGATGCGACGATCTCCGGGATCACGATGAAAAAGTTGAAGATGCCCATGTAGACGCCGGTTTTGTTGGGAGGTAGACAACCGGCCAGGATGGAGTAAGGCATGGAGAGCGTGCTTGCCCACGCGATGCCGACTCCAGTCATCGAGAGCAACAGCAGCCAATAGTTGTGAATAAAGGCAACGGACAAAAGGCCTGCCGCGCCGCACAGCAGGCAAACCGTGTGCGTGCCCTTACGTCCGATCTTAGCGGCGAGTATCGGAAGCAAGGGAGAGAATACGAAGCAAACGGCGGAATACATGGCGAAGCACATTCCCGCCCACTCGACGCCCTGCTTGTAGACGGAGCTTTGGGTATCCGGAGCGCCGAATACGTTGTGAGCAACCGCGACCGGGAAGTACAGCCACATACAAAACAATCCAAGCCAGGTGGCCAGCTGAACGACAGCGAGTTGCCGCATGGTTTTGGGCATGCCGCCGATGGAGGCGAGGATCTCGCTTGCGCCGTGACTCAGCGCTTGGAAGAGCGATTGCTTCTGCGCTTTCGCGCGTTGGAACGCCGCCATATCCTCGGGCGGATATTCCTTGGTTGTGAAGATGGTCCAAAGCACGCACCCCAGAAACGCCACGGAGCCCATATAAAAGGAAATGCGGGTGGTGTACGGGATAGCGCTTTGAGAAGCATTCGAGCCTTCCCCGATAGTGCGCGTGAGAATCCAGGGCATGGCCGAGGCGACCACCGCCCCGATGCCGATGAACAGGCTTTGCATGGAGAATCCCTGCGTACGCTGGTCAGCGGGAAGCATGTCGGCGACGAATGCCCGGAAGGGCTCCATGCTGATGTTGATGGAGGCATCGAGAATCCAAAGCAGGCCGGCAGCCATCCACAAACTGGAAGACTGCGGCATCAGGATCAGGGCAAATGAACTGAGCAGTGCCCCCACCAGGAAGTAGGGGCGGCGGCGGCCGAGCCGGTTCCAGGTGTGATCGCTGAGGTGGCCAATGATTGGCTGCACAAGGAGGCCGGTGAGCGGCGCAGCGAGCCAGAGAATGGGAATCTTGTCGGCCTTCGCTCCAAGGTATTCGTAGATGGCGCTCATGTTGGCCATCTGAAGACCCCAGCCGAACTGGATCCCCAGAAAGCCAAAACTCATATTCCAGATCTGCCAGTAGCTAAGACGTGGCTTTTCCACGTGACCCCCTTCCGAGCCTTCGACATGAGCCGCTTCGCTTACTTGGGAACACGGTCATACGTCACAGCACATTCTTTCAGACGTGCACGCAGCTCCGCTGAAAACGCTTCCGGGTGCATGCGCCAGCGCCAGTTGCCACCCAACGTTCCCGGTTTGTTCATTCGCGATTCGGCGCCCAGCCCCAGAATGTCTTGCATCGGGACGATCGCCGCACGCGCCACAGAGGCGATCAGCGCGCGGATGAGCGTCCAATGCATCTCGGCGCCGTCCGTATTCAGGTAACGGAGTGCGAATGCCTTCTCTTTTTCGACGTCTTCCAGGGTGCGAGTGCTGTCGCCGCCCGCACTGTGCCACCAGCCGAGCACCGAGTCGTTGTCGTGTGTTCCGGTGTAAGCAAACAAGTCACGAACGTAGTTGTGGGGCTTGAAGTCGGGCGCCTGCGGATCTTTGCCGAATGCGAACTGGAGGATGGCCATGCCGGGAAAGCCAAACTCCTTGCGGATCGCTTCCACTTCGGACGTAATGACTCCCAGGTTTTCGGCGACGATTTCCAGGTCACCCAGCCGCGCGCGGACAGCACGAAACAAATCGGCGCCGGGGCCTGGTGCCCAACGGCCGTTGGTCGCGGTGGTTTCGCCGCCCGGGACTTCCCAATAGGCCTGGAAGCCTCGAAAGTGATCGAGTCGAACCAGATCGAACAAGTGGAAGGTCGCGCGGAAACGCTCAACCCACCATGTGTAACCCTGGGTGGCCATCTCTTTCCAGCGGTAAATGGGGTTCCCCCACAGCTGGCCCGTGGCGCTGAAATAATCTGGCGGAACTCCTGCCACGACCGTTGCCTGCCCGTGATCGTCGAGGAAGAAGCCCTGGGGATTGGCCCATACGTCAGCGCTGTCGTGAGCCACATAGATGGGAATATCGCCCATCACTTTGATGCCGCGATCGCGGCAATGCGTTCGCAGGTCCGCCCATTGACGAGAGAACTCAAACTGCAGGAACTTCTGACATTCGATGGATCCGGCGAGCTTCACCTTCCAATCGGCCAGTGCTTTGGGAGTGCGGGAAACCGTGTCCTCGTCCCAATCCGTCCAGACGTGCTCGATCCCATTGAATTGCTTTAGCGCAATGAAGAGGGCATAATCCTCGAGCCAGGCAGCATTCTTCTCACAGAAACTATGAAAGGACTGAAGCTGCTCAGGCTGCGCTTTCTGTTTGAAGTTTCTATAGGCTCCCTCGAGCAAGTTGGTTTTCCAGTCGATCACACGTCCGAACTCGACCTCGCTGGTGTCGAAAGCCGGAGCCGACTCGAGGTCGTGTTGTGCCAGAAAGCCTTCGCGGACCAGCAACTCGGGAGAGATCAAAAGTGGATTGCCGGCAAATGCGGAGAACAACTGGTAAGGAGAATCGCCGTAGCCCGTTGGACCGAGCGGCAACATCTGCCAAATGGTCTGGCCACACTCGGCGAGCTGACCAGCAAAACGGTACGCTTCATCGCCGAGGTCGCCGATTCCGTAGGGAGACGGCAGGGATGTGGGATGGAGCAGAATGCCGCTGCAACGAGGCAAATTCACGAGACTACGTTATCAAAGCGAGTGGCGGACAGGCGATGGCGGCCGGGAAAATGCCACAGCGCCACGAGGCGAGCGGTTGGGCCAGCGGGGCATGTCAGTCCACTTTGAACCGACCGGCCTGCCTTCGAGTTGCACCGACTGAATTACGGCCGACGTGCTGCCTTCGCTTCGACGACAACAACCGCGCCGCGTTTGACGGTAAATGAGACGATGGTCTCTCCGGCTTCGCGTCGGAGGGTCATCGGCGTTGCTGATAGGTCATCCTGGACGCTCTCGAAGTCCCCGCGCAAACGAAGCCTGACGTCCCCGGTTTCCCCCCAGTTGGACAGGATAGCGAACTTGCCCGTCGGATACTCGAGAGGTCGGAAAGAGAGATTGCCGGATCCTTTTTCGACCCGCACAGCGGCAGCGGCGTTCGACCGCACAGCGGGCGCTGCGATCCAATCCTCAACAACGGGATTGGACCGCCGCCAGGCCGCCAGAGACACGGCCGGCGCATAATAGATCGCTGTACCCCGCCCAAAGCGGTGGCTCGTGGCGAACGGCCGGCCGTCGTGGTCACTAAACAGAACGTCGGCACCTTTTAGCTCGATGGGTAGGCGCCAGGATTCTCCGCCCAGTTCGTTCGATTCCGTGAGCGAGTAAGGTTCGGCGACCGCGTCGATATCGCCTGCTTCGAGGCCGAACACGTCTTCCAGGCCTCCCGGAATGCGCGTGCGTACTTCGCCGTATTCATTTTTCCAGGCCACCAGTCCGTCGGCCCATATCGTGCCGCCGGCCTGCACGAATTCTCGAATCTTGACCAGGGATCGGCCATCAAGGGCATAGGAGTAAGGGAGATATAACACATCGACGTCCTTTGCCCCTCCGGCCTTCAATCCGTCGATGTCAAGGAAAGTCACCGGCACATGAGAATCGTAAAGTGCTCGATAACAGCCGAAGAGGGATAGGAGGGGTTCCCTTCCGCGCCTGTCAGCCCGTTGAGCTCGACCGTCGAGCATGGAGAGCACCAGAGTCTCGCGGTTGTAAAGGATAGCGGCCCGCGCGGGGATGGGCCTCGCTTCTGCAAGGGCAGGAATGCGCCTGATACTCTCGACGGCTTCTTTGGTGGCCTGAGCCCGCACCGACAGCTTGCCATCGATGCCGACCAAGCCCCACTCGCCGCCCTCGTTACCCATCGTGCGCGGATGCCAAAGCCAGTAGACCACGGCCTTCGCGCCGGCTCCGATTGCGTCCCATATCCAGCGGGTCATCTCTTCAGGCGTTGGATTCATGGGTCGGGTGCCCGTGAAAACGGTCGGACCGCTCTGCACTTCCGTTACCCACCACGGCCTACCAGCGGCTGCGGACGCGAGTACGTCCATCGAATAGGACCAGGCTAAGCCGAACTCGCTTCGCTTGAAATCGGAGAAGTGCCAGGGAGGGTGGACCGAGGCGCCTACAAAATCCACCACCTTGCCTTCCTGCCAAGGGTCCTGGCCGGCCGCCATCATGTTTTCAGTCAGTCCGGGCTGGTTGAGATGGGTAGGATGTACCGAATCGAGTTCGCGGATCCTTGCCTGGATCCATCGCAGGTGCTGGCACAGGTTCTCCACGTTGAACTCCCGCCAGTCGACGAATGAATAATAGTCTGCCCAGCCCGCGTCCCACTCCGAGGCGGTGAGCTGCACCTCGGAAAAATCATTGAGTGGACGGAACCAAAGCTTATTTAATTCCTCCACAGAGCCGTACTTGTGCCGCAGCCATTCTCCGAAGGCCCGCATCGTGGACGGATCCATGTTGTATTTGAGGCTCGGCTCGTTCATGAGGAGCCAGACGCCCTGTGCCGGGTGGTTCCGGTAGCGGCTCACCACCTTGCTTATATATTCGGCGGCGTACTGTTTCACCTCCGGGTCGTTCAGATTCGTCCGGCTGTGATAGAAGGGCGTGAGGTTCCGCCAGCCGGGCGGGTCCTCGGCGCATAGTGTTGTAGCGATCTTGATTCCATTCGCTGCCGCTGCGTCATAAATCCAGTCGTACCCTTCAAAATTCCACACGCCCTGCTTTCGCTCGATGTCGTCCCAAATGACAAATATGCGGACGATCGTGATGCCATGCTCTCGCATGAGACGGAAATGTTTGGCGACGGTATCCCTGGTCTCCGTTCGGTTCAGGAAAAACTCCGTGCCGATTTGGATATGGCTGGTGATCTCGGTGAGGTTCTTGAGCTGAGTCACCTCGAGCGCGCTCGCGGTCAATGAGGCAGAGGCCATCGATGCCGCAATCAGGCCGATGCGAAGATCCGCTTTGCCGAGTCTGAATCGATGCCGCGGCTGCGAGGCAGAATTCACGAGACTACGCTATCAAAGCGCCTGGCTGCTTACGGGTGAGATACCCGAAAACAGGGTTGACTGAAAACTCCGGCACGTGGTTTCGGAAGCAATCGGCGATCTTGCTCGTTAGCTAGCCGCCGTGTTGCAGCATATGCTTCAGCAGTTCCTGCGAGGGTCTGCCGGTCTCCAACAAGTTGATGTGAGCGCTCCCAGTTGTGACTCCAACGTGCCCGTGTAGTCACTGGGAAGCGATCGACTTCGTGCGCCCTCTACGATAAGCCCGAGGTAGGCCGCATCTGGTCCACAGCCGCGCGCGCAGGGTTGTTCTGCCTGGAACGTGAACACCTCTACGGGCGTTACATCCTCGGCGTCAGCCGACGTCAAGTACACGACTAAGTCAGATATCTCACGGTAGCCCTTTTCTCGTTGCCCAAGCTGCTTCCGATCCTGGTCATGCATCCGGTAGACGACTCCCCACACCACGCGTCCAGAATCTTTTTCGATATTTGCGGCGTCGCATTTCCGGGTCACACTGTGCTTGTTGAAGGTCAGCCGATGACCAGGCAGAAACGCCATTCCCTCGGTTTGTGCGTCTGGGGCATCCTTTCTGATCTCCGATTCGAGCAAGTTCGAGCCGTAGGCGAAGTAGCGACTCGGCAAGGCGCAGATAGGGAGTCCCGCAAGCGCGTCCATTCGCCTCAAGAATTGCGTGCGCGCTTCAACGGACCCGGATTTAACTTCGCCGCACAGTAATCGAAACTCTCGAACGACACCGGCGTGAAAGAGTCGGCGGTTGATCGTCCTCGTTCCCGTAATTGCGTCGCGGGTGAGGAGTGCGGGGACATCGATACGGATTTTCCAATCTTTCCTCGTCTCGCCATTGTGAAGCAATCCGTTTCGAACGTACTGGAAGAAATCGTCGCGGTCTCTGCTCTTGAAATCGCCGAAGTTAGCAGCGCTTCTTAGAAACGATTTGAAAGAATGCGCTGGGCTCACCTCGCCGGTCGATATGCGTCCTTCACGAAATGACTGAATCGTGTCAATGAGCAGGCAATCGAGTGCAAGGATTGCAAAACCAGGCCGGTTGGGAAGTACATCGAGGTGGTCGTGTCGGGCAAGCTCCCTAATCGGCTTGAGGAAGCGTTCCCTTATTCGTCGGCCGAAGGCCTCGAGAACCTCTTCCCACTCCTTTGAGTTCGGTTTGGCAGCGTCGAGAAGTAGCCGCAGATCCCGATATCGTTGAGCTGTGAATCCGGAAGCCAGCTCGGTAGAAGGATCGATCACGACTCCAGTCTACTTCGACCGGTGCGTCGGGGACCGATGCTTGAACTCAGTCGCGAACTGTCATCGGCCGAGCTTTTTCAAGATATGCCTGGCAAGGAAGTCGTTGATTTCCCGATGCCGGGGCACTGGCTGAGAAATGCCCGTCTTTGCGTTTCGGTACCAATCGTGATTCCCGCCGTGGCGAACTAACTCGCAGCCTGCTTCTTCCAACTTGCGGATCAGGTCCGTCCGCTTCATCCAACAGGCAACTCAGCGACCCGGCGAATGCCGGGGATCTCTCCGCTCGTCAGGTCTCTGTAGAGGTCCCGCAGGTTCTCCTGGAGTTCCTTCAGCGTTTCCCCTTGCGTCAGGTAGTCCGGGAATTCCTCAAAATAGCCGAGCCACATGCCTTTATCTTGCCAATGGACATATCTGGCCGTGCTCATAGCGTTGTGGAGGCCTGGGAAGGATGAACTGGTTGCGGGGGCAAGATTTGAACTTGCGACCTTTGGGTTATGAGCCCAACGAGCTACCTGACTGCTCCACCCCGCACCTACATCTTAACAAACCCAGGCTGCGGTGCCTGAAGAAGCAGGGTGCTCATTTCTATAGGTCTGATAATAGGCAGCTTCCTGCGAGTTAGCGGATCATTGAGAAGGTGAGGGGCCCGAGGATGACGTTGCTGATGTTCGACACAATTTGGGCGTCGGAAAGGCCGGGCCGGGAGCTGAGCTTCTTCCAATCCGGATCGGTAACGAACGCACGCCAGAGCTTTTCCCGCGCCGCAACGTCGTCGAAGGACAGCATGTAGGTCAAGCTCGGTTGCCGCGGCCCAATCAGCGTCTCGCCGAAGAAGATCGGCCGCATGCCGACATGCTGGAAGATGGCAATCTCGCCGCCGTTGAACATGGCAATCTTCTTGGCTAGCGTGGCCTGCGTATGGGACTCATACGTTCTGAGCTCGAAGATGCGGGGAGGACGTTTGTCGTTTGGATCCGCGAGCGCGGCCTCCGGCATTCCGTCAAAGCTGCGCAGCAGAGTGCTGTCGATTCGAACGTAGGGGAAACCATTCTCGGGGCTGAGTGCAGCCAACTCTTTTTGGTAGGTCTCGTCGACGGCCAATTTTGCGATAGTCTCCTGAAACGAGGCCAGGGAGGCGTATTGCGTGATCGTCAAAAAGTACGGCCCGTCGGGGCCTATTTCGTTCTTAAAGGCGCCGATTAGCTTGGCGCCGGCACGGGCGAGCGCGGGTTGCTTCGACGCGCGAAGAAAATCGGAAAGACGGCTGGCTTGATCCTCAAAGCTGTTGTGCAGCCGGTAGGTCTGAAGCTCCAGAAACGAGTTCGCCGCACCGCCTGGAGTCTGGGCAAAGGAGGAAAGGTTCGTCATGGTGGAGGCGGCCAAACCGGCCAGCAGATTTCGTCGGTTCATTTCCTCGACTCTACAACAGAGTCACTTTCCGTCTTGGGCCGCCACCTGAGTTTCGGGCCTGGGTAACGGCAACGCGCCGAATCGCCGTTGCCGGTTTCGAAATTCGTTTAGTGCGGCGGCCAAGTCGCTTTCGCCGAAGTCGGGCCACATGACCGGCGTGAAGTAGAGCTCAGCGTAGGCGGATTCCCACAGCAGAAAGTCACTGAGGCGCTGTTCGCCCCCGGTGCGGATCAACAGATCTACGTCCGGGCTGTCAAACCGCTCGGCGAAGAACGCTCTGTCGGGAAGCACACCGAGTGTCGTCCAGGCCCGGAATAGCGAATCGCGGCTGGAGTAGTCGATCGCGAGCCGCACGTGCAGGCGGCGGCCCGCGCATGTGAATTGCTCAGCTTCTTCGATAGCGCGGCGGGCGCTGGGCGGGATGCGGTCGCGGCGGCCGATCACCGAAAGCCGGATTCCTTCTCGCAGACACGTCTCCAGTTGGCGGCTCAAATGTAGCTCGAGCAGCGCCATCAGGCCGTTCACTTCAGCGGCAGGGCGTTTCCAATTGTCCGCGGAGAAAGCGTAGGCGGTCAGCGTAGTAATGCCTAGCGATGGAGCGGCGGTTAAAACACGGCGAAGGGCTCCTTCGCCCGCGTGATGTCCGGCCAGGCGTGGTAGGCCTCGCCGTTCCGCCCAGCGACCGTTGCCGTCCATGATCACGGCGACATGCAGACAAGTACTTTGCATAATAAAGCCAGACTCCAAAAAATTTTACCTTTCGCGCATGGCGTGGATGAGAGCCTCCATGTGGTCCAGATATCGTTCCAAGGCTTTCCGTCCTGCAGTCGTCAGACCGTATTCGGTCTTGGGCATTCTGCCCTCAAACGACTTCGTGCACGTCACGTACTGCGCTTCCTCCAGCCGGCGGGCATGCACGCTCAAGTTGCCGTCCGTCGTGCGCAGCAGTTTCTTCAGCTCATTGAAGGTCAGCGTGTCGTTGACAGCCAGGGCGCTGACGATGCCCAGCCGCATCCGCTCGTGGATGATACGGTCGAGGTGCGGCAGCGCATTCTCAACCGACGACGGCACGGCCTTCACGGGCTTAGCGGAGCGATTTTTGCCGGAGACCACTTCGTTGCTCCGGGCGGCACTTGATTTAGCCACCGTGCCTCCTTGCAATCAGAAATCCAAACACAACATGCAGGCCGCCGAATCCGGCCATCAGCCAGGCATCCAGCCACGCAGGCTGCGCAAAAAAGGAAAGGGCGCCAAAAAGCATAAAACACAGTCCCATCACCGGAACGATACGGACTGAAAACGCACCCCCGGTGACCACGGCCACGCCGTAGAGCATTAACCAGAGACCTGGAATCACCGACAGCTGCTGGATTTGAAAGAGCACCACGGTCAAGACCGCGCCGGCCAGAAGCGGCGGAACGAAGCTTAGCAGTGCCCGGCGCGCGGGCCTGGATTTCAGCGGCATCGCCACCCGTTTGGATTTCCAGCGAAGAAACACGACGCCCATCAGCAAGGCCAAAATCGCCTCGATCAGCCAAACCGAGAATTGCTGCGACAGGGGATGTCCCATGGCGACTAAGCCGGCGACCAGGGCGCTGACTCCAATCACAACGCCGCCCCAGCCCGGAACAGCCGTGAAGGACGCCGCGTTCTCCATGGTGTCGCGAATGAAGCGCAGATTGTCGGCTGCGCGCCTGTCGATCGGGACAGGTTCACGGACAACCCTAGCCGGGTGGGCAGAGGCCATGGATAAAGTATAGGCCCGCCACTTTGCGTTGTAAAGCCGAATTTTAGCGCCGTCTTTGACCAGCTAGGAGCTAGAAGCTCAGCCGTATCCCGCCGACCGCCCAAAACCGCGGGGTCGTGAACCCCTCTTCGTAATAAACCTGGTCGAGCAAATTGGACGCCCGCAAGTAAAAGCGAGCGCTTATGCGCTCGGACAATGGCAGCGTGTATCCCCCGGAAATATTCAGCGACTGAGGACCACCAAAGCGATAGGCTAATCCATAAATAGGGTACAGGTAGGAATCGCCTCCGGAGAAATCGAGCGTCGCATCAACGCGCTTTCCAAATTGCTGGGTAGCGAGGAACGTAAAGGAATTCGGGATGATTCCCGGAACCTGCACAGGATTAACGGCCACGCCAGTTGAGAATTCGGAGACTCGATCCATGGCATTGGTGTAGGTGTATGAGGCGAAAATTGTTGTCTGGCGCGCCGGCCTGAATTCGCCGCTCAGCTCTACGCCGCGGGCAATGCCTCCGCCCGTATCGAAATATCCGCCATAGCGGCCATACGGATCGGTGGCGGGCGTGATTAGCACCCCTTCGTCGAAGCCGATCCTCTGCTGGAAGCTGGTATAGAAATATGTCGCGCTGACCCGAAGACGCTGCTGGAGGAAATACTGATCAATACCCGCATCGATGGAGAAGGAACGTTCCGGGCTTAGGCGCGGATCTCCCAGGGGTGTGAAGGTTCCACCGTAAAAATAGGTCCCGAACCGCTCATACAGGGAGGGCATTCGGAAACTGTTACCCGTATGAACTCGCAACTTGGTAGAGGTCGACGTCAGATAGTACGACAGCGAAGCATCGCCGGTTAGGGCATGTGGTGGCGAAGGGATGGCGATTCCGGCGTAAGGCGAATCCGAGCCGACGAACTGCGGCGTGTTGAGGCTGACGGCCTGATAGCGGCCCGAGAACAGAATCTGCAGCCGGTCGTTAAGCAGCCGGATCTGGTCCTGTGCGAAAAAGGCGTTGTACTGCTGGGAGTCGGTTGTGGCGTTGTAAAGGCGCTGCGTCGGATCGGAAATCTGGTTGAAAGCGACGTTGTAGTAGTGCTCGCGTTCATATTCGTAGCCGGCAGTGATGGCTTGGGCGTGTCCGGCGAGATAATCGACCCGGGCTTGCACGGTATTCACTCGCCCCTGGTAGTCATCGGTGGTATTAACGGCGGGTTGATAACCTGTGCCGCCGGGGCCATCGAGATAGTCGCGCGCGCTGTTTACAAATTGATAATCGACGTGAAAGTTAAGGCCAGAAGTGGGCTGATACTCCCACCGCAACAACTGCGTTCCAAAGTAGGAATTCAGACGCGAGTCAGGGTCATTCAGTGAGGGAATGAATGTGGCGTTGCCAGGATTAAACGGCAGCCCGTCATTCGCGAGGCTTAATTGGGCTTGCGAGGGTGCGATGGCGGGAATGATGCCGTTGGCTGGGGTGACCACATTCGTCGCCGGATACGGGATGCTCTGGATCTGGACATATCCGGTGTTGTCAAGCGTACGGAAGCTGATGCGCATCTTCGGCGTAATGGAATAAGCCAGCATTCCTTGCCCGGACCAGTTGCGCGTCGCGCCTCCACCGAAAACTCCCTCCGTGACGTTGAGATTCACCAAGCCGGCTGAATAGGAAAGCTTGTCATTCAACAGGCCGCCGGCGAGCCGGGCAGCTCCGCGAAACAGCCCGAGGCCACCCCCTTCGACATCGAGATTGCCGTGAGTGTCGCCGCCGCCACTGTCGGTGATGATATTAACGGTACCGGTGGTTGAGTTTGTCCCATAGATGGATGAGCCCGAGCCGTGCAGGACCTCGATCCGAGACGAATCGACCAGCAACAAGTCGCCGATAAAAGCGCTCGCGTCGCCCTCGACACCAGTGGCGTCGCGCAGACGGAATCCGTCCACGAGCACAGCTGTATCCGACGCCTGCCCGCCTTGACTCTGAATGGTCGTAAATGCGCCAGGACCCCCGCGCGTACTGATGCGAAGGCCCGGCACCAATCGGACCGCATCTGCCACATAATTCGTTCCTTGCTGCTCCGCCGCGTTTACGTCCACGACGTCGAGCGCCTTGGAGGTCTGATCCACGGATTGCGGGCTGTTTGATGCCGTCACATTGATCACTGCGGGAATCGTGACGATCGATAGCTCCAACTTCAGTTGCTTGCTCTCACCCGCCTTCAGCGTGAGCGATAGGGGTTCCCGCAGCGCCAATCCGGAAGCCGAGGCCTCCAGTAAGTATTCTCCCGGTGCGAGCGATGGAAAGCTGAAATGGCCATCGGCCTCCACCTGGGCCGTTTGCGCAAGGGTGTTAGAACGGGAATAGAGCTTCACTGCGCCGGTCGGAACGATTGCACCGGAGGAGTCACTGACGACGCCGCTGATTGATGCTGTTTCGGCTGCAATGAGGTTGCCGGCGGATAGCGCTGCGAAGCACAAAAAAAAGAACGAACAAAAATGTTTCAACTGTCGACCCTCCCTCGAGGCGGCATAGAATTCGCACGTATACGTGCGAACTGTGGGCAGGTCTTCGGACTTACAGGCGGGGCGAACAGAGAGAGCAAGATGATCCTGCGTTCCGTCGCTGGTCTACCGGCCCGGCTTCCCATGCGCTTCGCGAGCGAAGGACACACAGTGCTCGAGGTTGGGCTTTCGTTCCTGCTTACCGCTGCGGGGCAGTCCTGGATTCTCGCCAGGTTCCCTTTTCAACGCCAAATTCCCAAGCAGGGAATCCAGCGTACCTACAGCATTCCTAGAATACCCAAAATGAAAGCTGAGCCGATGATCTTCAGACGAGCTGAACGTTCCAGAAAATCCTCGCGCGACGGAACTGTCACCTTAGAGCACCACGCGCTTATCGCCGTCCCGCCGCGTCACCCGCTCCCGGTCGAGATACTCCAGAAGTGGTATAGCAAACTTTCTGGAGACCTGGGTCCAGTCTTTGAACTCCGGCACGGAGAACTGACGGCCGCGTTGTTGGGCGAGCGATTGGCGCAGATGCGCGAGCACTTCGCCATGAAAGATGAACTCTCCCGAGACACGTACAAGACGGTTGCTCTTGAACAGGAAATCAATCAGCGGCCGCGCTTTCTTCGCATCGAGCGAAAACTTCGCCAGCACGTCAGTCAACTCCGGCGGTTGAAACCCGGCAGACCGATACGCGGCCGCGATCCCTTCGATCGCCTGCACTTCCAATTCACTGAAGGACGCTGCGTGAGAGGTTAGAGCCGCAGTATCCGCTTGCACGATAACGCCCGGCGTGCCGCGGAGCGTTGTATCTGCCAGCGACACTTCGACGCCCGGAAATACAGCTTGGCGCAGGGTTTGAAGTGCTGCGCCATTCACTGAAGGGTTGTCTTTGTGAAATTGTCCCAGCCACGTGATCGCCAATTCCTGTTTCCTGCTAATCCACTCATGGGTGATGATGCGCTGCTCTTGTTCAGCGAAAAACAAGGAAGCATCGTTTCGAATCAGATCCTTCAAGACGGCACCCGGAACGCCTGTCAGCTTGACTAGGCTCGTGAGGCTCCGTCCTTGGGCCGCCTCACCAACCAGCAAGCGGACCCGCTCAACCAGGCCGGCGGTCATTAGCCGGCGCAGGCGTTCTAGTGTCCGGTCCCGGCGCAACCGCAAAGGCGGGAACGGATCGATCACGGTTCCTCCCGCAAGAGTTATCGAGGGCGAAGCTTGTCGAATGATAAAGCGGTCGCCCGGGAGCAAAAGCATCGGTTGGCGGAATGCAAGCCGCGCTAGAAAGGGGCGATCGGCATTGGGCGAGAGGAGTTTCAATCCAGCCTCGGCCTCGGATGTTCCTGAATACACCTGCACGACAACCCTGCGCCCCGCAAAGGTTGCGGGATCCGTATTCGCTATGCCGGCCCAATCGATCGCTGCGTCGGCGCGAAGAGTGTTTTCAAAGACACCGCTGGACGCCAGCACGAAGCCGCGTTGTATGTCGCCGGCTTCAATCCCTGCGAGGTTCACTGCGACGCGCTGGCCGGCGACTGCCAAAGGAACGGATTTGCCGTGAACCTGAATCCCGCGGATGCGCAACACGCGGCGTGCCGGGTAAACTTCTACAGAATCGCCACTATTGAGATGGCCGCTCACAAGAGTGCCGGTAACAACCGTGCCAAAACCACGAACGGCAAAACTGCGGTCGATCGGCAATCTAACGAAGCCGCTGGCATCACGAGCGACCGATGCCGAAACCAGCTTTTCCAGCTCTAATCGGAGTTCACTTAGGCCGTCGCCTGTTTGGGAACTCACCACCACGGTCGGCGCGCCTTCCAGAAACGAGCCCTCCACCAATCTGCGTACGTCGCCGGTTGTTCGGTCTACGCGGTCAGCATCTGCGAGATCAGCCTTCGTGATGGCGACCAATCCCGACCGTACGCCCAGGAGCCGGCAGATTTCAAAATGCTCCACGGTTTGAGGCTTCACTGACTCGTCGGCGGCAACCACCAGTAAGGCTGCGTCGATGCCGCCGATCCCGGCTAGCATATTCTTGATAAATCGTTCGTGTCCGGGAACATCAATGAAACTGACGGCAGCGCCGCTCGCCAAAGGCATATGGGCAAAACCGAGGTCGATCGAAATACCCCGTCTCTTTTCTTCGGCGAGCCGGTCGGTCTCGATGCCTGTCAGCGCACGAACCAGCGATGTCTTACCGTGATCAATGTGACCGGCAGTACCAATAACGATATTGGCCGTGGTGGTAAGACGTTCTGACATGCGCTGGCTATGGTTCATTATCGCGATGTTCGCAGCAGGACCGGCATCCGGCGCCCACAGCCGCGTGCAAGACACCTCACCCACATTTCATACCAGTGTGACCGACGTCCGGGTCGATGTAGAAGTGCGTGAAGGGAAACAGCTCATCATGGGATTGGGCCGCAGCGACTTTGTGGTTTGGGATGAAGGCGAAGTTCAGCCGTTGGTCTATTGCGGCCAGGAAGCGGTGGGCCTCGATCTCGTCTTACTACTGGACGTCAGCGGCAGCGTTCACCGGTTACTCGGCAAGATTGCGGCAATCGGTCGTCAGGCCTTGGACGAGTTGCACAAAAACGACCGCGTTGCGGTGATGGCATTCAGCCGAGTTTCAGGCTTGGTTCAGCCCCTTACCAGCGACCATGGGCAGGTCGAGGCAGCCCTGAATCTGGCAGGAGCGGGAATGGCACTCGGATCGAGCACCCGGATAAACGCCGCAGTGATTGATGCGGCCCGTTATCTGAAGAGCGCGAATTCAGAGAACGGCTCACTGGAAGAAGCCCGCCGCCAAGCCGTCCTGATCATCACAGACAATAATGGCCTCTCGTTCTTGGGCTCATCCAAACGCGCTGTCCAGGTTCTATTCGAGGCCGATGCAACCCTAAACGCCATCGTTGTCGGCAGCCACCCGCATCCCGAGAAGTTCAAAGACGTCAAGGGTCTCGACTTCGAATTGGACGATGTATTCATGCTGGCTGACTCGACAGGCGGCGAGGCCGAAACGGCTTCCAACAACCCCCAAGATCGGCTGCGCGGGATGATCGCCAACATCCGGAACCGCTATAGTCTCGCCTATCGGGCGCCTGCGGCAAAAGCGGGAACGCTACGGCACATCCGGGTGGACTTGAGCGCGGAAGCCCGCCAGAGGTACCCTTCTGCCAAGTTACGAGCCCGCAGCGGATATTATGTGAACACTGAGTAGGTTCACCTGCATGCATAAGAATCGTCTCGAGGAAGTTCGACAACGTCACGCCCGCGCCGAAGAAGGTGGCGGCCCCGAACGGCGAGAGCGCCAGCACCATGAGGGAAAGCTGTCGGCTCGTGAACGTATTGACCTGCTGCTCGACGAGGGGAGCTTTGAAGAACTGGACAAGCTGGTTCGGCACCGTTCGCACAACTTCGGCATGGAAGAGACGGTGATCGATGGCGACGGGTTCGTCACCGGCCATGGCACAATTCACGGCCGCCGGGTTTTCATTTTCGCGCAGGATTTTACCGTCTTTGGCGGATCGCTGTCGGAAGCCAACGCCCAGAAGATCGTCAAAATCATGGATTTGGCTTTGAAGGTCGGCGCGCCCGTAATTGGCTTGAATGATTCTGGTGGAGCGCGTATCCAGGAGGGCGTTGTTTCGCTGGCCGGATATGCGGATATATTCTTGCGTAACACGCTCGCCAGCGGCGTGGTGCCACAGATCTCAGCCATCATGGGGCCTTGCGCCGGCGGCGCAGTGTATTCACCCGCTTTGACCGACTTCATATTCATGGTGGAAAACACCAGCCACATGTTCGTGACCGGGCCGGACGTGATTAAGACTGTGACGCATGAGGACGTGACCAAAGAAGAAGTCGGCGGTGCGATGACGCACAACGCGGTGAGCGGCGTTGCCCACTTTCTGTCACACGACGATGAGGATTGCCTGCGCCATATTCGGGAACTGATGCAGTTTCTGCCTCAGAACAACGTAGACGGCGCACCGAGAGTCGCGACGAAAGACCCCTCAGACCGCTGCGATGCCGAACTGGACCGGCTGATCCCTGAGGAATCAAACAAGCCCTACGACATACGCGACATCATTACCCGCGTTGTCGATGACGCTCATTTCTTTGAAGTCGCCGAGCATTTTGCTCGCAACATTGTGGTCGGGTTTGCTCGAATGGCTGGACAGGCGATCGGCGTTGTAGCGAACCAACCCAGCCATCTGGCTGGTTGCCTGGATATCAATTCCTCCATAAAGGGCGCGCGGTTCGTCCGGTTTTGTGATGCCTTCCAAATTCCCATTCTGACGTTCGAGGATGTCCCCGGTTTTTTGCCGGGCACCGCTCAGGAATTCGGCGGCATCATCCGGCACGGTGCAAAGCTGCTCTATGCGTACGCCGAAGCCACCGTGCCCAAGATTACCGTGATTACTCGCAAGGCCTATGGGGGCGCGTACTGCGTCATGGGGTCGAAGCATCTGCGCACGGACATTAACTTCGCCTACCCTACTGCCGAGATTGCGGTCATGGGCGCGGAAGGCGCGGTGAATATCCTGTATCGCCGGGAACTACAGTCGGAGAGTGATCCCGAGGAAGCCCGCAAGGCCAAAATCGAAGAATACCGGGAGCGCTTCGCCAGCCCATTCGAAGCCGCCGAACGGGGGTATATTGACGATGTCATTGAGCCTCACGAAACGCGGCCCAAGGTGATTGAGGCGCTGCGGATGTTGGAAAACAAGATCGACACGATGCCGAAGAAGAAACACGGCAACATCCCGTTGTGAAAGTCTGTGTTAAGACTCCAGCACAGAACCGCGCGCGTCAGCAAGCGGATTCTTTCGGAGCCGCGACCGTCAGGAAGCGCACTCAAAGGCAGATATTTTTATCAAACTCCCGGCATTTTCAGCTGCTTTCTGACATGAGCCGCCAGCGAGCCCTGACCGCGAAGCGCGATTGCCGGGAGTTTTCACACAGACTCGTCAGCAAGGGGACCTGACGGAGCCGTGTCCGTGCAACCGTGCCGCCCGCTGACAGCTAGTCCGTTGACTCGGTCCCGACCTTCAGCACCGCAAGGAATGCTTCCTGTGGAATATCCACTCGCCCGACGCGTTTCATGCGCCGCTTGCCCTCTTTTTGTTTCTCGAGCAATTTGCGTTTCCGGGTGATATCACCGCCATAACACTTGGCCAAGACGTTCTTTCGGATGGCCGAAATCGTTTCGCGGGCGATGATCTTATTGCCGATAGCCGCCTGTAAAGCGACTTCAAACATTTGTCGCGGTATCAGCTTCCGGAGCCGTTCGATGAGCGTCTTTCCTCGTTCATAGGCGAAGTCGCGATGAACAATCATCGAGAGCGCGTCCACGGGCTCTCCGGCAACCAGCACGTCCAGCTTCACGAGCGGCGAAACGCGGTACCCGGAGAGATGGTAATCGAGCGAGGCGTAGCCGCGCGAGGCTGACTTAAGCCGGTCGTAGAAATCGAGGACGATCTCATTCAGCGGCACTTCGTACAACAGCAGGACACGGCCGGTGCCGATGTATTCGAACTTCTTTTGAACGCCGCGCTTCTCTTCCAGCAATTTGAGGATCTCGCCGATGTATTCCTCGCGAGTGATGATCGTGGTGTCGATAATCGGCTCTTCGATTTGCTTGATGTTCGAAGGGTCCGGGAACTTCTGCGGGTTGTTGACCTCAATCACCTCGTCAACCGTAGTCGTTACCCGGAAGCGAACGCCCGGCGCGGTGGTAATGAGATCAATCTGGAATTCCCGTTCCAGCCGCTCCTGGACGATTTCCAGATGCAGCAGTCCGAGAAATCCGCAACGGAATCCGAATCCCAGCGCCGCTGAGTTTTCCGGTTCGAAGTTGAAGGCGCTGTCGTTCAACCGGAGTTTTTCGAGCGCGTCGCGAAGCAGGCCATGTTCGTGCGACTCCACCGGATAAAGACCGGCGAAGACCATCGGCTTGATTTCCTGAAAGCCGGGCAGGGCTTCTGTGGCGGGATTCGCGTCGTCGATAATGGTGTCGCCGATCTGGGCATCGGAAACGGTCTTGATATTGGCGAACAGGAACCCTGCCTCGCCCGCGGTCAGTTCATTGCACGCAATTGGCTTCGGCGACTGATAACCCAGGCCTTCCACTTCCAGGACACGGCCATTCGACCACAGCCGGATCTTCTGCCCCATGCGAATGGTGCCGTCCACAATGCGCGCCAGAATGATGACGCCGCGGTAGGGATCAAACCAGGAATCAAAGATCAGGGCGCGGAGCGGTGATGCCGGATCGCCCTTCGGCGCGGGCACCCGCTTGACCACCGCCTCCAGCACTTCTTTGATGCCGATGCCGTTCTTGGCACTGGCCAGCACCGCGTCACTGGCGTCCAGGCCGATCACTTGTTCGATCTGTTCGCGTATACGCTCCGGCTCGGCAGACGGCAGGTCGATCTTGTTAATGACCGGGATGATTTCCAGGTCGTGGCTAAGCGCCAGGTAGGTATTTGCCAGCGTCTGCGCCTCGACTCCCTGCGAGGCATCCACCACTAACAAGGTGCCTTCACAAGCCTGCAGACTGCGGGAAACCTCATATGTAAAATCGACGTGGCCCGGCGTGTCGATCAGGTTTAATTCGTAGAGATTGCCGTCATCCGCCTTGTAGTTCAACCGTACCGCGTGAGCCTTAATGGTGATGCCACGCTCCCGCTCCAGATCCATCGAGTCGAGAACCTGCTCCATCATTTCTCTTTGGGACAGCGCGCCGGTGTATTCAAGGAGGCGATCGGCGAGCGTGGATTTCCCGTGGTCGATGTGGGCGATGATCGAGAAATTGCGGATGAAGCGGGGGTCCATGCGGTAAACTAAGGGCTGAAATTTGAATTATCCCATAGCGACGCTCTAACTGCCCTTAAATATAAGAAGAAACAGTGATTTAGCGCGGCCGTCGCGATCACCGGACCCGCACAGTTCATGCCCTATCAGACATTTCAAGGATCGCTGGATGCGGCTGGTCTGCGAATCGGCGTGCTGGTAAGCCGTTTCAACGAGTTCATCACGCAGGCTCTCTCCAAAGGTGCGCTGGAGGTGCTCGAGCAACATGGCTGCCCCCACGAGAATGTCGTGTTCGTGAAGGTTCCCGGCGCGTGGGAATTACCCGCAGCGGCCCGCGAATTGGCTCCTCACTGCGATGCCATCATCGCGTTGGGCGCGGTGATCCGCGGCGACACGCCTCATTTTGACTTCGTGGCAGGCGCGGCGGCGGAAGGCCTGCAGCGCGTAGCCTTGGATACCGGCGTTCCTATTTCGTTCGGCGTCCTAACCACTGACGATATGCAGCAGGCGATGGATCGGGCCGGGGGCAAGAGCGGCAACAAGGGCGTGGAAGCTGCCGAGGCAGCCATCGAGATGGCGAACCTCGTGAAGCACCTTAAGGGACGGACCTAGCTTCCATGGCTGCGGCACGTCACCGGTCACGAAAGCGCGCTCTGCAAGTGCTTTTTGAGTGGGACATGCGGCGTGATCCGGTGGACATCGCGATTAACCACTACTACGACACTCTTTACTCCGAAGAGAGTGAAACTAAGCCCAAGACCGACCGTTTCATGGAAGAACTGGCGCGCGGCACAGTTCAGCAATCCGCGGAAATTGACAAGGTTATTGAAGAAAAAGCCCAGAACTGGCGGCTTGAGCGCATGGCCGTGGTCGACCGGAACATCCTTCGCTTAGCCATCTTCGAGATCCGCCAGAATACCGTTCCGCCGGCAGTGATTATCGACGAGGCAATAGAACTGGCCCGGCAGTTCTCCAACGACGAGTCGATCCCCTTCATCAACGGCGTGCTGGATGCTGTTCGACGACAGACCGTGGCCGCGGCTGAATAGCTCTGCGTTCCACGACAGGCGGCGCGTGGATAGCTTATGGTGCTGGTTGCTTAAATACCAGCATCCAAACTTCGGGACCGAGTATGTTCTTGTCCGTTTTTGTTTCGCTCGCGTGCAGAATGGTCACAAGCTCCCATCCGCGAGCGCCCCAGTGAGTCAGCCTGGCATCAAGGTCGTCGAGTGAAGAGATGTCGTCGCGAACATACTGCCATTTGGTGACTTCCATTCCTCTTTCTTAACGCACCAGCGGCTAGTTTTCAATAAGAAGTTCCACGCTTCGTCGCACCACCGTGATCGGCTCGTAGAAACCCGAGGCGCAGGTAAAGGCGGGCGACCGGGCTGTGCCTTCTGCTCCTGCGCCTGACTCTATTCGGAGGAACACTCAGGGTTTCGCGAGGATGCTCTCGAAGCCCTGAGCTCAGTTATATCGACCGGATCCTCTTCTAATCGTTGTGGCCTCGCTGGAACTGCTTGCGGTATACACGGCTCTCCACCACTCCGGCGTCTGAGACGATTGCCCGAACCTCTGCCCCGTCGTCGTCGATCACAAAGTCTACGTCTACCGTAGAACCGAAAGGAGATACGTTCAGTGTCATGGTACCTGTACAGTCGGCATTTACCGTATACGTGCCTTCAACCGTCACCGCGTTGATGCTTCCGTTTGAGCTTACAGTTGCGGTTGCAGTAGTGTTACCTTTCCCGTCGAAGCTCTGCCTGCCGACCTCAGCGAACGGGCCCGCAAAAGGGGGCGGCACGTAGGAATCGGTAAGAGTTCCTATGCTGGTATATCCGAAGCTGCCTTTTAGGGTAGCGGTTGAGCATTCTTTGACCTTGCCTGACGGTTCCTGTGCAACCACGCTTTGCGCATAGAACATACAAACTGCAGGAAGCAAGGCAAACTGACAACGAAGCAAAACTTTGTTCATGACGAGTATCCTTTAGTAGATTTGATCGATCAGGCGGCCGGTCCAATCCGGCTCACCTGCCACGAATAAGGAATCGCGGCGCTGGAGGTTACAGCATCTGAGGCGAGAAGCGTAGAATGGCTGCTACGACTCAGGTCCAGATGCCTAAATGCCCTAAGTGTCGAACGGAACTAGGTTCCGGCGACCCTGCGGGATTGTGTCCCAAGTGTCTGATCCAGGGCGCCTTCGACAGCTCCCTTGGCGCCAACGAGGCCGGAACTCAAACTATCGACGCTGCCGGAGTTCCAACCGGTGACAACGAGTTCGGCCGTTATCAAATCCTTCGGCCTTTAGGCGAAGGGGGCATGGGCACGGTGTACTTGGCCGAGCAGCGCGAGCCAATTCGCCGCTCTGTAGCCCTCAAAGTAATAAAACTCGGCATGGACACGGACCAGGTATTGGCTCGCTTCGCGAACGAGCGTCAGGCGCTGGCGATGATGGACCACCCGAATATCGCGCGGATCTTCGACGCGGGCGCCACCCCCAAGGGCCGACCTTACTTCGTCATGGAGTACATCGAAGGCGTACCCATAACCCGGTACTGCGACGACAAGCGGATGATGATCGGCCAAAGATTGGAGCTCTTTCTCGCCGTCTGCCGCGCAGTTCAGCACGCTCACCAGAAAGGCGTGATTCACCGCGACCTGAAGCCGTCGAACGTTCTCGTAATGGAACAGGAGGGCGCCCCAGTCCCGAAAGTGATCGATTTCGGCATCGCCAAGGCCACCGATCAGTGGGCCGTGGAGACTACTTTGCTAACGCAATTCGGCCAGATGGTGGGCACACCGGAGTACGCCAGTCCTGAGCAAGCCGACGTGACGACCGGAGATGTGGATGAGAGCTCCGATGTGTATTCGCTTGGGGTACTCCTATACGAGTTGCTGATTGGCGCTGTCCCTTTTGACGCGGCCAAAATGCGGCAGGCGGGTCTAGCGGAGATGCTCCGAATCATCCGCGAAGAGGAGGCCCCGCCGCTTTCGCGAAAGCTGACGACAATGGGCGCGGCAGCGCGCGATATTGCCGCTCGCCGCCAGACCGACCCGGCCTCTCTGCGTCGCCTCGTGGATGGCGATCTGAACAGGATTGCGCTGAAGGCTCTGGAGAAAGTGCGGGAACGGCGATACTCTTCGGTCGCTGAGTTGGCTGCCGACATACAGAGATACATAGAGCATCGGCCGGTGCTCGCATCTCCGCCGGGCAGGCTATATCGCGCGCGCAAGTTTCTTCGCAGGCACAGGCCGGCTGTTCTCGGCGCAACCGCCGGGCTCGCGTTGCTCGCGATGAGCGCGCTAACGACTTGGTCCTTCTTGCGCCGCGACGCTCCACCCAAACCGCAGTCGACAGACAAACGCTCTATTGTTCTCGCCGATTTCGCGAATACGACGGGCGATCCAGCATTTGACAGTCTGCTTCGCCCGCTAATTGCGGGGGAACTTGGGAAGTCACCCTACCTTAGCGTTCTTTCGGATATGCGCATGAGCGAGACACTGCGCCTGATGGTCCGGCCCGCGGCTACGAAGTTCACCCCGGATGTTGCGTCCGAAATCTGCGAGCGGACAGGCAGCGCAGCGGTCGTGGAAGGTTCGATCACAAGGCTCGAAAGCGAGTACATGTTGGGTTTGCGAGCAAAAAATTGTCGGACCGGAGACGTTCTGGACGAAGAACAGGCACCAGCAGCCAAGAAAGAGGATGTTTTCAAGGCGTTGGGCCAAATGGTTAACCGGTTCCGTGCCCGGGCCGGCGAATCGCTTCCACGAGTGGAAAAGGAGCCCAGTCTGCCGGTCGAGGTGACCACTCCCTCCCTGGACGCCTGGAAGTCCTTCAGCGCTGCAATGAAGGCACAACAGCAAGGCGGGGCACAGGCAGCGGAAGCCGTTTCGCTCCTGAGGCGGGCCATCGAGATCGATCCGAAGTTTGCGGTGGCTTATGCATACCTGGGCCGGACCTATGCGGCCCTCGGGGAGTCCGAGCTTGGAGCGCAGAATATAGCTAAGGCCTACGAACTACGGGATCGGGTTAGCGACCCGGAGAACTATTTCATCACTTTCAACTACCATCGGCAGGTAACGAGAAATCTGGAACTGGCGCGACAAACCCTCGAATCTTGGATTCAAAAGTACCCCCGGGATTTCCTGCCCCATGGATTCTTGGCGGCGTTCACATCGCAGGGCTCCGGTCATTACGACAAAGCCGCGGAGGAAGGTCAAAAGGCGATCGAACTCGATCCCGATTACGCGATCGGCTACGCAAATATCGCTTGGGCTGATGTCTACCTGAACCGCTTGCCAGAAGCCGAGGCAGTGCTTCGTAAGGCATCGGCACGTAAGATCGAAGTTTCTCAGTTCTCTTTATGCAGGTACTTTATCGCTTTTCTGAGGCGAGATCAGGTGGCAATGGAAAAGGAAATGATCTACCGTCAGGCAAAATTGGAAGCCCAGGGATTGTTCCATCACCAGGAAGCTTTGACGTTGGCTTATCAAGGGCGCGTGAAAGAAGCAAATCGGCTATCGGACCGTGCGGTAATTCTATCTCGTCAGGCAGGCTTGCGCGAGCGGGCCGCTCAGTTTGAAGGCGCTCGTGCCGCGTGGAATGCGCTGCTTGGAGCTCGTGCGGACGCGAAAAGAAGCGCTGCAACAACGTTGTCACTGTACCGAAGCAGAGACGCCGACTACGGACCTGCCTTTGCGCTGGCACTGCTCGACGATTCAGCACAAGCTCAAAAGATCGAGGCGGACCTCGAAAAGCGCTACCCGGAAGATACGTCTGTCCAATTCAGTTACCTGCCCGCGCTGCGGGCGCTCGAAGCCCTCAACCAAGGAGACCCGGCGAAAGCGCTCGAAATGACACAAGCGGCAACTCCGTACGACCTCGCTGTTCCGGGTACGGCATTTTACGATGGCGCCTTCTTCGGAGCTCTGTATCCCGTTTACGTGCGTGGCCTCGCTTATTCCCGGATGGGCCGCCACCGCGAGGCAGCGGCTGAATTTCAAAAAATTCTCGATCATCCGGGAATCATGTTGAACGATCCGATCGGACCGATGGCACGTCTCCAACTGGCCAGAGCGCTGTCCACTTCCGGAGATCGCGTGAAATCAGCCGCCGTCTACAAGGATCTCCTCGCTCTCTGGAAGGATGCCGATCCCGATATTCCAGTCGTGCAACAAGCTAAGGCTGAGTCAGCCAAGCAACTATAATTCCTTGTAACTTTGCGCTCTGAATTCCTTATCCTGTTTAGCGGAATGCCTGTGATGAGAAGACCATGACGGACGGCCGAACCATGCAGACGCTGCCCGGATCATCCCGGTTTCCGACGACGCGGTGGACTTTGGTGATTGCTGCTGGAGATCCACATCGCAAGGAAGCTCGGTCTGCCCTCGTTTCTCTCTGTGAGAACTACTGGTATCCGTTGTATGCGTATCTGCGCAGGCGCGGTTATTCGGCCGAGGAGGCGCAGGATCTCACGCAGGAGTTCTTTGTGCGCGTGCTGGAAGGGCGATATCTCGATCGCGCTGATCCGGGAAAGGGCCGTTTTCGATCGTTCATTTTGACTTCCCTGAGGTTCTTTGTGGCCGACGAAGAGGACCGCCAGCGCGCGCTCAAACGTGGCCGCGGAATGGTAGTAACCCTGGAATTCTCGTCCGGGGAAGAGCGCTACCAACGCGAGCCTGGGCACGATGAAACGCCGGAGCGGATTTTCGAGCGGCGCTGGGCGCTCGCAGTGCTTGATCGAGTCGTTGAGAAATTGCGGGAGGAGTTCGTGCATCATGGCCGCCTGGGACATTTCGAGCAGTTGAAGGTGTTCCTTCTCGGGCAGTCTGACGCGCCGTATGCCGCGCTGGCTCAAAAAATGAAAACGTCAGAAGGAGCGCTGAAGGTGGCCATTCACAGGCTTCGCAAGAGGTATCGCGAACTCTTTCGCCAGGAAATCGCCGACACTGTGGCCAATCCGGCCGAAGTGGAGTCCGAACTCCGGTTTCTGGCGGCCGTGCTGACGAGGAAGTAGCACCGGGAAACCGGTCAGCTCTTCTGCCATCAAGACGCATCACTTGCCGATACAAAACGTCGAGAATATGCGGTTCAGAATGTCGTCGGCAGTCGTCGCGCCGGTAATTGCATCCAGCGGCTGCAGCGCTGCATAAAGATCCAGCAGCAACATCTCATGCGGGATGCTGAACTCCACCGCGCGTTGTGCGTTTTCGATAGCCTCTAAGCTCTCGCGCAGCAGATTCGCGTGCCGCAAGCTTGTGATACTGCCACTCTCTGGTCCAATGAGTCCGTTGGGGGCAAGCCGCCGCAAGACTGTCTGCCTGAGCTCGTCAATTCCCGCACCCGTAACAGCCGACACCGCGATCAGCTCGGAATCCGTGTGAAGTTGCCTGGGAAGATCGGCTTTGCTGCCCACCAACAGTGGCCGTCGATCGGTGAGCTTGGCGATCAGTTGGTCGTCTTCCGCGGTCAGAGGCTGGGACAGATCCATCACTAGCAGCGTCAGGTCCGCATCCGCGATGGCTTCATGGCTGCGCTCAATTCCGAGCGACTCCGCAATATCGCTGCTCTCGCGAATGCCGGCAGTATCCACCAGTTTCACCGGAATGCCTTCCAGGCTGGTTGTCTCTGAGACGGTGTCGCGAGTGGTGCCCGGAATGTCGGTAACGATGGCGCGGTCTTGCTCCAACAGCCGGTTGAACAGGCTGCTCTTTCCGACATTCGGGCGGCCAACGATGGCCAGCGTGAAGCCTTGGAATACCAGCTTTCCGGACTGAAAGCTATCGATGAGATCGCGAATGCCTCGCTGGATGGGCTGAAGGCGGCGAATGACTTCGTCCGGCGTTGCCACCGAGATGTCGTCCTCCGCGAAATCGATGCCCGCTTCGAGCAGTGAAACCAATTCGAGCAGCTGCTCCTTAAGTGGCCGGATGCGGCGCGAAACCGATCCCTCCATCTGTTGCGCAGCGACCTGGGCCTGATAGAGCGTGGTTGCATCAATTAGCTCGCGCACCGCCTCAGCCTGGGGCAGATCAATTCGTCCGTTCAAATAACCGCGCAAGGTGAATTCGCCCGGTTCGGCAAGCCGCGCTCCCGCCTCGAGCGCCCGATCGACGCAGAACCGCAGCACCACTGGGGAACCATGGCAGGAAATCTCTACGACATCCTCAGCCGTGTAGGATTTTGGCTTTGCGAAGAACGACACAACCACCTGGTCCACAGTGGAGTTCGTTTCGTCGACCAGCTCGGCGATCTGGCTCGACCAGCTCTTCCAGTACGGTCCGCCGCGAAACCGCAGAATCCTCCCGCAGATCGCAATGCTATCGGGACCGGATAACCGCACAATTCCGAGGCCGCCGCGGCCCAGGGGCGTGGCAAGAGCGACGATCGTGTCGCGCAGATTCATGAACAGAGAGACGGAAGTCTAGCGGCGATCGCGGCCGGGTCGGCCAAAGGGCCTTCGCGGGCGGTCGCCTTCGCGGTGTTGAGGCCGATCACTACCCTCGCGGGGCCGAAATGGCCGCGGCGGGATGGGCGGTGCGGGCGGAGTAGGCATATCAGCCGGAACAATCACAACCGCCCGGTGCGGACCCACCCCCAAGCTCTCACTGCGCAGTTCTTTTTCATCTCGCAGCGCCAGGTGGATGACGCGGCGCTCGCGGCTGGTCATGGGGTTGAAGTGGAACGGCGTGTGGGTGCGTTTCACCTTCTCCGCCGCGGCCAGCGCGCTCATACGCAGTTCTTCAATCCTCAACAAACGATAATCGTTGGCGTCGAACGAAAGCAGCGAGTGGTCTTCGGCCGGCACGTGCAGTGCCTCCATCGACAGGTGCTCTAGCGCCAGCAATAGCTCGCCTCGGTTTGCCAGCAGCAGGTCCACATCGTTTCCGGAGAACTTAATCGTCACTTCCGGATTCTCAACCTCCGGATGCGGGCTCTTGGTCTCGCTGAGCTCATACTCCAGTTCGAATCCCGCAGTGGACAGAATAGGTTGAAGAAACTGGTCCAGCTTCGGCTTCATCGACTCGATGGTGTATTTCATGCTTTTATTTTTTGCTTACCCTCTTCACGGGTGCTTTCGCTGCGGGCGGTGGCGGCGTGGGCATGGGCATGAAGCGATTGATGATGAACTGCTGAAGGACACCCACGACGTTGCCGGTTAACCAATATAGTACAAGGCCAGCCGACGCGTAGTAGAACATGAAGCCAAATATCAGCGGCATGAACATCATCATTTTCTGTTGATTAGGATCGACGCCCGCGGCGGGAGTCATCCGCTGCATCAGGAATTGCGTCGCGACGAGAATCAACGGCAACAAGTGAATGGGTAGCGTTTCTGCGCGAGAAAGGTCGGTGACCCACAGCCAAGGCGCTCCACGAAGCTCAATCGCAATGTTCAACACCCGGTAGAAAGCATAGAAGAAGGGCAGCTGCACCAGCATCGGCAGACACCCACCGACTGGATTGACGCCGTTTTCCTTGTAAAGCGCCATCACCTCCTGGTTCTGCTCGGCCTTGCGGGGATCCCGCAAGCCGATGTCTTTGTATTTCGCATTGATCGCCTGGATCTTCGGCTGCAAGGCTTGCATTCTGCGCGCGGAACGAAGGCTTGTGAACTTCAAGGGCAACAGCAGGAAGTTGATAATCGCCGTGACGAGAATGATGGCCCAGCCAAAATTGTGGGTCCAGTTATCATTCACCCAATTCAAGCATAGGAACAGCGGCTTCGCGATGACACCAAAGAATCCCCAGTCGACCAGCTGTGCGAGCTTCGGATTCACCTGGCGAAGAATATCGATATCTTTCGGACCGACAAAAACCGATAACCGGTTCTCGACACCACTACTCACACCGGCGCCCACGTAAGGCTGCTGCTTTTCCTCACCCTGGGGAGTCAATGGATCGTTATACGTGCGGAGTTCCATCGTGGGCGAATCAACCGGGAGCGCTACGGCCGCAAAGAACCCATCTTGTATGCCGGCAAAAGTAAACGCGCCGGTCTCCGTGAATGGTCCGTCCTTGGCGTCTTTCGCCGTCTTTTCAACCAGCTTGTTGTTGGATGTATCGAAGTGTACCGTGTGTTCCTGAGCAATCGCATTGCGGACCGTCTGGTCGCCGAAGCCCCCGCGCCAGGTCAATAAATGTGACAGAGGCGCACCGTTGTATACGACTTCCGAATGCACCTCAGACAGGTAGCCCGATTTAGTGAACTGCACTGACTTCTTGATCGACGTCTTGCCGTCGGAGAACTCAAACTCAGCACCCAGGTTGTCTTCGGTTGGCTTAACAACATACAGCGCATTGTTCGGATCCGCACTCGTGGTCTGGCCCTTCAGATCGATCGCGAAAGGACCGGGCAGACTCGCGGCCGCCGGATTCACTAGGTTGAGCGGCTTCCCATCGCTATCCTTGTACTTTTTGAGCAGCCAGCTCTTAACCAAGGCGCCTTTGTTGGTTAGCGTGATGGTGTAAACGTCTGTGTCGATTACCGTGACCGCTTCGGCCGAGCCCTGGACCGGCTCCAATCCGTTCGCGCCCGCCGCAGCTGCAGGCACAACCTCAGCCGGATTCACCGCCGCCGGTTCGGCAGCTTTCTGCGCGATAGGAGTAACTGGCTTGGGTGACGGCGCCGGCTTAAAAAAATACTGCGTCCCGAGGAATACCAGCATGGTCAGCGCGAAGAACAGGAACAAGCGCTTTTCCATCGACATCTCCGGTTTCGGATTTCCAGACGGTTCAGGCATGATTCACACTCATTGATTTTTGTGCTCCACCGATTAGGTAACCGGATCGAAGCCGCCCTCGTGAAAAGGATGACAGCGCGCCAGTCGTTTCAAACCCATCCAAACACCGCGCGTCGCGCCGTATTTGGCGATGGCCTGCATCATGTATTCGGAACAGGTAGGAGAGTAACGGCACGCCGAAGGCAAGAACGGCGACACAAACTTTTTGTAGCCCTGCAGCAGGGCGATCAGGACTTTTTGCATCGCAGGAGTACACGGCTCACCTCGCTCGATAGCTCATCAAACGATGCATCCAGTGCAGCGCGGCGAGGATTGAAGACGACTGCCCAATCTTCTCCTAATTGTGACAGGTGTGCACGCACGGCTTCGCGCATGCGTCGCTTCAGGCGGTTCCGGAGAACGGCCGTTCCCAGCGCCCGGGGCAAGGTAAACCCCACCCGCGACGGCTGCCCATCGCTTTCCAGCGGCAAAAAGAATGCTGCAAAGTAGCGGGAGGTCACGCGAACACCGGCTTTGTAGACCTTTCGGAACTCGGCGGACCGTAGGACTCGTCTTTCTTTGGGAAGCGTCAGGGGAGTATCGGCAAACGAAAACCGGAAACTACCTGGATTCGCGCACGGCGCGTTCATCGCTCACAGTCAACTTGTGACGACCCTTAGCGCGGCGGCGCGCCAGAACAGCACGGCCGTCGGCAGTCTTCATCCGCACTCGGAACCCATGCGTCTTTGCCCGCTTACGATTGTTGGGCTGAAACGTACGTTTTGGCATAACGAATCCTAACTTGTTGAAATCTCTTGACTGGGGAACAGCTCTCTGCGGTGGAAGGCAGAATCAGGCGAGAGCGCACAGGCACACTACTGACGATCCACTGAACCCTAAGAATTGAGTATAGCGGGCGGCTTTAAGCGGTGTCAAATCGACCCCAAGTTGACAGTGGCCGATTAGTCCGTTAACCGCGTGCCAGATCTTTCCTTGGACGCCCCCCGAGTTTCCCGTTCTCGCGCACCGCTTGCACCTTTCGAGCGGACACGGACCGACCGCCCGCTTTGCCAAGCTCGGCCGCCATCCAGCGGCGAGACCCCAATGCGCCCTTGAGGAGGCCCGGCAAGTACAGATCCGCATCGATCGCTGGGAAATGCAGCCCAAGCCCAGACGGAGAGATTTCGATCTGTGAAAGTTGTTTAGCCGTCGCCTGCTCGAAGCCTTGTGCGCTTTGCGGGTGGAAAATGATTGAAAGCCCCGTGCTCAGGTCGATGACGACGTAACCATTGTGACGATCATAATGCGCCGCCTTAGCGATCGGCGTCGTTGCGAGGCGGGCAGCAGCTCGCTTATTCGCCAACTCTATTTCTGTTTTAGAAACCATGAATTCTCCTCCAGCCTGCGCAAAATCTCGTCAGACCCGTCACGAGTTCATCGGCAATCCTTGATAGCTTCGACGAAGAGAAACCATAGTTCTCTCGCAGCACCGGTGGACCCTTTGGACAGTTCAAAAGAAACACGGCTTCACGGCCGCCGCCAACAACATGCACATGGGCCGGGCGGTGATCGTTCGGGTAAACAATTACGCTCAGGCCAGTGACGATACCGATCGTAGGCAAAAACCATTGTGTCATAAACCTAAGCGGTTAGGTTTTGTATCGCGCTGACACGTAGCACGTTGTTGGGTTGCCGAGCCGATCTCCCCCAGTTCCCTATGCGCCCCAGCTTCGCCGAAGATGCTCCCCGCTCGGAACCTGGAGTGGAAGAATGAAGAGAGATGGCTCTGCACATAGAGTCCGCCACCGACCCTTCCCAATACCTGGAAGATGCGTCCGGGCAGCGCGGTACCGCCGACCGCGCATTTGCCCCGGCCGACATCGGAGCGCTTTGCGAGATTCTGCGCGAAGCATCAGCTAGCCAAACGCCCATCACGATCGCGGGTGCGCGAACCGGCCTCACGGCCGGGGCCGTTCCGCAGGGAGGCTGGGTGGTTTCCCTCGAACGCTTCAACCGGCTGTCTATCCGAAGCGGCTCAGCCCGGGCTGGCGCCGGAGTATCGCTGCGGCAGATCCAGCGCGAAGCCGCCTCGACCAACCAGTTCTTTCCACCGGACCCTACCGAAACGTTGGCGTCGCTGGGCGGAGCAATCAGCAACAACGCCAGCGGCTCGAGAAGCTTTCGGTACGGACCCATCCGCCGGCACGTGCTCGCATTGCAGGTGGTGTTGATGGACGGGCGCATCCTGAATGTTGCGCGCGGTGACAAGGTAGACTTCCCCACTGCGGTGGTCCCATTACCCAACACGACCAAGCATTCCGCCGGCTACTATCTGCGGCCCGATTTGGATTGGGTCGACCTGTTCATCGGTAGTGAGGGGACGTTGGGCATCGTGACCGAAGCGGAGGTTCGCCTCCTGCCTGCGCCGGCGGCCCTCCTCGCGGGCGTTGTCTTTTTTGAACACGACAATGCTGCCTTGGCTGCCGTTCGAGCGTGGCGCCCCAACGAAGGTCTGCGCATGCTCGAGTACATGGATGCCGGATCGTTAAACCTGCTCCGCATGAAATATCCGGAGATACCGCTGGGAGCGCGCGCGGCGCTCCTGGTCGAGCAAGAGCTTTCCCCTCGACCCGGTCAAGAACCGGCGGAGTCTCAGGGGGCCGATTTCTGGAGCGACCAACTAACCGCCTACTCCGGTTTCGACACCTCCTGGTTTGGATCGACCGCGTTAGATCGCGAACGGTTTCGTGTCTTTCGCCATGCGCTCCCGGAAGAGGTGAACAAGCTCGTTCGTAAGAACGGAATACAGAAGCTGGGTACGGACTACGCCGTTCCCATTGATCGCAACGAAGTGATTCTTGATTACTATCGAAAACGTTGCAATGCGTCCTTCCCTGGACAGTACGTCATCTTCGGTCACATTGGCGATGCCCACCTGCATGTGAACCTGCTCCCCGCAGATAAAGCCCGCGTCGCGCTGGCGAACGAATTGATTGTCGACTTTGCCCGGATGGCCGTCGCGCTCGGTGGCACCGTCGGCGCCGAACATGGACTCGGCAAGCGCAAGGCTCATCTCCTTCCACTCCTCTATACCGCCGAACAAATACAAGCCATGCGCGATGTCAAAACCCATCTCGATCCACACTCGTTACTCGGACGCAACACGTTATTTCCTTTTGATGAATAACTAGAGACAAGATTTTCACTAATTACCATCTTGACGAAACCCACCTTCGCGTTTAGACTCAAGAACGGTAGGTAAACCCATGATGACCACACGCCAAATGACGAGGTTCAAAACGCCTCTCAGGCACGGCCTCCCTGAGGCGCCGTGTGCCGGCGCGCGGTCATTTACCGACCGCCTCGATATAGCTCAACCGGTAGAGCAGCAGACTTGTAATCTGTGGGTCGCGGGTTCAACTCCCGCTATCGAATTGGTCTCGACACGGCCAACTCTGTAAAGCCAGCCTGCTTCTGAATTCGCGTCCAGCATGTATTTAAGGCAAGACCGCCTCGGCGATTGCGCCCAAGCTACTGCAAGCGGTTTCAACACTCTGCAAGAGGTTGAAACTGTTGCCGGGTTCCCAAGTCTCACTTCCTTTTTCACCGTGGTTACCACGCTGATTGGGCAGGCGGCTTGAGCCCTCGGCAACTCTAACTCTCTTCCGTGAGGAGACCGCGGGCGACGAATTCAAACAGCAGGCAACAATTAACTACTAACTGACATGTAACTAAGAAATAACTAACCAAGAGGTGTTCATATGTTGTGGAAGAAGATTATCGTAGGTGACCAGGAGCGTTTCCTGATCGCGAAGAACGGCCGGTTCAGCACGATTCTCGCGCCCGGCGAGTATCGCCTGTTCGTGGCGCCCACCGTCCACCTGGAAGTGGAGAAGCACTTTACCAATTCCCTCATCTTCCAGAGCACGTGGGCAGACTACCTGGTGAAGGAGCGGCCGCAGTTGGTGGCTGAGCTGTTCACGGTGGTGGAAACCAGCGATACGCAAGTGGCCATGGTGTACGTTGACGGCAAGCTGTTCAAGGTGCTGGCACCGGCGAAGCGCGCGCTGTTCTGGCGTGGTTTGTCCGAAGTGTCGGCTGAAGTCGTGGATGTGATCGATGAACCGTCGGTTCCGCTCGCGAAGTTGCCGGCATTGGAGCGGCTGGGGCGTGAATCCCTGGCCACGTTCAGCATCGTAGAAGAGGCACGGGTCGGCCTGTTGTATCTTGACAACCGGCTGACCCGAACTCTTACGCCCGGTAAGTACGGGTTTTGGGCGGTAACCGGAAACCCTCGTGTCGAGGTTGTCGATCTGCGCCGCCAGACCCTGGAAGTGCCGGGACAGGAGATTTTGTCGAAGGACAAGGTCTCGCTGCGTGTCAACATTCTCGCTGAGTTTCAGGTCATCGACGCGATCAAGGCCAAGCAGATGGTGAAGGACTTCACCGATTATCTGTACCGGCTTTTGCAGCGCGCGGTGCGCCAGACGCTTGGCCGGAAGACGCTTGAAGAGATTCTCGCCGACAAGACCGACGTAGACGAAACCGTTGCGGAGGCCGTTCGGATCGAGATGAGCACGATGGGTATCCTGGTTGGCTCCATCTCGCTGAAGGACATTATTCTGCCTGGGGACGTGCGCGAAATCATGAACCAGGTGGTTTCCGCGGAGAAGCAGGCGCAGGCGAACCTCATTCGCCGGCGCGAGGAGACGGCCGCCACGCGCTCGCTGTTGAACACGGCGAAGCTGTTGGAGGATAACCCCATCCTGGTGCGCTTGAAGGAGCTGGAGACGCTG
Organism: uncultured Acidobacteriaceae bacterium; assembly: GCA_963740005.1. Taxonomy (GTDB): domain Bacteria; phylum Acidobacteriota; class Terriglobia; order Bryobacterales; family Bryobacteraceae; genus CAJCIT01. The sequence goes on along the minus strand of CAVUCO010000036.1, from coordinate 11,450 downwards.
GAAAAACTGGTCGAAAAGGTGGACCGGGTCAGCGTTAACGGTGGCTTCGAGGGCTTGCTCGAGAACCTGATGGAACTGCAGACGGCCGGCCCTAAGCGCGGTGCGAAGTAAGCCGCATCGAACGTAGATCGCCGGCATATGTGACGCATGACGGGCCTACTCCGGACGGAGCCGGCCCGTTTGCGCGCTGGAGCACTTATGCATTGCCGGTCCCGTTACCATCGTTGGTAAGCGCACTTGCCGGCTCAACCTCCAATTCGGACCTCGCTCGCCTCCCTGATCGCGGATTTCGACCGTCATCCCAAAGACATCGCGGTCATTTCGAAGCTCGGTCTTCGACGGCACGCGACCACCTATGCCGAGCTGTCGAGTCTTACCGGACGTTTCGCCGCGGAGCTGGAACGGCGCGGCATCCGGAAGGGTGATCGCGTCCTGCTTTGGGGCGAGAACGGCGCGCCCTGGATCGCTGCGTTCTTCGGCTGCGTGCTACGCGGTGTCGTCGCCGTACCGATCGATGCTCACGGCTCAGCGGCGTTTGCCGAAAAGGTGCGCGAAGATGTTCAGCCGCGCTTAGTCGCCGGGTCTGGAGAACACATCGCCGGCCTTGATCCGGAAACGCCGGCGCTCGCCTTCGAAGACTTCGAATCGGTGCTTCCGGAACGCGGCGACACGACTCCGGCAGCGGATCTCAGCGAACGCGACACGCTGCAAATCATCTTCACTTCGGGCACCACCGGCGATCCGAAAGGCGTCGTCCACACGCATCACAACGTGTTGGCCAGTCTGCGGCCCATTGAATCCGAGATGCAGCACTACCTGAAGTATGAACGCATCTTTCATCCACTACGGTTCCTTCACACTTTGCCCTTAAGCCACGTGTTTGGGCAATTCATGGGGCTTTGGATCCCGGCCCTGCTGGGGGCTGAACTGTTTTTTCCGCCGCGCCTCCTCGCATCCGAGTTGATCGAATCTATTCACGAGGAGCGCATTTCGGTGGTTGCTGCTGTTCCGCGCGTGCTCGATCTGCTGCGCACGCACCTGCTGAGCAAATTCCCCGATCTGCCCGCACGCCTGGAACGGGCTCGAACCATGTCGGTCTGGCGAAAGTGGTGGCTGTTTCGCGATGTTCATCGCGCCTTCGGTCTGAAGTTCTGGGCGTTTGTCTGCGGCGGCGCCTCGCTCGATTCCGAGGCCGAGCAATTCTGGCTGCGTCTCGGCTTCGCGGTGGTGCAGGGTTACGGCATGACGGAAACCACCGCGCTGGTTAGTCTGAATCATCCCTTCAAGGCGGCCAGCGGCAGCATCGGCAAAGTGATGCCGGGACGCGAAGTGCGCATCACGGATGAGGGCGAAATCCTGGTTCGCGGCGAGACTGTTTCGGGAGCCACTTGGCAGCGCGGCCGCATCGTTCCGACGGAGTCCGAATGGGTGGCGACCGGCGACATCGCCGCGGTCGACGAAGCCGGCAATCTCCGTTTTCGCGGACGAACCAAAGAGGTCATCGTGACCGCGGCCGGGCTCAACATCTATCCCGAAGACCTGGAGGCGGAAGTCCTGCGAGGACCGGGGGTGACTGGCTGTGTCGTGGTCGCGAGCGAAGAAGATGGCAGCGGCCCGGAGCCCATGGCGGCCGTCATCGCGCAGACGGACGATCTCGCCGCGGAGGCCGTTCGGCTCGCCAATGATCGCCTCGCCCCGTTTCAACGTATCCGGCGATGGACGCGCTGGCCTGACCCCGATTTCCCGCGCACGCCGAACGGCAAGGTAGTACGGCGCCAAGTGGCCGCCGCGCTCGCCGCCCGCAACCAGGGCCGGATGGATTCATCGGTCGCAGGCAATGAACTCTATAGGCTAGTAGCCGAGTCGTTGCACGGGAATGTAACCAGCCTGGATGACAATGCGGTGCTGGACGACCTGTTCGACAGCCTGGGCCGCATCGAGTTCCTTTCCCGCGTCGAAGAACGCTTCGGCGTCGCTTTGACTGATACCGACTGGACGCAGTATCGGACACTTGGTGATCTGCGACGCTTTCTACTGCGAGACTCGCGACAGACAGCAGGCGTCGAAACGGCTGGACGCTTGGTCCGTCGCGACGCTGAGCCGCGGCAGCCCGTGGACGAGCACATCTACCCCAGGTGGACTTGGGCGTGGCCACAGCAGATCATCCGCGTGGCGTTTCTGGAGTTGATCGCCAGGCCAATCTGCTGGTTTCTCGGCAAGCCGCGTGTCGTCTCAAAGCTCGCCTCAGTGCCGGAGCGTCCCGTCCTGATTGTGGCGAACCACGTGACAACCTACGATGCTGCACTGGTGATGTACGCCCTGCCGGCAGCTATGCGGCGGCATTTGGCGATGGCCATGTCCGGCGAAATGCTGCTGGATCTAAGGAAGGGGCGCAACCAGGGCAACTTCTTCTTGAATCTTCTGGCGCCTGCCGGATACTTCCTGATCACCGCGCTATTTAATGTGTTCCCGCTGCCCCAGCGCACCGGCTTTCGCAGGAGCTTCGCTCACGCCGCGGCGGCTATGGACCGCGGCTATCACGTGCTGGTCTTTCCGGAGGGTCGGCGTTCCGACGATGGCCAGCCACAGCCTTTCAAGTCAGGCAGCGGCTTACTCTGGTCGGAATTGCGGTCACCCGCGCTGCCTGCCTATCTGGAAGGCCTTGGCGAGATGAAGGTTGCCGGCCAGCCGTGGTTCCGTTCAGGCAAGCTAACGGTGCACGTCGGAAGCGTCATCGAGCCGCCCGGCGCGCTCCCACTGGACCAAGCCACCCGGCTCCTCGAGCGCTCCGTATTCTCGCTCTCGCCTCGTAAGCCTTAGCTACTTCTTCAAGAACTCAGCAGTCTTGCCAAAATCGCCCACGAAGACAAACGTTTCGATCTTGTTGCGTGAGCGAGGCGCGATCTCCTTTTCTCGAAGTTCTGGCGGCAAGACCGACAGCTCCGCCTGGTAGCCGATCGCGATTACCGCGCTGATGTCGTAGTTGTCGGGAACGTGAAACACGGCGCTAGCTTTCGCTGGATCGAAGCCGCCCATCTGATGCGTGATCAGGCCTAGCGAACTTGCCTGCACCAGCAGCATGGAAACGGATTGGCCTAAGTCGTACATCGCATGCCGATTGGGACTTCCATCTTTTTGGAAGACCTTCCGCGCAAGGCCGAGCGCCAGCACCGGTGCATTCTTGGCCCACGTCTGGTTGAAGGGCACCAGTGTGTCGAAGATTTTGTCCCAAGTTTCGGTGCCCTTCACGCCCACGATGAAGCTCCATGGCTGCCCGTTGTTGCTGGAGGGCGCCCAGCGCGCTGCTTCGAACAACTGGGCGAGTACTTCAGGCGGCACGGGCCGTTCGGCCGCATAAGCCCGCGGGCTCCAACGGCGTGCCAACAATTCATGAATCGGGTGTTCCGCCAGGGCGGGCTTTGCGAGAAGTTCGGGAGTGCTGGAAGACATATTCATAATTCGTTGTGGGAGCAGTCAGCTACGTTGAATGGATGCGACCAGGTTGGCAGTTGACGCAGGAAAGGCCGCCTGCTCAGGCAACCACCTGCAGAATCAGGCAATTGAGATAATGCGTCTCGGGAACCGTCAGCAAGATGGGATGGTCCTGCGCCTGCGTCCGGCGCTCCAGCACACGCAAGCGTTTGCCGCAGTCGAGCGCCGCTGCGGCAACTACTTCCAGCAAATGCCCCTCTGTCATGTGATGTGAGCAAGAACAACTCACCAGAATTCCGCCCGCGCGAAGCAGCCGCAAAGCGCGCAGGTTGATTTCTTTGTAACCCCGGCTAGCACCTTCAAGCGCACCGCGGGATTTGCTGAACGCGGGAGGATCAACCACGACCAGGTCGAAACTTCGATGCGCCGACACCAGCCCAGGCAGGTATTCCAGAACGTCGGCTTTTTGGAATCGCACATTGGCGAGGCCGTTCGCCTCGGCGTTGGCTTGTGCGGTCGCCAACGATGGTGCAGAACTATCCACGCCTTCCACGGTTTCGCAAGCCGCTGCCAGGTGCAGCGCGAACCCTCCCGTCGCGGTGAAGCAATCGAGCGCCTTCCCGGATCCGTATCGTCGTGCGGCCAGATAGTTTTCGCGCTGGTCCAGAAAGATTCCTGTTTTCTGGCCTTCCAGCAGATCGACCTGCCAGCGCAGCTTGTTCATCTCGATCTCGACACGTGCCGGGACATCCCCCATAAGCACCTTGGTCTCGACCGGCAGGTTTTCTTTTGAGCGGCTGGGAATGTCGTTTCGCGCCACGATCCCCAGCGGGCGGAGGAGATCGGTGAGCACATCGACAATCACTCCGGACAGACGGTCCATCCCCTGATCGAGAAACTGAACCGCCAGGTAGTCGCCATACTTGTCGACAATCAGGCCTGGCAGCAGATCGCCCTCGGCGTAGACCAAGCGATAAGCGTTCGATTCAGATACGACCAGTTGCCGCAGCCGGTGCGCCGCCTCGATGCGCTTCTTCAGGAATGCAGAAGTCACGTCCGGTTCGCCGTGCTCGCTGAGCAGGCGCAGCGTGATCTGGGAGGTTGAACTATAGTGGGCCAGCGCCAATGTGCGGCCCTTGGGATCGAGCACCCGAACCGCGTCACCCGGCTGCGCGCTGCCGCGATCCGTCACGTCGCTCGCAAACACCCATAGGTGACCCGCAGCAACCCGGTCAGCAGCCTTTCGATTCACGCGCACGATAGGCAAAGAAGACATCTGCCCTATTTGAGCAGACGCAGGGCTTAGCAGGCGGATGAGCTGCTCTCCAAAAACAGAATCGGCGGGCACCCGAAGGCATCCCGCCGAAAAGAATTCACGTGCTAGGTTTCGTGCTTTGCTGCCGAATTATTGTCCAGCGCTTAGTGAACTTCCACCTTGATGGTGCGCGGCTTCGCGACTTCCTTCTTGGCAATCGTCATGGTCAGAACGCCATTCTTAAAGTCGGCTTTCACATTCTCGGGATCAACGGTCTCAGGAAGGCTGAATGCACGGACGAACGAACCATAGCTGCGCTCGATGCGGTGATAGCCTTTGCCGTTCTTCTCAGTCTCAAAAGTGCGGTTGCCCTTCAGTGTCAGCGTGCCGTTCTCAATCTGGATATCGACGTTCTTCGGGTCAACCTCAGGCAGATCTGCCTTCAGCACCAGCTCGTTGTCGGTCTCATAGATGTCCACCGCAGGAGTCCACGGCCGAGAGCCCGGCTCACCGAAGAGGCGCGAAACCGAATCCTGGAACAGCCGCAGCCCGGTCGGGAAATCTTCAAATTCTGACGTAGCGAAAGGTGTGTATTTGATCATTGGCATTGTCGATCCTCCTTCAATCTGGATCTGTTCTCAGCATAAGATATGCGTGCTACATTGTCAAGTCTTATTAGTCTTTAACGAGCATATTTATAGCGAGCGCCTGCCGATGCGGCGACCGTCCTGTAATATCAATGGTTTACCAGATTGCCTGCACGGTGCACAAAAGGGGACGGACTCGATTAGTGGCATGTTCCCGCGCTAACCGGAGCCGGTGCAATCGGGTTTTGCTCGCGAAAGCTTGCGCCCGCGACCCAGCTGAGGCATCTTGAAGCCATGGCCAAGGCAACCCAAGAACCCGAAAGTCTACTTCACGCGGGCGACAAAGCTCCGGAGATCTCTCTCGATACCGACAACGGTGAACCATTTAAACTGTCCTCGCTGAAAGGCAAGAACGTGGTGCTTTACTTCTACCCCAAGGCCGACACACCCGGCTGCACCAAGGAGTCCTGCGAATTCCGTGACACCTCCAAGAGGTTCACCAAGGCCAACACGGTGATCGTCGGCGTGTCCCCGGACACCACCAAGGCCCAACTCAAGTTTCGGGAGAAGTTCGATCTGCCGTTCTCGCTGCTGGCCGACGTCGACCACAAGGCCGCTGAGGCCTACGGCGTCTGGAAAGAGAAGAGCATGTACGGCAAGAAGTACATGGGCATCGAACGCACCACCTTCGTGATCGATGCCAAGGGAGTGATCAAGAAGATCTTCCCGAAGGTGAAGGTGGACGGGCACGCCGAAGAAGTGCTCGCGGCTCTGGACTAAGCGCCAGGCGAGGAAGAAGTGAGGCAGGATGCCTGCGACCAGCTCTACTTCGATCATTGCTCGTTGTGCACATCCATCGCTCCTGCGGGGATCTGTGCTGACGTTTTCACATGGACTCTTCCTGTTGCTCTGGGCTTTGCGCTCGCTCCGTTACCGTCGCGGCTCGCAGGGGGTCCGCTTGCTCACGCGCGCGGTTCTGTGGCGAAGGTCCGACACGTCTCGTTTATCTTCTTTGTCGCCAAGGTTTATTCGAGGTATTTCTGCATCGTTTGGGAGTGACTAGGCGGCCTTTTTGGGCTCGCCGGCTAGGATCGCGACGACTTTCTTCTCGACGATACCGTCACCCGTGTTGAATTGAGCCATTTTTTTGGCATTTCCGAGGCGCACTTTGCTGAGGAGAAGTTCGCTCGAAATAACGAAGCCAAACCGGGCTGGATCGAACGGGACGTTCTGCTGCATGTGCGCGGCAGCAATGGCCTTTAGCTCCTCGATGGCCTGTTTCTCCTGGTCCACTCGAATCTGTTGTGCATGCCGGAATTCCTCCAGGGTCTTTGAGAACGAGCGCTGAAAGCGCTGATCGTAGAGCGAAGCCAGGCCCATGGGGTTGCCGGTCTTCATGAGGCAGCCCTCCATGGTCGCGGACAGGATGGCAACGTCCATGTAGATTTTGAGCTCGGCGGTGCGAAGCAGCTCGAGCCGGAACTGGATGTCGGCGACGCGCTGCGCGAGGTGCAACTCCAGGTCACCTACGGGGTGAAGATCCTTGACGATGCCTTCGATGAAGCTCTGATAGCGTTCGAGTTGTTCTTCGCTGAGGTGCTTGGCCAGATCCTCGACGAAGAGGCCGTGCTTGACGGCGTTCTTGGAGGAGGCAGCCTTTCCGTCCGGCGTCTTTGCGCCTGTGCTTTTCTGGGCATTGAGCCGATTGGCCGCGGTGCGGGCATCGACCTCCGGGTTGGTAGGTTCGGGCGGCACGGATTGATCGTGATGCGCCGAGTCGTTTTCTTTCAAGGCCGGTTCCTGGTTCGCCCGGACTTCTTGATTCGTCAGTGTGCCCGGGGTCTCCGGGAGTTTTGAAGATATGTTTGACATTTGCTAACTCCTTTGGCGGAATTTCCGCCTACCAAATTTTCGACCCGGTCTTAGGCTGGACTGCCACGGGATGAAACTGGGAAGTGGCGGAAGGTATTGCGATGAAAGGGCTTCGCGGGAATCGGAAAAATTTTCTACGTTTGTGACTGGCGGGAGGGGCACAGCCAGTTTGCCCGGCGCGGTGGTCCTGAAATACAAGGTTGGAGGACGCGGGGACGGACAGCTCTGCCCACGCGCCACAGAGCTGTTTGCCGCTTCGGCTCTTACATCATGGCTTGGGGCAGAGAAGTCCGTCCCCTTGACGAACGGCCGTGACTCCGGAAGGAAAACAGGTGGAGGACGCTACTCTCTCAGCTCGACGATCGTCGCCCCAGTGCCGCCTTCAGCCGGCGGGGCCGCGTAGAATGTGGCCACATGCGGGCTCTTCTGCAAGAACTCCGCAACCGCCTTCTTCAGAATGCCCATGCCGTGCCCGTGAATAATGCGGACGCGATTCACGGATGCCATGGCGGCGGAATCCAGGAACTTATCGACATGTTCGAGAGCTTCTTCGGCCCGCTGGCCGATGAGGTTAATCTCGCGGTACGAGACGTCCCAACTCGGCCCAGACTCCAGCGAGACGTTCTTGGGGAGCTTCGGCTGCGCAGCGCCGGAGAGCACTTCGGCAATATCTTCCGAAGAGATCTGCATCTTGAGAAAACCCGCTTCCACCTCGAGCAATCCATTCTTCAGGATGCGGCGCACGGTTGCCGGTTCGCGCACGTCTTTCAGCCGCACCCTCGCGCCTTCTTTCAGGACCGGCAGCGGTGGCGGCGCGGGCTGACCGGCGGGCGGTTGAAGCGCCTCGGTGGCCTCCTCGCGAAACTCGCGTTTGGTCTTGGCGATCAAGCGTGCAGCTTGCTCGGCGGCCTTCCTCTGGTCGGCTGCGTTGACGACTTTATCGATGGTGGTGCGAGCCTGCGCATCGAAACGAGTCACTAACTCTTCGACCTGCCGCTGCCATTGCTGGCGGCGTTTCTCTTCGCGCTGGATCGCTTCGCGTTCCACGGTGGCCTTCTGCTGCTCGAGGTCGCCGGTTGCCTTTGCCAGTTGCCGCTGCTGCTCGGCGTGTTCTTCGATTTGGCGATGTAGCTCGACCAGCAGATTTTGAAAATCGGCCTCCAGCTTCGGCAGAACCGAGCGGGCGTGCGCGATCACATCGGCGGGCAACTCCAGGCGACTGGCAATGTCGAGTCCCGCCGACTTGCCCGGCAGCCCGACACGGAGCTGATAAGTCGGCTGCAAGGTGGCTTCATCGAAACCCATCGATGCATTCACTACGCCGGCTGTCTTCGTCCCATAGAGTTTTAGAGGGAGAAGATGCGTCGAGGCCAAACAGAACGCGCCCGTCTGGCGGAACCGGTCGAGAATCGCGACGCCCAGCGCGCCTCCTTCTTCGGGATCGGTGGCGCGGCCCAGCTCATCCATCAGCACCAGGCTGTTGGGCGTCACCGCTTCCATCATTTGCTTGACATGGATCAGGTGGCCGGAGAAGCTGCTTAGGCTTTCTGCAATCGACTGGCTATCGCCGATGTCAGCCAGCACATCATCGAAGAAAGGAAACACCGCTTCCGTGACCGGAACCGGCAGCCCGGCGTGCGCCATCAAGGCCAGCAGCCCGGTCGTCTTCATGGTGACGGTCTTACCGCCCGTGTTCGGGCCGCTGATCAACAAGCAGCGCTGTCCCTCATTCAGTTCAAAAGAAATGGGGATAATCGGCCGCCGCTGCTTGCGCAGCACCGACTCCAGCAGCGGATGCCGGGCGTTCTCAAGCAGCAGGCGCCGCTCGGAGTCTGGACTGAATTTGGGAACCACGGCTTCGAAGTCGGTTGCGAAGCCAGCCTTGGCAAACAGGAAGTCGAGGTGCGCCAGCGTCTCTGCGCTCGTGATGATCTCATCGCGATGCTCGCGCAGATTCTCGGTAATCTCGGCGAGGATGCGCTCCACTTCGCGAAGTTCATCTTCCCGGAGCCGCACCAGCTGGTTGTTGAGCTGGATCGTCTCCAGCGGCTCGACAAAGAGCGTGCGGCCCGATCCGCTGGAACCATGAATCACGCCATCAACACGGCCCTTCTGGCCCGCTACGATCGGCACCACAAACCGGTCGTCGCGGATGGTGACGAAGTCCTCCTGCACAGTGCCGTCGGACCGATGTTCGCGCAGGAACCGTTCCAGCGATTGTTGGATAGTCTTCTGCTGCTTCTCCATCTCGCGGCGAATTCGACCCAACGCGACGCTGGCCTGGTCGGAGAGTGAACCATCCGGCAAGAATGCCTTGCCGAAGCGCCGTACAAATCCGCGCAAGTCAGTCATCCCATCAGCGCGGCGTGCCAAACGTGGGAAGCGTTCGCGCACGCCAACCAGCAAGGTCCGATACTCGCCCGCGATTTCCAGAACCTGGAATAGATCCAACAGAGCCCGGCCATCCAGGCGCGCGCCTTCCACACGCAGCACCGTCAGCGATGGACGAACATCGTGTAGCTGGTTGAAGCGCAGGCGTACCGCGGCGCCGCGCGAAGCCTCCGGATTCGCGGCCTCGCGCAAATAAGTGATGGCTTCACCGGCGTCCGCCAGGTCCGCTTCGACCGCGAAGCGATTGCCGCCCGGTTCCACCTCGAGCACCAGCTCGGCGCCCGCCTCGCTGCCCGCATAGGATGCTACCAGCTCCTTGAGCTCTTCGAACTGCAACAGCGACTGGCTACTGAATGACATGGATGCACGGCAAACTAGGCCCGGAACACAGGCATATCCGAGACACGGCTGGGATGCACTTTCTGGATCACTTCGCGGGTGCCCTCCGTCAGCTTGACAGATTCCATCGCGGTGAGCGGCACCCACTTCACCTGATCGGAATCGTCGCCCGCCTGTAGCTTCCCGCCCAGCACCGTGCAGAAATAATCCACCAGCACGTAGTGATACTCCGCCCGGCCCTCGGTATCGCGCATGATTCGTTCGAAAATCGTGGCGACGGATGTGGGCTGTACCAAAAGCCCGGTCTCCTCGCGAACCTCGCGGGTGATCGCCTGATCGAGGTGCTCGCCCGTCTCCACCGCGCCGCCCGGCAGAGACCAGAAACCCTTCAGTGGTTCGTGGCCGCGTTGCACCAGGAGTATCGAGTCGCCATCATAAATGAGCGCCCCCACTCCCAGAATGGGGCGGGGCGGGTATCGCCGGCTATCGGTGTTGGCAACCAACCCTCATTCTAATGTGGGGCGGCTATCGGGCTTTTGAACGAGAGGGAAGGCTTTTCCGAAAGCTTCAGGAAAAGCGCTTCCTCACGGTCGCGCCTCGGAAGGACGGTCGCGGGTCGGAAAGCTCTCGTCACAGCACGAGGCTCGACTATCCAACGCCACGTCCACACAACTTTCCGCTACAATTTGTCAATGACCTCGTTCTTGATAGGCTTTGTCGCGCTGATGACCATGGCTGCTTCCGCCAACATTCCCACCGACTATCGCGAGGAGATCGCCGCGTGGCAACAGCATCGGGACAAAGGCCTCCGTTCTCCGGACGGGTGGCTTACCCTGGTCGGCCTGTTTTGGCTGAAGGCGGGCGACAACACCATCGGCTCCGGTGAAGCCAACGACTTTGTCTTACCGGCGGGTTCCGCGCCGGCGGCCGTCGCCAAGATCCGGCTCAACGATGCAACAGTCACCCTCACTAACCTGGCGGGTGATCGGCTCCAGGTGAATAACAAACCGGTGACGGGACCGGTGGTGCTGAACTACACGGGCGATACTCCCGACACGGTTTCCGTCGACCGCATTTCGTTCTTTGTCATCAAGCGCGGCGATCGGCTCGCGCTGCGGGCAAAGGATAAGGAGAACCCAGTGCTGGAGCACTTCACCGGCATGAAGTACTTCCCGATCAATCCGGAATACCGCATTGAAGCGAAGTTCATCCCGGACGAGCACAAGATTCCCGTGCCAAACATTCTGGGCGAGACCGAAATGGAGGTCAGTCCCGGCGTCGTCGAGTTCGCATTGCAGGGCCAGACTTTCCGTATGCGGCCCATCTACGAAGGCAAGACCCTGTTCTTCATCTTCAAAGACCTCACCAGCAAAACGGAAACCTACCAGGCCGGCCGCATGTTAAATACGCCGCTTGCCGGCCGACGGCAAAGTGGTGCTCGACTTCAACCGCTCCTACAACCCGCCGTGCACGTTCACGCCTTATGCCACGTGCCCCTTGCCTCCGAAAGAAAACGTTCTCGGGATTCGGATTGAGGCCGGCGAGCTGCGGTACGGGAAAGGACGCGTGGAATA
>CAVUCO010000035.1:0-41094 GCA_963740005.1 uncultured Acidobacteriaceae bacterium | reverse complement strand
TTCTTCTCACTCTTCAGGATGAGTTCGGGATAGACATGTCCTCCGCGAATGTTCGTGAAGCTGCCGATCATGCTCAGCACCTTCCGGAACTGGTCCGGGCGTTCCCACGCCACTGTGAACGCGGCGATCGCGCCCGAACTAGCGCCGCCAATGCCATGCCGCTCGGGATCTTTGGAGATGTTGTAGTTCTTGTAGAGCGCCGGCAGCAGTTCATCGCAAACCACCCGCGCATACTTGTCGTCGATGGTGTTGTACTCCGTCGGCCGGTTGGTCGTCTTGTCGCCCCACTCCTGGGCATTCGGCTCAGGCTGATCGGGCCGCCGGCCCGGGTTGATGAAAACGCCGATCATCACCGGTATTTCGCGCCGATAGATCAGGTTGTCCATCACGTTCTGCGCCCGCACATCGCCCTGTGGATTCATGTACGCCTGCCCGTCGTTGAACACCATCAGGCTGGCCGGCACGGCGGGATTGTACTGCGCCGGCACGTACACCCAATAGGTGTGTTGGGTACCCGGATAAGCCTCGCTCGGCAGGGTAAACGGCCCGCGGACCTCTCCCTTCGGCACGCCTTCTTCTTCCAGCGAATCGGGCCCCAAATGGTAATGGATATCGGGGTTGGGCGCCTCCGCAGGCGTCTGCGCCAACGCCGCAGGCCCGGCTCCGGCCGCCAGTATGGTCATCGCCAAGATCAATGTTCGTTTCATAAGCAATTACTGAGGCTATCGCATAAATGACGGCACACCGTGGTCTCTAAGCAGCCTGCTCTTCGACCGCCGCCCGACCCCATGTGGCTTTTCAGAGCAAAGCCGACCGGGGACAGGCGCCTGCGTCCCAAGGCGCGCACACATTTCCGCATTTCGTCACTGGAGCCCGCCGCCGCGTGGACGCAGCGAGCCTGTCCCCAGATTCGCAAACGGTATTTTCAGAGCAACCGCACGCGTCAGAGCCTGTGTGAAGACTCCAGCACGGACCTCAGCATGAGCGCCGGAGCGCTTGCGTCTAAACTCAACTTTCCGGGTATTTTCAGAGCAACCGCGCGCGTGAGCAAGCGGATTCGGGTGTTCCCCTTTCGACCGCGCGTCAGCAAGCGCGTGTTAGGTCCGGCCGTGACCGTCAGGGAGCGAACGCAGAGCTTCGGAAGCACGAAACCGGGGGATCGAATTCAGCGCAAGCTCTTAAGAGCCGCGATTGGCCGGTGATTTACGCCGGAGCGATCCGGCCTCCTCTATATTCTCGACGCGTGCATTCATCCTCAGCAATTTCCGCCTTTAGCAGTGTCACTTCCGCCTCCGTGGAACCGCTGGAGAGCACCTTGCGTCGAGTGATCCAGGAAGAACTGCGCAAAACTAGCTAGAGTGGGCTCGCGCGGCCAATCTCCTGGAATGACCAATTGATGAACGCAATTCGGGCGCTCTTATTTGTAGCCCTCGCCGTGTACGCATGGGGTCAGGCAAGCAACGGCGAATTGCGCATCCTCATCGCCGATCCCACCGGCTCGCCCTTGCCGGCTTCGGTCGAAGTGCTAAGCGAAGCCAATCACTATAAGACCTCCTTCTCGGCGGATGCCGAAGGCCGCGTCGTCGCCAAGCGCCTGCCGTTTGGCCTCTATACCGTTACCGTCAGCCACGCGGGCTTCGCGCCGGCGTCGCAATTGGTCGATATTCGCTCCGCGCTGCCCAAAGAGCTCAAGGTCAAGTTGGCCGTCGAACAAATTCAAACCACCGTCGAGGTCAGCGCGGATGAAACACTGATCGATCCCTACGCCACCAGCAGCGCCAAGAAGATCGGCCGTGACATGATCGACGACCGGGTTTCCGCACAGCCGGGCCGTGGGCTCGCCGACATCGTCAATCAGGAACCTGGCTGGATGTTCGAAGCCAACGGAATTCTTCACCCTCGGGCCGAAGAATACCAGGTGCAATACGTCATCGACGGCATACCAATGACCGAGAATCGCTCTTCCTCCTACGTCGCGGATTTCGACCCCGCCGACGTCCAGGAAATGAGTGAGACCGTCGCCGGTTTCCCGGCCGAGTATGGCCGCAAACTGGGCGGCGTGATAGAAGTCCAGACCGCGCGCGACACCCGTCCCGGATTCCACGGCACCGCCGTCTTGGGCGGAGGTAGCTTCGACAACTTGAATGGTTACGTGGAGGGTCAGTACGGCTTTGGATCGAACACCATCAGCTTAAGCCTGGCCAGTGCGACCACTAACTGGTTCCTCGATCCGCCCGCTACGCAAAACTACACCAACCATGGCACCACCGGCGACTTCCTTGCTCATTACGAGCGCGACATCGACGAAAAGAACCGCATCGGCTTCAGTGTCACTCGCAATCAATCCAAGTTCTTGGTGCCGAATGAGATTCCACAAGAGGAGGCCGGTCAGCGCCAGGACCGCCAAAACTACGAAAGCGCGGCCCGCTTCAATTACCAGCACATTTTCTCCCCCTCCGTGCTCGGCAATTTTGCAGCTATGGTGCGCGACATCACCGCGCGCTATTGGTCCAACGATCTGTCCACACCCATGATCGCCGGCCAGGATCGCGGCTACCACGAGGAGTATGTAAAAGGAACCGTCTCCGTCCACGCCGGCATTCACGAATTCAAGTTTGGCGGCGAAGCCGATTTCGCTCAGCTAGAAGAGAACCTCAATTACCTGATCACCGACCCCTCCCAGTTCGATCCCCAGACACCGCTCACCTTCAATTTCTACGGCACCTCGCCGGACCGCGAGCAGTCCCTTTTCGGTCAGGACGAAATTCATTGGAAGAATTTCGCTCTTTCGGCCGGGCTCCGCTTCGATCACTACAGCCTGTTAGTGAACCAGTTCGGCTTCAGTCCCCGCATCGGGCTAGCGTACTACTGGCCTTGGGCCAAGATCAATTTCCATGCCGCCTACGACCGAATCTTCCAAACCCCCGCCTTCGAGAACATTCTCGTCTCCAGTTCTCCCGAAGCCATCAGCCTCAACCCCGACTTGTTCCTCCGCCTCCCGGTCCAGCCGGCTCGCGGCAATTACTACGAAGCGGGCTTTGCCCAAGCCCTGTTGGCTAAGGTTCGCATCAGTGGAAACTTCTTCTGGCGTCGCTATCACAATTACCCTGATGACGATTTGCTCTTGAACACCGGCGTCAGTTTTCCCATTAGTTTTGCGCTCGCGAATATCTATGGGACGGAAGCGAAAGTGGAGATTCCGCACTGGGGACCGGTGTCGGGCTACGCGGCTTGGACCCACGAACGCGGCAACGGCTATTACCCGGTGACCGGCGGCCTTTTTCTCGGCGCCGATGCCTCCCAGGCCATCAGCCAGGCCAGTGGCGTCTTCCCCGTTTCGCAGGAAGAGCGCAACGCCATCCGGGCGCGCTTCCGGTACACCATCAATCCGCGCTTTTGGCTGTCTATGGGTGCAACCTACGACAGCGGGCTGCCGGTCGACTTCAACGGCACCGAAGAAGACGCCGCCGCACAAGGCTATGCGCAGAACATTCTCAATAGGGTGAACTTCTCCGATGGCCGGGTCCGTCCCTATTGGTCGCTCAACGCCTCTGCGGGCGTCATACTGCGCAAGAGTGATAAGTACCCAATGCGATTTCAAATCGACGGCGTGAATCTGTTAAACGGCCTGAACCTGATTAACTTCGCCGGTTTGTACTCCGGCACCGCCGTTTCCATCGAGCGCTCCGTCAACGCCCGCTTGCAATTCGATTTCTAACCGGCACCGCCCTGGACACCGCTCGCTGCCACCGCACGCCTGTTGCCACCTTTCTCCTCGCCCGTACCCAGCGTCTCAGGCACGCCCATGCAAAGCACGAGCCACGCCAACACCCCGACCGCCGCGAGGCCCAGGAAGCTGGTCGAATAGCCCGATCGCTGCACGAGATAGCCTGCGAAGGTTGTGCTCACGGAAGCCCCAATGCCGACCGCGGTCGCTAGGCCGCCTTGCGTAATGTTGAAGCGCCCCGTGCCTCGGGTCAAATCGGCAATCACGAGTACGGAGACCACGCCGAAAATCGCATTCGCAACGCCATCCAGAACCTGGATCCCAACCAGCAGCGCCACAGACTTCGTTAGGGTATACAGTACGCCGCGAACCGGTAGCACGCCGAAACCAACCAGCAGCAGCGGCTTTCGCCCCCAGGTTGCGGCCTTCGACCCAATCCAGACCGCGGAAACGGCAATCACCAGCTGCGTCACAATCACGCAGGCCGACATGAACGGCGCCGCCACTTTCGCACGGCCATGCGCCAGCATTTCACCGAGCTCGGGCAGCATCGCGGCATTCGCAAAATGGAATAGGACCGCACATGCGGCGAACGCCAGCAGACGGCGATCGGAAAGTAGCGTCCTCAGCCCGGAGGCGCCATCCCGTTCGCCTTCATCACGTGCGCCTCGCGATCGCCCGTAGTCGATCTTCTTCGGATCGATCCCGCGAAGGCAGGCCAGACAGGGTATTGCCAGGAACGGCACCGTGAGGAAGATGGCGCGGTTGGAGATCCAATAGCCAATCCCACCCATCAGAAGCGCTGCAGCGACGTTTCCCGCTGAGTTGAACGCCTGATTGCGTCCGAAGCGCCGGTCGAATTCCTTGGCACCGACCAGGCCGAGCGTAATAGCCACCACTGTCGGCATCAGGACTGCCCCCAGGCCTCCTAGCACCACTTGCGATCCAGCCACATACCAAAATGTCGGATGGACCGCCAGCACCAACGCAGCCCCGCTCAATAGGACAAGGCCCACGCTGAGCAGAAGCCTCTTGCGATGGGTTGCATCGACCAGTGCGCCCCCGGGTGTCTGCGCAGCCACACCCGCTAATCCGCCACACGTCAGAACGATTCCAACCTGCTGTGGATTCCAGTGGTTGGCCGCCAGGTAGACGGCAAGGAACGGGCCGACTCCCGTTTGCACGTCAGCCAAAAAGAAATTCAGCCAGTCCAGTGCGCGAAGGGTGCTTTTGCCGGGAGTTTCTTTCATAGCTCGCCCGCGATTGTGAACCGCACTCGGCGTACCAGAACGAACCACCCAAGTCAGCACGGCATCGGGGTGGCTGCGCCGTCACCAAAACGAACAGTCGTTGTTCGCTTAGCGATACGTAAATCCGCCAGCGTAATTCAACCGGCAGCGAAAGAAAGTGCGACATTAAATTGGTGGCTCTGCCGCCTTCTCAAATGTCACGCTGCAAGTTTCTCATCACGACCGCTGCACTGTTCTTGGCGCTGGTCAGCTTCAACCGGCCAAGCCTTGCGCAAGCAGGCACCGCTCTCACCGTCGAGAAGCGATTCGTCATCGTCCTGATTGGTCCCACCGGCAGCGGCAAGACCACACAGACGGAGATCCTGAAGAAAAACTTCGGGCTGCCGACAATAGCTGTGGACGATCTCATCCGCGATAATCCGTCGCTCTTCGTGAAGCCGAAAACTGTCGCAACCAAAACCACGGGAACCAAGACCTCGGCGACCCAAACCTCGAGCTCCCCTCCTCCGCAAGCTAACCCGGCGCTGAACGCCTTGATTGACGCTGCGTTGAGTAAGCTCGATCTCACCAAGGGCGTGGTGCTCGATGGCTATCCCGCCAGCAAAGAGCAAGCCGACCATCTCGCCGAACTGGTTCGCACCAACACCTTGCCTTCGCCCATCGTCATCCAGCTGGATGTGCCCGACGACGTGGTTCGTGAACGTCTCAAGAAGCGTGCCGGACCGGACGACACGCCCGAGCTCATCGCCCAGCGCCTCACGCAATACCACCGCGAGCTGGAGATGGTGCGCGAGTATTATCCTAAGGCCAATATATGGACCATTGATGGAACCCGCGCCGTCAACGATGTCGCCGCCACCATCCGCTCCATCCTCAACGACGAGCTGCCCAAGAAGCCGTAACCCGCTCACCGGCTAATTCGGAGAAACCTGCACAGTTACGGTTTGCAGAACTTTAGTCGTGTTTGCATCCACTAGGTAGAACACCATTCCGTCCGTCACCCATTTTCCGGTTGTGGCGCTCCCTACGTACCCTCCGCTCGCGAATTGAGGCCCCGTCGCAGAATCAACGTGAACCTCGACACAATGCGCGGAATTGCAAGTCTCCCGGGGCACGCTCCAACTAAGACTGGTGATCCCTAAACCAGAACCATCTCCAGGGTTTATCCGTTGTGGCGTTGCTGTCAAAGCAGCCGGCCCTGCCAGAACATGTGCCGTCGCTATGGCAATTGTGTTAGCGAGCGTTCGCGGCTTCCCGTTAGTTACATCCTGCATGAAGAATTGCATTCCATCGGTCACCCAGCTGCCGGTGACAGCGCTCCCGCTTCCCGTCCGGACCTCAAAGAGAGTCCCTGATGGCGAGCCTATATGGATTTCGACCGTGCGAGAACCTGGAACGACCCAGGAAACCGTGCCCCGCGCCACTGCTGATGAGCCAACCAGCGGACCCGGGGTTAGCGCGATTGACGGGCCGCTATCATAAAGCGGCCGCAGCGGCAGCGGGTTTTGATAACACGGATTTGTAATCCATGACCAGGGCCTGATCACAACTTCGTTCCCGAACGTTGTTAACGTGCTCGCCTCGTATCCGGCCACATTCTGAGAAGCGCTCTGATTCCCTATGCAGGCGCTTGTCGGTCCCGGCGGGGTAGTTTCGCCGATGATCAAGCGGGGGCCGGAATTACCGTAGCGTTGAACCAAATCTGTTATGCCGTTATACAAAAGTGTCGCCGTGGTAGTCACATCCTCCGTCGTGGAGCATTGGGCCGAGTCTTTTTCTTTGATGCACGGGTAAGTGTGGATATCAATCAGCGGTTTCACCGCGTAAGTTACCGGTAAGGTGGGGCTGACCGGAGCCGTTCCTCCGCATGGCAGGTCCGAGTTCTGGACGAATCCGCTGGGATACCCAAAGCCACCTCCCGACAGGGCGCTTTCGAGTGCCGATGCCCCATACAGCATGCCCGAGTCGTTGTAGCCGCTTAAGCACCCCTCATTCGCCTGGCTCGGATTAGCGACTCCCACCGAATACGTGGCCAATCTGGGGTCCAGTCCATTCTGCGCCAATAGCGATTGGATGTCGCCCAGAACATCAAAATTAGTTGTGTTGTCGTAAATCACCCTGCCTGTCACTGTAAAATCGGCCAGATTTAATTCTTGGGAGAGATCGATCTCCGACAGAAGTAGCCCGGCATTGATGGTCGACGAAATCACGGTAGCAATAAGGTTGTGATACGGTTGCCAGCCCCAAAAGCCGTGGTTGTTTATAACTGGCGGTCGGGCCGCAACATGGTAGCCGTCTTGAATACCTTGGCAATCGGGAATGTTACCTCCTTCTTTGAGCCCGAAAGGCAGCCATCGATAAAAGTCAAGCGTCTCCGATTGTGCGCTTCCGCACTCGTTCACTTGCATCGTCGCGTAAGGCGCGCCGCTCCAGTTGGCAACCAGCGCTGGCGTGGGCGCAACATATATAAATCCAGCGGATTTTAGGTCGGATAGAAACAAATTCAGGTTGTTAGTCCACGCCGGTTGCACATTTCCTTCTGAGTCCCAGGCAGTACTTGCCCCGTAACTCCCTTGAGAGACCCCGGCATTTCCCTCCGGTGCCTGTGAACCTCCTTGGAGCGCGAACATAAATCTAACCCCGGTTGCACCCGCTTCGACATAGTTCGCGGACAGGGTCTGGATGCATGAACGCACCGTCGTCGGGTTCGATGGTGTGGGAATCGGGCAGTTCGCAATGTAAGGAGCCCCATTTGCGCTGACGTTCGGCATCGTATAGACATCAAGCGGAATGGGCCCGTAATTAATTTCGGTCCGAAAGGAGGCATTGCTGGCGGCGCAAGGCTGTAGCGTAAGGAAACAAATGAACCCGAGTTGTCTCCAGCGCGCGAATAAAGACACAGTGCACCATTCTGCATGGACAAATTGTGTTGCACGTAGGATTCCAAAACACACACGGGATTACCGGCGCATCGTCATGCCTACAGCGAGCCAAATTTGCAATCCACTCGTTAATGCCAGGCGCTTACTGTTCAATCGAATGTTCTGCGCCTCTAACAAGGGAAGCGTAAGACTTGAGTGCGCCGGGACACGGAATCCATTTCTGTGGTCCTAAGAAAGCTAAACTCAAAGCTATTGAGTCGCACCCTATACTGAAAACGTATTCAATTTTGATGCGCCGCGCCCGGTTCTGCCCCCTCCTCGTATTTCTCGCAGTCGCCCCATTCGGCAATTCGCAAGACCGGCCGTCTTTCCAAGCCGAGGCCAAGCTCGTCAACATCACGGCCAGTGTTCGCTCCACCTCCGGCCAGCTGATTGGCGACCTCACCCAGGACGATTTCGAAGTCCTCGATGACGGCGTCCCGCAAACCATCCGTTTTTTCGCCCGGGAGGCTGAGCTGCCGCTGAGCCTCGGCCTCGTCATCGATGTCAGCGCCAGCCAGGACAAGTTCATCAAGCAGCACGACCGCGATGTCGCGAAGTTTTTGGAAACCGCCCTCCGCCCAAAGGACGATGTGTTCGCCGTCTGCTTCGGAAACCATCTCCGCGTCGTGAGTGACGGCGATTCCTCTGTTCCGTCCATCATCGACAGCCTGAAGCGTTTCAATACCAGCGTGAAGGGCTTCCCGGAACTCGGGCCGCCGCATGAAGACCGCGACCTCGGCACCGCACTCTACGACGCCGTCTATTACTCCGTTAAGGAGAAACTCGCAAAGCCCGGCCAGCGTCGCCGGGCGATCCTGTTATTTAGCGATGGCGAGGAGAACTCCAGTGCGAACGACCTGCTGGACACCATTGAAGCCGCGCAAAATGCCGACGCACTCATTTACGCGATTCGTTACACCCAGGCGGAGCACGGCCGCCTGAACGCCCGCAATAAGTACGGCATTCAAGTCATGCATCATCTGGCTTCTCAGACGGGCGGCGGGGATTTCGACGCGCTCCACACCAACCTGGCCGCGGTCTTCGATCAAATCGGCGCCGAACTCCGCTCGCTATACGAAATCGGATACGTACCGTCGAGCTCACACCCCGACGGCACGTTCCACAAGGTGACGATTCAGTGTAAACGTCCGGACGCCGTCATCCGCAGCCGCTCCGGCTACTACGCCCACTGACCCGTTTTGGCAACCCTTTCCAAACTCCAGCACAGCCTCGGCATGAGCGCGGGAGCGCACACCCGCAATGACGAAAGCGGGTGTCGGAGTCTTTCCGGAGTCACGGCCGTTTCATCAATCGGACGGACTCCTTCTCTGTCCCAAGCCAGGATGTGGTGGACGAAGCGAGATACACCTCTGTGGCGTGTGGACAGAGCTGTCCGTCCCCGCGTCCTCCTAGCCCCTTCGCCGCGCGGACGGAGCGGATCCTGTCCCAAGATGCACTTCAGTCCACCGTCACTTTGTCCCGGGGTTTCCACACCGTTATCACGCTTTCCTCTCCGGTGTCCGCACATGCTCAGGCCGGAATCCCAACCCGATCGCCCGTGCCGGAATCCGCCGCAGCATCGGGAATCGTTGCAAGAGCCGGAACGCCAGCGGCAGCCGCCGGATCGGCACGGCGTTCTGTAACGCCGGGCCAATCAAACGCCGGTGAGCGAAAACTTGAAACCCCTGCGTCATGCGCGTCGGGAATTCGCGCCGCTCTTGCACTCTTCGCAACTGTTTGTCGCTCACGTCGCGATCGAGCAGCGGCTGCGCCAGAATGTTTGCCGCAGCCACCGCGTCCTGAATCGCGAGATTAATGCCAACCCCGCCGATCGGCGACATCGCATGCGCTGAATCACCGATGCATAGCAGCCCAGTGCGCGACCACCGTCGCAAGTGATCCACCGCAACCGACAAAAGTTTGATATCGTTCCAATCTTTCAGTTCGTCCACGCGTTCTTTCAGGAAAGGTGCAATGCTCGCAATGTCCGCGCGAAAGGAGGGCAAGCCCTTTTTCTGAATCTCTTCGAATGCTCCCTTGGGAATGACGTAGGCGCACTGCCAGTAATCGCCGCGATCGATCGTCACCAGGATTTTGCCCTGCCTGAACCGCCCCAGCGTTGGTTCTGGATCGCCCGCCGCGTGCGAGATCCGCATCCACAACACATCGATCGGTGCACCCCGGTCGATCACGTCAAACCCCGCCTTCTCCCGCACGATGGAGTGCCGCCCGTCGGCTCCAATCGTCAAGTCCGCCCGCACCTCCAGCGTCCCTCCCGGCGTTTTCGCTCGCACCCCCGCAACCCGGCCGTCTTCGACCAGCAGGCTCACGACTTCGGCCCTCATCCGCAAATGGAATGGCGCATAGCGGTTCCCTTGCTCGGCAATGAAATTCAGAAAATCCCACTGCGGCATCAGCCCCACGAACTTACAGTGGGTTGGAAGATGAGAAAAATCAGCCACCGTTACCTGGAAGTCCTCGACTTGCGCCCCGATTTGCCTCAGTTCCTGGTGGGGCCGCTTCAGAAATTCATCCAGCAAACCCAACTCGTACATCAACTCGAACGTCGAGGGATGAATCGTATCGCCCCGAAAATCGCGCAAGAAGTCGCCATGCTTTTCGAGCACCACCACCTCAACTCCCGCGCGAGCAAGCAGGAATCCGGCCACCATCCCCGCCGGGCCGCCTCCCGCGACGCAGCAGCGTACTTTCATCACTTCCGACTCGGATTGGCGGGGCTGTTCCGCCGGGCTATTCTCCATCGAATGTCACCCTTGTGCCAGCTGGCCTGACCTTCTACTAGCTTGCCTTACCGTTCACGAACCAGCCCGCCCCTTCTTGCGCCAAGTAAGCTTCTACGGTAGGCTAAACCGCTAAGAGTCGAGAGTCGTTTCTTCGCTGGAAAGAAGGTTGCATGGCGCTCTGGGAATTTGGCACTGACCGCGACGCCACCGGACGCGCGCTGCTCCTGGCTGCGGCGCTGTTCGACGGTCCACGCTGGGTACGTTCACCCTCCGCCGTCCTCGAACCTTCTTTGACCCTCCCCGGAGCGCCGTTCTCCTGGAACTTCGGCATCTGCGGAGTCGGCTTATTTTCCATGGATCCGTTCCTGGTCACGCCCGCTCTCTACTTCCAGCGGGTCGGCCCGGTTGATGCCTTGACGCCACGACCTTGGCCCGCTGTTCCGGAGGCGGTCCAAGCCTTGCGCGAAGTGTTCGGCAACGATCTGGATTGGATCGGCAATACCCAGGTCGTGTTTGTCTCCCCGACCTCCCTGCACGCCGAGCCCGGCGGCCCGGTACATGTCTCGGCGGAAAATGGAGAATTGGGTGCACCCGTCACCTGGGGCGTCAACCGGGCCCACAGAGGCTATCTCACCGCAGGCCACGTTGGCCGCCTGCTCAAGAATGCCGCCGATGACGGAAAGGGCAATGCCCTCGGGGACGTCGTGTTTGTTCGCACCGCCAGTAAGGGCCAACCCCTGGACTGCGCCAGTTCCAGCCTCGACGTGGCAGTCATCGAGCTCAAACCGAACGTTCATCACGGCAACCGCTTGAAGATTGCCTCCACGGTTGTTCCCGCCCCCAATGCCTCGGTCGATGTGTATACCCGCAAGGGCATGCGGACCGTGCAAATCTGGGGAGCTACCAAGTGGTGGTACATTTCCAGCAGCCGGGTCACCTTGACGGAGATCTACCTCTCCCACACCGGCGTTACGTCTAGCGGCGATTCAGGTGGCCCCGTTCTGCTCTCCGGCGGAAGCGGGGAGATCATCGGTCATATCGTCAGCGGAGGCTCCGCCACGTCGTGCTTCCAGGACATCGATCATCAGCTTGTTGAGATTCGAAAGGATCCTACGTTCCAGCACATTCAGATTTAGCGCCGCACCTCAGGAGGGACCGCCGATGGAGCCTTTGATCATTCTGTTCTGGACATGCATCGCTTTCGCGACCGTCGCATTCGCAATCTTCGTAATGTTCGCATGGCAGAATTACCTCGCTCTCAAGCGTGCCGCGACCCAGCCGGAGGTCCCCAAGAAAGGCACACCGCAGGTTGGGATGGCTACCGAACTCCAAAGCTTGCCCGACGCTGACAAAGTAATTGAAGCCCTCGCAAAGCTGACCGACAGCCTGTCGAAAGCGCCCTTCTCAGTCGCCGCCTTGATCGCAGCCATTTTCTTCACCTTGATCGCCCTGGGTGCGGCCGCCCTGACCGGCGGTCTCACGAAAAAGCCCGTCGAGACCACCAAGACCTCCGTGATCGCGCCCCCGACGCATTGCCTTGCCGGTTACTTCGGTGACGGCGATCATCAACTGCCGGCAACCATCGCCGACTCCCCGCCGGGATGCGTCGACAAGCTTGCCGGCCGCCTGCGCCAGGAACAGCCGGAATTATTGCTGTTGATCGGGCGATGCGATCTTCGTGAGCTCAAGCCGGCCACTCGTCAGACTTATACCGACAACCTGTCTCTGTCCTACCAGCGTGCCCTTTCAGTCGAGCACTACCTGTTAGAGGAGAAACCCGGCGCCTGGCCTGCCGCCAGCGGCGAGACCCCACAGCGCACGGTCCTGTTGGCCGGCGGCGCATCGCAACTCGGCAGCAAAGCCGACCCCGGCCTCCTGCGCCGCGATCGCGTTGTCGAGTTGGTCGCCTTCTGGATGCACTGATCCCGCTAGCTTGCGCTCTCCGAGGTTCTGCGACCCATGAGCGCTGAACATAGCGCAGGCGCCCTCTCACGCCAGTCGTAAATTCAAGACCGCCTAGTGGGGACTGAGGATATCCGAACATAATGGGACTGGTTCTCGCAGAGCCTTGTCGCGTTTAGATCTGGGCTCCTAACGTAGTTCTAGGTAGGTCCCCTAGACTCTTAGAGAAATTGCACCACCGGCCCGTTTGGGTGACGATTTCATTGCGAGTCCGAGGCACCTTGGCAGTCCACAGGCAAAACTCCGCTCTTCACTTGAAGTCGTTCGACAATTCGCTGCCCGTGAAGATCATACTCGAAAAGCCAAGTCTGTTCCGCGAGACCACCCGCAAGCCTTCACGGAAAGGAGGCCATTTTGAGCATCCAAACGGACATCGGCAGGATACATGTAATCAGCCGGATCAGCTGCCACCACATCCCGATTTTGATCTGGATAGAATGCCTCGACTCTTCCACCAGGAACCTGCGCTCCTCTGATAAGGACCTTCGTCCCGCTGCGAAGCGTCAGAGTCGCGTTCCATTCCCGAGTGTGGGCGTAATCCTCGCGCTAGTTGACAATGGCACACAAGCGGCCATTCCGTATTTCTTGATGATCGGAGCATCTGATACGGGGTTGGCGATAGGGCTGCAAGCAACGGCGGAGCAAATTATCGCGACGAGGACAGCGTGTTCAAGATGCGTAACAGTTAACTCCCCGCCTGTGGGTTCGATATGAACCATATCGTTTCGCCCGCGTTCATGTGCTGCTTCGCTAACCTTCCTCAGGTGGATTGGCTCGGTGAGGGAGTCCCTTTGCAGAGGCCTCGGCCCCCGGTGGTTCACGGAACGGTTCCACCGAAATGCGCTCGTAATACACTTCCAGCACGTTCAGGTATGCTGTACCGCCCGGCGCTTGGAGAACTACCCGATCACCCGCTGCCGACTTCATCAACGCGTGCCCCAGAGGCGACACCCAACTGATGTGGTTGCGGTCCAGATCGACCTCGTCGGTACCCACGATGCTTACCACCCGCTCCGTTCCTCCGGCATTGGTATAGCGCACGGTCGCTCCGAAGAATGCCCTCGCCGCCGCCTGCCCCGTTCTCGGAGTCTCCGGGTCAACCACTTCCGCGGCTTCGATTCGCTTCGTGAGAAAACGAATCCGTCCATCGATCTGGCGCAGCCGCCGCTTGCCGTACTGATAGTCGGCGTTTTCACTGCGATCGCCGTTGCTCGCGGCCCACGCCACCACCTCCGTCACGGCTGGGCGTTCCCTGGTGAGCAGAAACCGGTGCTCATCTCTGAGGCGCTGCAGGCCGCCTGGCGTTATGTAGTTCTTGCTTGGCGTCGCGGGTTCGTCCTCATGTGGTTTTCTTGTAAACCCTTTTCGCATACTTAGTCCTTCCAGCGCGAATCCGGTGGGTGTCGCAAAGGTCTCAGGACGTGGATGGTGCGATTGCCTGTTCATACCTTGGCGCCCCGATTCTGCCTTGAATTTGCTCAAGCACGATCCACAATGAAACTGGCGCAAACGCCTCAAGAGAGCTTGCCGATCACGCCCAGACTGGATCTTCACAGGCAGCAAGGCGTGAAAGAATTATCGGCCCCAATGAACGCGGAGTTAAAATACTGTCGCCCTCACTGATTGTTTCACGTCTTCAAATCTCCTGAATCCGATCCGTCGTTTCGGACAGGTCCACCCCGCCCTGTATAATCTGGCTTGCTCCCGCTCGGGAGCATGGGGGGAAGCCAATTGTCGTTTTTCGGGATTCTGTTCGGGTTCATATGTCTGATTGTTCTCTTCCTGATTCTGGGAAGCTTTTTCACCGTGCGCACGGCCGAAGTTGCCGTCATCACGCGATTCGGCAAGTTTCTTCGGGTTGCCAATCCCGGATTGAACTGGAAGGTGCCGGTCTTCGATTTAGTCGCTGGAATCGTGAGTCTGCGAGTGAATCAAATCACGCTGACCATGGAGACCAAGACCAAAGACAACGTGTTCGTGACCATTCCGATTTCCGTGCAAAATCGCGTTCGTCCCGAAAAGGTCTACGATGCCTACTACAAGTTGTCCGATCCGGTAGCGCAGATCAAGTCTTACGTCGAGCAGGTTATTCTCGGGCATGTTCCGGGTATGACGCTCGACGAAGTCTTCGCCACGCAGTCCAGCATCGCTGCAGCGGTCAAGCAGGAGCTGGATGCCGACATGGCGTTGTTCGGATACGAAATCGTCAACGTGCTAGTAACCGATATTGTTCCCGATGCCAAGGTGAAGTCGGCCATGAACGACATCAACGCGGCCCAGCGCGAACAGGTCGCCGCGAACGCCCGGGGTGAGGCGGAAAAGATTCTGGTGGTCAAGAGGGCCGAAGCGGAAGCCGAAAGCAAGGCCCTTCAGGGACAGGGTATCGCCAATCAAAGAAAAGCCATCATCGAGGGGTTGCAGGTGTCCATTGAGCAGTTCCAGAAGGTCGTGGAAGGCGCATCGGCGAATCAGGTGATGCAGTTGGTGATGGTCACCCAGTACTTCGACACCCTGAAGTCCATCGGTGAAAGCGACAAAACCAATACCTTGTTTCTGCCTCACTCGCCGGGCGCCGTGAAGGACATCTCCGACCAGATCCTGTCATCCATGCTGGTGGCTGGGAGAGCGATCGCCTGAAGCGAACTCACGAATGTAGGATCGCTTACAACATTCGCTTGCCCTGAGATGCGCATGCCCACAGGGACAGCTATTCACATATACAGGTTCGTAGCTGCGAGGAAAATGTCTGAAGAATCAGCGGAATCGTTCAGGCGCAAGGCGTGTGCCCCCGTGGCGCACCCCTACCGTTTTCGCCGGGAGCGAAGGACGGCCAAACCGCCACCGAGTAGCACCAAGGCGCTGGCCATGGAGCCTGGATCGATCTCCGGTACCGGTGGCTTTGCCATCAGAACTCCTGCACAACCCGTAAACAACAGCAGAAAACCTAGCGTCTTCATTTGGAAATCCTTCGTTCACTAGAGGATACACGCATAGATGGGGAGTGTCAAGGTTCGGCAGACGGCCCAGCGGAGGCATCCGGCCGTCGCTCTTTGTAGGGTGGGCCCCGGGCCCACAATCGACGCCGCGTCCATTCGTTCTTTCTAAAAGCCCAAGCCTCAAAAACCTCTGCAGTCAGTGAGTTACGGAATTCGCCCTTCGTCGCGCCGTGGGGTAGTCCCCCGGACTGCAATCGGCTCCCTGTCGATTTGCCGAGACGTTCACCCGCCAAACCTAATCCCGGAGCCCTACGCAGGAGGGACCTACACTTTCATCATGATCGGAGTTTGTTTCGCACAAGCATTTGCGGCCGAATCGAGCGCAGTCGGCAGATCACGTAAGTCCTTAGCAACTAATGAGTTGAGTTTGAATGCACATGGTCGGGAGGCTTAGGTTGTCCGACCGCTGGTTCTTCCGGTGAATTCGCTCCGTCGTGGGATAAGCGTTTCGTTTCGCCAAGTCGGTCTGGTTCGGCGGCCCAATCACAATCAGGCTCTCCGGGGTGATTGAGCACGGAGCATGTGGTCAGCTCTTCGCATCGCGGGTGGTTCTCTGCACCCGCGGCGTTCGGCCAGGGTCTGTTGCGCACTCGCTTGCTGAATTCTCAGGCGCTGAGTTGCGCGCGCCGTTCCATCGGAGTTTTCACACAGGCTCTTACCTCGGCTCCGAAGCGCGTGTTCTTACCGGCTCTGTCAGACAGCCGAAACACTTCCCAAGCTATACTCGTTTTGGCGATGCGCCATGGTCTGGCGAGCGGTGCTTCTCTATGCCTCAATACGATTTAGTGGTGATCGGCTCGGGTCCGGCAGGCCACAGAGCTGCAATTCAAGGCGCGAAAAGCAACAAGAAAGTCGCGCTGATCGAAAAGAAAGAGATCATCGGCGGCGCCTGCATCAATACCGGGACGATCCCCAGCAAGACGATGCGCGAAGCGGTCTTGCATTTTTCAGGCTATAACTACCAGAACATCTACGGTGTCAGCTACCGGGTCAAGGAAAAGATCACGATGCAGGATCTTTCCTTTCGCGTGCAGCATGTCATTAAGACCGAAGTGGACGTGACCCAGGCGCAGCTATCGCGGAATGGGATTGAAGTCCTCACCGGCATTGCGGCTTTTAAAGATCCGCATACTCTGCAGATCACAAATACGCGCGGGTCTACCGAAGTGACCGCTGATTTCATTGTGATCGCCACGGGAACCAAGCCCGCGGCATCGTCCAAGGTCGCGATCAATGCCCGCACCATTATCAATAGCGATCAGATTCTGGAAATGCCGGAAGTTCCGAAGACCATGATCGTGGTCGGCGGCGGCGTCATTGGCGTGGAATACACCTGCATGTTTGCGACCCTCGGTGTACGCGTCACGCTCATCGAAAAACGGCCGCGGTTGCTGGAATTTGCCGACCAGGAGATCGTTGAGGCGCTCTCCTATCATTTGCGCGACCACCGCGTCACCATGCGCCTGAACGAAGAAGTCGACAGCGTGGAGGAAGCGCCGGATGGAACAGTGGTGGCAAATCTCGAAAGCAAAAAACGAGTCACCGGCAACACGCTGCTGTATGCGGTTGGCCGTCAGGGAAACGTAGACGAGATGAATCTCGCTGCCGCCGGGCTGGAGTCCGATTCGCGCGGCCGCATTAAGGTCGACGAATTCTTCCGCACCAAGCAGCAGCATATCTATGCGGCGGGCGATGTGATCGGCTTCCCCAGCCTCGCCTCGGTTTCGATGGAACAAGGCCGGCTGGCGGTCGCACATGCTTTCGGCAAGCCCGCTCTCTCGAACCCGGGCTACTATCCGTTCGGAATCTACACCATTCCCGAGATCTCTTTCATCGGCAAGACTGAAGAACAGCTCACCGACGAGGACGTACCCTATGAAGTAGGTGTGGCCTACTATCGAGAGATCGCGCGCGGTCAGATTCGCGGCGACACGACCGGGCGATTGAAGCTGATCTTCCATCGAGACACTCTGGAAATCTTGGGCGTCCACATCATTGGAGAAGGTGCATCCGAGCTGCTGCACATTGGCCAGGCGGTTCTGATCCTGGGTGGCAAAGTTGAATACTTCGTCCACACCGTGTTCAACTATCCGACTCTTGCGGAGTGCTATAAGGCAGCAGCTTTTAACGGTCTCAATAAGTTGAGCCGTCCCTAGAAGAAAGCAGCCAACCATGGGAAAAGGTATTGGAGTACTCGTCGCGGATCGGATTACCGCCGCGGTCATCGTTGATCACAAAGTGGTTGGGCCGATTCGGAGTTTTCCCGAAGATCCCGCCATCTCCGATGCGTTGATAGGGATACCGGCGGAGGCTATTGCCGCCCGGGTTATAGAGGAAGTTAAGGGACTGGCCGGCGCCGAGGGCGCGGAATACATGGGCGTTGGCTTTCCCGGCATCATCCGCAACAACATAATTGAAGACTCTCCGAATCTGCAACAACTCAAGGGTTCATGGATGGGCCAGTTGCTCAACGACGCCCTGGGCGGCCACTTCGGGTCCATCCCGGTGGCCTGTTTCAACGACGCCGACATTGTGGCTGCCGGCCTGGCAGCGAGCCGCAATCACCTCGACCGGCTCATACGCGTCTGGACCCTGGGTAATGGCATCGGCTTTGGTCGATACCCGCACCGCGAAGGCGTCTGGGAAGCAGGGCACTCGGTGGTGACCCTGGATCCGAAGGAGCGCTTCTGTGGATGCGGTGGTACCGGGCATCTGGAAGGCATCATGGGCCAGCGCTCCATGCGGATGCGCTTTATGGATCTCGAGCCGGAAGAAATCTTTGAACACGCCAAGGCCGGAGAAACGCGTTGTGTCGACTTTGTGAAGAGGTGGCATCGGGCGCTGGCGGCCGCGACTGCCACCAGCATCCACCTGGACGGCCCGGGAAAGTTCTTCTTCGGCGGTTACAATGCCCGGTTTCTAAACCTCCACGTCCTTGGCGATTGTCTCGCGGAGATGGTGAAGCTGACGCCGCTGCAGGGCTACTCGCTCGAAGTCGTGACCCATGGCGAAGAGGTGGCCGTGATCGGCGCGGCAGTGAATGCCTCGCGATGGCGTGAAAAGTAGTGTTTCTCGCCGGATGGCTGAAACGGGATGACGCGCCCACCGGGCCCGCGCTCTAGTTCGCCCTTGGGGTTTACGGCCTTCCGCCGGAGCCCGCTGGCGACCATGGAATCGCTGCACGAGCAGTACGGCGACATCATTCAGTTCCGCCTGCTCCATCGTCGGGCCTACTTGATTTCCGACCCCCAGCTCATCAACGAAGTTCTTGTGACGCAGAACGGGAACTTCACCAAGAGTCCCGTTCTGAAGCGCGCCAAGGTGTTGCTTGGGCAGGGGCTGCTCACCAGTGAAGAGCCGCTGCATCTCCGGCAGCGGCGGCTGACCCAACCTGCCTTCCACCGTGAGCGGTTGCGCGGTTACGCCGGGATCATGGTGGACTTTACCAACCAGTGGTTGGAGCGTTGGGAGCGGGAATGGCCGCCGCTTATCGCCGCCGGGCAGTCGGTGGACCTGCACAGTGAAGCCACGCAGATGACGCTCTCGATCGTCTCGAAGGCGCTTTACAACGCCGATATGCGGAACGATGCGCCATCCATCAGCCGCGTGGGAACCGCCGTGGCGAACATGTTCCGCTTGACGACGCTTCCGTTCGCCGAACAGATTGTGAAGCTGCCGCTGCCCGTCAGCCGGGCGTTCCGGGCCGCGCGCGACCGCCTCGACCAGTTGATGTACGGGCTGATTGCAGAACGGCGAGCCTCACGCGAGGACAGAGGCGATCTCTTGTCAATGCTGCTGGTGGCCCAGGATAGCGAGGGCGATGGCGGCCAGATGAGCGACACCCAGGTTCGGGATGAGATCCTGACGTTGTTCCTCGCCGGTCACGAAACTACCGCGAACGCGCTGTCATGGACCTGGTATCTGCTCTCACAGAATCCGGACGCCGAACGGCAGCTGTTTCAGGAAGTGGATTCCGTGCTGGGTGGCCGCGAACCATCGGTCGACGACGTCGATGCGCTGCGCTACACCTACGCCGTGTTTGCCGAGTCGATGCGTTTATATCCGCCGGCGTGGGTGATGGGGCGCACAGCGACGGAGGCGTTTGACTTGGGCGGCTACCGCCTTCCGGCGGGGGCAGTGTGCTTTATGAGCCAGTGGCTGATGCACCACGACGCGCGGTTCTGGCCGGAGCCGGCTCGGTTTCTGCCGGAGCGCTGGCTGACGCCCGCTCCACAGCGCCCGAAGCTTGCCTATTTCCCTTTTGGCGCCGGCCCCCGGCTTTGCGTGGGCGAACGCTTCGCCTGGATGGAGGGTGTCCTTATTCTGGCGCGCGTTGCCCAGCACTGGCGCTTCCGTCTCGCGCAGGACGCGCGCATCGTCCCGCTGCCCGTGATTACCTTGCGCCTGAAGTACGGCTTGCCCGTGATTCCCGAGCGCCGCACCGGCGGTTGAGTAACTACTCCTTGTCCTTCTTCTTTTCCTTCACGGGGCAACGCGCGTCGTAGTCCGCCTGCAACTGCTTCAGCCTGAGTACTCCGTAGATCACGATAACCACCATGGCGATAACCAGGGCGCTTCCGAATCGTCTTTCGAGGAAGTAGTCGGCTTGGCGGTTGGCGATATAGGAGGCGACGATCAGGCAGAGAATGCCGAAGTTGATCACCCAGTTGACCCACTTCAGCACGATGAAGTGCAGCGTCCCGAAGCCGGCAAGCTGGTACATGATGAACGGCAGGATGGCAACCATAGGCAGCAGTTCCGAGGGGCCCAGCGTTACGTCGATAGAATCGGGCGCCTTGGAGTGCAGCAGGTTACTATGCGCCAGTTCGTGAAACAGCACCGGTATCGCAGCCAGAAAAGGTACTACCGCGAGCAGCTCGAGCACCAGCGAACCGCTCCAAACGCCGACCTTGGATGAAGTATCGGCACCGGCGCCCAACGAGCCCGATCCAACGAAAACACCCCCGACAATAGCGGCAGCGCTCGACAGCATCAGCAGCTCCACCGTGATGCCAAAACCCGCTGGTTCACCCGATTTTATGAGCAGCAGAGCCATGAAGCCGGGGAGGTAGAACATGATGCGCACCAGCCGGGCCCAAACGCGCGCGTCGCGCTCCGGCGGCAGGATGGGGAGCGGGCGACCGTCTGTCCCTGTGGTTTCTCTTTCTTTCGCCATTTCGATATCCTCTCAAAACCCTCGATGCGATTTGTGAGACGTCCGTTTAATGCAGCATCACTATATCAAGGGGTGCCAAAATAACCGGCTGTTCCTTACTACACCGAGCCGACTCTTGAGTAAACCAGAAAGCGAACGAATTGCCAACTGTCGGTAGCGACAGGCACGAACCGCGTGTTCCGCCATGCACAACTCCCCGGCTCGGTACACTATGGCTCATGTGGCGACGCAGCATCTTCCTCTTCTTGCCGGTCCTATTGAGCGCGCAGTCCATCGCGACCAACCCGGACGTGCTGGGTGCTGAACGTGTTTTTGATGCCTGGATCGGCGCTCAGATCGCATACCGGGAATTGCCCGGCGTGGCTATCGGCGTGGTTTCCAACCAGCAACTGGTTTGGGCCAAGGGGTTCGGATTCGCGGATGTCGACAAGCATATCCCCATGACCCCCGAAACGCGGTTCCGCATGGCGTCGCACAGCAAACTGTTCACTTCCACGGCGATCATGCAGCTTCGCGATCAGGGTAAGGTTCGCCTCGATGATCCGGTCTCGAAGTACCTGCCCTGGTTCAAGCCCAAGCCAGCCGAGCCCGACGATCCGCCCATCACCATCGAGGAACTGCTGACTCATAGTTCAGGGTTATCCCGTGAGGCTGGTTCGCATTGGATCGACTTCAAGTTCCCCGACGCCGCCGAGGTGCGCGCCTACATCGAGCAGACGCAAGCCATTTACGCCCCTGAGGTCCGTTGGAAGTACTCCAACCTGGCATTGACCATTGCCGGGTTGGTTGTCGAAGCTGTTTCGGGGGAGCCATATGCCGTTTACGTGCAGCAGCACATCTTCGATCCTCTCGGCATGACTGGCTCCAGCGTGGACAAGCCGGTTCCCGAGCTAGCGGTGGGCTATGGCCGCCGCATGCCCGACGGAAGCCGCATGCGCTTTGCGTTCATCGATGCCAAGGCGATGGGCCCGGCCACCGGCATCACGTCCGATATCGACGATATGGCCAAGTTTGTCTCGCTGCAATTCCGCACGGGGCCTGTGGGCGGCGCGCAGATTCTGTCTACGTCCGCTCTCCGCGAGATGCATCGCGTCCGAATGCTCGAGAACGACTGGACCCGCGGCAACGCGATCGGCTTCGCCGTCAGCCGCGATAAGGACAAGCTCTACGTTGGTCACGGCGGATCCTATCCCGGGTACAAAACCCAGACGCTGATTCAACTCGACGACAAGGTCGGCGTCATCGTGTTGACCAACGGCGACGATGCGAATCCCGGCGACATGGCCCAGCACTTGATGCAGATCGTGGGAACAGCCGTCGCCAAAGCCAGCGCGCCCGCTAAGTCTGTCATCGCCTGGGATCCGGCTTGGAGCCGTTTTGCCGGCACCTATCGCAACATTCACAGCGACACCGCTGTCGTCGAACTGAATCAGCAACTGGTGACGTTCGATCCGACCGGTGCCAATCCCGAGCACCAGGGCCGGCTTGTTCCGATCGGCAACGGCCAGTTCCGCCTGGAGGCTCCGACGGGTGGTTTACCGGTGGGAGAAGTAGTCCGCTTCGTCGAGCAACCCAACGGGAAGCTGCGGATGTACGTGGGTGGGTCCTATTCCGAGCGCGTCGAGCCGTAGGGGCACCCGCGAACTGGGACTGTCGCCTAGTAGCCTTGCTCCATCAGCCCGATAACGCCTAGCAACGCACCCCAATGATAGTAGGCGTCACTGCTGCGAACGTCATTGCCCGCGCCCGTAATCGAGTTGTAGTTCTCGTAGACTGCGCGGTCGCTTTGCCATGACTTCATCAACAACTTGCGTGAGCGCTCGGCGAGATCTGCGCGGGCCGGCCCCAAATCGTAGTTCCGCATGCCCAGGTAGACCAGGAAGTTCATGGGTCCCCAAATGCGGCCACGCCAATAGTCCTGGTCCTGGTAGCCCGGTACGTTGCGTGCGATCGCAGGTATTACCCACTCGCCGTAGAACTCGCTCGGATTGAAATAGTGCTCGCGAACCATTCGCGCGGCCTGCTCGGGCGTGGCGGCCTTTGCGATCAGCGGATAGAAATTGGTAGGCGAGAGCTTCGACGAACGTTCGCCGGTGTCGGTGCGTTTGTTCAGGTAGATGCCGGCCTTGTCGTCCCACAGTGTGCCCAGGGCCGCGGCGTATTTATCAGCGTGCGCGAGCAGCTCGCGCTGATCGGCTGGCTTGCCCAATATCCCGGCAATCTCCGCCAGCGCGCGGCAATCGGCTACATACAGCGCGTTCAATCCAACATCGGCCATTTCCAACTGGTTGGTCAGCGGGTTGAAGGGCACGCCGTCGTACATGGGTGAATTGTCGAGTCCCGACTCCAAGATCGCCGCTTTCGCATTGTGGAAATTGCCATCGACAAGCTGCGGCTGGTTGTCCGAGCCCCAGGCAAGCAGCCCCTTAGTGTCGCGAGCTCCGGGCCACCATCGATTCCAACGCAGCAGTTCGTCGTAGACTTCGGCGAGGAACCACTGCTCCTTATGGCGCTTGAATATCTCCAGCACGATCAGGCTACCGACAGGCGGCTGCGAACGGTCGTCGCTTTGGATGCCATAAGCCGAAGCACAATTTGGGATGAAGCCTCCGCGCGTGATTCCTTTGGTGACTTCGATGGCGTTGGCGAAGGCCAGATCACGGTTGTACAGGCTGTACATGAACGACGCAAAGTAGGTGTCCCAGTCGAACAGCACATAACCGCCCCAGTACGAGCTCCACGAGCGGCTCACCGGCGAGATGACGCGGTCGTTTTCCGGGTCGTAGGTCAGGTTCCAACCGAGAATGGTCTGCATCGCGGTGAAAACATCACGCGCTGCGCCGAAGTCCGCGAGCCGTTTCATGTGCGCGGCGCGATGCGCTTCGACAATTGCGGCCACCTGTTCCAGCGTCTTCTCTGGACCGGTATAGACCGCGATGCGCCCTTCGAGAGCCACTGAGAGATAGGGAGCGTCGGTCGTGACAAACGGATCGTTCACTTCGGGCGATGTAGTGCGCACCTCAAAGGGCCGTCCACCTGCGCGCCCCGGCTGCGCTTTGAGGACAGCTCCATCGCGCTTGACCGTTCCAGGCCGGTTCCAGTAGTAGCCGGTCTCGACGATGAGGTGCTCGGACCGCAGTGGGGCGCGTTGCTCGACGTTAATCAGGATGTACTCCTCGCCGTTCTCCGTAGCGCTCTGGACTTGCGCTGCGTTCTTTGTGCCGGCCCCGTTGGTGTTCCACTCAATGTTCAAGTCCGTATACGAACCGTCGTCGGTATGTGGCCCGAGACGGATCGTCTCCGGCCGCCGGGCGGTCTCGTTCGTCTGGAAGAACGTGTTCTGGTAGGAGTGGCCCATGCCGGCGCTCTTGAAGCCGAGCGTGAGCGCGAAACCGTCAGGCAGATAAACGTGCGCCAGGACGCTGTTCGCGCTCCAGGTATTCCATCCGCTGCACAGTTTGGTTTGCAGGGCGCGATATTCGGCGGTGCGCAATTCGCGCGAAATGTGTTGTGCCGCAGCGGGCCTGGGAGCGCCGGTTGACAGCACGGCAGCTGCGAAGAGAGACGTCAATCGCTTGTTCATGGCAGAACCCCTCTTCTATCGCACTCGATGACGGGATGGCAATGGCGCTAGTGCCAGACCGATAAATCGCGTCTCAGTCGTCACCGCAGCCGAATCCGATGTGGCTTGGTGGAAGGCCAGCCAACAGCCGCCAGGTTTCCTGCCAGGCGAAGACCGACTTTGGATCGTCCGGCCGCGCCTCAAGGAATTTTCTAAAGTGCTCAATCGCCAACTCGCGTTCCTTTTGCTTCTCCGCGGGCGTGAGTGCAAGTACGCCCTCGTCGGGATTGCCCTCCAGATACGAGAAACTCAGTTTCGCAGCATGGCTACGCGCGACCGCGAAATGAATCCACGGCGTCCACTGGTCAGCCGGAAACTGCTCTAAGAGGCTCTCGCCCTTTTTGATTTCGAGAACCGGCCAGGGACCTTTGCCCTTGAGATAACAGGGATCTGCCAGCGCCGAGAGGCCTGCGAGCTCACCGGCAGAACCTTGTGGGTCGAGCTTCTCGGCCTGGTTGCGGAAGTAATGACTATACTGCTGTTCACGCGAGCCTGCAGCCGTAGCCCCGATCGCCCGAATCAGGCGCGGAGTAGGGCCTCCGGCACAAACCAAGTAAGCATCGACAACCAGGAAGGCTGCCGCTTGACGTTCTGGTGGGAGGCTTCTCGCCTTGCTGAGCCACTGTAGGACACGGCCCACGGTAACAGACTCCGGCTCGGGCGTCCTGTCTGGCGCCGGCTCGGTCTCTGTATCGTCCATGCAAAACGAACGGCGCATCATCGCCGCGGCCACGGACGGATCCAAATCGGCAATCCGTGCCGCCTCAGTGATGACCCGACGCACCAATCGACCACCGAGAAGCCAGATGTTGACAGCCGAATCTGGAGGACTGTCTCTGCGCGCAAAAGCGATGATACGGCCCGGCGCGTCACCGGGAGTTGCGGTCGCCCAAGCCGTGGGATCGTAGGCCACCCAGATGTTGATTCCCGCCCGATGCCAGGCAACCACCTCTTTCCAAAGGCCGCCGCCTTCGATAACCGGATCAGCGGACGATCCGTTCGGCTTCCCCCAGGACGCAGATAGCTCCCGGACGATTGCATCGATGATTGCGGCGTCGCCCGCGTTCGTGGGCGTCGCGGGCATCTCGTACCACATCGCCTGCAACCTGCATGTCTGAATTAGGCTGGGGTCTTCTTTCTCAGGCAGGGGCGGCAGAGCGCCCTGCGAGACGGCGGGCACATCGAACAAAGCGGTGCGAATCACTTCTGCCGGGCGGCGAGTGACTGAGGCAGCACACCAGCGGTTGAGCCGCCTAAAGTCTGTTTTGTACGGGTCTTTTTCGGTCTGGTAGTGCGCCAGTTCCAGGCGGTTGCGGGCATGAGCTTTCTGCCAGGTTGCCACGTCGGGCTCAGAGGAAAGCAAGGCGACATCGGCTCGCAATGCTCGTGCGAATCGAACTGCAAGATCATCCTGAGCGGGAGACGGCGACACGAGCGCCGCAGCGATGAGAGCGATGAACATGATGCGGCGGGTCACCGAAAACAAGTATGACGTTTTGGAGCGTCTGTCGTTACCTAGAAAAGAGCCTGTCAGCCTTCCCTTGCCACCACTTCCGCGGCCACCGTGTTCGCTCGCTGGATGCAATCGGGGATGCCAACGCCTTGAATTCCGTTGCCCGCAAAGAAAATGCCTTCGAGGCCGCGCGAGGCTTCCGTGAACTGCTGCATGCGCTCAGCATGGCCAGCCGTGTATTGCGCCATGCGGCGGGTCCAGCGGCTGATCAGCGTGAACGACGGTTCGGCTGAAATGCCCGTCAGGCGCCGCAGATCCTGCCGCACCCGGCGGACTGTTTCGTCGTCGGAGAGATCGGCTTGCTCCTGACCCACGAAGCAGCGCAACACCACCGTGCCCTTCGGAGCACGGCCTTCAAACTTGTTACTGACATACGTGCAGGCGGCAATTGTTTCGCGCTCCACCTTCGGCACCAGGAAGCCAAAGCCGGAAGAACTCACTTTCTGTGCATTCGCCTCCGGATAGGCCAGCGATACGGTTAGGGACGAACGATACGGAATCTGACGCAGGAGATCCGCTGCTTGCGGGGCCAGTTCCTCAATCAGGTCGGCCGCTCCCCAAGCCGGCGTGGCGATCACGATGTTGCGCGCCTCCAACCAATGTCCGTTGAGCCGAACGCTATATCCGCCGGCAGTTCGCTGGATGGTCTTTGCGAGGGCGGTTCGAACCTCGATCGCGGGTGCGCATCCGCCGGCGACGGCGTCCACCAGGCTGGACATGCCACGCCGCATGGTTAGGAACTTCACCGCGCCCGAACCGCCGCCCGAGCTCGGCCCTCGCTTCCGCATCCCCACCAGAACACCCCGCGTCAAGCTGCCGTATTTGGCTTCCAACTGGGTCATTTGCGGGATGATGGCGGTCGCGCTCATGTGACGCGGGTCGCCACCATATACCGCGTAAAGCAGCGGTTCCACCAGGTAGTCGACCGTTTCCTGCCCGTAATGATCGGCGATAAACTCAGCGACGCTGCGGTCGGCACTCGCGCCGTTCGGCCGGCGAAGGAATTCGAAGCCCATGCGAAGCTTGGTCCCCCAACCGAGTAACCGCGTCGTGACCATGGGCATGATCTTGGTGGGCACTATCATCGCGACGCCCTCCGGGATAGGCACGAAGCGGCCTTTGCGCCAGATGTCGGTGCGGCGATTGTCTTCGTTCGCGCCAATCACCTCGGCATCCAAGCCGACTTCCCGGATGAGCTCGCGCGTGGAGGGCTTGGTAGAGATGAAACTGTCCGGCCCGTTTTCGATCAGGCAGCCCTGCAATTGCCGGGTTTGGATGACACCGCCCAATTGGGGAACCGCCTCAATCAGCGTGCATGATTTTCCTGCTCGAGCCAAGCGATAGGCAACGGTAAGACCACTAATGCCGCCGCCAATGACTAAGGTGGTCAACCCCCAGTCTATAGCAGGGGTCTGGGGGGGCTCCTTTCTTCGACAAGCTCAGCCAATGGGCACAGATCCGGCCTTTCCGCTACGCTAAGGGCATGGCTTCCATGCATGGGCATGCACATGGCGGGCACGACACGCCGCGGGATTATTCAGAGACGCCGCTCAACGTGTATTGGGAAGTAACCCGGGCCTGCGACCTCGCCTGCCGCCACTGCCGCGCCTCGGCGATGTCCACCGCCGACCCTGAGGAGCTGACCTTCGCCGAAGGTGTTCGGCTGCTCGAGCAGATACGCGAGTTTGGCGACCCCGCGCCGACGCTGATCCTGACTGGCGGCGATCCTCTCAAGCGGTCCGATCTGTATGCCTTGATGGACGAAGCGCACCGCCTCGGCATCGAAGTGTCGATCACCCCGGCCGCAACCGGGGCGCTGACCCGCGAAGTTCTGGTGGAATTGCAAGCGCATGGCGCGACCGGCCTGGGTCTTAGCCTGGATGGTTCTTCTGCTGAACGGCACGACTCGATCCGCGGCGTGCCGGGCACCTTCGATCGGACCATGGAGGCGATCGGCTTGGCGGGCGAACTCAACTTCCCGCTGCAAGTAAACACGCTGGTTTCCGAAGAAACCGCCGCTGACTTACCGGCCATCTACGAATTGCTCAAGCAGTACAAGTTGGCGCGATGGAGCCTGTTTTTCCTCATCTCTGTGGGGCGCGGCAAGGTTTTGCAGCCGCTTTCGGCCGAACAGGCCGAGCAGCTGATGAACTGGGTTTACGAGATTGCGGCCACGGCGCCTTTCACGGTGGCCACCACCGAAGCGCCCTCTTACCGGCGCATCGCCTTGGACCGCATGCGCGCGGAGGGTCGCAGCGGCGAAGCAATCAAACGGAGCCCCGCCTATCGCAGCTTCGGTATTCGCGACGGTCACGGCGTGGTGTTTGTCTCGCAAACCGGGGAGATCTGTCCCGCCGGCTTCTTGCCGGTCGCCGCCGGCAACGTCCGGCAGGACCGGCTGGCCGATATCTATCGCCATTCCGAGCTCTTCCAGGCGCTACACGATCCCAGTCATTGGGACGACCGCTGTGGCCTATGTGAATATCACGCCATCTGTGGAGGCTCGCGTGCCCGCGCCTACGCGGCGACCAACGACCCGCTGGCGGCCGATCCGTTATGCCTCTATCAGCCGCACCACGCGCCGAAGCCAGCGTAGCCGGAAGCACAGAGGTATTCCAGGAACCGCCTGGTAGGCTGTGGGAAAGTTAGGGCTGTTTAGCAAGTTCGTTCCGACTCCCGTAAACATTGCGCACGTACTAAGGCGTGAGGTGCGCGTCCGCGCGGCTGTGAACCACTTGCACCTTCGGAGCTTTGGTTCGGACGTGTGGAGTTTGGGCCTGGAAAGCGTTCCAAAAGACGTCGACAACCCACTCGGGCAGGTCTCCCGCCACCAGCTCGCCTTTGCGGAAGATGTGCTGGTAAACGACAGGTCCTAAGAGAAGAGCCAAAGCCAATTCCGTTTCGACAGCCGGGGCAAGTTCACCCTTCTGGATGCCCTGCGCGATTAGATTCGAAAGCTCCCGTCGGGGTGGCTCCAACACCATGCGTCGCCAGGTAGCGCCGAACGCCGGGTTGCGCGCCGAATAAGCAATCAGGTGGGGCATAATCCGCTCCTGAAGATTCGCCCGCACCTTCGGCGGTTGGTAGGCGAGCACGGCCGCCATATCTCTACGGGTATTGCCGGAATTGAACACCGGGCGCTCATGCAGACCGTGCAAGTCCGCCATCACCTCCAGTAGGAGTGCCTCTTTGTCCGCCCAGTGGTTGTAGATGGTCGCTTTACTGACTCCCGAAGCTTCGGCGATGGCATCCATGCTGGTGGATTCGATGCCACGCTCCGCCATGAGGAGCAGCGCTGCATGAAGAACCTTCTTATGAGCGCTGGTGCTGCGGGGGCGAGCCATGGTTCAGGCTTGAATTCTCGAGAACAGATAGCTGCCGACCGCTAGAAATACGGCGGCTAGAGTGCATAGTATCAGCGCATCCAGCGCCACGCCGAAATGTGAGATCCCGATGAGCGTGCTGCGCAACGCATCCACGCCATAAGCCAGAGGATCGAGGCTTGTCACGACAGCGAGCACTTTGGGTAAGTTGCCGAGCGGGAAGAGCGCGCCAGACAGAAAAAAGATCGGCAGCACCAGAAAGTTCATCACCAGTTGGAAGCCTTGCATGTCCTGCAAGGTTGAGCCGATGGCCATCCCCAGGGAAGCAAAAACAAAAGCGATCAGTCCCATGAACACAAATGCCAGTGGGATCTTCGCTAAATCCGCCACACGGAATCCGGCGATGAAGCAAACGGTCGCAATCAGCAAACCTTGCAAGATGGCGACGGTGGCGCCGCCCAGAGTTCGCCCAAACATGACCTGAATGCGCGGTACCGGGGCGACCAGGGTTTCTTTGAGAAAGCCGAATTGCCGGTCCCAGAGCAACCCGATTCCGGAGAACACGGAGGTGAACAGTATGCTCATGGCGATAACCCCCGGCGCTACGAATTGCAGATAGCTGCCATTACCGGCTTTCTGAAATACAGGACCCAGCCCAAAACCCAGCACCAGCAGATACAGAAGCGGTTGGCCGAGCGAAGCTACGATCTGCGCGCGCGATCGAAGATAGCGGCGCAATTCCCGCAACCAGAGAATGTAAATGACGTTCATCGCTTGTTCCACATCCTGGCGAACTGGC
Organism: uncultured Acidobacteriaceae bacterium; assembly: GCA_963740005.1. Classification (GTDB taxonomy): domain Bacteria; phylum Acidobacteriota; class Terriglobia; order Bryobacterales; family Bryobacteraceae; genus CAJCIT01. The sequence continues at coordinate 11,058 of CAVUCO010000035.1, read as the reverse complement.
GCAGTTGATCGCCGGCGCCGGCGGCCTCATCGCGTATCGTCGAGCCAGTCAGAGCGAGATACGCGGCTTCCAGTGAATCGGTGTTCGTCCTGTCTCTCAACTCCTGCGCCGATCCCAGGGCTACCAGTTTCCCGTGGTCGATAATCCCGATGCGGTGCGCTACGCGGTCGGCTTCGTCCATATAGTGCGTGGTCAGGAATACCGTTACACCCTCCGTCTCGTTCAGGTGCTTGACGTGAGTCCAAAGTTGATTCCTGGTCTGCGGATCCAGACCCAAAGTCGGCTCATCGAGGAACAGGATCTTGGGCGTATGCAACAGCCCGCGCGCGATTTCTAGCCGGCGTTTCATGCCTCCCGAGAATTGCTTTACGCGATCGTTCCGGCGGTCCCAGAGCTCGAACAATTTCAACAGCAACTCAGTCCGTTCGACGCGGACCTTTTTCGGCACGTGATAAAAGATCCCGTGCATTTCCATGTTTTCGTAGGCCGTCAGGTCGCCATCCAGGCTGGGATCCTGGAAAACAATGCCGAACCGCTTGCGGACCTCGTTGTGTTTTACGCGTGGATCGAGTCCGTCCAACTCCAGCGTGCCCGAGGTTGGGCGCAAGAGCGTGGTGAGCATCTTGATGGTGGTGGTCTTGCCGGCGCCGTTGGGTCCGAGGAAGGCAAAGATCTCGCCCTGTTTCACTTCGAACGAAATGTTATCGACAGCGGTGAGGTCGCCGAATTTCTTCAATAGATTTTCTACCCGGATCAATGGATGCGCGGCCTCCTGCTCGGAATCAATACTAAACGGTCTAGTTTAGAAATGTCAAAGAGTATTATTACGAGCCGGGTGGTGAGCTTACTTGACATATGGAAAGGCCGGAATCCGCTCCGTCGAAAATCACCCTCCGATGGTCGGCTTCTGAGGGTCTGGGGACAGGCTCGCTGTGTCGACGCGGCGACGGGCTTCGGTTACGAGTCGCGGAAACCGGTGCCCGCCTTGGGACACAGGCGCCTGTCCCCGGTGAAGGCCACGACGGAGAGTCGTGTTGTCAACCTTGGTTTTCATCTTCGCGGGTGAGCACTCGGGCTCATGCTGAGATCTGTGTTGACGTCTTCACATGGACTCTTCATGCTCCTCTGAGCTTTGCGTTCGCTCCGTTACCGTCGCGGCTCGCAGGGGGTCCGCTCCGTCGAAAATCACCCTCCGATGGTCGGCTTCTGAGGGTCTGGGGACAGGCTCGCTGTGTCCACGCGGCGACGGGCTGCGGTTGCAGTCGCGGAAACTGGTGAGCGCCTTGGGACACAGGCGCCTGTCCCCGGTGAAGGCCACGACGGAGAGTCGTGTTGTCAACCTTGGTTTTCATCTTCGCGGGTGAGCACTCGGGCTCATGCTGAGATCTGTGTTGACGTCTTCACATGGACTCTTCATGCTCCTCTGAGCTTTGCGTTCGCTCCGTTACCGTCGCGGCTCGCAGGGGGTCGGCTTGCTCACGCGCGCGGTTCTGTGGCGAAGGTCCGACAGGTCTCGTTTATCTCTTTGTCGCTGAGAATTGTTCGGGGGTTTTTGCATCGTTTGAGACGGACTAGGCGGCCTTTTTGGGCTCGCCGGCGAGGATCGCGACGACTTTCTTCTCGACGATACCGTCACCCGCGTTGAATTGGGCCATTTTCTTGGCATTTCCGAGGCGTACTTTACTGAGGAGAAGTTCGCTCGAAATAACGAAGCCAAACCGGGCTGGATCGAACGGGACGTTCTGCTGCATGTGCGCGGCAGCAATCGCCTTCAGCTCCTCGATGGCCTGTTTCTCCTGGTCCACTCGAATCTGTTGGGCATGCCGGAATTCCTCTAGCGTTTTTGAGAAGGAGCGCTGGAAGCGCTGATCGTAGACCGAAGCCAGGCCCATGGGGTTGCCGGTCTTCATGAGGCAGCCTTCCATGGTGGGGGATAGGATGGCAACGTCCATGAAGATTTTGAGCTCGGCGGTGCGAAGCAGCTCGAGCCGGAACTGGATGTCGGCGACACGCTGCGCGAGATGGAGCTCCAGATCACCTACGGGGTGAAGATCCTTGACGATGCCTTCGATGAAGCTCTGATAGCGTTCGAATTGTTCTCCGCTAAGATGCTTGGCCAGATCCTCGACGAAGAGGCCGTGCTTGACGGCGTTCCTGGAGGAGGCAGCCTTTCCGTCCGGCGTCTTTGCGCCCGTGCTTTTCTGGGCGTTGAGCCGATTGGCCGCGGTGCGGGCATCGACCTCCGGGTTGGTAGGTTCGGGCGGCACGGATTGTTCGTGATGCACCGAGTCGTTTTCTTTCAAGGCCGGTTCCTGATTCGCCCGGACTTCCTCGTCTGTAAGTGTGCCCGGGGTTTCCGGGAGTTTTGAAGATATGTTTGACATGTGCTAACGCCTTTGACGGAATTTCCGCCTAACAGATTGTCGACCCGACCTCAGGCCGGACTGCCACGGGCTGAAACCGAGAAGTGGCGGAAGGTATTGCGATGAAAGGGTCTTTGCGGGAATGGGAAAATTTTCTACGTTTGTGACTGGCGGGAAAGGCGCAGCGAGTTTGCCAGCGGAACCATTACGCGCACCGACCGTCGGAGTCCGCGTGAATACTCCAGTCTGCTAGGGGAGCCGTCACCGTCAGCAAGTGACTTTCGTACTCTTTTCACCCGTCCGCCTGACGGACAATGGGATACGACGGTTCAGAACATGCCTCGCCTTATCTGTCACGTCGACATGGATGCGTTCTTCGTATCCGTCGAGGAACTGTTCGATCGGTCGCTCAAAGGCAAACCCGTTGTGGTGGGCGGAAAGGCCGATCAGCGGGGCGTAGTTTCGGCGGCGTCTTATGCAGCCCGCAAATTCGGCGTCCACTCCGCTATGCCGCTGCGCACGGCGGCTCGGCTCTGCCCGCATGCGCTGTTCGTCGACGGGCATCCCTCCCGCTACCGCGAATACTCAAAGAAGGTGTTTGCGATCCTCAACCACTTTTCGCCTCAGGTTGAGATGGCCTCCATCGACGAGGCGTATCTCGATCTCACGGGCACCGAGCGCCTGCACGGGCCGCCGCTCAAAGCGGCACACCGGCTGCATCAAGCGATCGCAGACGAAACCAGGCTGAACTGCTCGCTTGGCTTGGCGTCGTCGAAACTGGTGGCGAAGGTCTCCTCCGACCAGGCCAAGCCCAACGGCGTCCTCTGGGTGCTGCCGGGCCAGGAAGCACGATTCCTCGCGCCTCTCGATGTACGCAGGATTCCCGGCATCGGCAAGGTGATGGAAGCATCCCTCCACAAACTGGGCATTCAGAAGGTGGGCGACCTGGCAGCGCTGGATGAAGAGTTCGTCGCCCATCGATTCGGCAAGTGGGGATTGGCGCTCTCCGGCAAAGCCCGTGGCGAAGATGCGGGCGGCTGGTTCGACGGCGACGTCGGCGAGCGGGACCAGCCCAAGTCCATCAGCCATGAAACGACCTTCTCAGAGGACACCGCCAACCGGCAGCAGTTGGAGGCTGCGCTTCTAAAACTTAGCGAGATGGTGGCCCGACGCCTCCGTGACCACCGTCTTTATGCGAAGACCATCCACCTCAAACTGCGCAACTCGGATTTCGAAACCATCACGCGCGCGCAGACTTTTGACCACGCAACCCAACTGGATGGCGAGATCGCCGGCGCGATAACCGGGCTGTTTCGGAAAGCTTGGGACGGGAAGACAGAAATCCGGCTGATTGGTGTGCACGCCGGCTCGCTCGATCAGAGCGAGGGCCAGATGAGCTTGCTCGAAGAGGAATCCACGGCCAGACTGCGCCAGGCTTTCCGTGCGGTCGATCACATTCGGGACAAGTATGGTGAAAATGTCATCTCACTGGCGAAGAGCATGGATACCAACATTCGCGAACGCGTCCACGAAAGCATGCCGGATCTGCCGGGTAAGGCGCCGCGCAAGGAGAAGTAGGCGCTAAGCCTCTGAAGATAAACGGGCTCGGCCGGATTGAACTTTCGCCGGGCGAGTTGCGTAATCATGGAAGTGGAGGCAGTAAAGCGATTTATGTATTGCACTTCCTGTGGCATCGAACTTCCGGAATCCCATCGATTTTGCAACCAATGCGGGACCCGAACGGCGACAGCCGAGGCGTTCATACCCCAAGCCGGCGTGCCGGCGCGGAAACTGAGCCGGCCACGAGACGACCGCAAAATCGCGGGAGTCTGCGCCGGGATAGCCCGTTACCTTGGCATAGACGTGACACTGGTGCGGATCATCATGGTGACGCTGGCTCTCTGCCCGCCTTCAGCGGGTCTGATTCTCTATATTATTTGTTGGATCGCGATGCCCAATGACGTTCTGTTGCTGCCGCCACCGGTAGCCGCGAACTCAACATCTCGAGGCGTTCCTGTCGCGAACTAACCTCGCTAGGTAGCTCAGACGCGCCGGCTCTCATTTAGCAGAGATCTAGCGGCTGCGGCCTGCTGCGAAAACCCGCGAAGTGTGCACTGGGCCTTGCGCTACGCGCGGCCACCCCCAGGCGATGTGGCGGCGATAACAGATCAGGCAACGAATCGGCTTGGCTGAAAACGGCCAGAACACGAGTTCATACCAACGCCATCTGGAGCTCTGGGTTTGTGACGAGAGGCAACTCGGGCACGCATACGCGGTCTTCTTCCTTGAGTCTTTCATCCCTTTGCCAGACTCTTCGGTTCGCCCCAGGCTGCACAGTGCGGCTGATCACGAATCTCAAAAATGTCTATTCAAAAGGTGCCCCGATAACGCTACACGTCTCTCCCAAAGAAAACAGACTTCGGACCCTGAACACTCGGATCATTCCGACTAGTGTTCGACTAAGGGCCAGCGCAGAGCGAAGAAACGGCTTTGCAGGATGAGTCCGCGGCAGTCCCCAGCTCGCAATACTCTCCGCTTCTGAGCACAATGACCCCTGCGATCGATAAGCCGTAGACCATTAGCGGGGGTGGGACTAAACTGGGCCGCGTCTTAAGCCGATGGTTTCGTCAGATGGCGTCAAACGGACGCCGAGGGTAACCCTATGAAACTCATACTCGCCGCTTTGCTCGTATCCGGATCTGCCGTAGCCGCAGCCCTGCCGAACTCCTCGACACTGGTCGATCAAACGGTCGCCCAAGCCCACTCGCGGAGCGTAGCGGAACACTATGCCGAGGCGGCGATCCCAAGGCAGCAAGCAGCCCCAGATCCGACGCGCGAGGAGGAGTACCGAAGGATTCAAGAAGACATGCAAAAGTGGTTTCCTCGCTGCGCCCGGCTTGAATCCAAAAACCGTGATTTCAGAATTCGCTGGAACGGTGCGTCCGCACTCCAGCACAACTAGGAAGGGCGCGTCACTGCCAGTGCCTCGTGGCTTTTGTAAAAGCCTGCCTTCTGTGTTCCAATCGTGTGCGGCAGCAATGTCTTTTTAGTGACAGACGGTGCGGAATTCAAAGAGTCAGGAGTATCTAGCTCTCCTAATGCACCGAGGTGAGGCAAACCTAGGACATTTCTGGTATGCTTCGGTTTTCTTGGTAGCATTCGGAGAATATTTATGAAGTTCCGGCTCTTGCTCGTCCTCCTCGGTATTCCTGTTCTTTGTAGTTTGGCTTTTGCTCAGGCTACGCTCACAGGTTCTCCCAACCCTTTCACGACCAATACGAGTGGTTTGGGACAGATCACTCTGACGTGGTCTGCGCCGGCCTCCAATAGTGTCGAGGTGCATGTCAATTCGGCCACCGGGCCCCTCTTTGCCGGAGGCGGCTCAACCGGATCTTTCGAGACCGGCCTGTGGGTCACTAACGGAATGCAGTTCTTTCTGCAGGATGTAAGCGCCGGCGAACCGGGAACAACATTGACGACGTTTACGGCGGAATCGTCCGGATTGCCCGGACTTCCGTCCGGAACGAACATTCTGATTTCGTCCAATAACGGCCAGCAACTCACCTACTCAGTCAGCGCTGCGACCGTGATTGAGATTCATTTGAATACGCCGTCAGGACCGCTCTTGGCGCACTTGTCCCAGCAGCAGGGAACTGTGAACACCGGCCCCTGGGTTACCAACGGGATGCGCTTCTATTTGCAGGATGTTTCCAGCGGACAACCTCTGACGTACCAATTCACTTTGGCTACCGCGGTGGCCACAGTGCTGCCGACTCCTCCAGCCGGGTCGGGCGTCCTGTTCGGGGCGACACCAGGCATCGCTCCCGATCCTTCAAACACTGGCGTAAGCACAGCATCACTGTACTGGGATGCTCCTGGCGCCACGGCGGTTGAAGTTCACGTGGGCGCCGCGAATGGGCCGCTGTTTGCGGCCGCAGGCAACAACAGCTTCATGGAGACGGGCGACTGGGTTGCAGACGGCATGCAGTTCTTTCTGCAGAACGCATCTTCGGGCAATTCGACTTCGCCGGCCAACACGCTGGCTGTCACGACCGTGGATGTGCAGTCAACGCTGACCAACTACATCGCCGCAAACAACGGGTTGAATGCGATATCTGTCTTCAACTCTTCCAGTGGGCAGCCCATCACGGGAATTGACCTGCCGAATGGAGTGTGGGCACTCGATATGCACACCAGTCCTGACGGGACCGTGATCTATGTGCTCGGCAACGACGGAAACTATTACATCGCCGACCCGCTCACAGCATCGGTCACGGGCACCATCAACCTGAGCAAGTCGTACAACGGCGGTCCGGTCCCGGCTCAGCACTTCACCTGGATTCAAAACACCAAAGCACAGAACCTGATCCTCGGGATCGATCCCAGCGGCGTTGTTTCTATCGTGGATCCGACAGCAGGGGCACTTGTCAAAACGCTCTCGTGCCAATGCGCGCTTGGCCCAAGTTTAGTCTATAGTCCTTACGACACCAGGACCTACATTCCGGAAGCGCCTACCTCAAAAGCGCCTGACGCCAATTTGATCGTCGTGGTGAATGCGGGCTTGACCTTCGACACTCCGATCGCTGGCCCCGTTTACGCGGGAACCGGGACGACTCCGCAAACCGCTTTCGAGAATATTGCGGTGGTGCAATCGGGCTTAGCGGGAGCGTTGGTTCTGCAGTTGGTGAGCCGGGACACCTCAAATCCCTTCGACACCGGGGCGTACGTGCTCTACAGCTACGACATTGCTTCCAATACCTTCTATGACCCCAACCTGGTCAAGCCGGTTTCCACCCTGCTTGGCTTTGGCACGCATCTCTACCTCCAGGTGGTGAGCCAGGTACAGACCTCGTGCTGCTCGCCAGTCGTCTTTGAGCCGTTCTACGGCTCGATCTTCAGCTATGAGGTTGTGTACTCCACGTCGCCGGGGCCAAAGTTTGAACTGGAAGGCACCGGCAACCCGAGCGTCCCTGGATCGGAACTTCTCCTTGGACCGGTGGCCGCCGATGCATCGTCCGTTTACTTGAGTTACGCGCAGGCGAGCTTCGGCCAGAGCGGGTATGCATATCAGAGCCCGGTCTATATTTACAAGGCGGATCCGGTAACGCTGCAGCCCATCACGCCGCTGATGTTTCTGAACGCCGGTGCCGCGCCAGGATTAGCCGGCTGGACTCTCGGATCGTACTTGTATCCGTTCCCGGTCCCGCCGAATTAGCCCTCGGCGTCGGGCAACCTCCGCTTCAAATCGCTCTCCGCATCAGGGCGGTACGGAGATACCCGCGAGGTTTTGATAAAAACCTCGGCCTTTGAGTGCGCTTCCTGACGGTCGCGGCTGCTCTGAAAATGCAGGTTGGAGGACGCGGGGACGGACAACTCTGTCCACGCGCCACAGAGCGGAATGCCGCTTCGTCCGCCACATCATGGCTTGGGACAGAGAAGTCCGTCCCCTTGATGAAACGGTCGTGACTCCGGACGGACTTCGACACCCGCTTTCATCATTGCGGGTGTGTACTCCGGCGCTCATGCTGAGATCCGTTTGAAAGCTTGCTGACGCGCGGTCAGAAGGCTGTTGAAGTGCCGGAAGTTGCCTCGTCCTGCTTATCGCCCACGACCGGCCCCACGGATTACAGTGTCGTGTTCGTGGGGGTTCATGAACGGGCCGAAATCCACGCCTGATGAGTCATTCGGCCGGAGGATGATACATTCTTCGCATGCGTGCCTCGTTCGCCCTGACCCTTTCGTTATTCCTGGCCTCCGTGCTTTCGGCGGCCCCAAAATCTCTTCAGATCTACTTCGTTGACGTGGAAGGTGGTCAGGCCACACTCTTCGTCACGCCGGCCGGACAGTCGGTGCTTATCGACACCGGTTGGCCGGGCAATGCCTATCGCGATGCTAACCGCATCGTGGCGGCCGCGAAGCTAGCCAAGATTAAGAAGATCGACTACGTTCTGATCACCCACTACCATGACGATCATGTCGGCGGTGTTCCGCAACTGGTCGACAAGATTCCCGTGGGGACGTTCATCGATCATGGGGCTGGTGTGGAGACCGGCAAAGGCGCGGACCGCCTTTGGGCCGGCTATCAAAAAGGCCTGGCCACGGCCAAACGGCTTACGGTGAAGCCCGGTGACACCATCCCGATCAAGGGCCTCGAGGCGACCATCGTCAGCAGCAACGGGGAAGTGATCGCGCAGCCGTTGCCCGGCGCAGGCGCGCCGAACAGCTACTGCGGCGCAGTCGAGCAGAAACCCGTCGACACCACCGAGAATGCCCGCTCCGTGGGCACTTATTTTACCTTTGGCAAATTCCGAACCGTAGACCTCGGCGACCTGACCTGGAACAAGGAGACCCTGCTCGCGTGCCCGAATGCCAAGCTCGGCCCAGTGGATGTATTGATCGTCAGTCATCACGGATTCAATGAGAGTAGTAATCCGGTTCTAGTCAAGGCGCTCGCCCCCCGCGTCGCCATCATGGATAACGGCGCCAAGAAGGGCGGTTCGCCGTCCACCTTCGACGTCCTCAAGAGCAGCCCTGGCCTCGAGGATCTGTGGCAGCTTCATTTCTCCAACGAGGGCGGCAAAGAACACAACTCACCGGACAACCTGATTGCCAACATAGAGGAAGCCGACACCGGCAACTATATAAAGCTCACTGCCTACGAAGACGGCAGCTTCGAAGTCTATAACGCCCGCAACAAGCAGGAGAAGAAGTACCCGGCGAAGTAGCCGCCCTCCAACATGCAAGCGAAGCCTCTTCGACAAAACATATCGTCGGGTGCGAAGTGGGAATCAATTGTCGGCTATAGCCGCGCTGTCCGGTTCGGCACGCGGATCTATGTCACCGGAACGACGGCCACGGATGAACGAAGTGAGATTGTCGGCATCGGCGATCCTTACGCTCAAACCATCCAGTCTCTCCGGAATATCGAGCGCGCGCTGCATCAAGCCGGAGCCACCCTTGCCGATGTGGTACGAATACGCCTTTACGTCACCGACATTTCGATGTGGCAGGAGATTGGCCGCGCCCATGCCGAGCTGTTGGGAAGCGTTCGCCCCGCCACCACGATGGTGGAGGTCAAAGGGCTCATCGACCCGCGCATGCTGGTCGAAATTGAAGCCGACGCCGAACTTTCTCCCGACTAGCGTTTCCTCCACAATTGAACAAGCATGCCTCGCCTCATACACAGCGCCACGCAGATTCCCGTTCCGGGCGGTAAGCGCATCGACGAATACGTCGGCCATGTCAATTCGCAAACTCCCGGCATCAGCGTCGCGCACATGCGGAGTCCCGCCGGTTGGACCGAACCCGGTCAGCGCCCCGCGTTCCAGGAAGTGACGCTCGTCCTTCGCGGCTTGCTACGGGTAGAGCATGCTGAGGGCGTTATCGAGGTTCAAGGCGGGCAAGCCATCATTGCAGAGCCGGGGGAATGGGTTCGCTACAGCACACCGGCTGAGGGAGGCGCCGAATACGTGGCGATTTGTCTCCCAGCCTTTACATTGGACTCCGCCAGCCGCGACCCGGAATAATCAACGTGCCGGTCTAACTACAATTAAAAGCAAATACTTAGGTTGAAGCGATCGTCCAATTCGCCGGCCTGCGTTTGAAACCCAGGGCCAAATCAGGTACACTTAAGGGGTTCAGTTGTCTGTCCAGCCTTTGCTTTGAGACACCCCCGGCTAACTGTCTACGGGTGTAGCGCGCTGGAACTGCCAACCAAATATCAGGCATAAAGCCTCTCAAGGCCCAGCCCAACAAAGGCATCGAGTTTATGTACGCTGTGATTGAAACGGGCGGTAAGCAGTATCGCGTCGCGCCCGGCCAGATGATCGAAGTTGACACAATTCCTGGCGAAATCGGCGCGCCCGTTGAGTTCGATCGCGTGCTTGCGATCTCAAACGATTCCAATCAGCTGATTGTGGGCGATGCGGTCCGCTCCGCGAAGGTTCGCGGCAAGATCTCCGAACATGGACGCGGCGACAAGATTCTTGTCTTCAAGTTCAAGCGAAAGAAGCAGTATAAGCGCACCATTGGTCACCGCCAGGACTTCACTCGTGTGGAAGTTCAGGAAATCGTCGGTTAACAGGCTGCAAAGCCGCTTGGATAGAGGATACACGGATGGCACATAAAAAAGGTTTAGGTAGTTCAAAGAACGGGCGCGACTCGAATTCGCAGCGGTTGGGCATCAAGGTTTTCTCCGGCGAATTCGTCACCGGCGGTTCCATCATCGTCCGGCAGCGCGGCACCCGTTATAAGCCGGGCAAGAACGTGGGCCTGGGTAAAGACGACACGCTGTTTGCGGCCGTCACGGGCGTGGTCGAGTTTCGTGATCGTGGCCGCTTGGGCAAGTTCGTCAATATCGTCACCCAGAACTAAGATTTCGTTTTAAACGCAGTCACCTTGGGGGCGCTCGGCAGCGGGCTGCCCCTTTTTTCATGTCTGCAGCCTGCCCAAATCCCTTGGCTGATCCACGTCAGCCCCGCTGAGTTTTCTCGAGAGTAGGTTCCTCCCTTGTTTATCGATGAAGTCATTATTACCGTGAAGGCCGGCGACGGCGGCAATGGCTGTATGGCCTTCCGCCGCGAGAAGTTTGTGCCTCGTGGCGGCCCCAGCGGCGGCGACGGCGGCCGGGGTGGCGACGTCATCATGGTCGCCAGTACCCACCACAACACGCTGCTCCATTTCCGGTTTAATCCGG
>CAVUCO010000034.1:0-68384 GCA_963740005.1 uncultured Acidobacteriaceae bacterium | reverse complement strand
ACTGCCGGCTATTCGTAACGCAACGCTTCGGTCGGGTTGAGCCTCGCAGCGCGGTTGGCGGGCAACAGGCCAAAGCCGATTCCCACCGTGAAGGAAACCACGAACGCGGCAAGCACGGAGAGTGGTGAGATCGGAAGACGGATCGAATCTGTCACTACCCGGATATCGGTTGGCAGCGCGGTCTTGGCAAGCTGAGCACTAAGCGGCACGGAGATGCCAATGAGGATGCCGATGAAGCCGCCGATCAGGCTAATCATCACCGACTCAGTGAGGAACTGACCCAGGACATCGCGCCGCGAAGCGCCCACTGCCATGCGGAGACCGATCTCCCTTGTCCGCTCCGTCACGGTGACGAGCATGATGTTCATGATGCCAATCCCGGAAATGATCAGCGCGATGGCGGAGACAATGATTAAAACGATCGTCATGACTGTGGCGATCCTGTTGGCCGTGTCGAGAATCGAAGACAGGTTCTGCACCGTGTAGTTCGCTCCCGGGCGATGCAGGCGCTGTAAGATCTGTCGAATCTCGTCTGTGACTCTCGGGACCTCCTCCGCGAACTTCGCTTGCACGTAGAGTGGATCGATGCGCTCGACAGGCGTGAAGTAACGGCTGATCGTAATGGGGATTAGAATTGTTTCGTCGAGCACCTCGGACTCCCCGAACGTGCTCGTCTTCTCCCTGAATACCCCGATGACAATGAATTGGAGTTCGTGAATCTTCACCTTCCGCCCTACGGCCGCTTGCGAACTGCCTGCCAGGCGTTTAGCCAGTTTATCGGTTACCAAGGCCACTCGGGAGCGAAGAGCGATATCGCTGGGATCCATCAGGCGTCCGGCTAGAACGACGATATTTCGGACATCGGGATAGTATTCATCGATGCCATTGATGCTGACATCGCGCTCTTTGCCGTTGACCACGATGCGATCGTTGCTCGGCATCACAGCGGTGGCAGCGATGATGTCGTTCGAAAGCTCTTCTCGGATTGCCCTCACGTCGGAGAGTTTGATGAAGTCGGAGTCTACTTTGGCCCCGCTTTGGCCGCCGGCTTCGTATTGTGCATAGATGAGGTTCGAACCGATACCCCGTATTTGATCCAGAATCAGATCTTTGCTGGCGAGCGAAATGGTGACAACCAGAATAACCGATGCGTTGCCGATGATCAGGCCGAGCGCGGTAAGGAAAGTACGAAGGCGGTTCGCTTGCAGCGCCTGCAGGCTGAAGCGTACCGCTTCAGAAAGATTCATGCACTTTGAGTGTACCGGGAGGCGGCCTGGCCGTTAGGCGCCCGTCGCTTGCTTCAGCAATTGCTCAGCCTCTTGCCGGGGAGGATCCTCTGGGGTGATTGGCGCCTGCAGATACTTCTGCAGCAATTGCTTCGCCTCATCGAGGTCCCGTTTCTGCTTCACCAGAATCTTGGCATGAGCAAACCAAAGCCGGGGCGAATTGGGGAACTCGCGTTCTGCCTTGGCAAATACGGCATCGCTCTCACTGGTTCGGCCCTGGTTGGCAAGGAATTTCGCTAATTCGATGACCTTTCCAACTTGGCGCGGAGCGGACTCGGCTGCCCTGCGCAAATCGCTCTCGGCGTTGTAATAGTCTTTCTTCTTCTGGGCTAGGCTGGCCCGGGCGAAGTATCCCTCTGCAGGCTCAATCGCCGCAATTTGATCAGCTACGCCGACTGCTTTGTCATATCCGCCGCCCAGAAATCCCGGGGCCTCAAGGTAATAATCAAAAAGGTCGCTGAGGGCTTCTTTGTTCTTGGGGTTGAGCTTGACAGCAAGCTCGAAGTTCTGGCGAGCCTTCGAGGCGTAGCCGGGAGCTGCAAACGGGCTGGCGGCTTCAGCGCAGCGTCCATAAGCACGGCCCAGCCACATGGCCTGATTACTGTCCAGCGGGCGGGCCGCAAGCGCCTTAGTGAAATAATCGGCGGCTTTTCGGAATTCGCCCATCATGAAGAAATCCCGGCCGATGAGGTTGAGAACCACCGGGTCGTTTGAGTGCTTGTCTAGAAGTGCGAGGGAACCCTGGTAATCGGTACGTGTGTAGAGGTCCTCCGCATTCGGAATGGCAGCTCCGGCAGCTACGGCAACAAATAATACCCAGAGCGCTGTTCCGCCCGCAAAGTGTTGAAATCGTTTACCCATTGACCCGCTTACCCTCATTCTACCGCGCCCATACTATCAAGATGCGTGTTGCAGCGTTAAGGTTGCTTTTCCTCGCGGTTTGGTCACGACCACCCGCCACTCCTAAAAACTCGCTTTGGTTGCAACAAGTACTGTTCTAAGCGTCTAGCTGTTGAAAAGTCAGCGAGATCCTTTCCACGAAATGAACCAAGAAACTGGCATGTAATACGTTATTGTCAGTTTCGAGCAGGTGCCTAGTGTAGTATTCTGAGGCTGAATTATTTAAATAAGGAGAGTCCAACCCATGATCGCCCAGTTGCGACGATTCACAATTTCCGCCGGTTTGCTGGTGGCGCTAACCACCGCCATGTTTGCCCAGATCACCACCATGGAAGGTGACGTGAAAGGCGAGGATGGCCAGCCGTTGAAAGGCGCAGTCATTCACCTCACGCGAACCGACGTGAAAGGTAACTACAAAGTTACGTCCGACAAGAAGGGCCACTGGTTCTACACCGGTCTGCCGCTCGGCACCTATGACATCACCTGCGAAGTCGACGGCAAGGTTGTCGACAGTATGAAGGGAGTCCGCTCCAGATACGGCGAGAACACGACAGTGAACTTTGACGCCCGGGCAGCGAAAGCCCAGAATGCAGCTTTGGCACAGGCGGCCGAGACCGGGACACTGTCCAAAGAGCAAGCACGCGGCATGAGCGCCGAAGAGAAGGCCAAGCTCGAAAAGCAGGCTAAGGAACGCGCTGAGCAGATGAAGAAAAACAAGGAGCTGAACGACGCCTATAATGCGGGGGTTGCAGCACTCGAAGCTGCCCCGCAGGGTGCGGATTCGGCGGCGAAGGCGGCCAAATACAACGAGGCAGTCACAAACTTCAACAAAGCCAGCGAATTGGATCCCTCACAGTTAGCGGTGTGGGAGAAACTGGGCAGCTCTTACCTGGGCCTCGCGGCCGTGCAGACTGGAGCCGACAAGACCGCCGCTTTCGACAAGGCGATCGACACCTACAAAAAAGCTCTGGCCCTTCCAAACGTTGATGCGCCAACCCAGGCCGGCTTCTACAACCAGCTTGGCAATGCTTATGGCGCCGAGCACAAGATTCCCGAAGCAACCGAGGCTTTGAGTAAGGCGGCTCAGCTTGATCCTTCATTGGCTGCCAAGGCTTACTTCAACCTGGGCGCCAATCTAGTAAACAGTGGGCAGAACGACGCGGCCGTCGAATTCTTTAAGAAGTCGATTGAGGCCGATCCGACCTACGCCGATGCTCACTATCAATACGGAATCTGCCTGTTGTCAAAAGCGGCAGTTGATCCGAAGACCGGCAAGATCGATCCCCCACCCGGCACGGCCGATGAGTTCCAGAAGTACCTGCAATTGAAGCCGGATGGACCCTTCGCTCAACAAGCCAAGGACATGCTGGCCACGCTTGGCGAAACGGTGCAAACCAATTACAGCAACCCCGCGGCGCCGGCCAAGAAGAAGAAGCCCTAGCTTCTTGCCGATCGCTTCTTGCCGATAAGCAAGCATTCCCGGACGAGGTGGGGCGGGCCTTCCAACCTCTTATAGAGGCAGATGATCGGGGAAGACCTCGCCCTCAATCGCCCTTGCAGGATTCTGCAGGCGACCAGGGCGTGGCGCAGCTGAGCGATCATAGGAGAAGGAGAGCCCCGCAAAATGTTTCGTTTCTTCCGCATCATCCCGATCCTTCTGCTGATCGTGATGCTGATCACCATCCTGCGTTCGGTGATTGGCGTTGTGATGAAAATGTTCGGCAATCTTGTTTCGGGGCCCGAAAGTGGATCAAACGGTGCAAAGCGCCCTACCATGCAGGTTAGTGGGGAACTGCATAAGGATCCGGTGTGCGGGACTTTCGTAGCTGGATCGACCGCATACCAGCGCCAGGATGGAAAGCAGACGTTTTACTACTGCTCGGAAACCTGCCGTTCGCAACACGCGCTCGTATCCAGATAGCCGCGGCCCCATCCGGCTTCGCTGGAGAGTGCAGCCGTGGGTTGATCCATGGCTGGCCGACCAAAGCACGGGCGGTAAGTGATGAATATGGTCTCTTTTTCGTTGGGTGAACTTGCGCAAAAGCTTGGGTGCCAACTGGTCGGCGAACCGGATATAAGGATCACCGGGGTGTCGACGCTGGATAAGGCAGGCCCCCAGGAAGTCAGCTTTCTCGCCAATCTCAAATACGCGCCCAAGCTGAAAGCCACAAGGGCCGCGGCGGTGCTTGCGGCTGAGCCAATAAAGAACACAGCTGCCGCCACGCTGGTGTCCAGTAATCCCTATCACGATTTCGCGCGCGCACTGTCCTTCTTTTATCAGCCAACGCGGCCCGCGCCGGGCATTCACCCAACTGCTGTCATCGCAAGTAGTGCGCAGGTGGGTCCGCAAGCATCAATCGGGGCATATGCCGTACTCTGCGAGAACGTCCGCTTGGGAGCGCGCGCCGTCATCCATCCGCACGTCGTTCTCTACGATGGCTGCGAAATCGGCGATGATTTCACCGCCCACTCCCATGTCTCCGTGCGCGAATTCTGCCGCATCGGCAACCGGGTGACACTCCACAACAGCGTGGTGATCGGAGGCGATGGATTCGGGTTTGCCAAAACCAACGCGGGCGACCAGTTTAAGATCGTCCAATCCGGCATCACGGTCCTCGAGGATGACGTGGAGATTCAGACGCTCACGTCGGTCGACCGCGCCACTCTAGGCGAAACGCGCGTGAAGCAGGGAGCGAAGATCGACAGCTTGGTGCAAATCGGCCATGCGTGCGTCGTGGGTGAACGCAACATTATCTGTGCGCAGGCCGGACTTGCCGGGAGCACAGTGCTCGAGGAAGACGTCACCATGGCCGGGCAAAGCGGATCAGCCGGACACCTCACGATTCATAAGGGCGGTACAGTGTACGCGCAAGCCGGCGTCGGACACGACGTTCCGCCCGGTTCCGTCGTGGCGGGATCGCCGGCGTTCGAGGTTCACCAGTGGATCCGCGCTGCCACAGGATTCCCCAAGTTGCCCAACATGTTGAGTCACCTCCGCGACCTGGAACGGCGCATGAAAGAACTCGAGGCTGCGCTAGCAGCGACCACTGCCAGGGACACACACGAGTAAAGGCGCACTTCGATCCGCCTTTGACAGCGCGCTTCAGGGGTAGGATTGAAGAGTGTTACGCCCGAAACCCCTGACTTTTCATACTGCAGTTCCATACGACAAGCTCTTCTTTTCGCTGGCGCCGGGCTCTCGCGCCTCGGCGCTTATCATGATTCTCCTCTCTGCTTGCGCCACGGCTTCGGCGGAGGTCCACACGCTAACATTGCGCCAGGCACTGGACTATGCTGCCAAACAGAACGCCGACGTCCTCCTGGCGCGCCTCGACGCACAGCGCGCGGAACAAGGCATACGTGTTGCCAAGGATCCGTTTTCGCCAAAGGTATTTGGGGGAAGTGGCCTGGCATGGACGTCTGGGTACCCCAATTCAATTGACGGGAATGCGCCGAGCATTTTCGAGGCGAAGACCAACATGTCTCTGTTCAATCGTCCAGCGAGTTACCAGGTGGCGGAAGCGCGGGAAAATGCTCGCGGCGCGCAAATGGATGCGCAGGCTAAATCGGATGAAGTCGCCTATCGAACGGCAATTCAGTACCTCGATGTGCTGGAGACCGCCAAGCAAGTCGAGGTCTTGTCGCAACAAGTTCCGAGCCTCACGAAGGTAGTGGAAACCATGAAAGCACGGGTTCAGGAAGGATCGGAACTGGCCGTGGAATCCAAGCGTGCTGAGGTGAATCTGGCTTCCGTACGCCAGCGTCTGGAATCGGCAACCGCAGACCTCGAGTATACGGAGATGCTGCTGGCGGTCACCATCGGGTATCCGTCCAGCGACCGTGTGCAAGCGGTCGAGTCGGAAAACCCGGTAGGCCCCGAACTCAAGTCGGAAGACGACTGCGTCGATTTGGCGCTCAAGCAGAGCCGCCAGCTACAGCGCTTTCAATCCACCGTTTTGGCCAAGGAATTGGAGATCCGATCCCAGAACGCACAACGCCTTCCGCAAGTCGGCCTGGTGGCGCAATACGCTCTGTTCGGTAAATACAACTATCAGCAATACTTCACCAAATTTCAGGCCAACAACGGCCAGCTTGGCGTATCCATCACGATTCCATTGCTCGTGGGCTCGGCGGCCAAAGCCCTGGCTGATCAGGCCGCCACGGATATCGCCAAGCTGCGGCTGCAAATGAATGACACACGCAACCAGATTTCAATGAATACCCGCCGCAATTATCAGCAGTGGAAAAAGGCCGAAGGAGCCCGTACCATTGCCCAGATGCAGCTGGAACTGGCGCGCGAAGACCTGTCAGTACTGATCGCGCAAATGACCGAGGGTCGCGCACCCTTGAGCCGCGTCGAGCAAGCGCGAGTAGCAGAAAACGAACGCTGGATCCAACTCTACGCCGCGGAAATCCAATTGCAGCGCACACGCCTGGCGGTTTTGCGGGACACCGGGACTCTCGTCGCAGCCCTGCGAGCCGGACCGGATGCGCAACAGCCTTGACCTTCAGGGTCTGTATGAAAACTTCGCCACATACCCCCAGCATGAGCGCCCGAGTGCACACCCGCAATGATGAAAACCGATGCCGAACGCCCGGCCGGCGTGGCGCTGGCGTTAGCCTGCGGAGCCGAGACTCATCTCGGCCTTCGGTCCGATGCCGGGTATTGATTCTCATCAAAACTTCCGGCATTTTCAGCTGCTTTCAGACCCGCCCGTCCACCGACTCGTCAGGGAGCGGTTTCTTGCCTTTTTCATCAACAGCCCTGAGATCAACGGGCCCCCTGCGCCTCCGCTTTTCACGGACCACTGACGGCGCGGCCGAGGTCGCTGCGCGATACTCATAGAAACGATAATGGCGGACGATTCTCAAACGGAAGCGCCGCTCCCCGGCGAAGAACGCCCGCTCTTGGTCGTCAAGGATCCGGGAAGCCTTGTTCAGGAAGCCGAGGATGTGCGCCCTGCCTCCGCTGCCCCGCTGCGAGTACCCGCGATTGAGATCGTAGAATTGCGCAAAGACTACAACGGATTCTTCGCAGTGGACGGTCTTACCATCAACGTACCGGCGGGCTGTTTCTTCGGATTTCTCGGACCCAATGGCGCAGGCAAGACGACCACCATTCGTATGCTGATGGGCCTTGCTCAACCTACTTCGGGCTCAATCAAAGTGCTCGGCTTGCCGCTTCCGGAAAAATCATACGAGATTCGAAAAGAGATTGGGCTGGTGCCCGACGATAGCCTCTTGTTCGATCATCTGACGGGGTCCGAGTACCTGCAGTTTGTCGCCCGCATGTACGGCCTGCCGCGCGCCGTGGCGATTGAGCGGGCTCGTGAATTGATGGCGCTGTTTGAACTCGACGAACGCGAGAAGAAACTCGTCGGTGAGTTTTCCAAAGGCATGCGCAAACGAACCGCGATGGCGGCTGCGCTGATCCACCGCCCGAAACTGTTCCTCATGGATGAGCCCTTTGAAGGTGTGGATGCCGTCGGCGCAAGATTGATGAAGGACATTCTGTTGGAGCAAGTGCGGCATGGCTCCACAATCTTCCTCACATCACACGTATTGGAAGTGGTGGAGAGGCTATGTGATCGTCTCGCAATCATCAATCGAGGCACGATTCTGATAGAAGGCACTCTAAACGAACTGCGAGCACAGGCGGCCGAGTCGTCCAGTACGCTGGAAGAGATCTTCGTGCGGGTGGTCGGGGCGAAAACTTCCGAAAAGCTCGACTGGCTCTAAAGACTGGCCTAACCCTTATGTCTGCACAGATCCGCGCCATAATCTGGGCCCAATTCCGAACGATTCGGAATTATCTGCCGAGAACCAGTTGGGGCGCCGTTCTGCTCACCTTTATTTCTTTGCTCTGGTACGGGCTGTACATCTTCTTGGGAGGCTTGTTGGCAGCAATCCTTCCGAAGGCGCATTTCTCCGAGCTGAAGGCATTCCTGCCGGCCGGTTTGCTGGGTCTGCTCATTTTCTGGCAGGTCTTTCCGGTAATGACGATGAGCAGTGGCTGGTCGCTGGAGTTGAACAAGCTACTGGTCTACCCGATCCACCCAAACACGCTGTTTATGGTGGAGGTTCTGCTGCGCCTGACCACCGCCCCCGAGGCAGTTTTCGTGCTGGTTGGCGTCGTCATCGGCCTTCAGCGGCATCCGGCCATTCACGGAGTATGGCCGCTGGCGCTATTGCTGTTTCTGCCCTTCAATCTTTTTCTGTCACTGGCGATCCGTGAATGGATGCTCCGGCTGTTCAAGAAAAAACGCTTGCGTGAGGTATTGGTACTGCTGATTGTCCTGATCAGCGTGATTCCCCAGATATTAACGCAGACTTCACTGGGCAAGCGATTACAGCCGTTCTACATCCTTGCCTCGCGTGGATCCATCACGCCTTGGCACGAATTTGCGGTGACGGGCCTTGGCTTCCCGACTGCGCTTTCGGTGTGCGCTGTTCTGGCTTGGGTAGCCCTGGCGTATCTTTTAGCGAAGCGGCAGTTCGCCCGCTCGATGCTCCTCGACATTGGAACCGCCGAAACCTTTTCCACCAAGCCTGAGAAGCTTGGACCCTCCAAAGCGACGCCGGTCGCCAGTTTCGGTTTGTTTGTGCTGGGCCTGCCGGGGCGGCTCTTTCGCGATCCCTACGCAGCGCTTATCGAAAAGGAACTTCGATCGCTGGCCCGAACCCCACGCTTTCGAGTGGTGTTCGGGATGGCGTGCCTGTTTGGCGCCGTACTCTTCTTCCCCATGGCGTTTGGAACCACCGGCGGCGGTTTTATGGCGCGCAACTATCTCGCCTTCGTAAACACCTACGGAATGCTCATCGTGGGGGACGTACTGTTGTGGAATATCTTCGGCTTCGATCGTCGCGCTGCGCAACTGTACTTCGTAACACCGGTAAGTTTGGCACATGTGATCAAAGCCAAGAATCTGGTAGCTGCAATTTTCATCGCCTTGCAAACTGCACTGGTAACCGCGGTCACATTGGTTCTTCCGGCACACGTCTCGCCCAGTTCAATCCTTGGCGGTTTGGCGATCTCACTGGTGGCCGCCTTGTTTTTCATGTCGATGGGAAACTACGCGTCGATCTCGAACCCGCGCCCGATAGACCCAAATCAAACATTTAGACGGCAGGCGGGAGGCAGGACACAGCTCATTTTGCTGGCTTGCTATGTCTGCATGGCCATCCCGATTGGACTCGCCTACCTGGCGCGCTGGGCAACCGACCGGGAATGGGCGTTCTTCGTTGTGCTTGCTTTCGACATCTTCGCGGCCGCGGCGTTTTACTTCGTCTCGCTGGAGACAGTTATCGCCAAGGGTGAGCGGAACCGCGAGCAGTTGATCGACGCTCTGTCCAAAGGCTCCGATCCGATTGGCCTTGGCGTGTAGGGATTCGCCGGCCAAATAGGTATTGAACCCTGTTCCGGACCTTCCTGCTAATGTATCCGTCATGCGAGTCGCTCTTCTCTTGTTCTGTCTGTGTCCGATTCTCCTGGCGGCCGATGATACCGACAGCCGCAAACAGGACATACTATGGAGCAAGTTCGCTCAGTCCATCGAAGCCCAGGACAAACAGCTCGACGGAGTGTTGGGCGTCGCTGTTGTGGATCTCACTTCGGGACGCGAATGGATGTACCATGCCGACGAGGTTTTCCCGACCGCCAGTACCATCAAGCTGGCGATACTTGCGGAACTCTACCGGCAGGACGAGCTCGCGGCGCAGGGTAAGCCCGGCAACGCCAAGCTGACTGACCTCTACACGGTTCGTAAGCAGGATATTGTGGCGGACAGCGCCATCCTCGAAAACCTGACTCCCGGCGTGACCGTGCTCACGAATCGGGACCTGGCCGGAATCATGGTTGCGGTCAGCGATAACTCAGCCACCAACATCCTCATCGACCGTGTCACCTTCAAACGGGTAAATGACCTGCTCGAGGCCATCGCGGCGCCCGACACGCGTTTGCAACGCAAAATGATGGACCTTAACGCGGCTCGCGAAGGCCGTGAGAACATCGCGACTCCGCGCCAAATCGTCAAGCTGCTTACAGCCGTCTATCAAAGCAAGCTATTCAGTCACGACCGAACCAAAGATTTCTTTCAGGTACTGGAAACAACCAAAGACAGTTTTATTCCAAAGCTATTGCCGGAGGGCGTGAAGATCGCAAACAAGCCCGGCGAACTGGCGGGCGTGCGGAATGACGCAGGCATCATTTTCGTGCCGAATCGGCCGTTCGCGATTGCCGTGATGACCACCTACGATCACGATGAACGAGCCGCCGGCGAAACCATCAGCAGGATTGCGCTCCTGGCTTATCAGCTGTTCGATACGCTCAGTGTTTCGTCCCAATACGGGCGGCAGATCACCGAGCGAAACAGCCACTAAGAGTTCCGGCTTACGGCCACACCGACTTCAGTCGCGAGATCTTTAGCACCTTCACCTGCGCCTCGCCGCCAGTAGAAAAGAAGCTGACGCCCCGGCTGCTCGCTGACGGAAAGACCCGTTCCGCCAATGTCGTTTCGCCGTCGCCGGCAAACACCTCAACCCCGGACCAATCCACATAGATAAGCAGCTTCACCGTTCGACCGATGGCTAGCGGCCCCACATCGCGACTGGCAAAGCTCTTGTTGAATGTGACATCGCCCGACTTGGTCCGGTCAATGAATACTTTGGAATCGCCGGGATTTACTCCGATCACCGTTTTTTCATCCCCGCCTTGCAGCACGGAAACGCCGAACTCTTTAGCCGTTCCAGGTACAAACTCGGCTTCGATCTCCAGCGTATTGCCACGTAGGTCATCCCGCCGAAGTCGTGCGTTGATCTGCTCGGTCGTCATGTTGCGCAACTGATAAATCGGGCTCGCCAGGGAGTCGAATTCCTTCACCGGCAGCTGTTTGAGACGGATGCCGGCGCTTGTTTTTTCAAGCGTCACGGTTCGAGGCATCGCCATGGCGCCGCGCCAGGTCGTCTCGGGCGTGTCGTTGGCGTAGAGCCAATTGGAATACCAGCCCAGCATGATGCGCCGCGTGTCCCTAAGTGGACCGCCGAAAAATGAGATGGCGGCGTAATAGTCCCTTCCGTAATCGAGCCAGAGCTGCGTATCGGGCTTGTTCTCGTTCGTAAACGTCTTGCCATCGAACTGGCCCACGAAGTATTGCCCACCGGAACCACCCGCAATGCCGCCCGGATTGATGTTGACCACCAGCACCCAGCGATGTTCCGCCGTGCCTGCGACCGGAAGTTCGAAAAGGTCCGGGCACTCCCAGACACCGCCTGTGGCGCCTTCCGGGCCAAAGTCGCTGAGCTGGTCCCAATGGATCAGATCGGGCGAGCTAAAGAAGCGGATTTTCTTTTCCTGCGAAACCGCCGTGGCCATAATCCACTTCTTTGAGGGTTCGTACCAAAGCACCTTCGGATCGCGAAAATCCTTCAGGTGAAGATCGATCACGGGATTGCCCTTGTACTTCGTCCAGGTACGGCCCTGATCGTTGCTGAACGCAATGTTCTGGGTCTGCAGCGTATCGGTATGTCCCGCATAGATGGCGATCAGGCAGGACTGATCCTTTGGGTCGGGGTTCTTACACAAGCCGCTGGTATTGTGTTCGTCCACAACAGCGCTGCCGGAGAAGATCATAATGCCGTTCTCCTCCGGAATCGCAACCGGCAGAGCTTTCCAGTGGACTAGGTCGGGGCTAACGGCGTGCCCCCAACTCATGTGGCCCCATTTAGTGCCAAACGGATTGTGCTGGTAGAACAGGTGGTATTCGCCTTTGTAATAAACCAGCCCGTTGGGATCGTTCGTCCAGTTCTGCGGAGGCGTGAAGTGAAACTGAAGCCGGTAAGGCTCGTGGTACTGGGTGGCGGCGGCGAGGATGCCCGAGACCAGCAAGATCGCTAAACGCTTCATGGGCGGCGGAAGCTCCTGATTAAGGAATAGCTGCGCGGGCAGTCGAAAATTCGTTGCATAGTGAATAGACGTGAAAGTGTATGTATACTACATCGGCAAGGCACGCGACGTGCACGCCAATGCCATCGCCGCGGAGTTCGTGAAACGATCATCCCGCTATGCCGACTGCGAAATGCGAGAGGTTGTTCCGGGACGGTTCGATTTATTCGCCAAGCACCCCTCCGCGCGGCGGGTTTTCCTGGACCCCGCCGGCAAGGCCTTCGATTCGGCCGGGTTCATACAACTAGTGCAGCAGGCAGAGCAACGGGCCCAGGACGTGGTGTTTCTCATCGGTGGACATGACGGCCTGCCGGAAGAGTGGAAGCCGAAGGCCGACGTTCTCCTGTCGTTATCGCCCATGACCTTTCCGCACGAATTGGCCCGGGCCATGCTCGCCGAGCAGATCTACCGTGCTTTCACCACTCTACGTGGACACCCCTATCCGCGTTGAGAATGTAGCCTGAAGCGCATGTTACCGTAGTGGCTGATTAGAATGGCGTGGTTTACTCGGCAAAAGCCGTCGATGGAAGGCGGGGGGGACGCGGAAAAGAGCGTCCGCACGGAAGGCCTATGGCAGAAATGCGACGGCTGCAATCAGATCATCTGGCGCAAGACTCTCGAAGAAAGCCAAATGGTCTGCCCCAAGTGCGGTTTCCATTTCCGCATCGATGCGCGAACCCGTCTCCAACTCTTATTCGACGACGGGCAATACCAGGAGCACGACGTCGGGCTGGTGTCAGCCGATCCCCTTCATTTTGTTGATTCTAAGTCCTACTCCCAGCGCCTCGTCGATATGCGCGCGGCCACAAAACTCCCCGACGCACTGCTTTCAGCAACCGGCAACCTGAACGGACGGCGCGTCCAGATCTGCGCCTTGGAGCTGAAATTCATCGGCGGGAGTATGGGCGCAGTGGTCGGCGAGAAAATCACTCGCGCGATTGAAAGATGCCTGACCGAACGGATTCCTCTGATCATCGTTTCGGCTTCCGGCGGCGCTCGCATGCAGGAAGGCGCGATTAGCCTGATGCAGCTTGCCAAAATCTCTTCGGCTCTGATGCTTCTGGACGAAGCCGGTATTCCGTACCTGAGTGTGCTCACCGATCCCACCACCGGGGGTGTCACGGCAAGCTTTGCCATGTTGGGTGACCTCAACATCGGCGAGCCGGGCGCACAAATTGGCTTCGCCGGCCCTCGCGTAATTGAACAGACCATCCGTCAGAAGCTGCCAGAAGGGTTCCAGCGAAGCGAGTTTCTGCTGGAACACGGTTTCCTGGACGCCGTCGTCAAACGCGCCGAGATGAAGGACTATATTCACCGCTCGCTCGATTTCTTTATCGGTTAGCGACAATAGGGTGAGGGGCGCCGATATGCCTCCAAACGACCGATGCTGCAACTCACCGGGGCCGGTAAACGCTTTGGCCCGAAACTTCTTTTCGAAAACCTCGACTGGCTGATCACGCCCAAGGAGCGTGTCGGGTTGGTTGGCGGCAACGGCACTGGCAAATCGACGCTGCTCAAGATACTGGCCGGGCTCGACTCGCTCGATTACGGCTCCCTCACTTCTATGAAAGGCATCCGCATCGGCTATCTGCCGCAGGATGGCCTCAGCATGACCGGTCGCACGGTCTTCGAGGAGTGTATGTCCGTGTTTTCCGGCTTGCTGGAGATGGAGCGCGAGTTGGAAGCGCTCACCGGCAAGATGAGCGAACTCGATCCGGCCGGCCAAGAGTATCTGCAGGTTGCCGAGCGTTTTAGTCGCATCGATGAAGAGTTTAGGGCGCGAGATGGCTACGCCCTCGACGCCCAGGTGGGAGCTGTCCTTACCGGTCTCGGATTCAACAAGTCGGATTGGGCGCGCCGCACGGAGGAGTTTTCGGGTGGCTGGCAAATGCGCATAGCCCTGGGCAAATTACTCCTGGAACAGCCCAACCTGCTGCTGCTCGATGAGCCCACCAACCATTTGGATCTCGAAGCCCGCAACTGGTTGGAAGACTATCTGAGGAACTACCCAAACGCGTTCATTCTGATTTCCCACGATCGATACTTCCTCGATGTAACCGTGACCAAAGTGGTTGAACTGTGGAATAAACAGGCCCACTTCTACACCGGCAACTACGAGAAGTACAAGAAACTGAAAGCGGAGCGCCTGCTGCTGCTGGAAGCTGCATACAAAAATCAGCGCGACCGAATTGAGCAGTTGGAGTCATTCATCAACCGCTTTCGCGCCCAGGCGACAAAAGCCAAACAGGTGCAGAGCCGTATCAAGGAGCTTGAGAAAATCGAGCGCATTGAATTGCCGCCCGAGGAAAAGACCATCCACTTCTCGTTCCCCCAGCCAAAGCCAAGCGGCCGGGTGGTGGCTGAGTTTAGGAACGTCTCGAAGAGCTTCGGTGAGAAGCACGTCTTCAGCGGCGTTAATTTCACCATAGAACGAGGCGATCGCATCGCGCTGGTGGGCGTCAACGGCGCTGGAAAGTCGACCCTGATCAAGCTGCTTGCCGGCACGGAGACACTCTCGAGTGGCGACTATTCTCTCGGCCACAACGTCGAACCGGATTATTTCGCACAAGATCAGTACAAAGTGATGAACCCGGAATCGCGAATTCTGGATGACATCAGCGAGCTGGCGCCGCGCGCCACGCAGACCGAACTGCGCAGCCTGCTGGGCTGTTTTCTATTCAGCGAAGACGACGTTTTCAAGCGCATTGGCGTTCTATCGGGCGGCGAGCGGAATCGCTATGCGTTGGCGCGGTTGCTGCTTCGACCCTCGAATTTCATCCTGCTCGACGAGCCCACCAACCATCTCGATATGCGCGCCAAGGATGTGTTGCTCGAAGCGCTCGAGACTTTTACCGGGACAGTTGTCTTTGTCTCCCACGATCGCTACTTCCTCGACCGGCTGGCTACGCGCGTGTTTGAGATCGGCGGAGGCGAAGTGCGCGTCTATCCGGGCAACTATGAGGATTACGTTTGGCGAAAAGAGGGCGGCCATGAACAACCGCCTACGCTCGATGACATCTTGAATGGCGTTCCTCCCGCCGTGCCGATCCCGATATCGACGCCCCAGGAAGCGAATGTAAAGCGCGTGAATCCATTGAAGCTGAAACAGATGCAGGAACGCGCCAAGCAGCTCGAACTTCGGATTGCCGATTTGGAGGGCTCCATCCTGACGGCTGAACAGGCGCCGTTCGTCAACGCCGAACAATCGCTCCGGCTGGCGAATCAACTGGAGCAGCAACGAGCCGACCTGGAAGCCGCGATGGCGGAATGGGAAACCCTCACGCAACAAATCGAGGCAACCGCCTAAGAACCTAACGGAGCCGTGACCATAAGGGAGCGCACTCAAAGGCCGGTTCTACGCCGCGCAAGAAGAGTTATTCTCCGCTGGTCTTTCCGTCGCAACAACGCCGAACAACCCCGGCCTAACCATCCGCGATCCCCGCCTTTTGAAACACGGCCCTTGCCTTTTCCAGTCCCATCCGAGCCGCTTCCTCCGGTGGCATCGCTCGCACTGCCTTGCCAAAGATCTCAATGCTCAGTGCGTCCTGGTAGCCGATTTTCTGGAGCGCCTGCAGGAACCCGACTAAGTTAATGACTCCATCACCGGGCATCAAACGCTCATCGTCCCGGACCTGCTCCGGCGGCAGGTTGGCCGAATCGTCAAAGTGGACGTGCACAATCCGATTCTTTCCCGCCTTAAGGATGTCTTCGGTCGTCGCGCCGGCATGATACCAGTGCCAGGCGTCCAGTAACAGCCCGACATTGGGCCCGCACTCTTTCGTGAACTCCAGCATCTCGTTCATCTTCCAGATGAATTCGTACTTGTTCGCTTTCCGAATATGCAGTGGTCCGAGAAACTCGAGCCCCAACCGCCCATGCGAACGCGCCAAAATGTGCGCACAATCCGTGAAGCGCTTCTTGTAAGTCCGCCGCAGCTCATCCTTGGGCGTGTCGGTGGAAGACATGATCCACGTGATCATGCGGGGACAGCCCAGCGCTGCCATGAATGGCGCAGCCTCTTCCAGTTTCGGCAAGGAGGCCCGGAACGCTGCGTCGTCCTTACGAAACTCAACCGGCAGATCGGTCACCGCCGGCCGGACGTGCAATCCCTCTAGCAGCGTCGTAGTCGGTTTCAGGCCCTCCTTCAGCGCTCCCGCCAGCATCACATCCACGCCTTTGTAACCCACCTTGGCGGCAAGCTGCGCGAACTCGGGCCACGGTACGCGGCCAGCCACCAAAACGCTGTTGAGGGCAAGGTACATGCGTTTATTAGATCGCACCTTACGACTTCGTCAAAACGCCCCTCACCTCGTCGACACAGGCGCTTAGGGGTGCGACCATCAGGGGCGAACGGCGCGGAGCCGTCAAGGGCGCATAAACACTGGGCGGCGGAGCGAATCCTTGACGGCGAGCACAGTTCGCGCAGAATGGGTGGTCCAGGAAAAAGCCGCCTGGCGCCCACTGCAACAAGGTGTTACCTATGTCCTCGGTCCAAACTGTAACCCATGTCTCCGGGTTGGACCTAACGGAGCCGCGACGGTCAGGGAGCGAACGCAAAGCTTCGGAAGCACGAAACCGGGGGATCGAATTCAGCGCAAGCTCTTAGGATCCGCGATTGGCCGTTGATTTTCGATGGAGCGGATGCTTGTCGGAGCCGCGCCCATGAGGAAGCGCACTCAAAGGCCGATATTCCGTCAAAACGCCCGGCATTTCACCTGGTTTCCGAACCCGCGGGAGCGAGCCCTGACCGCGAATGCGCGCGACTGCCAGTCCACCCGTCCTCGATCCTTAACACTTTTGCCACTCGCCGAGCCGGAAAAGCCTTTTAAAACATTACTTATACGGTCTGTTTCATCGGTAATTCACAGAAACCAAATCGCCCTGTAAACCTTTCCGTCGCATTCTATGAATGACTCTGAAACCGAGACTCTATGAATACTCCCATCCAATTCCTCTGGCGGGATCGCGGTATCAGCAAGGAGTTCCAGGCTGGCGTCTCCTTGCACAGCCACACCATGTACTCCGAAGAGAGCCTCGCCATGGTCCCGCACTATACCGCCAAAGTCCCTTACCTAGGCGCGGCCATCCGCAAGCACGCACAGGAATACCATCTGGCTAAGTCCGACCGGCTCGACTTCGGTCGTGCCTTCTGGACGCCGCCCCTCAGTCCTCGCCAGGCGCACCGCCTCGAGGAGAAGCAGATTCAGAGTGCCTTTGATTTGCCCGGCCTTGTGTCGCTCACGGACCACGATGACATTCGGGCCGGCTCTCACCTTCAATTGTTAGAGCGCTTCAGCCACGCTCCCGTCTCCACGGAATGGACGGTCCCTTTCGGCCCCACCTATTTCCACTTCGGCGTTCACAATATGCCCGCGGCCAAGGCCGCGTCCATCATGGAAGAACTGAAGGCCTTCACGGCAAATCCACGCGAAGCCAACCTGGGTCGGCTGTTTTCCATGCTCAACGCGCATCCCGACGTACTCGTCGTTCTGAACCATCCACTCTGGGACGAAAAAAAGATCGGTGTCTCCGAGCACGCTCAGGTGTTGGGTCGTTTGGTCGAGCGGCATGGAGGGTCGTTCCACGCTCTGGAGTTGAACGGCCTTCGTTCCTGGGACGAGAATCGTCAGGCTATCTGGCTGGCACGTCAAGCGGGTCTACCCATCGTGGGAGGGGGCGACCGTCACGGCCTCGAACCAAATGCTATCGTCAACTTGACGGTTGGCAGGAATCTGGTCGAGTTCATTCGTGAGGTTCGTTACGCTCGCGTCAGTCACACTGTGTTCATGCCGCAATACCACGAGCCGCTGAAACTGCGCATCCTCCAAACTATGGCCGACGTGGTTCGCGATTACCCCGACAATTTCGAAGGACGCCGCCTGTGGTCCGATCGCGTTTTCTTTCGGCCTTCCGGGGATGCAACACCGATCCCAATCGGTCTGATTTGGAAGGCGGGTGGCCCTGCGGTGGTCCGCCAGTTCATCGGTGTAATGCGCCTGATCGAACGCCGCTCCGTCCGCTCTGCATTGCGCCTCGCCTTGAATGATCGTGCTTCCGTCTGGTCCGATCAGGAGGTAGCTGTTTGAACCAGTACCTTCGAGCGGCTTTCCTGCCCGACACATTTCATGAAGTCAACGGCGTCGCTCTCACCAGCCGCCAGCTCGAATCTTTTGCCCGCCGTAAACAGATTCCGTTCCTGAGCATCCATGGCGGAAGTCAGACCGCCATCACAACCGACGGCGCTGTCACCATGATGGAGTTGAAGCGCGGTAGGGCTTCGATCGGCTTGGACGCCCAACTCGACTACGACCCTTTCCTGATGCGCTATTTCGGACGCGTTCGCCGGCAAGTCAAAAACTTCGGAGCGGAAGTCATTCATGTAACAGGGCCCGGAGACATGGGATTCCTTGGCCTTTGCGTGGCTGTGAGCCTGCGCATCCCTCTCGTCATCTCCTGGCACACCAATCTGCACGAGTATGCAGGACGCCGGCTTGAGCGGCTTCTCTCCTTCGCCCCCAGCAAGCTGCGAAAAGCCGTGGCCCACTGCGGGGAAATGGGATCTTTGCTAATTCTGCAATTCTTCTATAGCTTCGCTCGTGTTGCCCTCGCGCCCAACAATGAACTCGTTCAGCAGTTGCACGAGCTCACCGGTAAACCCACCTTCATCATGCGGCGTGGCGTCGACACCAAGCTGTTCTCGCCCGCCCGCCGCAACCGCTCTTCGGGCGCTTTCCGAATTGGCTACGTAGGTCGTCTCACCGCCGAAAAAAATGTCCGCTTCCTGGCGGACATAGGCTCGGCCCTTCTAAAGGCAGGCCGGAAAGACTTCGAATTCGTGATTGTCGGCCAGGGCAATGAGCAGCCCTGGCTAAAGGCCAACCTGCCTCACGCCCGCTTCACCGGCGTCTTACGAGGAGAGGAATTGGCCCAGGAATTCGCAAACATGGACCTCTTTGTTTTCCCGTCCACCACCGATACCTTTGGCAACGTCATCCTCGAGGCTATGGCCTCCGGTGTGCCCGCCGTTGTGACCTCCGAGGGCGGCCCCAAATTCCTGGTCCAGTCAGGTGTCACCGGCTACGTAGCCTCCGATTTCAACAGCTTCAAACGCTGCGTCAAGGGCCTTTTGACAGATCTCGATACGCACCACGCTATGCGGGAAGCGGCTCGTCACTATGCGTGCGGCCTCTCCTGGGACAGCGTTTTCGAGAAACTCTTCAGCACGTACCGGCATTGCTACAATCAATCTCGTCCTTCCGGAGCCCAATCTGCCACTCGTCCTGACGCGGCCCGCTTGACCGCCTAGTTTCCCAGGTCCCCGCCCGCGCTCGATTCCGTCCCAATGGCATACTTGTACGAACTGATGGGCAGGCTTCTGTGGCGCAAGCTGTTAGCCTGCCGAGCCGGGATTCGTCTCGGCTTTTCATGGCGAGGTGATCACGTTCAGCCGGCAATGAGAGTCTCGACTCGGTCGGCTGAGGCGATGGCGCAATAGAGAATCTTCGAGAGGACTCCTTTAAACCTGTACACGATGCTGAACTGGCTGCTTGTGTTTGTGCCCATCGCCGTCGGCTTGGAGTTTTTCGCGCCCCAGCACCAGAGTTGGATCTTCATCGCCTCCTGCATCGCGATCGTCCCCCTCGCGGGCTGGTTGGGGGAAGCTACCGAACACATCGCCGATAAGGCAGGCGAAGGGATCGGTGGCCTGCTCAATGCGACCTTTGGGAATGCCGCCGAACTGATCATCGCTTCCATCGCTCTCAGCAAAGGTCTCGACAGCGTGGTGAAGGCGTCGCTAACCGGTTCCATTCTCGGCAATATTCTGCTGGTATTAGGAGCCTCCATTTTGGCGGGAGGTCTGCGCCACCGGGTTCAGACCTTCAACGCCCTCGCCATCAGCAGCCAGACCACCATGATGATGCTGGCATCGATTGCGCTCATCGCGCCGGCCATCTTTCACTATCTGGCCGGCTCCGCCGGATATGCAAAAGAGCAGGGACTCAGCCGTGAGATCGCGATCGTGCTGGCCGTTACCTATGTGTTGAGCCTCGTGTTCTCGTTGCACACTCATAAGCGCTATTTCGCTGGCGAAACGGCGGCAGACGACACTGACAACTCACCCACTTGGGGAATGAAACGGTCCTTCCTGGTCTTAGCCGCGGCGACTGCGCTAATCGCCTGGATGAGCGAGATCCTGGTCGGGTCGGTTGAGGGTGCTGCAGCGAGCCTCGGCATGACCAGCGTCTTCGTCGGAGTGATCGTCGTCGCGATCGTCGGCAACGCGGCCGAACACAGCACGGCGGTATTGATGGCACGGAAGAACAGAATGGATCTGACGTTTTCGATCGCTCTGGGATCAAGCGTCCAGATCGCGATGTTTGTTGCGCCGGTCCTGGTGGGCCTCAGCTACTTCGTCGGACCCCATCCTATGGACCTGGTGTTCTCACCGGCCGAAGTAGTGGCCGTTGCGCTGGCCGTCGTGATTGCCGGGGAGGTGGCATCCGATGGACAATCGAACTGGTTAGAAGGCGTTCAGCTGCTTGCCGTGTACCTGATCCTGGCCCTGATGTTCTATTTTCTGCCCGAAGTAGCAACAACCCCGTCGCGATGAAATAGCTTGGATGGCTAGGCGATCGGCTCGCTCTTATCCAGACGCGGAGACAACGCCTCTTTAGAAGCCGCATCGATGCTGCGAACATGCAGGTCTCGTTGCGGGAAAGGAATCTCGATGCCGGCCTCCGCCAGCGCCTTGCCGACAGCAACTGCTACATCGCTCTTGAGTTGAAACCATGTATCCTGGCGAGCAGACCAGAAGCGAAGCTCGAAGTTCAGCGCACTGTCACCAAAGCCCATGAAAAAGGCGAGCGGTTCCGGAGACCGCATCACTCCGGGAAAGGCGCTCGCCACTCCGACCAGACGCTTGATGACTTCTTCAGGGTCCGTCCCATAGGCGACACCAACCGCTATGTCGACACGCCGCCACGGCGAGGACAACGTCCAATTGATGACTTGGTTCGAAATCAGGTTGCTGTTGGGCACAATCACTTCGGCGCCTTGAAAGGTCTGGATGGTGCTGGAGCGAGCCCCGATCCTCCGCACCGTTCCCGCCAATCCACCCACCTCCACGGTGTCGTCGACCCGGATGGGCCGCTCAAACAGCAGAATCAAACCCGAGACGAAGTTGTTAACGACATTTTGCAGGCCGAAGCCCACGCCAACACCCAGGGCGCCGGTGATCACCGTCAACTTGTTCAATTCGATTCCGGCGTTCGCCAATGCAGCCAGGAATACCAGGATGATGAGGACGTAGTAGGTGATCTTGGAGACGGCGTACGGCAGGCCGCGCTGCAGTGAGAAGCGGGTCAACAGCACTCTACGCAGCACATAACTGAGAAACACCGCCAGGCCATAGCCAACAAACACGACCAGTACGAGGCTGAGCACACCGCCCAGCGTGAAGTGGATGGTCCCAAAGCCAATTGGGTAGGCAAGCGTTTGTGTCACGAAATCAACGGCGGCCGCGTGGATCGTAAACAGAATCAGCACCGAGTCGAGCCACAGCACACTTGCGCCAATGTTCAAAACACGCTCGCCCCAGAGCAGGACGGTGCTGCTTGGCATGCGCCGTGGAACTGCCCACGGGCTGGCCAGAAACGTGGCCAGAAGCAAAACCAGAATGCGTACCGTGCAATAAAGTACGACCGCGATGAAGGCTCCGAGGAGCGTGCTAATCCCCAGAATTTGGGAAAGAGCAATGAAGCCGAAGATGTTGGCGGCAAGGGATGCGGCCAGCAGTAAGAGCGCGAGCCGGGTCACGGCTATAAACAGAAAGCGGTTGCGTTTGGACATCCGCAGTTCGCGGGTTTTCGCCGGGCGAGAGAGCCACCCAAAAACGATGAGAGCAGCAAACGTAATCACGGCGAACAATTCGCGTTTAGCCATTGGCGACAATCGCGTCGCCACGTGCACACCCTCCATCACGGCAAAAAATGCCAGCGCCCGCAGAAAGGGCAACAAACCAGGCTCTATGAGAAGCGGGAGCAAGCGAAATACGAGAATCGTGTAGAGCAAAACCACCACGAAGCCGACTCCCACCGGCGCTGAAGTAACACGGCCAATAGTCAGGAGTAGGGCCGCCAGAAGCGATAAGCCCAATGGCCGTTCGAGGAGCGCGACGGCTTCCGGGGGAACCTCTGGCCAAGCTCCGGAGTCGACAGCACGCTTGACTCTTATTGCTGCCAGCAGCGCCAAAAGATACATGCTCAGAAGGCCGAGCAGGCGTAGTTTATGCGCCTTCACATAGTCGCCTGCGCTGAAGAACTCCCGATTGACACCGCGCTGAAAGTCGGGGACGATCGGCTGATCCAACGCTCTCAGCTCCCGCGCGGCCCAAAGCGGATGGGCGTCCCTTTCCAGCAGATGGCCGCGCAGGCTCTCTTCGGCAGTCTCCAGTCTGGCAAGCACCCCGGAGACTTGCTGGTCCTGCTGGGAGATCTGGTTCTGAAGAGTCAGTACCAGATTCAGTTGCTCTTGCGCTTGAGCGCGGACCTTGCGCATCTCATCGAGCTTCTGCTTAATGCGCTCCACAACGGATTCGATGCCGTGGTTCTCTTCGATCGCATTCAAGGTAGCCTGCCACTGTATCTGTTGCGTGTCGAGCGATTGAATTTGCGTTTGCAGAGTGGCGGCGCGGGCCGCCAGAAGCTTGCGCTGGGCGGCGTATTGCTGGCCCAGGTCGCGCCAATATCGGTCCTCCTCTTGAAGGTCTAGGTTGTTTGGCGATCCAGCCAGCAGCCTTTCGGTGTCCTGCAACCTTTCATTGATTTCCTCGCCTTGCGTGCTAGTTTGCTTGTCCGACTCGAGCATATTTGCTGTGGAAGCCAGTTCCTTGGAAATCTCCCGAAGCAGCCGATCGAGTTCTTCGGCGCGGTCCGCGATCTGCGGCAACGGGATAGTCAAGTCGGGAGGCGCGGCAGGAACGGTGGCAACCGGCGCCGGCGGCGGTTGAGTCTGAGGTACCACCGCAGGCGGTAGAAGTGACTTGGGCAAACCCTGCGCGCAGACCAAGCTCGCCATCGCGGCGCACAAAACGAGTAGCCAGTTGCGGGCAAGGCGAATCAAGTGACGGATGAGCATTTCAAGTAGCAACCGGTGCCGCCCACCATTATCGCCGTCTGACACTTCTAACTTGTCTGAAGGCTACTGAGCAGGCTGCCCGGGAGGATTCTGCGCCGCGCCTATTTTGGCGAGATTGGCAGCGGCCAAGCGCCCGCTCTCGCGATTCGACCCGTACTGGGCGGCTGCCGTCCAATACTGCCGAGCCTCCTCGAGGTCGCCGCCATTCGCCGCAATCAGCCCCAGGTTATAAAGCGCATCCACCTGATGAGGATCCTGTCGCAAAACAGCCTGGTATTGCCTCACCGCTTCCGCGACATCTCCAGTCTGCGAACAAACCAGACTGAGCTCAAGCCGTGCGTCCATCGCATTCGGGTCGCTTGCGATCGCCTGTTCCAGATGCCGGCGCGCTTCCGCGTTCTGGCCTAGAGATCGCTCTACTTGGGCGAGCCTTACTAGAAGCGGCGCGTTGCCAGGGTCCTTCTGCAACTGCGCCTCGAAGTACGCCTTCTGGTGAGCCGGGGTTTGACTGGCGCCGCTGACCACGCCGCCGGGGTCGGCCGCATTGCCGGCGCGGACAATGAACCATAGCAAGATGGTCAGGAACAAACCCAGACCACCTGCAATCGCTGCTGATTTGCTCTTGCTCATACCGCACTGAGGCGATTCACAACCTCCACTCTAGCTGGAGCACCCCACAATCGGCGCTCATTCGATTTTCAAGACGGCGTTAATCTCGTCGCGCAGTCGGGCTTCGCTCATTCGGTACGGCTGATAAAGGCGAACAATGCCATGTCGATCGATCAAAACTAGCGTTGGGGTGGAACTCACGCCATAGTCGACCATGGTGGTTTCTTCAATGGGATGCGGTGTATCGCCAAGACCGCTATAAACCTCCTGCCAGATTTTCTCGATTTGTTGATTCTCCTGCTCGACCGCTGCTTTTTCCGAGTCGGGTGTGAAGCCGTAGCGTCGCGTAGGCGCAACGATGAGTAGTCCCTTGGCCGCGAAGTCCGCCTTGATGCGCGCCATGGTGGGCGCTTGAGCCCGGCAATCGCTGCACCAGTGCGCCCACAGAAACAGGAGCACGGGCTGGCCTTGGTGCTTTCCTCCAATCCCGGGCGCAGGTTGGCCAACCAACGAAAGCAGGTTGACGTTTTTCTGAATGCGGCTCTCGATCGCGATTGGGTAGGGCTTGACCTGCTCCTGTTGGAGAACCTCGAGCGCCGACGCGCGCTTGCCCTGCTGTGCAAGCGACTGCGCTTCTACTTCGATGGCGGCCCCAACCGCTGCCTGAAGGAACGAATCGTCTTCGAGCTTCGTGGTCTTCAGCAGGCCAGCCGTAAGACGATTGGTTTCGGCCACATACTTTTCGACTGCCATCGGCTGGTGCAGCATCAGCGCGCCTCTCGCAAGCCAGGAAACCGCGGCAGCATATTCAGCGTTGTCGCCGGATGTACGATGGAAGTCCTCCACGATGGCTTCAGCGCTTGAGAGATCGCCCGCGGAGAGCTTCATCCGTACGTCGCCTATAACGGAGGCGCCGGCGGGTAGAACCGCTAGCAGAGCCGCGGCGAAGCCTATTCTGAAGCGAGTGCGGATGTTCATATTCCGGCCAGTTCAAGCGTCTCCACGGACAATTCGAGGAGCCTGGATACCGGAGACGAGTCGGCTGTCGGGAAGGGGCTCGCCGAACTGGGGCTTCAACGGGACCACGCCGGCCCAAACCGGCAGGGAATAGTCTTCTTCGTCATCGATCGGCGGACCGGTCCGAATCTTCGCCGATACCTCATTCAACGGCAGTACCAGCACCGTCGTGGCCTTCATTTCCAGCTCGGTTGGTTGCCGGACTTCCTCCCAACGTCCGGCAACGACGTGATTTGTGAAGCAGCGCAGGGCCGCCCATTTTTCTTGCGGGTCTGTAACCAGCTGGGCCTTGCCAAGCACGACAACCGAGCGATAGTTCATGGAATGATGAAACGCCGAACGCGCCAGGACCAGCCCATCGAGAAGAGTGACGGTGACACACACGTCGATGCCCTGAGCCAGCGTCCGGAGCATCCGGCTGGCCGCGGAGCCATGGATATACAGTTTCTCGCCGGAACGGGCATAGCCAGTGGGGATGACATACGGCTGCCCCTCAAGCACAAAGCCGACGTGACACAGAAATCCCTCATCCAAAATGGCGTGGATCTGGGCCTGATCATAGGAAGCCCGCTTGGGAAGGCGCTTCAGTTGGGTCCGCTCAGTGGGCGCGTACATGATTAGAACCAGTGTAAATGTCGGGCACGGGGCCAGCGACTAGCCCCTGGAAAACCGGGGACCCGAATGCTATTATGTACATTGAGTACACAATATGGAAACAGAAAAGATCGGCATTCGCGAGTTTCGAGAGAATCTGGCAGGCTATCTTGAAGGCGGTCGTCCTTTGGCGATAACGCGCCACGGCGAGACGCTGGGCTTTTTCATCCCCGCCCAGAAGCGAAGCCGGAGGGCCGAGGTCGAGGCCATGCGTGCGGCAGCCAGAGACCTTGACGCGATGATCGCGTCCCGGGGTGCTTCTGAAGACGAGATTATGGGCGAGTATAAGGAGATCCAGCGAGCGGCCCGCGAGAAGAAACGTGGCAAATAGAGCGCTGGTGCTCGATGCCAACATCCTGATTCGGGCTGTGCTGGGCAGTCGGGTTAGGCGCATCCTCGAAAAAAACGCGGAGGCGACCCTGCGAGCGCGTTGGCTCTGCTGCGAACGATGGCAGCTCTTGTCGACTTCGTCAGCCCTGACGTCTACGTTGGTTTCGAGGTTGAGGCGCGGAGAAGGCTCGGCGCTCGCGATCCCGACGACTGGCCGATTCTCGCATCCGCCATTGCGCTTGGTTGCCCCATCTGAACCGAGGATACCGACTTCTTCGGATGCGGCGTTGCTACCTGGACGTCCAGCAGTGTCAAGGTATTTCTAGGGGCTTGACGCTATCGGCGGCGAAGACGGTCGTCTTCGCCAACGGCCCCTCGCCGGCTGACCAGCTACTTTGCGACCGCCACGCAGTGCATTTCAAGCCCGACCGCCCAGCGCCGCTGAAAACCTTTCCAGACCGTCTGGTCGTCCTTGGCGTCGCCCGTGCTGAAGTTCCCGCCCACATTCTGACCCGGCTTAAGCGGCCACTTCCCATCGTTCGATTTCTCGACAGCCGGATGCAAAAAGGCTCGGCGCGACTCGTCACCCTTCAGGTAGAGGTCAAGAAACGCGGTGATGAAGTGCTCGTTGATGGCGTTGATGCGGTCGTGCCGCCAAACCGGCTCCTCAAAGAATTCGCGCGTCTCATAGGATCCCATCGCCTCCGGAGGCGCTGGATTCCCTCCAATATTGTGGCGGGCGTTTTCAAAAACGAGCAGACACCGGTCGGAGTTGACGGCGCCCTCGAAGGCGCGCTTGACGCCCGGTTCATAGCCGGAGATGTCGTCCTGGTCGCCAACAATGAAAAGGGAGGGGATACGAATGCCCGCCAGCCCTGCTGAGTCCCAACTGTTATACGGCGGCTGCT
Organism: uncultured Acidobacteriaceae bacterium; assembly: GCA_963740005.1. Classification (GTDB taxonomy): domain Bacteria; phylum Acidobacteriota; class Terriglobia; order Bryobacterales; family Bryobacteraceae; genus CAJCIT01. The sequence goes on along the minus strand of CAVUCO010000034.1, from coordinate 41,604 downwards.
CGCCCCACGGGGAAATCGCTACAACGGCCTTCAGGTTGGCGAGGGTCCGTGCCGCGAACTTCGGTGAACCAGCCAGCAATCCTTCCGAGTATTCGGCCGGAAGTCCTTTGGACAGGATGGAGTTCTTGCTGTAGCCGGCGCCGGCGCTGGCTAATGCTCCGTACCCGCCCATCGAGTAACCAATGATCGCAGCGTTCTCGGCGTCCAGCAAACCGTGCAGAAAGTTGCCGGGTTTAGAGGCCTGCTCTGTCAAAGCGCGTATGGTGAAGAGCTGATCGCTGGAGCGGTTAAACAAGGTGCTCGGGAAGGGCTTGATGTCACCCCACACGGAATCGGTGTGATCGATCGCGGCAACCACATAGCCTTTCGACGCCAGGTTCTCCGTCAAGTACGTAAGGAACGTCCGCGAGCCAGGGTAGCCGTGGGATACAACGACCAGCGGAAACGCTTTGCCGGAAACGGGCTGCGCATCACGCAGCGCCTTCCCGGCGGTAATGAATTTCGACGGGGTTCCAGGTGCCGGCGGAATCGGCATAGCGGCCTCATAGTAGGTTCGCTCTTCAGCGCCGGCTGGAATGACCGCCGGGTACCAGATCTCGATTCTCAGCGGACGATCGTACAGCGGGGCCTTGCCGGTCTTAGGGTCGAGCTTCAGAATGTCAACCTGCTGCGGGTTGACCAGGTCGACCGTGCGGACACCCACGGAATAGGAGCCCCGCCGGGCAAGTTCGGGCGCGTCCACCGCAGGCACACTGTAGAACGTCGCTTGCCCTTGCTGCGAAAAGCAGCTGCCGCTAAGGCATACGAGGGTGATAGTAGCGGCAATCAGCCGGTGTGGACGCATTTAGCCATAGTGTCATCATGGCGATGATCTCGCCACTGTTTAGAAGCGCAAAACTATTCCAGCTCGGCGTCGAGTTGGTGAAGAAGCGTCGCCAGGCTTCGCGAGCGCTGGTCGGCAGACTCCCGCAGCGCGTTCAGCTTCGCTTGAGAGTCCCGTAGCTTATCGGCAAGGTGCAGGCACGCCAGGACAGCGGTGCGGGTGGCATCCAGGTTGCCACCACGCCGCGCAATGGTTGACATGAGTTCATCGACCTCCTGTGCGGTCTGGATCGTCTCTTCCGGGTCACCCGTCGTAGCCACGGTGTAAACCTGGTTAAGTATCGTGACGCGCACAGTCTGCTTACGGGATTCGGCAGCGTCCATTGACCACTAGGTTAGAACAACCAGCCCGGAAGATCCATCCACGGGTCTCAGCATCAGCACCGGAGTGCTCACCCGCAATGATGAAAACGGACGTCGAAGTCCTTCCGGAGTCACGCCCGTTTCATCAAGGGGACGGACTTCTCTGTCCCAAGCCAGGATGTTGCAGACGAAGCGTCATACAGCTCTGTGGCGCGTGGACAGAGCTGTCCGTCCCCGCGTCCTCCAAGCTGTGTTTTCAGAGCAACCGCGACCGTGAAGGGAGCGCTTGGCAAGGCGCGTCACCAAGCACCTTCTTGACCTTTTCCGGCGTGGCGCGGGCTTCAGCCTGCTGAGCCGAGACTCATCTCGGCTTTCTGTCCGCTACCAGGTATTTTCAGAGCAACCGCGCACATGAGCAACGTCGCGAACGTCGTGAGAGTCCAGCACGGAAGTTGTTGCGGTCCTCATACAGACTCGGCCGTCCGCGAGCACCTATACTTCGGTGAGCAGATCCATCTGGCCTAGCAGCTTTTCGATGCGAGTCTTAACTTGCTTGCGCTCCTGACGAAGCTCGTCCAGTTCCTGCGCCGCACTCTTGGCTTGCTGCTTAACCACCGTCAATTCCTGGTGCCTGCCGCTGAGCTGTTGCAGCGCTTCCTCGTGCTCCAGTCGTGCGGCGGCAAGCTGCTCCTTCAGCGACTGGTTCTCCGTGCGCAATGCGGAAAGGAGTTCCAGCACTCGTGCAATGCGATGTTCCAGACTGGCGAGAGTGTCGGCGCCTTCTTCTACGACTTCAGTGCTCATAGTGATTTACAAATGCCAATCGGAAGGCGCCAGATGCACTGGCGCCGATGCTGTTCCTGACTGTCAAAAAACAAGCGGGTTTAGCCCGCAATTCTCAAACTCGACTACTGCACTTGCGCCTGATGGGCGGCTTTTGCCTTCTCCACCAGCGTTTGAAAGCCCGTCGCATCGTTGATGGCGATGTCCGCCAGAACCTTGCGGTTCAGATCAATGCCCGCGCGCTTCAGACCGTTGATGAACTTGCTGTATGAGATCTGCGAACTACGGCAGGCCGCATTGATACGCACAATCCAAAGAGAGCGAAAGTTACGCTTCTTGAGACGGCGGCCGACGTAACCGTAACGGAGCGCCTTTTCGACGGCTTCCTGGGCAGATCGGTTCAGCTTTGACTTGGTTAGAAAGTAGCCCTTCGCCAGGCGTAGGGTCTTGTGGCGATAATCTCGCCGGCTGGTTCCTCTTTTTACTCTAGGCACGTTTTCTCCTTATTTGAGTGATCGCCGGTTGCCCGGCGGCTGGGAGAGGTGACAGGCACGTGCGGCGCGCTGGACCTGCTCCGAAATTGCTGTTCCGCGATCCCTAATAGGGAAGCATCGACCGCAGCTTGGCTTGGTCGGTCGAATCCGCAACTACCGTTTGGCGCAGCTTGCGCTTCCGCGAGCGAGTCTTGGAGGTCAAGATGTGACGCGCTTTAGCATGTCCGCGGGTGATCTTGCCGGTTCCCGTCTTCTTGAACCGTTTAGACGCACCTTTATGGGTCTTTAACTTGGGCATATGGATTCCTGAGCTTCCGGGTAATGCGAGACGCAGACCTGCACTCGCTTCTACAGAGATGTAACTGTAGCGGAACTACTCTGAAAGTATAGCATGGCCGGAAGATGCCGCGGCCGCACCCGTTCGACCCTCCCTCGATGCCACTCTAGCCTTCAACGCTTCTACGCAGGCTAGGAGCAGTTTCCCCGCCGCCTTCGCCCCTTCTTCGTCACTGTCGGCCCCCGGCTCGTAGGAAGCGAAACCGATGGCGCCGATGGGCAGGCGTGAGCCAAACTCGCGAACAATGCGCGTGATCTGCTCCACGTTCAAGCCGCCGGCCGACGTCCAGCTGTTCCACGACGCAATGCCGGCATCCAACACATCGAGATCAAAATGGATGTACAGCGAAGTGCAGTGCCGTGCCGCTTCGAGGGCTGCCTCCACAGCGGCTAGGTGAGTCTGTTGCCGCACCGGCTCGGCCGGTATGACGTGGATCCCGGACCCGCCCAGGTTTCTTTCTTCTTCGGCTCCCAGTTTCCGCACGCCGACCAGGGTGATGTGCTCCGGCGGAATCGGGCTGAATTGAACAATCTGCTCCGACAAATTGCGCCAGCAGGCTCCCGTACCGATTGCCAGTCCCATGCCATCCAGGAACCCGCTACGCGTCGTTTCCGGGGTTTCAAACTCACCATGCGCATCGAACCACAAGACCGCAGTCGACGATGTGCCGAGTCCGGCGATGGTTCCCAGTGCGCCATTGCAATTACCGCTCAAAACAACCGCCATGCCGCCCACCGCATGAACCCCTGAAACGCGTTCCGAGATTTGGCTGGCGAGCGTGAACGTGCTGCGAATCTCGGCCATGTGCTCATCGCGGCATTCCAGAATTTCGCAGGTCTCCTCGAGGCCTTCAGCCGAGACGATTTCACGCAGGCCGGCCCCAAGCAACGCGGACGGCCCTCGCCCCATGCGCTCCTGCTTCCGGCCAGAGTCGTAAGGAACAGCTAGAAAGTGAAGGTGCACTAACCGCCATTACAGCAGCTTCGGCAACAAATTGCGCAGGAATTCCTGAAATTGGGCCGCGACGCGGTTGCCCACCTTAATGACCTCGTCCTGCGATAGCCTGTTGGGCGTAAGTCCTGCGGCAATATTAGTAACACAGGATACTCCCAGAACCTCCAGCCCGAGATAATTGGCGACGATCGCTTCGGCAGCGGTCGACATACCGACTAAGTCAGCCCCAATCGTCCGGAGGTATCGGATTTCAGCCGGTGTTTCATAGCTCGGGCCTAAAAGCGCGGCATAAACACCCTCGCCCAGCTCAAAACCCACAGCAGCGGCCGTCTCCTTTGCCAGTCGGCGAAGCCGCTTTGAATAGACTTCGCTCATATCTGGAAACCGAGGCCCCAGCGAGTCGTCATTGGGGCCAACCAGAGGATTCATTCCCTGCAGGTTGATGTGGTCGGTGATCAGCACCAGCCCCCCTTCCGCAAACGCGGAATTGATGCCGCCGGCCGCGTTCGTGAGCACCAGTCGCTCGATTCCGAAAGCATGAAACAGGCGCACCCCGCTAACAGTTTGTTGCGCCGTGTAGCCTTCATAGAGATGGAAACGCCCAGCCATGATTGCCACGGCGATTTCGGGACCCTGTGCGTCGGGCAGCGTGCCGATGACCAGCTCGCCCTTGTGACCGATCGCGGTCGAAACAGGAAACCCTGGGATCTCCGAATAGGGAATCCGAACAGCGTCCTCAAGAGATTCCGCGAATGCGCCTAGCCCGCTGCCGAGCACAATGCCGATCTGTGGCTGGAGAGAAGTCTTCGATTGCACGAAACGAGCCGCGCTCTGCATTTCCTCAGAGTAGCCTTGTGCTCTGATGAGAAGGTACTGTCGACCCTGACATGACAAAGTCGCCACTACAATCTGGCACCGATACGATCCCGTTCGTCCAGCGCACCTGGAACCGTTTCGCGCAATGGGCGCAAGGGCTGCGGCAACGTGAGGGCCAGTTCTTTCTGGTGCTCTCGCTGGTGATCGGAGCGCTGGTCGGCGTCGTTGTCGTCGCCTTCATCCTCGTCACCGAAAACCTGGGGTCGCGCATGTATCCACATGGCGGCGCGGCCTGGCGGCGCCTGGTCACCCCGGTGGTGGGCGCCTTGTTCTCCGGCTTTTTGCTGAAGCGGTTCTTCCCCGATGCGCGCGGCAGCGGCATCCCTCAAACCAAGGTGGCCCTGTTTATACAAGGCGGCCGAATAAAACTGCGCACTGTCATCGGTAAGTTCCTTTGCTCTTCGGTTTCGCTCGCAAGCGGTTTAGCGCTGGGACGCGAAGGACCTTCCGTGCAAATCGGTGCCGGCATCGCATCGGTGATTGGCCGGCGGCTCAATCTCTCACCCGAACGGTTGAAACAGTTGCTGCCAGTGGGAGCAGCCGCCGCGTTGGCCGCCGCATTCAATACACCCATTGCCGCAGTGCTCTTCTCGCTCGAAGAAATCATGGGCGATTTGCACGCGCCCTTGCTCGGATCCGTGGTCCTCAGCGCCGCAACCTCCTGGGTAGTGCTGCACTTGTTTCTCGGAGACGAACCGCTGTTTCATGTGCCCGCGTATCATCTGACACACCCGGGCGAGTTCGCAGCCTACGCCCTGCTCGGCCTCGTGGGTGGCCTGGTTTCCGTTGCATTTACAAAACTCACACTCTACTGGCGTCTCCAGTGCCGCCGGCTTCCCGCCTGGACCATCTGGTTCCAGCCGGCGCTGGGAGGTCTGTTGGTGGGCGTGCTGGCGATATTTGTCCCGGATGTGCTCGGCGTCGGCTATGAATTCGTGGGCCACGTTTTGAGCGGAAACTTCGTCCTCAAGACAGTTGCTTTACTTGTGGTCTTGAAACTCGTGGCCACCGCTGGATGCTACGCAACCGGGAACGCGGGCGGCATTTTCGGGCCCAGCCTTTTTATAGGCGCTATGTTAGGCGCCGCGTTTGGTGGTGTCTTGCATCAGTGGATCCCTTTATACACCTCCACTGCGGGAGCTTACGCCTTGGTCGGAGCGGGCGTCACATTTGCTGGCATCATCCGCACGCCCCTAACCAGCGTTTTTATGATCTTTGAGTTGACACGAGATTACTCCATCGTGGTCCCGTTGATGATTGCGAATCTCACCAGTTTTTATCTTTCCAAGCGGCTGCAACCTAAGGCGATCTATGAAGCCCTGGCAGAGCAGGATGGCATCCATCTGCCGAGTGGCGAAGCGGCACGGAAGCCCACCCGTCGGACCGTCGCCGACTTGATGCGGCCCAGTCCGCCATTGATCGCCCCGCAGACCAAGATCCGCGATCTGTCGCTACTGGTCGATGGCGGGTTGTACTTTGTGGGTGAAGACGAACTTCTTTGGGGCATCGTCCCTGTGGTGGACGTGTTGACTCTCCTGGACACCCTGGTGTTGGAGGAGTCCAGTACCGCCGAGGACAAGCCGATCATCGAGCTTGTGAAGATGGACCTGAGGATCGCGGAAAGTCTGGACGAACAAATGTTCCCGCACGTCCACGAAGACCATTCTCCGGCGACCGCGTTGGAGCGGATGTCGGCTCATCATTGCACCACTCTGCCCGTCGTGGACCGGGCCAATGTGCGCTGGCTCAAGGGAATTGTGGAATTCGACGATCTGGTAGAGTCCTACGGCGTCAGACCCAAACCTCAGCGGTCTCGCGAAGACAAACAGACCCGGTGAGGTTCGGAGCCGCTACCGTAAGAGTCTACGTGAAAACTTCAGCACTGAACCGCGCGCGTGAGCGAGCGGATTCTCATCAAAACTCCGGCATTTTAGCTACTTCTGACCGCGCGTCAGCAAGGCCTGACTATGAAGCGAAGTTGCCGTGGTTTCCACACACGCTCGTAAGGGAGCGGTGCCGAAAGTAACGAAATGCAGCAGAGCTCTTCGGATGGCCGCAGACCTTAGTCGGCTTTGAACGACACCGGCCTCACGTAAACCCTGGCAGGCGAACTCAATTTGACGCCACCGAGTTCGGTCTTCACCCGAACGTCTTCCAGCGCGGCTTTTGTCCCGTCGTTCGTGGATTCAAACACGACGCGGTACTGATTGTCCAGCTGTTGCTTGAATTCGTCCAAATACGGTATCAATGAAACCGGCGTGGTGAAGCCCTGATTGTAAGCAACTCCTCCCGTTTGTTCAGCGACAATACCCAACTTACTCTGACCCTGGTTGACGCCATAAATCGTACGATCCATGCCACCCTTGCCCGATAAGTAAATAGAGGACACTTGAATGCCCGCACGCTGTGCATCCGCAACAGAAGCCTGCAGGTAAATATCATTCGACATGTCTGTGCTCGTGTCGTACGGGTCTACGCCATCAGTTAGCCACAGAACAACGCGGCGCTCATTGGCATCGGGAGCTGCCGGCCAGTGTTTTGCCAAGTCAGTTAAAGCGAAGTAAGGGCTGGCGTTCGAACCCACCGAACCACCCGGCAAGCTCACTGCTTTGGCAGCGGCCTCGTGGTCGGTCGTAAAGCTCTCGGCCACCTGAACTCGCCCGTTCGTCATGTAGCCAACGGCAACGCTAGCCGTCGGAGGAAGGGATCGCATAAAACTCTGGAGTTCGCCAATGTGCGTTCCGATAGCGTTGATCCGTGATGAGCTATCTAGCACAACGAATAGTTGCATCGCCGCGTCCTGTCCTTTGAGGGCTGACAACGAAACCACGTTGGCTCTGTGCCCATTTTCGTACACCGCTATATCTTGCTTTTCAACGTTCGGAGCAGGCTGGTCGTGATGCTTCGACTGCACAGTGACAATCATTTGGGCCGTAGCGCGCTCGTCCGTATTCTCCGACGCAGCTGCGCGCACCGGCAGGTTTACAAGCGAGATCACCGCGGCCAGTGCCGCCGAGCCAAACACAATAGAACGTTTCATATAAGTACGCCTATTAGTGTGATTAGGCAACTCAGTCTAACGTTCCATCTATTTGCCCGATTCGCCGCAATCGGCTAATACGGTTCAATTAGTGTGAGCGGGATGGCATCCTGCAGGCCCGTTGTCACCGGCCCGTTAGTTACAACACTCTCCACTATGCATGCAGGACGTAGTGCGCAGAAATAGTCTCAAAAGCTCTCAATTGAGCAGCTTGCCACGCTTCGTCGCGGCCCAGTTCCCGCGCCATGATCCGCGCAACGGCGGGAGCCATCTGCCGTGCGGCTCGCGCGTTAAGGAACAGCGCGCGCGTCCGCCGGGCTAGCACGTCATCCACCGTGCGCGCCATTTCTTCACGCACTGCCCAGACCACCTCGGCAGCAGTGTATGGAAGTTTGGCATGAAGTTGTTCGGCATTGCGCGAATCCTCCAAGATAAGTTGCTGGATGGCGAGTGCGTCGGATCCATAAACGCCCAGTTCCCCAAACTTACTCGCTTGCGGATGGAAACCGTGCACATTCAGGTGTTTCGTCACACAATCCACATCCGGCAATCGGGCGAGCATGGCAGCTTGGTTCACGCAATCTTCCGCCATGTGGCGATAGGTGGTCCATTTTCCCCCGGTGATCGTCAGAAGGCCGTTGCCATCGATGTGAATGGTATGGTCGCGTGATAATGCCGCTGTATTCCCGCTATTGCCGGATTTCACCAGCGGCCGGATTCCGGCAAAAACGCTGAGTACATCGTCGCGAGTCGGCGCTTTAGCCAGATAGAGTGCAGCTGTATTGAGGATGAATTCGATCTCCTGTGCCTGCGCAATCGGTTCGAGAACCGGCCCTGGGATCGGTGTATCGGTGGTTCCAACCAGCGTGTGGCCGTGCCACGGTATCGCGAACATCACCCGGCCGTCGGAAGTGTGCGGCACCATGATGGCCGTATCTCCCGGCAGGAACGCCCGATCGAAGACCAGATGGACACCTTGGCTGGGGGCAATCATCGGCTTAACGGATGCATCCCCCTGGCGCCGGATGTCGTCCGTAAATGCGCCGGTGGCATTTACAACAACGCGCGCCTGAACCGTAATCTCCTCGCCCGATTCCGATTCCACCGCGACCGCACCGTTCACCACGCCTTCCGCATCCTTCGTCAGGCCCATGACGCGCGTGTAATTGAGCAGCGTGGCCCCCTGTTCTGCCGCGGTCGTCACCAGGTTGATGAGCAGGCGGGAATCGTCAAACTGGCCGTCGAAATACACCACCCCACCGCGCAGCCCTTCGGTTTTAATATTCGGTAGGCGCTCGAGCGTCTCGTCGCGAGAGAGGATCTCCGACGAGCCGAAACCATACTTCCCCGCCAGTAGGTTATACATCTTGAGCCCGATCCCGTAAAAGGGCGCTTCCCACCAGTCGTAGTTGGGAACCACGAACCCCAGGTTGCTCACCAGGTGCGGCGCGTTCTGCAGCAGTAGCCCACGCTCTTTCAGCGCCTCCATGACCAATGAGATATTTCCCTGCTCCAGATACCGCACACCGCCGTGAACAAGTTTTGTGCTGCGGCTGGATGTGCCTTTGCCGAAATCAGCTTGCTCAAGCAGCAGGACATCATACCCGCGCGAGGCCGCATCCACCGCAACGCCGGCGCCGGTTGCGCCTCCACCCACGATCACCATGTCCCAGGGCTCCCGGTGACTCCGCACACGGTCAATCATGAACTGCCTATTCATAGTTCGTTCGGCCTCAATTCTGCACCTGGGGTTTCTCTACCGAAACCAGCAGTTTTGGCGCCGACTATAGGACAATCAGTACGGCACGCATGAAACCCCGCTGCTAATAGCCGTATCACATCACACTGGCGGAACCGGCATCCCGCCACTGGAAAGGACGAAAGCAATATGGCCGCTTCTTCACTCGTCTTTCTCTTTGACGTCGATAACACGCTGATGGATCATGACCACGTCACAGCCGACTTGCGCCGTCACCTTGAAAGAGTCGTGGGACCCGAGAAATCAAAGCGCTATTGGGAGATCTTCGAGCAACTGCGCAGTGAGCTGGGATACGCCGACTACCTGGGGGCGCTCCAACGCTACCGGGTCGAACACCTCAGCGACTACCAACTACTGGAGGTTTCCTATTTCTTGATCAACTATCCATTTGCCAATCGTTTGTTCCCCGGCTCGCTGGATGCGGTGCAATTCGCACAACAACTAGGCGAGGCAGTAGTCCTCTCCGACGGCGACGTGGTCTTCCAGCCCCGGAAAATATATGGCGCCGGGCTGTATGAGGCCTTCGACAAGAAGGTGCTGATCTACATCCACAAGGAGCAGATGTTAGCCGATGTCGAACTGGCCTATCCTGCCGATCATTACGTCATGATTGACGACAAGCTGCGAATTCTGGATGCGATGAAGAAGACCTGGGGCAGCAAGCTGACAACCGTATTCGTCCGCCAGGGGCACTACGCGCACGATGTGAAAAACAACGCCCAGTTTCAGCCTCCGGATATTGCCCTGGAACGTATTGGTGAAATGCCGCAATTAGATCCGGCCATATTTCACCAGGCAGCAAACGTGGCGAAAGTCTGAGCGGGCGATCGGGATAAACGATGGACTGGGTGGCTCTTTCAGCACTGGCGTCCTGGCGGCTGGATTGGGGAATTCTGGTTCCGCTGCTCGTATTGGCCGTGCTGTATGACCGCGGCTGGCGCGTCCTCCATCGCGAGCAGCCCCATCGTTATCCGTCCTTCCGCTGGTGGTGTTTCTTCGGCGGCCTCGCGGCGCTCTTAATCGCGATCCTATCCCCGCTGGATGCTTTTGCATCGCTGCTGCTCCAAGTGCACATGGTCCAGCACTTGTTGCTGCTGATGGTGGCGCCGCCGCTCCTGTTGCTGGGCCAACCGGTTTTGCCGTTGGTGCGGTCAGTGCCGGCTCGGTTTGTACGCGCCGCCTTCGGGCCCTTTCTTCACTCGACAGGCTTAAGAAAGCTGGCTGCATTTTTTGTGCACCCGGTGGTTGCCTGGCTGCTGTTCAACGGAATGGTCATCGGCTGGCACCTGCCTCGTTTCTACGACCTGGGGCTGCGTGACCGCAGCTGGCATGAGTTTGAGCATGCTTGCTTCTTGACTACAGCGCTGTTGTTTTGGTGGCCCATAATCGAAGTGTGGCCCAGCCGCCGCCAATGGCCGCGGGCCTTGATGATTCCCTATCTCTTGCTGGCGGACTTCGTGAATACGGGTCTCTCCGCCTTTCTGGCGTTCTCCGGCGGTGTGCTGTTTCACACCTACCAAACAGGTCCGCGGCTGTGGGGAATTTCGCCGGCCGATGACCAGGTGACAGCGGGCGTCATCATGTGGGTGCCCGGATCGCTCGCGTATCTTCTGCCGGCCGTCGTAATCGCAATGCACTTACTCGCGCCGCCACGGCGGCGGCAGCCCGCATCGGTCAGTAGATCTGGCCTTGTCGCGAGCCCGCCGTCCGCGAAGCCGGCTCTGCCCCGCTGGGACCTTCTCCGCCTGCCATTCGTCGGCACTTTGTTACGTCACCGATTCGCGCGCCGGATGGCGCAGTTCGTGATGCTGGTAATAGCGGCAACCGTGGTTTGGGATGGCTTCTTCGGGCCGCAGGTAAGTTCGGTGAACTTGGCCGGCGTAACGCCGTGGATCCACTGGCGCGGGCTTCTGATGATCGGCCTGCTCGCCGCCGGCAACGTTTTCTGCATGGTCTGCCCGTTCATGCTTCCGCGTGAGTTGGCTAAACGCATGTTCCCGGCGAAGCACCGTTGGCCGCATTTCTTGCGATCGAAATGGTTGGCCGCTGCTCTCCTGGTGGCGTACCTGATCGCCTACGAGGCCTTCAGCCTCTGGGACCGTCCCTCCTGGACCGCCTGGATCATCGTGGGGTACTTCGCCGCTGCCTTCGCGGTGGATGCCTTCTTTAAGGAAGCCAGTTTCTGCAAGTACATTTGCCCCATCGGACAGTTCAACTTTATCCAGTCGCTGGTCTCGCCGCTGGAGGTGAAAGTGCGCGAAGCCCGCGTTTGCAAGAGCTGCAAGACCTACGACTGCATTCGCGGCAATAAGCAGCAGCGCGGCTGCGAACTGTACCTCTTCCAGCCCAGGAAAGTCGGCAATCTCGATTGCACCTTCTGCCTCGATTGTGTGTACGCCTGCCCGCATGACAACGTCGGCATTCTACCGGTTTTGCCAACCGCCACCTTGTTTGTCGATGCGCAACGCTCATCCGTTGGACGGTTGTCGAAGCGATTCGACCTGGCGATGCTGGCCCTGGTGGTGACACTGGGCGGCTTTGCGAATGCCGCGGGCATGACAGAACCGGTAATGCTGTGGATGCGCGACTGCCAGGTTCGGCTGGAACTGGCTTCGCGGCTTCCGGTTGTCGTCGCGTACTACGCGCTACTATTTGGAGGCGTCGCCCTTTGGATCGGCATCGGCGGCTTATTTTCCGGCGCCTCGGTAGGCATGGATCGCGGCACGGCCTGGAAGCGCCTTGTCAGCAGTTTCTCATTTGCCCTCGTGCCGCTCGGATTTGCCATGTGGCTGGCACATGTCCTTTTCCATCTACTTACGGAGAAGAGCCCTTTCTCGGCTCTCCAGCGGTTCCTGGAAGATCACGGTCAGGCTGTCGGAGCCGCGTTCCATCAAATGATGCCGTCGCCCACCCCGGATGGTTTGCTGTCGCTGCAGATGATCGTGCTCGGCGTGGGCCTGCTCGGGTCCCTTTATGTTTGTTGGCGAACCGCCCTCCGTATTGCCAACCGACGCTTGCCTGCCTGGCGGATCGGCGTGCCATGGATGGTGTTGGCGCTATCGCTCTATGCCTGCGGAATCTGGATTCTCTTCGAGCCCATGCAGATGCGCGGTGCCGGCGCCAGCCACTTCGCAAGCGCCGCCTGGGATCGCAAGGGAGGCATCCGTTGATCTCGCGGGCCGCCCGGATACTCATGCTCCTAGGCGCGCTCGCTGGCTTGCTGGCCGCCGACGGCGGGACACTGCAGGTCCGACAGGCTTCCGGACCACTCCTGCTCTCGGTCTTTACCTCGCCGGCGGTGCTGCGGGCGGGAAACGTAGACTTCAGCGTTCTCGTTCAGCACGCCGCCGCACTGGACCCCGTCCTGGATGCGGACGTCGAGGTCCGCGCGCAAAACCGCGACGGCATCGTCGTGTCGAAGGCGGCCACCCACGACAACGCGCAAAACAAGCTGCTCTACGCGGCTTCGCTCAACCTCTCCATTCCTGGCGAGTGGACGTTCGACGTGCTTGTTCATCGGCAGGACCGAGTCTCGCAGGTTTCGGGAAAACTGATCGCCGCGCCCGGCGAACCTCGCTTCCTGGCACACTGGCCGCAGTGGGCGTTCATCCCAGTGTTGGTGCTATTGTTCGTTCTTCACCAGTGGCTCAAGAGTAAACAGCGGGTGCCGGTTTAACGGCCTTAACCAGTGTCTGCGATCGATGACAACATACAATGCAGAACAGTTCCCACGAAGCGAATAAACCGTCATGAATCCAGTCAAACCTGTCAAGAATCTAGTTCCCGATCCCTGTGTGATGGTGATCTTCGGCGCCACCGGCGACCTGACCAAACGTAAGCTGGTCCCTGCGCTCTGCAACCTCGCCAAATCGAATCTGCTCCCATCGCAGTTCGCCATCATCGCCTTCGCCTTCGACAACCTAACCACCGATGCCTACCGCCAGCAATTGAGTGACGGGATGCATGAGTTCCAAATCAATCCGGTAGAGCCAAAGCTATGGGACTGGTTCATGGAGCGAACGTTCTACGTGCAGGGCGACTTCCAGGACCCGGCCGCCTTCGACCGGCTCAGCGCACAAGTCAGCCATGTCGAAGGCGAACACTCGACCCACGGCAACCGGTTTTTCTACCTCGCCGTCTCCCCCACTTTCTTTGCCCCGATCATCCGCCAGCTGGGCCGCTGCTGTCTCACCAAGCCGGAGCAAACTAGATGGAGTCGCGTCATCATCGAGAAGCCGTTCGGCCACGATCTGGAGTCCGCCAAAGAACTGAATCACGAGATTAAGGAGGTGCTTGACGAGTCGCAGATTTACCGCATCGACCACTACCTTGGCAAAGAGACTGTGCAGAACCTCTTAGTGTTTCGATTCGCAAACAGCATCTTCGAGCCCATCTGGAACCGAGCCTATATCGACCATGTGCAAATCACTGCGGCCGAAACGGTGGGCGTCGAACACCGTGGCGCTTATTACGAGACCTCCGGCGCGCTGCGCGACATGGTGCCCAATCATCTGTTTCAGTTGCTGACACTCACCGCGATGGAGCCGCCCGTATCGTTCGATGCCGATGCCGTTCGCGGCAAGCAGGCGGAAGTGCTGCAAGCCATTCAGCCTCCCTATCCGGAGGAAGTGCTTACCAGGATGGTGCGCGGCCAATACGCAGCCGGCGCCGTAGGCGGTCAGACCAGAATCGGCTATCGCGAGGAGCCGAAGGTGGCGCCGAACTCAAACACCGAAACCTACGTTGCCCTCAAGTTGGAGATCGATAACTGGCGCTGGGCGGGCGTGCCCTTCTATCTGCGCACCGGCAAGCGGCTGGCAAACCGGGTGACCCAGATCGCCATCTACTTCCGCCGTACTCCGTTCGTCCTGTTCCGCGATACCCCGGTGCGGGATCTGGAGGCTAACAAACTCATGATCCACATTCAGCCCGAGGAAGGCATCTCGCTGCAATTCGGCGCCAAGGTCCCCGGCCCCATCATGGACATCGGCCTGGTGGACATGGACTTCGATTACGTAAGATATTTCGGTAACTCGATGGCTACCGGGTATGAACGATTACTACACGACTGCATGGTCGGCGACGCCACGCTCTTCCAACGCGCCGACATGGTGGAAGCCGGCTGGCGCGTCATTCAGCCGGTGTTGGATGTCTGGAGAGCCCTTCCCGATCGGCACTTCCCCAATTACTCGGCCGGATCCTGGGGACCGGCGGATGCCGACGAACTCATGACCCGCGACGGACGGGCTTGGAAGAACTCCGGCTGATCGAATAGCATATCCTCTAGGTTCGTTCCACCTCACGGACGACCAGGTAAGGGAGAAATGACAGACACAAAGAAAACCGCCTCGAAGCGGGCCAAGACAGCAAGAGGATCGAAATCGCCTGCCCACAAGACAAGCAGCGTGCTGGTGATCGACGTCGGCGGCACAAACATCAAGCTGCTTGCCACCGGCCATACGGCGCCCACCAAAATCCCATCCGGGCCGGCCATGACGCCGCAAGCCATGGTAGACGCCGTGAAAGCGGCGACCACTGGATGGACCTATGAAAAGATCGCCATTGGTTACCCGGGAGTGGTCGTGGATGGCCGCCCGTTGCTCGATCCGGCAAACCTCGCGAAGGGTTGGGTTCGCTTTGATTACGCCAAGGCGTTGGGACATCCGGTACGCGTCATTAACGACGCCGCCATGCAAGCGCTGGGTAGCTACGAGGGCGGACGGATGCTGTTTCTGGGGCTGGGAACGGGCTTGGGCTCGGCCATGATTGTGGAAGGACAGCTTCAACCTCTCGAACTCGCCCATATGCCCTACAAGGATGGCCTCACCTACGAGGACTTCGTCGGCAAACGCGGTCTGGAGAAATACGGCAGGAAAAAGTGGCGCAAGTTGGTCTTCGAGATTGTCGACCAACTGAGGCACGCGCTGGAAGCCGGTTATGTGGTGCTGGGAGGAGGCAATCTGAAGCTCCTCAAAGAGCTGCCTCCCGGCTGCCTGGCGGGAAATAACGCCAACGCCTTTGAGGGAGGCTTTCGCCTGTGGGGCAAGCCTATCCCCGCTAAGGCCCCTTCGCAACCCGGCGCACAGGGGCAAAGCTCTTGACGAAACCGGGCAGACTGCGATTTTAGTATGATTTGTTCTTCCTGGCCCTTGGTCCAGGGAGGCGATTATTCATCCACGGAACTCGCCGTATTGGCGTATCCTGTGTCAGAGTCACATTCCAGCAATACCCGCTAAGTATGCTGGGGAGGACCTCACGGAGGAAAAATGCCAAGTTTAGACGAATTAAAGCAGAAGTACGATTCCGTTCTGCAACTCATTAAGAAACAAGGGGTCGTGCTCTCGCACCTCCACCTGCAAGACGACAAGCTCTACATTGAGGGCGCTGCCCCGTCCGAAGACATCAAGAATCAGGTCTGGAGTCAGATCAAGGCGGTGGACGCGAGCTATAGCGACCTGACCTGCAACCTGACCGTCGATTCGAGCCTGCCGCAGCCCGCTCCGTCTGCTCCCGCCAGCCAGACGTATACGGTGGTCGCAGGCGATTCGCTTTGGAAAATCGCGTCGCACTTTTACGGCGCGGGGAATTTATACCCGAAGATCATCGCCGCCAATCCTGGCAAACTGGTGGACGACAAAAGTATCATCCATCCGGGCGATGTCCTCAACATCCCACCGAAAGACTAATCAGAAAGGAAAAGCATCATGAGTTTTCTATCTTCCATGGGGGGCTTGGGCGATCTTCTGCAGAAGATCTCTTCCGGCAACGCCGCCCCGCACGAGCATTTCGATCAGGTCGCGCAGGCAGCGCCGCAGTCGTCGCTGGCGGCGGGCATCGCTTCCGCGCTGGGTAGCGGCGGTACCGGCCAGTTCGCGCAAATGGCCACCCAGCTATTCACCAATGGCAACGGCGATCAGAAATCCACCATGATCAACTCGCTGCTGGCGACAGCCGGACCCGCTGTGCTCTCACAACTCGGTGGAAGCGGCGGTGGCTTGGCTTCGCTGCTGGGCGGCGGCGCCTCGTCGGTGACGCCTGAGCAGGCGGCGAACATTTCGCCGCAAGCCGTGCAGGAGCTGGCCGCAAAGGTTCATCAGGCCGATCCCTCGATCGTCGACAAACTCGGTCAGGCTTATTCGGCGCACCCCGATCTATTCAAGACGCTGGGCGCAGCGGCGATGTCGATTGCGGTAGCAAAGATCGCCGAGCAGCACAAGGCTTAAGAAGCACAAGCCGACCGGGGACGGACCTCATTCGAAGCGAATACAGCCGACGTTTCACCCGTTTCAGTTGCTCGGGATCCCGCGACGCTGGCTTAAGGAGCGAACTCTGAAACGGAGCCGCGACCGTCGGGGGAGCGCACTCAAAAGCCTCGGATCCACAGCCTAACCGATGCCAACCGGGGACAGGCGCCGAGTCTGCGTCCCAAGGCGCGCGCACATCTCCGCATTTCTTCGCTGAAGCCCGTCGCCGTGGCCAACGAGCGGTTTATCGCTTTCTTCAGCAACGTCGATCACGCTGGGATGCCCGGAATGTCGAGCATCCCAAATGACTCTACAGTGGGTCTCTGGAGACCGTCAGCCCGCCTCGGCGGCCCGTCTCAGCGCCTCGTCGATTCCGTCAGGCCCCAAGCCTTCTTGTGCTTCCCGGTCCCTATCCTGCTCACCCCGCAACGCACCCATCAGCCCTAAGAACGTCGATTTTGCCCTGGACTTCAGCAACTGCAGTTCTTCAGATGTGATCGATAGCTCGGCACAAATCTGCTCAGGGGCCTGCGCCCTAACATAGAATCGCTCAAGGATCTCTCGATCACTGGGCGTGAGGCCGGCAAGCATTTGTCGGGCTGCCTTCGCGCTACCGCCGTCTCTGGGGGACAGCGCCCTGACAGCGGGGCGTTCGCGTATTTCTCGGTCCGTTCGTGAAACCGCCATCCGACGCCGTGCCAGAGTCAGAATGTGATTCGCCAGCCGATGCGCTTCGAGCACCTCTCCCTTGCGAATTGAGCGGATCACCATCGAGAAGGTGTCGCACACCTCGTCCTCGACGTCGCTCCGCTGCAAATGGCGGCGAAGCAAATACCGGACTCCGCGCCCGAATAAGCAATTGAGTTCTTCCATCGCCTGTTCCCCGCCCAACTGGAGGCGTTGAACAAGCGAACACCAATCGATGGGAGCATCACCTTCCGGTCGATGCGGTTCGGCGGCCACAAGCTGAGGCGCGCTCACGCGAACGGGCTTTTCGCTGGAAAAAGCGGGTGTCATATAACAGGCGTCAGATAAATAACAAGCACCGAGGAGTTCGAAAGACTGGCCACACAGGATGCTCTTGAGTAAAAACTACAAGATCCTGTAATAACTACTAACTCATTGGGCGCGACATTACCAATGAAAGTCCGAGAGGCTAGTTCCACTTCTAGGGAACAAAAGACGAAACAATGTCCCGAATGTCCGCTCGAACACGTTCCTCAATTCGCCGGCAGGGGTTGCAGGTTCGTAGGTGGAGTTCTACCCCTAATCCTTCGGGCGACATCGGGCCATGTAATATGAACTGCTCGAGGGCATTCAGCGAAAGGTGCTCTCTTTGAATGTTCTCAAGAACATCAACGCATGAGGGGCAACAAAGAATGTGCTCTTCTATCTCGCTTAGTGCAGTGCCCGATAAGCAGTCAAAGTGATATTCGAATAGTTCATTGTCGGTCGGATGTCCGTCGGTCCACATGGCGGGGTACTTTGCGGTCGCGCCAGTCATCGGACCAATAACTATCCGACAAGGCTCCATCGCGCTCCACTTATCATCACATACGGACCCAACGTCACCAGCCCCGTTCACTTAGAAAGTCGAGCCGGGAGGGATGCTTCATAACTCCTTCGACGTGAACAATTCCTTCTACGACGCGAAGCTCTGCTCTCGCCTATCGCCGCCCGCCATTACGATCTGTCGGTCCCGCTCGTTGCCGGGATGGTATGTTTGCAGTCGGCTCTCAAAGGAGCTGCTGATGTCTAAAGGACGGGTGGCGGCGCGATCGAGCAAGAAGCGTGCGGCCAGCCGGGAAATCCCGCCGGAAGAGAGTGCGATAGACGCCGGTCGGGGCGAGCCTCGGACACCCTCGGTTCGACTCGTGGCAGTCGGCGCTTCGACCGGGGGCCTGGCAGCGTTCCGTGCGCTGCTTCAAGCCCTGCCGTCCAAACCGGGGATGGCGTTCGTGCTGATCCAACACCTCGACCCAAGCCGTAAGAGCGCGCTGGCGGCGCTCCTGTCCAAGGTGACCCGCATGCCCGTCATCGAAGTGTCCGACGGAATGGCGGTGGAACCAAATCACGTCTACGTCATCCCGCCGAACAGGACTATGACCATTGGCCATGGAGCCTTACGCCTGACACCACGAGGCACTGCCCTAACGGCGCAACACCCAATGGACAGCTTCTCAATCTCCCTGGCTAAGGAGCAGGGCCGTTCCGCCATCGGCGTAATACTATCCGGCACGGGATCGGATGGCACGGCTGGGTTGAAAGCGATCCGCGCTGCAGGTGGGTTGACCTTTGCACAGACGCCGAAAACCGCGCAGTCGTCTGAGATGCCGTCGAGTGCGATTACGGCCGGAGCGGCCGATTTTGTCCGCTCGCCGAGGGGCATCGCGGCAGATCTGGCACGCATCGGCCGTCAGTCGCCGGAGGACAGCGCCACGCCCTGCCAGCCGCCCGAACAGGCAATGCAAATCCTGCGCGCATTCGTGGAGCGGGCGCCAATTGGCATCATCATGCTTGATCGCCGCATGCGATGCATTGAGGTCAGCCGGCGCTGGCTGGACGACGTCGGTATGACACGGGAATGGGTGCTCGGACGGGACCAGTACGAATGCTTTCCCGACTTGCCCGAAGCCTGGAAAGAGGCTCATCGCCGCGGCCTGGCGGGAGAAGAACTTTCCGGGTACGAGGATAGATACGTCGGATCGGACGGCAAGGAACGCTGGCTGAACTGGCACATTACACCATGGGGCGACTCTGGAGAACGTACCGGCGGCATCCTGATCAGTGCCGAGAACAGTACTCAGCAAGTCCAGGCACACGCCGCGGCCCGAAGGCGCGAGATCGAGTATCGGGCGCTTTTCCAGAACATGAGCGAAGGCCTTGCCTATTGCCAGATGATTTTCGAGGAAGGCAAGCCGCGGGATTACATTTACTTGTCTGTAAATGAAGCCTTCACTGCGCAAACCCGTCTTCAGAATATCGAAGGTAAGAAGATGTCGGAGGTCTCTCCGGACGGACAACAGGTAGAGCAAGAGGTCCTCGAACTTTACGGCCGGGTCGCCTTAACCGGTGCGCCTGAAAAACTGGAAGTCTATGTCGACCGGGCTGGTCAATGGTTCTCCATCTCCGCCTACAGCCCCGCGCAAGGCTTCTTTGTATCGATTCTCGACGTCATCACAGAGCGCAAGAAAGAGGAACTGACAGCCCAGCAGTGGCAGCAAGCGTTTGAGCAATCGGAATCGGGCATCTCCCTTGCGGATGTCGAGACGGACACAATCGATGCTGTGAACGCGGCCACCGCCCGCATGTTGGGTTACACGCCAGAAGAAATGGCGGGACTTCCGATCACGCACTTCTACCCGGAGGATGAAGTGGCGCGGCGTGCCATAGAGCTGCGGAAGGCGGATTCCGGGGTGCGTCACGTGACGTTCGAGTCCCGCCTGTTGAGAAAGGACGGCAGCCAGTTCCCGGCGTCAATCGACGTCAGTCTGATCAGAAACGACGCGGGGAAGGTGGTCTCCCGGGTCAACATCATTCACGACCTGACCGAGACGAAACGCGCCGAAGCGGCTCTCCGCGACAGGGAGCAAACCATCCGGGCTTTGCTCGATTCTGCCGCCCAGGCTATTCTCGCCGTGAATCCGGAGGGCGAGATCGTCCTCCTCAACCGCATGGCTGGAGAGATGTTCGGATATGGGGCGGATGAGCTGTTGGGGCGTTCGATAGCTACGCTGATTCCGGAGGGACTTCGGCGCCGTCACGCTGTGCATAGCAGGAACTATTTCGCCGAGCCGCGGTTTCGTCCGATGGGACTCGTAACAGGACTTGCCGGCAGGCACAAAGATGGAACGGTGTTCCCGGTCGAAGTCAGCCTGAGTTTCATCGACACTGCCGGGCATGACACGCACTTGCCTGGCCAGAGTCCCCCCGCGAGACTCGCGGTCGCCTTCGTCAGCGACATCAGCCGGCGGAAGGAATTGGAGCAATTTGCGAAGGTCCGCGCTCAGGAGATTGAGGCGCTGGCAGCCGGCCTCATTACGGCACAGGAAGAGGAGCGCCGTAGGGTGTCCCGCGAACTACACGATCAGGTCTGTCAACAGTTGGCCTCACTGGCCATAGAGATTGGTGGGCTTGCGGCCGATCATCGGGGCCCTGCGGAATTGGAAGGCAAGCTCAGGGGACTGCAAACCCAAGTAGTGAAAGTCTCGGAAGAGACCCGTCATATCGCGTACGAGATGCATCCGTCCATCCTTGACGACTTGGGTCTGACCGCTTCCCTGCAGGATCTCTGCAAGCAGTTCTCCGATCGGGCCCCGGATATCAACTTAAAATTCACCGGCCCCGCTTTGCGGGGATCCGTGCCGAGTGAAGTGGCCTCTTGTGTCTATCGTGTCGCGCAGGAGAGCCTGCAAAATATATCCAGGCACGCTGGCGCCAAACACGTCTCGGTGAAGCTCACCTTCGAGGAGCGGACCATCACTTTGACAATTACCGACGACGGCGCGGGCTTCGACCAGGAGGCTGCCAAGGGGCGGGGCGGGCTCGGATTAGTCGGCATGGAGGAACGTGCCCGGTTAGTAAATGCGACGCTAACCATCGCTTCTCAGCAGGGTCGAGGCACGCGGATTGTTCTCAAGAGTCCGCTGCCTTCCCCCAACCTATGAAACGGACGCGGGTCTTGTTGGCCGACGACCATCCGATGACCCTGGAAGGGCTCCAGGCGTATCTTGAACCGCACCTGGAAAACATCGGGACCGTGACGGACGGGAGGGCATTAGTTGACGCCGCTCTTCGCCTCAAGCCTGAACTCATTATCCTGGATATCTCCATGCCGTTGCTCAATGGCATTGACGCAGCGATACAGATCCGGAAGAGTGCTCCGGATGTGAAGTTACTTTTCGTGACGATGCACGTCAATCCCGCGTACCTGGATGCCGCGCTCTCCGCGGGCGCCACGGGATATGTATTGAAGTCGGCGGTGCGTGAGGAACTGCTGGATGCCATCGGAATCGTGATGAGCGGCGGAATTTACGTAAGCCCCGGCCTTTCGAACCGGCATCTCGAACGGTTCTCGGATCCTACGCGTGCGGCAACGGCAGTCCGCTTGAGTACACGCGAGCGTGAGATTCTGCAACTCATCGCCGAGGGGAAGGCCGCCAAGGAAGTGGCTTACCTTCTCAAAATCTCGATCAAGACCGTCGCTTTTCATCGGGGAAATATCACCCGTAAGCTCGGGTTAAGCTCAACCGCCGAGCTAACCAAACATGCCATCGAAGAAGGCTTGATTTGATCTTCAACCGTCGCCAGTCTGCGACTTCAATTGGATGGGCGTACAATTTCAAGACGCAGGAAAAATTGTCTTCACTCGAGGATATATAGCCGATGACGGACTGGTTCGCCCGCCCCGTCCTACACGTCACGGACGTCGAAGCCTCGCTCCGCTTTTACGTTGACCGGCTCGGCTTCACCAGCCCCTGGCGATATGAGAAGGACGGCACAGCGCACGTCGCACAAGTGGACCGCCAGGGCTGCGCGCTAATCCTGGCCGACACCTGGCCGGAGAAGATTGGCAAGGGGCTGATATTCATTTCACTGAACGTCGAGCCGGCCACGCGCGAGACGGCAACCGCCGCCGTGGATGCGTTGCGCGCGGAACTCGAAACCAGTGGCGTTCCGGTCAAAGAGGGTTCTTGGGGTTACCGGCTCCTGGTAGTCGATGATCCCGACGGCAATCAGCTCTTCTTCAACTATCCAGCCGAGACGACATCCAGCACCGTTAGAGATGAACCGTAATCGTTCACCCGCGGTAAGAGGTGGGGCTGGACGCCCACGTCCGCGCTGGTCGCCCACGACCGGCATCCGTCTGCCCTCTGTTCCCTCACTGCCGGGACCCGGCAATCCGTTGCAAGCAAAACCAACTTGGGAGCCGTGACTCTAAGCGAGCGGATGAAAGACCTCCAGCAGAGATCTCAGTTTGAGCGCCCGATTGCTCACCCGCAATGATGAAAACCGATGTTGAGCAACACGCACTTCCCGTCGTGGCACAGGCATTCAGCCTGCGGGTTTTCAGAGCAAAGCCGCGGCCGGCGTGGCGCAGGCGGCTTGGCCGTTATGCGACACTTTGCGCGTCAGCGACAATTGGCGTCGTAGCTATTCACCAGCCAAGCGTGGCGACATTCCTGCGGTCAGCACTGGTCTCTCTCAAATCGCGCAAAGTGGCTATTGCCGACCGCTCCTCGCCGGGAGACACTAAAATCCTCGGCACTCGATGGCAAAACAACGCAGCATAGCGTCAAATCTCGGGCTTTACGTCTACAGCTTAGCCGCCATCTTTCTCGGCCTTCTGGGCCTTTTCTCCGGCGACTTCGCCACCACCTGGCAGAACGTCGGCCCCAACATGCCTCTGCGCGTACCGCTCGCCTATCTCACCGCAATCATCGAGCTCGCCGGGGGAATCGCGCTCCTCTTGCCCCGTACCGCGCGTGCCGGCGCTCTGACCCTGACGATTGTCTACTCTGTTTTCACGCTCATCTGGGTGCCCAAGGCCCTTGTGAATCTCGGCAATTACGACCCCATCGGGAATGTCTTTGAGGAGTTCGGCTTGGTCGCCGCTGGCCTGGTCCTCTACGCGGTCTTCTCGCCTGCCGGTTCATCTGTTGCGCGCCGCCGGCCCTTCTTCGTTCTCCTCTTCGGTATTTGCCCTATTTCCTTCGGCATCGTCCACATCATTGACATGCCCGGCCTGTTGGGCTGGATTCCGGGTTGGCTGCCGCCGACTAAGATGTTCTGGGCTTATGCCACCACCATAGGCTTTTTCGGGGCCGCCATAGCCATCCTCACCGGCATCATGGCGCCGCTTGCCGCACGCCTCCTCACCGCGGAGATCGTGATCTTCGAGTTGCTGGTCTGGATTCCGAATCTCTTCGCCAAGCCAAACAGCCACTTCAATTGGGCCGGCAATGCGATCTGCATCGCGCTGGCCGGCGCCAGTTGGGTCGTCTCCGACTCAATCAGCGCAGCGGCGAAAACCAAACCAGTCCCAACCGAATCCCACGCAAAAGTAAGCATCCCCGCCTGAACCTGAACCGCAACGAAAAGAACGGAGACGTGCCGAGACCGGGACAGCGTCTGTCCCAGATCTCCTTCAGTCTCCTGTTGACGGTCCACAGAACAACTGCTACACTTCTGTTGACCGTCTAAAGGAGAGCATGCCGCCTTCTCGATCTGAAGTCCTACAGGGCACACTCGATTTGCTGGTGCTGAAGACCCTCCATTCGATGGGGCCCATGCACGGCTTCGGTATCGCGCTTCGTATCCAGCAGGTCTCCGATGACCTGTTGCAATTGAACCAGGGAACGCTCTATCCCGCGCTTCTGCGGCTCGAACAACGTGGCTGGATCGATTCCAAGTGGGGCGTTTCGGACAATAACCGCAAGGCGAAGTACTATTCCCTCACTCGCGCCGGGCACAAGCAACTGGTCGAGGAAACGGAAAGCTGGGATCGAATGTCGGCGATGATCAACCGGGTTCTGAAAACTAGTTAGCCCATGCGCGAAGTCTTCACCGTCGGCATCAGCCGCTTCACCGCGCTCTTTCGTCGTCGGCGTCTCGATGACGATCTGGATGAAGAACTTCGTTCCCACCTCGAAATGGGCATCGAACGCAATCTCCGCCAGGGCATGAGCGAAGAAGAGGCGCGCCGCCGGGCCCTCCTCGACCTCGGTGGCCTCGAACAGACCAAGGAACGTTATCGCGACCAGAGAGGATTACCTCTGATCGATTCGGCTCTTCAGGACCTCCGCTTCGGCTTCCGAATACTCCGGCGCAGTCCCGGGTTTTCCATCCTGGCGATCCTCTGCCTGACGCTGGGGATCGGTGCGAATGCTGCCGTCTTCAGTTGGATCGAAGGAGTCCTGTTCCGTCCTTTCCCGCTTGTCGTCCATCAGGAGCGCCTGCTGGCTGTCGTGAGCACCTCTCGCGGCATGCCTGGCCACGATGACGTGTCGTGGCCCGACTTCCTCGATCTTCAGAAGAACTCTACGCTGATCGACGCCTTCATCGCTGAGAAGATCGTCGGAACCACTCTGAACGTCGGCGATCGAGCCGAGCGCGCCACCGGCAGTATCGTCTCGGCAAACTACTTCGACGCTCTCGGCATCCGCCCCATGTTGGGACGCGGGTTCCAGCCGTCTGAGAACACCGGAAGAAATGCTCACGCTGTCACGGTCATCAGCTATCGAATGTGGCAGGATCGCTTCCGCGGAGATCCGGCAATCATCGGCAAGACACAGATGATGAACGGCGTACGACACACCATCGTAGGCGTCGCCCCGGAAGGTTTCTATGGCACCTTTGTGGGCTACGCGTTCCAGTTCTGGGTGCCCGCGTCCATGCAGGAAACACTTGAGACCGATGGATACAAACTGGACGACCGGGGCGCCCGCTGGATTGAAGGGTTCGTTCGGCTCAAACCGGGCGTCAGCCGGCAGCAGGCGCAGCAGGAACTTTCCGCCCTCGCCAATCGCCTGGAAGCCGCCTATCCGGAAACCAATCGCGGTCGTGGCATCCAG
Organism: uncultured Acidobacteriaceae bacterium; assembly: GCA_963740005.1. Classification (GTDB taxonomy): domain Bacteria; phylum Acidobacteriota; class Terriglobia; order Bryobacterales; family Bryobacteraceae; genus CAJCIT01. The sequence continues at coordinate 16,359 of CAVUCO010000034.1, read as the reverse complement.
CTCTATCCATTGTGGGAAACGCCATTCAACAACGCGGGCGCGCTGGCTCCTACCCTTGGAATTGCTCTGGGCATCGTCGTTTTTGTTCTTCTCATCGCCACTGCCAACGTCGGTAATCTGTTGCTGGTCCGCTCCTTCGCGCGCCGGCAGGAAATGACAGTACGCATGGCCGTGGGCGCGGGACGCGGCCGCCTGTTGAAGCAACTCTTCATGGAAGGTCTGATTCTCTCGACGTTTGCTGCGGCGGGTGGGCTCATCATGGCGTACTGGAGCCGCAACCTTTTGGTGCGGTTAATCCCTTGGCGCGGCACGCCGATGTATTTGGCGGGTGCACTCGATTGGCGCGTGTTCGCTTTGAGCGCCGGGGTTGGCTTGCTCTCTACCCTGCTCTTTACCTTGGTCCCGGCCATGCAGAGTGGCAGGATCGATCTCGCCGCCGCGTTGAAAGCCGGCGCGGCAAGTGTCGTCGGCGCGCGCGGAAAGGCCTGGGTCCGGTCCAGCCTGGTACTCGTGCAAGTGTCCCTGAGTTTTATTCTGCTGGTGGGAGCGGGCCTCGTCATTCGCGACCTGCACAGCATCCGAACCGCTACCCCCGGGTTCCCAACCGAACGTCTGTTGGTCACCGCAGTCAATCTGTTCGCCGCGGGTTACGATTCTCAGAAAGCGAAGAGTTTTCAAGACGAGTTAATGGCTCGTGTCCGCGCGCTTCCTGGAGTCGAAGCCGCCGCGTACGGACGCATCACGCCTTTCAGTTATCGCTCCTATTCTTCCGCCCCGATCGCCGTTGAGGGTTTTCAGGCGCCCCCCGACCAGCAGCCTACCGCCGACTACAACGAGGTGAGCCCCGGCTATTTCGCCACCCTCGGAATCCCGCTCATCTCCGGCCGTGAGTTCACCCCAGCCGACAATGAAACTTCCGCGCTCGTGGCCATTGTGAATCAGCCCATGGTTGAGCAGTATTGGCGCGGCGAAGATCCGGTTGGCAAGCGTCTTCAAGTGAAAGGCCGCTGGATGCGGGTGGTCGGCGTCGCCAGGCTCTCCAACTATCGGAACTTTCTCGAAACTCCCAAGCCCTTCTTTTACGTGCCTCTGCGCCAGAACTTCTTTGCACAAGTGGCCCTGAATATTCGCACCTCGTTGCCCCCGCAAACAATGTCTCGACTGCTACTCCACGAGGTCCACGCCCTGGATCCGGAGATGGCGCTTTTCGAGGTCATCCCGATGCGAGAGCAACTCGACCGCTCCACTTCCTCGCAACGTATCGCCGGCGTCCTGTTAGCCGTTTTTGGCGGACTGGCCTTGTTGCTCGCCGCCGTCGGCCTGTACGGCGTCATGTCGTACGCCGTGTCGCAGGGTACCCGGGAACTAGGTCTTCGTATGGTCCTTGGCGCCCGCGAATCCGATCTGTTGCGGCTTGTGATCTCGCACGGCTTGGTGTTAACGGCAGGCGGAGTCGCTCTCGGTGCGGTGGCAGCATTTGGATTGACCAGACTGCTTGGATACCTGCTTTACAAGGTCAGCCCGCACGACCCAATGGCGTTCGGATCGGCGTTTGCGTTAATGATGATCACAGCCTTGTCAGCGTGTCTTCTACCGGCCTGGCGAGCAACTCGAACCGATCCGGCCAAGGTCCTACGGGACTGACATATCCTTCGAAAGACCCCGACTCGAACTGCACTTGCTTTGCCTTTGTGGGCTGGGCGCCCTCGCCCGCGACCGAGGCATGGTCGGTCCGATCAGGGATTTTGCCCCTCCTCCAAAACCCAGTCACAAGCCATTTCACCCTGTAGAATCAGTCACTTAAGCCATAACGATTTTTTCCCGCGTGGTACACTGATCTTAGAGAAGCAGTTTTCCAATGGCCAGCACGCTGTCAAAGCGTCGCTGGCTTTTCTATTTTTGTGGCGCGGGCCGCCAGGCCTGCTGAGCCGAGAGTCATCTCGGCTCTTTCAATTTGAAATGGAGATATTTATGACCAACAAAGAACGTACCAAGATCCGGCGCAACAATTACCGCGCCTGGAAGCAACATCAGAAGCAGAAACAGCACCCCGCAGCTCCGGCCTCGCCGGTAGCTCCAGCTACATCAACAGCTCAGGCCTCATCGCCCGTCGCACCGCCGGATCCCAAGGCGCCGTTCCCGGGAGCACTGATCCCGTTCGACCCCAAAGCACCCGTCAATGTCGTGATGCTCCATCAACGACTACGCCACGGTGGCCCGGAGGTAACCGACGAAGAACGTATCGCCATTGCTCATCGGCTCGAGAAGTACGCCGCCTTGGAAGCAGACGAGCACGTCAATCCGAACGAAATCGAAGAGTTCCGCAAGAACATGCGCTGGGTGCTTCGCGACAGTCTACGCCGCTTCTGCATCGAATGGCCGCCGGCCAGTGAGTCCGAGCCCGCGCCTTCTTCTGCGCCCGGTCACAGCACCGGTCCGCGTAGCCCAGTGGGCAAGGACCGCTCCAGCCAGAACGCGCGATTGCATGGCCTCTCCAGCCTCACCTCCGTCTTCGTCCTGCTTCCCGGCGAAGATCCCAAAGAATGGATCGAATTGGTCAACGACCTCACCAACGAGTTCGAACCCGTGTCGCGCACCGAGCGAATCCTCGTCACCGACATGGCCCAGAGCCACTGGCTCACCCAGCGTGCCATCAATCTGCAGACCAGTTCGATCGAAGATCCCAAGGCATTCGCTCTCTTCCTGCGCTACCAGACCACGCATCATCGCGCTTACTATCGCGCCTTGAAGCAACTGCTGGCGCTGCAGAAGGCTCGCGCCCAATCCGGCGCGCCAGTCATCTCCGATCACCCGGCGCCCGAGTTCGACGGCACCATTGATCTCGCTGCCATCCAGCGTCCTTCCAGTCCGGCCGATCCCGCGCCGGTCGCTCCGCAACCCGACCCACTCACGGAACCAATGACCTTACCCCAAGCCGCATAGCAGGAGCCTCGAGGGCTCGAGATCTTTGACAACCGAATATCTAAGTAAGCCATCGCGTGAGCGGCCACACCCGTGGCACAGGCCTTCAGCCTGTGGTCGTTGGGTTGTCACCCAGCCTCCACACTTCGTTTCGCAATCGACGAGGGTGTGGGGCAGGATGGCATTCTGCGGCGGGTTGTTAACCCGCCTGCCCCAGTTCGTTTCGCAATCCGACCGTGGCATTCTCTCCGCTTCGAGACCAACGCCTTCCTGTGGTCGCCCACTGCCCACCCAGCCTCCCCACTTCGTTTCGCAGTTCCTTTCTAGTGGGCAGCTTTTCGTGGCTCAGGCCTTGAGCCTGTGGTCGCGGGTTCTCACACAGCCTGCCCCACTTCGCTTCGTAATCCAATGGTGCGGCTGGACGCCCACGACCGGCCACTTCGTTTCGCAATCTGCTTCGAGCGCCACGCTCTCCGCTTCGAACCAAGGCCTTCAGCCTGTGCTCGCCGGCCCGTCACCGAGTCTCCGCAGTTCGTTTCGCAGTTCTTTTCTAGTGGGCAGCTTTTCGTGGCACAGGCCTTCAGCCTGTGGCCGCCCGGGTTGTCACCCAGCTTCCCCACTTTGTTTCGCAATCGAATGGTGGGGCTGGACGCCCTCGTCCGCGCCGGTCGCCCACGACCGGCCACTTCGTTTCGCAATCTGCTTTTCGAAAGCACGCTCCCCGCTTCAGACCATCGCCGTCAGCCCGTGCCCTCCGCAACACCTGGCGCAATCAACCCATTCTCTACAATGGGAAACGTGAGCTTCCCCCCCGTCGAGCAACAACTTACCTATCTAAAGAAGGGGCTGGCCGAGCTCATTCGCGAAGAAGACCTGCGCGAGCGCCTCACCGCATCCGCCAAAGACGGCCGGCCGATCCGCGTGAAGGCGGGCTTCGACCCCACCGCCCCCGACTTGCATTTGGGACACACTGTTCTGATCCGCAAGCTGAAGCATTTTCAAGACCTCGGCCATCAGGTCATCTTTCTGATCGGGGACATGACCGGCTTGATCGGCGACCCCACCGGCCGTAACATCACCCGGCCGCCCATGACGCGCGACGAAATTAACCAGAACGCGGAGACCTACAAAACGCAGGTGTTCAAGATTCTCGATCCCGCGAAAACCGAAGTCCGTTTCAACAGCGAGTGGCTCGAGCCCCTGCAGTATCAGGACATCGTGAAGCTGTGTTCCAAATACACCCTGGCGCGAATCCTGGAACGTGACGAATTTTCAAACCGCCTCAAGGAAGGCATCCCGATTTCCATGCACGAACTGCTCTACCCGCTCGCGCAGGGGTATGACTCGGTGGCGCTGCGCTGCGACGTCGAGATGGGCGGCACCGACCAGAAATTCAACCTATTGGTGGGCCGCGAGTTGCAACGCGACTACGGCCAACCGGCGCAGATTGTTGCCACCGTGCCGATCCTCGAAGGCCTCGACGGCATCGAAAAGATGTCGAAGTCGAAGGGCAATTACATTGGCATCACGGAAGCCCCTAAGGTCATGTTCGGCAAAGTGATGCGGCTGAGCGACGATCTGATGTACCGGTACTACGAGTTGTTGACTGATCTGCAATTGGATGAGATCACGGCGCTCAGGAAATCGGTTCAAGCCGGCAAGCGCGACCCCATGGAAGTGAAGATGGAGTTGGGGCGGCGTATTGTTGCCGATTTCCATTCGGAAGCGGAGGCGGCGGCCGCCTTGGAAGCTTTCAACCGGGAGGTTCGTCAGGGTCTGGAGCCAGCCGACACGGAGACGGTGGATCTGCCCGCTGAGACCCGCGCCGACAAAGGCATCCGAATCGACAAATTGATTGCGAAGATTGGATTAGCGGACAGCGTCAGCGATGCGGTTCGCAAGATTGAGGCCGGTGCGGTCGAAATCAACGGGGTGGTCTCGAAAGATCGTTTTCTCCCTGACAAAGCCGGCCTGCTTGTCATTCGGGTCGGCAAGAAATGGAAGCGCGTCCGGATTGATTAGCGAGTCTCTATAACTACCGCACTGAACCGCGCGCGTAAGCAAGCGGATTCCGTCGGCGTTGAATGAATGGGCGCACGAGTGGCTGTGCTCCAATTGATCCAGTGCTCGGGACGATGCGAAAAACAAAATGCTCCTGATTGCAGACAATCTCACCGAAAGTCTCGCCGCGCTACGAGCACACAAACTGCGTGCGGTTCTGACCATCATCGGCCTGACGATGGGAGTCGCCACGTTGATCACTGTCATGACGATCGTCCAGGGCGCCAATTCCTACGTCGAGAACAAAATCGCGAACCTCGGAACGAACGTTTTCCAGTTGGCGAAGACCCCCTTTGCCGCGACCAACTTCGACGTCGTGATCAAGGCTCTCCGGTATAAGGACGTCACCATCGAGGACATGCGGGCCGTCGTTGAACGCTGTCCTCACTGCGAATTAGTTGGCGCTTCAGTGAGTACACAAGTACATGCGCGAGCAGAAAATAAAGAGGTGGAGGGCGTAACCCTAAACGGGCAGACCCCCAACATGGTCAACATCGACACGCGAAACGTCGTGACTGGACGCTACTTCACCGAGTCCGAAGACACTCGGGCCTCACATGTTTGCCTCGTTGGCGACAGTATCGTCGAGAATATCTTCGGCGGCGTTTCACCCCTCGGTAAGAATATCCGGGTAGACAACGAAGAGTTCCAGGTAATCGGAACGTTCGAGAAGTTGGGCTCGGTGCTCGGGCAGGATCAGGACAACTTTGTTGTGATTCCCATCACCACTTACCTGCACATCGAAGGGATGCGCAACAGCCTGACGATTAACGTAAAGGCCAGCGCGGGCAACGAGGCGTTCGAATTGGCGCAGGACGAAGCTCGCCAGGTTTTGTCCGCTCGGCGTCACATCCTACCCGGCAAGGAAGAGGATTTCTTCATTGGAACGAAGGATAGCTACATCAGCCTTTGGAAAAGCATCAGCAGTGCCTTCTTCTCAGTTTTCCTGATGGTGAGCGGCGTCTCGGCCGTGGTCGGCGGCATCGTCATTATGAACGTGATGCTGGTGAGCGTCACAGAGCGAACCAAGGAGATCGGCGTGCGCCGCGCTTTGGGCGCCACGAAGACGGACATCATGCGGCAGTTTCTAGCCGAGAGCGTGATTCAGTGTGTTATCGGCGGCGTCATCGGGATTGCAGCCGGATTCGGAATCGCAACACTGCTGAACACGTTCACCTCTTTCCCCGCTGCGGTGCAGACCTGGGTTGCGGTGCTGGGTGTTGTTCTGAGTTCGGTAATTGGCTTGTTCTTCGGCATTTACCCGGCAACGCGCGCCGCGAAACTGGATCCGGTAGTGGCGCTCCGCAGTGATTAGACCCGGAAACAGGAACTTATGACCAGGTCTGAAATTTTCGAGAACTTCACCGTCGCATGGGACACGCTCCGCGCCAACAAGGGCCGGTCGGCGCTGACCATTCTCGGGATTGTGATCGGCGTGACCTCGGTAATCTCGGTCGCCGCAATTATTACCGGCCTTAACCAGTACATTGCCGCTAAGGTCGAGTCGTTCGGCTCGCGGACCTATTATGTTTCACGCATTCCGTTTGGCACGCCGCCCGACAGGCTGCCCGATAGGATTCGTGTACGGAAATACATTCAACCTGGCGATGCGGCCTTTCTGAAGGAAACTTGCCCGTCACTCGAAGCCGCGTCCATTTTCGGAACGCGGGCGTTCTTCATGGGTGATACCAACTCGATTTCGTACGGCAGCAAACGCGTGGAACGAATATTTCTACGTGGGGTCGAACCCAGCTATGGGGAATCCATTCCCTTGTTCAGCGTGGAACGTGGCCGGTTTATCTCGCGATATGACGAGGAGCACTCCGCGCCTGTCGTCGTACTGGGTCACAACCTATCCGATTCGCTCTTCCCCGACGTTGACCCGGTGGGCAAGATGGTGCGTATCAATGGACTCATTTACGAGGTCATTGGCGTTTTCGTGCATGATCCCGGGCTTTTCGGCGGTGGTGGCGTGGATCAGTTCGCAGTCATACCGTTCAGCAACTTTCACAAACAGAATCCTCAGTCGAAGGAACTGTTGATTGCCTTCACTGTGGGGCGATGGTCGACCCTCGATAAAGCCAAAGACGAAGTCACAGCGGCGATGCGGCGTTTACGCAAGGTGCCTCCTTCGAAACCGGACGATTTCGAAATGATCTCACCGGATTTTCTGACGAACCTCTGGAATCAACTCACCGGAGCGCTGGTGTTGCTGACCGGCATCATCAGCTCCATTGGATTGTTGGTGGGCGGTATCGGCGTGATGAACATTATGCTGATCTCCGTCACGGAGCGAACCGGCGAGATCGGCGTTCGGAAGGCGATTGGCGCCAGAAAATCAGACATACGTCTGCAGTTCCTGGTGGAGGCAGTCACTCTGACCATGGTGGGCGGCTTCATCGGCATCATTCTGGGCGCCCTCATTGCCTTCATCGTGCGCTCGCTGTTTGCATCGGTGCCGGCGACGGTCTCCACGTTGTGGATAATGCTGGGAGTTGGAATGTCCATGGGTGTGGGCGTCTTCTTTGGTTACTATCCGGCAAACCGGGCCGCGAACCTCGACCCGATTGTGTGTTTACGTTATGAGTAGAGCAAAGAGGGCTGTGGCGACGGAAATAACCTGTGATTGACTTATATGCATCCAAGATGCATACTGATGCATATATGAGAACGACTCTAATTATTGATGATGCCCTAATCGATCGTGCGAGGCGGCTCACGGGTATCAGCGAGAAGACAGCCTTAGTCCGCGCTGGTTTGGAGGCTCTGATTGCGCGGGAAGCGGCGAAACGTCTCGCGGCTCTGGGCGGAAGTGAGCCCAAACTTGTTGCAATTCCCAGGCGTAGGTCCGGGACGGATTGATGGTGTTGGTCGACACATCCGTCTGGGTTTCCCACCTTCGGTCTGGCGAGCCGCAGCTTGCAGAGTTTCTCGGGGAAGGCGTTGTGCTGATGCACCCGGCCGTCTTGGGAGAGCTGGCCTGCGGGAATCTAAGAAACCGCAAAGCCTTCCTGAGCGATCTGGCCGAGTTGCAGGAAGCCGTTACGGCTACCCATGATGAAGCCATGCTTCTCATAGAGGGTCGAAAGCTCTGGGGCCGAGGAATTGGTTGGGTCGACGCGCAGCTTCTCGCGTCGTCGCTGCTCACGCGCTGCTTCTTCTGGACCCTTGACGAGCGGCTCAAGTCCGTTTGCGACACGGTGGGCGTGAAATTTCACCCGGCGACCTCGGGGCTTTCTACCTAGCCTTCGGCCTTCGTTCCAGAGGTTTTGCCTGAGTCGCTGCCGTTAGACCACGTACCGTTCAGCTGCCCGTCCGCAAACTTCAGCTCAATTTCGTAGTACTCACCCTGATACGGCGCTTCGAATTTAACCACGCCGTTCGCGAATGAGAAGTCCTTGGTACTGGCCTCGCCGTCTTCCGAGGCCAGCGCGCCGGTCAGTTTGCCATCCACCTCCCTGACGATCAAAGTCCACTTCAGGCTTTCGCCATCGGGCGTTATGGACACCATGTTCCATTTGCCCACCAGGGGCTTCGAATCATCTCTGGCCTGTAGCGCGAAGGCAGTCACGAACAGTGCGAGTACTGCCAGGAATAACCGTCTCGTTGATTCTCGGTGCATGCTGCCATGATTTCAGAAACCGCAGCGTTTGCCAAGACAAAGTCCGCAGCAAATGAGGAGTGCCTCAATGCCCCCCCTGCCCGGGTTAGCCCGGACTATCCTGAAGGTATGTATCCCCTTAAGAAAGGCCAAGTCGCCCAGCAAGCCCACGTCGGTTTGCCGGCCGGGACGTACGAAGAAGAGCACGGGAGGCGCGGTTTTTATGGGAAATCGGCCCACCTTTACCACGCCCATCCACCCACCGGTTGGACTCGTTTCGAAGGGAAACTCAGGCCGCACTGCTTCGACTTGAACCAGCTCGAACCTTCCGACCAACAGGATCCGGACGGCGCGCCGGCCGCCTTCCTGGGCAATCAGGACGTCGTTCTTAGCGTCTCCCGCCGCTCGCAGCCCATGCCCTTTTATTTCCGGAATGCGGATGGGGATGAGTTGTTTTTCGTACATCGGGGCGAAGGCTTGATTGAAACGGATTTCGGCCCCCTCGAGTTCGAAAAGGGCGACTACATCAACATTCCTCGCGCCGTGACCTACCGCTTCGTGCCGCGGACCACGGACAACTTCTTCCTGATCATCGAATCCCAAGCGGAATTCGAGCAGCCCGAGAAAGGCCTGCTAGGCCAGCACGCGCTCTACGACCCCGGTGTTATCGTTACGCCCGAACCGAAGCCGATCCTCGAAGAAAGCAGGACCCGGGAGTGGGAGGTCCGGATCAAGTGTGAGAACGAGTTTTCCAAGGTGTTCTATCCTTTCAATCCACTCGATGTAGTGGGCTGGAAAGGCGACCTGACCGTTTGGAAGATCAACGTCCGCGACATCCGCCCGGTGATGAGCCATCGCGCCCACCTTCCCCCGAGCGCCCACACAACCTTCGTGACAAAGGGAGCTGTCGTGTGCAGCTTTCTGCCCAGGCCGCTCGAAGAAGATGCGGATGCCTTGCGCGTGCCCTTCTTCCATCGCAATACCGACTACGACGAGTTTCTCTTCTATCACGACGGCGATTTTTTCAGTAAGGACAATATCAAGGCTGGCATGGCGACCTTGCACCCCCGCGGGATTCACCACGGGCCTCATCCGAAGGCGCTGGCCAACCAAGCCAGAAAGACGCGCACGGATGAATACGCCGTGATGCTGGATGGCCTGAACCCCATTCACGTGCTGCCCAACGGCAAGCAAGTGGAGTGGACGGAATACTGGGCGAGTTGGCGTGCGCCGGCAGAGAAGCCGACGGCTGAGGAGGTCCACCGGTGAGCGTCCCGGCGACACCTGCCGATGCCGAGCACGTCCGAGCCGGCGAGATCCTGATCGATCCGGCGGCCCAGAAGTACGGTGACATTTACAAACTGATGATCGGCGCCATCGTGCCCCGTCCGATCGCCTTCGTTTCCACTGTAAGTACAGCTGGCTTACCCAATCTGGCGCCGTTTAGTTACTTTACGGCCTGCAGCTCGAACCCGCCCTGCGTCTGCTTTTCTCCCACCGGCCGAGGTCCCGAGTTTCCCTGCAAGGACACGCTGCGCAATGCCCGGGATACGGGCGAGTTTGTCATCAACATCGTTTCTGAGGAGTTCGCCGCTCAGATGAACACCTGCTCGGCCGACTTCCCGCCGGAGGTGAATGAGTTTGAGTCGTCCGGTCTTACGCCAATCCCATCATTACGAGTTCGTCCACCGCGGGTGGCCGAGTCGCATTTTCAGATGGAGTGTGTGGTTCGGCAGATCGTTACCGTCAGTGACAAGCCCGGCGGTGGTAGTCTTGTCATCGGTGAGGTGGTGCTTTTTCATGTTGACGAGGCAGTCCTGGTTAGCCCCGGGGACATCTTCAAGATCGATCCCGACCGGTTGCGGGCGATTGGCCGCATGGGCGGTCCAACCTACGTGCGGACGCACGATCGTTTCAACATGGCCCGGCCTAAGCTTCCCTGAGAAACAACGGACCTCTTTCGATTTAAGATCGGTCTGCTGTTAACATCGTGTCCGAATGAGCATCGTCTGGCGGCCTAAGAAGGCCGATATCGAACGTACCAACGTCTATCGATTCATGCAGCGGTTGGGTATCTCCGACCGCGAGGAATTCCTTCGCTTTTCCGTTGATCAGCTGGAAACCTTCTGGGCTGAAATCGAAAAGGAAATGAAGGTGGAGTGGTTCACCCCTTATGCCAAGGTGCTTGAAACCACGCGCGGGAACGAGTGGGCAAAATGGTACGTCGGCGGCGAACTGAACATCGCTCGTAACTGTCTGGACCGGTGGCTGCACTCGCGGCAAATCGCGTGCCTGTGGCAGAACGAGGCAGGAGATCGCCGGGAAATCACGTTTCTTGACTTGGTTTATGACTCGAACCGGCTGGCGCACTATCTCCGCTCACTTGGCATTGATCGTGGCGACCGTGTGGCCCTGTGCGTCCCCATGGAGCCGGAGTTACTCACGGTTCTCTATGCCTGTCTGAAAATAGGCGCCGTCGTTGTGCCGATCTTTGCAGGTTTTGGTACCAGCGCGATCGCCTCGCGGCTTGAGGATTCCGGTGCCCGGCTGGTCTTCACTTCCGAGTTCCTGACGCGGCGCGGCAAAAAGATACCGTTGCGCGCCAAAGTGGATGAAGCGTTGCTGCGGCCGAACGCCGTCGAGCATGTGATTCACCTCGACCAGATCGATGCCCTGACGGCGAAACTGTCGGGCTTGTTTGAAACCGTCCCGCTGCCGTCTGATGCACCGGCTCTCCTGCTCTACACCTCGGGCACTACCGGCAAGCCGAAAGGCTGCGTGCACACCCACAGCGGAGCGCTGATGCAACCCGCGAAGGAGGTGTACCTGGCGTTTGACCACCAGCCCGGCGATCGGTTCTTCTGGCTGACGGACATTGGCTGGATGATGGGGCCATGGACCATTTTGGGTAACCACCACTTTGGTGGGACCATCTTCCTGTACGATGGCGCGCCGGATTATCCGGAACCAAACCGTCTCTGGCACGTGTTGGAGCAGGAAGAGATAACAGTGTTTGGCACCTCGCCGACCGCTATTCGAATGTCTAGGAACATTTCCTCGCCGGATGACTTCACCTTCGACTCACTACGCCTGCTGGGTTCAACGGGCGAGCCTTGGGACGAGACCTCGTGGCTTTGGTTTTTTGAGAACATCGGCAAGCGGCGCTGCCCCATTATCAATATTTCCGGCGGCACGGAGATTATCGGGTGTTTCCTGCTGCCCCTGCCTATTCAGCCGTTGAAACCCTGTACGCTGGGTGCCCCTTCCCCCGGCATGGCGGTTGAGGTGGTGGACGAACGCGGCAAGCCCGTGCGCCGCAAGACAGGGTATCTGGTCTGCACAAAACCGGCCCCTTCGATCACCGCGGGCATCTGGGGCGAACCGCTGCGCTACATCGAATCCTACTGGGCGCGATTCCCAGGCTGGTGGTCGCATGGCGATTGGGCCAGCGTGGACGAAGATGGCTTCTGGTTCCTGCACGGGCGCGCGGACGAGTCGATGAACGTGGCCGGCCGGAAAATCGGCCCGGCCGAAGTCGAAGACATCCTTTGCGAGCACCCCGGCGTGGCAGAGGCCGCCGTCATCGGAGTGCCGGACAAAGTTAAGGGCGAAGGCATTGTCGCCTTCGTAGTGGCTCGCAGCCGCGCCCGCATCCCCTTGCGGACGCCGGATCTCTTGGAGCACCTGGTACGCCAGATGGGTGCCACGTTCCGTCCCAAGGAGATCCATGTAGTCGCGGAGCTTCCTAAAACGCAGAGCGGCAAGATTGTTCGCAGGTTGATTCGTCAGAAGTATATGGGCCAGGAGTTGGATGACACCTCCGGCCTAGCGAATCCCGATTCGCTCGACTACATTCTGGAACACGGGGTTTGAAGCTTTTGAACGTGCCTGGATCCCGCCGTCGCGTCGCCGACTGATAGGATGTTGCGCATGTTCAAGATATTAGCTTTATCCCTCTCTTTGCTGGCGCTGGCTCCGGCTGCCGAGCTCAGCACGAAGAAAACTCTGAATCTCGCCGCCATTAAGGTCATGGTTGCCGCGGCTGAATCCGAAGCCGCCAAGCGCAATGTTCAGATTACGATCTGCATCGTCGACGACAGCGGGAATCTGCTGTTCCTCGAAAAGGGTGATGGCGCGTCCATCAACACCATCGCATTCGCGGAAAAGAAGGCGCGCCACGCCGCTTTTTTTGGTAGCCCCTCCAAGAGCGCCGCTGATGCCGTCAAGAATGGCGACCTCGCGTTTCTCGCCTTCCCCGAGGCATTCCCCAACCAGGGTGGCTTGCCTATTAAAGCCGATGGCCAGACGATTGGCGGGATCTCCTGCAGCGGTGCGAAGTCGGAGATTGACGAAGCCATCGCGCAGGTCGCTATCGATGCCCTCTTCAAAAAGTGAGCCGTGGGTCAGGTGATCGCGCCGGCCAGCCGCCGGCCACAGCAAGCTACTCAGCTGTACCCGGCTTAATGACGCGGTTTCGCAGAACGCCGATGTGCTCAATCTCGAGCTCCATGAGATCGCCTGGCTGGATCCATCGATCGAGTTCGAGTCCGCAGCCGGTTCCGACTGTGCCTGATCCGATAATCTCTCCGGGGAACACTTCGTCGTCGAGACTTAGGAACTCGATCATCTGTTCAAAACTCCAATGCATGTCCCGCGAGTTTCCAGACGACCAAAGCTCACCGTTAATACGGGCAGTCATGTCCAGATTGCGCGGGTTCGCAATCTCATCCGCGGTCACGATCCAGGGTCCCAGCGCCGTCGCCCAGTCTTTTCCCTTGGCTGGGCCGAGCCTCACCTGCATCTCGCGTCGTTGAACATCCCTGGCACTAAAGTCGTTCATCACCGTATAACCAAAAATGAGATCGGATGCCTTCGATGCCGGCACATTGCTGCCGCCGATGCCGAGCACAGCCGCCAGTTCCAGTTCGTAATCGAACCGCTCGGTAAACGACGGCCATCGCACATCGCTCTCACTGCCCAGCAGGCCGTGCGTGGCGCACTTGTAGTAAGCCGGTATCTCATACCATTCCGCTGGAATCGATTCGCCACGTTTGGCGAAACCGGCCGTAACATGTTGTTCAAAGGAGTAGAAATCACGCAGTGACAGCGGATTAGGCAGCGGAGTAATCATCCGCACTTCGTCTCTCGGATAGAGCAGCGTCTCATCATTAGGACCCAGGTCGGGCCGGTCTGCCGCCCAGCGATCAAATGTTGCCGCAGCCTCTTCCAGGGCACGTTTCCCAGCTTGGATAAAGCCCAGCATGGTGGGGGGAACAAGCGCGTCGGCGAGACGCTGGGGACAGGGCTTCCCGTCTGCCCACAACCGCCATGCAGTGGCGAGATTCAAATCCAGAACGTTATCGGAGAGGATCAGCCCCAACCGCTGAGGCCATCCCAAATTCGTTCGAACCTCAACTGTACAAAGCCGCACCGACCCCCCTATAACGTCGCCCAAACGAACCTGCCGTGAAGAAACCATCATACGGCAACCGTCGCACGCAGCGGGCATCGCCCGGCCAATTCAGATTTCTTCTAGGAAGCATCGACTACGGCCAGCGCCTATTTCGTTTCACCAAGCGATCGTCGGCTCTCTTCGAGGCTATGGCGCTGGACAAACGAACCGCACTTGATGGAAATGTGGTAGACGATGGAAGAGTTTTCGCAATTTTCGCGAGTCAGAGCGTTGTTTTTCGACATCGAGCTTTGGGAGTGATCAATGCAACTATCTAACCTATTCAAAACTCTGTCGTCTGCATTCGTCGCGTTCGCCGCAATGTACATGGGCGGTTCAGTGGCGCCGGCTCAGAACGAATCCAATCCGGGTGCGGCAGCCAAGAGCCACGCCTGCCCGAACGATGACAGTGGGTTGAAGTTACCCGCCGGCTTCTGCGCAACCGTCTTCGCTGACCACATTGGCCACGCCCGCCACATGGTAGTTGCGCCGAGCGGGGTTCTGTATGTCAACACGTGGTCGGGCAGGTACTACGGTGACGACACGCCGCATGCAGGCGGTTTTCTTGTGGCCCTGCAAGACAAGGCCGGTGCAGGAAAGGCCAATGTGATCGAGCGCTTTGGCGAAACCGTCGCAAGTGGCGGAGCAGGCGGCACCGGCATTGGTATGTATAAAGGATCGATCTACGCCGAGATCAATGATCGGATCGTGCGATATACATTGCCCGCCGGATCGGTTGTGCCGAGTGGCCCTGCCGAGACCATAGTCTCCGGATTGCCTCTGGGCGGTGACCACCCGATGCATCCATTCATCATCAATAGCGAGGGTTTGATGTACGTCGATGTCGCCACCGCGACTAATTCCTGCCAGGTGAAAAATCGGACGCTCAAATCGCCCGGCGCGGACCCCTGCACCGAACTTGAGACTCGTGGAGGTGTCTGGCGCTACGACGCGAATAAGACGAACCAAGGCTTTTCAACGGCTGAGCGCTTCGCTACGGGAATCCGCAATGCTGAAGGTTTTGCCATCGATTCAAAGGGGCGAGTATATGTGACCCAACACGGACGGGATCAGTTGCACGCGAATTGGCCCGATCTGTATAAACCCGACCAGGAGGCGACGCTGCCGGCTGAAGAGTTGTTGCTTTTGAAGCCAAAGGGAGACTACGGCTGGCCCGAATGCTACTACGACGCCTTCATGCAGAAGCTGGTTCTGGCGCCGGAATACGGTGGCAATGGCAAGACGATCGGCGTATGCGCGAGCAAAACTGCTCCAATCGCCGCGTTTCCTGCACATTGGGCGCCTAATGCAATGGTGCGGTACGACAAAAATGAATTTCCGGCGCGTTACCACGGCGGCGTCTTCATCGCCTTCCATGGCTCCTGGGATCGGGCCCCTTATGCACAAGGTGGCTACAACGTCGTTTTTCAGGCGCTCGCCGGAGACCGTGCGTCCGGCCAGTGCGAAGTATTTGCGGATGGTTTCGCGGGACCGGTGGAGTCGCCGGCCAAAGCCGCACATCGTCCCACTGGCTTGGCGGTGGCACCGGACGGTTCGCTCTACGTTTCCGACGATGTGACCGGGCGGATCTACCGGATTGTCTATCATGGCGGCCCCGGCGGAGGTCCCACGAAGGTTACGCCATGTCCGAGCCTAACTGCTCCCGCGGGCAATCCTGTTGACGTGGCCGCGGAACCGCCGGAGGGCACGCATCCAGACGCGGGTGCGTCGGCAACCGGCAGTCTTCCCGTTCCTGAAGGCGCGACACGAGAAATGGTTGTGCTCGGTGAACGCATCTACCGCGGTCAAGTGGGCGGAGCGGCATGCACGGGCTGCCATGGTGGGAACGGCGAGGGCACGCCATTAGGGCCGATCTGTTGGGCAAGAAATGGCTGTGGAGCGATGGGAGCTTTGGCGGAATCACAAAAACGATAACCGACGGCGTATCGCAACCAAAACAGTACCGCAGCCCGATGCCGCCAATGGGCGGGGCGCAACTTACGCCCGACCAGATATCCGCGGTCGCAGCGTATGTGTGGGCCTTGAGCCATCGTGGCTCGCCCAATGGGAATTAGTCGCCTAGATCCGCTAGAAGAAGAGAGCGTAGCTTATGAAGGCTTTGCGTTTTTCCGCATTCGGCCCACCCACTGTTTTGCGAATCGACAAGATCCCCATGCCAGAACCCGGCGACGGGGAAGCACTCGTTCAAGTGAAGGCAGCCGCGATCAATCCTAGCGACTACAAGAACGTCTCAGGATACTTCAAGAGCACAACTCTTCCGCGAACTCCCGGCCGTGACTTTGCGGGCATTGTTGTCAAACGG
>CAVUCO010000033.1:0-69067 GCA_963740005.1 uncultured Acidobacteriaceae bacterium | reverse complement strand
CCTACCGATTGCGTTCACCGCCACCAGCGCCTATTTCTCTTGATCGGTCGTCGATCTTCAGACCGTCTGAACTCTTTCGTGCCAACAATCTCGCCGTCCGCCGTCATGAAGTTAAGAATGAGGACCCGTTCCTCGGTTGCTGGCAGCAATCGCGCTTCCAGGCGTTCGAGTCGCCGCGCGAGAGTCTTGTTCGTCATCTTGCTGTCCCCTCCCTCAAGTCACAACTGATCGGATGACCACAGCGTTCTTGGTCCGTTTTCCCGTAGAAGCCTCTCGGTCTGCTGCGCGCTCAGGCCATCTGGGATGTCGGCGAGATTCACCAGGCCGATTGGATCAGTGGGCAAGAACCCACATTCATCGAGGATCTGGATGCATGTATCCGTATCGAGGGCCAGTCTCCCACCCGCTCTGCACAGGATGTAAACGAGTCGCGGCTTCCTGCTTCCCGTCCCGAATCGATCTTCAAGTTTGCGAATCCGCCTATCGGTGATCTTCATGGTAGATGCTCGAAGTTAGCCAGTGGCTCGATTGGAAGGCCGCCAATCCAGGTGTTGAGTTCCGCATCGGTCGGTTGCGCGCCGCCGTCCATCGTGTCAAGGCGCACGACCTCCCAGAGCGTGCCGTCCGGGCAGAGCGACCTGGTGCAACTAGCCTTCTCGAAGCTCGGCTCGCAGTCCCGGTTGCGCACCATGGGCGCATCGACGTCCCCCTTGCGGATCACGACTCGAAAGCGAGTCCGTGGTTTGGGAGGCGGTGGCCACAGTTGATTCTCAATCCGGTTCAGCCGTCTCGTGATTGCTTTCATTTCCTCATCGCCAAAGTCGGGTGTTAAGCGTACATATCGGAAGTTACTTTTGCTCCGCAGCCAGCTCCAGAGCTGCCACTCGTGCCTCAATATCCTCGATCTCAATCGCCTTGGCCGCGTGATTGAATATCGCTTCTGCCGCTCGCACCCTGACTGACGCTGGCGTGGCCGGGTCAATCATCGTCTTCAGCAGAGTTGTGGCGGCTGCTGTCGTTCCCTGCTGAAGTCGGGCAATGGACTGTGAATAAGCGTCCCGGCGGGCCTGCCGGAAAGCTTTCTGGAACTCCGGCTCCTTCTGCCAACGTAAGAGCGTGGCGGCCCCTACTCCGACTGCGCGCGCGGCCTCCTCGAGGTTACGCTGAGTCAGCATCGCGGCAACGGCCTCCTCCAGCTTGCGGCTGAATTTTGCGCCGTGGCCCTTCATCTGCTATCGCCTGCGATCATCTGCCGACCGCACCGCGCATCATCGCCGTTCCATCGCCTTGGTCGATTTCTTTGAGAATCCGCTTGCTTGTGTTCGCCTCCCGAGTGATGGATGTCACTGCGGCAGAGCCGCGCAAAGGACAAACACCATGAAAACCTTCACGATTAAAAATGAGACGAACAACATCACGGTTCACGCGACGACCCAGGAGGCCGAAGCCGTCGCGAACGCAGAGCGTTTCCGGAACGAAGCCGGACTGAACAAACTGGCGGCCGAGTGGCCTGCTGCCCGCCTGGTCGAGATTTGGAACAGCCTGCCCGGAGTCAGCCCGGTTAAGAAGTTCAAGGATCGCCAGACCGCAGTTAGCCGGATCTGGAAAGCGCTTCAGAGCCTGGGACAAGTTGCCCCAGCAGCGGACGAACAGCCGCCCGTAGCGGAGGCTGCTCCGATCCAGAAAACCAACGAAACAGCTGAGCCAGTGGTCGCTATTCCGGACGAGCCGGAACCCGCGACGGCTACGCCCGCTGCGCCACAAACGCCCGACGTTTCGCCGGTCGAGGCACCCGCGACGAAGAAGACCACCTCCCGCAAGAACGGGCCCAAGGCCCCCAAAGCCGCTAAATCTCCGGACGCAGCCAAGGCTCCGCGCGAGAGCAGCAAGACCGCCCAAGTCGTCGCGATGCTTCAGCGCAAAGAGGGCGCCACGCTTTCCGAAATTATGACCTCGATGGGATGGCAAAAACATACGGTCCGCGGGTTCATGGCTGGTGCGATGAAAAAGGCCGGGTTCACCGTCGAATCGTTCAAGCCCGAGGGAGGCGAGCGCACCTATCGCATCCCGTCCTAAGCGGCTGTTGACTCGACTAGCCCGCCCGGCTCCGGCTGCGGCGGGCTTTGTCGTTGCGATTCGCTGTTTTTTGGAACGATTATGCAGTTGCTTTTGCCCGACGGAAGAGCGATGAATGTTCCTACGATGACGGCAAGAAAACGAACCACACTGATCGCGTATACAGAATGCATCGCCGAAGCGTGCGCCGGTATCTGGCCGGAGAATTGCATGCTGGCCGGAGTGACCCGTGACGGGGCGCTCCTCATGCAGGAAACTGCGGACTATGGCGCGCACTTTGCGGCTGACGATCTGGCCGAGCAGTGCACGTTCCGTGCGGGCAGCACGGCGCAGAAGATCAAGGTGCGGATTGAGTTCTGGGAACGGATGTATTAGGCAATGTTCGGGCAGAAAGGGGAAATGAAGATGAACCGCGCAACAAACGACGCGAAGAGCTACAACGGGTTTGCGATCCCTCTGGAGGACGACACCGATCTTGGTCTGGCCCTGCTGATCGCCGAAGATGATGAGGGGCGGTACGAGCCGGTGGCCAGCGTCAGCACGATCAACGAAGCGAAACACGTCGCGGCGGACGATCTTCGCCGACGACGCGAGCGCCTCGAGTGCGACGAAGACCCGGGTCTCTGCCCGCGCGCCTACAAGCTCTGGGCCCGTGGTACGGACGGCAAGTTCCGGGTGGCTTGCGAAATCGAAGCCTAGCGCGCTCCGCTCAGCTCCTCCTCGATCAGCCCTAGTTCCTGATACCAGTCCGCCAACGCCAGGCAGAGGCCCTGGAGGTCTGGATGCCCGGCCCGGAGCTGGCACTCGATGGCCGCGATCTCGCGATGGCAACGAGCAATTCATGCGGCTCCCTTCAGGCGCTCCGCGGCAAGCACTTCAAACGTGCGGCCATCGCCGTCGAGCGTGGCTTTCTTGCCGGCCAGGGTCTGCCAGCGTTGGACAATCACGTCCACGTACTTTGGGTCCAATTCCATGCCCAAGCAAACGCGCTGTGTCAGTTCGGCAGCGGCCAGCGTCGTTCCACTCCCAAGGAACGGTTCATACACCAGTTCGCCCCTCTTGATGTGATTGAGGATCGGCTTGCGCATCAGATCGACGGGCTTCTGAGTGGGATGGTCAAACTTCTCTTCATCCGAGCCGCCCATGATGAACTTCGGCGAAGCCGAGTCCCAGATGGTGGAGTTCTCGCCGGCTTTCCCGAACCAGGGAGCATTCTTTTTGCGCAGGTACCAACACGGCTCATGTTGATACCAGTAGTGAGTGCGCGTCAGCACGGTGCGTCCTTTGTTCCAGATAATCTGCTGCGGATACAGAAAGCCGATGCGCAGCAGTCCGTTCAGCACTTCCCGGGTAAACACCGAAGCGTGCCAGACATAGGCGATCTGGAGGCTCGGCACGAGTTCGAAGGCCTCGGACCAGTCCGCCCGCGTGTCACCCGAGATAGTCGTTTCGGTGTGGCCCTCCGTGCGCTTCTTCATATAGCTGGCCTCGGCGGGCCCGCAGCCGTTTAGGCCCGCGCGGTCACGCCATTCCGAGTCCAGCTCAATCCCGTACGGCGGGTCTGTGATCAGGAGAGCCGGCTTGCGTTCGCCAAGCAACGTCGCCACAGCTTCCGGGCTGGTTGCATCCCCGCACAGCACCCGGTGCGGGCCGCAGAGCCACAGGTCGCCAAGCCGCGATACCGGATTCTCGGGCAGCGGCGGTGCGGCGTTCGCTTGATCGTCGTCGCCCGGATCGAGTAGGAGATCGTCGATCTCCTTCGGGTCGAACCCTGTAAGGCTTAAATCGAAGTCGGCCTCGTTGAGTTCCTGCAACTCGAGCGCAAGCAGCTCGTCATCCCACTGAGCCCAGGTCACCGAGCGATTCACCATCAGCCGAAATGCCTTTACCTGCGCCGCTGACCATTCGTCGCAAAGAATCACGGGCACTTCGGTGATTCGCAACTTCTGTGCAGCCTTAAGCCGCAAGTGACCATCAACCACTTCGCCATCGCTGCGGGCGAGCACGGGAATCTTGAAGCCGAACTCGCGGATGCTGCTGCACATGCGGTCCACGACCGCATCGTTCTTCCGCGGGTTCCGTGCGTAGAAAACGAGCCGGTCGATCGGCCAGATGTGAACTTGGTGGGCTTGAGCCGCCGCTTGCTGCGTGAGCACACGTCACCTTCCGATGGGTCAGATTGGAGGTGCCTTTCGAAGGGTGCGCTTTGCGCTGGCCTGGCGAACCGAGCCTCTGCCTTTAATTTTACGACCTAATCACTCTCTGCGCACGTTGCGTGGATTCTTTTTCGACGCTCGGTCTGCAGCATGCCAGTTGCCCCGGTGTTGGGCGACTTGGGCGTTTAGGAGTACTGTGACTTTACTAATCCAGGAGACGTTGGTATGCTTCCGCCAATCTGTCCGCCCCGGCCTTACCAAACATTTCGCTGGGGATCTCGACGCCCCTGGACTTCGCAACCCCAGGGGCGTTAGATTTTGTACACAAATTCAGATCGCTGGGACTGCCGACCCTTACCGCGCTTTTATCGCTTTTCGCGCACACTCAGCCGCGTGGAGAGCTACCAAGCCCGCGAAGTCTCGGCGGAGCGAGTGGGCCATTCGTTGCGGATGTTTAGTGAGTTCACTGGGGGAAAACTGGGGGTACCCTCGTGTCCATGGAATAGGAAATTCGGGTAAATATGGGTAATTCGATGAGGACGCTCGCCCGTTGGCCGCACTGCCGCAAATGGCGTGTCGTCAAATGGTTGCGTTGAAAATACAGGAGATATTCTGGCTCCTCAGGTAGGATTCGAACCTACAACCCTTCGGTTAACAGCCGAATGCTCTACCGTTGAGCTACTGAGGAGCATGTATTGCGGGCGTTGCCACGTGCGTTTGGCAATGCTCGCGATCGGTACGATTTCATTAAAGCATACTGGGTTTGCTGCATGTCAACTGGTTGAATCGCCTTGCCCGGCAGGCTCGGGCACGGGTGCTACGCTGAAGGTTTCCAATGCAACTCGACAAGGTGTATGAACCGCAGCGTTTTGAGCCGCATTGGGCACAGTGGTGGATCGAATCCGGCCTCTATAAGGCCGAGATCAAACCGGGCAAACCGGTGTTCTCCATCGTCATTCCGCCGCCCAACGTCACCGGCTCCCTTCATATCGGGCACATGCTCGACCATACCGTCATGGATGTCGCGGTTCGATGGCATCGGATGCTGGGCGACAGCACCCTATGGCTACCGGGAATGGATCACGCCGGCATCGCCACCCAAATGGTGGTGGAGCGAAGGCTTGCGGAGGAAGGCCTGAACCGGCGTCAACTGGGCCGGGAAGAGTTTGAACGCCGCGTCTGGCAATGGAAGGAACAGTACGGCGGCAGAATCAAACAGCAGATCCAGCGCGAGGGCGCCAGCGTGGACTGGTCGCGCGAACGCTTCACTATGGACGACGGGTTGTCGCACGCGGTGCGCGAGACCTTCGTCCGCCTCTGGGAGGCCGGACTTCTCTACCGCGGCGAGTACCTGGTCAACTGGTGCCCGGGCTGCCAAACGGCGATCTCCGACGTGGAGACCATTCACGAAATGGTCGAGGGACACTTGTGGCACATCCGCTATCCGGTGGTGGGCAGCGAGGAAGGCCTGGTGGTGGCGACCACGCGCCCGGAGACGATGCTCGGCGATACGGCCGTAGCCGTGAATCCAGAGGATACCCGTTACCAGCACTTGGTCGGCAAGCACGTTCTTCTTCCGCTGATGAATCGTGAGATTCCGATCATTGCGGATGCGATGGCCGATCCAAAGTTCGGCACGGGCGTGGTGAAGATCACACCGGCTCACGACCCGAACGATTTTGAAGCCGGCAAACGCCACAACCTTCCTTTAGTGAAAGTAATTGGCGAAGATGCGCGCATGACGGCCGCTGCCGGGCCGTACAGCGGCCTCGATCGATTCGAAGCTCGCCGGCGAATCGTCGCCGCGCTGCAACTGTCCGGCGAGCTGGTTAAGACCGAGCCCTATACGGTTAACATCAGCAAATGTGACCGCAGCAAAACAATTATCGAGCCGCTGGTCTCCACCCAGTGGTTCGTGAAGATGAGGCCGCTGGCAGATAAGGCCATGGAAGCGGTGGAATCCGGCCGCATCCGGTTTGTGCCCGACGATCGCGAGACGGTGTTCTTCCACTGGATGCGCAACATTCGCGACTGGTGCATTTCCCGGCAGCTGTGGTGGGGGCATCGCATTCCGGCCTGGCATTGCCGGCAGTGCGGCACCATCACCGTGGCGCGCGAAACGCCGGCGGTTTGCCCGAAGTGCCATTCGACGGAGCTTGAGCAGGACACGGACGTCCTCGACACCTGGTTCAGCTCCGGTCTGTGGCCATTCTCGACCATGGGCTGGCCGGATGACACCGAAGATCTGCGCACGTTCTATCCAACCTCGCTCCTGATTACCGGATTCGACATCCTCTTCTTCTGGGTGGCCCGCATGATCATGCTCGGCATCTGGTGCACCGGCGATGTGCCGTTCCGCGAAGTACACATGCATGGCTTGGTTCGCGACGCCGAAAAGCAGAAGATGTCGAAGACCAAAGGCAACGTGGTTGATCCGCTGGATCTCATCGACAGGTACGGCACCGATGCCTGCCGCGTGGGACTGCTGGTTTCGGCGGCGCCGGGCGCCGATATTGCGCTACAGGAAGAGCGTCTCGCTGCAGCACGCGGGTTTGCTAACAAGCTATGGAACGCCTCACGGCTGCTCTTCATGAACATGGAGCGGAGCGGCGTAAAGGCGTTGGGAGATGCCGGCGTGCCGGTTCCGAAGCCGGATTCGTCGCGCATTGAGGACCTATGGATATTCAGCCGGCTGGACTCTACCGCCGACACGGTGAACCGGGCACTGGCGCAGCATCGCTACCACGAGGCGGCGCAGACGCTCTGGGACTTCGTCTGGCATGAGTTCTGCGATTGGTACCTGGAAGTAAAGAAGCTTCGCTTCGAAGAAGCCTCCGGCTTGACCTCCGACTGGGCGGTGGCCCTGCATGTCTACGACACTATCCTGAGGCTGCTCCATCCATTCATGCCCTTCATCACGGAAGAATTGTGGCAGCGATTAGGTCAGGATGCGCAGGCCGCCGGGCGTCCGGCTTCCATATCGATCACCGATTATCCGCAGGCTGCCGCGTCCGGATCGACGCTCGCGCCGGACGCGGAACGCCGGTTCTCAGTGCTTCAGCGCATCGTGACGGCTGCCCGTGAATTGCGGGCCGACAATAAGCTTGATCCGAAGGTCGTCTATGAGGCGAGCCTTCAATACCACGGCGTTGCGCTCGCGGCATCCGAGACTCCCGTGCTGGAGGCGCTGACGAAACTGCGTATTGGAACCCAATCCGGCCCGCTTCTCGCAGGCGGCTTACTGCGATCGACACCTGAGTTCGATCTCAGCATAGACGCGCAACCAGCAACTGCCAATAATGGCGTCGGAGGTTCTGAGTCTCGCGCCCGCATCGAGAAGGAGATCGCGAACCTCGAAAAAGTGATCGAGAGTTCAAATCGGCAGCTGAGCGACGAGACCTTCCTGGGAAAGGCGCCGGCCAAGGTGGTGGATACGGTTCGCGCCAAGCTGGCCGATTACCAGGCGCAACTTGCCAAGAACAAGAAACTGCTCGAAGGACTTGACTAGATGCTTACTCTGTCGCGCTAATGGCCCTCGACCTCCCTCAGCTCAAGGAACGGCTTCCACAGACGCCGATCCACTATTTTCCAACCATCGACAGCACTATGCTCGAGGCGACGCGGCTGGCGGCGGAAGGTGCGCCGCACGGAACCTTGGTGATCGCCGATGAGCAAACCGCCGGGATTGGACGTTTTGGGAGAACCTGGCATTCGGAAGCGAACGATGGCATTTACTGCAGCCTGATCTTGCGACTTCCCCTCCCCGCCAGTGCGGTGGCAGTCGCGACCCTCGCCCTGGGATTGGCTACGAAAGAAGCCATCCAACAAACCACCGGTTTGGCTTGCGATTTGCGCTGGCCCAACGATGTGCTGGTGGGCGGTGACAAGGTGGCGGGAATATTGGCGCAATTGCTGGATAGCCGCATCGTGGCCGGCGTCGGCATCAATGTCAACCAGCTTTCGCTGCCCGAAGGACTTCGCACGCCCTCAACTTCGCTGCGCCTCGCGGGAGCGCGCATCTTTGCCCGTGAGCCAATTGTCGCGGCCCTGGTCAACCAGGTCCAGGAGTTCTGCACGATCCTGGTCGAGCAAGGAGCAGCCGCTATTTTGAAGGCCTTTGCCGAATCCTCCAGCTACACCGTCAACCGGCGCGTCGTCTATGAGGGCGAAACGGGTTTCGAGCGCGGCACGACTGCAGGCCTGGATGCGAACGGGTTTCTGCTGGTTCGGGACGACGCGGGCCATCTGAGCACGGTCTACACCGGCGGCGTGCGGCCCGACACAGCGCCGTAAGACAAGCAGCATGAGCCATGAACCTGATTCCGTCGCGTCAGACGACTCGTCCTGGCCCGCCAACTACTTCAACTATTTCACCGAGATCGAAGAGCACTTCCAACGCGCCCGGGGAACCAGCCTGTTCCTGCTTTCGCCGCTCGATTGGGCGCTGATTGAGAGTTGGAAGAATGCCGGTGTGCCTCTCGAAGCGGTCCTGCGCGGCA
Source organism: uncultured Acidobacteriaceae bacterium (assembly GCA_963740005.1). Lineage (GTDB taxonomy): Bacteria > Acidobacteriota > Terriglobia > Bryobacterales > Bryobacteraceae > CAJCIT01. Next base: position 60,336 of record CAVUCO010000033.1, on the reverse strand, counting down.
TTGATGAAGCCTTTGACAAATGGCGTTCGCGGAAGCGGAAAACCCGCATGGTGAACTCGCTCGCCTACTGTACCCAAGCGGTGCTGGAAGTCGCCAAGCAGATGGCCGGAGCCGGGACCAGCCGGGCGCTCAAGAAAGCCGAATCTCCGTTTGCGGTTGAAGAATTGCGGCAGTACGTCAGTGAAGCGGCCGGCAAAGTGCGTGCACATAACGCGGTGCCTTTCGTGTCCGTTGCCGAGAGTCTCGATGCGATTGCAGCGGGCATGGAAGCGCTGAGCGGCGACCTGGAAGATCTGGAGCGCCGGCTGACTGTACTGGAAGAGAAGCTGGTGGCGGCTGCCCGCAGCGCGCTGTCTGACGATGACTTGCTGGCCATTCGCCGGAACCTGGATTCGGAGTTGAGTCCGTTCCGCGGCAAGATGACCGCCGATCAGATCTCGATGCTCGAGCGGCGGTACCTGGACACGGCCGTTCTGCAGCGCTCGGATCTGCCGCGCTTAAGCCTCTTCTACATCCATTCATGACTCGCCCGAAGCCAAGCGGGCCGTCGTTCAATTCCTGCTAGAAATAGTGGGAAGGAGTTTCAGACTATGAACAAGCTTCGCCTCATGGCGCTTGCCGCGCTGCTCGCCGTCCCGTTTGCCGCTGTGCCATTCGTGAAGGCCGCCGACACCGTTCCACAAGTGGGTCAGGCCGCGCCGGATTTCTCGCTGCCGTCGCAGGATGGCACCCCAGTCAGCCTGAAGGAGTTTCGCGGAAAGTGGGTGGTGCTGTACTTCTATCCAAAAGACAATACGCCCGGTTGCACCGTGGAGGCACACAACTTCCAGCAGGATCTGCCGAAGTATGAGGCTCTGAACGCCGTCATTCTCGGCGTCAGCGTGGATTCGAGCGATAGCCACAAGGACTTCTGTGCCAAGCAAGGTCTGACCTTCAAGCTAGCCGCCGACACCGACAAGAAGGTGGTTGAGGAATACGGCTCGCTGAAAGAGATGATGGGCATGAAGCTGGCGTCGCGCAATACGTTCCTGGTAGATCCGGAGGGCAAGATCGCCAAGGAGTGGATCGGGGTCAACCCCGCGCACCATAGCGCCGAAGTGCTGGCGGCGCTGGCTGAGCTCGAGAAGAAGTAAGTGGGCGCCGGCTAGAGCAACCGCTGCCGGGCATCTCTAGCGTCGTAGCCCCCGAAACTCCCTAACTCGCGTCTGATGCCGGAGCGTTTGAGCGTTTTGATGGGCACTGCGGCAGCGGCGACTCTACTGGTCTTCATCCGCGACGGCCCGTTCGACGGAGTCGCCACCGCCTCCGTCGAGCGTCTCAAAGAAGAACTTGGGACGCTTGGTGGTGCGATTGCCAAGCTCGTTCATGCTGTCGGATTCATAGAGACGGCCGTTGACCATGGTGTAGCGAACATGCTCGGTGCGTTTGATGTCCTCGAGCGGGTTCTGTTCAAGCACCACCAGGTCAGCGAGCTTGCCCGGTTCGATGGAGCCGATGTCCTTGTCGAGGCCAAGGTACTGTGCCCCCATCAGCGTGCCTGAGCGAAGCGCTTCCATCGGCGTCATGCCGCCCTGCACAAACATCGACATCTCCCAGTGCGGCGCCATGCCTTGCAATTGGCCGTGCGCGCCGAGTTGCACATGTGTGCCGCGGTCGAGCAGCGCCTTGGCACCCTGCGCTACTTTGATGTGGTTGAAGTCGTCTTCGGGGGCCATCAGGCGGCGGCGCGAGCGCGGATCGACGATGAAGCGTGGAACGTAGCGCAGCAGGCGTTCGTTCTCCCAGACGTTGGTGTGCTGATACCAGTAGAATTCGCCGGATAATCCGCCGTAAGCGACGCCCAGCGTAGGCGTATATCCAACATTGGTCTTGGGCCAGAGCTGCAGCACATCGTCGTACATCCGCTCCACCGGAATGGCGTGCTCGATGCCGGTGTGGCCATCCACCACCATGCTCATGTTCATTTGGTAGAGCGAACCGCCCTCCGGCACAACCATCATGCCGAGCTCCCGCGCCGCGGCAATGATCTGCTGCCGCTGTTCGCGGCGGGGCTGGTTGTAACTCTTGACGCTAAACGCGCCGACGGTTTGAAGGCGGCGGATGTGGGAGCGGGCGTCGTCCAGGCTGTTGATCTCCGCGCGAATCGGCAGGTGCGCGCCATAGAGGATAGTGCCGGTGGAGAAGATGCGGGGCGCCACGATCAGACCAGCCTTGGCCATCTCGCTGGCCGAGAACACCGTGTCGGTATCGCTGGAAGGATCGTGAGTAGTCGTCACTCCAAACGCAACCTGCGCGTAGTGGGCCCAGTTATATTGAGGAACGATGCCATTCTCGGCATAGGGCCCGTGGGCGTGGACGTCGACGATGCCCGGGATGATGGTGCGGCCCGTCACTTGAATGACCTTGGCGCCCGACGGCACGGGCGTGGTCTTCTGCGGGCCGACCGCGACGATGCGGTTGGCGTCGACAACGATGGTGCCGTTCTCAATCACCTCGTCGCCCTTCATGCTGACGATGCGCGCGCCGACCAGCGCGATCTTTCCCGTCGGTTTGTCGTATGGCTGCTTGAACGAGATGTTCAGGCCGTGTTCAGCGGCGTCGGGCAGCTTTTCGGGAGCGCCTGGAATAAAGGCAAAGGAATCCTTCAGGTCGCGTTGAAAGAGCTCCGGACCGAGTGACCAGTACAGCGTCTGGCTGTCGTTAGTCCATTCGATGTTCTCGCCGGAATCGCGCGTCACTTTGCGGAGAGGCACGCTACTGTCTTTGGGGCCGATGGTGACGGTCTGGCCGGTGGGGGTGAAGGCCGCGATGTAGGTTTGGAACAACTCCTCGAAGGCGACCCACTTCTCATCCGGCGAGACGCGTATGTCGGAGGCATCATCGCTGACCAGTAAGGTCCGTGGCTCGGAGCCGGGAAGCGCGCCTTTCAGCGGCACGGTCCGTAGTGCGTACTTCGCATAGGGCTGTGCTGGCTCGACATCGTAATAGTAGATGCGTTCACTCGAAGCGCCGAAATGCGGTCGCTCGCCGTGCTTCGAGATCAGCGTGGCATCGCCGCCGGTTGAGGAAACCACGTATAGACCGGGATCGTGAGACCACAACGGAGAGAGCAGATAGCCGGCCCCCCCTTTGCGATAGACGATGCTCTTGCCATCAGGCGAGAAGCAGGGCTCGAAATAGTGGCCCATTTCCGTCGTCACGGTGCGGGTGTCGCCCGTGGCCAGATTGCGCAGGCGGATGGCGCCCAGAGTCTCGTCGTTCCAGGTTGCATAGACCAGGTACTGGCCGTCTCGCGAAAATGACGGTTGCGATTCAAGCACGTTTTCATCCTTCGTGAGACGAACAGGCTTGCCGTCGGGCAGTGACCGGACGTAGAGCTTGCCGAGCGCTTGATACACGACCGTATCCCGCTTCGGCGAGACAGTTACATCCCGAAGCAGTTTGACCTCAAACTCATCGGGCGCAACGGCTACGGGAAAACGCAGTGCTTCCGTCACTTCGCGAGTGCTTTGGACGCGAAATGGGATGTTCGTCACGTCTTTGGAAGCAACGTCGATGCGGTTGATCTTGCCGCCCGACCAGAACACGATGGACTTGCTGTCGGGAGTCCAGGCGATGCCGGTGAAGACGCCATGAATAGACCATGTCTCCTGCATATCGCGGTCGAGGCTGTCGTAGATTTGGCGCTGGCGACTTGAGGCAAGGTCGAGCACGAAGAGCGTCGTCCTGGTGCGAACGCGCCGCACAAAGGCAAGTTGTTTTCCATCCGGCGACGGAGTGGGCCGCATGGAACTCCCCGGATCGGTGAGGAAGTTCTCGACTTCGCCGGTCGTGCGGTCGAGCCGCTTGATTGCGTAAAGCGTCTTGTTCGAGTCCTTGTTGTATTCGAAGTAGCCGCCGGGCGTGATGTCTTGATCGAAGTACAGGTAACGCCCATCGGGTGAAAACGCGGGATCGTTCACATCCTTCTGTTCATTGGGCCGCTTGGTGAGTTGCAAACCATCACCGCCGGAAATGTGATATATCCACATCTCTCCCGAACCAAGCGAGCGGGCGCCGACAAAGTGTTTACGCGCGACGATGTATTGGCCGTCGGGCGCCCACGCCGGATTGTTCAGCAGCTTCACGGACTCCTTGGTGACCTGCTGCGGATGCGTGCCATCGCGATCAATCAGCCAGATGTTGTCGCCCCCGCCCCGGTCGCTAGTGAAGGCGATCTTCTTGCCATCCGGTGAGAAGCGCGGCTGCATGTCCCACGCCATGCCGCTTGTGAGGGATTTGGCCGTGCCGCCGGTGATGGGCAATGAGTAAAGGTCCCCTAGCAGGTCGAATGCGATTTCCTTACCGTCGGGGCTGACGTCGAGGTTGATCCATGTGCCGGTGGTGGTATCGATGGGAATCGTCTTGCGGGGTCCGGGCGGATTGTTCACATCCCATTTCGGCGGCTCCGGTTTTGCAGCGGTAGGGGCGGGCGCCGCAGCAGGAGCCGGAGGCGTCTGGGCGCCGGCCGGCGCGGCCGTACTGAAAAGAAGGGCGCCAAGGAAAAGAAACGTTAGTATCCGCATAAACGAAACCTGTATCGTATCGCGCGGCGCGGGGTACCGGCGTCGTTCAACACTTGCGCAACCTGCCAAAACATGAAATCGTCTAATTAGAGTGATGCCAGCCCACAGAGTAGCTCTTGCGTTTCTGGCCGTGGCGCCGCAGATCGTTTTGGCGGGGCAAGCCGGCCCGGCGCCGAGGCCGGTCGCGGCCACGGGAGTCATCACGGACCCAGGCTTTGCGGGCGCCCTCGCGAACTCCGTGCAGGGTACTTTGAATATGCGTCCCGGGCGGTATTACGGCAGCCCGTACATCGGCGGATTTGCACCGTGGGGAGGCTTCTACCCAAATTATTTTGGCGGGTCGCCTCAGCCGCCCGCCGTTATGGAACAGGTTAATGCGCCCGCTGTAGTGCTCCAGCCGCCTGCCCTGCTAACCACCCCTATTCCCGATGCGCCGTCGGTGAGTGTGTATAGCTATCCGGCGCACCAGCAGACTGAGGATGCTCCGCCACCACCGCCTTCGCCCGCCGTCGCAAGCCAGAATGCGGCTGCCCTGAACGCACTAAGCCAGAGCATGGACGCTGCGAACGCACTCGCCAACGGGCAAAGCGCATACGATGCGGGCAGACCGGCAAACGAAGCCTTAGTGCTGATTGCGCTGAAGGACCAGAACATTGTCACAGCCGTCGCTTATTGGACCGACCGGAATCAACTGAAGTACATCACGCCCGCGCGCCAGCAGAAGCAAGTGCCGCTTTCGCAGGTGGACGTGAAACTCTCTGAGCGCCTCAACAACGAGCGCCATGTTCCGTTTCACCTGGAGCCGTCCCCGAAGTGGGAGCCCGCTCCCCAATATTGATCTGCTGGCCCCCACACCTCAAAAAATGGAATCCCGCGGCTATCACATTCCGGCACCGCATAGATATGCCGAAAGCATTTGCTGCAGGACCGGCTCGCGGGGATAAGGATGAACCTGGTAATGCCGAAAGCCTTCGCCGAAGACAATGCCTGCCCGTGCGCCGCAAACGCGCGTCCACTCGTCCATCTGTTTGAGATAGTCATCCATCCCATGCTTCTGTTGAAGCCATAAACGTTGACTGCGGTGCTTGCCAAGCATCGCGGCTTTGATCTCAACCGTGGACGCGACATTGATCGTAAAATCCGGAACAGCCAGATTTCCGCTGCGGTCGCGGTGATCGATCGGGTCCATAAAGTACAGATGCGGAGTGGCTGGCAAAGCCGGCTTCTCCGAGGGCGTCTTGTAGTTCGGGACCGACGCAGCGAAACACGCGTCGCGAACCAGTATGCTGGCCGCTTCGTGATCGGCATGATAGTCGCTGGGCGAAGCCGTCAGGACGATCTGCGGACCGATATCGCGGAGCAGGCCGGTCACCGCGCGACGTGAAGGATCATCGCTAAAGATCGCCAAGTCGCGGAAGCCGCCCCAGCGATACTGAGCGCCGATCAGGGCAGCGGACTCGGCTGCCTCGGCTTTGCGGATCTCCGCGATCTCGTCCGGGTTATGAGCCGTAGATCCGCAATCTCCGGCGCTGAGGGTGACGATCGTAATGTCGTGACCCAGCGCGGCCAGAAGCGCGAGCGTGCCTCCCGCCAGAATCTCGGCGTCGTCCGGATGGGCGTGGATACTGGCGATCCGCATTAAGCACCCCTGATCCATCGCTGGCCGTCGAAGCGATCGCTATTTTTTCCCCAAGTTCCGAACTTCGATGCCATCTGACCGCCGTCGACCACCAGGGTCGTACCCGTAATATACGACGCGAGATCCGAGGCCAGGAACATGACGGCTTCAGCGACCTCTTCGGGCTCGCCGCCGCGGCCGAGCGCGATGTGCTTGAAGTAATCTGAAATGAGATTTGGATTCGAAAAGCTGGAAGCGGTCAGCCGGGTCCGGATCAGGCCCGGACACACCGCGTTGATGCGAATCCCATACGGCCCCAATTCGTTCGCCGCAGTGTGCAGAATACCCAGCAAACCGGCTTTGCTGGCATTGTAGGCGATGAGGTCCGCTTCCCCGTCGAAGGAGTTTGTGGACGCGGTTATGACAATGGCGCCCCGGCGCACCCCCTTCATTCGCTCGGCAGCGATTTGCACCGTGTTGAATGCACCGGTCAGATTAACGGCCAGGGTACGACTCCAAGTGTCCGGCGTTGTCTCGGGCAATGAAGCAGTAGGACCGATTCCCGCGTTGACGATGACGACATCCGGGACCGGCACCGCGTCGAACGCACCCTGTAAGGATTGGCGATCCGCAACATCCGCGATACAGGCCTGAGCTCCGATTAACTGCGCGGCTTCAGCGGGGTTCGCGGACGCCAGATCAAATATCCAAACCGAGCCTCCCGCTGCGGCGATGCCCCGCGATATGGCCAGCCCAATCCCATTGGCGCCCCCCGTGACGATCGCATTCTTGCCTTGGAAATTCATCGTTCAAATTGTATCCCTGGTAAAACCCACCGATCACCAGCGAGACCTCAGCATGAGCGCAGGAGTGCACACCGCAATGATTAAAGGCGATGCGAGCCGCGACCGTAGCTCTCCGCCACGGAGCGAGGGAGCGCACTGAATAGCCCGCTTACAAACGACAACGCCTCTTCCGCTAAGCTTCTGAGGCGCGACGGTGACGGAGCGCTTGGTCACAAACTCAACTCTCCGGGCGCGTTAGTAAGCCGCACATGCCCTGAGGCACCGGTCCGAGTTGAGAGTTGAGGCAACTTATTTACCGCATCGACAGCAGCGAGGCCATGGTTTCGATGCCGTCCCACAGATTCTGCAGGCGCAGGTTTTCGTTGGCGCTGTGCTGATTGTCGTCGTGGTTGGCAATCGGAACGGTGATGGTGTGGGTTCCGGCGGCTCGTTCCATGGCGCCCAGGGGCACGCTGCCCCCCATGGTTGGCCATTTAATAACGGTGCCACGGGCATTTTCAACTGCAGTGAGGACCTCTTCGGCGATAGGCAGATCCATGGCCGTGCGAACGGCGTTATAGCCGTTCGAGTCCTTCTTAACGAGCGCTACTTTGGGATGTTGGAAAAGAATCTCGCGGGTCGGAGGAGTATCGACAACGAAGTAGCCCTGCGACCGGATGTAGTCGGCGACCCGCTCTTGCTGCAGCTGCCAATCGATACCGACCACCAGGCGGAGATCGAGATCGGCGGTGGCTGTCGAAGGGATTACGTTGTTGGCGCGTGGGCCCGTTTGCCCGGACGAGATGCCGTTGATGTTCAAGCTGGGCAAGTTCAAGAGATCGAGAAGGTGTGCGCCGCCTCCATCGACGTGACCGAGTGAGAGCTCCTGACGTAGCGCGTCATCGTTGACGGGCGCGCGGGCCAGTGCCTTCTTTTCCAGCGGCCCTAGCGGCGTAATGCCGTCGTAGAAATGTGGGATGAGAACGTGACCCTGCTCATCCTTCATGCCGGCCAGGAGCTGGACCAGCATCATGGCCGGGTTGGGAGCCCAGTTGCCATAGTGACCGCTATGCAACCCGCGATTGGGGCCGAAGACTGTGATCTCGACATGCGCGTCTCCGCGCGCGCCGAAGACAAGCGTCTGCTTGCGACTCTGGTCGACCGGGCCATCGCAGACCAGCCAAACGTCGCCGTGAACCAGATCGCGGTTGGCGTTGAGAATCTGCTCCAGGTGCGGCGAACCGGCCTCTTCTTCGCCCTCCCAGACAAAGCGGATGTTGGCCCGCAGCGGGATGTGGGCCGCCTCCAGGGCGTCGAGCGCAACCAATTGGGCGTAAATGGCGGCTTTGTCATCGCCGGCCGAGCGGGCGTAGATGCGCTGCTCACCGTCGACATCGCGCAAGACCGGGACGAACGGCGAACTCTGCCATTCGGAAGGGGTGACAGGCTGACCATCGTAGTGAGCGTAGAACACAATCGTGTGTGTCGCGCCGGGAATCCGGCGTTCCCCGAACACAACCGGAGCGACCCTGGGTAAGGACAGTAGGCGAGCCTCAAAGCGGCGCTGCTGCAGCAAGGCGACAAGCACATCGGCGTTGCGGCTCAGATTAGCGGGATCGGCAGCCACATTGGGAATGCTGAGGAGCGTCGTGAAGTGCTCCAGAATATCGGCCTGGTGCTGGATGCGATATTGGCGCGCGGCTTCTACTGGGTTCTGAGCGTGGAGAGTGGAAGATGTCAGGGCAAAGATGCCACAGAACAGCAAGGGAAGCGGCCGCATCACCGGAGCGTAACATGTGGTCCAACGACGGACGCGAATGTGCAACCATAGCCCAATGAAAGCATTCGTATTGCTGTTGGGCTTTTGCTGTTTTCTCTACCCGGATGCAAGCAACTCCTGGACGCCCGAGTTTTCAATGCAGGTGCGGACCATCGGTTCGGTAGCGCCCTCGCCGGATACCCGCTGGATCGCTTACACCGAAGTCAAGCCGGTTGCCGAGGGCGAACGCAGCGAGCAGGTCACACAAATCTACCTGGCACGGGCGGACGGATCGCGGCGATTCCAGTTGACGCGCGGCGAGAAGAGCTCCAGCGCACCCGCGTTCTCGCCGGACGGGCGCTATGTCTATTTCCTGTCCGACCGCTCCGGCAAATCGAACCTGTATCGTGTGCTGATCGAAGGCGGCGAGGCCGAGATGCTTACCGACGCGAAGGGCACGCTGGGCGAGTTCAAAGTGGCGCCGGATGGGAAGTCCGTTGCCTACACGGGTTATGAACCACCAGCGGATCTCGAAAAGGCGCGCAAAGAGAAGCGGGACTTTCACGTGGTGGACGCCGATCCGGAGAACCTGTCGCTGTATGTGATCCCGGCCGAAGCGAATGACGAAGGCAAGCGCGAGGCAAAGAAGATCTTCGATGCCAAATACCATGTTGCGAATTTCGACTGGTCGCCGGATGGGAAGAACATCGCTTTTGAACATTGGCCTTCGCCGCTGGCCGACGATTGGACCAAGGCCGACATTGCCGAGGTCGATATAGCTACCGGCAAGGTGACGGAACTCGCCAAAACTCCCGCCGCCGAGACGGCTCCTCATTATTCGCCGGACGGGCGTTATCTTGCTTTCGACAAGTCGTCCGAACCGGTGCACTGGCCCGGAGACGCGCGCATCGCGCTGATGAACAGGGCCAATGGCGACGTTCGAATGTTGCCCAATACAGCGGACTCGCGGCCAAATGTGCTGGGATGGACGGCCGATTCGAAGAGCCTGGTGTTTCTGGAAGCGAAAGGCACGAAAAGCGAGCTGTATACGATGCCGGTAGATGGTCCTCCGCAAAGCCTCTATCTTCCCGAGCGAGGGGTCGTGGGGACGGGCGCCGGGTTGAATGTGACCGGAACAGGCGTCGGCTTCAGCCACGAAACTGCCAGCGAGGCGCCGGAAGCGTACTTCCTGGCCTTGCAAGGTGGACAGCCGGTCCGCGTCAGCCGGGCCAACGAGGACCTCCCCAAGCCACCGTTGGGCGAAACGAAAGTGGTTCGATGGAAATCGAAAGACGGCCTCGAGGTGGAAGGTTTACTGACCTTGCCAGTTGGCTACGAGTCGGGCAAGAAGTATCCGCTGATCCTTAACATCCATGGTGGGCCGGCCGGCGCTTTCGCCGAGACCTTCATTGGTCGATTCAGCGTCTACCCGATCGCGGCCTTTGCATCGCGCGGATACGCCGTGCTAAGGCCCAATCCTCGCGGGTCGGGCGGTTACGGCCAGCAGTTCCGCTACGCGAACGTGGCCGATTGGGGCGGTAAGGACTACGACGACGATATGGCCGGTGTAGATCAAATGATCGCCATGGGCATCGCCGATCCCGATCATATGGCGGTGTTGGGATGGAGCTATGGCGGCTTCATGACTAGCTGGGTGATCACCCATACGAACCGTTTCAAGGCCGCCGTGGTGGGAGCGGGCGTCACCAACCTCTGGAGTTTCACCGGAACTTCAGACATTCCGGGCTTTCTGCCGGATTATTTCCAGGGCGAGCCCTGGGAGAAATTCGATAGCTTTGCTGCGCATTCGCCCATCACGTTCGTAAAGAACGTCCGGACGCCGACGCTGATACTGCACGGCGAAGCCGATGTTCGCGTGCCAACCAGCCAAGGCTACGAGCTCTATCATGCACTGAAGCAGCTGGGTGTGCCGACCAAGATGGTGGTGTATCCGCGCACGCCGCACGGACCACGCGAGCCGAAGTTCATACTGGACATCGCGCAACGGAATATGGACTGGGTCGAGAAATACGCGAGGTAGATGATGCGATTCAACGGATTTGTTTTGACGTCTTTGTTCGCTGCCTTTTTGGCGCCCGCTGCCTCTGTCAACGAAACGCCCCAGCAGTGGACGCCGGAAGTTTCCATGAAGGTGCGGAACATTACCGATGTTCTGCCGTCGCCCGACGGGAGTGCCGTAGTGTGGACGGAATCGGCTGCGGTGATGACACCGGAGAAGAGCGAGATGAACACGCAACTGTTCTTCGCGCACAACGACGGATCGCATCGCCTACAGCTGACGCGAGGGGACAAGAGCGCCAACGCAGCGGAGTTCGCACCGGACGGCGCATTCGTCTACTTTGCTTCGAGCCGGGGAGGAAAGCGCAACGTCTTCCGTATCGCGGTGGATGGCGGCGAGTCCGAGCAAGTAACCGACTCGAAGAGTGACATTGGCGAATATCATCTCTCCCCGAACGGCAAATGGATCGCGTTTACCGCTGCGCCTGAGCGGCCCGAATTGGAGACTGCCAAGAAGCAGAAGATGGATTTCCGCGTGGTAGACGAAGACCCTGCGGATCAATCGCTGTACGTCGTGGCAGCCGACGAAGATAACGTGGGCAAGCATCCAGCCAAGAAGATTGTGGGTGGGCCGTTCACGGTGGGCGCTTTCACCTGGTCGCCCGATTCCCGCAATATCGCATATGAAACCCGGCCGGCGCCCGACGCGGACGTCGCGCGCAAGAGCGACATATCGGAAGTTGACGTGGAGAGTGGCACGATACATCCCATCGCCAACACGCCCGCCACGGAATCGCAGCCGAGGTATTCGCCCAATGGACGTTATCTGGCGTTCGTCCGTTCGGCAGGGGGATCCATAGAGCCCGGCCGCATCGTGCTGTACAACCGGAGCGACGCGAAGGAGAGAGAACTGCCCGCGACCTTCGATGAGCAACCGAACCTGACGGGTTGGGCTGCAGACTCCAAGGAACTTTACTTCGTCGAGTTTAAGGGCACACGTGTGGTGCTTTACGCGATGCCCGTGGACGGTCCGGCGCGGGCCGCCTTCGTGCCTAAGGGCACGCTCGGGGTGGGCGTGCGTTTGAATGCACGCGGCACCCACGCCGGACTGGCGCTGCAAAGTGCCTCGGAACCGGTGGAGGCTTACGCCATGGATCTTCGTTCCATGAAAACGGTGCAAGTGAGCGCGGCGAATACCAGCTTGCCCAAGCTGCCGTTGGGCGAAACGCAGGTGGTCCGATGGAAGAACAATGGCTTGGAATTGGAGGGTCTGCTGACGCTGCCTCCGGGCTACGAGCAGGGCAAGAAAATTCCACTGATCCTGAACATCCATGGCGGCCCGTCGGGTGCGTTCGTTCAGTCGTTTATCGGCGCGGCGGGTCTGTACCCCATAGCGAGCTTTTCCGCCCACGGATGGGCGGTGCTGCGGGTCAACCCGCGTGGATCGACGGGCTACGGCATCAAGTTCCGATCCGCCAACGTGAATGATTGGGGCGACGGCGACTACAAAGACCTGATGACAGGCGTGGATCACGTGATCGAGATGGGCATCGCCGATCCGGATCACATGGCGGTGATGGGCTGGAGCTATGGCGGGTACATGACCAACTGGGTAATTGGACAGACGACACGCTTCAAAGCTGCGGCGACCGGTGCGGGACTTAGTAATCTCATCAGCATGTGGGGCACGAATGACATTCCGTCGACATTGGACGACTATTTCTCGGGAACGCCGGCGGCGCATGCGGATAGCTACGTGAAAATGTCGCCGCTTTTCTATGTGAAGAACGTCACAACGCCGACATTAATTCTGCACGGTGAAATCGATCCGCGCGTGCCGACCGGACAAGGCTACGAAATGTACAACGCGCTCAAACGGCGAGGCGTGGAGACGGTAATGGTAGTCTACCCAAGGACCAAGCATGGGCCGGAAGAACCGAAGTTCGTTCTGGACATCATGAGGCGCCACGTGGAGTGGGTTTCGAAGCACATTTAGGATGGTGCGCTCTTTCGCCTTCGCGGTTTGTCAGAGGCCGGCGGATACATTAGGAGCAGGGCTCGGAGGCCTTCCGTTTCCGCATGAGCGCTCACCTGTTCGCGCCAATCTCTTTCCGCAGTGTTACGTTACCGAATCGCATCGGGGTTTCGCCCATGTGCGAGTACTCCAGCCAGGACGGCTTCGCCAACGACTGGCATTTTGTGCACCTGGGCAGCCGGGCAGTGGGCGGCGCTGGAGTGGTTTTCACCGAAGCAAGCGCGGTTCTGCCTGAAGGCCGCATCACGCCGCAGGACCTTGGCATATGGAAAGACGAGCACGTTGCGGAGCTGAAGCGGATCGTCGCGTTTCTGCACTCGCAGGGCGCGCATGCGGGTGTCCAACTGGCTCACGCGGGCCGCAAAGCCAGCATGAGCCGGCCCTGGGAGGGCGAGCGACTCCTTTCTCCGGCCGAAGGCGGGTGGACCGGCGTCGTCGCTCCCAGCACCATCGCGTTTGCAGAGAACTATGCGAAGCCTCATGAACTGGATCGCGACGGCATCGGGCGCATCGCGCGGGCGTTTGGGCTCGCCGCCCGGCGTGCACTAGCCGCTGGATTCGACATTGTCGAACTGCATTCCGCCCATGGCTACCTCATGCACGAGTTCTTGTCACCCTTGAGCAACCAGCGGACGGACGAGTATGGCGGGCCCTTCGAGAACCGCATTGGGCTTCTGGTTGAGACCGTTGAAGCCGTGCGCCATGAGTGGCCGCAGCACCTGCCGTTGTTCGTCCGCATCTCCGCCACAGACTGGGCAGACGGCGGATGGAATATCGATGAATCGGTGTCACTAGCGCGCGTCCTGAAGCAACACGACGTGGACTTGGTCGATGTTTCTAGCGGTGGCATGGTTCCGGGCGCGAAGATCCCGGTGGGACCGGGCTATCAGGTGCCGTTCGCCGAACGTATTCGGCGCGAGAGCGGTATTGCGACCGCCAGCGTTGGGATGATCACCGACGCGGCACAGGCGGACCAAATCGTGCGCAACGGGCAAGCCGATCTGGTGCTGTTGGCGCGGGAATTCCTGCGCGATCCTTACTGGCCGCTACACGCCGCCGAGCAACTACGTGCCGAGATCTCTTGGCCCGCCCAGTATCTCCGGGCGGCTCACCGCACCACTTCAATCCGGGCTGCGGTTCATGGGGACGCGCGAACGGCTATTCAGTAAGGCGAACCTGCCATCGCTGACAGCCGACCGGCTCTGCGTGTTGCGTTGTCGGTAGCACGATTGTAATTAACGTGATACAGTGCGGTTTGGTTGTCACTCAAGCGGGGCGGAGTGCATTTCTCAAACCAAATCGCGCGATTCGGGGCTATTACTGACGTTGGTTGCCTGCTCGTTTGGCTGCTGTGTTCGTGTTTGTCCCTGACAGCGGCCCCAGGGCCGGCGACCCTGTCCGGTAAGGTCCTCGACCCTAGAGGCGTGCCGGTGGCCGGCGCACAAGTGAAACTGACCAATGCCGCGGGGACAGTAGTTCGCGCGGCGAAAAGTGATGCGGATGGTGCGTTCATCTGGGAGGGTCTCGACCCGGGTCAGTACCAACTATCTGCGGATGATCCGTCATTCGTTTCCGAAATTGTGAATGTTTCGGTGACGAACGGCCAAACTCAGGACGTCACCGTGCAGTTTGAGCAGCTTGTGTCTTTCTTGCAATCGGTGACAGTGGTGGACTCTTCCCCGTCCGCGCTGACCCCCGATCCGTCACGAAGTATTGTGATCCACGATCAGGTGCTCGACGCCAATCCAGGACGCCCCGGTGCGCCGATCTCGATACCTGGGCTTCCCATTGAGACCGCGTCGGGCGGGATCAAGGCTCCCCAGTATTTTGCACCAGGTGTTGCGGGAGACCACGGAGAGCCGATTGCACAGTATTTTCAAGTCGGCGATTTTCTCTTTCCTAACAACCTGCCGGCCAACGCGCACGGCAACGGATACGCCGACCCGAATCCGCTAATTCCGCCGACGATTGAGGCGGTAAGCCTGAACGGCGGGGCCTTCAATGTGCGACAGGGGAATAACTCAGTGGATCTGGCGGCGGCGTACGTTCCCAGAAACCGCGTGGAGAGTTTCGTCCAGCTGACAGGCGACGCTCACGATGGGGATTTCATGGCAGCCTGGAGCCCCTCGAATCCACAGACAGATGCGTGGGCGGGAGTTGAGCTGTCCCTCGGTAATGGCTTTCTGGAGCGGCTTGAGCATCGGCAGCAATACAAGTTCAACGGCCTGCGCGAGTTTCACCTAGGCCGACATGACTTGACATTGTTTGGTATCGGCTACTATGGCTTCTCCTACGTGCCGGGACTTATCCCGATCAACGTCCCGGTGCCGGGCGACACGGTGGATAACCGGCAACTCGACCGGACTCACACCGTCATTCTGATCGCCAACGACAACTGGAAACTGAGCGAGCAAAAGCAATTGTCGTTCACGGGCTTCTACCGCGAGTATGCGCTGACGCTGCGATCGAACTTCGGCGACGGGCTGATTCAACAGAGCGAGAACCGCAATATATTCGGAGGCGAGGCAACCTACATTCAGAGCATTCGTCCGTGGATTTCGCTGCTGGCCGGGGTTGATCTCCGCCGGGACGCTCCGCGGAATTTGGATTTGATGCGGCTGGACGATGAGGGAGTTTTTCAGCCGGTTACTAGTAACAACCTGACCATGACCTTTCTCGAGCCCTTCGTGGCCGTCGACGGAACACTTACTAAGTACTTGCATTTTGACCTGGGGTTCCGGCAAGAAGCGGTCTGGATGGACAATCAGGACCTGCTCAACCCCCAAAACTCCTTTAACAAGCTCGCCGCATTGACTCTGCCGAAAGTGACGATCACCGCGGCTCCTCCCAGCGGCTGGCATGTTCCCACAGCAGCCTTCAGTTATGGCGAAGCTTTTCATACCGAAGACCCGAGAATTGGAAATGGCACCGGGCAGCCGTCGCTTCTCGCGCCGTCCCGCGCTTACCAGCTCGTACTATCGAAAATCGTCAAGCAGACGCAGGTTTATGTGACGTTGAGGCATGTATACAATTCACAGGAATTAGCAAAGATCGATCCCGATACCGGCTTGCAGGAGATTGTCGGTCCGTCCACCAACAAGGTGCTCTCCGTCTCCGTGCAGCGGAACTTCAAGTACGGGAGCGTTTACATGTCGTACGCGCAAGCGGATGCGAGAGACGCTCAGACAGGCGAACCGATACCGGAGGCGCCACGGACAATCTGGGATGCGGTGGCATCCGAGAATCACTTGCCTTTCCATCTACAGTTTCGCGGTGAGTTTGAATTTGTGAAAGCCAAGCCGCTAGGTGATGGCTTTGCCGGCGTGCCAGTGACGGAGTTCCGGGGTGCCGTGCTGCGGCCGTTCTTTGAGAATCGGATGTCGATTGCCGCGAACTTCCTGATCGCCAGCGGTTACACCGGCCAGACCACCGAAGTGCTTGCGCTGCCGACCGACCCTTCGCCGTTCGAACGGATCGTGGGCGTACCGCTGAAATCGTATGTCAGCTTGAGCTGGACCTATTACTTTAAACGGTAACCGAGCCAGCGATGCAGGCTCGGCAAGTGCACCAACCCGTAGCTGGCTGGTCGAGTCAAGGCTGCAAGGTCGATAGCGTTAATCGCAGGTTTAGCCTTTGTTGAAGAAAGGCTAGAAACTCGTCTTCCCGATCAAGCTTGTATTCAATTTCGAGCCAAACCAGGTCAAGCGGCGCGACGATATTTTCCACGCCTGGTGGAAGGTTCATTCGATCTTTCTCCGTGGTGACGAGGACTGCCGCGCCATTCGCCTGGGCATTTTGCCGGAGGCGCTGGATTTCCGTAGGCGAGTAGAAATGATGGTCGGCGAAGGGCCAGGAAAACACGACTTCAAGGTCGAGTGATTCGAGCGTGTTTAAGAACGCTTGCGGGTTCGCGAGACCGCAAAAGGCAGCCACTGGTCCGTTCAGCAATGCTTCGGCACGTTTCTTGACGGTACACGTGCGCCACCGGCGAGTGAGGGTGAAGGTCTGAAATACCGGAGCGGTGGGGTTATAGCGTTTAAGCTCAGCGGCAATGGCGCGAAAGCGGTCGGGATGCGTGACACGTGTGACGATAAACACACTGGCACGAGCCAGCGCGGACAGCGGCTCGCGCAGACGTCCAACGGGCACGGTGGCGTACTGGCCGAATGGGTCGAGGCCATCGATTAGCACGACATCGACGTCTCGGGCGAGGCAGGCGTGCTGGAAGCCGTCGTCCAGGAGGAAAACGTCCGCAGGCAGGTGCTTGAGAAGAAGCGAGCCGGCCTCGAAACGGTCCGCCCCAATGCCGACCGCGGCAGTGCCGGCATGCAGGAAGATTTGTGCTTCATCACCGGTGAGGGCGGGAGGAACATCCGCGCCCGCGTCGAACACCATGGTTGTGGCGGACGAACGGCGATAGTAACCGCGGGTCAGAATGGCCGGCTTCAATCCTCGGGCGCGAAGAACGCCGGCGAGATAGTTCACGAAGGGTGTCTTGCCCGAGCCGCCAACGGTAAGGCCTCCGACACTGATAACGGGCACGGGCAATCGCCTCAAACGGCGCAGCGAACGGTGGCGCTTGAGATAGCCGCCCGCCTCCCACAGAATGGCCAGCGGCGTTAACAGAAGCCTGGTGAGAAAACTCTTTGGCAGAATCGGTGTGGCCGTATGGTAGAGAGGGAGCAAGCGCGCGACAATGTGGTAGCTCACCCCTTGCTGCTGCTCCACAATCGAGCGAGCCCGGCGCCCAATCGTATGCGCGAGTTCAGGGTCAAGAAGCAGCTTCTCGATAGTGGATTCGAGTTCATTCGGATGGCGAATCTGAATCAGCGCTTCCGCGGCGAGGAAGTCGTTCGCAATCGTCTCGAAGTTCTGCATGTGCTGGCCCACCACGATGGGAACCGCCGCGGCGGCCGGCTCGAGAATGTTGTGGCCGCCACGAGGTGCGATGGATCCACCGACGAACGCGACGTCAGCCAAATGATAGAGGCCGGCAAGTTCGCCGATGGAGTCGAGTAGCAGCACCCCCGGCAGCACCAGGCTCGGCAGAGAGAAGGAAGGGTTAACTTCAGGATCAAGATCCGTCCGGCGGAGGAACGGCACATCCGCCTTAGCCAGTTTCTCCGCCACAAGATCGAAGCGGTCTTGCTGGCGCGGCGCGAGAATCATCAGCAGTTTGGGGTGCCGTTTTCCAAGCTGGCGGAAGGCCTCGATGACGATGTCGTCTTCGTCGATGCTGTGCCGCTGAACGCTACCGGCCTCGTCCGGACCGACCGTGCTCGCGGCGATCCAAACCTTGGTGGCGCCGAACGTGGGCAGGTCGACACGTTTCGAGGCAGAAGGCGCATCGTATTTCAGATTGCCCTCCAGATAGATGGAGCCGGACGGAACACCCATTCGCTGATAGCGGTCGCGATCCTTTAGGGTTTGGGGCAGAACGATGTCGGCCAAACGGAGTATAGGCCCAAACAGCCAGCGATTGGCCCGATACCGCTGCCAGGTGCGAGTCGAGATGCGTGCGTTCACTAGCGCCAGCGATGCGCCAAATCGCTTCGACTCCGCATACAGGTTGGGCCAGATTTCTGTCTCGAGAATGATCACCAGCGAAGGGCGAAGCGCGCGAAGAACCCGGCGCACGCAAGAGACATAATCGAAGGGACAGTAAAAGTACGCGTCGACGAGCCCCGCTAGCTTCTGGGCTGCCGCACGACGACCGGCCAATGTAGTGGTTGAGGCAAAGATCGGGACTTTGGGGTTTTCCGCGCGATGCGCACGGATGAGCGGAAGCGCGGAAGCAATTTCGCCGACCGAGACGGCATGCAACCAGATGGCACCCGGGGCCGTCCGATGAAGACGCCGGGGTAGGAAGCCAAGACGCTCGCTAAAGTGGTTTGCATAGGCACGATTCGCCAAGAAGCGGACCAGGATATACAGGACAACGACGGGAAAGAAAACGATTAGGATGATCCGGTACAGGAGCAGGATGCGAGGGATTTCAATAGCGGGTTTCGTGACTTTGAGTATAACTTTGGCTCTGGCAGGAAGTGCCGCGATGCGGGCCGCCGACACCTGGCGCGTCGGCAAAGCGGCCGACTACCCTAACCAGACGGCCAGCCAGATTACGGTCGGCGCAAAGGTTTTCTCTTCCGGGACGGATACCGAGCCCGTATTCGGAAAGAAAGCCGATTTCAACAAGTACGGCATTCTGCCGGTGCTGGTGGTGATTGAAAACCGGCGGTCGCGAACGCTGGATCTGCGCGATCTGGAGGTGACGCTGGTGGGACGCAAGGGACAGCACGTTGATCCGCTGAAGCCGGATGAGGTGCCCTACATCGCGCTACCGGCGAAGAAGCCATCAACCGCGAAGCTTCCTTTCCCAACACCCAAGAAGAAGAACCCCTTGGACGTGCCCGAGTTGACGGGGCGAGCGTTTGTGTCCAAACTAATTCCGCCGGGCGACTCTGCCAGCGGCTTCTTCTATTTCGAGGCTGAGGCTGAACCGGGCATGAAGCTGTATCTGAACAAACTCAGAGAACAGCCTTCGGGTGAACAGATTCTTTATTTTGAGTTTCCAATTACCGAACCGTGAGGACAGAAAACTACCGCACATAGTAACAGCAGTACAACAAGACCTGTGATGCTCTTAGCTTATCTGGATGCGTGAAGAACGATGCGGTCGAATGGATGCTCACCCGGCATAACAATGCCACGGTGATGGCCCGCCTCCCAAACTTGGCGAAAGCCGAACTTCTTCAATACTTGCAGGAAACATTCTTTGGTGGGCTTCCACCACGAGATTTCATCCTCCTCCGGATCCGCGCCACCGACATAGACCATGGCAGGCGTATTCCCCGGCAGCTCCGGCATAGCCTGTGCGAGCACTAAGGTCTGTTTGCAGAGAGGCACTAATGCCGTCAAGGCGCGAAAAGGATCCAGTGTATGTACCAAAACGTCACCCACGAAGACCAGATCGAAGCCATCGGCCACACCGAGCTTGCTCAGAGAGAGATCGTAGATTGTCGAATATACCCGCCGGACCTGCGAGCCAAGAACCTTCGCGCAGAATCGAAATGGGCCTTCGAGCAGATATGTGTAAAGTTGCTCTGGTGTGAATTCCTGCTTATACTGCTCCAGCCCGCCTGGCCGTCGCGGATACATCATGCGCTGAATCTTCCGAATCGATTGCTCGACCGTTTGTCCGGGGAAGACATCAAGCTGTTCGAGCGACGGAAGCTCAACGGACGTCACTTGCGCCCCTCGCCGTTCGAACTCAAAGGCAAAGAAGCCGGTCGCCGAACCAACGTCAAGAACCTTCTTGCCGTTCAGATCGGACGGAAAATGAAAATCCTGGATTGTTTCGCGGTAATCGTAGCAGCCTGGAGTAATCAGACCGCCACCGAGATCAATGGTGTGGTACCAAAAAAACCGATCAATAATCGGCTCTAACTCGACGGCACGCGCCAAGAAGCGTTCGCGGCGCAACTCGTGTTGAGCCGTAAACGACAGCACTGGACTACTCATGGCTGACATCAGGGTAACATGGTCATCCGCCTCCATCGCGGTGGGCAGTGAGTGTTACGCTGGAACCAGTTTCATCGCATGAATGCCATTGAAGTGATCGGGGTTGGGAAGAAATATTCGCTCGTTACGTCTCCCCTGCATCGTCTCTTCCTTCTCGTAGGATCCCCGCGCAAGCCGCGCCATGGCGATTTCTGGGCGCTACAGGACATCAGCTTTTCGGTAGGGGCGGGTGAGAGCTTTGGCATTATCGGCTCGAACGGCTCGGGGAAAAGTACGCTCCTGCAGATCATTGCTGGCGTGATGCAACCGACGCTCGGCAGCGTTACCGTAAATGGGCGCATTTCGGCGATTCTGGAGCTTGGCGCTGGATTTAATCCAGAGTTCTCAGGGCGCGACAACGTGTTTATGAACGCTGCGATCCTGGGCCTTACCGACGACCAGATCAGGGATCGTTTCCCGGCGATTGAAGAATTTGCCGAAATCGGCGACTTCATCGATCAGCCGGTGAAGACTTACTCCAGCGGCATGCTGATGCGGCTCGCATTCTCAATCGCGGTTCACATCGATCCCCAGGTGCTGATCATTGACGAGGCATTGTCGGTCGGGGACATCTATTTCACGCAACGCTGTCTGCGGTATCTGCACCGCCTCCGCGAGCGCGGCATCACCATTATTATCGTCTCTCACGCGCCGGGGGAATTGCGAGCGTTGTGCAGCCGCAGTATGTGGATCGAGCGCGGACAAATCCAGGAGATTGGCGAGACCGACCAGGTAGTTGCCAAATACCTGGCCCGGGCGACGGGCATTCATTCGACAACCAGCTTTGCCGATGCCCCCGCACCCGATGCGTCGAACGGCGGCTTCGCTTGGATTGTGGAGCGGGGAGAGAGCCTGCAGCCAGGAACGGCGAGCAGCGAGCCGGGACATCGCTATGGGAGCAAAGCCGCGGAGATTGTTGGGGCCGACCTGCGAGACTCAACCGGAACCGTGCGACACCGCGCCCAGCCTGCCGACGAGGTTGTGATCACCGTAAGGGCACTGGCACACAAGAGGCTGGAGCGCCCCATCGTGGGCTTTCTGATGCGTAACGAGCGAGGCGAAACCGTATACGGGCTCAATACGACATCAGAAGGCCATGCCCTACCTGCACTCGAGCCTGGTGATTGTTGCGCCGTCTCCTTCAGTTGGACCGCTCCGCGCCTGGTCAAGCAGCGCTATAGATTCTCCGTTGCCGTGGCCGAAGGCGATCTGAATAGCTTTGACGTTTGCGATTATGTCGAAGACTTGTTGACCTTGGATTTTGACGGACCTGATACATCCGACAGTGGTTATATTCAGCTCCCTTGTCGCGTGCGCGCTGACATATCCGAGGTATCGACTATCCAGACCGCCTAGATGTCCGGCGGTGGTCAAAAATGAAAACGGTAGCGCAGCTGGAAGTAGATTACCCGGGGATAGTTGTAATGCGTGCCGCCAAACGTGTTACTCGTGTCTTGTAGATAGCGATAGTTTGCGAGGTTCGTGCCATTCAGAGAGAGTGACCAGCTCTCTCCGATGCTTTTGCCAAACGAGAAATCAAAGGTGGAATGCGGTGGCAGGTGTCCGGGTCCGTCGCCTTCAAGGAACCCTGATCCGTACTGGTAGGCCGGAGTAGCCCAGAAGCTGTGTGGCAAGGCCAGCGACAAGACCGTCGAAACGGTATTCCGTTGATCGTGATCGAGCAGGAAGTTCCCGATCGGTGCATACTCAATCAAGCCGCCGGTGATGGGCCCGATACCTTGGCCGATCGAATTTGAATAGGCGGCACGAAGTCGAGCCACCTTAAATAGCCTTGGGGAGCGCAAGGTAACTTCCGTGCCCTCGATGATGGCTCCGAGATCGCTCAGCGGGACAAAGATCCCCGAGTTACCGATAACATCGTGATCGAGGTAATTCCTGGCGCTGGTGTGAAATTGGTCGACGCCCAGCGACCAACCCCGGATGGGAATGTCTAGGCCGATGTCGTGTTGAATATCACGTTCGCCCTGCAACGGAACAAATCCGTAGCCTTGCGCCAGTGCGAATTCGAGTAGCGGTCCGGACAAGCTGTCGAGCGGCGGTGGTTGATAGTAGTAAGAGTAATAGCCGTGCAGAATCCAGTTAAGGCGGGGTATCCTAAAGGCGGCCCCAAGACGTGGATCGAATGCATTGTTGACGATGAGCCCGGCGTAATGGGTCATCCGAAGGCCCAGATCCAGCGTGAACCAGGAAGTGACCTTATATTGATCCTCCAAAAAGAGGGAAGTTGAGGTCGCCCAGTTCTTTTCCTGCTGATTCAGAAATTGCCCTCCCGGATTGGCCGTCAAATCAAACACCGTATTGTCGTGCTGCGCCCATATCTCCAGGCCCGCACGAGCATTGTGCTTCTTTTTTTGCGCCTGTAAGAATGCTCTGCCGCCGATGTAATTCGACTTACTGTTGTCATCGAGTATCAGCGGCATATCCCCCGGCCCGCTTATGTAATGAGTTTGGTTGAAGTGGTAGTACGGAGACAGCGAAAACAACACTCCGTCGGAAAAGCTGTGATTCCATTGGAAGCCGACCAGGTCGTCTCTCTCCTGCTGGACGTCCCGAATGCCTGCCTCTTGGAGTTCAGGCGTGTTAGGGATTTGGTAGTGGTCTTCGCGTAGCGATGCGATCCAGCGAAACTGGTCCCTCGGCGTGGCGTTATACATCAGGGACAGAAAGCCTCCCAGACCGCTACTCTCGTCGTGGATAATCTGGGGCACCGGCGGCTCGAGACCCAGCTCGGACCGATTGCCGTCGATGCTCGCATAGTAGGCGAATCGCTGCGTGTGTCCCGCCGCATTGAACTGGTCGTCTGTGCTGTAGAAATTGCCGTAGGATGTGGTCAGTTCCATCTGGTTGTCGCGATCGAAGCCCGACGGCGTGATGACGTTGAAGAATCCGTAGGTGCGATCGCCATACTCGGCGGAATAGCCGCCGCGCTCTATTTGCAGGTCCTCCACGTTCTTGGGGTTGATGAGAGGAGCGACATTGGCGGCGATATTCGTGTTGATGACGGGAATACCATCAAAGAACCAGTTCACCTGATGGCCCATGCGCATATGTAGCATGTCGTGGACCATGTATGCGCCGGGCGTGAAGTCCGTTATCATAGCGAGGCTACTGGTTTGCGTCGCACCTGGAGTCTGCTGAATTTCCTGCGCCGTGACGTTGGTTTGCACAGTCGAGGTGTCGGTGTTCAGCTTACTGGCCGCCCCCGATACCTCTACGGACTGTTGAACCACGGCTACCTCGAGCTGCAAATGCAATATCCGGTCCCTGCCGGACGCCACTTTGAAAGCTTGCTCAAGCGGCGCGAACCCAGGTGTAGTCACAGTAACCACATAATCCCCTTCCGGAACGCTATCCAGCTCGAACTCCCCGTTTGCGTTCGATTGCGCCGTCTGCGACCATGCGCCGGACTGTCCGCGAACAGTTACCGTAGCGTTCTCGATTGGACGGTGTTGTAAGTCGTGAACAATTCCCCTTACCGTTCCCGGATCTGAAGCCAGGGCGGTGACTGCCGATAAGAAAAGAATGAATGGGACAACTACCAAGGCTGCGTATTTAACCATGAACAAACCTCCCCTAGACTCAGAACCAAGCAAGCGCGACTAAGAGGCCGCCGGAAAAGGCTATCTCCCCTTCACTCCCTACCATCGGAAATCTGCAACCCATGACAAACAGAGACAGGCACTTCGGAGCCTTAACCCGGCACAGAACCGCGCGCGTGAGCAAGCGGATCCACGCCAAAGCCGACTAGGACAAGCGCCTCCGTGCCCAAGGCGACCCCGACACCTTAGCCCCTTCGCCGCGTGAACAGAGCGAGCCTGTCCCAAGATGCAGCGCGGTCGACTTTTCACACAAACTCGCCGGCCGGTGCTCTTCGGTCGATGGCTGTAACTATTTATTTGGAATCAGGAAAAGGAGGGCGGGGGGCGCTGGTAACGACGAAGGCCCAGGACTTGAGCCGGCGGCGCAGACCAGCGTGAAGGAGCAAGAGCTTCCGACGCCACAGGCGGCGCCATCCGGAAACCTAAGCCGGCGATGGACAGGTTCACCGAGGACGCGACGCTGTTGGGCGCGTGTCCGCACGCGGACCCGCATTCCGAACGGCTATGCATCCCGGGCGTTGAGTTGTGGCCAGAGGCTCTTCGACAGCAGCAGGAGTGCTTGGCGAACAAGCCGGCGATCCCACCAACCTTGTGGGAGTGACAGCAGGGTGGTGAGAGATCGATGAAGGACGTAGCGAACGAAGCGACTGGTGCGGCGAGAACGAGCCATACGAGAACAGCGACAGACAAAAGCCGGCGATAGGTTACCTTGGCTGTGGCTGTCGGTAGCATGGCGTACTTTCCAAGGGTAACAAAGAAAAACTAAGACGAAGTGCGCCAGAATTTATATCCTGGCGCTTCGGCCCCGCTTATTTGGCGGCGAGGGCGGGCGCAATCAACTTCTTGAAGGCAGGATCGTTCTCAAGCGCCTGAAAGTCGGGATCGCTGGCGATCTGTTTCAGCGAGAAGCCGTTCTTCACAGCCAGCGTCAGATTCACCATGGCATCGTCTGGACGCTTGCCGGTCATATCGATCAGGGCGTTATCGTACATCAGGTCGTTGCTGCTGGGATCCATCGCCCGAGCGCGTTTGATGAAATCGAGGGCTCGCGCCTCCGAGTGGCGGCGGGCGTAGTAAACAGCAAGGTTGCCCATGGTTGCAGCGTCGCGAGGATTCACCTGAAGGTCGTGGAGCGCCAGGGTGGTGGCCTTGTCATACATCTCATTTGCCTTTTCCGTGTCGCCCTCTACGCGATACGTATCCGCCACGATGCCGTAAAAAAGTTGGTTATTGGGGTTCAGATCTACCGCTTTCTGGGCGTTCTCGCGAGCAAGCGGGTACTTATGGAGCAAGTAGTACGCCTGCGCAATGTTCTGATACGTAACCGGGTTCGGCTCTAAATCATTCGCCTTTTGCGAGGCCTGGATGCACCCTTCGTAATTGCCTTCCATGCAGGCAACAAGTGCCAGGTTGGTCCAGCCCATAGAAATCCTGGGCTCCAGTTTGGTGACCTGTTCGTAAGACGCTTTGGCTTGCTGGTAGCGCCCGTGATCCAGGTAGAATCCGCCCAGGAGGTTGATGGTCGACCAGTTGTATGGGTTCGCCTCGATTGCCTTCTTATAGGCAACCTCCGCCTCGGCCAGACGGTTCTGCTTCTCATACGCCTTTGCAAGGCGGCGCCAGCCCTCGTCTGAATTGGGAGCCATATTTGCACCGCGCTCCAGTTCGGCAATCGCACCGGCAGTATTGCCGCGCGCCAGGTAGATGCTGCCTAGCGCGAAGTGCACCTCCGGCAGCTTGTCGTTGATTGAACGCGCATGTTCGGCCGCGCCCTGGGCCTGAGACGCGTACACTTCCTCCTTAGTCAGGTTGTAGAGCCGCAGGCTGGTATCGGCAATGCCGGCAAACGCTAGTGCGAAGGACGGGTCTTTGTCGGCAGCACGTTGAAACAAGGCAAGCGCTTGTTTGAGCGACTCGGGATCACGCTTGGTGGCGACCGAGTTCTGGGCCCGTAGATAAAGGTCGTAGGCAGCCGCATCCGTCGTCGCACGCGTGGACGCACTCGCCATCTCCTCGTTCGACATGCTCAAGCCAATCTCTGACACCAGGTAGCTATAAATGTCGTTTTCGAGCGAAAGAACGTCCTGAGGAACACCCGAAAAAATCTTACTCTTCCGGCTGCCCTGCCCCTGGAAGTTGTTCAGGTTGACAACCACTTCGAGGCGGTCCTGAGACGCCTGTATCGAGCCCGTCACCAGCAGCGTGGCACCCAACTGGTGGGCAATTTGATCGAGTGGCCTCTTGTCAAGCGGCGTTTTGTCCGCATTCAGTTTTGCCAGAGCATAAGGCGAAGACGTAAGGTGCACATCCTTTATCTGAGCGAGTTTGGCGGAAAGTGAATCGGCCATACCTTGGCCCAGATAGCCCACGGTCGAAGCGTCCCCCGTCACGTTGAAGGGGAGGATGGCGACGAACTTTGCGTTCGGCGTGCTTTCGCCGAGCGCTTGAGACGGAAACAGCTTATGCCGGATCTGTGGAACCCCAAACAGCACGCCAAGCAACACGGCCAGTGACAGCCCCGCGATCGTGAGATTGCGCGCAGAGGGTAAAGGCAGCGTAACCTTGCGCGGCGGAGCGCCTGCTTCAAGGTCCTTCAGAATCTCACCGGCGTGTTGGTATCGTTTGTCGGGCTCCTTCTCCAGGCATTTCAGGATGATTTTGCAGAAGTAGTCCGGCAGTTCCGGATTCAATAGCTTAGGACTCTTGGGCGCTTGCGTCACCCGCTGATACATGGCCTGCATCACGTTTTCGCTCTCGAAAGGAAGGTCGCCGGTGACCATTTCATACATGATCAGGCCGAGGGCGTAAAGGTCGCTGCGATGGTCGAGCGGCATCGACTCAGCCTGCTCGGGTGACATGTAGCGGGGGGTGCCCATTAACTCGCCTGCCAGCGATGCGCCTAACTCAGCAGAACTTGCGAGGCCGAAGTCGAGGATGTAGGCAACGCCTTGCTGATCCATCAGCACGTTTTGCGGTTTTAGATCGCGGTGAATGACGCCTTCGTGGTGCGCCGCTTCTAGCGCCCGGCACAACTGTTTGGCGATATTGGTGGCCTGCTCCACATCCAATCGGCCTTTCCGCTTGATGAGCGCCTGCAGATCCAGGCCGTCAGCGTAGGCCATCGAGATGAACTTCACGCCATTGACATCGCCTAGATCGTGAATGCGGAGAATGTTCTTGTGTGAAATGCGGCTGGCGAGAATCAATTCCTGCTTTAGCCGCTCCATCGACACCGGATGGTTCGCCAATTCCGGGCGAACCAGTTTCAGGGCCACCAAACGATTCAGTTCGGTGTCGTAGGCCCGGTAGACCTTGCCCATGCCGCCTTCGCCGAGTAAGCTTTCAATTCGATAACGGGGGCCGAACTGTGTGCCCGCAGCCATGCCTGAATAGGGATCGAACTGGGCGTCAGCATCCGGCTTCGGCGCGTTCGGATCCAAGTCGTGCAGGATTTGCCCGGCACTCTGATAGCGATGGTCGGGATCGATCTCGAGACACTTGGAAACCACATCGCTGATGTATTGCGGGATGGAAGGATCTAATTCGCGCGTAGGAACGGCACGTTCCTTGGTTCGCTTCACCAGCGTCTGCATCACGGTCTGGCACCGGTACGGCTGCTGGCCGGTCAGCAACTCATAAAAGATCACGCCAATCGTGAACAGGTCGGAGCGCGCATCAGCCTTCTCGCCTTTGGCCTGTTCGGGCGACATGTAGTCGGGGGTCCCCATCAGAACGCCGGTGCGCGTCATGCCGGCCAGTTCCATCGACTTAGCGATGCCGAAGTCCATGAGATAGACGCGGCCGGCAGAATCCACCATAATGTTCTGCGGCTTCAAATCGCGATGGACGACGCCTTCATTATGCGCTGCTTCGAGACCCAAGAGCGCCTGGCGGATAATCGCCACGGCTTCGTCCACGGGTAACCTCTTTCGCTCGCGGACTATGCTCGATAAGTCTTTGCCGTCGACGTACTCCATGCTGATGAAGCGGCGGCCTTCGGCCTGATTCAGATCAAAGATGCGAATGACATTCCGATGTGTCACCTGGCGGGCCAGCACGAGTTCCTGCTTGAATCGGCGGAGAATCTCGGGGTGGCCGGAAAGTTCGGGGCGTATCACCTTGATGGCGACAGTCCGATCCACTTCGCGGTCCCGCGCCTGATAGACCGCCCCCATGCCGCCTTCGCCGAGGACCTTCAGAATCTGGTACCGGCCCGCGAGCACGTAGCCCAGAGCGAGCACGCCTTTTGCGGTTGATTGCTCCGCGGCGGACCAACTCTTACTTGGATCACTGCCCGGCGCGCCCTGCCCCGGGTCGCCGGACGGCGCATCGACAGCGGCGTCGGCCCCGGCCGAGGCCGACGGGTTTGGCGGCAAAGACGGAATCGGTGGTGGGCTGAGCGCGATGGTCTCACCCGGGTCGCTGGTTCCAGACCATGAGATGGCCGGATTGTGCAGCCCGAAGGGCGTGGCGCACTTGACGCAGATCCGCGAATCGGATTCATTCTCGGCTCGGCAGATTGGGCATTCCACGGTCATCGCTTACCAGTACGAAAAATCGAACTACACTCCTGGTACTAACACTCTTGAGATTGCAATTCAGAGACCGCAGAGATCACGATACACCCTAAGTGATACAGGGTGACAAAGACGCCAGTGCTGGCTTCACTGGTCGCCCCGAACGGCCCGACGCAACAGATTACTTCATTGTAACCACTTGGATAAAATCAGGATAAGCACAGTCGGACGCGCGTTGCACTACGAAATCGGCGTACGTCCTGGCGCTGCTTGCAGCGGCTTTTGCGCGAGCACCAAAAGAGTCTCCAGAAAGGGCGCTTCGGGCTCGCGGTGCACAATGGCGGATTCGACACTCGAGAAGCCAACGTGTTTCAAGAAGCACTCGAGCTCCACCTCGGAGAACCCCAACCAGAGATCGGCATACAGTTCGCGAGCTTCCTCGAAGTGATGTTTGAGCAGATCCAGAACGGCAATACGGCCCCCCGGCTTGAGGATTCGCCACGCCTCAAGGACGGCGTTCTGGGGATGCTGGGCGTGATGAAGCGACTGGCTCAGGATTGCCAGATCAACCGACGCGCTTTCGATGGGAAGCTCTTCGAGATCACCGCGGCGGTATTCGAGATTGGCCAAGCCGTGCTTGCGGGCCAAATCTTTGCCGAAGTCAACCATGTTTTCCGAGTTATCCACGGCGATGACGCGCTCGGCCCGTTGAGCAAGTAATTGCGACAGGGTTCCTTCGCCCGCGCCCAGGTCGGCAATCACCAGCGGAGGCATCAGTTTCAGGAGCATTTCCGCCATTCCTTTCCATGAGCGGCCCGGCACATACTGGCGCCCGAACTTGCCGGCCAGTTCGTTGAAGTAGGCTCGCATCCGGTCTTGCCGCTTGTGCAGAACCAGCTTGAGTGCCGCTTCATCCTGCTCCGCTTCCCGCAGTTCCTTGGCAGCGGCGCGAAGCAGTTCGAGAAGCTGCTGAAGCTGTCGATTCCCTTCCCCGTGTGGTCGAATGAGGCGATAGAGGCTGTTTTTGCCGGTGCGCCGGTCTTCCACCAGTTCGGCCTGTTTTAGGTGCGATAAGTGGGTCGAGATGCTGCTCTGACCCATATTGAGGACCTCCTGCAGCTCAGCGACCGAGAGTTCCTCCTGCGCCAGCAAAAGGAGAATGCGGAGGCGGCTGGAATCACCTAGCAACCGAAGAGCTTTAAAGATTGACGGCATCGCGGCGGTACAGGTATGATATCAACGTATCACGATTTATAGATACGAACTTAAAACGAGGCACGAAAATGAGCACTGCAACACTGAACCGAATCGCAACGGAATACAAGGTCGCCGATCTAGCCCTGGCCGATTGGGGCCGTAAAGAGATCACGGTGGCCGAGCACGAGATGCCGGGCCTGATGGCCATTCGAAAGAAATACGCCAAGGACAAACCGCTGGCTGGTGTGCGGATCACTGGATCGCTGCACATGACGATTCAAACTGCGGTGTTGATTGAAACGCTGGTAGATCTGGGCGCCGATGTCCGCTGGGCAAGTTGCAACATTTTTTCGACGCAAGACCATGCAGCGGCGGCGATTGCCGCGGCGGGCGTTCCGGTATTCGCCTGGAAGGGCGAGTCACTCGAAGAATACTGGGACTGCACACTGAAGGCTGTGTTCCACCCGAAGGGTAAAGGCCCACAGCTGGTAGTGGACGACGGTGGCGACGTAACGCTGCTGATCCACAAAGGTTACGAACTCGAAGAAGGAAGCGACTGGGTCAACAGTCCGTCGGGCAGCAAAGAAGAGCAGGTGATCAAAGATCTGCTCAAGAAGGTACACGCCGAGAATCCGACCCGCTGGCAGGACATCGTCAAGGAATGGCGGGGTGTTTCGGAAGAGACGACGACGGGCGTTCACCGCCTGTACAAGATGAAGGAAGCCGGTAAGCTGCTGGTGCCGGCCATCAATGTCAACGACTCGGTGACCAAGTCGAAGTTCGACAATCTGTACGGCTGCCGGGAGTCGCTCGCGGACGGCATTAAGCGCGCAACCGACGTGATGGTGGCGGGCAAGGTCGCCGTGATTTGCGGTTACGGCGACGTGGGCAAGGGTTCGTCACATTCGCTGCGAGGTCTTGGCGCGCGCGTGATCGTGACCGAAGTTGATCCCATCAATGCGCTGCAGGCGGCCATGGAAGGCTTTGAAGTCACCACCGTGGAAGACACTCTCGGACGCGGCGATATCTACGTCACTTGCACCGGCAATGTGGACATCATTACGCTCGAGCATATGAAGCACATGAAGGACCAGGCGATTGTCTGCAACATCGGGCACTTCGATAATGAGATTCAAGTGGATCTGCTCGACAAGGCGCCGGGTGTGACAAAGATTGAGATCAAACCGCAAGTAGACCAATACACCTTTCCCGACGGCCACAGCATTTTCATGCTGGCGGAAGGGCGGTTGGTAAACCTGGGCTGCGCAACCGGCCATCCGAGCTTCGTGATGAGCAATAGCTTCTCGAATCAGACCCTCGCCCAACTCGACCTCTGGAAGAACAAGGACGTCTATAAGGTGGATGTCTACACACTGCCGAAGCGGCTGGATGAAGAAGTGGCCCGACTGCATCTGGAAAAGATCGGCGTAAAGCTGACCACCTTGACACCGAAGCAAGCCGAGTACCTTGGCGTGGCAGTGGATGGGCCTTATAAGGCTGAGCATTACCGCTACTAAACGTCAGCTTCAATCAAGCTCAACTGGTTCTAGTCAGAAGTAATACTTGAGGGTCTGTGATTCGACAGACCCTTTTTGTTTTCCAGGCGAAGCTCGAAAACCGAGCTCGAAAACCGGGACGGACTTGATTTTTCTGCGAGAGGGGCAGAACCGGGACGGACTTGATTTTTCTGCGAGAAATCGGGCGCAACGAGCACTTATCTGTTGACGATCGCTTGATCTGGCGGAGTCAAGGGAGTCCCGAGTATGCCGCGAACGCCGCGAGTGGTGTTGGTTGATGTCGTGCACCATGTCGTGTCGCGGGGCAATGACCACATGCGAATCTTCACCTGCCGCGCGGAGAAACAGCAGTATTTGCGGCGCTTCTGTGCGATCGCTGGCGAAGAGAAGGTGCTGGTTCATGGCTATTGTTTAATGGACAACCATGTACACTGGCTGCTCACACCTACTACTGTTACCGGCTTGGCGCGCCTGTTCCGTCGCGCGCACACTTGGTGGGCATTGACGTTTAACCGCAAGCACGGCCGTACGGGGCACCTGCTGCAAGCGCGCTATCACTCATCCCCGCTGAGCGAGGACCACTACTGGACTGCCTTGCGCTACGTCGAATTGAACCCGCAGAGGGCGAAAATCGCAGGTCGGCCGGAAGACTTCGAGTTCTCATCCGCGCGAGCGCACATAACGGGCGAGCAAGATCCCTCCCTTCCCCTCGCTCCGGTTCAGACGCGGCAAAACTTCACGCAGTCGCAGTGGCGAGAGTTTCTCTCCCGGGCGGACTTTGCCCGCGAAACCGCTCTGCGGCAAGCGCTACCGGCATCCAGGCCGTGCGGAAACGCGGAATGGATCCGGGGTCTCGAAGTGCGGTTCCAGCGCCGGCTGGTATGGTTGCCACCCGGACGACCCGTGGGCACGAACTGCTCAGCCGCCGTCTAACCTTTCCTGAGTCTTTTCCTAACTCTCCGGCACCCGATCTCTTGCCTACGACGCTCAACCCCAAAAGGGATGGAAACGGGTCGTCACACAGCGGCGCGGCCTCTGGCCTCTCTGACGCCGCACTTACCGAACTTCCCCGTCGAACTATGCCGTAAGACTAGGCCATAAGATAAACAAGTCCGTCCCGGTTTCGTCGTCCCCTGTTTCGTCCAGTCTCTCCTCTCCTCTGGCCGGCGCGAGAATGAAGCAATCATGCGTATTCTCGTCATCGGCGGAAGCGGGTTTATCGGATCGCGCGTTGTGGGGCACCTGGCTGGGGAAGGCCACGACGTTGTTGTGGTTCACCGGGACACAGCAGCGCGCGTCCTTCCCGCAAACATCGCCGAAATCCAATCCAGTCGCGATGAACTGGGAAACTGCCGGCGATCTTTTGAAGACTTTGCGCCGGATGTCGTCCTCGATTGCATTCTGAGTAGCCTGCGACAGGCCGAGGCTCTCGTGGAACTATTTCGCGACATGGCGCCGCGGATTGTCGCGCTGAGCAGCCAGGATGTTTATCGTGCGGCTGGGCTGTTGCACAGGATCGAAGATGGTCCGTTGCAGCCGCTGCCACTCACGGAGGACTCCGAACTCCGCACGGCGCCAGGTCCCTATCCGAAGGAGAACTTGCAGCAGCTGAGCCGTGTCTTTTCATGGCTCGATCGGGACTACGACAAAATCCCGGTGGAACGAGTCATCCTCGGTGATGCTCGAGTTCGCGGAACCGTCCTGAGGCTTCCCATGGTGTATGGGCCAGGCGATCCGCTCCACCGGCTCTTCGGCTATTTGAAGCGCATGGACGATGGCCGCCCCCACATTCTCCTGCAGGAGGATGCCGCCCGCTGGCGATCCCCGCGGGGCTATGTCGAGAACGTGGCGGCAGCTGTCGCGCTCGCGACCACGTCCGCCCAGGCTGTGGGCAAAATCTATAACGTGGCTGAGACGGAAGCCTTCGCGGAGCAGACCTGGGTGCAGCGAATTGGACAGGCCATCGGCTGGAGAGGGCGCGTTATTGCTATGCCAGCGTCGCACACGCCGGCACATCTCAAAGTGAATTACCGAAGCGAGCAGCACTGGGAAGTTTCGAGCGAACGGATTCGCGCCGAGCTTGACTTCGCGGAACGAGTGCCCTTCGAGGTTGGATTGATGCGCACTATCGAATGGGAACGCGCCAATCCCCCCGGACCGGGTCCGTCCCTCAGCGAGTATGAGGCCGAGGATGCAGCTGTGGCCGCGTGGACGGAAAGGAACCAACCAATGGCCGCCGGAGGTAGGCCCACAACCGGGCGACCGCTTTGACTACACCTTCGGCAGTTCCGCCAGCACCCGGTCGATGTCGTCGGGGCTGATGTAAAAGTGCGGTGACATCCGGACCCAGCCCTGACGCGGCGCCGCAGTGATCTTGTTGCGCTTCAGATCGCTAACGATCACACGACAATCAATGGACGGGTGGCGAAAGCTGACAAGGCCGGCCCCGGTTTCCGGAGTACGATCCACCAAAGTCTCATAGCCGCGCGCCCGAACACCTTCATAGAGCCGGTCTGCCAAGCCCTGGACCGCCGGAGCGGTCATCGCAGTACCCACTTCCAGAAGCAATTCCAGCGACGCCCGGTGACCGAAGCAGCCAATGGTGTTTAGCGTTCCGCATTCATAACGCCCGGCGTCAGCGCGTAAGGTCATATCGCGCGACGCGTAGTCGGCATGACTGCCGGTGTTCGTCCAACCGAACTCCATCGGTTCAATGGAATCAAAGCGTTCCTCACGAACGTAGAGGACGCCGTTGCCTTCCGGCCCCAGCATCCATTTATGGCCATCAGCCGCCAGAGCGTCGATGTGCGAGGCTCGCACGTCGATGGGGAAAACGCCCATGCCCTGGATCGCGTCCACAAAGAAAAAGCAGTTGTGCTGGCTGCAGAGCTTCCCAATGGCAGTTAGATCGATCCGGTGACCGCTCAGGTAGTTTACGTGACTGATTGCCAGGAGCCGGGCGTCCCGGACTGCCTTATCAATCTTGTCGATCGGATCGTAGATAGACAGCCATGTGATGTCGACGCCCCGCGGCGCCAGCCTCAGCCAAGGATAATAGTTCGCCGGGAACTCCTCCTTAAAGGCAACAACCCGGTCGCCCGAGCGCCAGTTCAGGCCCATCGCGATGGTGGCGATGCCTTCCGAAGTGTTCTTGACGATGGCAATTTCACGCGGCGATGCGTTGATTAGCTTCGCGGTGGCCGCCCGCAGACCTTCAAAGGACGCCATCCATACGTCGTAGTGCAGTGAACCGTTGTAGAGTGCGTCGTCGGCCAGCCACTTCATGGCTTCAGCCGCTCGCCGCGGCAGCGGTGCGACTGCCGCGTGGTTCAGGTAAATCAGGTCGCGGGTGACCGGGAACTCTTCGCGATACCGTTCATGAACCGGGGCAGCCGCGTTCCCATCGGCCACCGCCCCGCCGATTTCTTCGTAACCCATTCCTCTGAGCATACGTTAATGTATGTGAACTGTCCCGCCTGGGCTTCCGGCATCCGAGAAAGAAGCCTATACTGGGCGTAGGGAGTGGGAGTTTCGTCCCACGCCGGCAGATAAGGAGCCGTATGCGGCGTATATTCTCGATGTCGTTTGTCTCCAAGCCCGCTAGTCTGGCGTTGTGCGCGCTGCTGGCTGCACCCGTAATGTTGCTCTCCCAGGATCAGAGTTCCAGCACCAGCACTGACTCATCCACAAATTCGAACCCTTCGGCTACCACGAAGACGACCAACAAGAACGCCAAGGCCGACACCGATGCCATCGGCGACCGCAACGTGGCTTGCAAGGTGAACTTCTATTCGATTGAGAAAGAGATTGCGCTTGGAAAGAGCCTTGCTCAAGAGGTGGAACGCCAGGCGAAAATCGTCAACGATCCGGTGATCGCCGAATACGTGAACCGGCTGGGCCAGAACCTGGTGCGCAATTCCGACGCCAAGGTGCCCTTTACGATTAAGGTGATAGATGGCGAGGAAGTAAACGCGTTCGCGCTCCCGGGCGGCTTCTTTTTCGTTTATTCGGGCTTGATCCTGAAGGCCGATAGTGAAGCCGAGTTGGCCGGTGTCATGGCGCACGAAATCGCGCACGTCGCAGCCCGGCATGGCACATGTCAACAGACCAAGGGTGAGATGGTCCAGATTGGCACCATCCCGCTGATCTTTCTCGGCGGCTGGGCCGGATATGGCATTCGGCAAGGCGTGAGCCTACTGATTCCAATGGGCTTCCTGCAGTTCTCGCGTGAGTATGAGAAGCAAGCGGACTACCTCGGCCTGCAGTACATGTACAAAGCCGGCTACGATCCGACCGCATTTGTGGACTTCTTCGAGAAGATTGAAACGATGGAGAAGCGGAAGCCCGGTACCATGGCCAAGGTGTTTTCAACGCACCCTATGACGGAAGATCGCATTGTCGCTTCACAGAAGGAGATCGCCACGATTCTCAAGGCCAAGCCGGAATACGTCGTGACCACCTCCGAATTCAACGATGTGAAGGGCCGGCTGCTGGCTATGCACAACGTCCGCAAAATGACGCCGAGCAAGGACGCCGACCCGAATAAGCCAACCCTGCGCCGGAACCCGAACTCGACGACGCCCATCGAGGACGAAACAGATCCGACAGCGAAGTCGTCGAAGGGTGATGACGACGAGCGTCCAACGCTGAAACGCCGCCCAAGCGATAATACGCCGGATACCAGCACGACCACCACAACTCCGACAACAACGCCTTCAACCACGACCCCGGATAATCCGAATCCGCCCAATAATTAAACAGCGCTTTTTCGTTCCAAAAAGGCCGGCCACGCCACCGCGCGACCGGCCTTTTTGACGTATTGGGTTTACGGCCAGGCGGTAACGCGTCTGGACCTATCCTGAGTTCCGCAGAGGCAAAGCCCACGTTGCTGTGACCTGCAATGGCCGGCGCCGGACTGTGAGGGGGAGGGAGAAACGGTAGTGCGAGAGGGCTGCTACTGGGGAGCAACTTCTGATCTGCTCCCCATCAAGCCTATAAATGCTTAACTGACGCTCGAATGCTTACTGTGTGCCAGGATCTCGTTCATCTTATCCTTCGCGGCTAGTTTCAACTTCTTGAGTCGATGCTCCTCAATCTCATCCGCCGGCGTAACATGCGCCTTGGCTTCAATGGCATCAATAGCCTGCTTGTACTGCCTATGTTGTTCCGCCAACGAACGAAACGCCTCGTCCGTGGCTAGCAGGTGCGCCTTTAGTGCTTCGTCTTGCGTATGATTCTCCATGAAGGAAACCTCCTAGGTAGCTTTCTCCTGCATCACGTCGCAGGTTCGTCAGCTTCGTATGTAGCCACGAAGATCTTCGTGGTGTAGGGGACAGATGACTGTGCACTCGCCCACGCATCCCATATCGGTCCGTTTGCGTGGTTTTTGAGAGTGCAGTCATCTTACTCACAGTATGGCTCTCCCCAGTTCTGCCGGGGTAAGGATCGACACTGCGCGTAAGGTCATCCGCACTCAGACACTACCACTATTTCGGGATCATGACAATAGGTTAATGCGACTGGCATGGCGCGCCAGTTGACTGGCACTTCATTGCGACTCCGCGCAGGGTCCGCCGGGAGCGTCCAAACGCATCACGATGGCATTTTCCGGCGGCGATTGATAGTACCGCTTACGCACTGCCACTTCCCGGAAGCCCTGTTTTTCGTAAAGCTTGCGGGCAGCGAGGTTTGATTCCCGAACCTCCAGAAAGTGGATGCCGCCCTGCTCCAATTCGGCCCGCAGCAGTCGTTCTCCCAAACCTTGCCCCCGGTAGGGCAAGTCGACGGCGACATTCAGGATTTCGCGTTCGCCCGCGGCATCGCTTGTCGCCTTGAAAACGTGCCGTGACACCAGGAACCCCGCGACCAGGCCATCCACGAAGGCAACCAAACAGTCGTAATTCAGAAAGCTTTTTTCGTCCCAGTGAGGCTGTGCGAAGCAGCGTCTTTCGATGCCGTAAAGGGCCGGCGTGTCTGCCGGCTGTGCGCGTCGAATGGTGACCTCGGATGCGGGCATGAATAGACGGAGGAGTCAGTCGAAGTGGACCGCGATGATGTCACCATCGCTGCCGGCCCGCTTGTCCGGATGGGCTGAGTAATTGACCAAGACCTTCCTGGGCGGCTCCTGCGGTCCACAAGTGAATGCGCTCTCCGTACCTTCGATGGAAACCTGCTTCTGATCGCGGATCAGCAGGATCTTGGTCGACCCGTCTGCAATTCGAATTCTGAATTTGCTCTGGCTTCCGACGCAATCCACGCGTACTAAATCACCTTTGAGCGAGCGCTGCGCTGGATCGTCCCACCACGGGACAGGGTTCGCCGCCGGCGCACCGGAGGATTTATCCAGCTCTGCGTTAGCCTTCTTCTCCGCCTCGTGAATCCGCTGCATTTGGTCATTTTGGACCCGCGCGAGATCCGCCTCCACCGCAGCCTGTTTGAGCCGCCGTTCGCGCTCTGCAGCGTCGAGCCGCACGTCTTCCAGGGCCAGGCGCCGCGCTTGTATTTTCTCCCGTTGCGCATCCGTATCGCAGGCGGCTTCAGCACGCAGCCAGCTTCCTTGCGCCGCCACCAGGTGCTGGCTCGCCACTTGGACCTCGGCCAGCGCCTGCCAGTATTCGGCGCTCCGCTGGTTCAGCTTCGCCGCTTGTTGGTACAACCGCTCGCGTTCCTGGTTGCTCTTCATCAGTTCCGCCTCGCGAAACACCGGCTCTCCCCAGCGAGGGTTGAAGATCTGAGCCTTCTTCAAAAGCCCCACCGCGACCTCCGTCGATTGGCCCTCCGCCGCCAGCATGTACACAGGTGCACTCTTACTTCCCGCCGCGATCGCATCCTCGAGTAAGCTGTGGTCATCCTTTTGCTCAAGCCGTCTCAGCAGCGCCAGCCCTTCCTGGCCGAGCGCCACGGTTGCCCCGCCATTCTGGATGGCAGCCTGATAGGCCGAACGGGCTGCCTGCGGATCGTCAGTCGCGTGCGCGTCGGCAAGATAGACCTCGGCCAACGTGCCATCGAGCGTGTGTTCGCCGAAATCGCGCTTCGGATCCAACGGACGCCCGCCGATCGTGACCGCGTGTGCCGCGCCCGGCGCCAGCAGCGCCCCAGCTTCGCGATCCAGATCCGCCAACGATTTCCCAAATGCGTTGCGGGCGGCGATCGACAAGTTCGAGCCGCTGCGAACATTCGTCATAAAGACATGAAAGCGCCCGGCGTAATCGGGTTGCGTGGCGAATAACTGCATCCGGGCCCAGTCCAGATCCGGCTCGGCCGGAGGCGCGCCCCAGGTGACCCGAGGCCCTTTTGCCTCGAACGTGGAAAACAGCTTGGGGAAACCTCTCTCAACCTCCGCCGGCAAGCGCGGCGTGTTCTCCTCGAGAAACAGCTTAGCCAGTGCCGCCATCGGCGGACGACTCCCAGGCGCCATCACCACCACATATCCATCCCGTGCCTGCACAGCCCCCGCTGTGGGTTTCGCGCTGGAGGTGATCAGCACCCGGAGAGGCCATAACGTATTGATCTCGTGGATATCCAGCAGCCCTCCGATCGTCCAACGCATCTGCTCGAGCTGTGTTAAGACGTCTCGGGCTTGTCCGCTGTCGCCGTCCGTCGCCACCAGGAACGGCCCGATATTGAGTTCCGCCCAGTGGTCCTTGGCAGAAAGGCTCGTGCCGCTCAAGCAGACCATCGCGAACAGCGCCAGTACACGAATTTGCGTGGAAACTCCCGCACAGAACCGCGCGCCTGAGAGTCTGTATGAGTATTCCCCGCACAGAACCGCGCGCGTGAGCAAGCGGATTCTTTCGGAGCCACGACCGTCAGGGAGTGCACTTAAAGGCCGATTTCTTATCAAGTCTTCCGGCATTTCAGCTGCCTTCTGACGGCGCGTCAACAAGCACTGACCGTGAAGCGCAGTTGCTAAGCCTGTCCCACCAGGTAGCACAGGCGACTCTTCACGCTGTTGCTTACATCCGCGGAGGCGTAGTGATGATGATCGCCTTCGCAACCGGGTTCTCGGATTGGCCACAGTAGGAATGCGCTTCGGAAGCATCGAAGTAGACACTATCCCCTGCGTGCAGGATGTGGTCTTCTGACTGATAGTGTATCGCCAGGACGCCATCCACGACGTGCACGAACTCGGAGCCGTCGTGAACATGGTCCCGCACGTCCTTCGGGCTCCGCTTCGGGAACTCGCCCAAGTATGCCGACATGCTCTTGTCGCTTGTCCCAAACGCCAACACCTCGAAGAAGTAGCCGGGTATCGGGCTGTCGGGACGGTCTGGAAATTTCAGTCTCTCTTCAGCCCGGACGATTGAAAAAGTCTTCCGCAGCCGTTTGTCCGAGAAGAAGTGATCGAGTCCGACATCGAAGACCATGGCGATCCGGGCCAGCGTTGGCAGGGTCGGAATCAGCTTCCCGTTTTCCAGCTGGGACAACATCGAGGCGGATAACCCCGTGTGTTTTCCTAGATCTACCAGCGCCACCTTCTTGCGAAGCCGAAGCTGCCGCAGCTTTGCACCGATCTCATAGTTGCCCAGCACTCGCCGAATCGTCTGCTCACCTGTTTCAGTTCCCATTGAAATCATTTCTATACTACTAATATCACCAGCCAATATTTCTGTGTCAATAAAACTAGTTTTAGTTTCAGCTACCGGAGGTGCTTGGGCGTTGCTATCGTTCTTCATAGGAAAGAGGGCTCACGCAATGGATTCTCATCTCGGACGACGGGTGCAAAAGGTTGCGAATCGAAGTGAAGCCGTGGATTCCGAGTTGGTCTGCTTGTGCCAGCGCGGAGACGCGGCCGCCTTCGCCGACCTGATGCGACGGCACCAGTCCTCCGCGTTCAAGCTGGCCCTTTCGATTCTGAGAGACAGGCAGGACGCCGAAGACGAAGTTCAAAACGCGTTCTGGAAGGCCTATCAACACATCAATCAGTTCCAGCAGGACGCGAAGTTCTCGACCTGGCTGACGCGCATCGTCGTGAACCAGTGTCTGATGCGCCTCCGTCAAACCCGCCGCGCCAAGTTCTTCTATGTGGACGACGCCCTGGCTTGCGACGACATCATGTCCTTCGACCTGCCGGATCGAGGCCCGACGCCGGAAGCACAACTAGGCCAGTCACAGGTGGCCGAGGTACTTAAACATGAGATCCGTCGCATCCCTCCGCTGCTTCGCACGGTGTTCATGCTACGCGACGTGGAACAGTTGCCCATGTCGGACGTTGCGGATGCGCTCGGAATCTCGGTGGCGGCAGCCAAGAGCCGCTTATTGCGAGCGCGCTCTGAATTGCAAGCCCGCATGGAGAGGCACTGCGACCGCACCGGTCCAGCCGCCCTTTTCGCCTAGGTATTTCTTACTGAATCCGTTGTGGCGCGCGCACTCTTGCGTGCCGCGTCAGCACTCCTGCTGACGCTTGGTCTGCCCGTTTTCGAAGCTACAGCACGCTCGACTTTTCACACGTTTGACACTCTCCTGCGTCCGCACGCTACAATGCGTCAGGTCATGCTCAGCCTCTGCCCCACACCGTGAGCACCTCACTCAGGCTTAATTCTTTGCGCTTGCTCCTGCCGGCATTGCTGGCGGTCTGCGCCGTTTTCAGTTGGCAAAGCCTCACGGTGCGTTATTCATACCGGGGCAACTGGAGTGGATTATTTTGCACCGGGGCCCTTTTGCCACCGCCCGCCGCGCTGGCCGCCGAGCACCTCTACCTGAATCCAGGCAGCGTGGGCTACGACGGGCAGGCCTACCACTACATCGCGCACGATCCTTTCTTCCAACGCGGCTTCAGCGACGCTCTCGACTACCCGCGTCTCAGGACCCAGCGTATCCTCTTTCCGCTGCTCGCCTGGCTGCTGGCCTTCGGCCGCGACTCTCGCATCGATACCGCGCTGATTGCCGTGCAATTACTGTTCTGCGGCCTCGGTGTGTACTGGCTGTCGCGGCTGGCCGTTCACCAGCGGAGAAGCGCTTGGTGGGGCCTCGCGTTTCTGGCCATGCCGCCGGTACTGGTTTCGATTGATCGTCTCTTGGCCGACAGCGGCTTGGCTGCGTTGGCGGTTGGCTTTGTCTTCTACGCCAGAACCAAACGCTGGGCTGCGGTGTGGCTCATTTGCTCTCTCGCCGCCTTGACAAGAGATACAGGGCTGGTGCTGGCCGTCGCAATAATCCTGTATTTTCTCTGGGAGGGAGAGTGGCGAAGGGCCGGCCTATTTCTCGTCGCTCTCTCGCCGGCCCAGGCTTGGAAGTTTTATTGCACCCTCCATACGCCGGCCGATCCATCTCGTTGGCTCGGCTGGATACCGTTGCAAGGGCTCCTCACCCGCTTCTTCAATCAGCATCCCTACAACAACCTGCCATCGGCCGTGGCCACGCTTTGCGTTGCCCTCGATTACCTGGCGCTCATCGGCATCGCGCTGGCAATCTGGCAAGCCATCGGGCTCGCTCGCTCTCATCGAACCACTCCGGTTGCGATTGCGATCTACGGGTATGCCCTAACTGCTGTTTTTGTTAAGAATCCCGACGTGTGGGCCGATGTATACGGCTTCGGCCGCACACTGGGTCCGTTATTGATACTACTGTCGCTGGAACGCTTTTCCGCACATCCCCGACCGGCAGCCCCAACGTCCTCAAAGCCGACCGCTCATCCAAACCCAACCGAGGCGCGACCGTCAGGAAGCGCTTTCCCATCCGCCGCGCTCATACCCTGCCTCCCGATCGCGTTCGTCGATCCGCGCATCCTGCTGCAATGGGGCTATCAGCTACTGAATGTTGTCAAGGGACTGGGGGAGCGTAGCTGATTCTTAATCCATATCTCGGCCAACAGCCTTCGCGCGCACCGTTTGGCGCCCTTTCCCGCACCTCGCAAAATGCTAAACTAAGTGCTGGATGATTTTCACCCGGCCGCGCGAGCAGGTTCGTGTGTTTCCATACCACTTAACGCTTGTCCCCAAACTCTTCCCCCTTGCATCCGTCCACCACCCCCAACCGGAAACCGGCTTACCACGCAATTGCCTGCTCCTGAGATCGACACCGCTTTTTTGATGAAAACCAGCATTCAGATCACCCGCGGAATAGAGTCTTTGTACGGGACTCGTGATGAGAATATCCGCCTGCTCGAACGAGAGCTCAACCTTCACACCCACCTCACGGACAGTGGCTCGTTGGAGCTCGAAGGCAACGAACCGGAAGTACGCCGCGCTGAGCGTATCCTGGCAGACTACGTCGACCTCATGGGCGAGGGCCACATTTTCAACAACGGCGACCTGAACAGCTACATGCAGGTGGTCGTCCGCGATCCCAACGTCTCGCTTCGCCGTCTGGTGGAGAGTGGTAAGTCGCGGTCGTTCGGCAAGAAGGTACTGGCGCCCAAGACCGTGAACCAACGGCGCTATGTCGATGCCATTGAGCATCACGATCTCGCCTTCGGCATCGGGCCAGCCGGAACCGGCAAAACCTATCTGGCGGTGGCGATGGCTGTCTCCGCATATCTGAACAAACGCGTCAGCCGGATTGTCCTCACCCGCCCTGCCGTTGAAGCGGGCGAGCGGCTCGGCTTTCTCCCCGGTAGCCTCCAGGAAAAAATCGACCCGTATCTGCGTCCCCTCTACGACGCCCTTTTCGACATGATCGACTCCGAGAAGGTGGAGAAGCTGATTGAGCGCAACGTGATCGAAATTGCCCCTCTCGCCTTCATGCGCGGCCGGACCCTGAACGACTGCTTTATCATCCTCGACGAAGCACAGAACACCACCTCCGAACAAATGAAGATGGTGCTCACACGCCAGGGCTTTAACTCGAAAATGGTGGTTACCGGCGACCAGACGCAGGTCGACTTGCCCTCGGGTAAGCGTAGCGGCTTGCGGGACGCAGTCGACGTGCTCACCGGCGTAGAAGGCATTTCATTCGTCTACTTCGACGAGACCGACGTCGTACGGCATACCCTGGTGCAGCGGATCGTAAAAGCGTACGAGCGATACAACGAACTAATTGGGACTGGGCGTCAGCTAGCTCTAAAGCTGG
This sequence comes from uncultured Acidobacteriaceae bacterium, assembly GCA_963740005.1. Lineage (GTDB taxonomy): Bacteria > Acidobacteriota > Terriglobia > Bryobacterales > Bryobacteraceae > CAJCIT01. The sequence continues at coordinate 17,135 of CAVUCO010000033.1, read as the reverse complement.
GTGGCGACACGCCTCCCGTCCCACTCGCAGAACCGCCTGCGGACACCCGGGTCGAGATACCCGAGTTCCCGTCCCTCGCATAGCTTTATCGATGTCTCCTGGCTCTCCATCTGGACCTAGTAGGTTGGCACCGGCTTCCGGCGACACCCGGAACCGCGTGCCGGATATCCTCTACGAAGCAATGCCCGCCCCGTTCCGTCTCGGAAACACGGACAAGCGCAGCATACGCGAATTCGCTCGCCTGCTGTATGAGCGCGTCGCCGGTGGCCGCGGATTTGATTGCCTGCTGACGAGTGATGAGGAATTGAGGCGGCTCAATCGCGATTTCCTGCAGCACGACTATCCGACTGACGTGCTCAGCTTTCCATCCGGCACGAAATCGGGCCCGCTCGGTGAGCTCGCCATTTCGCTCGAACGCGCGGCGGATCAGGCTCGTGAGTTCGGCCATTCGACACTCGACGAAATCCGCATCCTGCTTCTACATGGCGTGTTGCATCTCATCGGGTTGGACCATGAACGCGATGCTGGGCGCATGCTGCGGGTCGAGCGAAAGTGGAGGGCCGAGTTTGATCTTCCCGAAACTCTCATATCCCGCTCCTTGCCATCCCGGGTCAGCCCAGGTCGAGCGTCGGCGAAGGCAAAGCAATGACCTTCGTATGCTGGGTCGTCGCCGTCGTTCTTTCCATTCTGTTAGCGTTCGTGTCGTACGTGCAGCTGCTGTATTTGGAGTCGCTGCGTCTGCTGCGGCGAGAGACTCCCGCACTTGAAAACTTCCGTGAAGAGCTGTCGGCAGCGATCAGGTTGGATAGTGAGCGCGGCTCACTCTCGTTTTCGCTGATCAAACACATCTCGTTACCGCTGGTGGGCGTCGTTTTCCTCTGCGCCGTGATCAGGCCGGAGGCGCCGCCCTGGCAAAGTGTCCTCGAGGCGGCTGGCCTGTCACTGGCTTCGATGTTCCTCATGACGTACGTCGTGCCGCAAGTTCTGTATCGCCGCACCACCGGACTCTGGATGCGCCCGTTCATCCCTCTGGTGCGGCTGTTGGCGATCGCCATTGGGCCCGTTTCGATGTTGCTCGGGCTCTTTCATTCCGTGCTCGACTATCGGGAAAACGGTAACGGTGAACCGGAAAAGATGCCGCATCCCTCCGAGCATGTGGAAGCGCTCATCGATGCCGGTGCCGAAGAGGGAATTCTCGAAGAAGAGGACCGTGAGCTGATTCACTCGGTGGTCGCATTTGGCGACAAGACCGTCCGGGAGGTAATGACGGCACGGCCCAACATTGTTGTTATCTCCGCCGACAAATCATTGGAAGATCTGCGTCAGCTTGTGATTCACGAGCAGTACTCGCGTATTCCGGTCTATCGGGACACCATCGACAACATCATCGGCTTTGTTCACGTGCGGGATATGTTCGAGCTCGACGAGGACGAACGCCAGCGCAAGCCGCTCGGCGAGCTAATGCGTCCGATTCGCCTGGTGCCCGAAACCAAGCCGGTGCATGATCTGCTTCGCGAAATGCAGCGCGACAGCACGCACATGGTTATCGTGGTCGACGAGTACGGCAACACCGCCGGGTTAGCGACCATGGAAGACCTGGTCGAAGAAATCCTGGGCGAGATCCGCGACGAGCATGAGCCCGATCGAGACGTGCGCCAGGAATCGGATACATCGTTTGTGGCGCCCGGCAGCCTGGACCTGGACCGCCTGCACGAGTTATTGGGCTTCAGACCCGAAGAAGACACCGAGTCGACTACCGTTGGTGGCTTGGTCGCAGAGTGGTTGGGCCATGTTCCGCAGGTTGGTGAGTCGGTGGACCGCGACGGGATCCGTATTGAGGTCCTCGCGGGTAACGAACTGAGAGTGGAACAAGTGCGGGTTTCAAAACGGGAAGCCGAAGCGTCCGTATGAAAAAAGACAAAGCCGGCAAGCGCATCGCGCGCGCGGCCCGGCGAGCTGCCGTCAAAAGCGCGAAGCCGGGTTCGAACACTCAGGGCCCAAGGCCGAAGCCGATCGTCCAGGCGGCACGTCGCCGGCCCCCGCTGAAGAAGGCCGCGAAAGTGAAACCCCTCATCGGCCCGGACCTCGCCGCGCACCCTCCCGCCGCGCCGCATCGCATTGGCTTCGTTTCCATTGCCGGGCGGCCGAATGCGGGAAAGTCGACCCTCCTAAATACTCTGGTTGGCGAGAAGGTCGCAATCGTAGCCCGCCAGGCTCAGACCACGCGCACCACTATCCAAGGTGTAGTGAATGTGCCCGGTGCCCAAATCGTCCTCATCGATACGCCCGGTATTCATAAATCCGACACACTCTTCAACCGCCGCATGATGGACACAGTTCGCGGCGCGTTGGAAGAGAGAGATCTGGTGTTGTTTGTCGCCGATGTCACCAGGCCCCTGACGCAAGAGGATGAGCACGCCGTCAGCGCTCTGCACGATACGTCGCGCGCCTTCCTGGTGCTCAACAAGATCGATCGCCTCGAAGATAAGCGCGCGCTGTTGCCGCTGATTGAGGCCTACATGAAACTGCGTCCGTTTGAGGAAGTGCTGCCCATCTCGGCGATGAACGGCAAGGGCGTCGATGACTTGCTGAAAGCCATTGTCCACTGCCTGCGGGAAGGCGAGCCTCTCTTTCCGGAAGACCATTTCACCGACTTACCGAAGCGCTTTCTCGCGTCAGAGTTAATCCGCGAACGCGTTCTGCGCGAAGCAGCCCAGGAAGTTCCCCATGCCGTCGCGGTACTGATTGACGAGTGGGAGGAGAAGCGCGACCTCACCAGAATCGCCGCCACCATCATCGTGGAGCGGCCGGGTCAGAAGGCCATCTTGATCGGCTCCAGAGGCGCCATGCTGAAGAAGATCGGCACCGGCGCCCGTCTCGAAATCGAAGAGATGCTCGGCGGCAAGGTCTTTCTTTCTTTGTTTGTAAGAGTTCAACCCAGGTGGCGTGAGGATTCACAGTTCCTGAACACGCTGGACTGGCGCTCAATGGTAGGCTCAGAGTAACCCAGATGAAACGTGCTTTGGCTTTGCTTGTCCTTTTCGCCACCTGTTTTGCCTCCAGTTTGCTGGCTCAAAACAAGCCCTCCTCGAGCGACGACCGGATTTATGACCAGGTCCGCATGAAACTCGCGGACGACGCCGATGTGAAGGGCGGTGATATTGAGGTTACCGTCAAGGACGGCGCGGTGAAACTAACCGGAAAAGTGGAAAGCGACCGTGGCAAGAAGCGGGCTGAAACGCTAGCCAAGAAGGTCAAAGGCGTCAAGTCGGTCGATAACGAGCTTGTCATCGGTCCGAAAATCTAGCTTTTCGGCTTCTTTCTCCCCTGGAAACATACCGGTTCCCGGGCCTCTTTTGGAAGCTCGATAGCGTTTACAAAAGACAACAGATTCTTTCGTATCGAATTGATTCCTAAAGCGTAACTAATCAGGAGGCACCTGCGCCTCCTCCTGTAATGAGAGGGTTTCCTTACCAAGCGCAAACCGGGGGTCTTGGCACAAACCATAGCCGCGAATCGGCGATTATTAGATTAGCTATGGATTGCCTTTTTCGCAGTACCCCATTGTTTCTTTTGATTGGCATTTGTTCGGGTCTGGTGCTCGCCCAGGACGCCGCCCAACCCGCTGCCAAGCCCGCAGACCGGTTGATCGGGGAAATCACCGGCGTGGACATGGCCGCGAAAAAAATCACCATCAAAGACGACGCAACCAAGGCTGAGTTTACGGTTTCGTTGGCTAATACGAAGACCTTCCTGCGTGTGCCGCCGGGCGAGAAGGATCTAAAGAAGGCGACTCGCATCGACGCAGAAGCGCTGTCCGTCGGCGATCGTGTCGCACTCCGCGGCAAGAAGGCGGAGGATGGCAAAACCTTTGACGCCGCCAGCGTTTTGCTGATGACTGCCGGCGATCTTGCGAAAATCCATCAGGCCGAATTGCAAGACTGGCAGAAGCGCGGTAGCGCCGGGACCATCACTACTGTGGACACAGCCGCCCACCAGGCCACGATGAACCTTCGCACCGCCGAGGGTCCCAAGAGCGTAACGCTGAACCTGCCCGATTCCGTGCAGTACATGCGCTACTCGCCGGCCTCCGCCAAGACGGCCGATGCGAAAGCGAGTACGATCGCCGATCTTCAACCGGGCGACCAGGTCCGCGTGCTCGGTAATAAGAACGAGGATGGAACGGCCATCGTTGCCGAAAAGGTGTACTTCGGATCGTTTAGCACCGTGCCGGCCACCATTGTCTCCATCTCGCCCGACGGCAAAGAAATCAAAATCACTGATCTACGAACCAAGCAACCGGTGACCGTGACCCTCACCGAAGACTCCGCCATTCGTCGCCTGCCTCCGATGATGGCCCAAATGCTGGCCATGCGGCTCAATCCCGCTTATAAGGCACAAGCTGGGGCTGGTGGTCCCGGCGGTCCAGGAGGCGCCCCTGGCTCAGGCAATCCCGCGGCGGCAAACTCTGCTCAAGGAAACCCAGGCGCCGGTGCGCCGGGCGGCAGTGGACCTGGTAATGGTCAGGGCGGCAACCCTCAATGGGCCGGCGGTCAAGGCAGGCCGCCAGGCAGCGGCGGAGATGGCGCGGGCGGAGCAGGCCGGCCGGGCGGTGGAGGCGGTATGCGCTCCGCAAATGGCGACATGTCGCAGATGATTGAACGCCTGCCCAAGATCTCGATTAGCGAGCTAAAGCCCGGCGATGCGGTAATCGTCTCCGGCGGTTCGGGAGGCGATAAAACACAGCTGACCGCCACCAACATTATTGCGGGCGTTGAACCCTTGTTCGTTTCCGCCCCGCCGCGAGCTGGCCAGAATGCCGGCAGCTCCTGGAATCTCGGCGTCTCCGACATGGGCGGCGCTGGCGGCCCACAATAACAGGGCCGTGTAAGCCCACAACTAGTTTTTTCTTAATTGAGGATTCATGAACTCTCGTGCGACCAGTGTGATTTTCGGAGGCCTGTTTGCTATTGCATCGATAACTGCCTTCGCGCAGACCCAACCTTTACCTAAGCCTCCCCCGAGTACTCCCGCTGCTGGGCCGATACGCCCCATCGTCGGCGGGGGAACCGTCTCCGGGACCGTCACTGACGACACCGGTGGTGTCATTCCTAACGCTGCCGTCACGCTGACCGACGCCAATGGAAAAACGCAAACCACCACAACCCAAGGCGATGGCTCTTATTCCTTTAAGAACGTCCCGGCCGGTGCCTATAAGGTCACCGCCGCGTTCACCGGTTTTGTTCCGTCCAACTTGGTTTCCGCTCAGGTGACAGCCGGGCATACCATCACCGGAACCATCGTGATGAAGGTGCAGTCTACTACCCAGGAAGTAACGGTGGCCGGCGAAGTCAATACAGTCGTTGGCGTCGACCCCTCCCAAAACGCCAGTTCGCTGGTGCTCAGGAAAGAAGACCTCGACGCACTGCCGGATGATCCGGATGACTTGGAGCAGGACCTGCAAGCCCTGGCCGGCCCTTCAGCCGGCCCCAGCGGCGCGCAAATCTATATCGACGGCTTCACCGGCGGTCGTCTCCCTCCCAAGGAATCGATCCGCGAAATCCGCATCAATCAAAACCCGTTCTCGGCCGAATACGACAAGCTCGGCTTCGGACGCATTGAGATTTTCACCAAGCCCGGTTCCGACAAGTTTCACGGGTCGGCTCTCTACAGTGTCAGCGATGGTGTTTGGGATGCGAAAAACCCGTTCATACCCGAGGCCGCGCCATTCATGACACAGTTGATCAGCGGCAACGTCAGCGGCCCGATCAACTCGAAGGCCAGTTTTTTCATCGATGCGGAACGCCGCATGATTGACGATAACGCCATCATTAACGCCGTCGAACTTGGACCGGCCCCCTTCTTCACTCCCTACAACAATCAGTCGTTTTATCCCACACCGCAGCGCCGTACCACGGTCAGCCCGCGCATCGACTATCAGTTGAACACCAACAACACCTTGAGCTTCCGCTATGCGTATCTGGAGAACGACCAGGAAGTTTCGGGCATCGGGCAATTTGATCTGCCATCCAATGCGCAGAGGAATGTTACTCGCGAGCAGACTGGCCAGGTTACCGAAACGTCCGTCCTCAGCGCTAAGGTCATCAATGAAACCCGGTTCCAGTTCGACTCAACACGGCTTAATCAAAACACGTTCGAGGAGACGCCGACGCTGGCCGTGGCCAACGCGTTTACATCCGGAAGCTCCAACGTCGGAGATTCCTACAACACCACGAATTCTTACGAACTCCAAAACTATACATCCATCGCTTGGGGCACGCATAACTCAAAATTCGGCGCCCGCATCCGCGCTTCGACGATTTGGGATCGCTCGGATATCGGCTTTATTCCGACCTATTCCTATACCGGCCTCGCCAGTGACCCGCTCAACCCTGGGGTATCGCTGGCGCCCATTCTTCAGTACCAACGCTTCCTCCTTCTCCAGCAGTCCGGCGCCTCGCTGGCGACCATCCTCGCCCAAGGCGCGGGTCCGTCTCAGTTGACTATGGTGGGCGGCACGCCGTTCGCCTCGGTTGGCCAGGTTGATTGGGGCATCTTTTATCAGGACGACTGGCGATTGAAGCCGAACCTGACCATCAGCACCGGCCTTCGCTACGAAGGGCAGACCAACATCCACGACAAGAACGATTGGGCGCCGCGTTTGGGCTTTGCCTGGTCTCCCGGCGCTGCCGCCAAAACCGGCCGTCCGAAGACCGTCATCCGTGGCGGCTTCGGCATATTTTACGACCGCTTTGCAGCCACCAACGTTTTGAACACGATTCTCTACAACAGCCAGAACCAGACCCAGTACGTGTTGCAGAATCCGCCGTTCCTCTATCCGTACGTTCCCAGCATCAGCGAGCTTCAAGCTGAAACCAACCTGAAGACCTATCAGATCGATTCCGCGTTGCGGGCTCCGTATGTGTTGCAAACCGCACTCGGCGTCGAGCGGCAGATCGCCAAAAACACAACCATCACGGTGAATTACACTAACACCCGCGGTGTGCATGAGTACCGCACACGCGATATCAACGCGCCCAACCCCTATGCCAATGATGAGACTTTGTACGGCCCGCCGGGCCTGCAACTTCTCAACTACGAATCCACTGGCTTCTTCCGCCAGAACCAGCTCATGACTCAGGTCAACAGCCGCATTGGTAGCTGGTTTACGTTGTTTGGCGGGTATGTGTTCTCTCACGCCAATAGTGATACCGACGGCCTGACGAGCATTCCTGCCGACCAGTGGGATGATCACATCGAATACAGCCGCTCAATCCTCAACGTGGAAAACCGCCTGTTCCTGGGTGGCTCCATCACCACCTGGAAGGGCATTCGTCTGTCGCCGTTCATCGTCGCACGGAGCGGCATTCCGTTTAACATCATCACCGGCCAGGTCGATCCCACGACAGGTCTGGTTACCATCCGGCCCGGCGTCGTAAGCGGCCCCGGCACAGGAGTTGTCGAGACGCCATATGGCTATCTCGATCCGAATCTGGTGTCAACGCAAACCATGCTCGAGCGCAACGCCGGTAACGGACCGCCGTCATTTAGTCTCAATCTCCGCTTGAGCCGCACATGGGGCTTTGGTACCACCAAGTTCGCCGGCCAGGTGGGTGGCGCTCGCGCCTCACAGGGCGGAGGCGGTCGTGGCGGCCGCGGCGGACCAATGGGGCTTCGGCGATACGCTAACCGAGCATCGCTACAATCTCACCCTATCGATCAACGCGCGCAATGTTCTGAATAACGTCAACCTGAATCAGCCCATCGGCGCATTAGTTTCCGGCCGTTTCCTCGAGTCCACCGGCATCACAGGCGGTTTCGGTGCCGAACAGACTTCGTCGGAAAACCGCCGAATCGACATCCAGCTCCGCTTCCAGTTTTAAGTACGCGATTTCCGGATTTCGGGCATGTATCGGATGCAGACGTGGGGGTGGACGCCCACGTCCGGCTCCCCTTTGTATCCCCACAATCGTTGCTTCTGCCTGCGGATTTTCAGAGCAAAGCCGACGGAGATCAACCACAGCTTTTTTCAGAGCAACCGCGGGGCTGGCGTGGCGTGCGCACTCCAAAAAACGAAGTGGCGCGGGCCAGACTGTGGCGCCGATGCGGCGTTCAAACCTCGCCCTCTACTCCTCCTCCGCCCTGTTATCCCCCGTGGCCGGGCCCTGCCCAATGAAACCATTGCGGACCGGATTCCCATCGTCGAGCAGCACATACTCGGCCGATGCCTCCAGCCGCGAAGCTTTTACGGTGCGCAGTGCATCGTTGCCGGCGACGCTCAGAATCATGTAGGCAGGATCGAGCGGGTTCCGCGCGGCGTAGACCAACGCTTCCCGTTCAGACGCGTGTACGTCGCCGCCAATCCGGAAGCTCGCGCCCTGATAAGAGACGCCGAGTTTATCCGCCCAAGCGGCCAGCGCCGAATTCGCCTCGGGCCGGCCAACGAATACCACATCGTGATGTCGCAGCACATCGTCGGACACTTCAAAATCCTTGTAGATCGGCACCTCGCTCTGGTACCGGTCGAGGAAGCGCTTCTGCATCTGCTCGGCCGCGTACCGGTTCGCGCCCGCTTCCCGCACCGTGCCGTAAACGATAACGGCAGATGCGAGACGGTGTCCAATGTCGTTGGTCAGATAGGTTGGACCATCGGCGGGCTCGGTGAATTCGAAGCGCACGCCGGCCTTATCCAGGAAAGACTGTGCGGTAACGGTCTTGGTGGTATTGGCCGCGTAGTAGTCATCCATCAACTTCAGGAAGGCATCGTCGCCCATCTTGCGCCGCAAGGAATCGAGGAAGAGCGCACCCTTGGCCGCCTCAAGCTGGAAGCTGGTCCTCGCATTCTTCGGCTCGAGTTTCAGACGGCGGTAATGGGCCCGCTGCACGTTTAACCCCTTCTCGACATCGTCCGAGGCCAGCACGGCGTAATACTGGTCAGCGCCTGCCACGAACCAGGTATCGGCGTCGGAAGCGGGCAGCACCCAGCCCTTCCACAAACGGTCCTTCAGGGATGCGGGCCTAGCAGGCTTCGCTTCGGAAGCCGGCTTGGCCGTCAAGCGCGCTTTCTCATTTTCCTGAATGGCTGTGCGCAAGCTCTCCGACGGCTCGGCGCTGAGCAGCACATAACCGGAAGGATACAGGCCATCGTTCTTGGGATTGCCACGCGGGCCGGCCAGCCTTTCGATCTGATTGGGTTTTCCGATCTCTGCCCAAACCATCATGCGGTTGGCCATGTCGGAGGTGACGACCTTGGCGTCCATGGCGGCGTTGCTAACCAGCGGCGCGGTTCGGAAAGCAAGAAATCCAAACTGCTCGTCGATCTGGCCCTTATAAGTCGCAAAAAGATTCTGCCAAGCCAGGTCGCGCGGTTCGGGAACGTATGGAATGTAATCCGGCACGCCCTTCGGATCTGGGTAGTTTTCCAGGTTCACCTCGAGGTCTTTGGCGTTGTTGTCGCCCCAGTAAAACCCTGTCGTTCCGCCGAACCATTCATTCTTTGAACTGCGCCACAGCTTCGATTTGTTGGTGCCCAGCTCGTACATGGCGATCTCATTGTTCTTGGCATCGCCGATCAGCCATTCATTTGTATAGAGGCCGTTGTTGCGTGTGCCCAACTGCTCGACCACTTCGTCGATGTTGCCGCCATACTGAATCGCCATGCGGGCGCGGAAAGCAATCGGCGTGCCCTGCATGTTGAATGGCGTCTGGCGGATGGTGGTTTCAGTCAGGACCACGCCCGCATCGTTCTGATACCAGTCGGTGCCGCTCTCGATACCGCCCGGATAGCTCTGTATCAGCATGCGGTGGCCGTTGGTGGGCTTGATGTCCAGCATCACGTTGGTCTGCTCCGCGAGCGTGAGAGACCACCAGGTGGTATGGCCGATCACCATCTTGCCGTCGCGCGTCGCCGGCCCGGTAGCCGCAAACGCGCTGCAATGATCCATCACCGAATCGGGCTTCGCGTACGCAGGTTTCGCAAGGTTGAGTCCTTCCAACCCGGTCGCGGTGGTGGAAACGGCCCACCGTAGCTCGCCCAACTCCACCGTGACGTTCGCCACCACGATATCCATCAGGTCGATGCGGCGGTCCTGCCACCTGGCGCCTGCGTCGGAGGCGCCGTCGGCGATGCCGCGCATCTCTTCCATAATTTCGCGATCGAACCCGCGTAGGAACAGCGCGTTGGCCGTGGTGCGGTATTGCTCCCACTGGTCTTTCGAGCCGAGGTCGGAAGCGGACCTCTCCAGGTATTCCGGAATCTCTCGTGCCATCAGGTGGCCGTGCTGATACCCGCGCTCATAGGGCGCGCCTTCTATATGTAGGTAGATCCAGCCCCCTGTCGGGTAGCGGTAGGCAGGGCCGAAAGTCTGAACGGCCTCGCGCTCCGGCCATTGGTCGGCAGAGGATGCTTCGTCCAGGCTCACGCCCGCGAACCAGGCCTTCCCTCGCGTCGCCCCATCGCTGCCGGCCGTCAGGACGATCGCATCCTGCGCTCGGCTGGCAACAAACTTCATCGACAGCCGGGTCCACTCCTGCGTGCCGCCGACCGACGCCGTATGCACGTCCCACGGCATGGAAGCCATGTTCAGCGCAGCCCCGACAGCGATGGGCGTACGGCCCAGATCTTTGACCGTCAGGTCCGCCGTGCGTACCCAGCCACTCAGCTCATATCGTTTGCCGATGGTGAGCGAGACCGGGGCGAAGCGAACGACGGGTCCGCTGCCCGTCTCCCCAGGCTCGAGCCGCAAGCTTTCGCTGGCTCCGTGCATCACTGTGGAATCGGGCGTTGCCACGCCGCGAACGGCGGTCCAGTTCGGGTTGGATTTCTCGAACGAAGCCTGAAAAACGGACGTAGCGGCCTGAGCGGCCAGCGCCGCGCAAAGACAGCACAGCAAACGAATGATTCGGCATTCCATCTGATTAGGATAACGGAACAGACGCGTGTTGGAAAAACGGAGTGTTAGTCCGGCACAGATCTCAGCATGAGCGCAAGAGCGCTCACCCGCATAGATGAAAACGGATGCCAAGATACGCCAAAGCCGACGGGGACAGGCGCCTCTGGCCCAAGGCGATGACCACATCGGACGCAGTCAACCTTAGCTCCGTCGCCGCGTGGCAAGAGCGAGCCTGTCCCATCACCGCCAAAAGCTGACTGGCGCTGGTCCGGAGCTCTTGCCCAGACTCGTCAGCAAATGGATACCAGCGGAACCGCGACCGTGAGGAAGCGCTTGGCCGCGCGCTCCCAAGCGCGAATTTCGCATCCACATTCCGCCGCGTGCGCATAATGTTGAGCTATAACAACGTACCGTAGTACACAAGGAACCGGCAAATGGCAGTCCCGATGGCAGACGGCCCGCGAGGTTTGAGACATTCCCTCACCGATAAAGCATTAAACGCCTGACTTTGCACCACGTCCCCGCACGCACCGACCGCGCCCTCAGTACGTCCCCGCCTTGACCGCCAGAGGTAGCGTCAGATTCATGCCGCCGCTGGTCACCACCAGCGCCTGCGGCCCGGCCACTATGTTCGCGTTCGCCGTTAGCATCGCCGAGATTGAGGTCGCCGAATTTACCGTCACGTCGCTCACCGCCAACATACCGCTCGGCACTGTCACCGTATCCCCCATCTGGAAGTTCGTGTTGACGCCCGTAATAGTCACCGAGATCTGCGTACCTGGTGTCGAAGCCATCGCGTTCGGACTCACATCCGTCAATATGGGCGCGGTCGGGCCCAGAAGCGTCGTCTCATTGAACAAGCCCCGCATGATAAATGACGCCATCTGCCCGCGTGTTACCAATTCGTCCGGACAATAAATCAACGGACTGGTTCCGCAGCCACTGGTGATGTGCTCCTCGTACGCGCGCTGGATGAATGGAAACGGCACGCCGTTGCCCTCCACGTTTGTAGGAACGTCCGTGAAATACGGGACAGGATTAAAGCTGAAGTTCGCCCCATACAATGCCAGCCGGGCCCGAACCATGAAGATCGCCATCTCCCAGCGCGGAATCGTGTCTGTCGGACAAAATAGCCCGGTTGCACAGCCGTCCGTGATGCCCAGTTCCTCCATCTTCTGAATGTGCGGGAAGAAGGGATTCGTCGTCGGGACATCGGTGAAGTAGGGAGTCGGATTGTAGTTGGCCGGCGTCGTGGTGCCCGTCACAGCCCGAACAATAAACGCAGCCATCTCCTCGCGGGTGACGCTGTCGTTCGGGCAGAACATGCGCGTCTGTGGCGTGCTGCCCCCGACGCACCCGGTCGTGACCCCAGTCAGAAACATCAAGTTCGCCGCATCGTAGTACGAGGCGGTTGAGGGCACATCGCTGAACTCCGCCGGAGTCGTGAAATCCTGGCCCACCGTGATCTGGTGCCCCAGAACCGCAATGTGCGCCACGCGGGGCGACGTCGATGTGTTCGCCGAGAACGAGAAGCCAATGGCGCCGTTCGTAATACTTCCAATGGTCAGCCAGCTCTGGTCGCTGGTAGGCGCGAAGAACCCGGTCAGCGAGGTGGTCGAGGGAAGCACTGGAAGCAGCGCGTCAGATCCCGCAGTGACAGGCTCCGTTATCGCGGCCGGCCCGATATATACGTTCGGGATCTCCTTGATCGCTTCATTCAGATTGTCGGCGATATAAACGTTGCCGGTCCCGTCCACCGCAACTCCCCCGGGAAAATTCAACCCCGAAGCGAGCAGCGTGGTGACCTGCTGTGTCGAGGCGCTCCACTCCTTGATGGCGTTGTTACCCGTGTCCGCGATGTAGACGTTCCCGGAGCCGTCCACCGCCACGCCCAAAGGCGAACTCAGCCCCGAAGAGACCAGCGTGGTCACCTCCGTAGTCAAGGCGTTCCACTCCTTGATGGCGTTGTTGTAAGAATCCGCGATATAGACATTCCCGGCAACGTCCACCGCAACGCCGAAAGGCTCATTCAAACCTGACACCAGCGTAGTTACCTGGCGCGTCGAGGCGTTCCACTCCTTAATGGCGTTGTTGCCGGTGTCTGCGATATAGACGTTCCCCAAAACGTCTACCGCCACCCCCAAAGGTTGATCCAGACCCGACACTAGCGTGATCAACTGCTGCTCCCCGGCGTCCCATTCCTTAACAGCGCCGTCATTCGTATCCGCGATGAAGACGTTGCCCGCACCGTCCACCGCTATGCCGTGCGGCCCCGCCAGTCCGGAGGACACCAGAGCCGTTACCTGATTCGAGGAGGCCCTCCACTCCTTGATCATGCTGTCAAAGGTGTTCGCAATATACACGTAGCCATTGCTGTCCACAGCCACGTCATCGACCGGAGTCACCCCGCGCGGCACCAGCGTGACCACCGGACCCGGACCCATGTAGTTCGTTCCCGCCTGGGTCACAGTGAGCGTCAGTCCTGCAATGGTCAGCGTCCCGGTTCGACTCCCCGCGCCGGCGAACGCGTCGTACGTAAACACGATCAATGCGTTACCGCTCCCGTTGGCGCTCCCGGCGGAAATATGCAGGAAGGAATTGTTGGCGGTGGCGGTCCACTCGCCACTGTAAGCGAGGACCACCGAAGAGCTTCCACCGGCGCTGCCTACCACCACCGCATTCGTCCCGAGCCTCGGCCGCACAAACACGTAGGCCGCTCCCAGGCTCGAGAGCGAATTGATGGTCTTGAAGGGGGCCCCGATCACTGCCGTGTCCCCGCTCACCGACACGGAATAGCCGAACCTATCGTTCGCCGCGCCATCCGAACCCGTCAACTCCTGCTGCTGACTCCATGTATCGCCGCTGCGTACAAACACGTACACGGCGCCCTGGTCGGAGTTCGAGGTGATGGTCTTGACAGACGCTCCGATCACCGCAGTGTCCGCGCTCACCGACACGGACGCGCCGAAACTGTCCTCCGCCGCGCCATCCGAAGCAATGAGCTCCTGCTGTTGTGACCACGCTCCATCACTCCGCACAAACACGTATGCCGCTCCCTGGCTGGCTTGCGAATTGACGGTATGGCCAGACGCCCCGATCAGCGCCGTGTCTCCATTCACCGAAACGGAGACCCCGAAATTGTCCCCCGCCCCGCCGTCGAAGGCAAGCAACCCCCCTTGCTCGCTCCAGACTCCGCCGCTGCGCACAAACACCCACGCAAGGCCCTGTTGGTTAACCTCGAGAGCCCCGATCAGTGCGGTGTCCCCGTTCACCGACACAGAGTAGCCGAACCAGTCATTCTGCCCGCCATGGAAGGTAATCAACTCCTGCTGCTGGCTCCAGACCGCGCCGCTCCGAACAAAAACGTATGCAGCTCCCTGGCCTGACTGGGAATTGATGGTCTTGACAAATGCCCCGACCACCGCCGTGTCTCCGTTCACCGAAACGGCCGAGCCGAACTGATCGCCCGCCGCGCCGTCGGAACCAGTCAACTCCGCCTGCTGGCTCCAAACCCCACCGCTACGTACGAACACGTAGGCGGCTCCCTGCGTGGCGTGCGAATTGACGGTCCTAAAATGAGCACCAACTACTGCCGTGTCCCCACTCACCGAAACCGACACGCCGAATTCGTCGTCCGCCGCACCATCGGAAGCAGTCAGCTCCGCCTGCTGCGTCCACACTCCGTCAGCGCGCACAAACACGTACGCGGCTCCCTGGTAGGCATGCGAATTGATGGTTTTTCCTTGAGCCCCAACAACGGCCGTGTCCCCGCTCACTGACACCGCGTACCCGAACAAGTCGTTAGCGGCGCCATCGGAAGCAATCATCTCTTGCTCCTGCGTCCAAGTCGGGTCGATCAACAGCGGATACTGAGCATCGTGGTCCTCCACCACCAGCCGGATCTCATCGCCCCGCACCTCCAGCCGTGACGGAAGAGCGCGCCCTCGCGCGTCCAGTGCCTTCAACCCCGCATAACGCAGCACCACACCCTTGCCCGACCCGAGGACAACCGCGCCCGGCTTCGCTTCTTGCGCCGGCAGCAATTCTCCGCTCACGCCAAGCGCGATCACCAACGGCTCGCCTGCGAGGTCCGTCCCAGAACGTTGAACCAAGGTGAAACCTTGCTCCAGGCCTTGCGGTCCGTTCACGTACCATTCGGTAAGATCGCCCCGTTGGTACTCAACGCGATTGCCAACCGCTTTTGGTTTGGCGCTCGCTGGCTCCACTAGTCGATCGCCGTAGCCATAACCCGTCAAGCGGAAGGTCACGCTACCGTCCGGATGGCTCAGCCGTGCGCCTTGGTCGTTGAACTCAAGCGTCAATCGCTGAGCGGCGTTCGCACCGCGCCAAGTCCCATTGCCGCCGTCCTTCACCGAATACATCGCTCGCTCGAAGGCTTGCCGCAGCCCATCATCCGCACCGGCTTTTTTCCAGGCCGCGTCCGCGTTCCCGTCGCTCGAAGCGGCGAAGGCCGTTGCGGTCAATAAGAGAAATGCGAGAAGAAGTCGTTTTGCTTTCACCATGCCTGCCTGAAACGTTGCCACAGAATTTCGCAATATAACCTGAGGAACCGTCTGAGTTTGTTCCTCATCTCGCATGAGGAGCCCAAGCGGCCGCAGTCCGGGCTTAGCGCGAGCGGCGGGGCTGATGGGGAGGAAGGCCGGTCCCGGCCTGGCTGGCAGGGGTTGCGGGGTTGGTCCGGGAGCCCGTCGCCGGGTTGGGGATGCAGTTTCATAGTAGGCGAAGGCCAAGAGCGCCAACGCCAAAGCCGCGACCACCGACGCCCGCCTAAAGTGCCGCCTCCAGCGCGGGGAGCCGGCTTCGGACTCGTGCCCAGGTGAGGCTCCAGGGCGGTGATGAGTTCCTTTACGTCCGAGTCCCAACGGGCGTGGCTCAACTCAACGCCATCCCGATACACCAGCGGCTTTAGGTCATCGGGAAGCTCAGCCTCCCGGGGCATTCTTGCCTCTTGAACCAGGACGGGAATAACGGGGATTCACGCTTCAATGCAGCGGCGATTTCGAGCGGACGAAGTCACCCGGGTTGTCGAGGCGCCGCCGGCCGCCTTCACTCGCTGCAGCAACCCAATCCTTGCCGATCATCACGATCAGGACACTGCAGGATTCAGTCCGCTGCTCAATGACTTTTCGGAAATCCCGTCCCTTCTCTATGCCCTTGACGTCGATGAATACCGCGTCCTCAACCGGTTGGACAGATTCTCGAATCGACGGCCTGCTTGCCCCTCCGTGTCGGACCTGCGGTAGCTAATGAAGACCATAACGTCAGGCCGAGGCCCCCGAGTCAGCCGAAGTGGACACATTCGATGGCCCAAACACCCAAGGATCAGAAGAGCACTCACCGATGGGGATCGGGGAACCACAAGAAACTGTCAGCCGCTCCACCGGCTACTTGTTCCTGTTCCTTCGGAGTTAGTTCTTCGCTCTTTTCCGCAGGGGATTCATCGGCAGTCATTTTGGTGTTGTCATTTACAACAGTGTCGTCTCTCATGTAGGTTCTCCTTTGTCATCGTTCTCAACGGCGACAAGCGCGAGCAGCACCTGTTACGCGCCTGACGTTGCTGCCAAACACCTTGCCACAGAATGGCGCAATGCGGCCTGAGGAACCGTCTGAGTTTCTTCCTCATCTGACATGAGGAGCGCAAGCACTTCGTTCTGAGGGCGATAGCTAGGTCCCTCGAACTGATTAGAATTTCTCCGTCCCCCCCGCACCGCGCTGCCGGTTCGGAATGACTTACACTGCTAGAACGAGGCCGGTTATGGGAACGAATGGCCGCGGCCGGCGGCGATTCGGTGACTTTGAATTCGACTGTGAGGCGGGAAAGCTCTTCCGCGACGGACAGGCTGTCAGAATTCAGCCCCAGCCGCTGCGCGTCCTTGAGGTTCTGGTTGAACGGCCCGGAGAGACCGTCTCCCGCGAAGAGCTGCGCAGCCGCATTTGGGGTGACTCCACTTTCGTCGAATTCGATCAAGGACTGAACTACTGCATCCGCCAGATCCGGGCGAGTCTGGGCGAGGCAGCGTCGCAACCTGTCTATATCGAAACGCTGCCCAGGCAAGGGTACCGGTTCATTGCAGAGGTCGCTGTGGTTTCCAATGGTGCGCAGCCAGTCGCCACACACAGAACTGTCGCAGACCCGGTCGTACCGTCGGAAGCAGCAGCCCAGCCAAACCAGAACCCACCAACCTCGGCCCTCCCCTCCCCGGCGCCTCCGCCGCCAAGGCC
>CAVUCO010000032.1:0-71623 GCA_963740005.1 uncultured Acidobacteriaceae bacterium | reverse complement strand
CTCAAAGACTTACAGTCAAATTACTCACCGGTAGCTGGGTTTTGGAGTCCATTTGGAGTCCAAATCGGACGCCAGCCGCACTGCTCTTTCGGCTGTTCCCTCGGCGTGATCATCATTAGGTAATGCTCCATCTAGCTAAGAAGCGAACCTTTGGGTCGAAGCGAACCTTTGGGTCGACCGTTTTCGCAAAAACGCAAAACAGGTCCAATTCCTCTGGGGCTCTCTACTCCTATAAAAACCCGACATTCCCGACATTTGGTACCTAAGCCGATGATTCTGCACGACCACTCCTTGTCGGGTAGCCTCAGAAACCCGACATACAACCCGACATATTTCAGCTAAAAACCCGACATATCGAGAAGCGACTCCGCCGCCAGAGAGCTAGGCCGGCCACTTCGCAGGAAGCGCGGACGACAGAAAACTGTTTGCATCCGATTAAATAGGTCATGAGCAAATGTATCGTTTGTTGTAAGCCTCTGCCGGGTCGAAAAAGAACGTGCTTCGAACACCGTGCTCCAAGAGGTAGAAGCCGAGGTCGGTCGGGCAGTGGGCCAGGCACCGGTCGCCGATAGCAGCGCCGGCCGGGGCGACTCTTGACGACTGAGGCTCGCGATTGCAAACGCTCGGTCGGATGGTCGGGCCGTCCAAAGTATTTCTCACGTTGATCGTCGGGGAAACTCAAAACGCGCGGAATATGACATCTTGGACTGGTGCCTGACAAGACTGATCAACCCAAGGACGGCGTTAGGAAAACCTTCGGTCAATATGCTGTGGCCGTGTGTGCTGTCATTGCCGCCTTAGCACTTCGATCTACCGTTGCAAAGGTCCTCGGTTCAGCAGGTCCATCTCCGTACGTCTGAGGCTCGCGATTGCAAACGCTCGGTCGGATGGTCGGGCCGTCCAAAGTATTTCTCACGTTGATCGTCGGGGAAACTCAAAACGCGCGGAATATGACATCTTGGACTGGTGCCTGACAAGACTGATCAACCCAAGGACGGCGTTAGGAAAACCTTCGGTCAATATGCTGTGGCCGTGTGTGCTGTCATTGCCGCCTTAGCACTTCGATCTACCGTTGCAAAGGTCCTCGGTTCAGCAGGTCCATCTCCGTACGTAACCGTGTTTGCGGCCGTCCTGTTCGCTTCATGGTTCGGTGGGCTTGGTCCGGGGATTCTGGCTGCAGTTCTTGGACTCTTTTCGGCGCTGTACTTCTTTGTTCCACCCTTCCACCGGCTGAGCCCAGCTACGCTACCGGATGCCGCCCGGGTCCTCATATTCTTAGCGTTTTCGACCCTTGTAATCGCGCTCAACGAATCCGTCAGGCGGGCTCGTGCCAGGAGCGACGAGCGCCTCAGGGATTTAACGCTCGCCGAAAGTGCAATTAGGCGGAGTGAAGAACGTTTGAAACTTGCCCTTGATGCAGGCCAGATCGGGGTTTGGGATTGGGATGTCGTTCAAAACCGGATCGAATGGACAGACTTGGTCTACGACATTCATGGTGTCGAACGCGGCGGGGTTCCTGGCGGCGTGGAAAATTTCTCTCAACTCATTCATCCAGACGACCAGGATCGAATCATCCAATCGATTCGGGCGGCACTTGAGCAGGGCGCTCCGTATGACGTCGAGTTTCGGGTGATTCATCCGAATCGGGAGATACACTGGGTCGCCACGACGGCTCAAGTACTGCGGAATGAAGACGGCAAGCCAGTTCGAATGCTGGGTGCTACCACGGACATCACAGCGCGCAAGCAGGCCGACGCGGAACTCCGCAGAAAAAATCGCGACCTAGAGGAGTTCGCCTTCGTAGCAAGCCACGACTTTCGTGAGCCGTTGCGCACCGTTAACATCTACACGCAGCTGATTCTCAAGAGCCTTAAAGAGGAAAACGAGAAGATCAGCCTGTATGCCAGCTTCGTCGGGCAGGGCGTCACCCGAATGGCGTCAGGCGGGCTCGTGCCAGGAGCGACGAGCGCCTCAGGGATTTAACGCTCGCCGAAAGTGCAATTAGGCGGAGTGAAGAACGTTTGAAACTTGCCCTTGATGCAGGCCAGATCGGGGTTTGGGATTGGGATGTCGTTCAAAACCGGATCGAATGGACAGACTTGGTCTACGACATTCATGGTGTCGAACGCGGCGGGGTTCCTGGCGGCGTGGAAAATTTCTCTCAACTCATTCATCCAGACGACCAGGATCGAATCATCCAATCGATTCGGGCGGCACTTGAGCAGGGCGCTCCGTATGACGTCGAGTTTCGGGTGATTCATCCGAATCGGGAGATACACTGGGTCGCCACGACGGCTCAAGTACTGCGGAATGAAGACGGCAAGCCAGTTCGAATGCTGGGTGCTACCACGGACATCACAGCGCGCAAGCAGGCCGACGCGGAACTCCGCAGAAAAAATCGCGACCTAGAGGAGTTCGCCTTCGTAGCAAGCCACGACTTTCGTGAGCCGTTGCGCACCGTTAACATCTACACGCAGCTGATTCTCAAGAGCCTTAAAGAGGAAAACGAGAAGATCAGCCTGTATGCCAGCTTCGTCGGGCAGGGCGTCACCCGAATGGAAACTTTGATCGAGGACCTCTTGAAGTTCTCGCGCGTCGTTCTTAACGACGAGCAGAGAATCGAGTCGGTGGACCTCTCAGCCTCATTAAATGATGCTTTAGCTTTGCTCCAGAACAGTGTTGCAGAAAGTGGTGCTGTCGTGACCGTTGGGCCCCTGCCCAGGGTGCGTGGGAATGAAATGCAAATGACCCATGTATTTCAAAACCTTCTCTCAAATGCCTTGAAATACCGCAAGAGCGAGGTTCGCTCGGAAATTCAAGTTTCTGCCAAGCCGGATGGGAATCAATGGATCATTTCCGTAGAGGACAATGGGATCGGCTTTGACGGGCAGTTTGCCGACTATGTGTTCGGGCTCTTCAAACGTCTACACGGCGACGACTACCCGGGTACCGGATTGGGTTTGGCCATATGCGCGCGCATCGTGGAGCGTTATGGGGGGCGGATCTGGGCTGAGGGCAGACTTGGTGAGGGAGCGAGCTTTCATTTTTCTCTTCCTAGTGCGGGCGAGACATAACAGGCTGCAAAGTGCGAATTGATTCGTGGCTTCTCGAAGTCCTGGGCTGGCGTGTCTCCACGATCCCGATTTGTGTCGACTCTTGACGACTGACGCTCGCGACTGCTATCGAGGAGGCATATGCCCAAGGCAGCTCATGCCAGCCCTCCGATCGAAAGCGACATTCAAATCGAGCGCTGGCCGGTCGAGCGACTCATTCCTCGCGCCAATAATCCGCGTACCCACAGCCGAGAGCAGGTCGCCAACATCGCATCTTCGATCCGCGAGTGGGGTTGGACCAATCCGATTCTCATTGGCGCCGAAGATGACATCATCGCTGGCCACGCACGTCTGCTTGCTGCTCGCAAGCTCGGCATGGAGGAGGTCCCCGTCATCGTGCTGCGGCACTTGTCGCCCGCGCAAAGGAGGGCCCTGGTAATCGCCGACAACCAACTGGCAATCGCCGGTGCCGGATGGGACGAGGAGAGGTTGCGCATCGAACTGGCGACTCTGCATGAAGAAGACTTCAATCTGGACTTGGTCGGGTTCGATGACGTGGAACTCGCAAGGCTACTCGAGGCACAGGACGCTGTCCCCGGGCTGACCGATGAAGATGCGGTTCCAGATGTCCAGCCTGAGCCAGTCGCAAGACTTGGAGATCTGTACACCCTTGGAAACCATCGGTTGATCTGCGGAGATTGCACGCAGCAGGAAGTCGTGGCTCGGCTGCTGGGCGACGCTAGGCCACAAGTGCTCATCACTGACCCGCCGTACGGCATCGAACTCGATTCTGAGTGGCGAGATCGCGCAGGACTGAATGGATGCGGGCCTGCGGAAGCCAGCTACATGAAGCATCGGACGGAGGGCCACACAGAAACGACCATCTCCGGTGACACGCGCGCTGACTGGTCCGAGGCCTTCGCGCTCGTGCCGGATCTCCAAGTCGGATACGTCTGGCACGCGTCAAAGTTCACGAGCGAAGTCCTCGCCGGACTGTTGCGCATCGGTTTTCTGCACCACCAGCAGATTATCTGGAACAAGGGCCGAACTGTCCTGACGCGCACGCACTACTGGTTCCAGCACGAGCCTTGCTGGTACGTCCGAAAAAAGAACGCACCGTGGTTTGGAAAGGCAGGCGAGAACTCGACGGTGTGGGATTCACCTTCCCCGAAGTTCATCATGGGTGGCTCGAAGGAAGAGAAGTGGGACCACCCGACGCAGAAACCCGTGGAAGTGATGAGGCGACCGATTCTCAACCACACGCTGCCCGGGGAGGCTGTTTATGATTGCTTCCTTGGCAGCGGAACGACTCTCC
This sequence comes from uncultured Acidobacteriaceae bacterium, assembly GCA_963740005.1. Taxonomy (GTDB): domain Bacteria; phylum Acidobacteriota; class Terriglobia; order Bryobacterales; family Bryobacteraceae; genus CAJCIT01. The sequence goes on along the minus strand of CAVUCO010000032.1, from coordinate 67,255 downwards.
TGGCCGCCGAGCAGATCGGACGTGTTTGCTTCGGCGTGGAACTGGATCCAAAGTATGTTGACGTCATCGTGCGCCGCTGGCAACAATACACGGGGAAGCAGGCCCAGCTTGACGCTAATGGCCGGACTTTCGAAGAAATTGCTCAAGAGCGATTAGGTGCGCCGTGAATCACGCGCTGCCGCCGCGAGATCGCGGCCATCGAAACACTGCTGCGGAATGGCCACCCCGACCTGCAAGGATTGTGCCTTGCACTGGCGGACTGGTCTCAGGAAGTGCGGCTGATCGAGCGAGACCTAGGCTTGAGGGGAGCCGTCGCGGGTTAGGCTTCGATTTCGCAAGCCACCCGGAACTCGCCGTCCGTGCCGCGGGCCCAGAGCCTGTAAGCGAACGGGCAGATACCGGGGTCTCCGTCGCACTCGAGGCGCTCGCGTCTGCGGCGCAAGTCGGCTGCTGCGAGTTCCTTCGCTTCGTTGATCGTGGCGGCGTTGCCGACCGGCTGGTACTGGCCTTGTACGTCCTCGACGATCAGGAGGGCCAGACCCAGATCGGTGTCGTTCTCCAGCGGGATCGCAAACCCGTTATTGCTCGTGTCGTTCTCAGTGGTCATGGTCATCGTAGTGACATTGATCGCTCTTTCGTCGGGCAAAAGCAACCGAATAATCGTTGTAAGCGAATCGAAACGACAAAGCCCGCCGCAGCCGGAGCCGGGCGGGCCAATCGAGTCAGCAGCTGCCGCTTAGGACGGGATGCGATACGTGCGTTCTCCTCCCTCGGGCTTGAACGATTCGACGGTGAATCCGGCCTTCTTCATCGCACCCGCCATGAACCCGCGAACCGTGTGGCGCTGCCATGCCATGGACGACATAATCTCGGACAACGTCGCCCCCTCCTTCCGCTGAAGCATCGCGACGACTTGGGCGGTCTTGCTACTCTCGCGCGGCGCTTTTGTGGCTTCTTGCGACTTGGCGGCTTTCGGGGCTTTGGGCGCGCCCTTGCGGGAGGTGGTGTTCTTCGTCGCGGGTGCCTCGACCGGCGAAACGTCGGGCGTTTGTGGCGCAGCGGGCGTAGCCGTCGCGGGTTCCGGCTCGTCCGGAGTAGCGACCACTGGCTCAGCTGTTTCGTTGGTTTTCTGGATCGGAGCAGCCTCCGCTACGGGCGGCTGTTCGTCCGCTGCTGGGGTAACTTGTCCCAGGCTCTGAAGCGCTTTCCAGATCCGGCTAACTGCCGTCTGGCGATCCTTAAACTTCTTGACCGGGCTCACTCCGGGCAGGCTATTCCAAATCTCTACCAGGCGGGCCGCCGGCCAGTCGGCCGCGAGTTTATTCAGCCCGGCTTCGTTGCGGAAACGCTCCGCGTTCGCGACGGCTTCAGCCTCATGAGTCGTGGCGTGAACGATGATGTTGTTCGTCTCGTTTTCAATGGTGAAGACTTTCATGATGTTTGTCCTTTTTGCGGCTCTGCCACACTGACATCCATCACTCGGGTGCTAAGACACAATCAAGGGAATTCTGAAGGAAATCGACCGATGCGATGGAACGGCGATGATGCGCGGTGCGGTCGCAGATGATCGCAGGCGATAGCAGATGAAGGGCCACGGCGCAAAATTCAGCCGCAAGCTGGAGGAGGCCGTTGCCGCGATGCTGACCCAGCGTAACCTCGAGGAGGCCGCGCGCGCAGTCGGAGTAGGGGCCACCACGCTCTTACGTTGGCAGAAGGAGCCGGAGTTCCAGAAAGCTTTCCGGCAGGCCCGCCGGGACGCTTATTCACAGTCCATTGCCCGACTTCAGCAGGGAACGACAGCGGCCGCCACAACTCTGCTGAAGACGATGATTGACCCGGCCACGCCAGCGTCAGTCAGGGTGCGAGCGGCAGAAGCGATATTCAATCACGCGGCCAAGGCGATTGAGATCGAGGATATTGAGGCACGAGTGGCAGCTCTGGAGCTGGCTGCCGAGCAAAAGTAACTTCCGATATGTGCGCTTAACACCCGACTTTGGCGATGAGGAAATGAAAGCAATCACGAGACGGCTGAACCGGATTGAGAATCAACTGTGGCCACCGCCTCCCAAACCACGGACTCGCTTTCGAGTCGTGATCCGCAAGGGGGACGTCGATGCGCCCATGGTGCGCAACCGGGACTGCGAGCCGAGCTTCGAGAAGGCTAGTTGCACCAGGTCGCTCTGCCCGGACGGCACGCTCTGGGAGGTCGTGCGCCTCGACAAGATGAGCGAGGGCGGCGAGCAACCAACCGATGCGGAGCTCAACACCTGGATTGCCGGCTTTCCGATCGAGCCACTGGCTGCTTCGAGCACCAACCATGAAGATCACCGATAGGCGGATTCGCAAACTTGAGGATCGATTCGGGACCGGGAGCAGGAAGCCGAGACTCGTTTACGTCCTGTGCAGAGCGGGTGGGCGACTAGCCCTCGATACGGATACATGCATCCAGATCCCCGATGAATGTGGGTTCTTGGCCACTGATCCCGTCAGCTTGGTGAATCTCGCTGACATCCCAGATGGCCTGAGCGCGCAGCAGACCGAGAGGCTTCTACGGGAAAACGGGCCAAGAACGCTGTGGTCATCCGATCAGTCGTGACTCTAGGGTGGGGGACAGCAAGATGACGAACAAAAATCTCACGCGGCGACTCGAACGCCTGGAAGCGCGCCTGCTTCCAACAACCGAGGAACGGGTCCTCATCCTTGACTTCATCTCGGCGGATGGCGAGGTTGTCGGCACTAAAGAGTTCAGACGGTCTGAAGATCGACGACCGATTAAGAAAAATCGGCGCTGGTGGCGATGAACGCAATCGGGAGGCGTCTTCGACAGCTCGAAAACCAAGTCAAACCCAGGGTTAACGAGCGCGGAGAAACGCCCGTCGATATAGTCCGCGCCCGCCGGAAGCAGCGTTTGCAGGAAGCCGGGCTGCCCTTTGGAGAGCGGCCACGGGAGTTCCTCGCTGGCGCTCGCTTTCGGAGCGAGATCATGCGGAGGGCACGTCAGAAGGCCAGGGTATCAAGGAACTCGTAAGTACCGTCACGTTGACTTAACCAAACTTCTTATAGAGCCTACGTCGCTCGAATCAAGCGGGCGGAAGGCGATTGGATTGACGGTACAACGCCGTTGGATTTCGATCTGGGTCGCCGTCCCTACGATTCTTTCTGCGGTCGCGTTTGCGAGCCAGCGCCTGCTTGACTCTCTTCTTCTGGCCCGGCTTTAAATAGAAGGCATGCCGCTTGATGTCCTTGATGATGTCTTCGTGCAATACCTTTTGCTTAAAGCGTCTGAGTGCGCTTTCCAGGCTCTCGCCATCTTGAAGCCGAACTTCCGCCAACGGAACTCACCTCGGTTTCTGATCGATTATTAGAGTAACAGCTTCCCGCGCGGCGGCAGCAGCGAGAACCTAGTGCGTAGGTGGCAACATGACGCAAGTCAGGCGGCGCAAACGAAGAACGACAGCGGCGCGCCCGAGAGGCTGGCCTGAAAACGACCTGGCAGTCTGTAGGCGCGGTGGTACTCTCTTCTCATACGCATCGCTGACGCCCTACCCCCGCGCTAGTGATGTTCTCAACGGGCGCCCTCGAATCGAAGGACCACGAGGGCGTTTCCGTGTTAGTTCCTGGGCTTGTTCCGCTTCGCCGCCGCCTCCAACACGATCCGACGCTCCCAGTGCACTTGAGACGTAAGGCTATCAAGATCAACGCCAGTCGGCCGTGGGTCGATCGCAGCTAACGCGTAACCCAACTCTGCAAGGCATTCATCCAACGTAATCTGCTGGTCCAAGAATGAACCGATGAGTTCTCGAGCCTTAGCCAGATAGACTTCCACGATCTCTGAAGTATGCTCCCTTTTCACGGGAAAGATGTTGGGATCGTGACCAGCGGGCAGTTCGACGCGCAGCGTGCTGACTCTTTCGGCCCGCATACGCTGCGACAAACACTGGGCCGCTTTTTGGCCACTTCCATTCGCATCGGAATCGAAGGCCAGATACACCGTGCGACGTTTGCTGCCAGACTCGTTTTCAGCACACAACTGGCGGAACTGCAGCGCACTCAAGTGCGTCCCGAGAGCGCAGGTGACGTTGTGGAATCCGGCTTGCCAGAGCACGGCCAAGTCGAATAGGCCTTCCACGAGAATGATCTCGGGGTAGTGGCAAACCTTGCTCCAGCCGTACAAACCTCCCTTGCTGCCCGGCAGAAAGCGGTGAGGCACGGCGGCGCCAATGCTGCGTCCGTACAGATTCCCTTCCAGCGGAAACACGATCCGATGACTAAAGGTGTCGTATCCATCGATGTTCACCAGACCGGCCTGTTGAAGGGCTGCCAGCGGGTATCCCAAACTGGTCAACCAGGCGCGCAAGCAACGGCCGGGGGCATAACCGATGCGCAGCTCCTCGATCACCTCGGCCTGTAAGCCGCGCTGCATCAAGTAGGCGGCCGCCTCAGCGTGCCGGTGTAAATGTAGCTGGTAGAACTTGGCGACGTCCGGCAGCAGAGATCCGACCCCGTTCCAATGCCGCAGGAGCGCCATGGCCTCTGCGAAGGGGACACCGTGATACAACTCGGCGAGACGAATCACATCGCCGCCGCGGCCACACCCGTAGCAGTAAAACAGGTTCTTGCTGGGATCGATCAGAAAGCTCGGCCGATGATCGGGATGCAGCGGGCACAAACCCAACAGTCTGCCACCAGCCGACCGCCGGGCTGCCCTCCAACCTTGTCCTTCTAAGTAATCCAACAGCGGGATCTGCTGTTTGAGTAAGTCCGCCGTCTGCCAACTCATGGGGAGACTGCCTCCAGCAGCAGAATGCGGCTAACGGCAAGCCAATCCTAGGCGAGGATGGTGGGTGCCCGCAGAATTTTCCAAGCGCTGCGACTCCAGAAGCAGGCTTTTACCTCACACCAAAGGCTGATCATTCTGCGCCAAGCCCAGCGACGAAGCGTACTGGGATCCGGCAAACGAGTGGGATCTTTGCACAGAGGCGCGGCCTGTTCCCATCCTTCACCGTCAGTGCAGACTGCGTCCCAGGCTTGTTGTCGACAATGCAGAGTGTAATGCCCATAGGGCAAAGACCAACTGGGCAGCACGGTGAACGTCTTGCCACACAGCCGGCATAGTCCGCGCCGCACCCATACGCAATCGTGCCGCTCGTCGTGTGCCGACTTGCGCCGTTGCCCGTGGCCGATGATCGACGCTTGCCGACACAACGGACACCAACGTGGCATCTGCTGCAAGCTGACCCGAGTTACCCCGGCACCGTCTCGTCATCTGCGGGCGGACATGAGATAAAGAGAATCACGGTTGGCGTGAAGGCCTGCCGCTGGGTTCTCCTCGCCAGGATTCGTCCGGTGACCGGTCTTCACCCTCCTGGTGTACTCAATATCAAACGAAAAAAGAATACCTTTTCTGATTAACCGTCGCATCCTCACTTCGGATTGGCCGGTATAAAAGGACTTCTGGCTCGGAACGCCGGAAACCTCCGGTTACGCTGTCAACCGTCCGCAATTAGTGCTATCGACGTGTTTCAGGAAGGAGCCCTGTGGGGCGACATCCCGTGAAGTCATTTGGGACGGCAACTTGCGGAAACGGCATATGTCACCGGACCGCATCGTTCTCATGCGGTACTCGGGAACAATCCAATAGCGGCGCATCCGGAGTCTTTCTTAGGTGGTAGGATGTCTCCCATGGCTGAGGAAGCACGCGTTCAGATATCGAGGCAACGTAGTTCAGTCGACGTCGAAGACTTGAGAATATTTCTAAGCAATTATGCTCAAGTCGTGACGGTCCGTGAAGTACATCCGGGTCCGGAGATGAACGTCGACTGGTTCATCCAAGCGACGCTCGACGTCGTATTGAACTACGGAGCGGCGCATCCTTTCGTCGCAAGTCTTCTCGGGTCAGTTTCCGGATACCTGACATCCGCGACGGCCAAGACGATATATCAGAAGTTCGGTGATGCCCTGATCGAGAAGACCGTCGAGAAGTTCTTCGATCAGGTTGCACATGTCTACAAGCGAGCAAAGAAGGCCAATGTGTGCCTTAAGCGCGGAGACGAGGCGATTCCTGTTCCCCCATTGCGGATCAGACTTGAACTGAACCGTCCGAAATTGTCGGACCCTACTACGCTAGCCCTGACCTTCCCCTATGACCTGACGGACACGCAGGTGCGCGACGCGCTTATGGTCGCCGGCAAGGTTGTAGAGACTGCCATCAAAAAGGCCGAGAAGCGGCGGCGGTATGAAGAACGTGCGCGCAAGTTGATTGTTAAGGGAAAGTCGGATGACGGGACGCGTTTGCTGACTGATGAAAAGTATATCAAGCTAAGGCGGACGCCCGCTTACGCTTATCGCCCCGACGAGAAGGCTTGGATCGACGCCTGGGTGCTTGCTGATCAGGCAGTTCAAGAAGAGAGCGCAGCACGGTTAAGAGAAGCCATTAAGAACCCGCCGCCAGAGATGAAAGGGCATGAAAAGGCAATGCGTAGGATGGTCGCGGGCATCGAGAAAGACCTCAGAGAGGGGAGGGTGCGGTAGACCATGGACCGATGGTACGCGTTCTGCCGCTTCCTCCAACCGGACTTCGGGCCAATGACACTGCATGATGTGAGGAATTCAGGGCCAATGTCCGAGTAGCGCGTGAAACACCCGGAGGAGGAGGATCAGTAAACCCCGCGCGACAAGGGCGGATTTATGGGGCCGAAGCCCGCACCTTGACATTGTTTCCGTTCCCCAACATCGGCACAGCAGCTCACAAAGGACGTGCATTCGCACGCGGAATGTCGCGCCTAAACGCGGCGTCCGCTCAGCAGTTGAGATACACTTCGAAGCACTTATGTATCGACGGTTCGCGCTGATTTGTTTCGCTAGTGCGAACTCGTTTGCCGCTACTCCAGTTGCTCCGACACATTTCAAGGACGGTAACCAGGGGCGAATCCAAGTTGAAAGTGAGAGTAAACGGTGAGGGACCGTTTAGGGCTTTCCCTGAGTAAAAGCTAGCCGAAGCGATTTGACAGTCGTGCTCAGGTCTGGCGAGACTTCGGCTATTCATACCGCAAAACCTGCATCGGGTCAGAAGAGGCCGCCCGGCGAGAAGGAATATAGCCAGCTAGAAGGCAACAAAACTCAAAATAAGAATTGCGACGAGGACGGACAACATATCACTGGGTCGAAATCCATATAATTCGTTGCGCACGAGACGGTTTAGAAAGACTAAAAAGGGCAACGCAATAGCAATGCCGATCGCGACCAGAAGAACTAGTTCGCGCATCACAAGCCAAATCACGCGGCCGGCGATCGCCCCTAGCGCAATTCGTATCGCCATCTCTCCCGGTGAGCCACCATATAAGCAGTCACTCCATAAAGGCCAATCATTGCAAGGGCAGTTGCAATCAAGCTGAATCCCGAAGAAAGCGAAGCGATCATGCGTTCCGTGATCAGCGATTCGTCCACGTGCTGCTCCACAGTCTTCATTCCTTGAATTGGGACGCGCGGGTCCGTCTCGTGCACTAATTTCCTTATGCCCCTAACCGCGCTGTGCGGATCTCCTTCGGTTCGGACGTAGACAAAAGGCCCTGGGAAGTGCTACGCGGCGCACAAAAAGATCTGGCGCGGAGCCGCGTCGCGCAGGTTCTCGTAGTTGGTATCGTTTGCTTACGCCGACAATTTCGGCGTCCGCCGGCGCGCTTGTGTCATTACCTTTGCCCACAAAGTGGCCGACCGCAGCTCCTTACCGAAAAACCGTTTTACAAAACTCTCGTTCACTACCGCGACGGGCCGTGATGTTGCTGTATCGCTGTCGCGAAATACGCGGCCCGTTAGTAAATGAATTCCCAATGTCTTAAAGTAACCAGGGCTCACAGCGTTCACATGCGCCGTCATTTCCTCACCAGGCTTGGGCCCGTAGCCCGCAATGACTATCTGCTGCCGAAAAAAGTTGGCCTAAGGCAGGCCGGACGCCGAGAAGGGAAAAGTAATTCCCCGAGACCGACTCGCCGCGGACCACCTCGCTCCCTGACGAGGTGCCGACCGTGAAATCTGAAGGCCAGCGGCACATCGTTATGCTGAACACTTGGTTGTGGTCGCGGAGGTCTTCGTACATCGGCTAAGACAGCGGGTTATCTCCCTGGCTGTCTCCGTAAAAGTGGCCCATTCCAACCAACGCGACGACTCGCTGCGGGTCTTGGACAGGCAGCAATCGCAGAATAAGCTGGTCCACGAGGCTAAAGATCGCGGTATTCGCCGATACCAATCGCCAACGTCAAGATAGCCGAAGCCGCAAATACAGGCGATTTCCGAAGTTGCCGGAAAACGTAACTGCAATCTTGAGTCACCGCCTCCAGGAAACGGAATCTGCTGCGATCCCGAAGCTCATCCTTCATTTGCGTTATTCCTCCGAACCGCCTCCTCGCGGCGTACAGCGCCTCCTCGGGGCTGAGTCCCCGTTCTATGAGGCGGTCTGTCGGTAATGCGAGGTGCGCTTCGACCTCCTCGTCGAAGGTGGATTCGAACGTCCGCCGCCCGAAAGAGCCACGTACCCGAGCAGTTTGTTCCTTCAGGAAATGAAAGAATCGACTCATTTCGCACTCGCTGCTTGCAAGATCTTCCCGATAACGCCCGAGATGCGCTGCCAGTTTTCCGTCTCCTCCGCAAGCTGCTTTCGCCCAGCCTTCGAAATCAAATAAAACCTTGCCTTGCGATTGTTTTCCGAGGCGCCCCAGTTCGATGAAATCCAACCCTGCTGCTGCAAGCGCAAGAGAGAGGTGTAGACGGTTCCCTCGTTTAACTGCAGGACGTCCTCACTCAGTTGCTCGATCCGGCGCGCAATGCCATATCACTTCTTTGGATTGTCCATAGAAGCGTTATCGCGCTCTTTCCCGGACGATGAGTCTTATTTGATTTATCACATCTTGACAATCAAGATGACAACCGCTATTTTAGAAAGGAAATTCCTTTCTTCGGAGAATTTGTGGACGACGCAAACACCGACGTGATCCAGGGCACGCTTGACATGCTGATCCTTAAGACTTTGAGCCTTGAACCCATGCATGGTTTCGGGATCGCGCGCCGGATTGAGCAGATCTCGCAGGGTGTCTTCAAGATTAATCCCGGCTCACTTCTCACCGCGTTGCAGCGCTTGGAGCGCGGAGGTTGGCTCGATGCGGAGTGGTGTGTAACCGAAAACTCGCGTCGGGCCAAAGTCTACAAACTCACTCGAGCTGGGAAAAAACAACTCAACGATCAGACAGTGGACTGGTCCCGCCGAGTGTCGGCGATCTCGCGGCTGTTAAAGGCGGAGGCCTAGGTGAGGTTCATTTGGCGTCAACTCGCACGCGGTCTGCATGCTCTAATGAGGCGCAGAGACGCCGATCAGGATATTGCCGATGAGGTCGACAGCTACCTAGAACAGGCTGCCGAGGCATTGGAAGCCAACGGGATGCCTCCCGATGAGGCACGTCGCGCGGTACGGCTGCAGCTAGGGAATGCGACGATCGTTCGTGAACAAGTACGATCCTATGGATGGGAGAACGTCGTCTTGGCGTGCGTTTCAGACTGGCGACACGCCGCTCGTCGCTTGCAACACAATCCCGGTTTCACGGCCATATGCGTGCTCACGCTCGCTGTCGGCATCGGGGCAAACAGCGCGATCTTCAGCGTGATTAATGGCACTCTCTTGAAGCCGTTGCCCTATCACCACCCGGATGAGCTTATTGATTTGAATCACACGGCGCCGGGCGTGAACTTTCCCGATGCCAACCCGGCGCCGTTTCTTTATTTCACCTATCGCGAACAAGGAAAAATGTTCCAAAGCGTTGGCTTGTATGCTCAAACGTCCGGTCAGGTCAGGGGACTCGCCGAGCCGGAAGAAGCGCAGTATCTCGGTGTGACTGCGGAAATTCTGCCGATGCTGGGTGTCGAGCCCGAGTTGGGACGCTGGTTTTCAGAGAAAGACGATGCGCCCGGCAGCCCGCCGACGATGGTTCTGATGCAAGGCTGGTGGGAAAAGCGGTTCGGCGGAGATCGTTCGGTGATCGGTCGCCAAGTAACGGTGGACGGCAGTTCACGCCAAATCATTGGCGTAATGCCGGCTCATTTTCGGTTTCTGGATACCAATCCGGCGTTCCTGATTCCCATGCAGTTCGACCGCAATAAGGCCATTCTGGGCGAGTTCGGCATTCCGGGAATGGCCCGACTTAAGCCCGGCGCAACGATCGAACAAGCAAGTGCGGACATCGCGCGCATGATTCCCATCGCGCTACACAGTTTCCCTCCGTCTCCGGGGTTGACGGTGAAGGTATTTGAAGATGTGCGGCTAGCTCCGAAGCTGAGACCCCTAAAACAGCTTCTGGTGGGCGACATCGGGAAAACGTTATGGGTGCTAATGGGAACGCTCGGCTTCGTTTTGCTGATCGCATGCGCAAACGTGGCGAATCTATTGCTGGTTCGAGCGGAAGGACGGCACCACGAACTGGCCATCCGCGCGGCACTGGGAGCGAGTCGGCGCCATATTGTTCGGGAGTTGTTAACAGAAAGCGTCATGCTCGGGCTGCTCGGCGGGACGCTTGGTTTGTGCTTGGCCTATGGGGCGCTTCGAATTCTGGTGGCGATGGCTCCAGCACAACTGCCACGCTTGCACGAAATTTCAATAGATCCCGCCGTGGTTCTGTTCACCTTTGCGGCTGCGATGCTCGCGAGCGTATCGTTCGGCGCAATTCCCGCGATCAGATATGCGGTTCCCCGAATTGGAACCGCGCTGCGCGGAGGATGGCGAACGTCCTCGCAATCCCGCGAACACCATCGGGCCAACAACGCGTTGGTCGTGCTACAGGTTGCGCTCGCGCTCGTACTGCTGATTGGCTCCGGTTTGATGATTCGAACGTTTCAAACGCTGCGCCGGGTCGATCCGGGATTTGATCCAAAAGACGCCCTCGCCATGCGTGTCACGATTCCACAAAAGGCAGTGAAAGATCCAGAGGCCGTGATGCGGTTAGAGCAGGGCATCCTGGAAAACATTCGCGCGATCCCAGGCGTGACCTCGGTCGGGATCACCACGGTCGTTCCGACCGAGCCATCGACTGGCGCCCGGCAGGTTTACGCGCGCGATAAAGTTTACCGTTCTGTGCCTCCGTTGCGGCGATTAAAATTCATCTCACCCGGTCTCCTGACCAGTATGCGCAACCGGCTAATTGCCGGCCGCGACTTCACGTGGACCGATACCTACGAACGCCATCCGGTTGCGATGGTATCGGAAAATCTCGCGCGCGAGCTATGGGGTGATCCGCTTTCCGCGATTGGCAAACAGATTAATGCCAACCCTAAAGACCTCTGGCGCGAAGTCGTCGGTGTGGTCCAAGATGAGCGAGAGGACGGCGTCCAACTGGAGGCGCCGGCCGTCTCGTACTATCCACTCCTGATGGACGATTTCGATGGCCAGAAGTTTGGAGTCATGCGCGCCGTTTCCTATATTGTGCGAAGCAATCGGGTGGGTTCGCGAAGTCTGACTTCGGATGTGCAGCATGCAGCCTTGTCCTTGAATGCGACTCTTCCTCTGGGAACAGTGCGCACCCTGCAGGAGATTTACGACAAATCGTTCGCGCGTACCGCATTCACCCTTGTGATGCTGACGATCGCCGGCGCTATGGCTCTGTTGATTGGACTGGTAGGAATTTACGGTGTGATCTCGTACTCAGTGTCGCAGCGGTCGCGAGAGATCGGAATTCGCACGGCGTTGGGCGCCCGCCCCCAAGAAGTGATGCGCTTATTCGTCGTCCACGGCTTTGTACTCACGCTCATTGGTGTGGGTTGCGGGCTGGCCGGTGCAATTGCTCTGACGCGCCTTCTCGTGTCGCTGCTATTTAATGTAAGCCCGCTCGATCCGTTAACCTATGCCGTCGCCTCTCTTGGCTTGCTGATAGCTGCAGTCGTGGCAACCTTCATGCCAACCTTGCGCGCGCTGGGCGTCGACCCAATCGAAGCTCTGCGTGTGGAATAGGCGTCGGGGCTTCGTATCTTTCGACGAGACGCCCTGGTCGCCTGACGATGGATATTATACTTCGCTGTTATGCATCGAGAAAAAGGAGATTGCATGTTTCATGAGCCATTTTGCGTTTTCAAGCGCGCGTTAATACTGTTGACCATGTGCGCCGCTCCGCTAGCGCCCAACATCGCGGCAGACGACCCGGCTAAGCCTGCTAAGGTTGCCGAGGCGGCCCTGCCGGCTGCCGGGACATACCAGATCGATCCCATCCATAGTTTTGCGTATTTCAGTGCTTGGCACCATATAGTCGGAGTCGTACGTGGCAGGTTCGACAAAGTTACGGGAACCATAACGGCCTCCACGGACCCGGCAGCCTGCGCTGTCGATGTCACGATTGCTGCGTACAGCATCAGTACGCAGAACAGCGTGCGCGATGACGATCTGCGCGGCCCCGACTTCTTTAACGTCACTCAATTTCCCACCATGACATATCGCGGTAATGGCATCCGCCGTCTCCCGGATGGTGCATGGATTATGGACGGTACGCTGACCATCCGCGGCATTACCAAGGTGGTACCAATGCGTTTCAGCTTCAAAGGAGTGTTCCGAGATATGCCAGCGGGCGCTCCCGCGCGTGCGGCCTTTCATGGTATAGCAGCCACGAAGCGCGCCGATTTTGGGATGATTCGCGACAATGTCGCTGAACTCGGCGTTCCCCCAGCTCCCGGTGATGATGTCGAGATCCAAATTGACGTTGAAGCGAACGCCACCCCCCCACGAAAGTGAAGAGGGTGTACTTTAACAAACGTGATCCTGGATGGGCGTAAAACCCTGGCTGTCCTGTGATTTGTTACCAACGCGTGCTGTTCAGGTGGCCTATGGTCCGGACGGCATCGGGATTTGGGCTTCGGGGATGTCGCGGACGCCCGGAAGCACAAGAGTGACGGCAATGGACGCCGACATATCTAAGTCTTTTGCGACAACGCTCCGTAATTAGTCTTTGAAAGGGCAAAACGAGCGGCGTTGCTGGTGGCTTCCATTCCTGATCAACTCTTCCCGCATACGAAGCCAAGTGAGTCCTAGATTTCTGAACTCTGATCCCGCGACCAGGTCCGAATCCACCCAGGCGTGGCTGACAATTGGAGGCGCGCTTTTCGTTGTAGCCTTGGCGGTATCGGCTCTCGCTGTCCCTCAGCTTCGGCTCCTTCATCTCCTTCAAGCATTCATTTACGTCGCGGTGGTGATGCTCGCGCGGCGCAACAATATCTATGCATTGGGCGCAGGCTTCACAATCGCGGTCGCCTGGAACTGTCTGGAGATCTTCGTCGCCCATCTCATGCAGGCAGGTGCGGTCATGTTTTGGTCTTTTCTGCACACGGGTCATGTAGAGCACCTTGAAACCATGATGGTGCCTCTCGGTGGGATCGGGCATTTCATTCTAATCACTGCTTGCTTGGCGCTTTTCAATCAGACGACGGACAACAAAAAGTGGTGGAAGTTTCTTGCTGGTGGCGTGTTGGTGCTCGGGTACTTCGCGGTCATCGTCGCTATCGCCCGGCCGCGATAGCAGGACCAGCCGCAGGCGCTGCCCGAGTCAACACGATGCAAGCGCTTAGCACTGAATGATGAGCCCGGCGGGGATCGAGGTGTATTCTCCCTTTCGCTACCAAGCCCATTTAGCGGTGCAACTCGAATACCGCTGATCAACGACCATCCTCGATAAGATCGCGAGTGACGGCGTAGTGTTTGCCTATCCACCGGCCGGATGGTCGGCCACTCGGACGGCGCTGGCATTGTCCGGATTGCGCGTCATACGGACGGAGCTGCGGAATCAGCGTCCGTAAGCCGACTTCGCAACGCCGAATCGCGAGCCGACTACAGGACGTCCGACTAGGAAGGTCCATTCGCGGGCGATTTTGTGGATTCGGAAACCGGCGGCAGCTTGTTTTCGTAACGGAGGATACTATCCCCTAGGAGGATCATTCGTGAGAATCCTGCAAGTCGGAAATCGACAGGCGACCAGGATATTTCTTGGTCTCGTTGTTTTTTCTTCTACGTGCAGCGCGCAGCGCACGGCGCTTCCTGGTCCACCCTTTCCTCCGTTCCAATTTCTCCAAAAGCCCGGGCCTTATCCCGTGGGCCTGAAGATGGTAAATCAATACGATCCCACACGAACCTTTCCCGCCACCCCCGATCGTCCCGGGGCGCCTGCGCGGCAAGGAAGCCGCCCAGTACAGACGCTTATCTGGTATCCCGCGCTGCAAAGCACGAGTAAGCCAATGACAGTTGGCGATTACGTCGCGTTGGCGGATAACGAGATTCACTTTGACACACCTGACCAAGAGCACAACAAATGGCGTACACGATTGAAGAGTTCCTTCAATGCCCAGCTGTGGTCAGTGCGCAACGCAACGCCCGCGGAGGGACACTACCCTGTTCTTGTTTACGCTCCCAGCGATTCTTCCATTGCATGGGAGAACGCTGATCTATGCGAGTTCCTTGCAAGCTATGGATATGTCGTTCTTGCTAGTCCTTCGCTGGGAGTGTCGACTCGCGATATGACTGACGACTTGGCGGGGATTGATACGCAAGCTCTCGACATCTCATTTCTAATTTCTTATGCAGCTAGACTACCTGATACGGATTCATCGAAGGTCGCTGCGGTGAGCTTTAGTTGGGGAGGAATATCGGTTTTGTTCGCTGCTGCGCGGGATCCCCGCATTCAGATCTTGGTTGAGATGGACGGCAGCATGCGCTATTACCCAGGACTTGTGGCAAGCGCTGGAGATATTCATCCGGAGCTGTTGAAGACGCCACTCCTATTTTTTACCTCAAACGAGATGAGTTATATCGAACATCTTGATGCGTATAACGGTCCGAAGAATGAAAGAATAGGACGCAGCGTTCTTAATGCATGGGCACATGGAGATGCCATAATTTTAAACATGGTGGGCATGTCCCATCCTGAATTTTGTTCCATGTTTCAGCGCATGAAGGACGCCGCAACATTCGCGGAAGACCAAGTCGCAGATTATGGACGGGAAGACGCAAACACAAGTTATTCGTGGGTTTCGCTTTACATGCTTCAGTTTCTGAACGCCTACCTCAAGGATGAAACTTCAGCGAAGGCGTTCTTGGCAAAGACTCCTGCTGAAAACGGCTTACCCATGCACACTATGGGAATCATGTACCGCCCGGCATCCTTTGCCGAGACAATGCGGTCCGCAGCTCGAATGGGAGACGAGAGCGCGTGGAAGGCGTTCCAGAACTTCGCAGCCGATCCCATGAACCGTTACATGACCGGCGAAGAGGGGACGATAAATAAGCTCGGCTATGCCCTCGTTCAGGAAAACGATCCGGCGTCAGCCGTCGTGCTGTTCAAATTGAACACAAAGGCCTATCCCGATTCCGCGAATGCATGGGACAGCCTTGGGGACGGTTACGAAGCGACGAACGATATCCAAGCTGCGCTTATGGCATATGCGCGATCTGTCGAGTTGAATCCTGGCAATGAGCACGCGAGGCGGGAGCTGGTCAAATTGCGCAAATAGCGTTGTCCAATTGGTCGCAGCTTGCGAACGTCTGGTGAATGGATGAGTAACGATAAACGCCATTGCGTCTGTCAGTGCCTGCTCCGAGCGGATCGTCCGCGACTCGGACAAAGCCCGAGCGGTGTCTCTGGCCATAGATCCCGTGGTGTCCGGTAATCTGCTGCGTTCAAGCCAAGCGGATTCGAGACGATAACGCCGTGTATTGTTCCTAATCCGGGCGAAACTTCCCACATCGAGACTTCCGACCAGCTTATAACGACGTTCGCGGAGACATCGGTTGGCTGCCGAACGAACGCGCGAGTCGATGCCGTCAGGCCGTTGAACCGGCATGGCCTTAACTCCCGGACCGCGCGTGATTCGGGCGTCCCGGTGGTTCCGCTGGTGTTCAACACAATGTACGATGAAGCATTGCCTGGCCTTTGAGGCGAAAAGCGAGTTTATGCGGCTGGCTGCCGTCTGTAAGAGGATGATCGCGACCGATACCGGGGCCCTCATTCTGTCTGCTCTTTCCCTGGTCGCGCTGCACAGCGCAACCAACAACCAGTACGGATTCCACCGGGACGAGCTTGCGACCATCGACGACGCTCGTTTCCTTGGCTGGGGTTATGTGGTCTATCCGCCGGTCACTCCCTTCATTGCGCGGGTGGCGCTCACGCTGTTTGGCCCCTCGATGATAGGCTTGCGCTTCTTCGGCGCCCTGGCTGCGGGGATCGCCATGGTACTGACCGGTTTAATGGCTCGCGAAATCGGCGGCAAACGTCCGGCCCAGCTTGTGGCTGCATGGGCGGCGGCGATCGCCGGACCCGCGGTGTTTTTGGGCAGCGTGTTCCAGTATGTCTCCTTCGACTACCTGTGGTGGGTGCTGGCCGCATGGATTATCATCCGTTTGCTGAAATCCGAAAATCAGCGCTGGTGGCTGGCGTTGGGGGCTGTCGTTGGCCTCGGCATGATGACCAAGTACACGATGGCGTTCTTCCTGGCAGGCATTGCCGGTGGCATCGTGCTGACGAGACCTCGCTGGCTGCTCAACAGATGGCTGTGGTACGGCGCTGCCGCTGCCATCCTCATCTTCCTTCCCAATCTCATCTGGCAGGTCCGACACCATTTCATCACGCTGGACTTTTTGAAGTTCATTCATGCGCGCGATGTCGGGCGGGGAAGCACGAATGGCTTCCTGCCCGCGCAGGTCTGGTCGGTGACGAATCCTGTCACCGTGCCGCTCTGGATCGCCGGGTTGTATTTCCTGCTCATCAAACCGGAGGGAAAGCGTTACCGCATGATCGGCTGGATGTACTTGATACCCCTGGTGCTCTTTCTCATCGCCAAAGGTAGACCCTACTACCTCTCGCCGGCTTACCCGATGCTGCTCGCCGCGGGCGCCGTTTGGGGTGAGCGATGGTCGGAAGCCCTGTCCCCGGTCGGAGCCGGCACGGTACGCAGGGTGGTTCGGTCCAGCTTGGTGATTGGCGGGATTGTAGTTGCTCTCGTGGTTCTGCCTCTGGCGCCGCCGGGCTCACGCTGGTGGAGAATCGCCGACGCGGCAAACGGCAATTTCAACGAGGAGTTCGGCTGGCCCGAGATGGCCAGCGCTGTGGTCCGCGTTCGCGATTCGCTCCCGCCCGACAGCGCCCCTGTTGGCATTCTGGCCGGCGATGCCGGTGAGGCCGCCGCCATCAACCTTTACGGCCGCGGTCGAGGCCTGCCGGAAGTAATCAGCGGCTCGAACTCGCACTGGCTGCACGGGTATGGCAATCCCCCGCCCAAAACCGTCGTGGCGGCGGGTTTTCTCCGCCGCGACCTCGAAACCGTTTTCGAGTCGTGCGAGCCCGCTGGCCACGTCACCATTCCCTTCGGCATCGAGAACAGCGCCATCGGAGATCACACCGACATCTTCGTCTGCCGGCGTCCGCGTCAGCCGTGGGATGTGTTCTGGTGGCGAACCCACTGGTTTGGGTAGAGTTCGGCGGACCTCTTGCTTCCCGCCTGCTTTCGCGGCGTACAAGGAAGTCGGCGGACTTCTGAGCGGGTGGTCGACACTCGTACAAAGCTCAGATCGGTCCCGCCGCCACGGTGACCTCGTAATTGGCCAGAAACGGCTTTATACCGGCCAACTTTCATTGAGGTGTGTCCGTTCGACCAGTGCTCCTACAGTATGTGGATACGCTGTCATTTCTTTTTTTCGTTCGATTTGTCATACCGGGGAACACGCAAGAGCGCTCCAATGGACTCATATTACCGCTCTCCGAAGCGAGTGAGTCCGTCAGCAGAGAAAGCTCTTGCTCCCTACGGTTTCATGGTGCAGAATGGCTGCAAGGCAGGCTGAATAGCGCTTCCGGGTGTTGCGGGAGACTGGGCAGAGATTGGCCGGTTAAACGGCGTTCGCGTCCATGTCGCCCGGAACGCAGATGGTCTCCCCCAATCAGACTTCCTGGGCGCGTGGCAGACCGGCGAGCACTCTCCGAGTGGCGACAATCCGGTAGCTAATCTCGCGCGGCGGGTCGAATTGGCACACCCATTGGATCACTGCTAGCGAAAGCACGTTTGTCGCTATCGAGAAAATGGGGCGGGTCGCAGTATTAACCAAGGCCGAAGCGTGCTTGCCAATTGCCTATCAGATTTCAGAATTAGCAAGGCGGTCACTTTGCCAAGTGATCCACCGCAGGATAACTAGGCCAGTTAACCAGAGTATGAGGCCAATAGCGGTGCATCCGGCAATACTGCGGACGTCGCTACGCGGGATGACTAAAGACCCAATCGCTGCGATCACCATGATCGCACCCGTCCAGTAGTAGAGATGCGCCTCGAAGATTTTTGCCAACGGAAGAAAGTGCAACCCGATGATCACACCAAAGGCTTGCGGTATTAGGTCAGAACGCCCAACGTGCGAGAGAACGAACGCTGCGATACCTCCCAGTCCCCATTCGATACCGGAATCGATCCAGAAAAATTTACGAAAGCGCATCCAGTGCGCTAACTCGGATGGAGAAGAGGCGAGGTGGCGAAACGCTCGAACGCGAAGGATCGCCCAAAGCGTTAGCACGACTGCTGGCACTGTGACAATCGAGAACCATACCGGGCTTTGACTGCCGGAGAATACAACAGCCCAATACATCCAAGCAGAACCGAAAGAAGCACAGATGAGCGCTGCCCGGGCACCGCCTTTTAGCTGGCCTGAGCCGATACTGTGGAATCCAGCAATATCGTTCGCGCCTGAGTCCAACTACTCCTCCTAGTTGTAAGCAGACAAGTCTAGCACGGAGGTTCGTTTTTCCGCCTCGCGCGGTCTTCCATGATTTATTCCACTTGGACGGTGGTCGGGTACTCGTCGAAGTCCCTTACGCGAGCCTCTTAAGAATTGCGCCCGAGTCACGCGCGACTCGTACGAAGCTCATGCCGAAATTGGAACAGCTACCCGGCGTGTGTGGTTTCTGCGAGTCGCCGACCATACGGGACCTATGACGGAAGATTATGATGGTGCCCGTTGGAGGCGGCCAAACATGAGCTCGCAGCAGGAACAGAATAGGGGCGAAATGCCTATCGCGGAAGCCGTCCGCCTGGCAGACCTGGTGAATTATCAGGCAGGCTCTGTGGTGAGCCGGACGATTGTCAAGCGCGCGACGGGAACTGTAACTCTGTTCGCGTTTGACGAAGGGCAGGGGTTAAGCGAGCATACGGCCGCGTTCGACGCCTTGGCGCATCTACTGGAGGGTGAGGCGGAGATTACGATCTCCGGCAAGGGGCTGCGGACGACGACAGGCGAAGCGGTTCTCATACCCGCAAATCAACCTCACTCTCTGAAAGCCCTTAGTCGCTTCAAGATGTTATTGACCATGATCCGTTTGTGAGAGAGCGGCCAAGAGGCATTCACCCTGTAATCCAGAGCGGTGGATTGAGATCCCCTTCTTACCGGCAACGATAGCGCTGTTTCGTGGGTTTTGAGCTGCTCTGGCCGGATTACGCGAGCTTTTGGAAGAGTGGTCGACAATCCGGGGAAAGAGAGCCACTTTCACCCAATCCAAGCCGGGCGAGAATAGCGGGAGAGGGTTCTTATGAAAACAGATTTCTTTGGTGTCGCGCCTCTCTTGCAGGTCTACGATATGCCGACGGCCGTCCGTTTCTATCGTGACTTGCTTGGCTTTGAGCTCTTGAGCCAGTCGCGTGATGGTGAGGAGTTTGACTGGTGCCTGCTGTCGCGCAGCGGTGCCGAAATCATGCTGAACACTATGTACGAGTCAGAGTACCGCCCGTCGCAACCGGACGAGAATCGTACCGCTGCACATTCCGATATCGGGTTGTATTTCGCTTGCCGTGAACTGGATAGTGCTTACGAACATCTGCGAGCCAATGGCGTACGCGTGGAGGCGGCGCGGGTGGCTCCGTACGGAATGCGGCAGCTCTCGTTCCGGGACCCGGACGGGTACGGGATCTGCTTTCAGTGGCCTGCGAATGAGCATTGGGCCGAGCAATGGCGTAGTCGATACGGCTTCGAGGTTTAGGTCCGGCCTCGATATTTCAAACCGCACCCAAAGCCGGCCTCTAGGAGCTACTGGATCACGCGCCACCCGGAGAGTGCACAGCGCTTCTGGATTCGAAATGGCCATTCCGTATGGCGGACCGTGCACCCGGAGCCAATTAAGGCACTTCGACAGGCAAGCCGTTAAACGTCAAAGTGACAGAAAAGGGCAACTCACGCTAAGCCGCCTACTCGCGTCTGGAACTTACTGAATACCCGACGACCCAGGTGCTACCTTACAAACTCGCCAGCCTGCCGCTGGTCCGGTTGGCGTGGAACGGCATTTCCATCGATTCGTACATAGCCAGTGCTTCGCTCAACAGGCCGCGCGCTTTCGTTCGATCTCCGGCGGCGTTGCGCTCGAGCAGCATCCGTGCGTACCACTCCCGCGCTACCGGCTGCGCAGGCCGGCCTCGTGAGCGTTTGTCGCCGGGCTTCGGAGGCGCCGGTTCTTCAGAGAAGTATGAAGTATAAGGCGGAGAGTAATCGTCACTCGGAAGTACTCCTCGCAGATTTCGCCCTCGTTTCGAACCGCGTGGGGTCAGGCGTTTCGCTACCGATAACACCAGATAACGTCCTGGAGTGTTGCCCAGTAACCTTCTCGTGCAGATCCGGTTGGACCTCATCCGCGTGGACCAGCCTGAGATTGATCCTATACGCCCAAGTCCTTCGAGATCCAGCCCAGAGCGAAACCGCCAGGGCTCGCGCACGAGTCCGAGAATGCCCAGCGGACACCGCCCCGCGGCAACAGCGGCAGGAGCCGCCGACTTGGGAAGTGTTTGTGTTTAGCAATTCAAGGGCGATCTACTGCGACAGCGGTCGATCGACAGCACCTCGCGCTTTTTGAGCGGCTCCCCACGTCACCGAGACTTCAGCCGGGGACCCAAACTTCTTATAGGAATCTCCAACTGAACACACCCACCGAAAGCCACTTCGCCGACCACTTCTCGTCGGCGGACGGGCCGTAGAGCGCAGGAACCGGGATGTCATTGAGATGTCCCTATTGACACCTGCGTTTGGCCAATGTATAGTTTTTGTATACATTGATGTCGCACTTCGAATTACAAATCGATCTATCCCAGCCGGGACCGGCGTACCGCCATATCGTCGACAGCCTTCGCGCCCTCCTCGTAGCAGGTCGGTTGCAACCAGGTGACCGGTTACCTTCCAGTCGTGCGTTATCGGAAGACCTAGGAGTGCACTTCAACACGGTAGCGGAAGCATATCGGCTTCTTGCCGAGGAAGGTTGGCTAAAGCTACAACGCCGAAACGGAGCGGTGGTCTCCTTGCGGGAAACTCCACGAAACGTGTCGAAAACTGCTGCCGCGGACTGCGTGGAGCGCCTGCGACGACTGCTGGCCGAGATGAAGGCTATTGGAATGGCATCGGGCGACATTCGTGACGAATTCGCCCGGGCGGTTTGTGAGGGCGAGTGAGCGTTCCTGTGAATCATGTCGTGGAGTCTGTCGCAGTTTTGATTACAGCAGGAGCGATCCACGTCGCTGCCGGCGCGCAACGGAGCAGCTGGGCCGCGAAATACTTGGCCGGAAATCCTGAAATAGGGGTTGTCTTAACGCCGGAGTTAACCCGACGTCTACGGGTAGAGATATGGCTGCTGGCAGCGATAGCCATAGCGGTCCTGGTCATCCAACCACCGGCAAGCGGGCTGGCCATCACGCTGCCGTTGCTTGGTGTCGCCGCTGTCGCAATACTTCGCTGGCGCCAGCTTCTCCAGACGGCCCGGAATCAGGAGATTGCGAGAACACCTATTCGAAAAGCAGTGCTCTTTGTCGGCGATAAGCCCGGACCAGGCGCGACGGCAACGGCCATAGCGTTTGTTCTTCTTGCCGCCGTAGCCATCTATTTGTCGCTTCAATGGAATGAGCTTCCGCGCCGCTGGGCAACGCACTGGGGCGCCTCCGGCGAGGCAAACGGCTTCTCGTCAAAGAGCCTTTTCGGGGTGTATGGAGTCTTGCTTCTGGGTGCAGGAGTGCTCGCAGGGATCTACGCAGTTCAGCGCGGAATCCAGAAGGACGCTCGACGTAATCTCTCCGAGGCAACACCGCAGCTTCAGAAGAGCTGGAGGTTGGGATTACGCGGGACAGCCGCCGCTATGTACGTCATCGCCGCCCTGTTTAGCGGAGTAGCTCTGATTCCGACACTTGCTGGACAGTGGTTCTTAGGAGCCTTGCCTTGGGCATTGCCTGCACTGATAGTGGGAGTGATTGTTTTCACCCTGTGGCCGCAGGCACGACAGCGGGAGGATTCCTAAGGCCGCAGTACGAACCCGTCTTTACTTAGTCTCCCCGCGATGTCCCAGCGGGGAGACGGGCCTTCTCATTCGATCTGAAAGGTCCGCTTGTAGAAAGGACGCAACTCTCAGGAGAACTGCCCGTGGTCGCAAGCGAACTGTGGCCACCGGACGCTACCGATATTAACTGATAACGTCCCGGTTGCGCCCCTGTGTTTCCCGCCAATATTTACGCCGCGCGTCAGACGGCCCGTTATCCCTTTGCCGATTCGAACAGCACTGCAGCTTGTCTTTGTGAGCGCGGTACTGGTCGCGGGATTTGCCAGTTGATTGGTGCTCGATGCTGAGCCCGAATGGAGGAGTCTTCTACTGTTGATCCGACAAATTCGCGGTAAACGGCGATGTCGTGATCGATCCGAACGCCGGCGCATCGTGACGATACCATTCTGGTCCAACGCCGCACAGACGGCAGGCAGCCAGGACTGAGGAGCTTAACGTCACTTGAAACGCAGCTCGCGCGTTTGGCTCACCGTCGGTGCGGGGATCGCGTACGCTGTGTGGGCTGCTGACGGGTGGCTCACCTTCGATCGCCGCCCTTCCTGCTGAATTCGCTTGTGCGCCTCCTCCCAGGTGGGAAGTTCCTCGCTAGCTTGCGTCCAGTGCACCAGAGCAGCTTCGTCACACCAGTTAAGCAGGCTTCGCATGGTCGGCCCGTGGGGTTTCGCACGCATGAATGCCCTCACCGAATCCTCGGACGACCAAGTCGTGCCGGTCCAGAACGTGTTCCTGCGGTCCCGCAGCAGTTTGACCGCGACGTTCCCGTCGGCTCTCGCAGCTTGCCTAGCACTCCGCAACGTCTGAACAACGAAGGCGGGCACATAGGACCACGACCGAACGCGCAGACGCGTAATGGAAACGAATGGCATAGGTTCCTTCTCCTGCCTGGATACCTGATTGCGGCCTCTAACGGTACGGCTCGGCGGCCACGCGGTCGGAAACCCTTAGCTGTGGCTTCCACGTAGCAACGCCAGGTCCTGGCGGTTGCGGCAGAAATATGTCAATTATGCCACGGAGATCCTCCCTGACGGCGAAGGGTTTACCAATAGCTCCGAGGTCGTCGGACATCCGGAAGCTATCCACTTAGACGAGTCGGCGTTGAAGTGGCACCACCCCGAATCTCTCAAGCTAAGGAGTTCGAGGTAGTGGGCGGCACCGGCCTAACGTTGTTCCCGATAAGGCTCGTGCGGCAGTCTGGTTGCCTTCCGATAATCCAATTAACGGCTCGCTGCGTTTTCCGGAGACATTGGCTTTCCTAGAGGCATCACAAAGGCTCGTAGCTGGCACTGTCAGTTGCTTGATACCCCATTGATTATTTCTGGACCTCACTGAGCTGATATTCTGTGCCATTATTGTGAGCGGAAGTCCCACGCCCCAAGAGGAATCATGTCCGAGATTCTGCAAGATTTCCGGTTTGCACTCAGAACGCTACGGCGCAGCCCTGTGCTGATTCTGGTGGTTATACTCTCGCTGGGTATCGGAATCGGCGCCAACACGGCAGTGTTCAGCGTCGCCAACGCTCTCTTCCTTCGGCCCCTGCCCTATCCGCATCCCGACCGCCTAGCCATTCTTTGGCTGCGTTCGCCGGGGATCGGTATCCCGCAGGACTGGCCGTCGCCTGGCGAATACACGGACATCGTTGCCCAGAACCAAGTCCTTGAGCAGACTGCCTTAGCGATCGGCCACGACGCAAGTATGACGGGCCTCGGCGAGCCGCAGCGAGTTCAGGTGATTGAGGCCACGTCCAGCATTTTCCCCCTCCTCGGCGCCAAGGCGCAGTTGGGGCGAACGTTCCTTGCGGCTGACGATATACCGAAAGGGCCGAAGGTGGCCCTTCTGACTGACGCATTCTGGAGAGTTTCCTTTGGTGCAGATCCGAAGATTGTCGGCCGCAGTATACGCCTCGGCGGCCAGCCGTTCACGATCCTCGGCGTGCTTAGTCCGAACTTCCTGTTGAATCGCGAAGTAATGCCGACCGTAGGAGGCATCGAGAAGCCCGATCTCCTCTTGCCGTTGCCGCTCGGCGCCGAGGCCGTCAACCGCCGTGGAGACGAGAACTTCAACATCCTGGCTCGTGTAAAGCCCGGGATCTCGATGCGCCAGGCGCAGGCTGACGTCGATCTCATCGCCGCTCGCATTCGAGAGAAGGATCATCGCGACCGCACCTTTACGGTGAGTGTAGTCCCGCTCCTGGAGCAGGTCGTGGGGAACGTTCGGACGACCGTGCTCGTGCTACTCGGGTCGGTGTCGCTCGTGCTACTAATCGCCTGCGTCAACGTGGCCAACCTCCTCTTGTCGCGTTCCATCACTCGGCAGAAAGAAATCGCGGTTCGGGCCTCTCTCGGAGCGAGCCGGAGCCGCTTGTGCGGCAATGCCTCGCCGAGAGCCTCATTCTTGGATTCATCGGCGGTGTCATGGGTTTGTTGTTCGCCGGGCTGTGTCTGTTCGCCGTTCGGATGTTTGATCCACGTAACATACCGCGCCTCGAAACCATCGGGATTGATGGTTCGGTTCTGCTCTTCACGTTCGGCGTTTCTTTGGTCTCGGGCGTTCTCTTCGGCTTGGCCCCAGCCTTGCGTGCGGGATCCATCGACTTGAATGCCGCTCTTAAAACAGAAGGGCGTGCTACTCAGTCGGAGGGCGGTCTGGACGTTGCGAAACATCGACTCCGTAGCCTGCTGGTCATCTCTGAGATTGCGCTGTCTCTCATGTTGCTGGTCGGTGCCGGCTTGCTGATTCGAAGCTTCACACGCCTCATCCACGTTCCTCCGGGCTTTAACCCCGATCATGTCATCTCCCTGCAGACGGCTTTGTCCGGCCCGCGGTACCACGACAACGAGGCGGCCGTCGTTAACGCATACCGGTTGATAGCAGAACGCATTTTGAGACTACCAGGAGTCACCGCCGCGGGAGCGGTCGCCGTACTGCCGCTAACGAATGCAGTTTCCTGGGGCGGCATGAAAGTGGAGGGCTATGTGCCACCCCCCAATCAACCCGAGATCCAGTTTGATCAGCGATCAGCCACTCCCGGTTACTTCCGCACCATGGACATCCCCCTCAAAAGTGGGCGCCTATTCTCCGATTCGGACACGACAAAAGGCGAGCCCGTTGTCATCGTCGATCAGAAGATGGCTGATTTCTTTTGGCCGCATCAGGACGCCGTGGGCAAGCGTGTCCGTTTCGGCGGCAATGACCCCACCAAAGACCCGTGGCGACGGGTTGTTGGTGTCGTCGGAATCGTCAAGCAGTACGGGCTCGACATCGACCTAAGGATGGTTGTCTATCATCCGCATTCGCAGTTTTCCAATAACACCATGTACCTGGTTGCCCGATCGACCGAGCCTGCCGATACGATGGCGGCGGCCGTGGCACGTGAGGTTCATGCTGTCGATCCAGGCGTCCCGATTTTCGACGTGAAAACCATGCAGGAGCGCATTGCGCTTTCTACCTCACGCCAGCGTTGTGCCATGTTGTTGCTGGAGGCGTTTGCGCTCTTTGCGATGATTCTCGCGGTGGTGGGTGTCTACGGAGTGATTTCGTACCAGGTGGAGCAAGCCACTCGTGACATAGGCATCCGCACTGCTCTCGGCGCCCTGCCACGCGACGTGCTGGCGCTGGTTCTCCGCCAGGGGGCCAAGCTTGCCGTCCTCGGCACGGCCCTGGGGCTGGCTGGAGCGCTGGTTCTTAGCCGCGCAATGGAGAGCATGCTCTTCGGCGTGAGGGCAACCGATCCCACGACGTTCACATTGGTAGTGCTTATCGTGATTGTCGTTGCGTGTGCTGCCACCCTGGTACCCGCGCTACGGGCGTCTCGGATTAGCCCAATGCAGGCTCTGCGATACGAGTAGCACGCTTTAGAACACGCGACGGCCCAGACCTTTTCGACACTTTATCAACAACGGATCAGTGCACCAGAACAGCTAACGATATCACGTCATATCGTTCCAAAGTCGACTGCGACCCGGGACTCGATGCCGGCTGCGGTTATGCAACCGAAGCTTGAGCTTCTTGCCGCACGTTGCGGCGATATTGCCAAATGCCGAAGACGATGCTGCCGGTTAGGAGAACGACGAAGGTCCATTCGATGGGACCGGACCATCCGGCTAGATTGCTGGTCCATTGGCGAACGACAACGCGCCCGTAGGTCTTGGCCGCCCAGGCGACCGCCCCATAACGAAGGGTTCGGGCGGTCGTGAGCACGATCAGAAAGCGATTTCGGGAAACGCCGAGCACTCCGGCTGCGACTAGAAACGGAGTCAGAGGGATGGGCGGGGGTAGGATGCAGGACAAAAAGATGGACAGAGTGGAGTGCATTTTTGCCCACGTGACCAAGCGCGCTCGAAAGCGAGCTGGCATGTACCGCTGTAACAGAGCTTCGCCGCCCTTGCTGCCGGTCACCCAGCACGAATAGCCCCCAACCGCGCTTCCGGCGATGGCCGCGGCGGTCACCAGAAATATGTTGGCCCCGTTCAGGATCAGCAGCAGCAACAGCAGATCGGTGCTGCCAGGAAGAGGAAGGGGAATGGGCGACGAGTCGATGACTGCCACTGCGAAAAGTCCCGGGATTCCCAGGTGAATGAGCCAGTGGGGAAACAAAGAGTGATGGGAGGGATTGTTAGCGCGTTTTGCCTGCAGAATGCCGTCCAGCTCCCAGCAAAGCACAGTTGCGGGCAGCGACGAAGAGCGGAGGGTGCGAACTGCGCGGAGTACCCTGAGATTCGATGAAAATCGTTGCGTTTCGGGAAGGAACTCCCATGATCGCCGGGCGATCACCCCGGACTATGAAAGTGTGGGGGCCTCTGCTCACTTCTACGGAAAGGACAGGTACGGACCTGGCCACGAATGACCCCGCGTGGCTAATACGTGGCTCCGAATCGTTGAACGAGCGTATTTTGCAACTTCACGTCTTCGCTGTTAGCGTGCTGCGTTGGCCTGCTCATTCCATCGTTGAACGTTCACGCCCATCACGATGAGCCATAGCATCAGCGATGCTTCCGCGAGGAAGCCGAGGACCTTCAGGTAGGTGAACAGATGGTTTGCGAGCGGTGATAGAAAGATCAGCCAACCCAACCCGGCAAACACCATCAGCACGCCCAGAATTCGAGGCAGGAAGGTCGACCTAAGAATGAGGTAGCCAATCAGGAGGCAATAGGGCCCGAAAAATACCAGGCTGTTGATTCTGTAGGGAGCGAGTTTAAAGAGGCCAAGAACCTCATTGGCGCATCCCGCGAGGCTGAAGAACGCCGCGAGCCAAGAGAGGCTCCTGTTCACCGGCTTAAACATGCAATAGAAGAGCAGCGTCACGGCGATGTAGAAGGCGTCGGCGATGAGGTTGACGGCGTCATAGGCAACAAGCCGGCCCCGGCCAACGAAGACCTCGGCGAATATTGCCGTCAGAAAGTAAAGCAAATAAACGGCACCGCTAGTCCTGGCCCAGGGACGCGGCCATGCGTCTGCAGTAGGTTCCATCATCCCCGCTCCTTTGCTCATACTTACTCCTCCGATACCGCCCCAAGATCGTTCGTCGATAAACTCTCTTCAGGATACGAGCACGAGAGCGCGGGTGCGACGGCATGCGAACGTGGCTACCGATATGGGACGTTAACGTCCTAACCCCAATAGCGGGTGGACTATTGCTGCTTCATGCGTCCGCTGCAGCCTGTTTAACTTGGCCACGGCAAATCCGGGTATAATCCAGATCTCATGCCTCTAACCGGCGGAGCCAAACTCGGGCCCTACGAGATTAAGTCCGCCCTCGCTAAGGGCGGAATGGGAGAGGTTTACAGCGCGATCGATACACGGCTCGACCGCGTTGTAGCGATCAAAGTCTTAACGGGAGACCTGACTGAGAATCAGGAAGCGAAGCGGCGCTTTGAGCGCGAAGCACGCGCCATTTCGGCGCTAAGCCATCCCAACATTTGCGCACTCTACGACGTCGGCCATCAGGATGGAATCGACTACCTAGTCATGGAGTTTCTGGAAGGTGAGACGCTGGCTAATCGCTTGACCAGGGGACCGCTAACCACCGCGCACGTTCTAAAGTATGGAATTGAGATTTGCGAAGGTCTGGAAAGGGCTCACCATAGTGGCATTGTTCATCGCGACCTGAAACCGGGCAACATCATGCTCACCAAGTCGGCCGCGAAGCTGATGGACTTCGGCTTGGCCAAAACGTTTGTGAAAGACCCGGCATCCAGCGTGACTCTGCCGCTTTCGGCTCTCGTCGGCAACCATCCGGTGACCACGCAGGGTACGGTGATCGGGACATTCCATTACTTGTCGCCCGAGCAAGCAGAGGGAAAGGGAGCGGATGCACGGAGCGATATATTCTCCTACGGTGCGGTGCTATATGAGATGGCCACTGGTCGCCGCGCCTTCGAAGGCCAAACCGCAGCCAGCGTCATCGCCGCTGTGCTGAATCGAGATCCGCCGCACGTCTCCACGGTGCAGCCGCAATCGCCCGTTGCGTTGGACCGCGTCGTCCAGGTTTGTCTCGCGAAAGATCCAGACGAGCGGTTCCAAAGTGTCCATGATGTGAAGCTGCAGCTGAAGTGGATTTCGGAGAGCGGGCCTGAGGCCTGTCTTCACGGCGCAGTCGCTCTGAAGCGCAGGAATCGTGAGATGCTGGCCTGGGCGCTCGCAGCCGGATTCGCGGTTCTTGGAGCTACATTCGGGCTCTGGACATACCGACATCAGGCTCCAGTCGGAGCCGACGCGGTACTCGCCTCCATCCCTCCGCCGCCCGATACTCATTTTCTTGGGGCCGGGCCCAGCGAGGGACCAGCGGTCGTCTCACCGGACGGGAGCAAATTGGCATTTACGGCAGTCGACCATAATGGCCAGATTCAGACTTGGACACGCTCGCTTCAAGCCAACGATCCGAAGCCGGTGCCTGGCGCAGAGGACGGGATGCGACCCTTCTGGTCGCCCGATAGTCGATCCCTCGGCTTTTTTGCCGGCGGGAGTTTGAAGACCGTGGACTTGACAACAGGAAACGTGATGACGTTAGCCGTAGGTGTTGGCCCAGGAGCTTGGTCTCCTGGCGGTGTCATCCTATTCAGGCCGAACAGGCAATCGGAGTACTTCCGCATTTCTGCTTCCGGCAATGACGCCGTCTCGCTTGGGAAAATGGGCCCAAACGATTTCTATCAAGTCGGACCTGCGTTCCTCCCCGATGGGGAACACTTTCTTATTGTCATTGGTGAAAAAAAGACCGAACATCAGCGTGTCGAACTGAGGTCGTTGCAGTCTTCCGCTTCAAAACTGGTGCTTGAGGATGCCAGTTTTCCCACCTATTCCGATGGATTCTTGCTCTTCCTCAGGAACGCCAGGGTCATGGTCCAACAATTCGATCCCAATTCCGGCAAAGTTTCCGGTACCGCCGCACCTATCGCCCATGCGATCACGTACTCAATTGGAGGTCACTCCGTGCTTGCGTTTCAATACACGCCGACGCAGGGCCGCCTCGAATGGTTTGACTTGCAGGGGAATCCGGCCGGCGTGATTGGCGAAGCTGCTGATTACGAGGCGCCCAGGATTTCACCGGATGGGAAACGAGTTTCCGTCGGCGTTTATGGGAGTGCGTTTGATCTCTGGTCCATTCCCGCCACAGGCGGGGTTCCTACGCGGATGACGTTCGGTCCGGGCTACAAAACGCCAGGGGTCTGGTCACCTGATGCGAGATATGTTGCCTATTGCAAATATGAATCGGCCGGCAAAATCAGCCTCGTACGAAAACCATCTGATGGGACAGGTGCCGAAGAGACGCTACTCACGTTTGGTCCAGACATCGCCCTAGTGCTCCCTCAAGATTGGTCGCCGGACGGCCACTACATCTCTTACCATACCCGCATTAGTGCGCCCGAGTTTCGGCAAACGCTTTGGATTCTTCCATTACTAGGAAACCGGAGACCGTTTAAGGTTACTTCGCTTCAGGCTAGGTTGACCGGCGGGAATTTTTCACCCGACGGTCACTGGTTAGCGTATTCTTCCGACGAAACCGGCCAGCACGAACTATACGTTGTTCCGTTTCCCGGATCCGGCGAGAAATTTCAGATTTCTCACGGCGGCGGATGGGGCGCGCGCTGGGATAAGAAGGGTGAACTCTTTTATCAAAGCACCGGGAATCAGCTCATGAAAGCGGACCTCATCCTAGGTGCCCAATCTCCACAAGTGAAGTCGCTCGGCCGCCTCTTTGGATTGAATCTGGCTTACTATTCAACCTTTCAAATGTTCGACGTACCCCTCAACGGACATCGGATACTTGTGCTCACCCCCGCTCGTCCCGAGTCCGCGTACATCAACTTGCTCATTAACTGGCGGGCGCTGTTAAGTAAGAAGTAGGGCCAGCCTCTATCATCTTGCACCTCGCGTGCCGAGTATAGGATGGTTGCTTTCAGTACAGAAGGCGTCGCCGAGTGACCACGACAAAGGATCCCTGCCTTGATCAAGGCCCGCTCACATTGAACACGATTTTAGTGTTCGGCTAAATCTGGCCGACGCGAAAACTCGGAGTCAGGTCAGTACCGCCCCGATTCAACTACCGATAATGCTGGTTAACGGCCAGATGAAAGCTTCGCGACACCGCATCCTGGGCGCCCATCTGCCGCAAGTCTAACCAAGAAATCGTGGTTTTCTTAAATTCAGTATGATGCGACTGTTCTGCACTCATTTTCAGAGGGGACCCTTCGTGAGACACTCACTCGAGGTGTGGGGCGCAAATCGTTACAGCCCCGGAGCCCGCAGATAGCAGTTGGTATTTGGACCACTTCGAAAAAGAAACCGCAAGAGTCGACGCGAGGTGTTCTCTGGACGGAGTTGATTTTCTTTAAGAAACTTGACGTCGTCCGCCAGAAAGCGGAGACGGGTGGAAACTCTGGTTTCATGAGTTGCCATTCCATCGCTGAAAACACTGATCGATAGCTCGTAGTCGCCTTCTGAAATCGCATAAGCGTGCTCTGTGGAGAGCTGCAGGCGCTTAATTAGTGCTTCGCCCTTGGGTACGACCAGAACGCCGGGATAGCTCTCGAATCTGGTGTCCCTCCCACGGTTCTCCTCCTTGAAGACTGTGGTTTGAATTTCATCCCAAACCATTGGTTCGTTCGTGTCGTCGGTAAGCCTCCTAAACTCGCAGGTTAACCCACGGACTACGCCCAGAGTCGCTCCCGGATTGTGCAGCGCCAACTCCGGGCTGATTCGCAGGCGCCCGCTCTCTGATAGTTGCAAGAGGAGAGTTTCGCCAAATCGCGCCTTCAGCTGCGCTCGTCTGAAAAAACTGAAATACGCAGTTGTAAGAGAGACGGCGAGTGACACTGACGCGATAACCTGCGCCCACTGGAAGTCTCCTAATGGCATCGTGCTTCACCTCCGCAGACAATTGAAAGCCACATCAATATTACAGACACCGTGAGGTGAAAGTCGCTGGGACACCGTTCTTTCCGATCCCTCCGACGACGGTGCCGTCAGCCACCTCTTCCGCAATCCCGTTGATTGCCTGGAAAACGACGGCGTTTTCGAAAGGGGTCCTTTTGTGAAATGGACGGATGGGTTCTCTATGTTTCTCCCACTTGCTGTCACGCGGAGCCCGAGGTAATGTCCACATGGCTACCGATATTGCCCATTAAAAGGACTGAAAAATGAACGATTTAGTAGTGGCCGACCGGGCCGCAGCTTGGCGCAGGCTGAAGGCACTTGTCTTGGACAGCGTCTCCTCTCCGATCACAAAGCGGGTCTACAATCTGGGGCTTGACGAGTTCTTCGCCTGGTATGGCGAGGAGCCGAGGGCTGGCTTGACAAAGGCCACCGTGAGCGCCTGGCGCGTGACACTCGAGGCACGCAACCTCGGCTCCGTCTCGATCAACGTCCGGATCACTGCAGTTCGAAAACTGGCGCTCGAAGCCGCGGACAACGGGCTGCTGGCGCCGGAACTTGCCGCCGGCATCGCACGAGTGAAGGGCGCGAAGTCAAAAGGCGTGCGGGTTGGCAACTGGCTGTCGATTCGGCAGGCTCAGGCGTTGCTGAACGCGCCGGACATTGCGACCAAGAAGGGGCTGCGCGACCGCGCAATGCTCGCCGTGTTGCTGGGCTGCGGTCTGCGCCGATCTGAGGTGGCCGCGCTCACGTTGAAGCACATCCAGCAGCGGGACAATCGCTGGTGCATCGTGGATCTCGTTGGCAAGCACGGTCGCGTGCGTACGATTCCGATGCCCACATGGGTGAAGAGCGCGATCGATGCCTGGACCTCAGCAGTCGGATTGACCGAAGGCTACGTCTTGCGACCGCTGAGTCGAGGGGACGAGACTCGCGGCGAGCGCCTCACGGAGAAAGTCATTTGGCAGTTGCTGCGGCCCTACGCCGTGGCTGCCGGCGTTCCCGGGATTGCGCCGCACGATTTGAGAAGGTCATGCGCTAAGATGTGCCGCGCAGCAGGCGGGGAGCTGGAGCAGATCCAGTTGCTGCTTGGTCACGCATCCGTTCAGACGACCGAGCGGTATCTCGGGACCAAGCAAGATCTGGTTCATGCGCCGAACGATGGAATCAAGCTGAGAATAGCGCGCTAGGGGTGTAGGCCGAAGGGTCAGCGGGGCTTCCGAGCCTTGGACTCGCGACGCCCAACCCGAATTCCTTACAGCGACGGCGTGGTTTTGTTTCTTCATCTGGCTGCCTTCCAATCGGGTTCTCCCGTCGGTAGGACCTCGAAGTCTCAGATCGGCAGCTCCAGAATCGTGCCGATCCCGCCGATAGTCATGTTAATCGTTACTTTTCCCAAACGATTGATGGCGCCGGCTTCAATCACTTGAATCAACTGTTCCTCGTTGAGCAAAAGCTTAGTTCCCACATACGTTCGGAACCTTTCGCCAATCTCGATTTGAATACTGGGGTCTTTGGGGACCTCGCGAGTCCAGACTCCCGACCTCAATGCCTGCCATCTGAGGTAAGGCGATGGGCCGTGAAACAGAGAACCCGGAGCGGGTTCCCACATTGCATTGAAGATCGTGAGCGGCTTTCCGGTGTCATTTTCAAAGATCAGCCGAAGCTTTGATTTGAAGTAAATCTCGTTTCCGTCGCTGTCTTTCCCGCTATCGCGAACAAAAATGGCAGCCTTCGGGGCCATTTTCTCCGCGAGCGCGTCGGCTTCATAGACCTTGCGTGCCTCTTCCGCATGCAATAAGAAGTCCTCGACTTCTCGAATCCATTTAGGAAGTCCAGGGACCCGGGTCCCGTCTCGGGTGATCACTTCTCTCAACGCGGCGAGTGCTTTACTGTCCGATATCTTCCCGGACTGAATGCCTTGCACAATCGGAGGCAAATCAGAAAAATCGAATGGGGAGATCATGAAGGACCGGTACTCGCCTTTTCCACCTTGTTTCCGCGCCAGAGCCGCACCACACTCCGCAACGCAATAGCTGCTTTCGAAATACGAAAGCGACAGCAAGCATATAACCATACCTGCCCCGTTGAGTTTTGAAAGAATCTGCTCCCGAAAGTCTGCGCCGTTAGGGATCGATCCAGCGTCGGCGCTGAAGAATATATCGTCGTGCGGTATCCCTGCCCCGAGTTGGAGCAGGTTGGCAAACTTATCTGCCAATTCCTTGTCGCGAAGCGCGTAGCTTATGAATATTGTCATCCCGGCACACGCAACTGGTTTACCGCATCACTATAACGCAGCGTGGCACCCAAGCCACTGCAACCGCCTCGCGACGCTTCAGTTCCAGCCGGGCTTCCTTTCGTTGCCCGCTCCTCGGCGTCCACTGAGCGACAAATGTACCGCGCTGCTGGCGCCGAACTGAAGCAAATCCAGTTGCCCCTCGGCCATGCATCCGTACAGACGACCGTGCGCTATCTTGGCACGAAGCAGGACCTGGTTCATGCGCCGAACGATGGGATCAAGTTGAAGCTAGCTGTATAGCGGCTTTCGCATCCGCAGCGCCCCTACCAATTCTTGGAGGTGGGAACGATCGATAGGGATTGGTGGAACGCGGGACCACCTACCGGCGACTTGGACGGAGTACCTGGACCACCGCATTCACCTCCCCAGCAAATCCACCTAAGTTGACTACAACATTCAGCCGGCCATACACGGCTGGCTTGATGATCGCCGGGCTCCTCGTGTAACGGCCTCCATAGTATTTGTACTGAAGACCCTGCTGGTACTTCTGAAAATTAGCGTCGTCCATGACTAAGACGTTGGCTGCATTGCCCCTCAGGTAAACACGAATCTTGTCGCCTGGCCCTGTGACAACGTTGTAGTGCAGAGAATCCATTTATTGACTTTCTTCCTCTGACTCTGAAGCAGCTTGAATCACAGGCGCTGCCATAGGCAGTGACGCGCGAGAGCGTATTCGCTTGATCACATCCGATGGATCGCTCTTGTAGCGTTTCCAGAGAATCAAAAGTACGATGCCGTCGAAAAACGATACAACCAGTACCACGATAACGATGATGAAGCGATACACCGATGGGGACGGTGCACTGAGCAAGAGCGTCACAAGCGAACCGATCCATATGGAGAGCAGCGCGATAGCCGGGTTGAGCATGGTTGTCGCCGGGGAACCACTCTCAATGGCACGAAGCTGTTCATCTGACACGTAGTAGATCACAGCTCGCCCATACCGACATACCGAACATCAAAAGCCGGACCGGAAAGTACTTCCGCCTGTTTAATCTCGTCCATGGCGCACCTAGCCCTGAATTTTATCAGCGGCGGAAATACTCTGTTTAGCGGGTTAGTTCGTCAGGAACTTCGGACCTGAGCCTCGACTTCTTTCCACGATCGTCACCCGTTCGGTTCGCGCTCTCCTTGATAACCGCCCGCGCGCGGCGTTTCTTTATCCCCGATGCCGAAATGGAGGTGGAGATTTATCGGGCAGAGCAAACGGCGGCTCGTTATTCCGCAATATCGGTAGCGCTGTCCAGAGCGCCGGGAACGGCCCGTAGCACCGTGGGGACGGGCTCTGCCACAACGTCGCGCTATTTTGCGGTCCAAAACAGATCGAAGTAAAATTGTTCCTTGGCCGCCTAGCTGGGCCTCATGAACCCGGCGAAAGGTCCCCGCCCTTGGCGGCCTTCAACTTCTTGGCGGGCAAAGGCGGGTATGCCCAAGCGACGTGATTTGCTTGAGCGAATTTCGGCGGACGATCCGAATTACGAGTCTGTCAAGAAGTCCTATCACCAGCTTTGGGCCGACTCGCATGGTCTTGTTGCCGATGCACTTGGTGGAAATGTCACCCTGGCTGATTTCATTGATTCGTGTGTTAATTCCGTCGACCAAGGAGCACGAACGCACGTCGCGATCCAGAACACAACGCCTATATCGGCAAGATGTCGGGAATTGGATACGATGACCAAGAAGTCCATCCGGCTGGTCAGCAAGGAGCTCTTATCGCAGTCCAAGCGTCTCGGCGAGGCCACAACTGCGGCCGCCATAGCCGAGTTCTCTCGGAGGGTAAACGAGATCGGCGCCCGCTCCAAGCAACAGATTCACGAGCGAGAATTAGCCACGAGCAGCACTCAAGATACGGGGGCGCAACCTGATGCGGTGAGCTCGGAAATGTCTAAATCGGATCACCGACAGCAGCCAATGGTCACTGGAGGACTTATACTCGAAATCCTCGCGAAACAGGGTATTGCGCGGGAACACGTGACATATACACATCTCGAGGAAGCACTGATTGACTACCGGCGATCGAACCCGAACGCCATCTTCGAGCCGGACCTGAGAAGCATTCTTTTCTTCAGCGATTTTGCCTCGCGAAATCGCGTCTTGTTCCGTGAAAAGTGGAATGAAGCGACGCTGCTTTCAGTCAATCCGAAGGAATGGCAGGACTTGGCCTCGCAGTTTGGGGACCTGTTGGACAGCGAGGCGAAAGAGCTACGGTCAGGGTGGTCCAAAGGGCCTCTCATGTTCTACGGCGACCACGTGCATTGCCGATGGGCCTCAAATCGAGATGACGAACTTAGCCATCGCTTTGATGTATTGGCCTCGAAAGCCGGGCAACAACTCGGTGACTCGCCAGGAATTCAGAAAGCCATTCGGCACACAAAGGCGGAGTCATGGGCTGACTTCTGGAAGTACTGTCTGTGGTTCTACCGCGGGGAAGCAAGCAACAACACCATAGCGGACCCGTTGAAAGGTTCTGTCAAATTCTGCTTGCACCTTGCGCTTCACAGCGGGAGCGACGATACGCGAGACCATCACCCGGGAAAGCACGTCGAAGGGAATTCGCCGCAGAGTGGAAGCTACCTATCAGATCGAGATGCTGTCGTGCACAAGATCGTTGGAAGCGACCTTTTCCAAACCCATACAAACGCCGAAATTGCGAAGGTCCGGTCCGTGAAAAAGCGCCTCCGTGAGGAATGTGCGCTTGAGGCTGGCGACGCCCTAAAGGCCTGTCTCGATCGTATAAGGCGCGCCAAGAGCTACCCTCTGTCGCGCGAGATCGCAAAAAAACGGTCAGCGCAGAGATAGGCAACGGACAAAAACGGTCAATCTTCACTCGGTCTCGATCAGTGTTTTCAATCACTTCCGACTGAGGAAACGGTCAATCCGGTTCTGCCAGGCTGGCCAGTCAACATTCGGAAGCGTGCTGCGCTCAACGACATAGCCGATGGGCAATCTCTTGACCGTTATGTTTGCCCTGACAATCGAACCGAGGACAAGAGATGCCGGTTCCGAAACTACTCTCCGTGGCGCAGGTAAGCACGAAGCTCAGGTGCGCCGAATCGACAATCCGGAAACTAGTCGCCGGCGGAAACCTTCGCGCGTCGCGCATTGGCAGCCGTTGTATCCGGATCTCCGAGGATGATCTCCGAGCTTACCTAGACTTCCAAGCTAACGTACGGACCAAGGCACCAGCGAGCACTCGATGACGATCGACCACCTGACTGCACTCTTGGTAGAGCGTGTGATGCGCTGGCGAGTCGCGCCCGATCGATATCTAAAATCCAATCGGAGTTGGATTCCACGATCGCGATTTCAGCCGGCTCAGAACCTGAATCATGCCTTTGAACTCCTGGAGCAAGCTCAACCTGAGCATTTCTCGATGGGCTCTGAGAAAGGTGGCGAGTTCTGGGTGCGGGTTGCGATCTCGGGAGCCCTAGGCGAAGCACGGCAGACATCGAGTGCGAAGGCGATCACTATCGCCGTTGCGAGAGCACTCGGACTCGACGGGCCGGATGGGGAAGTTTCGTCGCTTCCTGCGAAGCCCCGTCGGCTGAAGAGGACAGGGACAACGCGATGACGGCTCCGATCCCCATCTTTGGCCCTACACCTCCGCGCTGGGGTAGTCGGCTGACGGAAGAGGACTACGCTTCTCTCGAACGATCCTGGATCTCCCGGGAGATCGCCGATCTAGCCATGCTTCGGCGCGTAGACGCGATTGAGGGACGCGAAGTAGTCGGTCGAAAAGGGAATCTGGATTGCGCTGGCATTGTCTTTTCCTACTACTGGCCCGGCGATCCAGACCCATTCAACTATCGACTGCGTCGCGACAACCCTGAGTTCAAGTTGGGCAAAGATGGCAAACGAAGGCTTGACAAGAAATACCTCGGACCGCCAGGTGAACGCAACCGGCTCTACATTCCGCCCGGTGTGACCCTTGAACAGCTGAACGATGTAAGCATACCGATCGCTCTCGTCGAGGGAGAGAAGAAGGCTCTAGCTCTTTGGCGGCTCGCACAGTGGGAGATTGAAGTTCCTCGATTCATTCCGGTCGCAATTGCCGGCGTTTGGAGCTGGCGCGGCAAAGTCGGAAGTACGGGTGGACCAAAGGGCGAGCGAGTTGACGTGAAGGGTCCGATCCCCGATCTGGGCCGGATCCGGTGGGCGGGTCGAAAGGTGTCTATCATCTTTGATTCAAACGTCCACACGAACGACAGCGTGAAGTGGGCACGGAAAGGGATTGCCCGCCTGCTAGCCATACGCGAAGCGAAGGTGGAATTCGTCAACCTGCCGGAGGATTGCGGCGTCAACGGCATCGATGATTTGCTGGCGGCTTGGGGGCCTAACCGAGTCCTCGAACTATTCGAAAAACCGGAGGCCGGCGCCAGGCTCGATGTTGTCCTCCCGCCGCAATTTCAATCGAAGCAGGAGGGCTTGTTTCGCACCAGCGGGAGTGCGGGACTGCTGTCGCAGGTTCAACTGACCAACTACCAAGCTTTGATCACAACAAACATCCTGCTGGACGACGGTGTTGAGACAAAGCGTGAGTTTGAGATTGAGACTGAACTGATGGGCAGGAAGCATCGATTCACGCTCCCTGCTGCGAAGTTCGCAAGCATGGATTGGCCAATCGAGCAGATGGGGCCCCAGGCGATCACTTACCCGAACCAAAAAGACTACGCCCGTACCGCAATTCAATGGTTCTCTCTGAGGGCGGAAGAGCGACGGATTTACGCCCATACCGGGTGGCGCAATCTGGACGGTCAATGGCTGTTTCTCCACGCAGGGGGTGCAATAGGGAGCGCCGGGGCAGCCTCAGGCGTCAACGTGCAACTCCCTGGCTCGATGGGTCGCTACGAGCTGCGCTTCCTCCCTGCTAACTTCGATGCACTGGCCGTTGCCGTTCGAGCCAGCCTCAAACTCACTGCGTTGGGATCGCCTGGGATTGCCTTTCCGTTGCTGGCGGCAACGTATCGGGCGGTGTTGGGTCAAGCTGATTTCGCTATCCACCTGGCGGGCGAAACCGGCGCATTCAAGAGCGAGTTGGCGGCGCTTCACCAGCAGCATTTCGGGGCTGCCATGAATCGGCTGAATCTGCCGGGCTCATGGTCGTCGACGGGGAACGCCCTTGAGTCGCTGGCTTTTCATGCGAAGGATACGCTGTTCGTGATCGACGACTTCGCGCCTCAGGGGAGCAGCGTCGATGTGGCGCGCTATCACGGCGCCGCCGATCGCGTCTTCCGAGCAGCGGGGAACCACACGGGCCGTAGCCGATTGGACTCCACGGCTAGGTTACGCGAAAACAAGCCCCCACGTGCTTTGATCCTGTCCACTGGCGAAGACATTCCACGGGGCCAATCGATTCGGGCGCGATTGCTGATCCTGGAGATCTCGAAGAACAGTATCGGTGCCGCTGCTCTCACGAGCTGCCAGGAGGAGGCAAAGTCGGGTCGCTACGCCGAGGCCATGGGCGGCTTCGCGGGATGGCTTGCTGGCCGGTACGAGGAGTCGCAAGAGGTCCTGAGCCGGCAGGTGTTAAAGCATCGCAATGCCGCCGTGCGCAGTACGTCTCACGCTCGCACACCCGACATCGTCGCGAACCTTCAAGCTGGATTCGAGATCTTCTTGGAATTTGCCCTGGATATTGGAGCTATTGACGCCATCGAGCGCGACCGGTTGCTGGATCGTTGCTGGGAGGCGCTAAGTTCGGCGGCGTCGGCACAAGCGAAGCACCAGGCGGCGACGGAACCCACTGAGCGGTTTATTTGCCAACTACGCTCCTTGCTCTCCTCCGGCCGTGCCCATCTTGAAGCGCGCGCCGGCGGCAAGCCAAACCTGTCGCCTGTGTCCTGCGGTTGGCGCCTTGAGAGTTCTGGTGTCTGGTCACCGCTCGGCTACCGCATCGGCTGGGTGGACGGTGATGACCTTTATCTTGATCCGACGGCAGCTTATCGCTTGGCACAGGTCGCGGGGCGCGACATCGGTGAGGTGTTTGTCGTATCCGAGCAAACTTTGAGGAAGAGGCTCCGCGAAAAAGGCCTGTTGGCGTCCGTCGATCAGCCGCGAGGAACTCTTACGGTTCGAAGAATCATCGATGGCAGCTCACGAGAGGTACTCCATATGCTCCGGAGAACCGTCTTGCCCGACGAATCTGACGAGCCGGAGACTGAGGATTCGGCGGGGCGAGATTGAGAGATGTCGGGTTTCTGTGGTGAAAATGTCGGGTTGCTTGTCGGGTTTTTGAGCTTACCCGACAAGGACTGGCCTTGGAGACTCAATAGCTTAGATGCCAAATGTTGGAAATGTCGGGTTTTTACAGCTGTAGAGAGCTCCGGGGAATTTGGACCTGTTTTACGTGTGGAACTGAGTTGAATGATTTGTCCACCCCAAGGTAACGTGCTCATGCTGGCCGGAGGCCTGCGAGTGAAGGCACGCGTTCAACATCCGAAGGTGACACAGCGGAAGGATCGGACCGGCTGGCCGTGGATCTTCCGCTATTACGCTGACGAGATCCAACCGGACGGCTCGATGAAGGTACTGCGTCGGTATCACGAAATCGCCCCGAGCAAGGGCGACGGAGCGATCACCAAGAGGCAGGCTGAAATCGAGCGTGACAAGGTGCTTGCAAAGTTGAACTCACCAACGATGGAGGAGGCCATCCAGCAGGTCGCATCCACGGGCGTCGTCTTCTTTGGCGAGATCGCCAGGATGTACGTGGAAGGATATCTCGCACGAGAGAATCAAATAGCAAGACCGACCCGGGAGAAGGAAGAGTTCTACATCCGCGAATATCTTGTTCCCAGATGGGGCGAGTTCCGCCTGAATCACATCCATCCAAAGGCGGTGGAGGACTGGCTGCACACGACGTTCGACGCCTGGTGGACGATGCACGGCGTGCGCGCGATTATGACCAGAATCTTCAACTACGCGGAGGGCCACGGACTCTGGGAGGAAGGCAAGCGCAGCCCGTCAAGCAGAGCGAAGCTTGGGAAGAAGCGCTACAAGAATGAGCGTCGCATCCTCTCCTTTGACGAGACTGCTCGCGTTCTCGCGCGACTCGAAGAGCCGAACCGGTTGATCATCGAAGTCTGCATCGCCACCGGTGCGCGGATCTCCGAAGTACTCGGACTTATCTGGAGGAACGTGAATCTGGCTGCGGGCACAATCAAAATCGCGCAACGTGTCTGGCACCAGGAGATCGGCCGCCCGAAGAGCGAGGACAGCAAGCGCATCTTGGGCATCGGCGATCTGGTTGACCGCTTGCGCATTAAGGCTACGGAAGACGGAGCCGCGCCCGAGGCCTTCGTGTTCCAGCAAAAGCGAGCGCCAGGGAAGCCTCTCTGGGACTCAGGTATCCGCGATGCTCTCCATCGGGCAGCCGAGGCGGAAGGATGCGACTTCGTCGGGCTGGGTCCTCACTCGTTCCGCAGAGCGAATATCACGTGGCGCCAACAAGTCGGTGGCAGCGCGATCGAGGCGTCGAAGATTGCCGGACATAGCGACTTGGAAATGACCGGCGAATACACGTTCGTCACGCCTGAGCGGCAGAATGAGTTGACGCGCCGAATTCAACTCTGTCTTGCGGTCGCTTCAAACAAAGAGCAAGGGAGAACCGGCTTGGGGGCCGCAGCAGGCGCGGGGACCTCCACCATTACTAATCTGGCGCCAATTACGCCTCTGAGGCAATGAGCGAATAGTGTCGTAATAACGCATTGATGTGATAGGCTTCCTAGGTTCAGGCGAGATGAGTGTTGAACCAAAAGACGTGGTTATCGCCATACTGGGCGCTGCCGTAGGACT
Organism: uncultured Acidobacteriaceae bacterium; assembly: GCA_963740005.1. Classification (GTDB taxonomy): domain Bacteria; phylum Acidobacteriota; class Terriglobia; order Bryobacterales; family Bryobacteraceae; genus CAJCIT01. The sequence continues at coordinate 25,453 of CAVUCO010000032.1, read as the reverse complement.
AGCGGGATTATTGCTTGTTTTTGTGGGGTTCGTATTCTCTCGCGCGGAAGCCTTCACGACTAGACGTGGGGATCGCTTTCGGCTCATTGCCAAACTTGGTGTAGTGCCCTTCATTGCATCGCTCGTGTGCGCTTGCCTTTGCATGGAATGGATGGACGGGCGTTTCGGATTATATTGGTGGTGCGTGCAGTCCTTTAAGTTGGACATCGCTCTAACGGCAGCTTACGGAACAGTCACCCTGCTCCGGTTTCTTTAATTTAAAGGGACCATGGCGCTCACTGAATCTAAGCTCAAAGACCTGACTGACAAGAAGTTCGATGAACTCTTCGAAAAGAACAAAGCCGTGTGGGAGCCGCTCGCCAAGAACGCTCACGATTATGCCAAAGAAAACATCACCGGCGGAAACGAACCGCGCCCCGATGACATCGAAAAGGTGTTATATCCTATGCTAGAAGTGCATCAGAAGGTACGCGAGCACCAAGAGGACAACCGGGCTCGCGCTCCGCGTTATGTTACTTGGTTTTCGGAGTACGTGATTGATAGGATACTCATTCAAAAGTAGGGGATGCCATGAGCAAAGAGCAGAAGATCGCCGTTCATCTTGAGAGTGCCAAGGCTTACGTCAACCGTCAGTTGGAGACCATGAAACAGCAGGGCGCGAGTTCAAATCTCACGCCCAAGCAGTACGAAACCTTGGTAAGAAAAGTAGCGCTCGCAACAAGCAAGTAAGAATTCTTAGTTCCATCGCCGCAGTTTTCGCGGTGTCATTCGTCTGGCCGGCATTCGAGTCGTGGGGAACGCTGGTCACTGTGATCTGGAAATGACCAGCGGATATGCCTTCGTCATCCCTGAGCGGTAGAACGAGTTGACGCGGCGCATCTAGGAGAGGCTCTCAGGAGTTGGGAAGAAGAATGAGACCAACGCGGCCGTCCCCGGCCCGTTAATACAGACGCCTCAGATGTCCCAGCTTCCGCGACCGCTGTTCCGGCGCTCATCCAATAAGCACCGGATAGAGTTCCTTACTATGCATCAAGATAACCTTTTGTGATCAACTGCCGTTTCAACTTAAGCCGGGTCCACCGGTCCCGTCCTCCTCGGCGGGCTGGAGAATGCAGAGCGTGCTATTCAGCACAGTTTGAGAGAATCGTGCGACCGTGGCCAGTGATTCGTAGTGGGTAGGAATGCCTATCGCTGGTGGCGCAGTTTGGACCCGTCTACCGCTGGCTGCCGTGAGCCATTCGGCGAGTTCGTCGATCGTAGCACCCAGTGGGTGCGAATCTGACTGCTTGAGGTCCTCGATTAGTACGAAACGAGAGTAATCAACGATCCTGCGCCGTTCATAGAAATTATTCAGTTCCCACAAAGTATGAAAGGCCGGTGCGCAGTAGAACACACTTCCGCGGTTGGTCTGCTCTAACTCCAGCAGAAGCTCGTGCTGTCGTGAAGATCGTTTCGGGCGGATGTACATCCGGTAAAACGAACGCCGAAATATTCGCTGTTGAAACTCCCGGGCCCGCCGTCCTCTGATTTGCTTGGCGAGCTTGAATTGCAGAAACAGCGGTCGGCCGGGACGGTCGAACTTTACGTCGTAACCGCCTGAGGCACGCCCCTCCTGCACAAGTGAGGGAAAGACAGGAACCGACACGATTGGCGGCTTGCCCAGGGTGATCAGTTCATTGACGAGGGCGAAGGCATACGTGAATTCGGAGAACGTATCGTTTATCGCGCTTCGGCGTCCCCATGGGATCATGTGCCGCAATACTATCGCATGTCAGGATTTGCAGCCGTTTTGGTGGCTTGTGTTTCGCGTTCGGGAGAGTCACCATTCTGCCGGTTGGCATGTACGCCAGTAGCTGTATATGCCGAAAAGATGCTTCCTTGACTTCGCAGCACGATGTCCTTTTGGAAAGTCGTCTGCGATGCGATTGGCAGAACTTAGATGTCTGGAGTCCGACCGGAGTCCAAACCGCACGTTTCGCGGCTTTGGCGTCCATTTGGCGTCCAAATCGCATGGCCGCAAGTCTTTTGTTTTCACCAAACAGCGTCCGTAAGTAATTGATATTTCTTGCTTGGGGTGCAAGAGGTCCCGGGTTCAAATCCCGGCAGCCCGACCAAATTCCCCATCGCCGTAATCGGGCTCCCACCGTCACTGGATGATCGTGACGAGACCAGCCTCGTCGGTCGCCTCTCCTCGTTCTATCTGAAGGCAGCTGCCACCATCGCCCAGAGTTGCTGGCTCGGCCCCCATGACATACTCGGAACCATCGGCCCAGCTGCAGTGATGCTCTGGTCTTCATCGCCGCTGAACGTGGCGATCGCGGAGTCGCGCAACGTGAAGCCCGAGCCCGCGCTGAACATCAGCCCAGTCGCACCCACTGTAGCTCCAGTCACAACTAAACCACCAATTCGCGAGGAGGTCACAGCCGTAGTAAAGCCAGATGTGGCTTTAGCAGCTCCACCGTTGGCGTTCGCTTGGGAGTCCAAAGGACTATTGGGGTCCGCTCCCGCATACTGCAAAACGCTGACCGTCTGCCAGCCGTCGGGTGAGGCATAGTGGCACGAGACAACATTGTTGGCATTACCATTGATGTTTTTGGCGTACCACATCTGAATCACGCCGAGATTCGCATCCGAAGTTGGGGTTAGCCCCACAAACGTGTTGCCGGCTGTATCCGTGGGCGCAGTCTGGCTGATCAGATTGTTGCCATTGCGGCAGATCACCACCAGCAGATTCCCGGCCAGGTGATTGGCCGCCGGCGCCGCCATCGCACCGAACTTGTTCCCGGTGGCGTTTCCGGCGCTGACATGGTTCACCAGTGTAATCGGCGCAGTCGGGCCGACGGCGAGCAGGGCGGAGTTGCTGGTGACGCCACCAACTGTTGCCGTGATAGCGGATGTTCCAGTGCCTATTCCTGTCGCCACGCCCGCCGCACTGATCGTCGCCACCGCCGGCGTCCCCGAGTTCCACGTTGCCAGGGCGGTGAGGTTCTGCGTGCTTCCATCGGTGTAGATCCCCGTAGCGGTGAACTGCTGCGTAAGGCTCTTCGCGATTGAGGAACTCGCTGGTGTGACCGTTATTGAAACTAGCGCCGGCGGCGTCACAGTCAGCACGGCCGAGTTACTGGTGATGCCGCTGGAGGTGGCCGTTATCAAGGACGTTCCGTTGCCCACGCTTGTCGCCGCGCCCGTCGCGCTGATGGTTGCCACTGCCGAAGTTCCCGAGTTCCAGGTCACCGAGGGAGTCAGGTTCTGCGTGCTCCCATCGCTGAAGGTTCCCGTAGCGGAGAACTGCTCGATTGCGCCCAGTGCGACCGAGAAATTGGCCGGGGTGACCGCTATCGAAACCAAGCTGGCAGAAGTCGCCGGCTTAAGAGCGGCTGCGACCATGGCCCAAAGCTGCATGCTCGGTCCCCACGATATGCTGGGAACCACCGGCCCGCCCACCGTAGCGATCTGGTCTTCGTCGCCGCTGAAGGTTGCAATACTGGAGTCGCGCAGCGTGAAGCCTGAGCCCGAGCTGAACGTCATCCCGGTCGCACCTACGGTTGCTCCGATCACAACTAGACCGCCGGTTCGCGGGGCCACCTTGGGCGTAACGCCGGAAGTGGCTTTAGCCGTTTCAGCGTTGGCGTTCGCTTGGGAGTCCAGAGGGTAGCTCGGATCCACTCCCGCATACTGTAAGACGCTGACCGTCTGCCAGCCGTCGGGCGAGGCGTAGTGGCACGAGACAACGTTGTTAGCGTTGCCCTTAATGTTTTTGGCGTACCACATTTGAATCTCGCCGAGGTTCGCGTCCGTAGCCGGGGTTAGCCCAACGAACGTGTTGCCGGCTGTATCTGTGGGCGCAATCTGGTTGATCAGACTGTTGCCATTGCGACAGATCACCGCCAGCAGGTTCCCGGCCAGATGATTCGCAGCTGGCGCGGCCATCGAACTGAATTTGTTCGCCGTGGCGTTCCCGGCGCTGACATGGTTCACCAGTGTAATCGGCGTCGCTCCGACCCCGAGTGTGGCGGAGTTGCTGGTGATGCCGCCAACAGTTGCGGTGATAGCAGACGTCCCAGTACTTATTCCCGTCGCCAGGCCCGTCGCACTGATCGTCGCCACCGCCGGCGTACCCGAGTTCCACGTTGCCATGACAGTCAGGTTTTGCGTGCTTCCATCGGTGTAGGTCCCGGTAGCAGTGAATTGCTGCGTAAGGCCCACTCCGACCGAGGAACTGGCTGGTGTCACCGCGATCGACACCAGTGTCGGCGGCGTCACGGTCAGCATGGCCGAGTTGCTGGTAATGCCGGCCGAAGCGGCCGTTATGGCGGATGCTCCGTTGCCGACTCCCGTCGCGAGACCGGCTGCGCTGATGGTGGCTACCGTCGAGGTCCCCGAATGCCAGGTTGCCGTGTTGGTCAGATTCTGCGTGCTTCCATCGGAGTATGTTCCGGTCGCGGTGAACTGCTGAGTAAGGCCCGCCACGATCGAGGAACTGCCTGGCGTGACGCCGATCGAAACCAAACTGGTGGAAGCCGTCGGCTTGAATACGGCTGCCACCATCGCCCAGAGCTGCGAACTCGGTCCCCACGACATACTCGGAACCACGGGTCCAGCGACGGTAGCGATCAAGTCTTCGTCGCCGCTGAAGGTGGCGATCGCGGAATCGCGCAGTGTGAAGCCCGACCCTGCGCTGAACGCCATCCCGGTCGCACCGACCGTCGTCCCAACCACAACCAAATCTCCCGTTTCGGAGGCGGTCACCGCGGGTGTCACACCGGAAGTAGCCTTAGCCGTTCCGCTGTTGGCGTTCGCTTGGGAGTCCAGAGGACTATTGTGATCCACTCCCGTATACTGCAAGACGCCGATCGTCTGCCAGCCGTCGGGTGAAGCGTAGTTGCACGAGACAACGTTATTGGCTTTGCCGGTGATGTTCTTGGCGTACCACATCTGAATCACGCCGAGATTCGCGTCCGTCGCCGGGGTGAGCCCCACGAACGTGTTGCCGGCCGTATCCGTGGGCGCAGTCTGGCTGATCAGATTGTTGCCATTGCGGCAGATCACCACCAGCAGGTTCCCAGCCATATGATTCGCTGCCGGCGCCGCTATCGAGCCGTATTTGTTCGTTGTGGCATTCCCCGCGCTGACGTTGTTCACCAATGTAATCGCAGCAGTCGGGCCGACCGTCAGCGACACCGAATTGCTGGTAATGCCGCCAGCGGTTGCCGTGATAGCGGACGTTCCGTTACGCACTCCCGTCGCCAGACCCGTGGCGCTGATCGTCGCTACAGCCGGGGTCCCTGAGTTCCAGCTTGTAATGGTAGTGAGGTTTTGCGTGCTCCCATCGGTGTAGGTCCCGGTAGCGGTGAACTGCTGCGCAAGGCCCACCCCGATCGAGGAACTGGCCGGCGTCACCGCTATCGAAACCAGCGTCGGCGGCGTAGCGGTCAGCACGGCCGAGTTGCTGGTGATGCCGTTGGACGTGGCCGTTATGGAGGACGTTCCGCTACCTACGGCTGTCGCTACACCCGTCGCACTGATGGTCGCCACCGCCGGCGTCGCTGAGTTCCACGTGACCGTGTTAGTCAGATTCTGCGTGCTTCCATCGGAGTATGTGCCAGTGGCGGTGAACTGCTCTGAAAGACCCACCCCAATCGAGGAGCTGCCCGGCGTGACTGCGATGGAAACCAAGCTCCCCGTCGTTGCGGGCTTAAACGCGGCTGCCACCATGGCCCAGAACTGCGCTCCGGGTCCCCAGGACATGCTCGGCACCACCGTCCCAGCAACCGTGACGACCTGATCTTCATCGCCGCTGAAGGTGGCAATACTGGAGTCGCGTAGCGTGAAGCCCGAGCCCGGGCTGAAGGTCTTCCCGGTCGCACCAACTGTTGTCCCGACCACAACCAAATCCCCGGTTTCGGAGGCGGTCACCGCGGGTGCCACACCGGACGTGGCCTTAGCGGTTCCACTGTTCGCGTTCACTTGGGAGTCCAGTGGATTATTAGGATCTGCGCCCGCGTACTGCAAGACGCTAATCGTCTGCCAGGAATCGGGCGAGGCGAAGTGACACGTGACGACGTTGTTGGCGTTGCCGTTAATGTTCTTGGCGTACCACATCTGAAGCACGCCCACGTTCCCGTCCACAACCGGGGCTAGCCCGACAAAGGTGTTGCCTGCCGTATCGGTGGCCGCAGTCTGGCTGATGGCGAAGCTCCCGTTGCGGCAGATGACAACCAGCAGGTTCCCTGCGAGGTGATCTCCCGGCGGCGCCGAGATTGAATTGGAGATCCCGGCATAGTTCCCGGCGCCGGATTGGTTCACCCGTGTTATCGTTCCCTGCGACCCTTGGATGTTATAAACAGCACTGGTCGTTGCGCTGTTGAGTTGCCCTGCCGCAACGGCAATTGCGTTGATGGCAGTGGTGCTACTGACTGTGATTGGGCCGGTATACGGGTTCGAAAGCGTACTAGGCGCGCTGCCGTCGGTCGTGTAAAAAACTGACGCTCCCGATGTTGTGTCCGAAATTGTCACGGGCTGGCCAGAGGAGACCGTTCCCGCTGCAGGGCTGAAAGTCGGAGCGGCGACCTGCACTGTCGGAAGTAGACCGTATACATTGAGCTGCCCCAAGCCGCCCACATACACCTTCCCGCTTGTGACCGTCGGCACGATGAACTTGACGGCGTTTCCCGCCTGGTCGCGGGTGTGGTTCTGCTCGGAATTGTAGAGTTCGACTGCGACATCAATGGCGTCGTGGGCGTGAAGGACCGTCGGACCCACATAGACCGGCACATCCGGTCCGACCATATCCGACTGCAACGACCATACAATTCCGTTGCTATTCCCGTTTGAGGAGATCGATGGAGTCGCACCAGGAAAGCCGTAGGTGATCCCCGATTGTGCTATAGGTGCAGTCGAGAGAAGCCCATTGTTTAGTGCAAGGGTCTTCAGGTGGTCATGACTTCCCCACAAATAAACGTTGTTGTTCCAGTAGGCGGGGGTCGAAAACAACCCGCCGAAGCCGGCAACCTCCTGTACGACTTGCGGATCGCTCACGCCGTTGTTGCTGAATTGGCCGAGATTGTCCCGGTCGAGCAGATAGAGGATTCCCTGTTTCCCACCTGCGACCAGCAGACGAGGATGGCTCCCCGATTGGTCCGGCAGAAGAAGTTCCCCCCCAGATCCGAGATCCGTGTCATGCTGGTCCATGCTGAGTTCATCGTAGGGGCTAAAGTAGCCTGTCACGGAAATCTGCCCGCCGCTCAAGGCCAGTTTGACCACGCTGTCGCCGAAATCCCTCGGAGTACTACTGCTTGCATCAAACGTGCCGTTCCCGGTCACTAGAAAAAGGTTCCCGGCCGCATCCGCCGCAGCGCCGTTGCCGGACATCCAGATGCCGCCGTCCTCGCCGTACGGAGTATCGTTGAATATCGCCAATTGCTGTAGCGTGGAGGCGCTGTATGCCATCACCCAACCGTGAAATACACCGTCATCGCAGAAGCTGGCCCACTCGATATAGACCACGCCATTAGAAAGAAGCAAAGCTGACCTTTGCAGGTGGAGTAACGGAACAAACGTCAGGGTTCCAGCCCCACCGGGCACAGATCCTTGAATCGGCAGCGATGGTCCGCCGAGTTTCTCAACACCGTTGGTCACGTCCAACGCATGCAGGCGATAGACATAGGAGCCGCTCTCCTTCGTCATCGCGACCACATACAGCGTGCCGGTATTCTGGTCAATCACCGGTGTACTGGTGATTCCCACTTCCGTCATCGAGATGCCAGGGCATGCCGTATCACCAATGGGGACGGTCGTCACTCCGGAAGACAAAAAACTCGTTTTCCACAACGGAGCTGCATTGGCGCCTGTATTATTGTCTGCGTCAAATGCATACACGCTGTCATGCTCGGTCGCCACAAAGACCACATTGTGCGTGCCGCTTCCTGGAATGTTGACGTTGGCCATGTAGAGTGGCTGCGCGAACACGGACCCGTCGACTGGTTGGGTGAACAGCTTGCCAAACTGATTAGAATTGACGTTCGCTGTATTGAGGATTGTCTCATTCGGGTTCAGACCCGAACGACTATTGTCGTTGTGGTATGTGAGCACATTCGTCTGTGCGCGTGCGGGACGAGTCCCCCAAAGAAGCATGCACAGGAGCAACATCGCGTAGATGGCGCTCCGCCGATGCAAAGCTAACCCGCTAGCCTCGATCGGCGGTCTAGACGAAAGTCGTCGGACGACCCGGGTCGGTTTCGAGAAATACTCCGACTTCATTAGCAGCAGCGTCACCATAAGACCACGTCCCTCATTCTTGCTAAGCCTGAGCAGCCTCTTTCTACTGATGGCTGTCCACGCTTGATACTGGGTTCTCTGCTACGAGACGTTACCGGGGGTGGAGACAGTGGCCAACTGGATCCGTACGACACGAGCACCGCAACTACTAACAGGCAACAAAAGGCCGTAGCAACCTGTGGCTCAATTTAGTTCTAGATGTGAATTTTTGATTTTAGTGCCGAATCTCTTCGAATTCAAGCTCGAAGAACGAATTGTGCGTGGAATAGCTGTCAGTCCAACCGAGAAGGGCGGCGACTGTAGCCGTTCTCACGCTGCGGCCTCCGATATCACCCTCGACTGTTGTGTCCGCTAATGGAATTCGGAAGACGATGGCGTCCAAGGTCAGGCGTCTTCGAGTCGCTATTCAAACTTCCGTTTTCCACGGCATAACGTTTCAGACCTGCAAGCGCCGACGTAAAAACTGACCGCTGCGTTTGCCCTGGGCGTATTCACGGACGCCCTTACAGAGGATGCTCTCGCATCCACAGTGTATTGGCTATTGTGCAGGTTACCGCAAGCGTCACTGGCCCCCAGCAATGCGGTGCCGGCTTCGTTGTATAAGTACATCTGTTTTGGATGCCATCCGGTATTGGATATCGCATCCGCCTCCCATGCCCAGACCGAATTGAACAGGCCGCCGAGCAGGATCGCGGCTTGAGACAAAATCAAGACCAATCTGCCAGTGAACTCACAAACTCAGCGGAGCCGTCTCGGACCCACCCATCTAGTTGCGCTGGCTCCTTCAATTGCTGGCCCCGTTTTCTGGAGACTGCCGCATAAGAGCAGGCAAGTTCCTTTCGCGCCGTTACATCGACAAGCAGCCGCTCAAATTGTGCAACGGGGAATATGTCTTCCTGCCCTTTACCCCACCTTTTTTTAACGTCCTTTAAAGTGATGTAACTGGGCAAACTGGCGGCCACTCGGCGGGTAGCCAATGCCACCCGGTCTGAATCGCCCAAGTCATTGCGCGTCAGAGAGAAGATAGCAAGAAACTGGTCAATATCAATCCAAAAGGTATTGGAGTTGTAAAAAGAAAGAGTGGATTCATCGCGCTCCGAAGGAAGGGCGAATCCTTCAATGAGGCGTAAGTGCCCGTTGACGCGCGCCAGTCCTCCGCCTCGGTCTTCGACATGCCTTGAAATCACCTCGGTTGTAATCGCTGCCTCCTGTTTTAGATGGAAGCCAAACAGAGAGGGGTCTACACTCACGCCCACTGTGTCGATGTTATGAACCAGCAGATGCTTCAGCTGCGGTCGCGTTTCGATAAGCTGGCGAAGCACGCCATTTCGAAGCATATTGGATATTTCGTACCAATGCCCTGTGGGGTGGAGGCATTGGAGTGGAAGATTGTCTGTATAGTCTGACGCTTCGCCTACGTGTTCGGCCCACTGAATCAGAGCGGCGCGAGAACTTTCAAGAACCTTTTGTTTTTGAACATCAAGAAGCTGCTGAGTTACTTCTTCCCATGCAAATCGGAGATCCCTTGCCATTGGCACAAAACGCAGCCCGATGCTGCGGCCGGGCGAAAGAATCAGGTTTCCTTCGCTGGAGACCGCCTTATGAATCGCCGCATGAGTCAGGTAGCTGGTCGTAACGACGTGCGGAATTTCAATACCAGCCAGTCGGCTGGAGCGTCGCGTCTTAGCCACGTGAACATCCAAAAAGCTGCGGTATTGACCATCGAGTTTACAAAAAGGACTGAGCGCTTTCACGACGCCCGCTCCGTGAGTCCAGCGGCTTCCGGTGCCTCCCGCCAGCGTGACGACTGCCACGGCACCTTTGCGCAAGGCCTGTTCGCCCAGACGCGCGAGCTCCGCCTCCGCCGGTCCTCTCGCATCGAAGACGTCGCCGTCGCGCGCGTCTTTGATTTCGGTTGTGATTGGCAAACGATTTTGCGAGAGCCCCAGACTGCCGCTCCGCAGGCCCGATCTGATTTGCTCGTGCTCAACCGCATCAAAACCGTTCTCGTTAAGTAAATCCGCCAGGGTCTGATTCACCTGCTTGGCAGCGTTCGCAGAAGAAGGCAGGAGGCGGTCGAACAAGTCCTGAACCAGGCTTGAGTACTTCGAAGTGTCGCGAGCCGCCGCGCCCAGCCGGTCCAACTCGGCCCGGCGGGAGGCCGGCATGAATCGTGTGTCAGTGCGAAGTAAGGAAGGAACAACCAACGCGTAGTAGCCTCGCGGCATTAGGCTGGCGTCGTCAGCCAGCAATTCCGCGAACGTCCCGCGCTCATTGATGCGGAAGTCATAGACCACGGGATCAATGGCAAACGGGACCGCATCCTCCAGCTCGCGCTTCGTTTCCAGCATGATGGTTTGCATTCGATCCTGCGCCTCCAGTTTCCTCGCTGGATCGAACATGAAACCCATACCGCCGCCGGCCATCCCGCCGAGCATCCAAAATCCCCAGAAGTTTTCGCCCATTTCGGAACGTGCGCGTGCGATGAGCGTTTCGGTGTACCGGTTGCTAGCCCAAGGGATGATGCTTTGCAACGGACCAAAGAAGTTGCGCTCTGTTCCTTCGCCAATGGCACGCACGTCACCGCTGCGGAGATCGTGCAAGATCTCGTCGAGGATGCCGATCGCCTGATGCCGGGCCCTCCATTCCACGGGAGAGCGCAAGAGGTACTTCTCGGTAACCATCTCGAGGATGGGCCCGACATCCTGTGCCATTCCTCCATGGACTAGCACCAGGCTGTTCTGCAGATTCTCGCGAGCCTGCGGAGGAATAGACGAGGTTCCCAGGATTTGATGCTGCGGGAGCAGGCGCCCTCGACTGACGCCAAACTCTGGATCGCCCGCCTGCGCTTCGACTCCCTGAATCAGTTTGATTCCCGGCCAAACGCCGCCCGAATCCTGCCAGCCGCCGCCCGAACCGCCTATCCATTCGCCGAGAATCGCCCGTGCCGCGACCAGCCGGCGATCTGCTTCATCCAGTGGACCGGTCAAAGCGCGCGCTTGATTTGTGGCACGCATGCAGACCGAAATCAGTGCGGCCAGCAGGTTGGTGGAAACGGCCAAACGCGAACCTTTGGGAATGTTCCGAACTCGACTGACCAGCTCGATGCCCCGTCCCTCGCCAGCCAGACGCTTAAGCACTTCGCTAACCGGCTGAACGATACCTTCCATGGCGGAAGGCACAACGCCGGAAGCAATGACCGCCGCTTTCAATAGACCGAGATAATCGCGCCCGAAATCAAACAGCTCGGCGACGCTGGTGATGTCCGCCGTGGCCGCGAGATCGATGCTCGTCAAGCGTAACACCGGCTCGTCGATGACGCGCAGGTACGCTTCGATCGGTGGTTCGGGTATGATGCTGTGGTCCCGGATGCTCAAATCAATCGAGACGTTGAGAACTTTCGCGCCCTCCGGGAAATCCATTCCGAGGAAGAAGATGTCACTCCAGGCGCTGTGCGTCAGATCCATGCGCACCGGTGTCGACTCCTTCAGAATGGGATAAAGAGAGTTGTCGGACGTCCGCGCCAACAGTTCCGGCCGCAAGCGAAGTGGATAGTCGCTAGGATGTCCAATCCGCGACATCCATTGATTCCCGCGCACCGATCGCACACTCTGGCGCACCTGGTCGGCGAGCGTTTTGAACGCCAACCCACGGTAGGCGGCCGCAAAACCACTGGAGAGCGCGCTGTTCAGCCCGCCAGAATCAGTGTTGCGGTTCAACAGTTCAATCGCCTCTTCGAAGCGGCGCTTCAACAGGAGCGAACTGATCTCAAACGGAATGAGGCCCGTTTGCGGAATGTCCGGCCGGTGCTGCAAATGAAAACGATGAATGGCGTAGAGAAAGAATTGAGCGCGCACCCGCTCATAGAGGTTGTTGTTGCTGCGCCAGAAGCGATCGAGGTCGGCGCTTTCCCGCAGCAGGCCGGCAGTCGGCGCGTTTCTCGAAAACTCGTCGACAGAGGAATCTCGCTCGGCAGGATTTGTCGATGTAATGATCCGGACCAGTTGCATCAGACCTCTGATTTGGTCCCGAAGCTATCGGCCCGGTGCAGCGCGAGCAACTCAACCATCTGCGCCAGCACGGTATCCCGATCCTTCCCCTGCAAGGCGAGAGCAAGCTGCGCCTGGAAAAGACCATACTTCGCGCCGACATCATAGCGGTGGCTCTTCTCTTCAAACGCCAGATATTGCTCTCGGCCGGCCAACTCACACAGCGCTGCTGAAACCGTCACCGGTGTTCCGGCGGACGCGTGGCGAGCCAGTATTTCCATGAAGGTGGGCGTCAGAACATGCATGCCGAAGAAGCAGAAGTAATAGCCGGCTCGAAGCCCTGCGGTCATTAGGCTTTGTTCGGCCTCCGTGGGTGTCGGCTTCTCGATCACTCTTTCAATCCGATAGAGCTTGCTCTTCCCCGCGACAGGGTGCCCGCCGATGGCGCCATAACGCGGCAGCAGCGTCTCACGTGTCGCCTGAACTGCGGAGATGGCACACCCCTCTTGCGTCGCCGCCGTCACAAGTTCGAGTGCGGCGTGGCTGTCATTTACGGATACGTACAAGTGATCGCCGACCAGGTGGAGGAATGGGTCATCCGCCGTAAACGGCTTGACGCACGACAAAGCGTCAGCGTAGCCCGTCGGACGTTCCTGCGTGACGAATCGCACCGAGGAATCACCCGCAGCCCGTGCGTAGGCAGCCTCATCGCCGGGCGAGATGACGACCGCGATCTGATCCACGCCCGCCCGCCGGATCTCTTCAACAATGATCCGCAGGACGGCCTTCTCTTGCCCATCGCGATCGATAATAGTTTGCAGCGGCAGGGTCCGCTGGTTCGGTGCCGCGGCAGTGACGACAGCTTTTTGGATCCTCATGCAGATGAACTGACAAGTCTATCCAAGTCGCCCCAAACCTAAGGTCTTACAATACGGTTCAGCACGGGTCAGCAATGAAACGACGGGATTTTGTAAGAACCTCGATGAATGCGGGAATCGCCGCATGGACCGCCGCGTCGGCCGACCGGGTCTTCGGCGCAAACGAAAGGCTCCGTGTCGGCCTGATTGGCTGCGGCGGCCGCGGCACCTTCGACGCGCGCTTGATGCGCGGAACGCTGGAAGACATACAGACGGTGGCGCCCGCCAACTATCACAACGGGAACCTCGACCCCCGGCTGGCTGCTGCCAGGAATGTCGAGATCGCCGCACTCTGCGATGCCTACGAATCCAGGATTACCGCAGCGAAGCGGTGGGCGCCGCAGGCAAAAACGTACGACGATTTTCGCGGCCTTCTCGCCGACAAGGAGATCGATGCGGTTATCATAGCCACGCAAGACCAATGGCACGCGTCGATGCTCATCCTGGCTTGCCAGGCCGGAAAAGACGTTTACCTCGAGAAGCCCGTCATGTACCGCCTGTCGGAAGCTAAGGCCATGATCGAGGCCGTGCGGCACAACCAGCGGATCGTGCAGATTGGAACGCAACACCGTTCGGCCGATCACATCGCCGAGGCCGCCCGAATCGTCCAGGGCGGAAAGATCGGCGAAGTGCACTTTGTGCGTGTTTGGAATTACATGAGCCGCCTTGGTTCGGCGCCGGTCCCGGACAGCGCTCCGCCACCCGGCCTGAATTGGGACGCCTGGCTGGGGCCCGCACCCATGGTTCCGTTCAACACGGCTCGGCTGAAGTACCGGTCCTTCATGGACTACACCAACGGAATCATCAGCGACTTTGGAAACCATCGTTTCGACTCCGTGCACCAAATCATGGGCGTGGACACTCCGCTCAAAGTGGCCTCCTCCGGAATGAGGTTCGACAAGCAGCACGCCGGCGACATTCTGGACCTTCAGCAGGCAACCTATGAGTATCCAGGCTTCGTGATGAGTTACGAGGCTTGCGTCTATAACGGCCACGGGTTGGGTGGAAGGACTCCCGGCATGCGTTACTACGGCATGCGCGGAGCTGACGATCGACCGCACGGAATGGCTTTCTATGGGACCGAAGCGGCTCTCTTCGTCGATCGGATCGGGATGGAACTGTACCCCGAGTTGGGCACGCGCACTCAGACCCCAACCACCCAGCCTGAGCGAATGCACATGAACGAGGACGAACCCACGCCGCTACACACCAAGTACTTCGTCGATAACGTCCGCAGCCGCAAAGATCCGGCTGGCAACATCGAGGTGGGTGTGCGCGCAACAACCGTCGCGTGCATCGGCAACATCGCCTATTGGACCGGCCGCAAACTGACCTGGGACGCCGCAAGCTGCAGCTTTCCGGGCGATGAACCAGCCAATCGATATCTGTTCCGCCCCTATCGCAAGCCCTGGGACCTGGTGCAGTTCAGTTGAGCCACCGCCTCTTCTTCAATACAGACGCACCTTCCGCCGTGGCCACCTTCAGCCTCTGGGTTTTCAGAGCAAAGCCGACCGGGGACAGGCGCCGAGTCTGTCGGAGATAGAAATTCCCGAACGAAGAATCAACGACTTGCGAGGTAGAACATTTCTGCAAGTTATTGATTTTACGTCCGCCAAAATCTATCTCCGACAGACTCCGCCTGCGTCCCAAGGCGCGCACACATCTCCGCATTTCGTCACCGAAGCCCGTCGCCGCGTGGATACAGCGAGCCTGTCCCCAGATCAACCACGGCTCATTTCAGAGCAACCGCGCGTGTGAGCGAGCTGATGCTGGACAAGCCGTGACTCGTCAGGGACCGGTTTTTGGCCTGTCAGCAGCCTGTGTGCCGCCGGTGGAACTGCTTAGCGCTTCTTCCGCACCAGCCGGCGGGCTTTGCGGACGATGGCCGGGCCGGAGGAGAACGCGGCATCCACCAATCCCGCTTGCTGCTCCGTGTGTACCTTGTGGGCGCCGGCGGCTGGGCTGGCGGCGGTAGGACGCCCGATGTAGCGTATGGGCCGTTTGATAGGTCCGCCGTTGCCACTGGGATTGATGATGGATTGCATCTGCTCTTCGAAGAAGTACCAGGCACCCATGTTCTCCGGCTCCTCTTGAACCCAGAACAGTTCCGCTGTTTCGTTGTAACGCTGCAGAATGTCCGTGATGCGTTGCAGCGGGAACGGGTACAGTTGCTCGAGCCGAATAACGGCAACGTCCTTGCGCCCGAGTTCTTCGCGCTTGTTGACCAGGTCGTAGTACACCTTGCCGGAACACATCAGAATGCGGTTGATGTTCTGCCCGACATGGTTGCTGTCTCCGATCACTTCCTGGAATGCGCCGCTGGTGAGTTCTCCGAGCGTCGAGGACGCCTTCGGGTAGCGCAGTAGGAACTTGGGAGTAAAGACAATGAGCGGCTTTCGAATGCCGCGGCGATCGCGGCCGCCATGCATCTGGCGGCGCAGCAGGTGGAAGTATTGGGCCGGCGTGGTGCAGTTGCAGACCTGAATATTGTTCTCGGCGCACAACTGTAAGAAGCGCTCGATCCGGGCGCTGGAATGTTCCGGACCCTGGCCTTCAAAGCCGTGCGGCAGCAGCAGGACCAAGCCGCTGGGCTGATTCCACTTCGATTCGGCGGAGACGATGAACTGGTCGATGATGATCTGCCCGCCATTGACGAAGTCGCCGAACTGGGCTTCCCACATGACGAGAGTCAATGGGTCGGAGACGCTGTAGCCAAACTCAAAACCCATCACTGCGTATTCGCTCAGCAGGCTGTCGATGACTTCAAACTTGGCCTGCTTGGGGTCGATGTGTTTGAGCGGAATGTAGCCTTCGCCCGAGTCGATGTCGGAGAACTCGAGGTGGCGCTGGGTGAAGGTGCCGCGAGTCACGTCTTCGCCGCTGAGACGGACGGGTGTACCTTCGGCGACCAGGGTGCCGAACGCGAGCATCTCGGCAAATCCCCAATCGATGGGGGCGCCATTCAGAGAATCGCGGCGTCGATCAACCAGGCCTTTCAGCTTGGGATGTAAGTGGAACTCGTCGGGCAGTGTCGTGCACCTTTCGATCACGCGAGCCAGCGTCGGGTAATCGACGGCCGTCGAGGGAATCGGCGTGTTGACCTGTTCCTCGGGCATGACGAAGAACTCTTCCATGACGTACTGTTCGCGAGCGTTCTTCGCTTGGTCGTAGACATCATTGAGATCGGCCCGGACTTGGGCGCGCATGGTCTCCACCTGCTGCTGGGTGACCACCTTCTCGCGAATCAGTCGCTCCGATTGCTGGACGGCAGCCGTCGGCGTGTTCTTGATCTTGCGATACATCACCGGCTGGGTGTAGCTGGGATCGTCCGCCTCATTGTGCCCTTGACGCCGGTAGCCGATCAGGTCGATCACGATATCGCGCTTAAACTCCTGGCGATATTGATACGCCAGCTGGGCCACGCGAGTGCAGGCGTCCGGATCGTCTGAATTGACGTGAAAGATGGGCGCCTGGACCGCGCGGGCGATGTCGGTGCAATAGACACTCGTGCGGCCTTCCATCGGGTTGGTGGTGAAACCGATCTGGTTGTTAATGATGATGTGTATCGTGCCGCCCGTGGTGTAGCCCTCCAACTGCGAGAGTTGCAGAACTTCTGCGACCACGCCCTGACCGGCAAATGCCGCGTCGCCGTGAATCAGAATTGGCAGCACCCGGGCGCGCTCCGTGTCCCCGATCCGATCCTGCTTGGGACGAACCAAACCCTCAACCACAGGATCGACCGCTTCGAGATGGCTAGGATTGAACGCTACCGAAACCAGAATCTCTTTGCCCAGGCTGGATGTGTGAATGCCGCTGGCGCCCAGGTGATACTTAACGTCTCCCGAACCCCACACGCTCTCCGGATCCGGCTCGCCCTCGAATTCAGAGAACACTTGCACCATGGACTTACCGACGACATTAGCGAGAACGTTCAAGCGTCCGCGATGAGCCATTCCGATAACCGATTCATGAACGTCGTTGTTGGCAGCCAAGTCAAGAATCTCATCGAGTACGCCGATGGTCGATTCGCCGCCTTCCAGCCCAAAGCGCTTTTGGCCGACAAAGCGGGTTTGAAGGAAATGCTCGAACTCTTCGGCCTGGATCAGGCGGTCGAGAACCCGGGTCCGGGTGAAGGCATCGAGCGGCCACTGGTTCATGGTGCTCTCCATGCGATCCTGCAGCCACTGCTTCTGTTCCGGATCCTGGATGTGCATGTATTCGACGCCAGTGGAATGACAGTACGTGGTGCGGAGGCGATCGAGGATCTCACGCAAGCTCTCGAAAGGCTGCATGTAGGAGGCGATGGCGCCGCTGGGCGCCTTGACCGCACCCGAAAGGAATGGACGATCGAGGTCCCAGATCGACAGGCCGTAAGAGGAGGGATCCAGCTCTTCGTGGTAGCTCGGATCGCTGCCCAGCGGGTTGGTGTTGGCGATGAGGTGACCGCGGACGCGATAGGCGTTGATCAGTTGAATCACCGCGGCTTCCTTTGCCACATCCGTATTCACGGACCCGTAGCGCTGGGGCGTGATGTGTTGATCGGTCTCCCACTTGACGGGCAGATACGGGATCTTCAGGTCGCGAAACATGCCGTCGTAGAAGCCTTCCGCTCCCTGCAGGAGCTTCTGCATGGTGGCGAGAAACGCGCCGGATTCCGCGCCCTGGATGATGCGATGGTCGTAGGTGCAGCTGATCATCAGCACCTTGCTCAGGCCGAGCATGTTGCGGACCTCTTCGCTGGTGGCAGCGAACTCGGCCGGATAGTCGATGGCGCCGGTCGCGATGATTGCCCCTTGGCCCGGCATCAGGCGCGGAACAGAGCCGAGCGTGCCGACGGTGCCCGGGTTGGTCAAAGAAATGGTGGTGCCTTCGAAATCGGAGAGCTGGAGCTTATTGTTGCGAGTGCGCTGAACAACGTCGTCGTAAGCAGCGCAGAACTGGGCGAAGTTCATGCCATCCACGTTCTTGATGTTCGGCACCTTGAGCGAACGCGAGCCATCCTTAGAGGCGACATCGACCGCGAGGCCGATGTTCACATAGTTGCGAACAACGCGGAACAACTCACCGCCGTTCTCGGCGAAGGCATGATTCAGAGAAGGATTCGCCCTGGCCGCCTGCACAACCGCCCACGCGATGATGTGCGTGAAGCTGATCTTTCCCTTGCCCTGCAAAGACCGCTGCTTGTTGATGAGAGTGCGATTCTCCTCGATCACGCGTACCGGTATCTGGCGCTGCGAAGTGGCCACCGGAATAGCGAGGCTCGCCACCATGTTCTCGGCGATACGCGCCGCGGCGCCCCGCAGCGGAACTAACTGGTCCCCTGGTCCCACCGTCTTGACTTCCTGACGTGCGACCGCTGTGGACGGCGCTGGAACGTGTGGCGCCTGAACGGAGGGCGTTTGAACGGAGGGCGCGTGAACGGGTGGCGCGGCAACCGGCGCGGCAGGAGCCTGGATGACAGCCGCCGCCGTGGAAGCTACTGGTTGAGGAGGGGGCACTGCAGCGGGAGCTGACGGCTCGGGAGCAGGAGCCGGCGCGGCCGCATCACCATTCGCCGCAACCGAGCCACTTGGAGCAGAACCGCCGTTCTGAGGCGGGGTCTGCTGTAGGAATTCGGCCCATTCCTGATCGACACTGGAACGATCGAAGTTGTATTGGTGCGAGAGCTCGTCTTGGAGCCAGCTATTGATGCCCAACGAGGGGTCTTCTTTGATTTCCGGCATGAGTGTTAGTTGTTAGTACGATTCCAGCGGGATCTATTGAGGCAAATGCACGAATTGCAGGGGAATGTCATTGCCCGGTGCCAATGATTTGCGAGCACAGGGCGCTGGTGGGTGGCGAGAGCACACACCCATCCCGATGTGAATCTGACGTCAAAAGTTCTTCTTCATGATAGCGGAAAACGACCCGGTTTGGGCGGCGGCGCCCTAGTCGCTCTCGACTTTCGAATAGGTCTGGTAGATCTCTTCCCGGATCGTTGCGAAGGGCCTAAGTATAAGATTCGATTGGCCGAGTTCCAAAGTCCAGTCGCCGTTCGGAGCTTTCAAGGGCTGCAGCCGGGCGAGTTGTTCACGTCTCAGCTGAGGCTGTTGAGCAGATATCGCAAAGAGCACCTGGGGACCTCGCACCAGCGCAACTTGGTCCGGATTCTGAAGATCGACGGCTTCCGTCCTCACCGGTTGTTCTATGTTCAGTTCAACCAAGTCGCCGGCTTTCCAGTTACGGCGCAGGGGGAAGAACGTTCCCGGTGCAGGCGTTGCCTTCAGCCGGTTGCCGTTGAGGGATATGGAGGTTTGGTTGCCGGCCCAAGCCGGGATACGAAGATGCAATGAGAATTCCTGCGGCTCGGCGAGTTCCATGCGCATGGTTACCAGGCTGTCGGTTGGATAGGCCGTCTGTTGTATGAGCGAGCAGCGGATTGAGTTCTGCATCCAAGTGACCTGGGATGGCACATAGAGGTTCACGTAGATGCCGTCGGCGCTGCGGAAGTAAGCGTTGATCGTATAGTCTGAGACGACCTGGGGCAGCGTTCCGGAGCAGCATGGCCACCTGGCATCGTGGTCCCATCGGTAAACTGCGTCCGGAATGTCTCTGCGGTACGTCTTAACACCCGAGTGGTGGTAGTCGGAGTAGTAGAAGCTGGAGCCGTCTTCGCGCACCGGCAGCGCACCCAGGATGGTGTTGTAGAGGACTCGCTCCATGCTGTCGCCGTACCGCGCATCCTGGGTGAGCAGCAGCAGATAGCGCATCACTTTGAAGTGCGCGTACGACCCGCAGGGCGTTTCGAAGCTGCGGCGCGTGCTGGACAAGCTAGCGCCGAGCTGGCCCTTGCCGGGTTCGACAAAGGCCTCGTTCGGTCCCCAGCCGCCGGTTGCAAAACTCTGATCCTTCCAGATCAGGTTGACGGCATTATTGACCGCGTGAAGGTACTTCGGGTGGCCCAGTTTCATATAGCCCTGCATACCGGAGCTGAGCGCGTTCACGTGACTGTAGGCATGCAGGCCTGGGAGCACGTCTTGCCCTTCAGCCAATGGGTCGAAGAAGGTGCGGTCGAGAAGATAGCGCTTGCCCATGTCGAGGAACATCGGATCCCCGGTGCGCTCATACGCGAGGAAGAGATTCTCCGCCATGGTGTAAGTCTCATCCCAGGTATAGGTCTCGTCTTTGTGAGGCCGCTGCTGCTTTTCCTCGTCGGTAAGCGCATGATCGGGCATGTGCGGCTTCGCGGCGCGGGTGGTGGCGTAGAGAACAGAGAAGGCGGTTTCATCACCAGCCCAGGAATGCGCATCGAGCAGCGCGCAGACTAGCTTGTCATAGGTGTAGCCCGGATAGCGAAGGTCGGCGAAGAACTTACCGGAGGGGTCCAAGGTCTCGGCATAACCGCGCACCAGACGCTTCACTTTGGCGCGAGTTGGTTCGGAATTGGTGGCCGCGGCGAATCGAGCGAGACCGGAAACATACTGGCCGAAGGAAGCGCCTGGGCAGAAGTCGTCGTACCAGCCGCCCATGTCCTCGCCCGGCGCTGGAAGTCCGGCGCGCTGGCGGTAGATCTTCAGAAGCCGATCCTCGCTGAGGTTCAGAAAGAAGGAATGGGTCTCGTCGAACTGCTGCTTAAGCGGGCCAGGCAGGAGGGTAACGGCGCCATAGGGTAAGACAGTGAGCGGTGGGCTGGGCAGAGTCGTCGAGCGGCCCTTGGATGCTGTCGAGGCGGCAAGGGCCAAGGACGCAGCGCTCTTCAGCAAGGTCCTCCGCGTGAGATTAGGCATCCTTAGACTCCGTGCGGATGAAAAACAGGCACTGACGAAGCATATCTCGATTTGGTGCTCCGCTACACTGAGTTCAATGACTCTAGAAGAGCTGGAAAGAGAGTACGTTACGCTCCGGCAGCAGGCTGACGCTGTGCGGAGCTATCTTTGACGCGCCCGGCAAGCAACAGAAGCTGAAAGACCTCGAAGCGATTATCTCTTCGCCGGACTTTTGGAATTCCCCCGAAACAAGCCAAAAGACAATGCAGGAACGCAAGCGCGTCGAGGAATCGATTGCGCAGGAGGCTTCCCTGCGATCCACAACCTCCGACATCGACACGCTGTTCGACTTGGGCAAAGAAGGAGAAGCGGTTACTCCCGATATTGAGCGCGAAATGGATGCGCTCACCAAGAAGCTGGAACAGCTTGAAACCGGGATGCTGCTCTCGGGACCCAATGACGCCCGGGACGCGATCGTTACCATTCACCCAGGAGCGGGCGGCACGGAGAGCCAGGACTGGGCTGAGATGCTGATGCGCATGTATCTGCGCTGGGCGGAGCGGCACGGCTACAAGGTCGAAGTGACCGATCTGCTCGAAGGCGAAGGCGCGGGCATCAAGTCTGCCACCTTCGAAATCAACGGCGGAGACAACATTTACGGCCAGCTACAGTCGGAGGCCGGTGTTCACCGGCTGGTGAGGATCTCGCCGTTCGACGCGAACGCACGGCGGCATACATCTTTTGCCTCCGTGTTTATCTACCCACAGATCGACGACGATATCAACATTGAGATCAAACCCGAGGATCTGAAAATCGACGTTTTCCGGGCTAGCGGTGCGGGAGGTCAGCACGTGAACCGCACCGAATCCGCCGTACGCTTCACCCATCTGCCCACCGGCCTGGTGGTGCAGTGCCAGAACGAGCGCAGCCAGCATAAGAACCGCGCAAGCGCGATGAAGCAGATGAAGGCCAAGCTCTACGAATACGAGCTGGATAAAAAGCGCGTCGCTGACCGCAAACTGGAAGATACGAAACTCGAGATCAACTTTGGCAGTCAGATTCGCAACTATGTGCTGGCGCCCTACCGGCTGGTGAAGGACCTGCGGACAAAGCTTTCCATCGGGGATGTCGACCGTGTATTGGACGGCGATATTGACAGCCTGACGCACGCCTATCTGGTCTGGCGAAAGACCGGCAAGCTGGCCGGCGAAGCAGGCAAAGACGACCTGATCGACTAGCGTCGCTTAGTCCTTACGGCGACGGAATTTCAATGGATCCGAGCGACACAGAACTAACGCTGGCGGCCAAACTGATCCGCGCCGGCCGGCTGGTTGCTTTTCCGACCGAAACCGTCTACGGTCTCGGTGCGAATGCTCTGGATGAAGCGGCCGTCCAGCGAATCTACGATGCGAAGGGTCGACCGGCGACCAGCCCGCTGATTGTCCATGTTGCGGACGTTATCATGGCCCGGCAAGTGACGGCTGAATGGCCAGTGCTGGCGCAGAAGCTTGCGGAGCGATTCTGGCCAGGGCCACTAACCCTGGTACTGCCCAAGGCTGCAGAGATCCCTGACATTGTGACGGCCGGCTTGGACACCGTGGGGGTGCGAATCCCTTCGCATCCGGTCGCGCTGGGGTTAATCCGCAGAGCGCGTGTGCCTATTGCCGCGCCGAGCGCCAATCGATTCACGCAGATCTCGCCGACCACAGCCGAGCATGTGCGCGTGGGTCTGGGCAGTGCGGTGGATCTGATTCTGGATGGAGGCGCGACGCATATCGGAATTGAGTCGACCGTGGTTTCACTGGCGGAACAACACCCAACGGTTCTTAGGCTGGGCATGATTTCGCAGGCCGATTTGGAAGCAGCGACAGGCGTCGCTTGGAGAGTTCAGGACTCCGGGCAAGTTCAGCAGGCGGTGGCCGAAGGTACGTTACCAGGGTTCGCGGCACCGGGTATGTACAGCAGGCACTATGCGCCGAGGACGCCCTTGGTGCTGCTGGCTAAGGGCCAGCCGGAACCAAAGGGGAGGGGACGCATTCTGGAAATGCCATCCGAACCAGCCGCTTATGCGGCACGTTTATATGCAGCCCTACACGAAGCCGATGCCGAGGGATGGGATTGGATTGCGCTATGCGAGCCGCCCGTAAGCGATGCGTGGGCGGGGATACGCGACCGCCTGAAGCGCGCAGCGACTAAGGGGTTTGAAGGTTAGGTGGCGTGTTGAGCCCGGTTTCACTTCTCCACTCGTTCACATACCAACTTGAAGTTGTGTTGCGTAATACCGGTTTCCAGGTGGCTCGTCATCGTTAAGATTTTGCCGTCGGTGGAAAGCTCCCAGCGTTCTTCGGTCTCGATCGGTGCGTCGTTTGAAGCCTTCGCGAGAGTCCGAATCACCAGCACACTTCCATCCCAGAAGCAGTGACTCTTCGATTCCCGCCCGCGGACTTCATTGATGGATTCGCGGCCGTCGGTGTAGTAGGTGACGTCGGCGCTGCTCTTGCCGGCCTTGCCGGTCTGGGACGTATGGACGTTGATTGTTACGTCCTGCTGATCGATGGTGCGGACCATCGTATCGGGCGCGGTGAACGTGCCGAAGTCGCTTTTGTCCTTGATCATTCGCCACTGGCCGGCGTAGTTCGTTTTGGTGTCACTCTGAGCGACAGCGAACGCGGCGGCGAAAAGGGTCACGAGCAGGAATAGAGCAGTTCGACGCATGATGCTTCTATTATGCCTGCGCGACAGAGGGTGGTTTGAGGCACTGCTTTTTCGAAGGAATCCCACGGAGGGCAGGAAGGGTTCGCTTGCTACAATCGAGGCGTCCCGCGGGCTGTGCCCAATGCGGATTCCGCCCGGCAGTTCAGACTGTTTCGAACCCTGCTGACCTTCGGACGGCCGCGAACGGGCAGGAACTCATGAATCATCTGAAACGGCTCATCCGCGAAGTGCCGGACTTCCCTAAGCCCGGAATCAATTTCTACGACATCACAACTCTGCTGCGGGACAAAGCGGGCTTTCGCGAGACCATTGATGCGCTGGAAACCCACTACAGGGGCCGAGCCATCGACATCGTGGTTGGGATTGAAGCGCGAGGCTACTTCTTCGCGCCCGCCATGGCCTTGGCGCACGGCGCGGGCTTCGTGCCGGTGCGCAAGCCGAAGAAGCTACCGGCGGCAGTGCGTAGTATCGAGTACGCGTTGGAATACGGAACCGACATCCTCGAGATCCATGCCGACGCCATCCAGCCCGGCGAAAATGTGCTGATCATCGACGACGTCCTCGCCACCGGCGGCACGGCTTCCGCTGTGGCGAAATTGGTGGAGGGACTGGAGCGAACGTCATCGGGCTGGGCTTCGTCATCGAACTCTCGTTCTTGCACGGACGCGATCGCCTCAAGGGCTACGACTTGCACTCGTTGATCCAGTACTAGGGTCATCGCCGTGCCCAAGATTCCCTCACCCGCTGCGCCTAAAGCCAGATCGACGGCAGGCTCGCCGGCTCGGGCACGAGTCCCCTCTTTCGCCAAGCTGAACCTCGACCTGCGTGTCGGGAACAAAAGGGCTGACGGCTATCACGAACTGAGGACGGTTTTTCAAACCATCAGCCTCAAGGACGACTTGACGATTCAGTTTGAACGTGCCCGGAAAACCGAGATTCTGCTGGATAGCTCCATAGACATTCCTGACAATCTGGTGGTCCGAGCGGCGAGGGCAGTGCTGGACCACCTAAGGCTGACGGCCCGGGTTCGGTTTGTACTCGAAAAGCATATTCCTATGGGCGCCGGGCTGGGTGGGGGGTCGAGCAACGCGGCGGCGGTGTTGATGGCGCTGCCGGCCTTGGCAGGAAAGCCGATTTCCACTGCCGAACTGGCGCGGATCGGCGCTCAGCTGGGTAGCGATGTCCCTTTTTTTCTATGCGGTGGAACCGCCGTGGGAATGGGGCGCGGGACAGAATTATATCCCCTGCCGGACCTGCCGGCGCTCCCGGCAGTGGTGGTCGTGAGCGGGGTCCATGTTTCGACAGCGGAAGCGTATCGCGCTTTGAATCGGGACGCTTCTGGCGAGCCCGAATCGGACCCGCTGCCGAATGTTACGAACGCGTTGACATCGCTGGAGGAGTCCCATATGCTGAGAGAGTTTCAGGCCGTCGTATGGGGGCTGAGTTCGTCCAGACTCGCGCTGCTCCCACTCAAAAACGATTTTGAACCAGTAGTTTTTCGAAGACACCCGGAACTCCGGCAACTGGTGCGGAAACTGCGGCGGTTGGGCGCCAAACCGGCGCAAATGACAGGAAGTGGGTCTGCAGTGTTCGGCATTTTTGACACGCCCGGGAAGGCGATGACGGCCAGCTCCCGTTTCGAGGGATCTGAGTCCTCTGTAGTCGCATTTCTGCCCCGAAGCCGTTATAAAACCCTATGGCGCCGGGCGCTTGGTCCGTATTTCGATCAAAGCTGCCTGGCCTGATTCAACGGAGAAACTCTCAATACATGGCCGCTCCTAAACCGCTTCGAGCCCTTTACACCGACTAC
>CAVUCO010000031.1:0-89565 GCA_963740005.1 uncultured Acidobacteriaceae bacterium | reverse complement strand
CTTTGATGAGTGAAACCCGGGCGGCAGGAGCAGAATGGGGCGAAAAGTAACGGATTGGCCGGAAAAGCGACCCCGAAATCAGTTTCATGGTTACAGACATGCGAGACAGCAGAGTACAGGCGGCCGTAACCCCTCAAGGGGACCCTCGGCGGCCCGCCTGCACCTGCTGAATACGGATTTCATCGATGCAGGTCACTTCAGCGCCGAACGTCGAAGGTTCCTGGGCTTCGGACGCTACGCAGGAATCGATGCAGGATAGGAAGCTCTTGCTCGATTTGTACGATCGAGAGCAAGTCCCGCTCCGCCGTTATCTGATGTTTCTTGGCGTGAGGCCGGAGGCTGGGGAAGAGTTTGTCCAGGAAGCATTCCTAAGGCTGCACCAGCATTTGCGGTCGGCAGGTGAGCGGACAAACCTGCGCGCATGGCTGTACAGAGTGGTGCATAACCTGGCGGTTAGTGAGATGCAGGCGGCGCGGAATCGCTGGACGGAGGCGATTGAGGAAACCGGATCCGCCAGCCAGATTGTGGACCGGAGGGATACCCCGGAACAGCTCCTTCAGGCCCGTCAGCAGCTGCAAACACTCGAGGCTGCTCTCAAAAGGCTACCGGAAGCGCAGCGGCGCTGTCTGGTCCTGCGGTCGCAAGGGTTGAAGTACCGCGAAATTGCAGAGGTGTTGGGACTCTCCACTTCGACGGTGGGTGAGCATATACAGCGAGGAATTAACCAGGTAAAGGAGAGTTTATGACGCACGCCGTTCACCTCTCTGAGGATCTTATTGCACGAGCGGTTGATGACGAATTGACTCCAGCAGAGCGCTTGTTTGCGGAGCGGCACCTGGCGATGTGCGCCGTGTGCCGCCAGAAGAGGCGCGAATGGGCTGACGTTGCCGAGCGTGTGCAGGACTTGGTGTTGGAGCACGAGCCCATCGTTCCAGCAAACGCGCGACAGCGGCTCATGAGCATTTTGGAGCACCGCGGGCCTGTACACTCCATGCTGGTGAGGCAAGAAGCGCCTGCTTGGTGGAAGTGGGGCGGTGTCGCTGCACTCGCGGCGTCGCTCGCTTTTGCGTTCACTCTCCCGCCTGTGCGTGCACACCTGGGCCAACTGTGGAACCCGGTCAGGCGCACCGCCCAGCCGGCCGCAACAAGTTCTGCTGCCAACCAGCAAGTTATGGACGAACCTGAGCGGAGCTTCATTCCGTTGCCGTATTCCGGAGTGGCGTTGGCTGAAGGCGAAGAGGAAATTGTCAGAGTCCAGATGCCGGTTTCCGCGCTGGCCAACGAGGGCATTATTCCGCTCGGCGCCTACGCGGAGAACAGCTGGGTGGATGCCGACCTCCTTCTAGGACTCGATGGGCAACCTCAGGGAATTCGGCTGGTCAACGCGGCTGAGGTCGTGAAGCATTAGGGATTAGTGGCAAGGATTTGACTTCGATAAGGATCAAAGAAATGAAATCAATTTACGTTGGAGCAGTGGTTGTCGGGTTGTTTGCCCTAGGGGCCGTGGCACAGGGACCACGCGGCCGCTTTGGGCCGGGTGGAGGATTTGGCGAAGGCCCTTTCGGCGGCCCGCGCGAACCGGTGGTGACCGGTGCGCCTTTCTCGGCAACGCTGCAGACCACGACTACGCAAACCCTGCCGGATGGAAACACCATCAATAATTCAAGTACGAGCCAGTTTGCGCGCGACGCCCAGGGGCGGACTTGGACGCAGCGGACCGTGAACCGGCTGGGCCCATGGTCGTCGAGCACCGGTCCCAAGATTATGATCTTCATCACCGACCCGGTGGCGGGCTTTGCCTACACGCTTGACCCATCCACCAGTACGGCCGTCCAGCATGCCCTGCACACGGCGCAGAAACCCTATGCGGGAACACATCAGGGACAAGGCAAAGGACAGGCCGCAAATAGCGCTAACGTTCAGAAAACTCCGCTGACGAGTCCGGATCCGAGCCTGAGTCTACCGGCGGGTCTGAACTTGACTGGAACTTTGACGACGCGCACAATTCCCGCCAACACCGTTGGTAATGCTCAAGCTATTGTCGATACGACGGAGAGTTGGTATTCGGCCGTGTTGCAGACCGTGATTTATCGCAAACATAGCGACCCGCGCTCCGGCACGCTGGTATTCCAGATGACCAATATTCAGCAGGGTCCCCCGCAGGCATCGCTGTTCACAGTACCGAGCAACTACACGATGAAGACCGCACCCACGCGGCCTGCGCTCAGCGTAAACCAGTAATGTCCCGGGGAGGGAGTAAGGCAAATAGCGTCAGCCCGCAAGCCGCTCCCTCCTTCCTCATTTCGCCACAATCGAACTCACCTGCCCGATTCCTTCCCCGCAGCCTACGTTGCCTTGAAGCAGCCCCCCTCACCTTTTCCTAGCTCCCTTCCGACATCTCTCGCTTGATCTGCTTACCGGGCAAGTGTCGATGCAAGCCAGGTTCAAGCGCGGTCTAGCATGTGTGGCCGATGTTAGCTGCCATGCCGGTGTAGTAACATCCTCGTGACCGCTATCTCCGGAGCCTGCTTTGTTACGTCAAACGCTGCTATTCCTCTCTGCGATATCCTGCGCCACCTCGGCATTATTCGCGCAGCCGCTTCCTCCATCGCATCTGCGGGTTGAATATCTGGAGAATCCTGTGGCGATTGATGTCAGCGCGCCACGGCTGGCGTGGATCCTGAATCACAGCGACCGCGATCAGAAACAAACCGCGTATCAGGTTCAAGTCGCTTCGTTACCCGACTTGGCGAAGGCCGATGCATGGGATTCCGGCAAGGTCATCTCCGGAGCATCGAACCAAGTCGAATACGCAGGCCAGCCGCTGATATCCGACCATGCTTATTTCTGGCGCGTGCGCTATTGGCATGCCAACGGAAAAGAGAGTCAGTGGAGCCGTCCCGCGACTTTTAGCACCGGCCTGTTGAAACCGAGTGATTGGAAAGCGCAGTGGATCACCGGCGGTACGCTATTGCGCAACGCGATTGATCTGGCAAAGCCTGTGAAGCGTGCGCGCGTATTCGTAGCGGCAACCGGCTACTACGAGCTGCATATCAACGGTCAGCGTGTGGGAAACCGGGTGCTGGACCCGGCCTGGACTGATTTCACCAAGCGCGTTCTTTACTCCACCTATGACGTGACCAGCCTTGTGCAGCCTGGTTTTAATTCCCTGGCGGCACTGCTGGGGCGTGCCTGGTACGGCAAGATGTACGATCCCACCTTGAAGCTCATCTTGCAACTCGAGGGCGAGTACGAGGATGGAACGCCTTTTATCTTTACCTCGGGTGCCGACTGGCGCGCGATGAGCAGTCCGATTGTGATGGACGACATCTATGACGGCGAAACCTATGATGCGAGGCTGGAAATGGACGGCTGGGATCGCAACTGGTTCGGCGAAGGCGGTGTAGCGTGTACGGTTGCAACCTTGACGGGTGTGACGCTCTCGTCGGAATCGATGCCGCCGATTGAAGTAGTGGACACGCTGATCCCACACAAGTTGTCTGAGCCTGCTGCCGGCGTCTACGTATATGACTTCGGCCAGAACTTCAGCGGCTGGGCACTGCTCCGGGTGACTGGCCCCGCGGGCACGAAGGTTCGTATCCGGTATGCGGAAGTGGAGAACCCCGACGGAACCATCAATGTGGAGAACCTGCGTAGCGCCAAATCAACCGACTTGTACATTTTGAAGGGCGCCGGAGAAGAAGAGGAGTACGAGGCCCACTTCACGTATCACGGATTCCGCTACGTGGAACTGACGGGCTACCCCGGCACGCCAAGCTTGGAAACGATTCGCGGTCGCGAAGTTCACAACGCCGTGCGGACCATCGGCAACTTCGCTTCATCCAAGCCGCTGTTGAACGACCTGCAGCACGCCTTTGCCTGGAGCATCAAGACCAACCTCGCTAGCATCCCCACCGATTGCGACCAGCGCGACGAACGGCTGGGTTGGACCGGCGACGCCCACCTTTCAGCCGAGACCGCCATGTTCAACTTCGACATGGCAGCGTTCTATACGAACTTTCTGCGAGATATCCACGATTCGCAAGGCACCGAAGGAGAAGTGCCCAACACCATCCCGTTTGTCGGCAAGTTCGGATTGAACCGCGTGGGCGACCCGTCCTGGGGCTTGGTCTACCCGCTGCTGGTGAAGTTCATGTACCAGAACTACGGCGACACGCGAGTGCTGAAGGAAAACTACGACGGCATCAAAGCTTGGACCGATTTCCTGCATAAGCACGCTCCCGATGGAATCCTGGATTACGAATACTTCGGCGATTGGGTGGCAATTGACCGCATACCGAAGAAAATGGCCGCGACGTTTTCCTACATCCTCAGCGCGGAGACCGTTGCCATGGCGGCCGATGTGCTCGGTAAGAAGGCCGATGCGGATACCTACCGCCAGTATGCCGTGGAAGCGCGCGAGGCATTCCACAAGAAGTACTTCACCGCCGATGGGTTTTATGAACCCGGTTCACAAGCCGCGCAGGTGCTCGCTCTGTATGCTGCTGTTCCTCCCAAGAAGGACAGCGGCAGCGTCTACGGCTACTTGCTGAACGATCTGAACTACTATCACAACGTTCACCTCACGACGGGCATCCTGGCGACGAAGTACCTGTTCCCGGTGCTCTCAAGCCATGGCGATGCGGACCTTGCTTACGATGTGTTGACGCAGCCCGATTATCCCGGCTACGGATTCATGCTGTCGCATGGGGCGACAACCCTATGGGAGCTTTGGCAGGAACGGACCGGCCCCGAAATGAATTCGCACAACCACCACATGTTTGCGAGTGCGGGCACATTCTTCTATCGCACGCTGGCCGGTCTGAACGCGGCTGCGCCTGGCTACGCCAAGATCCTGATTGAACCGCATCTGGTCCACGATTTGAAGTGGGCCTCGGCATCCACCGAAACGCCGCTGGGCGTTTCGAGTTCTGCTTGGAAGCGCGTCGACACCGGCTACGAACTGAGTGTCACCGTGCCTGTGGGTGCGACAGCGACGGTCGTGTTGCCGAAGTTGAAGCTCGCGAATCCTCAGATCTCCGAATCAGGGCGGCCAGTCAGCGCTGGGACGAAGCCGGCGGGCATTCTCAACTTCACCGACGCCGAAGACCGCGCGACGCTGGAAGTGGGATCTGGAACCTATCGATTCGCGATGGCAGATGGGGAGATGAAATGATGAAGCGCTGCGCGCTCGCGGCCGGCCTGCTCTTCGTGAGCTTGAATTTGATGGCCGCCGATAGCCTCGATTTGGTAAATAAGG
Source organism: uncultured Acidobacteriaceae bacterium (assembly GCA_963740005.1). Taxonomy (GTDB): domain Bacteria; phylum Acidobacteriota; class Terriglobia; order Bryobacterales; family Bryobacteraceae; genus CAJCIT01. The sequence continues at coordinate 84,305 of CAVUCO010000031.1, read as the reverse complement.
CCTGGCCCGCTTATTGGATTACGCCGCCCGGCGTTTCCCTGCAGGACTACGGAGTGTACCACTTCCGCCGTACATTTGATCTGCCGGCTGTACCTGCGCAGTTCGTGATACACGTAACTGGCGACAACCGGTACCAACTATTCGTTAATGGCGAGCGCGTCGCCTGGGGCCCGGCCCGCGGTGACTTGACACACTGGCGCTATGAAACGGTGGACATAGCGTCCCACTTGCACGCCGGAAAAAATGTGCTGGCGGCCGTGGTTTGGAACGATGGGCCCTACAAGGCGATCGCGCAGGTGACCAACGAAACCGGTTTCTTGCTACAGGCTGACCAGCCCGAAAACGCAGTCGTGAATTCCGATAAGACCTGGAAGTATCTGATCGATACAGCCTATACGCCGGTGCCAATCGCCCCGGATCAAATCACCGGGTACCATGCCATTGCGGCGAATGAAAAGGTAGATGGACAGGCTTATCCGTGGAACTGGGAAAAGCCGGGGTACAACGACTCGGCCTGGAAGGAAGCTCAGCGAGGGAGTCATGGCTCGCCGCGTGATTCGCGCGACGGACCGAACCGATGGATGCTGGTGCCGCGCGAGATTCCGCCGATGGAAATGACGGCCGGCAGCCAATGGCGGATACGGGATTCATCCATTGGCTTCCACGTCCCGATCTTAGATACGAAGTCGCCGGTGATTCCCGCAAGTGGTTTCCCGATAATTGTGCCGGCAGGCGCGCACGTGCGCTACTTGCTGGACCGAGGCGAGTTGACCACCGCCTTCCCAGAGTTGACGCTCAGCGGCGGTAAAGAGGCGGAAGTGAAACTCCGCTACGCCGAGACGCTGTACATCCGGAAGGGCTCGCGGCAGGCGCCGGCCGACAAAGGCAACCGCAATGAAGTAGACGGGAAGCAGTTCTACGGCTACGAGGATGTGTTTTTGTCGGACGGCGGCCAGAACCGGGTGTTCGCACCTCGCTTCTGGCGCACTTATCGCTATATCGAATTGGACGTGATGGCCTTTGACGACCCCGTAACCATTTCAAGCTTGCGCGATATCTACACCGGCTATCCGTTCCGCGCTGCCGCCCAGTTCGCAACCACCGACGCCGCTGCGCAGCAGGATATCGATAAGATTCTCAAAACCGGTTTCCACACGGCGCGCCTCTGTGCTCATGAGACCTACATGGATTGCCCGTACTATGAGCAGTTGCAGTACGCCGGCGACGCGCGCATACAAATGATGGTGTCGCTCTATATGACCGGCGATGCGCGGCTGATGCGAAATGGAATTGGGCTGTTGAACTCGTCACGGACGGCGGAAGGAGCCACACTCAGCCGCGCACCAAGCTATCTGCCCCAGTACATTCCACCGTTTTCGCTGTGGTGGATCGGCATGGTGCATGACTATTGGATGCACGTCGATGACCCTGCCTTCGTAAAGGACATGCTGCCGGGCGTGCAAGCGGTGCTTTCCTTTTATCAGCATTACCAGAAGCCCAACGGTTCCTTGAAGAGCATGCCTTGGTGGAACTACGTCGATTGGGTAAAGGCCTGGCCGAATGGGGAAGCGCCCGCGGAAGCAGACGGATCGTCATCGGCTGAGCTTGATCTGCAGTTACTGCTGGCTTACCGCTGGGCCGCCGAACTGGAAGGCACCTTCGGCGGGAAAGCACTCGCTAGCGAATATCAAGCCGCCGCGGACCAACTGAAGACCACTATTCTGTTGACGGATTGGGACACAGGGCGCGGCCTGTTCGCGGATCAACCTTCACACCGGACCTTCTCGCAGCACGCCAACACGCTGGCGGTGCTCGCTCATTTACTGCCCGCCGATCAAACGCACACGCTGATGGAGAAGACACTCTCGGACAAGTCACTTGCGCAGGCAACGATCTATTACCGCGCCTACGTGAATGCCGCTCTGCGTGAGGCCGGCCTCGGCGACCGCTATCTGGAACAGTTAGGGCCGTGGCGCGAAATGCTCGCGGATGGATTGACTACTTGGGCCGAGTGGTCAGGGCCCGATGTGCGGTCCGACTGTCACGCCTGGGGAGCAAGTCCTAACTTCGAGATATTCCGGACGGTTGCCGGTATCGAGCCCGCCGCGCCAGGCTATACACGGGTCCGCATCGCGCCGAATCTGGGAAAGCTGCACGACTTGCGCGCATCCGTGCCGCACCCGAAGGGCGCCATCGAAGTCGAGTTAACGTTGAATCAAGGCAAGCTGAGCGCTCACGTGAAGCTACCCGCCGGAACGCCGGGAGAATTCATTTGGCATGGCCAGCGGCATGAACTGCACCCGGGAGAAAATCAGCTCACGCTATAGCCGATTTCGACCAGTCAAGATAGTAACAGCGGCTGAAGCCTCTTTTCGACAGCCAACGATTCCGGGGCGATCCTGGTAGCAACAATGCACCGCGCCATCATTCTGTTACTGCTCGTCTTACCCTCCTGCCTTTCGCTGCATGCGGAGGACAAATGGATCAAGCTCTCTACTCCCCATTTCGAGATGTTCACCCCCAACGGTGAGAACCGCGCCAAAGAGGCGCTGCAGCGGTTTGAGCAGGTACGCAGTTTCTTCCGGCAGGCGACTCGCAATCCCAAAGAGCCGAGCGCATCTGAGACGCGAGTTCGGATTGTGGCGTTTCGCGGCGAAAAGGATTACAAGCCCTACCGCTTGAACGAAGGGGCCGTGGCGTTCTATCTGAAGGACGAGAGCCACGACTATATCGTGATGGGAGACGTCGAGGAGGCGCACTTCATGGCCGCCGCCCACGAATACACGCATCTCGTGGTGGAACACGCCGGATTGAAGTTCCCGGTATGGCTGAATGAAGGTCTTGCTGACGTGTATTCAACCTTGGAAGCGCACGGCGACAAGACCATGGTCGGCAGGCCGATCGAGGGGCGGCTGCAGGTCTTGGAGCACACCAACTGGTTGGAACTGCCGGCCTTGTTTGCGGTAGGCCCAAATTCGGCCTACTACAACGAGAAGGACAAGATGACCGTCTTCTACTCCGAAAGCTGGCTATTGACACACATGCTCATGCTCTCTGCCTCGTACGGCCCCAAGTTTCCGGAGTTTCTCACAGCTGTGAACCATGGCACGACTGCGGATGCGGCGTTGCTCTCGGTCTATGGAAAGGACGCCCACGCGGTGATGGACGACCTGCGGCACTACATGACGGGAAACACGGTCCGGGTCAGTCTGGTCAATGTGAAATTCGAGAAATTGGACCTGGAGACGGAGGTCGCTGCACCAGATGATCTGGAGTTGCGGCTCACGTTGGCGGATCTCCTAATTGGTGTGAACCGGCTGGGCCCGGCTAAGGAGGCGTTAACGCATCTTTCAGCGGAATATGCAGACCAGCCGCTGGTCGAGGAGACTTGGTTTGACCTGGCGTGGCAAAGCCAAGACCTGAAGAGCGCGGCCGAACACTGCGAACGTGCGTTTACCTTGGGCTCCAAGAATGTTCAGATGCTGAATAACTGCATGGCCGTCAAGTACCGCTTGGGCGGCCCGTCGAAGAATCTGATTCCGATGCTTCAGCGCGTGGCCGAGCTGAAGCCCGAAGATTCGGAAACGCATGTCCGGCTGGGTGCGGCTTTGGTCGACGATCAGAAGTATGCCGCCGCTCTGAAACAGTTCGCCGAGGTGAAAACGGTAAAGCCGGAGATGGCTTACCTTTTCTATTCGGCAGCCGGATACGCAAAGCTGCGGCTGGGTGATGAGGTTGAATCGCGCAAGGATTGGGAGCTCGCCAAAAAGTACGCGAAGAACGAAACCCAAGCTCAGACGGCTCAACAGTTTCTGGCGGAATTCGCGAAGCGGGACCTACTCAAGCAATCGCAGCGCGACCAAGCGGCACAGCCCAGCGATAGTCCGCCGTCGGAAACCGGCAGCAACACTCTGAAAAGCGACACGGCAACCCAGGAGGACGACCCAGTACCCGCCGGCTTGCTGAATCGCCTTCGGCGCGAAGGGCAACAGCATGCCGACGGTGAGCTGGCCTACATCGATTGCAACGGCAAAGACTGGCGCCTGCATTTGAAAACCACCTCGGGCGAGCTGATCTTTCTGATCACGGGTCCTAACGACATTCAGATCGAGAGTGCCAATGAAACCGGCAACTTCACGTTTAGCTGCGGAACCAGGATCGGGAAAAACGCCACGGTGTATTACGTGGTGAAGGCCGGCATGCCATCGGTGACAGGCGTGGTTAGCAAACTGGTTCTCACAAAGTAGCGGCTAAAGGTGAAAGCCGCCGCTGCAGACCAGAACTTCACCGGTCACGTAGTCAGATAACGGCGAGCAAAAGAAGAACACGGCCTTGGCTGCGTCTTCTGGTGTGCCCAGACGGCCCAGCGGAATCTCCTTCGCCGCCATGTCTCGCGCTTGAGCCTGCATGCCAACGCGCACCTGGCGCTCGCCGACTTCGATGTTCGTCTCTGGATCGTCCATCGGCTTAATCAGTCGCGTATCGATCAGGCCGAAGCCCACCGCGTTCACCGTCACGTTATAGCGCCCCCACTCCCTGGCGAGCGTCTTCGTCAGCCCGACCACCGCCGCCTTGCCCGCCGCATACCCGGCCTGACCGGCATTGCCTTCCAGGCCTGATATGGAAGTGATGTTAACTACTTTGCGCATGACTGTGCGCCCTTCGGCAGACTCTTTCTTCGCCGTTTCGCGGATCCAGTGTGAGGCGGCACGCAGAATGCGGAAAGGCGTAACGGCATGGATCTCGAGCATCGCCTGAAACTGTTCGTCGGTCGTCTTCTGGATGACGCTATCCCAGGTGTAGCCGGCGTTGTTGACGATAATGTCCAGCGATCCGAACCTTTCAACCGCCACGTTGACCAGGTGGCCCGGGGACCCGTGCTTGGTAAGATCGCCCGCAACGGCAGTTACGCGAGCGCCGGATGCTTCAATCGCTGCCTTGGTTTCGGCCAGCACAGTCTCGTCGACGTCCGACAAAACAACCGCAGCGCCGGCCTCGGCAAGTAAGGTCGCAATAGCCCGCCCGATGCCACGGCCAGAGCCGGTTACGAGCGCAGTCCTGTTTGAAAGCGAGATATTCACGGAAGTCAGGCGAAACTATACTTCCGCGCGGCATCGTCCCATAGGACCTTCTTCTGGTTCTTGAAAGACAGGGTTGCCAGGTGGCCACCAATGGCAGCCTGCTGGCCCATCTGCGGCGGAGCGATAACATGTCCGTGCGCAGTCACGCCCTCCATCCAGTTCTTCATGTGCGCTTGGACGGCTTTATTGTCGTTGCCCTCTAAATGAATCTCTTCCGGCTTGCGAGCGCGCACCGCCGCCGGAATCAAATCGGGATGGCCGCCTTTGCGCAACTGATTGGTGTAGAGTTCCGGATAGAAATAGAGGTGCTGGCGGCTATTCACCTCGATTGTGCCTTCGTCGCCCATGAACTGCTCGCCATACCCGTAGTGTTCGTTGCCAAAGTAGCTGCTGTACAGGATATGGAACCTGTCCGGATACTCGTAGACGGCGCTGAAGGTGTCTGGGCAGTCGCGGTCGTCTACCCACCGGTAAACGCCGCCCGAAGCGACGCAGGAGAGCGGGGTCGTCTTGCCGCAGACGAAGTTCGTGATATCGGTCTGGTGCACCAGCAGGTCTGTCGGGATACCGCTGGAATAATCCCAATACAGCCGCCACTGATAAAACCTTTGCGGATCCCACGCCCGCTTCGGGGCGCCTTCAAGAAAGCGGTTCCAATCTGTGTTCTCGAGGCTGGCATCTTTGGGAATCGCATACCGCCAGATGGGTTTCTCGGGCACGTCGTTGCGATACCAGAAGGCACGCACATAATGCACTTTGCCGATCATGCCCTGGTCAACCATATCCTTGGCCTTTTGGTACAGCGTGTTACTGCGATTCTGCGTACCAACCTGCACAATCTTGCCGGAAGCATTCGCTGCCTTGACTAGTTCTTCTCCCTGTTCAATGGTGTGCGCGAGCGGTTTCTCGAGATAAATATTCTTCTTTGCCGCGATGGCGGCCATAGCCATCGGATAGTGCAGGTGCTCCGGTGTGGCGATCACCACGGCATCAATGCTGGAATCGGCCAGCAGCTCTCGGTAGTCGGCGTAGATCTTCGGATTCTTTCCTTCCTTTGAAGCAACTTTATCCTTGGACCGCAGCTGATAACCCTGGTAGGCATCGCAAATCGCTACAACGTTGCCCATGGAGGCCGCGCCGCCGTCATAAAACATGTCCATGAGGTAGTTTCCACGGGTGCCGGTCCCGATCCAAGCTACGTTTACCTTGTCTGTGGCTCCCAATGCCGGCAGCCAGGACGGGCCGAGTGCGACCGCCGCGCCAGCCGCCGAACTGCGCAGGAAGTGGCGGCGAGAAGATTCTAGTGGGGCATCGAGGGGCATCATCGGAACTCCTTCATTTTGTTGAGCCAACCGGCCAGCAAGCCTTCAAGTGCAAGGTCAGCCGGAAGCCAACTCAACTCGCCCTTAAGATATCAAAAGTCTCGGGGAAACGGGCTTGCTTATCAGGGCGATAGCGGGCTAGCGGATGTTACACGCCGCCCGCCGGCCTGGATCACCACCAGCGGGGCTTCCTATTGCTTCCCCATAAGAACTGTGCCAAACTACCTATGGGACACCAATATGAGCGCCGGGAACAAAACGGACGTATGGCAGGGGACGCTTGCCTTGATGATCTTGAAGACCCTGGAGACACTAGGCCCGCTTCACGGCTACGGGATTGCGCGGCGCATCGAACAGACCAGCGGCAACCTGTTGGCGCTCAATTACGGAACGCTCTACCCGGCGCTGCTCAAGCTTGAACAAGAGGGATCAATTGCGTCGGAATGGGGAACGTCTGAAAACAACCGGAAGGCCAAGTTCTACAAACTGACCCGCTCGGGCCGTAAACAACTGGAGCGCGAAGCGCAGCAATGGAATGAGGCGACTACCATTCTGGCGCGCTTTCTGACCCCCGGCCAGGAGCAGGCATGAAAACCTTGAGATCGTGGACCATCAGGCTAGGCGGACTCTTCGGCAAAGCGCGTCGTGAAAAGGCGATGGCCGAGGAACTTGAAAGCCATCTCGCGATGCATATCGCCGACAACCTGCGCGCTGGCATGACGCCGGAGCAGGCACGGCGCGAGGCGATGCTGAAACTCGGCGGCCTCGAGAGCGTGAAAGAAGCGTACCGCGACCGGAGCACGGCGCCGTTCCTGGAGCACCTTGCCATGGATGTGCGTTTTGCATTCCGGCAGCTGCGAAAGAACCCGGGATTTGCTGCCACAGCGGTACTGGTGCTCGCGTTAGGGTTGTGCGCAAGCATCGCGATCTTCGCTTTTGTAGATGCGGCACTGCTCAAGCCACTTCCGTACGAGGATCCGTTGAGGATCGCCGCTGTGACGGAAACCGCCCCCGGATTTGCACGCGCGAACCTCTCCTATCCCGATTATCAGGACTGGAAACGGTTGAACACGGTGTTTGCTTCGCTGGACGTCTTCACCGGCGATGGCTTCCTGGTCGACACGCCTTCGGGCGCCGAGCCCACGCAGGCCGGACGTGTCAGCTCCGGATTCTTTCGCACCATGCGCATACGTCCGTTCTTGGGCCGGGACTTCTCTCCGAGCGAAGAAGTGCCCGGCGGTCCGCACGTCGTGATGCTGAGCTTCGATACGTGGCAGCGTCGATTTGGCGGGAGAAGCAATGTCTTAGGCCAGTCCGTCAAGTTGAGCGGAGAGGTTTACACCATCATCGGCATCTTGCCGCCCGACTTCCACTTTGCGCAACTGGGCAAGGCCGAGTTCTGGACGACGATCGACCCATCGAACCAATGCTTCAAAAGGCGAAGCTGTCACAGTCTGGATGGGGTCGCCCGCCTGAAGGACGGGGTGTCGTTCCCCGACGCCTTGGCTAACATGACGGCGATCGCCAAGCGACTGGAAGAGCAATATCCAGATGACAACCGCGGACAAGGCGCCAGCGTGATGCCGCTGTCCGACGTCATTGTGAGCACTCTACGGCCAATTCTGCTGTTGCTGTTGAGCGGCGCAGGCCTTCTACTCCTGATCGCTTGTGTCAATGTCGCGGGCCTGGTGCTTCTCCGCTCCGAAGGCCGTAGGCGCGAGATGGCGGTCCGCAGCGCCCTCGGTGCATCTATGACCCGGCAACTGACCCAGTTTGTGACTGAAGCGCTGGTACTGGTTCTTGCGGCGGGCACACTCGGCTTGTTGTTCGCTGAATGGGCGATGCAGACTATGAAAACGCTGATTCCGGCTGTTATGCGCCCTGGTATGCCATTCCTGCTCGATCTTGGCTTGAATCCGCGCGTGCTGGCTTTTGCGGGCGTGGTGATGGTTCTTGCGGTCGTACTGTTTTCCGTTACGCCAATGCTGCATTTCTCTTCATCGAAAATGCGAGACAGCCTGGCGGAAGGAAGCCGTGGCTCCGCGGGAAGGGCTTGGCGCAGGCTCGGCTCGCGTCTGGTCGTTATGGAACTGGCCACTGCTATGGTGTTGTTGGTCGGCGCAGGGCTGTTCGGCAAGAGTCTCTACCGTCTGCTACACGTCGAGCTTGGCTTCCGGGCGGAGCAACTGGCTACTATCACCGTGGCGGCGCCGGACGTCCATTACGGTAAGGATGAACAGAGCATCGCGCTGGCGCGAGACCTGGTGCGCTCGGTCAGGGCACTTCCCGGCGTTGAGGCCGCAGCGATCACGTCAATGTTGCCGGTCAGCTACAACGGCAATACGGACTGGATTCGCTTTGTTGGAAAGCCCTACGACGGCAAGCACATTGAGGTCAATGAGCGTGACGTGAGCTCGGAGTATTTTCGCACCATCGGTGCAAAGCTGCTGCGCGGCCGCTACTTCACCGATGCCGAGGACGAATCACAAGCAAGAGTAGTGATCATCAATCAGGCGCTGGCGAAGAAGTATTTTCCCGGCGAAGATCCCATCGGGAAGCAGGTTGGTGACACCAGTCTGACGCCGAAGTCAATCAAGACCATTATTGGAGTGGTCGACGACATCAAGGAAGGCACTCTCGATTCGGAGATCTGGCCGGCCGAATATCACCCATTCAACCAAGACCCGACTACCTACTTCTCGGTGATTGTGCGTACGTCTCAGGAACCGGGCTCAGTGCTGCCGGCGATGGGCCGCGCAATTCACCAACTCCACAGCGATCTCGGGACGTCCGACGAAGCGACGATGGAAGGGCGCATCGACAACTCCATGACGGCCTACCTTCACCGCTCCTCCGCCTGGTTGGTGGGCGCCTTCGCCTTAACGGCGCTGCTGCTGGGTGTGGTTGGCCTGTACGGCGTGATTGCTCATTCCGTGAGCCAGCGAACACGTGAGATCGGTGTGCGTATGGCGATGGGCGCGGAGCAGCGCTCAGTCTATCGAATGATCTTGAAAGAGGCTGGATGGCTGGCGGCAATCGGGATTGGCGTCGGCGCCGTGGCCGCCATCTCCGCCGCAGCGCTGGCACGGAAGATGCTCTTTGGAGTGAGCAGCTGGGATATCCCGACCCTGGTTGGCGTATCGGCCATACTAGCCCTTGCCGCCTTGCTGGCGAGCTTCGTGCCCGCTCGCCGAGCCGCCTCCGTGAACCCGATGGACGCGCTACGAACGGAATAGCGAGAACGGAGCCGCGACCGTAAGAGTCTGTGTGAAAACTCCCGGCACAGATCTCATCATGAGCGCAAGAGCGCACACGCAATGATGAAAACAAACGTTGACCGACAGGCATTTCCGCCGTGGCACGCTCTCGCTTCGCAGCAAGGCCTTCAGCCTGTGGGTTTTCAGAGCAAAGCCGACCGGGGACAGGCGCCTGTGTCCCAAGGTGCGCGCTCATCCCCGAACCTCGTCAGGGAAGCCCGTCACCGCGTGGACACAGCGAGCCTGTCCCCAAATCAACCACAGCTGTTTTCAGAGCAACGGCGCGCGTAAGGGAGCCGCGCTCCTAAGCTGAACCCCTCCCAACTCAACCGTCGTTTCCCCCTCCATCCTTTTTTGTCGCCATAGTTCTTCCGAAAGTGAACGTACCGCTTATCCAGGGTTTCGTTCGCGCGATCCCTCTTGACACCCTGATTCCTCTATGCTAGTTTTCTAGCATGGTGCTAAACATGCAGCACAAGCTCAGCCGCAGAGAACGCCAGATCATGGACGTCCTCTATCGGCGCGGGCGGGCTACAGCTGCTGAGATATTGGAAGACTTGCCCGATCCCCCCGGCTATTCAGCGGTGCGGGCCATGTTGCGCGTGTTGGAAGAGAAGAAGCACGTACGGCATGAAGCCGAGGACTTGCGCTATGTATTCATGCCGGTTGTGCCGCGGGACACGGCGCGCCGTTCTGCCGCTCTGCACATGTTGAACACCTTCTTTGATGGGTCGGCGGAGCAGGCGGTGTCGACATTGCTAGATGTTTCCGCGAACAACCTCTCGCAGGAAGACTTCGACAAGCTTGCCGCGCTCATCGCGAAGGCTCGTCAGGAGGGGCGCTAATGCTGACCTTGTTGAGTTTGTTGGTTCGCTCCGGCGCCATCCTACTCGGTGCCGAGATTCTGCGTGGATGCCTTCGCCGCTCGCCAGCCGCTCAAAAACATGGTTTGCTTCTTTCTGCCTTTGGATTGTTAATGGCCTTTCCGCTGTTGTCGGGAATTCTCCCGTCGATTCCGCTGCTCTGGCCGGCAACGGCTGCCCGAGGAGAGATCGAAATCAGCCAGACGTTCCGCACGGCGGTAAGCTCCCCGCCTTCGCCCGGAATAATCTACATTCCCATCGCCATCTGGTTGGCGGGCGTTTTGATTACCGTAGCGCCTTTGCTCTATGGATTCATGCGCCTACGGCAATTACGGCAAAAGGCAAAGGTTCTCGCCGGAACGCCGTTGAATGATTTGCTTGAAGAATCGTGCCGCGGCTTAGATCCGGCGCGGGTTCCGGAACTATTACTGATCGCGGGGCCAATGATGCCAATGGCATTCGGGCTCCGGCGTCCAACCATCGTCTTGCCGGAGGAGTGCCTGGCATGGGCCTGGTCGCGGCAGCGAGCCGTGCTGCTCCATGAACTGGCACATATCCAGCGTCGCGACGCGGCATCACAACTCTTCGCTCATTTGACCACCGCCTTGTGGTGGTTCCAACCGCTCTCCTGGATTAGCCGCCGCAGCCTTCGGCGCGAAAGCGAACGCGCGTGCGACGAACTAGTCGTGCAGAGCGGCGTCCGCGCGTCTGATTATGCTGCCGAGTTGCTCGCCATTGCAAAGGATTTTCGGGCTCGGGCGCCGTTTGCGGCCGCGGGCATCGGCATGGCAACTCGTGGCGATCTGGCCGGGCGCTTGCACTTGATTCTCGCTCCGCAACCAGTCTCGAAGCCGGTCGCCCTGCGCAAACTTGCCGCTGCTCTGGCCTGTATTTCCATACTGACCGTAGCCGCTTCGGCCCTCACAATATTTCCTGAGCCCATCATCTTTCCGCCATCAGAAAACTCACAAAGGAGTTCATCAATGACCACCCTGCGACGTACTGTTCTTTCCGGCTTGCTGGCATCGGCAGGTCTTTCGGCAGCCACCATCGGAGGCTCGCTGTTTGACGCGAACGGCATTCCGGTATCAAACGCGAAGGCGTCGATTCTCAACGCCGACACCGCCGCGAAACTGGAGGCGACGACATCCGCCGACGGCAAATTCGTCTTCGAGAGCCTGCCCGCCGGCCAATATATTCTGCGCATCGAGAAGCCTGGGCTTCCCGCCATCTACCGTGAATTCAACGTGCAGGAGGATTCCAAAGTGGATCGGGGCATGATGCTGGGAGACACTGCGCAACATCCCGCCAGCAAACCAGACCAGCTTCGCGTTCCCGGCGAAGAGCAGCAAGCCAAACTCATCAGCAAAGTGACCCCTGTGTATCCACCGTCGGCCAAAGCGGCGGGCATTCAAGGCTTAGTGCAACTCGACGCGACGCTCTCCGCGGAGGGTGTGCCGGTAGACGTTCGTGTCCTATCGTCGCCCAGCGATGATCTTTCGCAATCGGCCCTCGATGCGGTTCGGCAATGGCGCTACGCGCCGACGCTGCTGAATGGCGATCCCATTCCCGTAGTCACGGAAATCAGGGTGCACTACACGCTCGCGAAGTAGGGACACTGCCGAAGTCATCCACGCTCTATTGGGTGCTGTTCGTTGCCTGCGGTTCCTTCGGCAGCGGCTTCGGCATCGGTACGCGCGGCAGCATCTCCGGCCGAACCGCCGTGTTGTAGACGAACCACGCCATGATGGCCGAGGCCTGCATTACGTCGCCCTTCTGCACCCGGTCGTAGAAATCCATGTTCGAGTGGTGGGTCCGGGTCTGGTATTCCATAGGGTCCTGCACGAAGCTGAAACCCGGAAGGCCGATCCAGGTAAACGACGTATGGTCCGTTCCGCCCGGCCGGGCAGTGGGAGGCGAGGTCACGCCCAGCACAACCGTTGCACCCAGATCGTGGAATGGCTCCAGCCAGGTTTCGAAGATGGGCTTCACCATATCGTTTCCTCCGACGCTGATGCCGCGGAAACGCCCCGTACCCGTATCGTCGTTGTAATAGGCGGAAAGCCTACTGTAATCGGCGCTGGGTTGCATGCTGTTGCGGTTGGCAAAGTGCTCCTGGACGTAGGCGATCGAACCGAGCAATCCTTCTTCTTCGCCGCCCCAGAGCGCGATCCGTACCGTGCGCGCCATGGGCAGATTCAGTGCTTTCAGAATGCGAACGGCTTCAATGGCCACGGAGCTGCCCGTCCCATTGTCGGTAGCGCCCGTGGCACCGTGCCATGAATCAAGATGTGCGCCCAGCATCACCAGTTCGTCCTTCTTCGTGGTGCCGGGGATATCGCCGACCACATTGAAAGAATCGGTCGTGTCATTCAGAAATTCGGTACGAATGTCAAACTCGAGCTTCACCGGAATCTTATGCTCGATGAGCCGTGCGATGCGGTTGTAATGTTCCGGCGTAATGGCTACCATCGGCGGTGGAATTGGATCCTTCGGATCACGTGAGCCGCCGGCCGTAGCGAAAACAGTGCCGCCGTCGCCGTTGTATCCGTACTGCAGCACCACCAGTGCCCCTTCGTCTTTCAGGAATTGATTGATCTTGTTTTTCCGGGCAGCCGCCTCTTCGCGGCTCAACGGCGGAGCTGCCGGGCGGGCCGCCGTCGGCGCGGGACCAAACATGTTCGTGCGCGATGGGTCGATCACATTTGCCCGTGCCGCCAACTCTTCGTTGGTCCAGCGACGCGACATCGGCTCCGTAATCGGCTCAATCTGCTTCGGCTCCATGGTCAGCACCACCTTGCCTTTCAGCTTGCCTTTGTATTTGCCGAAGTCAGCCTCGCTGTTAATCACAGCCAAAATCGGCTCGCCGGTCACCACCCCGTCAGTCCCCGGGGTCCACGCCAATGGGAAACCGATTAGCGGCTGGTACTGCGGTTCCAACAGGTGAGCCGAGAAATGTGTCAGTTTCCAGCTCTGGCCGAAGTCCGACCATTTTTCGAGATGAACATTCTGGAGTCCATAACTCTGAAGGCGTTTCATAACCCAGTCGGCAGCCGCGCGATGTCCTGGTGAATTCGTAAGGCGTGGCCCATACACGTCCGCCAAATAGAAGAGGTGATCCATCACCTGCGAGTTCTGGAATGCCTCACCCTTGATCTTGTTCACCACGGTCAGGTCCACCTTCTCCTGAGCGAGTACGGTGACCACCACGATCGAAAGAATGGCCAGTACGCGTATCGGCGTTCGACGGTTCTTAAAATGCATGAAAGACCTCCCGTGGCGCTTGTTAATATTACGCACTGTAGCATTAAGAGAGTCACCCGAAGAATTGTTCGCGTCGAAAGGTCAGCCCTCGATTGCGGAGCCCGCTTCAGCGTATGGCCTTCTTCTATTCGCACCGCATTCTGACCATTGTTCTGGCCGTGCTGGCAGGACTGGGCACAGGTCTCTTGCTAGTTCTGTTTTGGCTGAACTTCCGCATGGGATCAACGGTCAAAGCCCGCGTCGAGAAAGTGGTCGCCGACCGCTTCGACAGCGACGTCAAGCTGGACAAACTGGATATTCAGCTGCTTCCATCGCCCCACATCGAAGGCTATGGGCTGACGGTCCGGCCGAGGCACCGTACCGACGTGCCGCCGATGATCACCATCCAGCGATTTACCGCCGACGCCGATTTCGCAACCATGGTGGGCGCCGCCAACCACGTGGTCCGGAATGTGCGTCTTGAGGGACTCCTCATTCAGGTTCCGCCCGGAGTCAAAAACGCAAACCCTCCTGACTCTGCGAACCAATCGCAAGCTGCAATGAAAATCCCATCCCAACCAACCTCCGCTGATCATTTTCCATTTGAAATCGGCGAACTGGTTGCTGATGGAACGGTGCTGAAAATCCTACCCCGGCAGGAGGGGAAGGAGCCGATGGAGTTCGACATTCACAAGCTAAGAATGAATTCAGTCGGTCTGAACCAGCCCATGGCCTTTGTTGCCACGCTCACTAACGCCAAGCCGCCCGGATTCATCGAAAGTAGGGGCTCGTTTGGCCCGTGGCATAAACACGATTTCGGTGCCACTCCCGTATCGGGCGACTACACGTTTGCCCATGCCGATTTAGGCGTGTTCACCGGCATTTCAGGAATACTCTCTTCGGTCGGCCGCTATGGCGGCACCCTCAATCACATTGTTGTGGATGGCACTACCGATACGCCCGATTTCGAGGTCAAGACCGGAGCCTACAAAGTGCGCCTGACCACAACCTTTCACGCCATCATCGACGGCACCAACGGGGACACGGCACTCGAACCGGTGGAGGCCAAGTTTCTGCAGACCGATCTCATCTGTCGAGGCACAGTGGCCGGCCAGCCCGGCATAAAAGGCAAGACCGTCAGTCTGCAAGTGGAGACCAAGGCCGGGCGTATAGAGGATCTGACGCGGCTCGCGGTGAAGACCGACAAGCCGGTCATGACTGGACCGGCTCGCTTTAACACGACGTTCGTTCTTCCTCCTGGCCCGCAAGACGTGATGACCAAGCTCATTCTGAATGGCCAGTTTGAGGTCGCCCCCGCGCGTTTCACCGATCCCAATATTCAGTCCAAACTCGACACGCTCAGCCACCGCAGCCGGGGCCAGGTGACGGGCGCCCAGAAGGCTGCCGACGACACGGCGATTACATCCGACCTGAGCGCCCATTTTGCCCTCCGCGCCGGTACACTCACCTTGACCGATCTTCAGTTCAGTGTTCCCGGCGCGCACATTCTTCTCAGCGGCACTTACGGACTCCACGCCGAGGACATCGATCTGCACGGGAAGGCCAAGCTCGATGCCCACCTGTCGCAGATGACCACCGGGTTCAAGTCGAAGCTGCTGAAACTAGCAGATCCCTTCTTTGCTAAAGAGGGTGCGGGCACGGTCTTGCCAATCAAGATCACCGGCACGCGAACTAGCCCTTCGTTCGGGCTGGACTTCCACAAGATGGAATTCTAAGCGGGGAAAGTCTGCTGTCGGCGCGGCTATTTCAAGGAACGCCGCAGCGTGTACTGATCGGGTCGCAGGGTAAGATTCTTGAGCTTCCGCCAATCATCCGTCACGTGAATTAGCTTACCTGTAATGTGGTTGGAGGCTTCGGACGCGAGGAATGCGGCTACATCCAACTGGACGTCGGGGGACGTACCGCCCGTGCGGCGAACCTCCAGCGCCTTGCTGACGACTTCGTGATCCAGCCGGTTGGCTGCGCGAATAACCTCGTCTGTGAAGTTCGTGTAAGCGCTACCTGGGTCCAGGCAGTTGACTTGAATGTTGTAGTCAAGAACCTCGCCCGCCAGCGCCTCGACGAAGTGAATGATAGCGGCCTTCGACGTATGGTAAGCGGAGAAGCCGGCAGAGGGTTGAGTGTCGGCGGTGCAGCCCAGCGCGATGATCTTTCCTGAACGGCGCTCGACCATGCTGGGCAAGACGGCTCGGCACGAATGCACAACTCCCATCAGATTGATGTGCAGCGCGTCGGTCCACGATTTCAATGACGATTGCACAAACGAGTTCAATGGGCCTGCAACGGCCGCCGCGCAAATCAGTATGTCGATGGGGCTGCCGAACTTGACGCGCGCGCGATCCACCGCGACGGCGATCTGTTCCGGGTCCGTTACGTCCGCGAGAAGGCGCAAGGCATTGCCGCCCGATTGCTCGATCTCAATGTGAGCTAGGTCCAGTTCGGCCTTGCTGCGTGCAACCAGCGCAATCCGCGCGCCACGCTGGAAGAATCCCAGAGCCAGACGCTTGCCGATCCCCCGGCCGCCTCCGGTAATCATGACGTTCTTGTGAAGAAATTCTTGTTTCGTCAAGTAGTTTACGCCGCGTTTTCGAGACCCACAGCACGGGCGCCCGAACAACCGTCGCGCCAAGGCCCGTCCACAGGTTAAAACATTTTAAGTTTCAAATGGACGATCTTTACGACTTATTACCCTACGCCCAACGCTGGGCAGATGTAAGCTTGCCCACGCGCGAAGCCCTCGAAATTGCTCCCCGTTAGTTTTTTCCGCACCGCGGGCCGGACTGCAATCTATCGGGAAAAAAGTGACTTTCTGTATAATTGAATGTGAGCGGCGCACGCACTGGTTGTGTGCGCGCACACTTCCTAAAAGAGGCGAATGAGTAAAGAAGATAGTATTGAAGTCACAGGAACCGTAGTTGAAAAGTTCCCCAGCGGGCTTTTCAGCGTGCAACTCGATCAAGACAGAACAGTCCTGGCCCACCTGGCTGGCAAGCTTCGCCGTAACCGCATTCGAGTGCTAGCCGGCGATCGCGTCACATTGGAGATGTCGCCATACGACCTCACCAAGGGACGCATTACCTACCGTCACAAGTAATTCCACCCCGTCCACGGCCAGGCAACAGGAAAAAACGGATGGAGCCGAACCGAATAGCGGCACGTCCTTTAACATAAGAGTTTGTCACCCCTCGATTCTCTTCGACAGGAAACGTTCACCACCGGTGAGCGACGTAGCTGGCCTCAGATCTACTTCGGTGTAGCCGTCACAACCTTGGCGACGCTGCTGCTCGAGTTATCCCTGACCCGCGTGTTTTCAGTCGTTTTCTACTACCACTTTGCATTTCTAGCTATCTCGGTCGCGCTGTTTGGTCTCGGTGCGGGCGGAGTATTTTCTTACGTCGTGGCGGGTTGGCCCGGGTCGCTGTTCCAGAAACTGGGCGCCATCGCCGGCTTAAACGGAATCGTCATCGTCGCCTGCCTGAAGTTCCTGCTATCCCAGAATGGGTCGCTGATGAGTTTCAAGCTGATGGTGGTGTACTTCGCTTGCGCTGTTCCCTTTCTGCTTTCGGGCACAATTCTGTCGCTCGTGATCGCTAGCACGGTCGATCGCGTAGACAAGGTTTATTTCTTTGATTTAATGGGCGCCGCAGCCGGCTGCGCCGTTCTGGTGAAGCTCCTCGATTGGATCGGCGGACCGAATACGGTGATCGTCGCTGCCGTCTTGTTCGCTGTCTCGGGAGCGGTATGGTTCAACATGGCCAAGTCGGCCCGTGGCCGCATCGTTGCGGTCTCGCTGGCGCTGCTGCTGGTGGCACTAATCACCTATAACGCCAAGAAACACCTGATTGATGTTCACTTTGCCAAAGGCAGAGAACTGACCGGCGAGGAATTCGTCCGCTGGAACAGCTTCTCTCGCATCGCCATGAGGCCGGAGCAGCCGGGCTCGTCGATGAAAAGCATCGTCATCGATGCCGACGCGGCAACCGGAATTGCGAAATTTGATTTCGAGCACCTCACCGACCAGGAGCGAATTGATCTGCGCTTCCACGGCCCCGGCTTCCCCTACCTGCTGCGGCCGGGCGCCAAGACATTGGTGATTGGTCCGGGCGGTGGCTGGGACGTCTCCCGCGCACTGGCGTCTGGCAGCAAAGACATTACCGGGGTGGAAATCAATCCGATTATTGCCAAAACCATCATGCGCGAGAGGTTCCCGCAATACAGCAACCGGCTCTACTATCGCCCCGAAGTTCGGCTGTTCGTCGAAGACGGCAGGTCGTTTGTCCGCCGAAGTGATGAGCGCTACCAGGTCATTCAGGCCACTCTGGTGGATACCTGGGCATCCACCGCCGCCGGTGCGTTTGCGCTTTCTGAAAACAACCTCTACACCACCGATGCGTTTCGAGACTATCTTCTTCATCTGACTGACGACGGCGTGATGGCGTTCACACGTTGGGGCTTCATGCCGCCCCGTGAGTCGCTGCGGGTAGTGGCGCTGGCGCGTGACGCCCTCGCGCAATTGGGCCAGAACGATGCCGCACAGCACGTCATCGTGGTCCGCGAAAACGTCGAGAACATCGCAGGATGGGGAGCGCAGGATACGATTCTCGTGGCGAGGCAGCCGTTTTCAGAACAGGATGTGAAAACCGTCCTGGGTTCATTAGGGCCGGCCCATATGCAGGCCATCTACTATCCGCGAACCACCCAGGACACGCCGTTTCGCGATCTGCTCCTCGCGCCTGATCCCAATAAGTTCTACGACAGCTATCAATTCGATGTGCGCCCGGTCAGCGACGACCGGCCGTTCTTCTTCTATACCGTGCAGCCCCGCGACCTGTGGCGCTTCTTCACCAGCCGCGAACGTGATAGCGCCGACTACAAAATCAACAAGGCACTTCCGCTGCTCTACGGATTGGTCGCGGTCAGCATTATCGCGACGCTGATTATCCTGGCGCTGCCTCCACTCGTTTTGGGACAACGCCTGCAAAGAGAACCCGGCACTATCGGCGGCTTGCTGTACTTCCTGTTTATCGGCGCGGGATACATCCTGATTCAGGTCGCGTTGATTCAGAAGTTCGTTCTCTTTCTGGGGCATCCGACCTACGCGCTCACGGTCATCATCTTCTCGATGCTCGTTTTCAGCGGACTGGGCAGCTTTTTCAGCAAACGCGTCATTGGTGATTCGCAGGGCCGGTTGGGCAGCCTGATGCTCTTGATTACCGGCCTCATCGTGCTTTTGGCATTCGTTGTTACGCCGGTGACCTCCAGCGGCGTAGGACTTCCCTTCGCCGTGAAGGTTGCGATTTCCGTGGCCCTGATCGCCCTGCCGGCCTTTGCCATGGGCATGCCGTTCCCGACGGGCCTGACGCGCCTGGAGCGCGCGATGCCCTCGGCCGTCCGCTGGGCATGGTCGATCAATGCAGCCTCGAGCGTGCTGGGCTCGGCCGCGGCAATCTTCTTGGCGATTTATCTGGGCCTGCAGACAACTTTGACCATCGGCGGTGCGCTGTACGCCTGTGCGTGGCTCAGCGCCATCCTGTCGCCGCTGCTGAAAAAGTCAGCGCCCGTACTTCTCGCCAGGGCCTGATTGCCAAGCCGGCGCATCACCACACACCTGAATCAGTGGACTGTGACCCGCGGTGTGGCATCCGGTTTGGCGAACACCCGCAGCGCCTGCTCCAGTGCTTCCACGAAGAAGTACTCGCCCCACATCACCGATTCGTCCACGCCCAGACCCTTGTGAACGTGGTAGATCCCTCCTTTGAGGATGCCCTCCCACTTCGGCTCTTTGAATGGCACATATTGCGCACAGAGTGTCCGCAACATGAGGATCGCGGTGGACCAGTACAGATGGCCCTTCATGGGATCACTGACCAGGCGGCACAGTCGCAGCATTCCTGAAGCTGCAATGGCGGCGGCCGAGGTATCAACCAGCGAGCGGTTCTCAAGCGGCGAATTGTAGTCCCACGGCGGAACACCATTCGCCGGCGTGTGGGTGATGTAATAGTCCGCGCAGGCTTCCGCAGTTTGCAGAAAGCGCGGATCGCGGCTGTATTCCGAGGAGACAGCGAAGCCATACAGGGCCCACGCAAGCCCTCGCGACCAGCATGAATCTCCTCGATAGCCTTGTTGCGTCGTCTGCCGGAGAAACTCGCCGGTCTGCAAATCGAAGATGCCTTCATGCGCAGTGGACCCATCGCCCCGCACCAGGAATCGGCGGGTCGTCAGGCAGTGCCGCACCGCGATATCGCGCAGCTTCTTGTCGTTCAACTCGCGCGCGGCGTAGAAAATGATCCCAACATTCATCATGATGTCGATGAAGAGGGAATCTTCCGCCGCGAACGATCGAAGGAACTGGCCCTTTTCGTTGTAACGCAAGGCCAGTGTCTTTCCCGCTTGTAGCACGACATCCAAAAGCGAGGCTTCACGTGTCAACTGATACCAGCGATGGTAGGTCGAAAGGAAAATGAAGCCAAGATCGTGCACCTCGCGGTCGTTCTTGCGAGGCTCCAGCGGCTTCGTATACTTCAACGCCTGCTCCATCCAGTACCGGCCGTCAGCCTTTTCCTGACTCAGGTATTTGTGGAAGATCCACATCATGCCGGGAAGAAAGCCGTCACACCACTGCGTCCAGACATTCCCCTCGTGCTTCCATTTGCCGCCTTTGGTGTACATCGGATAGAGGCCCGGATGTGCCTCAATCAGGGACTTCACCTGCTTCTGTGCGAAGGCAATCGTCTCTTCGAATAGCTTCTTGTCGGACTCTTGTACGAATTGGATCACGCAATAACCCCGCCGAGGCCATTATATGAGGCGGACGCGCCCCATCTGCTACGATCAGAAAATTCATGGCATCAAAGATAACCGTAAATAACAATGGACCGCTTCGCCTGGAAGGGGAATTCACGGTTCATGACGCGGAGGGGAACGAGTTCGGCCTGGCGGGAAGAACCGTGATTTCCTTCTGCCGCTGCGGCCTCTCCGAAAACAAGCCCTTCTGCGATGGCGCACACGCACGGCAGGGGTTTCAATCTACCTGTCCGGCCAGGGATTTACCGCCGCCCAAACCGAAGGTATAGCAAAGGCGGCAAGGGCGCCGGAGTGCACAACGAGCAATGATGAAAACAGGCAGCAACCGACAGGCACTTTCGGATGTGGCACAGGCCTTCAGCCTGTGGGTTTTCAGAGCAAAGCCGACCGGGGACAGCGCCTGTGTCCCAAGGCGCGCACACATCCCCGTATCTCGCCATCGCAGCCCGTCGCCGCGGGGACTTGAGCGACCCTGTCCCCAGATCAACCACAGCTGTTTTCAGGGCATCCGCGCGTCTGAGGGTCTGTGCGAAAACTCCCGGCACAGAACCGCGCGCGTGAGCAAGCGGATGCCTTTTGCGAGCCGCGACCGTGAGGGAGCGCACTCAATCGCCCGCTTACGAACGACTGCTCCTTACTCTTCCGCTGAGCTTACCGGGCCGCGACGGCGGCGGAGCGCTTGCTCCCCAACTCAACTTTTCCTGTTATTTTCAGAGCAACCGCAAGCGGATGCCCTTCGGAGCCGTGACCACAGCTCTCCGCCCCCGAGCCAGGGAGCGGTTTCGTGCTTTTTTCAGAGACGTCTGAAAGTCACTTAAGCGGCAACAGGGCGTAGACGTCAACCCGGAGATCACATGGACTGGTATTTCTCAGAAGCCAACCAACGATTGGGCCCTGTAGACGACTCTGAGTTCCGATCGTTGCGAGAATCCGGACGAATCGGCCCGGATACGCTGGTCTGGCGCAGTGGCATGCCTGACTGGCAGCCGCTCTCGACGGTGGATGCATTTGCCTCCGCTGTCCTTTCGTCGGAGGGCGGCTTTTGCACCGAGTGCGGGCGCGCCGTCGGCGCCGGCGAATTGCTCGCCTTTGGTAATTCACGCGTATGCGCCAACTGTAAGGATGTCTTCTTCCAGCGCGTACGCGAACAAGGTGTCGCCGTAGGTCGCGGCAAGTATCATTACGCCGGGTTTTGGATTCGCTTTCTGGCGCGACTGATCGATGGGCTCATTCTTGGGGCCGTGTTCACTCCCCTGGCCATCCTGGTCGCCTCCCGCACGGGTCTCAACGGTCTAAGTCGGTCCGATCCCGCCGCCCCCGATCTGGCGCTGGCTGGGAAAATAATTGCAGGCTTCGCGGTGCTCTACGTGGTAGAGGCTTTGCTCTGCGCTCTCTATGAGGCATGGTTTGTCTCGCACCGCGGCGGAACGCCCGGCAAGCTTATCCTGGGCCTTCAGGTAGTCCGGCCCACCGGAGAGCCGGCCTCGTTTTGGCGGGCATTTGCCCGATACTTTGGTCTTCTCCTGAGTTCGTTCATACTGGAAATTGGCTGCATCATCGCAGCCTTCGATTCGGAGAAGCGCAGTCTCCATGATCGGATCTGCGACACACGCGTAATCTACAAACGCGGATGACTAACAGCGTCACTGCGACCCTTTTCTGTCCGCGCTGTGAGCGCGAACTCCCGCCTGAGTCCACGGAACCGGGTGGCGCCCTCTGCTATCACTGCGAGTCGCGGGTGGAGGCCGCCGTATTTCCCGCCGCTGTCCGCGCTGCGAGCACCCTGGCCTACCAGTCAGTCGTATCGGGCGAAGCCGCATGCTTCTTTCATGACGACCGCGTGGCGTCGGTGAGTTGTTCCAACTGCGGCCGTTTCCTTTGCAATTTTTGTCGCATCGAGTGGTCGGGCGCCGAGCTTTGTGTCACCTGTGTAGAAGCGCTGCGCCAGCCGGGCAAGAGTGTCGCCCTGGAATCGAACCGTTTCCATTTTGATTCGCTCGCCCTCGCCCTCGCCGTCCTACCGTCGCTGCTGGTATTCCCCTCTCTCCTGACAGCTCCGTTGTCGCTTGGGTTGGCATTGGTCACAATTCGCAAATCATGCAGCATCACCCCGCGTTCCAAGTGGCGATTCGTCGCCGCGATGATGGTGTCGCTTGCCGTGATCGGCGCGTGGGTGTGGCTGTTCACCTACTCGGCCAGTCAGGCGCGGTCAAGGCAGTCTTAGGATGCCCACGGCCGCGAAACCCCCCTACCGGCGGCTCGGTGGACACCGCTGGCTTCGATGGCAGTCCGATGACGCCTGGCTAGCCGCCGATCATCTGCTCTTTGTAAGAACTCGCTTTTTCTCCGAACAGTACACTCGCGTTTATTGGAACGATATCCAGGCTCTGCTGCTTTACCGCTTCGCGCACAACACCGGCCTAATGCTGGCTGCGGAAGTAGTATGTGTTCTGGCTGCGGTCACTGTGGCCTTCGTGCAAAATCGCTTCGAAGCCACAGCACTTGCTTTTTGTTACGTCCTGCTTTATGCCGCCTGGCGATTCACGCGCCGCAATTACGGCGTTGAGATCCTGACGCGAACGGCAACTGTCAGAATTCCCCTGACGATACTCCACCGGTCAGCCCGGCGCTTGGTGGACCAATTACAACAGCAGGTGGAGGGTGTTCAAGGCCACTTGGCTCTGGCGCCTGAATCGCCTGTCATAGCCGCCGAACCGGTCGGCGTAGAGCCTGCGCTCACCCAACCGGTGAACGTCGCCGTCACGATTGTAGGCGGAATGAGGCCGCGTCGGCCTCTATTAGTGCTGCACGGAATCGTGTTCGCCGTAGGCCTCACGACATGGCTGTTCGCACGAGGCAGCCTGCTGTCCGATCCCTACTGGATTGCAATCGGGGGATTGCTGACGATGCTGTTCTACGCAGGACTCCTCGCCGCGTGCTTCCTGCAGCGCGACCCCGAGTTTCCGTTTGCCGTCCGTTCGGCGGCCGTAATGAATCTGGCACTGCAGGCAGCAGTGCTGGGCCCCATTCTTGGCTTGGGCGCCCGGCTGAGCATCCCAAGCCTGAACGTGGCCGTGCTTGTGCTGGGCCCTTCTATGACACTGCTTCGCTTGCTCGCCTGCCTCTTCGGCCTCATGGGCATTTACAAGAACTCGCTCGATGAAGCGGATAAGCCGCTTGCTCAGCCGAGGACCGGATCGAATCCGTTAGCCTGAGAATAAGACAAAATGCCCGGCCTTGCCTCACAACGGTGCTTTCACCACGAAACCCGAGAGGCTGTGTGCCGGTGCCCCGAATGCCGGCGATTCTTCTGCCGGGAATGTGTGGTGTCCTTCGATGGCCGTCTGCTCTGCGCCGCCTGCATCGCGAGAGCGAGCGAACCACCTTTGGTTCCCGGCAAAAGCTCCCACGCCGGCCAGATCCTGCTCGGCATCGTGGCTCTATTTTTCATCTGGACAATTTTCTATTGTCTGGGCTGGATCATTCTTCAATATCGCGAGACGCTGCCCGTCAGCGTCGCTGCAAAGTTACCGGGACGCGACGGCAGCTCTCCGCCCCAGAGCCACAGATTCGCAACCGGGTCTTTTCAGAGCAACCCCGCAGTAAGAGCCAGCGTCAAAGCCCCAGCACAGGACCGCGCGCGTGAGCAAGCGGATACAGGCCCAAGCCGACCGGGACAGGCGCCTCTGTTCCCAAGGCGACCACGACAGGTATTCCGTCCTAGCCTCTTCGCCGCGTGGACAGAGCGGGCCTGTCCCAAGATTCGCAGCGGCCGTTTTCACAGCAACTCCGCGGCAAGAGCCAGCGTCAAAGCCCCAGCACAGAACCGCGCGCGTGAGCAAGCGGATTCTTTCGGAGCCGTGACCGTAGCTCTCCGCCACGGAGCGAGGAAGCGCACTCAAGGGCCGATATTCCCTCAAAACGCCCAGAATTTCACGTGGTTCCCGAGTTCGTTTGAGCAAGCCCTGACCGTGCCGCGCGCGCTTACTGGAGTCTTAACACAGACTCGTGAGCAAGTGGATGGTGACGGAGCCGTGACCGTAAGGGAGCGGACGCCCCAATGTTGCAACCGCCCCCTCTCTAATGGATCCGTAGCCCTTTTTTCTCCCCAAAGCGGATCCATGCCTTCCCCCCAAGCGTCTTTTGCAAGTTCGGCGTCTGGAATCCCCTGCTAGGGAATAAATGAAACAAGGAGTGTTTATCGGCGCATTGCGGTTAATCGAAGACGCGATAGACCTTCTTCGTGACCTTCCCGTCCAGTCATGGCTGCTCTATTTCGCCGGCGTCGTCCCCTTCTTCGGCTTGTTCCTGTTCGAGGCGACCGATATTCACGAAAGCCCCTTGGCCTTCGATAGGTTGCTTTGGATTACGTTGCTTCTCGCCATCGCCTTTGTGTGGATGCACTTCTGCCAGGCGGTCTTCGCGCGGCAGATCAACTTGACGGTCAGCCGGCGCGTTGAAACGCCTTCGTCTTCACTGCGCGTCCTGAGTGTTCAGGCCATCTTGCAATCCACCAAATTGCTGGCGTGGCCCGTCGCTGCCGTTCTGATGATCCCGCACAGCCTCGTCACGATGTTCTACCAGCACACGCTTTGCCTGTCCGGTGAAGCCGCGGGCGATCTGAAAGCGGTTATTCGCGAAGCGAGGCAGGATGCCGCTTACCGTCCCGGAGAGGCCGCCTGGTTCCTGGTTCTGATTCTGATTCTCCGCTCACTCGTCTGGATCAACTTCCTGGCGCTCTTTCTCGCCGCGCTAGTCATATTCCACTCATTTACCGGCATCGAAAACACATTGACCCGGCAGCCGCTTGTGCTCCTCAATCCGACTTTCATGACCGCGCTTTGCGTGCTCGCCTATCTCTCTCTCGACCCCGTTGTTAAAGCTGCCTGCGTATTGCGGGCATTCCGACGCCGGTCTGAGAAATCGGGTCTCGATCTCCGGATCCGGCTCTCCAAGCTCCAGAGCGTGGCAGCCGTCTTAGCGTTGGCTGTCTTGTTTTTTGTTGCTCTTCCTTCCCGCGCCCGGGCAGCCACCGTACCACCTGAGGTCGCCGCTACGGCATTACGGCCGATCGATAACCAACGCATTGAACAAGCGGTCAAAGAAGTTTTTCGGGACCCGGGCCTTTCCTGGTCTCTGCCGGTGGTCATGAAACGGAAACCGCCAACCAATGCGTTCCTGGCGTTCACCGAATCGGTCGGAACCAAAGTCGGCGAGATGTGGGATCGTTTCGTAAAGGCCTGGCAAGACTTGGTCGCCCGTATTCGGAAGCTGTTCTCCGCTGACCAGCCGGACCGCTATGAAAACGCCGGCAGTCGCAAGACCAACACAAAAGAAGTCTGGGGTCTGATCTCCCTATTCAGTGCCGTCCTCGCAGCCGCGGTATTCTTCGCGTTGCTGCGCGCACGCCGTCAGGCCCCCGCGGCGGTGTTCGAGGCGCGTTCGTCGTCCGTGCCGCCCCCTGACCTGGGCCGTGAGGATATTCAAGCCGACGAACAGCCGGAAGACGAATGGATGCGCTTGGCGCTCGAGTACCGTCGCGGCGGGAACATGCGCTTCGCAATCCGCGCGCTGTACTTGTCGAGTCTGTCCAATCTGGCCGCGGCGAAGCTGATCTCGATTGCACGCGGAAAATCAAACCTCGACTACCTGCGCGAGTTTCAGCGCCGCGCCAAACGCTTGTCGCCTGAGTTGCCGGGACGCCTGCGCCGGAACATCGGGCTGTTCGAACAAAGCTGGTATGGTTCCCACAGTGTCACCGGCGAGATCCTCGATCAGTTTGAGGCGAACCGTGAGTTTCTGAAGGCTGAAGCTGCGGGTGGTTCCTCATGAGCCGCGGCGTTGTGGCGGCCGCCGTGGTTGCGCTCTTGGCGCTTTTCGGGATTGTCGCGTTCGAATCGGTTGTGCGCCGCGCAGAGAATTATTCCTACTACCCTGATTACTCATCGTTGAACAACGAAGACGCGGGCCTCAAAGCGTACTATCAAACCCTGGTCCGCCTGGGCGTGAGCGTCTCCCGCAACTACCGCCCGCTTTTGAAACTGGAAGGTCAGAAGGCCACCGTGATTTACGCTGGTCCGAATCTGGGTGACTTTCGTTCTCGATCGGAAAAAGAACTGGAGCAGTTTGAGCGCGTGGCCCAGCGCGGGGCACGCGTGCTGATTCTTTTTCAAACCAGAGAGATTCGCTACGAAAAGATTGACCCGCCCAAGCCGGAAGTCAAGCTTTCCAGGAAAGGGCCTTCGAATTCGCGGAATGAAATGAAACCGCGGGTCGACGCCATGCGCTCGCGGTGGGGCGTCGAAGAGGCGGAAACCGAGCTGACAAACGCCAAACGCCCGACCGGTGTTGAAGCGCTCACGCCCAGCATTGTTCGCCGCGACGTGCTCTGGCACTTTTCAAAATGGGATCCGCTCTGGAAGCCGGTTTCCCGCGGCTCCGATGGGAACCCTGTCTTACTGGAGCGAAATTTCGGCCAAGGCTCCATTGGCTTACTGGCCGCCGTCGAGCCTTTCACCAACTATCAGTTGTTGACTAAGCCGGATGCGGCTCTGCTGGCTCTTACCATGACGGGCCTGCATCCGCTGATCTTTGATGAGGCTCATCTCGGTGTTGCCGAGAATGACACGGTTGCGGGTCTGGCCAGGCAGCATCATTTGGAATGGATTCTGTTGGGCTTTTTCGCGCTCGCCGCGCTCTACGTCTGGCGCAGCGCCGTCAGCTTCATACCCCCTCTCCTGTCGCCTGTAGAGGGTGGTGTGAAGGGGCGTGACGCTCACTCAGCGCTCTCCAGTTTGCTGGCCCAGAGCGTGGGCCGGGACAAACTGCTGAAGGAAATTGCCGCCGAATGGAAACACAGCCAGCGCTATGTGCCGAACGCGGACCATCTTAACGAAGTAGAGTTGGAACATCTCGCCGCTACCTCCATACCCGAAGCATCGGGAGCCTACCTTTCGCTCGCCAGGAAGAGGACCACGCTGCCGGCGCCGGCGGCACGATAGCCCATATGGAAACGCGGACGACAGGAGAGACCAAACTTGTACCCTGATCTAGACACAATCCAGCAAACGCTGGCCGCCGTGCGCCGGGAAGTCTCCAAGGTGATCATCGGCCAGGAGCAGCCCATCCAGCTTTCCCTGATCGCTATTCTTACCGGGCAGCATGCACTGGTCGAAGGCGTGCCCGGCCTCGCCAAAACGCTTTTAGTGCGGGCGTTAGCCCGGGTCATGAACTGCGATTTCCAGCGCATCCAGTTCACGCCCGATCTCATGCCCTCGGATATCACCGGCACCAGCATTTTCAATCTGCGAGACGGCGTCTTTGAGTTTCGGCGTGGTCCCATCTTTACCTCGTTCCTGCTGGCAGACGAAATCAACCGCGCTCCCGCAAAGACCCAGGCGGCACTGCTCCAGGCCATGCAGGAGCGAACCGTCACAGTGGACGGCGTTACGCACGTTCTGCCCGCGGCCTTCACCGTCTTCGCCACCCAGAACCCGATTGAGTTTGAAGGCACCTATCCGCTTCCGGAAGCGCAGAAGGACCGCTTCCTGATGAAGATTTCCATAACTTGGCCCTCATTGGAAGACGAGCAGGAACTGGCCCGCCGAATGCTGACGAACGATTCGCCCGAAATCGCGCTCGAGCGAGGCGATGTCGCCGTCGTTCTGGAGCCCGAGCAGATTGCCCGTTTACGCCAGGAACTCGTGCGCGTTACCGTTCGCGACGAACTTGTCAACTACATGGTTCAACTGGTGCGGGCCACGCGTGGACACGAGACGATTCTCTCCGGCGCCGGACCTCGCGCCACACAAGCGCTGCTGCTCGCCAGTCGGGCCTACGCTGCGCTTGAGAATCGCGACTTCGTCACTCCCGACGACGTGCGAATTCTCGCCTCGCCCGTTCTCGAACACCGCATCATCGTTAAGCCGGAATTTGAAATGGAGGGTGCCACGGCAGCCGAAGTCATCGCTAAACTGCTCAGTGAAGTTGCGGTTCCCCGATGACGGCCACGCAGCACTCGCACCGCGGCGACCGATGATCTATCCAACCAGGCGCTTCTTATGGATCGTGGGCCTCTGTTTCGTACCCGCATGCGCCCTTCCTGCCACCGTCCCGTCCGGACCAATGTGGGTGGGGATCGCGGCCTTGTTCCTGGCTTCGTTCGCCCTGCTCGATTGGTTGCTCTCCAGATCATCGTTAGATTCGATTCGGCTGACCTTTCCACCTGAGGTCCACGCCACTCTAGGTGATGAGGTTTCGTTCCCGGCGCTCATCTCGCGGACCGCGTCGCGGCCATGGCCCTGCCGGAAACTCCGTCTCGCTATTGGCTTGCCCCGCGAAATCGAAGCTGTCCGCGACGACGTCGCGTTCGAAGTCTTACCGGATGCCGCAGCGATGGAGATCGAGTTTCGCGCCAGGGGCGAGCAGCGCGGTGAGTTCATCGCCACTGCCGCATACTTGGGCCGCATCTCCCTGCTTGGCCTCTGGCAGTTGCGCCGCACCGAGTCCGTTGCCGTCCGATTCTCCGTTCAGCCCTCCATCGCGAAGATCGCCCGCGAGACATCCCGCCTGATGGCAAGTCACGCTCATGGCAGTGAGCGCCTGATCGCCCGGCACGGTCGCGGCCGCGAGTTTGAGCATCTTCGCGAGTATGTTCCCAACGACAACTTCGCTGATATTGACTGGAAGGCCACCGCCCGGCGTCGAATGCCCATCGTGCGCGAATACCGCGTCGAGCGAACGCAGGATATTTATGTTTGCGTTGATGCCTCACGTCTTTCCGGAAGCGTTGTCACTGCCAAAAATGGCCGGCCTGTGAACTTGCTCGACGAATATGTCCGTTCCACCATCCTCATGCAGTGCGCAGTGCGAACGGCCGGTGACCGCTTTGGATTGCTGACGTTTAGCAATCGCGTCCATCACTTCTTCAAGGCCGCGTCTTTGCCATCATATGAACGCGAGTTTCGCATTTCGCTTTTCCCGCTCCGTCCGCGAACCGTAGCGCCTGCCTTCGACGAGGTCTGCGCCATGCTCACAACGCAGGCCAAGCGGCGCGCTCTCATCGTCTTCTTCACCAGCCTCTCGGAACCGCAACTGGCGGAAACATTCGCGACAGCCGCCAAGCTGCTCTCGCGGCAACACCTGGTCGTCGTTGCTTGCCCCTCCGATGCCAAGGCCCGCCCGCTCTTTTCAAATCCGGATGTACCTGGTTTCGATTCCTTATATGGAGAACTGGCCGGGCATTTACTTTGGAAGAAAATGGCGGAGATGCGCGCGCGGGTCTCCCATTTCGGTGTCCGGATGAATGTCGTGGCGCCCGGCCGGCTGGGCTTAAGCGCCGCCACCGAATACTTCGACATCAAGGAGAGACAGTTGCTGTGATTGTCGATCTCGATCGTTTTGTGGCACTCGAACGTCCGCACTGGCAAGCGCTCGAAGCGGCACTGCGGCCCTACGATCAGGATCGTCTCTACCGGCCTTCTCTCCAGGAGTCGTTGCGGCTCTTCGAACTTTACCAGCGATCGGTGGCGGATCTCGCCCGGCTCGAAGAAGCCTCCCAAACGGAATTGGCTGAGCAGCTCAGTGCGCTGGTCGGTCGCGCTTATGCCCAAATCCATTCAAGCCGCCGAAAGGCCCGCTTCCGTCCCCTTTATTGGCTTCTGTACACGTTGCCGGATACCTTCCGCCGGCAGATCCGGCCGTTCGAACTGGCTTTGCTGGTGACGCTGATCGGCTGCGCCATCGGCGGCGTCTTGCTCAAACTCGATCCCAGCGCCAAGGCTGCTGTGCTCCCCTTCCCGCAGCTGATGGGTGATCCTCGGGACCGTGTCAAACAAGAGGAGAAAGAGGCCGCCAAGAAGCATCCCGATGGCCACGCCAGCTTTGCCGCCCAGCTGATGACCCACAATACCCAGATTGCGTTCTTTGCATTGGCCTGCGGAATGACCTGGGGCCTCGGAACCATGATCCTGCTCTTCTACAACGGGGTGGTTCTTGGTGCGGTTAGCTTCGACTACGTCCAGGCTGGTCAGGCCAAATTCCTACTCGGCTGGCTCCTGCCCCACGGCGTTGTGGAGATTCCGGCAATTCTAGTAGCGAGCCAGGCCGGCTTGGTTCTGGCGAGCGCGCTGATTGGCTGGAACCGCCGCTTAAGCCGGGCCGAGCGTATGCGCTGCGTGGCGAGCGACGTCCTCACTTTGGCGGGAGGCGCCGCATTGATGTTGGTTTGGGCCGGTCTGATTGAGTCGTACATCTCGCAGTATCACGAGCCGGTACTGCCGTACTCCGCGAAGATTGCCTTCGGCCTGGTTGAACTAACAGTCCTCGTTTGTTTCTATGCCTTGGCAGGCCGAACCAGGAAATCCCGAAAGGCCAATCATGGTTGAGTGCTGTGGGGCAGATTGCCAACCTGCGGCGGGTTGTCCAACGCGCCTGAGTTCATCCGAAAAATCGAAGGCTGATCATGCCTGAGCCTTCCGGCCAGCTGAGGATAAGGCTTCCGGAAGGCGTCGCCATCCGTCTCCAACTGGCCGGCCCCGCTGCTCGCACCATGGCATTCTTGGTCGATTCCGTCATCATTGCGGCCGCCAGTAGCATCGCTTTGAGAGCGACAGACCTGGTGCGTTTCTTCAGTGAGGATTTGGCGTCGGCGCTTTACATTCTTGGCTTCTTCCTCCTCTACATCGGTTACGGCATCGCCTGCGAGTACTTCTGGAATGGCCAGACACTGGGCAAATGGATGCTGGGTCTGCGGGTGATGGATATGACCGGCCTGGAGTTGCAGTTCAGTCAGGTCGTAATCAGGAACCTGCTGCGGATCCTCGATCAATTGCCGGCTTGGGGGCTCGTCGGAGGAGTGGCATTGCTGGCATCAAAACACCGCCAACGCTTAGGCGATCTGGCCGCTGGCACGGTCGTGATCCGCGACCGCCGTCCCGAGGCTAAGGATCTAACTGGCCTCGTCCGCGGCCGTTACAACTCGTTTCTGCAGCATCAGCTACTCTGCGCGCGTGTGCGAAAGCTGGTGCCATCCGAGGCTGGCGCTGTTGCGTCGGAGGCGCTCATGCGGCGCGATTCGCTGGATGACCGGGCGCGTGTGCTGCTCTTTGACGAATTGGCTGCCTATTTTCAAAACCTGGTTGCCTTCCCGGCTAGCGAGACCGAACCCATTACCTCGGAACAATACGTACGGAATGTCGTTGAGGTCCTCTATTCTCGTAGCCGAAAACCTAGCCTGACAGGTCAAGTGTCCGTCGCCACCGGCTTCGATGCGGCGAAGCGGTGATTAACCCATCGCGGAGCGACAATAAGCCCTTTTAAATGAATAGCTACACGCTCCCGGAGGAGTAAGGCCCTGCTCTTTTCAGTTGTGTAATCTCTATTTCACCACGGTAGATTAGGACTTTAAGCTAGACTTTGTGGTAGCCTAAGATAATAATTCTGCACCACCCATGCAACGCCTAAACCACCTGCGGCTTCTGGAGGCAGAAAGCATCCACATCTTCCGCGAGGTTGTGTCCGAATGCCAGCGCCCGGTGCTCCTATATTCCATCGGGAAGGACTCGTCAGTCCTGTTGCGTCTGGCTCAGAAAGCGTTCTACCCTGCACCCATCCCCTTTCCGCTGCTGCACGTCGATACCGGCTATAAATTTCGCGAGATGATCGAATTCCGCGACCGGCTGACTGCTTCGTTGGGGGTCAAGCTGATTGTGCACACTAACCAGAAGGCGCTCGATGACGGTGCAACGCCTTACGCGTGGGGTACCCCGCGCTGCTGTGGTGCTTTGAAAACCCAAGCGCTACTCGATTCACTGCGCGCGGGCGGATTTGACGCCGCAATTGGCGGCGCACGACGTGATGAAGAACGATCGCGGGCCAAGGAGCGTGTTTTCTCATTTCGAGATATCCGCGGTCAGTGGAACCCTCGCAACCAGCGGCCCGAGCTCTGGAACGTCTACAACTCCCGTATCGATGCCGGCGAAAGTCTGCGCGTTTTCCCGTTGTCCAACTGGACCGAACTGGACGTCTGGCAATACATCCATGCGGAGGCGATTCCCATCGTGCCGCTCTACTTCGCGAAAGAAAGGGAGATGCTGGTTCGGGGCGAATCCTTGATCTCGGTGGAGCAATCCTTCATTCCGCGCCTGCCTGGCGAACGGACCAGGATGGTAAAGTGCCGGATGCGTTCGCTCGGCTGCAGTCCCTGCACGGGCGCCATCTACTCGGACGCGGACACCGTTCCCAAGATCATTCAGGAGCTGTTCTCGGTCCGCCGCTCTGAACGGCAGAACCGCATTATCGATCACGATACCGATGGCTCCATGGAGCTGAAGAAACAGGAAGGCTACTTCTAGATGGCGGCAGCGCTTCCCATTCCGGTTTCGTCCTTTGAGGAATTCCTCGCGATCGAAGAATCCAAAGACCTGCTCCGTTTCACGACGGCTGGCAGTGTGGACGATGGCAAGTCGACCCTGATTGGGCGGTTGCTCTACGATTCACGGAACGTCTATGACGACCAGCTGGAATCGGTCACGAAAGCGTCGGCGGGCCGGAACGCGGGGCCCATCGATTTCTCCCTGCTGACTGACGGGCTGCGGGCCGAGCGCGAACAGGGAATCACCATCGACGTCGCATATCGCTATTTCTCGACGCCGAAACGCAAGTTCATCATTGCCGACACCCCCGGACACGAGCAGTTCACCCGAAATATGGTCACCGGTGCCTCGACGGCCGAGCTGGCCATCGTCCTGGTCGATGCCCGCAAAGGACTCCTTCCCCAGTCGCGCCGGCACTCCTATATCTCCGCTTTGCTGGGCATCCCGAACTTGGCCATCGCCGTAAATAAGATGGACCTCGTCGACTACGACGAACGAGTCTTCCGGCAGATCGAACTCGACTTTCAAGAATTCCTCGCCCAGTTCAACTCCGTCAAACCGTACTTCATTCCCATCAGTGCCCTGGTTGGCGATAACGTCGTCACAGCAAGCGACCGCATGCCTTGGTTCACCGGCCAAAGCCTGTTTGATTATCTGGAAAACGTTCCCGTAGGATTGCGGTCGCTCCGCAGCGGCTTCCGCTTCCCGGTGCAGCGCGTAGTTCGCCCCAATCTCGATTTTCGCGGATATGCCGGGCAGATCGTTTCGGGCGCCGTTTCAGAGGGCGACGCGGTGGTTGCCTTGCCTTCCGGCCGCAGGACGCGCGTGAAGAGCATTGTCACCTTTGATGGAAATCTCTCTCTCGCCCATGCCCCGCAGTCGGTCACGCTGACTCTGGAAGACGAGATCGACATCGTGCGCGGCGACTTGATCGCGAAGGTGGACGATCTGCCGGCGGTCACTAGCCTCTTCGACGCCACCGTGGTTTGGCTCAATGAAACGCCGCTCGATCTAAAGAAGCGCTATCGCCTCAAGCACACCACTCACCAGGAGTGGGCCGACGTCCGGACCATTCATCACCGCCTGAATATCAACACCCTGGATCATGAGCCGGCCGAAACTCTGGAGATGAATGCCATTGGCATGCTGCGGCTCGAGACCGCCCGTCCGCTGTACGTAGACAACTACCAGCAGAACCGGGCCACCGGCGCGTTTGTCCTGATCGACCCGGTGTCCAACTCCACCGTGGCGGCCGGCATGATCACCAGTGCCGCAGCGCATAGCGAGGAGCGAACCCTCCGCCATTCCAAAGGCTTGGTAACTACCGGTGAACGCGTGGCGCGGCACCGTCACCGTGGCGCAGCAATCCACCTCGGCGCCCGGCTCGAACTGGCCACGCGGCTCGAGCGAAGACTCTTTGACCATGGCTGTGTCGTCGTGCTGTTCCCATCCTGGAACGAAGCTTGGGCGTCAGCCGTGGAAAGGGCAGCAATGCTGGCGCTCGTTGCCGAAGCGGACGACCCAGTCTTCCGGATCCAGACGACGGACGGCGAAGTCAAGACCGATCTCAGCTCATTGCCGGCCGACGATGATGAAGCGGTCGAAAGCATCTTTAGAGTTTTGATCAAAACGCAGATAGTGCTGCCGGAACCCGAATGGTTCGAAAGCGACGGGATTTAGCAGGTGCACGAACCGATAACACGTGGCACAGCCTTTAGGCTGTGGTCAATTCGGAGCCGTGACCGTCAGGGAGCGGATGCCCTATTCTCACCTGGCCATGTTTAACCGAGGAACTGCCTGTGTCTGACACTGCCCTTCAACTCGATTTGGCTACCGAAGCCCGCACCGCAATCTCGGAAAACTTGGCTCGCAGTGCCGCGCCCTGCATCACCTGCAGCTTTCAAGCCGAAGATATGGTGGTCCTGTGGCTGTTGCGCGAGTCAATCCCCGACATCCCCGTGCTCTTTCTCGAGACCGGCTACCACTTCCCGGAAGTCTATGCCTACCGCGACGAAATGACGCGCCGGTACGGCCTGAATCTCGTAAATGTCGTGCCCGAACAGACCGTCCAGGAACAGGAATCGCAATTCGGCATCCTCCATCAGACAGCGCCCGATAAATGCTGCAAGCTGCGCAAGGTGGGGCCGCTGTTCAAGGCTTTGGCGAACTACGACGCTTGGTTTACGGGGCTGCGGCGTGTGCAATCGCCCACTCGTGCCAACCTCGCTGTAAACGACATATTTCCTCTGCCGGGCGGCAACCAGCTCCGCAAAATCAGCCCGCTGGCCGCGTGGACCGATCGCGACGTTTGGAAGTTCGCGCAAGAACAGCAGATTCCACTGCTGCCTCTGTACGAGCAGGGATACACGAGCATCGGATGCCAGCCTTGTACTGCGCTGCCGCAGGACCCCGCGAATCTGCGCTCGGGGCGATGGGCCGGCCGCAAACTCGAATGCGGAATCCACATAACGGGCGAAGCGGGGGACTAGTTTGGCAATCCTGTTGGGATTCCTGATTGCCGTAGCCATCGCCATCACCGGCGTCGGAGCCGGAAGTCTCACTACGCCCATTCTGATGCTGGCGCTCGGCGTGCCTCCAGCCATCGCCGTAGGCTGCGCCCTCACCTTTGGCTTCATCGTGAAGGTGGTCGCCTCCCCGGTCTACCTCTTTCGCCGGCAAGTCGACTTTCATGTTCTTGGATTCCTGTTGCTGGGCGGTTTGCCGGGTGTTGTCCTGGGTTCTCTGTGGCTGGGCTCCCTGCAAAAGGGTGCCCGGCAGGATTTACTCTACGTGCTCATTGGCGGCTTGATAGGCCTGACCGCAATCTTTCATCTCTGGCGCATGACGCGGCCCCGGACTGAATCCGTCAGAAGGGATCGCGCCAAATATCTCCCGTGGTTTGCGCTTCCCATCGGCATCGAGGTCGGGTTTTCGTCGGCCGGCGCAGGTGCGCTCGGGTCACTCCTGCTGCTGGGATTCACGAACCTCAGCACCGCTGCTGTGGTGGGCACGGACCTCTGCTTTGGACTGCTGGTGTCTTTAGTCGGCAGTGGGTTTCAGATCAGCAATGGCAACTACGATCTGGCATTACTGATTCAACTGCTGATCGGAGGAATCGCGGGAGCAGTCACCGGATCGTTCCTCGCGGGCCGCGTCGCACAGCGCCCGCTCCGAGTCGCATTGCTGATCATGCTCGTAATCCTGGGCAGTCAGCTCTGCTGGCGCGGCTTGCAAAAGCAGCCGGCCCCGAAAGGCAAGGCCGTCATCCAGAGCGGTTTCGATGGTCACCAGGCGTCAGCGCGCAAAGTCCGGGAAGACGTAAGCGTAGGTCAGCGTCAGTAAGCCAATCAGCGTCGCCAGCAGAATGCTGTGGCGAAGTGTGAATCGAAACAGCTTCGGTTCGTCTTCCGGCTTGAGACCCGCTGCGGCGGCCGCCACCGCGATGCTCTGTAGGCTGATCATCTTGCCCATCACGCCGCCGGCCGAGTTAGCCGCGGCCATTAACGCCGGCTTCAGGCCAAGACTCTGGGCGGTGATTTTTTGCAGGTTGCCGAACAGCGCATTCGCGGAGGTATCGCTGCCCGTGAGAAAAACGCCTAGCCAGCCCAGCATCGCGCTGAAAAACGGAAATGCTTTGCCCGAAGTGGCGAAGGCCAAACCCAAAGTTCCTGTCGCGCCGCAATAATTCATCAGGAAAGCAAGTGCCAGCACTGTAGTGACGCTAACAAATGAGAACGTGAGCTGGCGTCCGGATAGCACCGCAAGCTCCGCTAGTCGGCGAGGACGTACCCGCAGAAACAACGCCGCCGCAATCGCGGAAAAGGCGCAAGCGGTTCCCGACTCGGCCAGCCACCGCAACCGGTACAAAGCCGGATAGGGAGTGGGTGTCGTAACCACCGGCACCGTCTGCTGGACGATGTTGTGCAGGCCCGGCCAGCCGAAAACCCAGCTGACCCTATTCAATTCCGCCTTTACTCCGTCCACGCTCCAGATCAGTATGAAGACGATCAATAGAAAGTAAGGCGACCACGCCCTCGCAATGGTCAGTCCATGAGGCCGCGTCGAAACTCCGGAAAACCCCACCCGCGCATCCGACCCTTCCGTCGGCCTCCAGAATCGAAGCAGCACAACCAGCGACCCGATCGCCGCCAGCGAGCCAAGAATGTCCGTCAGGTAAGGGCCTATGTAGTTCGATGTCACGAACTGCACGCCGCCGAACGAAGCTCCGCAGACCGCCGCTGCCGGCCAGACCCGGCGTAAGCCTTTGAGTCCGCCCATCACCATCACCAGGTAAGCCGGAATGATTAGCGACAGCGGCGCACAGATGCGGCCCACGTTGGCGCTGAGATCGTTGATAGGGAGATTCGTGGTGGCCGCCAGCGTCACCAGCGGTATGCCGATGCTGCCAAAAGCGACCGGCGCCGTGTTCGCCAGCAGGCAGATGCCGGATGCGTAGAATGCCGAGAAGCCCAGCCCCGATAGGATCGCCGCCGCAACCGCGACCGGCGTCCCGAAACCTGCCGCGCCCTCCAGAAATGCGCCAAAGGCGAACCCGATGAGCAACGCCTGCAAACTCTGGTCGGTGGTCAGGTGCCCGATGGATTCCTTCAGTATTTCGAACTGGCCCGTGTCGACCGTAATCCGGTAGAGAAGAATCGCCCAGTAAATGATCCAGAAAATGGGAAACGCACCGAACGCCGCACCGTAGAGCGCTGAGTCCGCCAGCAGCGCCAGCGGCATATGGTACGCGAAGGCAGCCACCAGGGCAGCCGTCGCCAGGCCAAGAATCGAGGCCTTCCAGGCCGTGACCCTCCGGATGCCGATGGCGTACAGCAGCGCAAGCACCGGCAGCGCTGCCACAAGTGCAGACCATCCCAAGCTGTTGCCGACCGGCGTATAGTTCTGTTGCCACATGCGATGGTCAGAGTCTTTTGTGGGGCTGGCTGGCAGCCAGCGGCGGGTTGTTAACCCGCCCGCGACACTTCGTCAGGCCTCAGGGTCAGTTTCCGTTTACCCTCTCCGCCGCGCCAGCCACAGCATGAGCCCACCGAATGCCAGCGACACCAATCCGCACCACAGGTTCACTTGCGGCGTCGACAGCGGCGGCGCCGTGCTGATGGTGAAGAAGGCAATCAGGAGCATAACGCCCAGGATCACGAAAAACGAGCCGATCGGTACGCGAAGGTCATCCATGTTTTTCTACCAGAACCAGATATTCAATAGAATGCAAACCGTGCCGGCAATGATGGCCAGCAACACCGGCCGCATATACCAGGGAACGCGCTCTTCCGGTGGGATCGTCGTGTAGCCATATACCAGGTTGTGCAGTTCGGCAATCGGCTTCGGCTTCGTTACCAGGCTCACCGCGACTGTCACCACCAGGCAGGAACTAAAGGCCAGAATGGCGATCCAGAAGTTCTGCGCCATCGCCGAAGGAAACGTGTGGACCACCCCAAACCAACCGCCGGTTCCTTCCGCCACGGAGAGACCTAGCGTTAACGTGGCAACAATCTCCCCAACCACGAGGCCCGCAAAGGCGCCGTGTCCGGTGCTCCGCTTCCAGAACATCCCCAGCAGGAACGTAGCGAACAGCGGCGCGTTCACGAACCCGAATACCAGTTGCAAAAAGTCCATGATGTTGTTCGATCGGGCCGCCCAGTAGGCCGTTCCGATCGAGAGCAACACTCCCACTACGGTGGTAATCTTGGCCACTTTGTAATAGTGTGCGTCCGAGGCATGCTTTCGGATGTAGCTCTGGTAAATGTCGTAAGTGAACACCGTGTTGAACGCCGTAACGTTACCCGCCATTCCCGACATGAACGACGCAAATAACGCGGTAAGACCCACTCCCAACAGGCCCGACGGGTAGAACGCTGCCATCAGGTTCGTCAGCACCAGGTTGTAGTTGTACGAGTCGCCCTTCGGCACCAGAATGCCCGGCACGTTCATCTGATGAAGCGCCACCGCCGCGATCCCCGGCACCACCACGACAATCGGCATCAGCATTTTCGGGAAGGCGCCGATCAGCGGCGTTAGCCGCGAGGCTGCCATGGAATTGGCGGCCATGGCGCGCTGCACGACCAGAAAGTTGCAACACCAGTAACTGCACCCCAGCACAAATCCCAGCCCGAAGACCATGCCGAACCACTCGATGCCCATCTGGTTTTGAGACGCATTCCCGATGTATTTCCACGTGTGCGTCATCACGTCCGGATTGTTCGCGAATCCCGGCTGTGTCGCCATAAAAGCCGTAGTCCGCGCCGTCACACCCGACCAGCCGCCCGCCTTAACGATCGCCATGACCGAAAGCGGCAGGAATCCCAGCACAATCAGGAAAAACTGCAGCACTTCGTTATAGATGGCGCTGGTCAATCCTCCCAGGTACGTGTACACCAGAACGATGGCTGCCGACAGGAACACCGAGTTCGTGAAACTCCAGCCCAGCACCACTTGAAACAGCAGGCCGAGCGCGTACATCGAAATGCCCGACGAAAAGATCGTCATCACCGCGAACGTGATCGCGTTGAAACCTCGCGTTTTCTCGTCAAACCGCAGTTTCAAATACTCCGGAGCGCTGCGTGCGCGGCTCCCGTAATAGAAACGCATCATGAAGACGCCCAGGATGATCATCCCCGGAATCGCCCCCATCCAGTAGAAGTTGAAGGTGAGCATCCCGTACTTGGCGCCCGACGCGATCATGCCGATCACTTCCTGCGCCCCGAGGTTCGTCGCAATGAAGGCCAAGCTCGTCACCCACACCGGGATGGATTGGGCCGACGTCAGAAAATCCACGCCGGTCTTGATTCGCTTTTTTACCAGCCACCCAATGCCCAGAACGTACAGAAAGTACGTCGAAAGAATGATGTAATCGATTACCCCTGGTTTCATGTGTTAACCGAGCTACCGCTCCCCTTCGTCCCGGCCGCCCTTCGCAGCCGTCCTGCCACAGCTTCCCGACGGATGTCGGCTGCGGCATGAGAAGCATATCAAGTCACCCCCCACACTTGTCTATCTACTTTGTTTCGGGCAGCTCCCGGGCGAGTCCCTGCCCCCAAAAGGCACACCGGGGGCGCCTCTGCCGGATTTTTGGTAGCGCTTACGATAAACTCTTTCCGGGGGTCCGCGGCCGACGCTCGCTTCAATCGTCAGCCTCTATCCGCTGTGTTGCGTCGCGACTCGCCCGGAAGCAATTGCGCCGCTCAGCCGGGTGATGGTGGATCTCTTGAGCGGCCTGAGTTCGTCTTCGGGGGGCTTACTGTGGCAATCACGCCGCGCGAGTTGGAAAAATCGTTTCACGCTACTTTCGACAATCGTCTCCAGCCCGCTCTTTATCGCGCTCCCGGTCGCGTCAACCTGATCGGGGAGCACACGGATTACAACCAGGGCTTAGTCTGCCCGATTGCCATCGAAATGGCGTGCTACATTGCCATCGCTCCTGCGAACCACGGCTTGCTGCGCCTCTATTCGGAGGAGATGGGTGAGAGCCGTGAGTTTCCCGTCAGCAGGCTGGCGACAGCCGGGCAGCAGCATGATTGGAGCGACTACGTGGTCGGAGTAGCGCAAATGCTGGTGCGCGACGGACACGCCATCGGGCCCAGCGATCTCTACATCCACAGTGACGTACCGCGTGGCTCCGGCCTTAGTTCTTCGGCGGCCCTCGAAGTGGCCACGGCGTTGGCCTTGCTCGGCTCAAGCAGCATGGATCGTCTCGAAATCGCCAAACTGTGTCAGCGCGCCGAATCACAGTTCGTCGGCATGCCCTGCGGCATCATGGATCAATATGCGTCGCTGTTCGGGGTCGAAGGCGAGGCCATCCAAATCGATTGCCGCAACCTGAGCCATATCGAAGTCACACTGCCGTCGAATTTGAACGTAATCGCGGTGAACTCCATGGTGAAGCACGAACTTGTTTCTTCGGCCTATCGCGAGCGCGTGGCCGAGTGCCGCCAGGCGGTCGAACAGTTGCGCCCGTTTCAACCCGGCGCTCAAAGCCTGCGCGATATCCCCCTAAGTCTCTTTGAGAAAGTTCAGGACAGTCTCTCGCCCATACCGCGACGCCGCGCCCGCCACATTATTTCCGAAAACGCGCGTGTGCTCGATCTGGCCGCGGCAGCCCGCGCTAAAGACATCAACGAGATGGGGCGCTTATTCATCGCCGCCCATCGCAGCTTGCAATACGATTTCGAGATCAGTTGCGAGGAAATCGACTTCCTGGTGGATACCGCCATTAAGATTCGTGGTGTGTATGGGGCCCGCATGACCGGCGCCGGTTTCGGCGGTTGCACCGTGAACCTGGTCGAGCCCGCTGCCGCGGATGAATTCCAGGCCCGGCTCGCCGGCGCTTACAAGCAGCGCTTCCAAAAGACGCCGCTCTTCTATCTCTGTCAGCCCAGCGCCAGCGCCGGCCTGATCACCTGACGGCCTGAACTTCGTCTCTCACGGAGTGCCTGGCCGATTCACCGCAGATACCCCGTTTGCTGCTCCGCACGAACTTAACCAGGTGAAGAGTGTGCGGCGAAACATACTCCGTCTCGATCCGCGCCAGCGCTTCTTCCAACTTCAGCTTCGAGCGATACAGCAGCCGGTAGGCGTTTTTCAATAGCCCAATCTCCGCCAACGTGAAGCCGGCTCGCTTCAGGCCGACCATATTCAAGCCCTTCGCGGCAACGTTGAAGTCCGTGCAAAGAAAAAACGGAGGTACATCGCTGTTCACGCGCGTGTTGCCGCCAATCATCGCCAGCCGTCCAATCTTCGAATATTGATGAATCACCACGCCGCCCGAGATGAAGGCCTGATCTTCCACCTCCGCATAGCCAGCCACCAGCGAGCAGCTCGCAATCACCGTCGAATCGCCGATCACGCAGTTGTGGGCGATGTGTCCCGACGTCATGATGTAGTTGCCGTTCCCAACCCGCGTCTCCGATTCCGGCTCCGTCCCTCGCGATATCGTGTAATGCTCGCGTATCTTGTTGTCGTTGCCAATGATCAGGTAACTGCGTTCGCCTGAGAAATTCTTGTCGAGCGGCTCGGTCCCCAATACCGTGGCCGCCGAGATCTCATTCCGGTCGCCCAGGGTCGTCCAGCGTTTCACATAGACGTACGGTTCCAGCACACAACCCGTGCCGACACGGACATCCGGCTCCAAAATGCAAAACTCCCCGATGCGGCAGCCCGGTCCCACCACGGCGTCCGGATGCACGCGCGCCGTGTGCGCCACGTAAGTTGAGGCATCGATGGCCATACATGCTAAGTATGAGGGATGACTCCCATCACAGCCGCGCAACTTGCTGAGCTTTGCCAGAGAACATTGGGGCAGGCAATCCTCGAGGGCGATGGCAGCATCGTCCTCAGCGCAGTGAATCAACTGGAATCCGCTGGGCCGGGCGACCTGTCCTTTGTTGCAAACCGCAAAGCCGCTGAGAATGCCCCCCAGTCTAAGGCCGGCTGTCTGCTGGTGTCGTCAAGCTTCGAGAATCCTTCACGACGCAGCCTGATCCGCGTCGGTGACCCTCGCGCCGCATTCGCGCAATTGATCGCGTTGCTGTATCCGCCCAAACGCCAGTCGCCTGGTGTGCATCCCAGCGCCTGCGTTGATCCGACTGCGGTTCTCGGGGACGGTGT
Source organism: uncultured Acidobacteriaceae bacterium (assembly GCA_963740005.1). Classification (GTDB taxonomy): domain Bacteria; phylum Acidobacteriota; class Terriglobia; order Bryobacterales; family Bryobacteraceae; genus CAJCIT01. The sequence goes on along the minus strand of CAVUCO010000031.1, from coordinate 41,719 downwards.
GTCTGTCGGCCCACATGTCTCCATCGGCCGGCGAACGGTGCTCGGCAAGGGATGTCAGATTGGCGCGGGCTGCGCCATTGGAGAGGAAGTCGTCATTGGCGAGGGGAGCATCCTGCATCCCAACGTGACCATCTACGACCGCGTTCGCATTGGCTCTCGTGCTCTGCTGCACGCCGGGTGCGTGCTGGGTGCCGACGGTTTCGGCTTTGCATTCACCGCGGACCATTACGAAAAGTTCCCCCAGATCGGCACCGTGGAGATTGGCGACGATGTGGAACTCGGCGCCAACACCTGCGTCGACCGCGCAGCGCTCGGTGTCACATGCATCGGAGATGGCGTCAAGATCGACAATATGGTTCATATCGCTCACAACTGCGAAATCGGTCGGCATGTTGTGATCGCTGCGCAAACCGGTTTCTCCGGCGGTGTGGTCGTTGGCGACTATGCCATCGTGGGCGGCCAAGTGGGTGTGGGTGATAAGGCGCGTATTGAGTCGAAGGCAGTTATCGGTTCAGGCGCAGGTATCCTGACTTCGAAAATCGTTCGCGCAGGCCAGCCCGTCTGGGGAACTCCCGCGCGCCCTCTTCGCGAGCACTTACAACAGCTTGCCAGTCTTAGCAGGTTGCCAGAGATGCGCGCGCAACTCAAGGCAATGGAAGAGCGTCTGGAAGAACTCGAGCGCGCTCGCGCCATCGAGTTCCGGCAGTCATAGCAATCACCACACCCCAGGTGGTGACGCCTCTACTGCTCACTTCGACAAGGCGCGATCGATTCTGGAAGAGCTACCGTCGCGAGATTGATTGTAAGTCTTAGTTCATTACAGATCGCAGCAGGCTTTATGCGGTCGCCTTCTCCAGGATCTCGTTAGCTTGTCCAATCAGATCTTGAATCCGTTGAGAGTGCGCACATATAACTGGATCTTCAGACACGAGTTGCAAATAGAAGGCGAGATGCTCGATGGCGCTCAACGGCTGCCGGAGCTCATGCACCAGGTTGTCCAAGCTGGTCATGGGGATCGTCGCGTTCAAGAGGGAATCAGCGTGATTCGTGGAAGTGCGTGAGGAGATTATGGACGATGGTGCTAAAGCTTGTTGCATTTGATCTTCGTATTTTGGGTTTGGTTTCTGCTTTCCGAAGCGAAGCCAACCCCGAGACAACCGACCGCTTGATTTTGCATCCGAATCGTTTGCCAGTCAATAGGGGATCGCATTAAATCCGATGATTATATTAGGAGCTAGTTTCTAGGGTACTAGCGCTCGGTAAAACTGCCGTACTAGGCAATCGGAACGCCAATCGGCCAGCGTTAGCGAATATGCTATTCTCGAATTGCACAACCTGCTGTGTGGGCCTGTGGCGCAGTTGGGAGCGCGCTTCCATGGCATGGAAGAGGTCGACGGTTCGAACCCGTCCAGGTCCACCAAACTCCTCATAGACTTACGACCAACACATCATCTAGAAGTGTGGTGCGTGGAGTCCAACTGGAGTCCAGAAGTCATTTATGGTTCATTGAGAGGCGCCGCCTCGCGATTAGCTGTCCGTGCTTAGAGCGCTGAACGCTGGCTGGCTTGGGCACCATTCTCGAATGAAGACTCATGGGTGGTCTGGCGCTTCCCGGAATTCTCACAATACTCAAAACTCACCGCCGCCTTCCGGCCTCGAAGTCAAATGCAGATGGCCTCAGGCTTCTCAAAATCCTCACAATTCTCAGAATCCCAGGTCTCGTGTCGCACGGAGCACTGGTCGGCTATTTGTGGCTTCGACGCCAACGGTAGAATCGGTGCCCGCACAGTAGGCAACGATAGGGCTTGAGCGCAAAGAGGCGAAAGATGACGTCTATCCTGCGAGGTCTGGATGGATGCACGTCTCCAGAACGGCAGTGAGGGCATTGCATGCAGTTTCTGTCCCGAAGAACTGATTCTAAACGAATGCAATTTCCCTTGGGCTGGGCTTCTCAAAATCCTCACAATCCTCAGAACTACGGTTGGACGGCCATCGTTTCGCCCTGGTCATCAAAATTCCGGGCCCACGACTGAGGCTCGCGATTGCAAACGCTCGGTCGGATGGTCGGGCCGTCCAAAATATTTCTCACGTTGATCGTCGGGGAAACTCAAAACGCGCGGAATATGACATCTTGGACTGGTGCCTGACAAGACTGATCAACCCAAGGACGGCGTTAGGAAAACCTTCGGTCAATATGCTGTGGCCGTGTGTGCTGTCATTGCCGCCTTAGCACTTCGATCTACCGTTGCAAAGGTCCTCGGTTCAGCAGGTCCATCTCCGTACGTAACCGTGTTTGCGGCCGTCCTGTTCGCTTCATGGTTCGGTGGGCTTGGTCCGGGGATTCTGGCTGCAGTTCTTGGACTCTTTTCGGCGCTGTACTTCTTTGTTCCACCCTTCCACCGGCTGAGCCCAGCTACGCTACCGGATGCCGCCCGCGTCCTCATATTCTTAGCGTTTTCGACCCTTGTAATCGCGCTCAACGAATCCGTCAGGCGGTCTCGTGCCAGGAGCGACGAGCGCCTCAGGGATTTGACGCTCGCCGAAAGTGCAATTAGGCGGAGTGAAGAACGTTTGAAACTTGCCCTTGATGCAGGCCAGATCGGGGTTTGGGATTGGGATGTCGTTCAAAACCGGATCGAATGGACAGACTTGGTCTACGACATTCATGGTGTCGAACGGGGTGGGGTTCCTGGCGGCGTGGAGAATTTCTCTCAACTCATTCATCCAGACGACCAGGATCGAATCATCCAAGCGATTCGGGCGGCACTTGAGCAGGGTGCTCCGTATGACGTCGAGTTTCGGGTGATTCATCCGAATCGGGAGATACACTGGGTCGCCACCACGGCCCAAGTACTGCGGAACGAAGAGGGCAAGCCAGTTCGAATGCTGGGTGCTACCACGGACATCACAGCGCGCAAGCAGGCCGACGCGGAACTCCGCAGAAAAAATCGCGACCTAGGGGAGTTTGCCTTCGTGGCAAGCCACGACTTTCGTGAGCCGTTGCGCACCGTTAACATCTACACGCAGCTGATTCTCAAGAGCCTTAAAGAGGAAAACGAGAAAATCAGCCTGTATGCCAGCTTCGTCGGACAGGGCGTCACCCGAATGGAAGCTTTGATCGAGGACCTCTTGAAGTTCTCGCGCGTGGTTCTTAACGAAGAGCAGAGAATCGAGTCGGTGGACCTCTCAGCCTCATTAAATGATGCTTTATCTTTGCTCCAGAACAGTGTTGCAGAAAGTGGTGCTGTCGTGACCGTTGAGCCCCTGCCCAGGGTGCGTGGGAATGAAATGCAAATGACCCATGTATTTCAAAACCTTCTCTCAAACGCCTTGAAATACCGCAAGAGCGAGGTTCGCTCGGAGATTCACGTTTCTGCCAAGCCGGATGGGAATCAATGGATCATTTCTGTAGAGGACAATGGGATCGGCTTTGACGGGCAGTTTGCCGACTATGTGTTCGGGCTCTTTAAACGTTTGCACGGCGACGACTACCCGGGTACCGGATTGGGTTTGGCCATATGCGCGCGCATCGTGGAGCGCTACGGGGGAAGGATCTGGGCTGAGGGCAGACTTGGCGAAGGAGCGACCTTTCATTTTTCTCTTCCGAGTGCGGGCGAGACATAACAGGCTGCAAAGTGCGAATTGATTCGTGGCTTCTCGAAGTCCTGGGCTGGCGTGTCTCCACGATCCCGATTTGTGTCGACTCTTGACGACTGACGCTCGCGACTGCTATCGAGGAGGCATATGCCCAAGGCAGCTCATGCCAGCCCTCCGATCGAAAGCGACATTCAAATCGAGCGCTGGCCGGTCGAGCGACTCATTCCTCGCGCCAATAATCCGCGTACCCACAGCCGAGAGCAGGTCGCCAACATCGCATCTTCGATCCGCGAGTGGGGTTGGACCAATCCGATTCTCATTGGCGCCGACGATGACATCATCGCTGGCCACGCACGTCTGCTTGCTGCTCGCAAGCTCGGCATGGAGGAGGTCCCCGTCATCGTGCTGCGGCACTTGTCGCCCGCGCAAAGGAGGGCCCTGGTAATCGCCGACAACCAACTGGCAATCGCCGGCGCCGGATGGGACGAGGAGAGGTTGCGCATCGAACTGGCGACTCTGCATGAGGAAGACTTCAATCTGGACTTGGTCGGGTTCGATGACGTGGAACTCGCAAGGCTACTCGAGGCACAGGACGCTGTCCCCGGGCTGACCGATGAAGATGCGGTTCCAGATGTCCAGCCTGAGCCAGTCGCAAGACTTGGAGATCTGTACACCCTTGGAAACCATCGGTTGATCTGCGGAGATTGCACGCAGCCGGAAGTCGTGGCTCGGCTGCTGGGCGACGCTAGGCCACAAGTGCTCATCACTGACCCGCCGTACGGCATCGAACTCGATTCTGAGTGGCGAGATCGCGCAGGACTGAATGGATGCGGGCCTGCGGAAGCCAGCTACATGAAGCATCGGACGGAGGGTCACACGGAAACGACGATCTCGGGCGACACACGCGCCGATTGGTCCGAGGCTTTCGCGCTCGTGCCAGATCTCCAAGTCGGATACGTCTGGCACGCTTCGAAATTCACGAGCGAGGTCCTTGCCGGCTTGTTGCGCATCGGGTTCCTCCACCACCAGCAGATTATCTGGAACAAGGGCCGAACCGTCCTGACGCGCACGCACTACTGGTTCCAGCACGAGCCTTGTTGGTACGTCCGAAAAAAGAACGCACCGTGGTTTGGAAAGGCAGGCGAGAACTCGACGGTGTGGGATTCACCTTCTCCGAAGTTCATCATGGGTGGCTCGAAGGAAGAGAAGTGGGACCACCCGACGCAGAAACCCGTGGAAGTGATGAGGCGACCGATCCTCAATCACACGCTGCCCGGGGAGGCTGTTTATGATTGCTTCCTTGGCAGCGGAACGACTCTCCTGGCCGCCGAGCAGATCGGACGTGTCTGCTTCGGTGTGGAACTCGATCCAAAGTATGTTGACGTCATCGTGCGCCGCTGGCAACAATACACCGGGAAGCAAGCCCAGCTTGACGGTAATGGCCGGACTTTCGACGAAATTGCTCAAGAGCGATTAGGTGCGCCGTGAATCGCGCGCTGCCGCCGCGAGATCGCGGAGATCGAAACGCAGATTCGCCTTGGACAGCCGGACTCACAGGGCCTCTGTTTGGCGCTGGCAGATTGGTCAGCAGAGCTGCGGCTGATCGAGCGGGGACTACGCTTAGGGGGGACCGTCGCGCGCTAGGCTTCGATTTCGCAAGCCACCCGGAACCCACCGTCGATGCCCCGGGCCCAGAGCTTGTAGGCGCGCGGGCAGAGACCCGGGTCTTCGTCGCACTCGAGGCGTTCGCGTCGTCGGCGAAGATCGTCCGCCGCGATGTGTTTCGCCTCGTTGATCGTGCTGACGTTCCCGACCGGCTCGTAGTGGCCTTGTTCGTCTTCGACGATCAGCAGCGCCAGGCCCAGGTCGGTGTCGCCCTCCAGCGGGATCGCAAACCCGGCATTGCTCGTGTTCTGCTCAGTGGTCGTGGTCATCGTAGTCACATTGATCGCTCCTTTGCGGGCCAAAAGCAACTGCATAATCGCACTGAAAAACAAGTGAGTAAAACGACAAAGCCCGCCGCAGCCGGAGCCGGGCGGGCGAGTCGAGTCAGTGGCGACCGCTTAGGACGGGATGCGATACGTGCGTTCTCCTCCCTCGGGCTTGAAGGATTCGACGGTGAACCCGGCCTTTTTCATCGCACCAGCCATGAACCCGCGGACCGTATGTTTTTGCCATCCCATCGAGGTCATAATTTCGGAAAGCGTGGCGCCCTCTTTGCGCTGAAGCATCGCGACGACTTGGGCGGTCTTGCTGCTCTCTCGCGGCGCCTTAGCTTCTTCCGAGGATTTAGCGGCCTTTGGGGCCTTGGGCGCGCCCTTGCGGGAGGTGGTCTTCTTCGTCGCGGGCGTCTCCTCGGGCGCAACGTCGGGCGTTTGTGGCGCAACGGGCGTAGCCGTCGCGGCTTCGGGGACCGGCGCGGATTCGTCTGCTACAGCGACTTCAGGGGCAGCCTGGCCAAGGCTTTGAAGTGCTTTCCAGATCCGGCTGACCGCCGTCTGGCGGTCCTTGAACTTCTTCAGGGGAGTCGCTCCCGGCAAGCTGTTCCAAATCTCGATCAGGCGGGTGGCCGGCCACTCTGCCGCCAGCTTGTTCAAGCCGGACTCGTTGCGAAATCGTTCTGCGTTCAGCACGGCTTCAGCCTCCTGAGTCGTGGCGTGAACGATGATGTTGTTCGTCTCATTTTCAATCGTGTAGATTTTCATGGTGTTTGTCCTTTGCGCGGCTCTGCCGCACTGACATCCATCACTCGGGTCGCGAGACACAATCAAGCGGATTCTCAAAGAAATCGACCAAGGCGATGGAACGGCGATGATGCGCGGTGCGGTCGGCAGATGATCGCAGGCGATAGCAGATGAAGGGCCACGGCGCAAAATTCAGCCGCAAGCTGGAGGAGGCCGTTGCCGCGATGCTGACTCAGCGTAACCTCGAGGAGGCCGCGCGCGCAGTCGGAGTAGGGGCCGCCACGCTCTTACGTTGGCAGAAGGAGCCGGAGTTCCAGAAAGCTTTCCGGCAGGCCCGCCGGGACGCTTATTCACAGTCCATTGCCCGACTTCAGCAGGGAACGACAGCAGCCGCCACAACTCTGCTGAAGACGATGATTGACCCGGCCACGCCAGCGTCAGTCAGGGTGCGAGCGGCAGAAGCGATATTCAATCACGCGGCCAAGGCGATTGAGATCGAGGATATTGAGGCACGAGTGGCAGCTCTGGAGCTGGCTGCGGAGCAAAAGTAACTTCCGATATGTGCGCTTAACACCCGACTTTGGCGATGACGAAATGAAAGCAATCACGAGACGGCTCAACCGGATTGAGAATCAACTGTGGCCACCGCCTCCCAAACCGCGGACTCGCTTTCGAGTTGTGATTCGGAGGCAGGAAGTCGATGCACCTGTGGTGCGCCGGCTAAACCGTGAGCCGAGCTTCGAGAAGGCGACGTGTACCAGGTCGCTCTGCCCGGACGGCACGCTCTGGGAGGTCGTGCGCCTTGACAAGATGAGCGAGGGCGGCGAGCAACCAACCGATGCGGAGCTCAACACCTGGATTGCCGGCTTCCCGATTGAGCCACTGGCTGCTTCGAGCACCAACCATGAAGATCACCGATAGGCGGATTCGCAAACTTGAGGATCGATTCGGGACCGGGAGCAGGAAGCCGAGACTCGTTTACATCCTGTGCAGAGCGGGTGGGAGACTGGCCGTCGATACGGATACATGCATCCAGATCCTCGATGAATGTGGGTTCTTGCCCACTGATCCAATCGGCCTGGTGAATCTCGCCGACATCCCAGATGGCCTGAGCGCGCAGCAGACCGAGAGGCTTCTACGGGAAAAGTGACCAAGAACGCTGTGGTCATCCGATCAGTTGTGACTTGAGGGAGGGGACAGCAAGATGACGAGCAAGACTCTCGCGCGGCGACTCGAACGCCTGGAAGCGCGATTGCTGCCAGCAACCGAGGAACGGGTCCTCATTCTTAACTTCATCTCGGCGGATGGCGAGGTTGTCGGCACTAAAGAGTTCAGACGGTCTGAAGATCGACGACCGATCAAGAGAAATAGGCGCTGGTGGCGGTGAACGCAATCGGTAGGCGTCTTCGACGGCTCGAAGACCAAGCAAGACCTAGGGTTAACGAGCGCGGACAGACACAAGCCGAGGTAGTTCGGGAACGCCGCTGGCGGCGCTTGGAGACAGCCCGGCTGCCGTATAAAGAGTGGTCACAGGAGCTCCTCGCTGCCGCTCGCTCGCGAAGCGAGATCATTCGGCGGGCACGTCAGAGGGCCAGGGAGCGAGAAGCTATTGCGCAGGTGGCAACATGAACGCGGTCAAGCGGCGAGTGAGCCGGATAGAGGACAAACTGGGTATGACGAAGAGGCGGCCAGTTTGTGAGGATCACATATCGGACGCCCTCTTACGATGCGGTCCGTTTTAGGACTCTTTTGGCCGCCTTCTTCTGGCGCCGTGGCACGCGAGTCTTTTTCGTCGCCACTAGTTTCTGCACCTTCGGTTTCGGGGGTTTTATGCCCACGGCCGCCGCTAACTTTCCCGCAGCCTCTCCAATGGTCTTCGCGGCCGTAACCAGAACGCCATCGGGCGATTCTGCTGTTTCCTTCTTCTTTGTCATGTCGTGGTTATTCTAACTCCAATTGCTTACTTTAGCCGTGCTTCAACAGGGTGATGAACAGGCGCCTTTCCACGGCTCGAAGATCGACTTCGACCAAGCGGGATGGAAGCCGAAGGGACTTTGGCGATACTTGATATCCATGGCTTGCTCCAAGCTGCGCTTAGAGGGTTGCTATTTGTCAGCGCTCGCTCTGGCCGGTCGAACACGACGCAGGGGCTGACGAGGTCTGGGGTCGAGGTGGAAGCCGAAAGTGATGTGTTTGTCTTTGGTGAACAGCGAATCGTATTAGGCCAGGGATGGCGAAGAACGCCGACTCGAACAGCAATCCCCAAAATCCTCGACAAAGAGTACCCGTTTTGCCCCAGTACTTCATCCCGTCGCCGGTGTTGAAATAACCAGCCGCGTCTTCGTCGGTGTGAGCACCCTTGCCGACATTGCATAATATGCGCATGTCGACTCCGGCTCGCTGGAGTTCTTGGATTGCTTCTTCCACTTCCCTGTGAGAGCCATAGACGGCGATTACCGGTTTCTTTTCATACATTTCCTATTCACCCTTTGCGTGCGATCGACCGATCTCGGATGTCGCAACACTCCCAACTTCACCTTGACGTTCTAAGGAATGAAGGCACGCGGATCGCCAGTAGCCGTCTGCAGCCCGGAGTAATCCTGAGAGGCTTACGCTTGAACGCCATGCGGCGAAATCCTGCTGGCGAAGGCAACCCGGCTAGTAACGATACGCGGTCATCTGACCGCCTGTGGTCAGCTCCGGCTACGTACGCCGCGGATTAAGCCTATTGGAAGTTTCCCGGACTCTTAGAGGGGAACATTCTGTGTAAGCGGCCTAATCTCGCTGTACATACTCTCCAGGCGCGTCGTCCTCTCGAACCTGTTTTGTGAGAACTTCCGACACGCCGGCGTCGGGAGCATGCTCTCACAGGGCTATCATATTTCAGCGATGGTACTAGCACCCTCCCCACTGCCAAATACAGACCAATTGTGATTTCATGCCTTAGAAGGCATTACGAGCGCCGAGGAGGGAAATTAACGTCTTGAGACCGAGCTTTTTTGTGATGAGCAGGATTTTCGGGTGGCCGAAGAGCGGAGGTATTTTCCTGTGAAGCCAGAAGAGATTGGTGGTGCAGCGTCCGCCGAGGTAGTAACCAAGAATGGCGAAGCAATCCGACCGGAGAGCTCATCGAAAGCTCGCATACTCCTGGCTGATGATCACTTTCTAATCGCTGAGACCTTGTCTATCTTGCTCGCTCCACATTTCGATGTGGTCGGTGTAATCAGTGATAGCAGACTCGTGGTCGAAGAAGTGGTGCGCTTGATGCCCCAAATCGTCTTGCTTGATGTCACGATGCCGGGCCTCAACGGCCTCGACGCCGCCCGCTTGATCCTCGAACAGGCTAGCGACGCCAAAATCGTCTTCCTAACCATGCACGCCAATCGCATGATCGTGAACGAAGCGTTCCGGGCTGGTGCGTCTGCCTTCGTGGTCAAGAACTGCGCGGCAAGCGATTTGGTGCTGGCCCTAAGAACCGTTCTGAGCGGGGGCACCTATATTTCGCCCGAGGTCCAGGAAGACTGGGCACAACCGCCTTCTGAGGAACTGTCCGAGCGCGAGACCACCGTCTTACGCCTCATTGCCCAGGGATGCACTGCCAAACAGATCGGCTTCCGCCTCAAAATCTCTTCTCGTACGGCGGAGTTTCACAAGAATTCCATTATGAACAAACTCAAGCTCCGTACCACGTCGCAACTGGCGCGCTACGCGATCGAGCACGGCCTCGTGTCATAGAGGCATCGGTGGACGCGGAAAACTGTCGACGGATCGACGACAGATTAAGAAAACAGTCGCTGGTGGCGGTAAACGCATGTGATGTTCCGGTGTGTCCTTGCTTGGGCGACAGCACGAAACTTGGCTACCGATAACACCAGATATCGGACCGTCTCCTAAAGCGCGAGCTCTGGCTTCCGGTGGGTCGATGCTGACCGTTGATCGGATAATAGACGATAAGCCCGATTGAACTAGCTCGCTGACGCTCGGGACGCTTCGCGTGCTGACGATTGGGATCGTGATACCTTGGCAGCGGTCCGTACGTGATTGACAGAAAAGGTCGCCGTGTCGAGCCTCGCTGCAATCAAGCAAGTCTGTTTTTGGCTCCCTACCCTGCCATCAGTCGGAAAACGATTGAATACCCTAGTCGCGGGTTGCCACCAAGCCGGTGAACGGGTCGGAACGTTTGGCCTTCTCGCTCGGAATGCCGCCGATTTGTTGAAATGTCGGATCGCTTAAGCAGCAGATGAGGCGCAGGTTTTTGAGATTTAAGACCTGCTCTTCGCCGTCAAGTCAGGTAGGGGGCACCTCTGAGGACAGACCGGGCATTTTTCAACGTCACCTGAAGCGCCTGCGAGTTGCTGCAGAGCCAAACCCCGAATACGATGCGGCGAGATGGCAATGACGAGCCGAGCAACTTCAATCGGCTGCAGGCTTCGATGCCGGGAGGTCTGCCTGAAGATTCCCATCCAGGAGCCAATTCTCGACAGAAATGGACGTAACTTAGTTGCGGTATTCATGATTGCGCGAACTGAGATTGGGGCCGAATATCTAAGAAAAAGGCGTCTCTGCCCGCCGAACTGACAGGCTAAATTGCAAAATTATTTAGTACTTATATCAATGAGCTGCTCGTAAAACTACTAGAGAATTGCCTAGTGTGCGATGAGTCGGGAGCTAAACATTCTGGTTAAAGTGCAGGAGTTCTGCAAAGAAAAGGGAAACGGGTCAGACTAGACCTTTCGAATCAGTTGAGGCTGAAAAAGGAAAGGACCGGGTGACCCGAAAGCAGGAGAGCCCAACGGGGCGGATAACGTCAGCGAAGCTGGAGGAGTTGTTCGGGAGGCGCAACCGCTAGCTAGCGATATTACCTCTTAACGCCCGACGATGGCCGACAGAAAGATGCCAAGGTCGCTGTCCTTCGAGGATTACCGGCGATGAACCCGTTCATGGGATCTAATAAAAGATGGCATGCGCCTTCCCATCTTGTTCAGAACGCTTTAGCGGGCCTCCCGCGTTCACCGAGGAGCCATGATCAAGACCCTGGAAGGGGGAAGGTCGATCAATTAGTCGCGAGGGCCTATTCGTCCCGGAGAGCAACCACTGGATCGACGCGTGCGGCACGCAGGGCCGGGATCGAACACGCGGCTGCCGAAACTGCGGCAAGAGTCGCAATTGTCGCGACGTAGGTTCCCGGATCGCTTGAGTCGATTCCAAACAGCAGAGTGCGAATCAGCCGAGCCGCAGCGAACGCACATAAGAGACCGGCACTGAGCCCGATCAAGACCGGCTTCATGCCTTGCTGAAAGACCAGCCCGACGAGTTGTCCGACGCGCGCACCGAGCGCCATGCGGACGCCAATCTCGCGAGTTCGCATCGCAACCAGGTAGGCCAGCACGCCGTAGATCCCAATCCCAGCCAGTAGGAGTGCAGCGACGGCAAAACCGGCTAGGACCGAAGAGCGGAAACGCTCGCCTTTCGTCGACTCGTGCACAGCGTCGGCGACGGTCCTAACGTCGATCAGCGTCAGGTCTTTGTCCACTTGATGAACGATGTCGCGCGCCGCCGAAGTTATCGCTGCGGGAGGTCCGAAGGCGCGAACAATGAATGTCGCGGAGTTGGAAACACCTTGCGAAAACGGAACATAGACCTCGGGTTGGACCTGCTTTGAAAGAGCGTCCTGTTTAACGTCCGCCACAACGCCAACCACGGTCACCCAGGGGTCCTTGTCGTTAGGTCGCCCAAATTTAAGGCGTTTGCCAATTGCATTGGCGCCTCGAAAATACTTCTTCGCGAGAGCCTCGTTCACGAGTGTGACAAGTGGCGCGCCCTCTCGTTCATCCATATCGGTTAGCCAGCGACCGCGAAGCAGCGGTGTCCCAAGTGCGCGGAAATACTCAGGAGTCGTTGAATTGTGATGCAGTTCCCGCTCATAGTCGTTTCCTCCCCTGCCCTCGACGGTTGAGTCGAGTGTATAAGCGGATCCTTGAAGCGCGCCAGCCGCAGCCAGGCCCACGGATTGCACACGAGGATTATTGCGTAGACCTCGCTCTATTTCGCGAAAGGCTTGAACAGCTTGCGAGGCCTTCGGATACCGGGCATCCGGCAGGTCGAGCCCGAACATTAGGGCGTGCTCTGACTGAAAGCCGGGATTCACTTGTTGCAGTCGAATCAGGCTCTTTGCGAAAAGCCCTGCGCCGCTGCCCAGAACAACGGACAATGCGACCTCGCTGGCCACAAGCACACTTCGCAAACGCCGATTCTGCCCTGAGCCGGTATCGCTCCGCATGTTCAGCGACTCCGCACCGGACGAGACATATGCCGGTGCAATCCCAAACGAGACTGCCGTTGCGATTGAAGTACAGAAGGCGAACAACAGGACCATCGCGTCCATTTGGAAGGGACGAACGCCGGGGAGCTCAGGCATGAGAGAGAGGAAAGCGTTCCTGGCGGCGAACGCGAGCACAAGACCAAGCGCGCCACCGACAAACGCCAACACGAGGCTCTCGGCCGCCAGCTGTTGGACGATCTGCGCGCGGGTGGCACCCAACGCTCTACGAACCGCCAATTCCCGCAGACGGGACGCAGCGCGGCTGAGTTGAAGGTTCGCAACGTTCGCGCAGACGATGATCAAAAGAAACCCAACTGCACCCAACAGCATCAGGATGCCCGGCCTGGTTTCGCCGGTAAACCAGTCTTGCAGCGGTCCTAGCCCGACGCCCATCTTGGTATTGTTGTCCGGATGCTCATGCTCCAATTGCGAGGCGATGGCAGTCATCTCGGCCCGTGCCTGCGCCATGTTAACGCCAGGCTTCAGACGCGCCACTACATCCAAATAGTGCGGACGCCGCTGTTCTACAAAAACGGCTGGCTTGAATCCCAGGGCGGTCCATACTTGTACGCGTCGCGAAGGAAAGTAGAAGTCACGCGGCATAACGCCGATCACATCGTACGGTCGAGCGTTGAGCTCGACCGTGTGACCGACGATGTTCGGGTCCCCACCAAACCGGCCCTGCCACAGTTGCCAGCTAAGAATAACGACATGCTTGTCCGATTCAAACGTTTCCTGGTCGCGAAACGTGCGGCCAAGCAAAGGATTCACGCCCAAGATCTGGAAAAGATTGCCGGTACACATCACCCCTTTCAGCCTCTGCGGTTCACCGGAGCCGGTCATCACAACATCGAAGCCGCCTCCTGACTTGTCCCCGGCACTGAGGTAAGCGCCCATTGCGGAGAAGACGTGATTCCTCTGCTGCCAATCGGCGAAATTCGCGGGCGAAGCCGGCGCGTCCGTCCAACGTTTGAGGGGATTGGTCTCCCACAAATGAACCAGCCTGTTCGGCTCCGTGACTGGCATCGGCCGCCACAAAGCGGCTTCGGCGACACTGAACATGGCCGTGTTGGCGCCAATGCCCAGCGCGAGTGTGAGTATCGCAATGATGGCGAACCCGGGCGCCCGAACGAGTCCCCGAAATGCCAGGCCCAAATCGGACAATGGTCCTATCATGCTCATTTGCGAACACCTCAGCTCCGGATCTAGACGGACGCCAGGGCGATCCGTTAGAGTCGGTGTGAAAAAACTGCTATCAGACAGCCGTGCCCACATTAACCATAATGAATGCCATTTACCTCCTGACGGGCTGGCTACCGCAGGCGGCTTAGTTCCGTTCGGATGCCGGTTGCGAGCGACCCGGCCCTGGGTTCGGCTAGGCTACCGATATTAGCTGATAACGGCCGGTAGGGAACGTGTCCCCACCGGACCGAGCGTACGTTGCCTGCACACATTCGCGGCAGGATGACGAGCGACCACATCGGTAAGCAGGGATGTTGCTGGGGGTGATATGCTTCCCACCTATTCCCTCGAATCCGAGGGCGGTAACAATGAAGGATATCGAAGAGCAAGTCGTTGAGATTCTGACCTCATATCCCCGAAACAATATGCCGTGGACGGAGCCGCTGAGCGCGGTAGCCAGACAGATGAAGTGGAGCACCGGAAAAACAGTACGCTATGTCGAATACTTGATGTATCGCAAAATCGTCGTCCTAAAGACGGTGGGCTTGCATAAGGCGGCCGAGCAGGAGAACATCGGGCAGTTTTGGTGGGAGCGCGGCAAGCCAGTCTAAGGTGTGTGATGACTCCAATATGTATCGAGTCTGCGCGACGCTCTGCTGACTGTGGCTGAAAGACACCTCCAAGCCTGGACGAGAAGAAGAACCAGCAGCACCGTCGAGATTGTTGTCCCTTTGTATTGTTCGAGGATCAGATCGGCTCCGCCGTTACACAGGACTCAATCTCCGTTGCATCTGTCGTCGGAGCTGTTTCCTTCCACACCGAGCACACAGAACAGTTGCGGGCGACGCTGGCTGGCGGCAGTGCGGGCATACCCGCGCTCGCTTCAGTCGGGTATAGGTTGCCTTATCTCGCTTGGCTTGTTTCTCGGCGCAGGCGAGGCAGAGCACACCACTTCTCTCGGCCGCTTTTCCGCACTGCGGGCAATGCCCAATCGCTATCTTGTTCCGTCGCCAGAGCGTTTGTCTTGTAAGCGGTTTAGTTAGTCGCATCGTCAAGCGGATTGCTTTACTGACGCTGGCCGCGTCGCAAAGTCACCGCCTGGACACTCATTAAGTGGTGCCTTTAGCAGCACGCTCGACGTACTGGTTTGCTAATGGCCGTCGGTTCATCCAGTACTGACACTTTTCTATCAACGCCGTTATCTTGAGTGGCTTAGCCATATAATCGTCCATGCCTGCCTCGAAACATTGTCGTGCGTCTTTAGCTGAGATGCTCGCCGTGAGGGCAATGATGGGCACTCGGCCGGCCCACCCGGGAAACTGGCGGATTTCTCTGGCCGCCTCGAAGCCACTCAGCACAGGCATGTGAATGTCCATCAAAATGACGTCGAACAGCTTCTGCCTGGCTGCCTCAACCCCTTCCCGACCGTTCGAGGCGACGTCACTACCATAGCCGCCTTTTTCAAGTATCAGGCAGGCGAGACGGGCATTCGTTTTGTCATTCTCAATCACAAGCACTATCGGCTTCGGGCTGGTTTCGGAGATCAGCTTGGGGTTCAGCATAAAGCGTCGTGACTTTGGGCAGCGGTCCAGGAACTGTCATCTCGAGAGGCGCCCATTGCCTACCGATAATACAATTAACGTACTCACTTCGGATTCCTGACATGGGATGCGTGAGGCCCGTGATAGCCGAGCCTATGTGAGATGCGGAGCAAACTGCCCCGAGAGCAGGTAAAAACACGGTAAGCTGAGGAGGTGGGGTCCACGTCGTCACTGGCACTTTATAAAGCGCAATAGAAAGTTAAGTGACAGCGTTTACATGTTGAATACGGGGGAAATCCAACCAGAGATCTCGCTTAAGCCGCGCATCCTCCTGGCTGACGACCATTTTTTGATCGCCGAAACGCTCTCTATGTTGCTCGCCCCACATTTCGAAGTGGTCGGCGTGATTACTGATGCCAACCTCGTTGCGGACGAGGTTGCAAGAGTCCGGCCCGACGTCGTGCTTCTTGACGTGACAATGCCGGGATTGAGTGGGTTGGACGCCGCGCGAACAATTCTAGAGCGAGCGCCGGGCACCAAAATCGTGTTTTTGACCATGCATGCCAATCCGGCGATCCTGAAGGAAGCGTTGCAGGTCGGCGCCTCTGCCTTCATCGTGAAAAACTGCGCCGCAGTCGATCTTGTCTTTGCGGTGAAGACCGTGCTCAACGGTGGCACCTATGTTTCGCCCGAGGTCCAGGAAAAACCGGACTTTAGCCCTTCCGAGAAGTTGTCAGTGCGTCAGATCGAAGTTCTGCGCCTCATCGCGCAGGGGTGCGGTGCCAAACAGATCGCTTTCCAACTGGGCATCTCTTCGCGGACAGCGGAGTTCCACAAGGAGGCCATCATGGATAAGCTCGACCTCCGCACCACTGCGCAGCTAACGCGCTACGCGATCGAGCACGGCATCGGGTCGTAAATCTGCCCCCCAAGGAGGAGGATACGCATGGATAGGGTCTCTCCAACTGGCAGCAACGCTAGGAAGCACTTGAAACGAACCAAGGCCGCAAAAGTAAACAGACTGTGATACTCTCCCGCGGGATTCACGGCTAGAGTGGGACGGCTAGTTGACGGTTTCAGCAGCAAAGCCAATTCCTCTTATTGATCGGCCGTAAGGTCCTGGAGCGTTTGTCGCAGCTCACTTGGAGAGCCGCGCCTCCAACGCGCTTATCTTTGCACGTAACTCTTCTAATACGAGCATCGCGTTCTGCAAATGCAGCGTCAACTGTCGCGGCTGTTTGGATCTGCACGATGTCTTTGGGATCCATAACCGTGCGGCCGAAATAGGCACCTCCCGGTGAAAAGTCCGGGTCTGGTAATCGATCACCGTTCATAGTCAGCACATTAACTGTCGCCATCACAAGATTATAGATCCGCGTACGGCTAGGCCGCTTCATCACCTGAGCAGGCCCTCGCGATCACCCGCCAGCGTCCCCTTCCATCTCATAACGGTAGGTTTTGCAACACTCGAAGAGGCCCATGAAATCAGCCCTTTCAGAGTCTCATAATTCAAGCGAAGGGATTGAGTTCGGCGATTAGGGCTTACTGAGGTCTGGGTCGAGCTTGCAGCCGTGGAAGAGCGGTCCCGAGGCCGTCGAACCTGGCAGTGATCGTGATGCCGTGCGCGCCCTGAAAGTCGTGGCACGACTCGCATTGGCTCACCGCACCTTTTGCCCGTTGACTCGGGTTGCTGTGGATGGATCGTTTCGATCGCTTCGCCAACTTGGATGGTTAAAGTGAATCACCGAATCGCCGTTATAGGAGACCACGGCATTATCAAACGTCAGTGTGCCGATGCGTCGCCAGTTTTGAAAGGTCCGCCGCTGGCGGAAAGCCGTTCCGGAAGTGATTCCTTCGTCGGTCACTTCGATGTGGAACGTGAGAGTGCGCTTTGGTTCAGGATTACCCTTATCGAAAATCTGCGCCATGACCTCGTCGCGGAAATCGAGGTCTTCACCGGCGATCCTTGGCTGGCCGGGTGCCACCAGCAGGTGCATGAACTCCGGCGCTCGTGTAGGTTGTGCTTTCGGCTTCTCGAGCTCCGCGATCTGGTACAACTGCCGGATTGTCGGTTGCTTATCGACGAGTCCAAAGATCACGCCCGTTGTGAGGAGGATTGGAAGGCCGAACCCCCGGCGCGTGGCCGTCGTGTCCGGAGCGTTGAGCAGTTCCACATCATTGATGAAGTCGGTGCGTGCGCCGCCGATGTCCTGCTGAGTAATGAAGTTCGCGGTCCGAAGACGAGTTGTGTGATTCGGATCGTTCGTTGGAAAGAGTTTGCCCACCAGCGACAATGATCGGTTGTAGCCGCGGCGGGTCTCAGTGCAGCAGGTGGAGTATCGACCTACCGTGAGAGCCGTGCTGCCCTTCGTGAAATAACCCGAGTATTCGTTTTCTTCTGTGATCTGCCACTGCCCAGTCAGGCACACCCCATTTGGATGCAGTAGACGGCGAAAGCCTTTTCCGTCGCGGCCCCACCGCAAGTCCGCTGCAGAATCGACTGCGCGCTCGGTGGCCTTGCGGAACAGATACGGAGCCCCTCCAGGGAGTATTCCTCGGAGAACGCTGCCGAGCGTCACTTCGGCCACGGGCAGGGGTGGTTCGCCGGCCTGCGCCCAGACGCGTTGGTAAGGATTAGTGAAGAGTGCATCGCGAACTTCAGAAAACCGCGACCCACTGTAGGCGCGATCCTCAGCGGTGGTTTGCTCCGTTCCGAAATACTCGTCTGACATAACTAGGACTCCCTCGACGTCTTTCGGATTATCGGCCGTGTGGTCGCCAGATCAGCCGACACTATCAGCGAAGTATATCCAAACAAACCGAACCGACGGGTCCCGTCTGAGAGGTTGTTGATCTGCCAGGTGCTTGGCGACCGCCGCACGGCGGACCGGGAACCGGATGATAGCATTCAGCGCCTGAAACCGAGTAACGTGGCCGGCCCACCCCATCCCGTATGGAAGATTTGCATTGGGGGCAGCGGTAGGTGGCAGGGGAGTCGATACCGATAACACGTCATATCGTTCCGATTTGGACCGTTTCGGGAACCGCGACCGGCGTTGCTGGTGGAAAGGGATCTGTCTCCGAGTGTCGCGTGACTTGATCAGAATCATCCAAAACTCCGGCAACCTCCCGCTAACGAGTGGGCTAGACAGCGCCCCCACGAAGCCCTGCGCAGCGCTCGGGAGCTGCGACGCGCTTTTAGGCCTCAGAGAGCGCAATCCGCGTTCCCATTGCCATGCAGACTAAGACGATCAGGACATTTCTCAGGTCACATGTTCTGCCGAGAAAAAACGCCTATTACCACGGGCTGCTAGGCCGGGCCAGTGTAGAACATCACAAGCCCGGGCAGCTCTTCGGCCTGGGCGATTAACGTCACATTGTCCGCCCCCACCATGTTGATTAGCGTTGCTTGATCATTCTCCCCCAGGGTCAAGAGATCCTGTGTGGTCTTCCCACCATTCGTGTTGTCAAACTCCACCGCCCCCCCGTACATAAAACTTGCAACCCCGAAATCAGCCAAAGGCTGCGGCACGGGATTGCCGTTGATGACCAGAGCATTCCGTTCCAGTATCCAATCGGCTTGCTTGGAAGGCACGCTGGTTATCGGCGGAGAGATGGCGCCACCGGTCAGGCTCTGTGTCGGCGGAGATAGAACAATCGGTGTGATTGCGACGCCCAGGGTGAGGTTGATCATCGACACGACGCCTTGTGAGCTTCCGATCTCAAGCGGTTCCAGATTGACTGCGACAGCATGTCCCGGGAGAACCTCCAGACCGATCTGAACGCTCGGGCCAGGGAACCATTCGTACCAGGCAAAACACTGATCGTCTTGCGATCCGAATATGTTCGGGAACACCGGCGGTGTACAGTCCGTCCCCGCTTGGAACAGTGACAGGCCGTCCTGGAGTCCAACCCACATTGCACACTTGTAAATCCCTGCGGCGCCCCCAGGTGCCGCCGCCTGTGGGACGGTCCAGGCTCCCCATATCTGCGTGTATGCGAGCGCGCTATTCGCAAAGAGCCCCGTCCAAATCGGCGAGGTGCTCGTTGCGTCGGGTCCGCTGTGCACGACATCAGGACGCAAGGTCAGTTTCGGTTTGATGAATCGCTTGATGCGATTCATCGTGTGCAGCCAGAGCCGGGCTTCCTTGGGAAACTTCTTCGGATCGGGCCTGTGCGGCAGACCATATCGCCGCAGTTCTGAACCTGAGGCGCGCGTGGGTGAAAAGCCATCCGGGGGCGCCTCGAAGATGAAGTGACCCGGTATTTCGGTTTCGAGCAGAAGGCGTTCGCGATCGAGCATGTGTCCCTCCGGCAACTCAGCGGTGATTATCCGCACCGGGAGCATAACACGTTTCTTCGAAGTTGACTCACGAAAGAATTGTCCAACACAAGACGAGCACGCCGGGCGGTCTGGATAGCGAAAGCCAGGCACGACGCCCAAGACGCCGTATTAGGCTGCCAGCTACCGATATGGGACGTTAACGGGCTCTCAGCCTGAGCCAGATCATCTGGCCATTCGCGCCGGCCGCAACGCCCGGCAGTTGGCTGAAACTGCCTATGCCTTAGCCGACGAGTCGCGGAGCTATCGGCCTTCGTCTCCAGCATCGGTGCGCGATGCGTTGCTGCCGTTGGGCGCTTTCTTAGGTCTACACCGGCAACCTGCGATTTGTGCCAAGCTGAGAATGTTGGCGAAAGGCTAAGAGGCAAATCTGTGAAATCTCACATTGAAACCGCACTCGAGCGACAGGAGCGGCGCTCCCCTCGGCCAACACCGGAGCAAGTCCAGCGGCAGCGAGAGCTCGAAGGACTTGAGTCTTCCCGAACGAGAGTGCGGAAAGACATTGCCAGCACCACCCATGAGCGTTACCGCGCTCAACTCCAAGAGGCACTGATTCATCTGGACCGAAAGATCGCTGCGTTAGGTTAAACAAACCGTGCCGCCGGCGAACAGCTTCAGTCGGGCAACAATGCTCCCTGGCTCTACTGCAAGTCAGTTTATTGTTCCTTCGCCAATGGCACTCGGAGCCAGGTAGTGGCACAATGTGCAAACATCTAATCGAAGCCTACCGCGTTCATCAGCCTTTCCGGCTTTAGGAAATGACTTTCGGAAAGACGGTACGTCCTCTTTTTCAACGTCTTTTGCGAAGGCTGTTTCGCCGCTCTCTATTGTTGCACCGCAAAAGTCGCAAATGCGAACGCCACGCTTAACCATTTTTTGAAACATACCAGATCGAACGCTAGACCACTTACGCTGTTGCGACGATGGGAAAATCGTTTGCGACGATGGACAATTTTCCTGAATTCATGAAACACCCGGCAAACAAGATCGCGAGGTCGGATCAAGCGACTGCGGGCGTCGAAGGTTACGTGTTCGATGGACGCGATGGAAGCCAAATGGCGTTTTGGATCTGCAGTGAGACGGCCGTATCCGCGCCGCATGCGCACGACTACGACGAATACATGATTGTCGTGCAGGGCTCCTATACCTCGGCGGTCACCAAAAAGCGGCCAATGGTGGTCACCTGAAAACCGGCCAATGAGAACGTAGTCAGGACATTGACTCTGACGCAAGGATTACCCTGCGTCGATGTGAGCAATGTCTTGAACGAAGAGAAGAAGAAACAAGTCATCGCGCTGGGCCAACTGGGCTGGGCGCTGCGCCGGATTGAAGAGGCCACAGGTGTTCGTCGAGAGACAGCCGCCGGGTATTTGAAGGCGGCCGGAATTGCCATCCGCGCGCCCGGCGGCTGGGGCCGACGCAAGGCAAAACCGGCCAATGAGGTGACCACCGACTCTCAAGCCGCAAAACCGGCCAATGAGAGCGAGGTGACCACCGGCTCCAGCGCGGCGGAAGGCGCACTCAACCTCGCCACCAGCACGAGCGAACCGTATCGCGAACTCATCGAAGCGGGCCTGTCCCGTGGCCGGAATGCCATGTCCATCTGGCAGGAGTTGGTGGACCAGCATGGTTTCACCGGCGCCTACGAAAGCGTCAAGCGCTTCGTCCGCAAGATGCGTGGAACTCAGTCGCCTGAAGCGCGTGCCGTCATTCAGACCGCTGCCGGCGAGGAAGCGCAGGTCGATTACGGCACTGGCCCCATGGTCCGCGACGGCCAGACCGGTAAGTACCGGCGCACGCGTCTGTTCGTGCTGACGCTCGGTTTCAGCCGCAAGTGCGTCCGGTTACTGGCCTTCCATTCCAGCGTGCGGATTTGGGCCGAACTCCATGAGCAAGCGTTCCGCCGCCTGGGAGGAGCGACCAGAGTCGTGGTTCTCGACAACCTCAAAGAAGGCGTGCTCACACCCGATATTTACGATCCGGCTTTGAACCCGCTCTATCGTGACGTGCTGGCTCATTACGGTGCGGTCGCCCTGCCATGCCGGATCAAAGATCCAGATCGGAAGGGCAAGGTAGAGTCAGGCGTCGGCCACGCTCAGAAGACGCCGCTCAAAGGGCAGCGCTTCGAGAGCTTGGAAGCGGCACAGTCATACCTCGACCACTGGGAAGAGCGGTGGGCGGATACGCGCATTCATGGCACCACCAAACGACAGGTCGCCGCCATGTTCGCTGAAGAGAAGCCCTCGCTTCTGCCGTTGCCGCTCGAACCGTTTCGCTATTACCAGTACGGCGAGCGAACGGTACACCTGGATGGATGCGTCGAAGTCGAGGCCGCCTACTATGGCGCGCCGCCGGGTTGGATCGGCCGCCTGGTGAAAGTCCAGTGGGACAGTCTGCATGTGCGTCTCCTCAATCCGCAAACCGGGCAACTATTGCGGGAACATCTGCGCGGGCTACGCGGCCGCCACCGCATCAAAGAGGAAGACCTTCCCAAGCGCACGCCGCTTGGGATCGTGCAACTGCTGGCGCGGGCCGCCAAGTCGGGGCCCCACATCGGCCAGTTTTCCCAAACCCTGTACGAACGACAGTCCGAAGCCGCGGTGCGCCGTATTCAGGGCGTTTTGTCGTTGGCCAAGAAGCATGGCGTAGCCCGCGTCGACGACGCCTGCGCTGCTGCCGTGGAACTGGGGGTTTACGAATATCAGTTCATTCGCCGTTATCTGGAGCGCACTTCGCAGCCGCCGCTGAGTTTGCGGCAAGTTGATCCCTTGATCCGCCAGCTCACTCTCTATCGTGACCTCATTGAAGAACGCACTCAGCAAAACAACCAGGAGCCTAACCCATGAACATCGCCGAACTACAACGCGCCTTACGACAACTCCGGCTCGGAGGCATGGCCTCTGTTCTGGAAACACGTCTACATCAAGCCCAGGCCGAACCCATGGCACCCATCGATTTGATTTCGTGTCTGATCTCTGATGAACTGTCACGCCGTGCTGATCGACTGCTGGAGCGCCGGCGCAAACAAGCCGGATTCCGCGACCCGAACCGGACACTCGACAGCTTCGACTTCACCTTCAATCCGAAGATGAATCGCAGCCTGGTATTCGATCTGGCCACAGGTGGGTTCATCGCCAAGCGGGAAGATGCCTTATTCCTGGGTCCTGGCGGCACCGGCAAGAGCCATCTGGCTCAGGCTATCGGCCAATCCGCCATCCTGCAGGGCTACCGCGTTTTCTATCGTGAAGTGCACGTACTGCTCGATGAACTAGCCGATGCCGTGGCCGAGGGTACACGCAAGCAATACCTTGCATCTCTAGCTGCGTTTCAGCTGTTGATTATTGATGACTTCGGAATGCGCAAACTGCCGCTCACCGCTGCCGAGGACTTGCTGGAGATCATCATGCGACGCTACGAACGGACGAGCACTTTACTGACTTCGAATCGTCCCGTCGAGGACTGGGGAAAGCTGCTGGGTGATACCGCCGCTGTCAGCTCGATGCTCGACCGGCTTCTCCACCACGGCCACGTCCTTAAGTGTGGTCCGGCGGAGCTGGCGGACCAAAGCGATTCCCGCGAGCACCACATGAGCAGACAATTCGCCTGCGGCAGCAAGGAAGTTAAGTTCCCCCCTTTCCCGTTTCCCCCTCCGGGGGAAAGCCGGGGCGGGCGGGTTCCCCCCACGCCGTGTCACGCGCCGTTGCCAGCAAACAACGCTGGCACGACCCGTGCGACGGCTCCCCCCACAAGAGGGCTGCGCCCCCTTGTGCATCCCCGCTGGGCCAAAACTTTCTCCACAGTGTGCCCGTCTCGCCACGGGAATTCGATTTCGCTCTTGCCGAAACTATCGCGGCAGGGTAAAACTATGACTTGTCCTGATTGCGTTCCTCATTGGCCGGTTTTGAGGTGACCACCATTGGCCGGATTTGAGGTGACCGCCGAGGCTATACGTTGATCATCAATGGAGAGCCCATTCCTTTGAAAGGCGGCGAGGAATACTTGATTCCGCGTGGTGTACTCCACAGTGGTGAGGTTCTGGCTGGGACCAGAACGATCCATGCATTTGGTGGCCATCGCGCTAACCGGAATCCGGAGTAGACGGCGCGCGCTTCGCTTCCGATATTGCTGGATAACGTCCACTTGGGCTGGACACATTAAGTTGCTCGCGCCAGAAATCGGCAGCTGCGGCCTAGTCCAGTCAGATTTGGTTTACCCTGTCTCCGGGATAAGTGGGAGTCCACGGGCTATCTGCGACAGCGTAGCCCCTCGTTCACGCTCTACGAGACTCTAAACCTTGAAGCATCTCGTTAAGGTCTGAAAGCTATCCGCGCCCGATTTGAACGCAAATTTAGGCGAGTACCGTCGTGGTCATGTCTCAGCATTCCGGCTCAGTTCCCCATTCCCTTCAAACGCTTAGGTGTTTTTCTTGACATAGGGATAAACTAAATGATTGGGATCCCACCACAACACGGTGAACACCCCTTGGCTCCTGATCCCCCAAACCCGTTCAGTTCCGGTTAGCCTGAGCGAGACTATTTCCTCTAGGTCGCTCTGCCCGATGGCCTTCAGTCTTTTCTTTGCCTCCGAACAGATGGAGCTAACGGAAATGGTATGGTGATGCTTTTTTGCCTCCACCAGAATCTGATTCCACGTCATGGACTCAAACTCACCCAGTTTCTGCCTTACCCAGTGGATTTTGGTGGACTCGATCTTATGCCACCCGAACGGATCAACTAACTCCATCCGTCCGACACGCCAAGAGGGACGCATCTCATTGTAGGTGGATGGCTCTACTTCGATTTTCGGCTGTTTTGATGGCGCTGCAATCGCAACCGATTTGGGATGTTTAGACAAAAGAGCTAGAGGCTCCCGTAGTATTCCGCCATTGCCGCCACAGTGATCTCGTTGCAGCAGGGCGCTCCATTCGGCAGTCCTGCCCTAGCGTCTTTCCACGGCTGTTCTGAGTGCGTCAGATCGCTCAGCCATTGAGACGTTTGATGACCGTAAAACTCGATTACGGCGTCGATAGTTGAGGCGTCAGACGACGATATCGAATTTGGATCACCATCCCAAGTTGATATTTTGAACTGCCCGCGATGTTTTTGATAGAGCGACGTCACAACCGGACCGTTGGCCCATGCCTCTATCCTGGATCTGAAGAGGGGACGATCTTCCCAGACGAGCGACCATGCCTGACAGTAGTAGACCAACTTCTGAAGCTTCATGGCAGTTATTGGCCCGGTCTTCTGTATCACGTACGCTACTACGTCGTTAATATTTGCCATCCTAGGTTCCCGCCAGGGGGTGCGGGTACTATTTGTCGTCACCCAAGAATATAGTGACAAAGGACAATCTGGATAGCAAGGTTAAAGCACTGGGTGGCAGTTGGGTTTATGTGGCAGGCGCGCTACGCATTAAGCCGAGGAACGGACCCTCAGGTGCCAATTTCCGTTCTTCCGGTCCGTTTTCGCTCCCAACCTGCTGGAATCAAGTAATCCCCATCAGCTTTGAGTGCTTATGAAAGTCAATGGAAAAGTTGATCTCTGATCAATATTGGCTTGACTGATCCTACATCAACTGTTAATCTAGTATTAACTGCGGAGGGCAAAGCGATTTTTGCCGCCTAGTTTTCATGGAAAGGGAACGAGACTCATGCCATTGCTAACACCTAGGAGAAGCGAGTGGAACAAAAGCCTCTTTCCATTCAACCTCGGCGGAACCCGCCGCTATCGGTAGCTAACGCAGAACAAGTACTTCGCAAAGCCTGGATCGCCGGAAGGTCGCTATTGGGCGAACACTTCCGCAAGAGATCCCAGGAGCGAAGCTTTAGCACTTTGGACGTAGATCGAGTACTCCGCTTAGGGAAGATTCAGGGCAAACCAGAGTATTGTCCGATTTTCTGCAACTGGAAGTATCGAGTACGAGGCCAGTCAGGAGAGCAGGTGTTGGAGGTGGTCGTAGGATTAGACCCCAATGAAGATTTTGATCAATGCCCGCTGATCGTGTTGATAACGGGCTACTGGAAGTAAACCTCAGGATAAAAAAATCCGTGAACCCAAATTATGACTCAACAAAATAGTGCCCCGACCCGCCTATGTGAGGAATGTGGAAAAGCAATGCGCGGTAATAAAGAAAACTACCGCTATACCGAGTGCGGATTGAACTCTGTCGTTCTAGTCGGAATCACCGTGTTTCATTGCACCTGCGGTGTGATTGTACCCGAGATACCAGCTATAGGTTGGATACATGAGTTGCTCATGTTTCGCCTATTCAAGAAGAAGACTCTGCTCTTGGGTGACGAGATACGCTTCCTGCGCAAGATGGTAGGGTTGAGCGCCACAAAACTGGCGAAACAAATGAGCGTTAGCAAAGAAGCCATTTCCCGTTGGGAGAATGACAAACACGCTATCGGAGCGGAGAGTGATCGCTTGCTCCGGTTTGTCTGCATGTTTGAGTTTCTGCGACAGAATTCAATAGTTGAGGGGCAAGAAGTAGCCCAGGTGCTTGAACGCGTGAAGCAGATTACTTCGATGACCCTACCCGACGTGCTCGAAAAGGCGTCATCGAGGTCTGAGCAAATGAACATCGATCCTGAAATGTTGTCGCAGTTCGGATCTGGCGGAGATCCTAATCCGGCTCCGACTGTTCAGTAAGAGCCTTCTTAGCTCATCGACTCTTTGCGATATGGCCCGTTGCTCCGGAGCTAAGCCTCTGAGCGCGGGACTTGGCAACCATTCAACCCACCAAGACAACCCAGCGATACTGCCGCTAGATTTTTCTGTTTCTTTGATTGGCTTCTCGATCTGCCCAGTTGCTTGCTGAACGGTCAGGAACGCTGGTTCATTCGTGTCCTGGTGCCCCTTGCCGCGCGGTTTCCTGACGTGTTCCCGTCCTTGGTTTGCTTGAACGGTCATCCATGCTCCGAGCTTGAAGATGGTAAGAACTTGCAAACAATTCCTGCATTGGATCCTGCGTGTCGTCACGAATGATAAGTACCGCCGACGTTCTGCTTGATGCCTCAACCACCCGGAGGTAATGTCGACATGGCTACCGATATTGCCCATTAAAAGGACTGACAAATGAACGATTTAGTAGTAGCGGACCGGGCCGCAGGTTGGCGCAGACTGAAGACCCTTGTCCTTGATAGCGTTTCGTCGCCGATTACGAAGCGGGTCTACAATCTAGGCCTCGATGAGTTCTTCACCTGGTACAGCAGCGAGCCACGGGCCGGCCTCACGAAGGCCACCGTTAGCGCCTGGCGCGTCGCTCTTGAAGCCCGCGGCCTTGGATCTGTGTCGATCAATGTCAGGATCACCGCAGTTCGAAAGCTTGCCGTCGAAGCTGCTGACAACGGGCTGCTGGCGCCGGAACTCGCCGCCGGCATCTCGCGCGTCAAGGGTGCCAAGTCCAAGGGCGTGCGGGTTGGGAATTGGCTGTCGGTCCGGCAGGCCCAGGCGCTGCTGAACGCGCCCGACGTGACCACTAAGAAGGGCCTGCGCGATCGAGCAATGCTAGCGGTGTTGCTCGGCTGCGGTCTGCGCCGGTCTGAGGTGGCTGCACTCACGCTCAAGCACATCCAGCAGCGCGACAACCGCTGGTGCATCGTGGACCTCGTCGGCAAGCATGGCCGCGTGCGGACGATCCCGATGCCGACTTGGGTGAAGAGCGCAATCGACGCCTGGACGACACCTGCGGGATTGATCGACGGC
This sequence comes from uncultured Acidobacteriaceae bacterium, assembly GCA_963740005.1. Taxonomy (GTDB): domain Bacteria; phylum Acidobacteriota; class Terriglobia; order Bryobacterales; family Bryobacteraceae; genus CAJCIT01. The sequence goes on along the minus strand of CAVUCO010000031.1, from coordinate 14,342 downwards.
TACGTCTTGCGACCGGTGAGCCGAGGGGACGAGATTCGCGGTGAGCGGCTGACTGAGAAGGTCATCTGGCAGTTGCTGCGGCCATACGCGGTTGCGGCTGGCGTGCCTGGAATAGCCCCCCACGATCTGAGAAGGTCCTGCGCGAAGATGTGCCGCGCGGCTGGCGGGGAACTGGAACAGATCCAATTGCTGCTGGGTCATGCGTCGGTGCAGACGACCGAGCGTTACCTGGGCACGAAACAGGACTTGGTCAACGCGCCCAACGACGGGATCAAGTTGAGAGTGACGATCTAGACGGGCGTTGAATGGGTCTCATCGCTCTTGCCCGCAACGGAAGCCGCGTGTGACGGGATGCGCAGGATCAGCCCACAGCTTCGGGGCCTTTTCCGTGATCGTCGACGTTGACCAGACCAGTAGGGCGCCGGTGTCCAGTCGAGGGCGCAGAAACGGTGCGTCGAACGGAGGCCTGTCTCACTGTAAGTAACTCGAATCGCCCCTAACTTCCTGTCTATGGATGTGGTCCGGGCTACACTCTATCCCAACGACTGTCGTTAAGCTGTTCTAGAAGATGCGCATCCCTCTGATCGGTTGCGGAGGGCATTGCCTATTCGGGGTGACGCGTGGGAAGCAGATTTGCCAAGAGCCTTTCTCAAGCCCGTTGGGCGAAATATGGCTTCGCTCTTGTCGCCGCGGTCCTGGCACTTCTGATTCGGTTTCCAATGGCGCCGGCCCTCGGCGTGAAGGCTCCGTACCTTACATTTTTCGTGGCGACCGCCGTCAGTGCGATCCTTGGCGGATTCGGCCCCGGTATCGCGACAACGATGCTGGGAGCGCTGCTTGCCGTTTCCTTCGTTATTCCCGACCCGTTCAGATTCGCCGCCTTTGAAGAATATCTAGGTTTGACCCGCTTCATCGTTGGCGGCGTTGTTATAAGCTTTCTCACCGGGCGTCTCACAGAGGCGAGAAGACGCGAAATCGCGTTGCGGCAGCGTTCCCAGCAAACCCTTCTCAGCATTGGGGACGCTGTGATATCCACCGATGACGATAAGCGAGTGCTATTGATGAACCGGACGGCCGAAGAACTGACTGGATGGACTTTAGCCGAGGCACAGGGCAAGACCATCGAGGAAGTCTTTTGGATTGTTCAAGAGGGATCGGAGCCACCCATTCGGGTCCCAGTTGAACGAACGCTTCTGACCGCGAAGTCGGCCGAATCCCCTGATCATATGGAATTGATCAGCAGGGACGGGAGCCGTGTTCCGATCGAAGATGCTGGAGCGGCCATCAGAGACGAACATGGAGCCTCTGCCGGGATTGTACTCGTCTTCCGGGACATCTCGCCTCGCCGCGAAGCCGAACGACGGCTGGAAGATTCGGAACGACGGTCTCGCGCGATTCTCGAGAGCATCATGGATTCCTTTGGGCTACTTGATGCGGATTGGCGAATTGTCTATGTCAATCCGGCGGCAGAAAAAATGACCGGACGCTTTGCCCATGAACTTATCGGCAGGAATCTGTGGGAAGTGTTCCCTGGTGCGGTTGGAACGATTATCGAGAGCAGCTTCAAACGCGCCATGGCTGAGCGGACGCCTGTGTCTTTCGAAAACTACTATGAGCATTGGAACCGGTGGTTTGATACCTCCGCTTATCCCTCCGACATCGGGCTCTCGGTCTACTTTCGGGACATAACGGAGCGGAAGCGAGGCGAACAGGCTCTTCATCGGTTGAACCAGGATTTGAAGCAGTTCACTTACGCAGCCACGCATGATCTGCGCGAGCCGCTTCGGATGATGACAATCAACGCCCAGAAGCTCCAGCGTAGACTGGTACCGCAACGCGATCAGCAGAGCTGCCAGTATGTCACCGATATTGTGAGTGGGGGGAAGCGGATCTCGTTGCTGATTGACGGCCTTTTGCAGTTCTCGCGAATAGGCGAGACTGGCAAAGCGGAGCCTGTGCCCGTAGACACAGAAGCTGCGTTCGGCGGGGCCCTACTGGACTTGCAGATCGTAATCAGCGAAACGAACGCCAACGTGGCTCACTCGAGGCTTCCAAACGTCATGGCAGACCACGCACATGTCCGCCGACTCTTTCAAAACCTTCTCGGCAACGCGATCAAGTACCAGAAGGCCGGCGTTCGATCGGATGTCCGTGTGTCCGCGGAGCGCCAGGGTGACGAGTACGTCTTTTCCGTTGTGGATAACGGTATTGGCATTGATCGAGAGCACTACGACCATATTTTCATCCCGTTCAAGAGACTGCATGGCCCCGAGATCGGCGGTTCGGGAATTGGCCTTGCAACCTGCAAGCGCATTGTTGAACTGTACGGCGGCCGCATTTGGGTAGAATCCGTTCCGCAGAAAGGTTCGGTCTTCTGTTTCTCCTTGCAAGCCGCGGAAAAGGTACAGCATGCCAGTACCTAATCGACCATACCGGGTTCTGGTCGTCGAGGATAATCCGACGGACGTACTGCTGATTGAGGAGGCCCTAGGCGAGCATGAGGTCTGGCACGAGATGGTGGTACTAAAGGATGGGGATGAAGCATCAAAGTACTTGAAGCACCTCGCCGAGAATTCCGAGCCCGATCTAATCATCCTTGACCTTAATCTTCCAAAACGCGACGGTTTTGGGGTCCTGAATGAATATCGGGCAAGCCCGACTCTGTCGTTTGTGCCGATAGTAATTCTCACCTCCTCGGATTCACCGGCCGACCGGCTGCGCGCAAAGCGCATTCGGGGTAAACGCGTTTCTGCAGAAGCCTATGACCTTGGAGGAGTTCATCGCGCTCGGCCCGAGGTTCAGGGCGATTCTTCAAAAGGACTACATGTACCCCCCGAACGACTAGCCCGCAATGAGTTGGCGAAAGCTATTAGATCTGAAGCCGTGTGCCCGCCTGACCGAGAAGGTCGTCCGGCAGTTGCTTTGACCATACGCGACAACTGCCCGCGTGCCCGGAATAGCGCCCCAAGATTTGAGAAGGTCATGCGCGAAAATGTGCCGCGCTGCCGGCGGGGAGCTGGAGCAGATACAGTTGCTGCTGGGCCATGCATCTGTGCAGACGGCCGAACGCTACCTGGGAACGAAGCAGGACCTGGTAAACGCGCCGAATGATGGGATCAAGTTGAGGGTGGCGGTTTAACGGCGGCCTAGCTAAACCCAGAGCCTGGCGAAGCCTTGTCGTTCTCGAACTTTCTAGGCGGGCAACACTAGATGACAAACTCAGTTTCGGTGCCGTCCACGAACAAACCTATGGAACCGATGCGCCCTTCAGATTGGCTGAGCAGAGCAGCGTTTCTTTCATTTGACCTCCTTGGCCATCACGCAATCCATTTCGATTGCGCGTAGCCCGTCATTGTCGCGGCAAACCGGCATAAAATCCACCACCTCGAACCCGTGCGCCTGAAACTCACGCAACGAATCCAGGTACGAAGGCATTCCGTGATAAATCGGGCGGAAGGAAACTTCTGATTGGAGCGCCAGAATTCTATCGAGCACGCCGGTAGCGCCCGCCAGCACTTCCAGATCGAATCCCTGCGTGTCCAGTTTTAGGTAAATGCGCGGCGAACTTAGGCCTATGGTCAATTCGTCCAGAACGCTATCCAGCCGCCGTACCTGCACCGTTTCTACACGCACCACGCGGTTACGCGGGAACCGGAGTCGCGAATCCTCTCTGGGTTCAAGGAAGGAACTGAAGACATCCTCATCCGCGACATTGATTTCAGCCTGCCCGTCGACCGCCCCCAACGCATAGCGGAAGCAGCTCCAGCGACCCCTTGCGACGGCGCATACTGCGAGTGCTTCGTAGTTCGCCCCCACAGGCTCGAATGAAAGGATTTGCCCGCTGTATCCGATGTCGCGCAGTAGGGAACCGTACTGTCCCCGGTTCGCCCCAACATCGATAACGCAGTTGATCGCCAGTTTTTCGAGGACCCTTCGAAGGACGTTTCGGCATAGCACCCAATCGTTCGGCGGATGCGGAACGACTTCGTATCCCGCTTTTTTCAGCGTGGATTGAATGAGCTTGACGACTTTGCCCATCTCTTAAACCTTCATCCACTGCGGTCGCGATTGTATCATGGGCCGACGTAAGTCTCCCGACGACAACTTGCAGAACGACAACTTGCAGAATACCTTGAGGAATGTACGGAGCGACGCGGCAGGGTCGAGGGCGGCGGAAGGCTTTGCCTCCGGGCGTTGGACGGCCGCGGCTAGGATTGAGAGCGGCTTTGGGTTTATACTTCAGCTTCTCGGCGCATGATCTGGGAGTAGGAGAACACAAGAATACGATAGAGCAGACCCTTGAAAGCATCGTACGCCTGGACGTTTCAGGCTCTCGCTTCGTTTGTCAGATAGCAGCGCACTTCGCTCTCTTCTGATCGCCGCACAGCTTCCAATAGGCTAATCGCAAGGCTCTCCTCCTATCAACCGTGTGGTAGTCGGAAAGAACATCATAATCTGATCGACAGGGCTTTTATATGTCCTCCTAAGTGGCACATCTCTCTGCTGGGGTTCACCTAGCACCTGTACCCTGGCGGTCTGCTGCTGGATCGCCACAACAGTCATGTTGCAATCGTTGATTAGGTAGAGAATTGAGCTTTTCCCTGCGTCCATAGCGCTCAGTACTGGAGAGTATCTAACTGCTATCTTGTCGTCTCCAAAAGTGAGATCTATGGGGATGCCAACATATATGAGCGTAGATGGTCCGTGGTTGCTCACAGTGCATTGATAAACCGACGGAACGCTGTTTTGCTTGGCGGCAGTCCCAAGGAGACTTTTGTCTGGCCAATCACTTTCAACGTTCGAACTATTCACCACTTCATAAAAACCCCAATGCTCGCGCTGAATGCGCTTCTTTATTAGAGGAATGACATCCAAGTGACCATGGGGAGGCACTCGAAGAGGAAGCCCTGACATTTCGCACTCCATAAAGATTGCTGTTTCTGCAATACTAGACTTCTGTTCCACAGCAGGCGCGATTGACCCTAGACGGTATACAGAATAGGAAAAGATCCCTAGAATGACGATGGCCGCAAAAGAGCCAAAGAAGAGTTTCGGCTTGTAACTGCCGTATCGGTTTGGATACTCAGACCGGACCCTCCCAGGAATATCAATTGGAGACGTTTCGGCATCTATCTCACGCCTGAGAACCACGATCGTCCTACAAACGTGGAACGCTGCTATTCCGGACAAAAGCCACACCCAAGGTGTGGCAACAGCCCATGCATTGTTTCTCAGCGCTTCGGGAGATAGTTGGTTCCTACCTAATTGATATAAAAGTACAAGAGCAGCCAGAAATATATCAATTATCTTTTCCTTCACTGTTTTAAGAAGGCCCCCCAAAAAGATGGCGAAAAAGCGGGCGGAAATAGGCGTTTCGTTCATCGGGAAGCGATCAGCCTATCACAGCGGGTGCCCGATATTCCGCAATATCGGTAGCTTGCTGGACTGCCCTCGTGGGACACCAGGCCGACAGTGACTGCCCGACCGTGTGCGCATACTTGGCCCACGTTGCGGCGCGCCGACCGGGTGGCATGGGTAGTTGGACCGGGCTGGGTCGTACCGCCCAGTTAACATCGAGGGTTTAATAAGATGTTGCTAGCTGCCTAAGCCAAGAGGGCGACAAGCCGGATCCCCTGTCCGGATGGCGGCAATTCAACTGTCAGGGAATCGCAAAGGAGCGATGCCCCAAGACGCTGCCTTTTGGCGCGACCTCCGACAAGATTTCGAGAGTCTTCAAGGCCACGGCTTCCAGTTGACCTGGTACACGAGGCCTCCGCTCGGTCCTTGGGGCAAGTCTCTCGGTGATAGTCAGTGGGCGTGGTCTGGATCCTCCCCAAAGGGCTCTCTCCGGGCTCGACTCAGCGCATTTGCGATGAGAGGTGCGAAAGCACTCGGGCTCGCTTCGGAGGACGCGTGGTACGAGGAACTGCGCAAATCGGACTTTGTCCAGTTCAAGCTATGTGGAAGCGCACGCCAGTTCAAGCGATCTGACGGCTTCATGCCAAGTGGAAGCGGGCCACACGATCAGGACTGGACCTCAGGCCCAGGCGAATGGGTGGATTGGGATTTCGGCACAATCAACGACGTTGTGAAAGAGTCCATCACGCTTTGCTGCAAGTTGGAGTCGGATGCCGAAATCCAGACTGCAGCTCCGCCGCCTTCCTCCGAGGCGGAGTCCTGGCCGAAGATACAACCGAGAGGACCCGGAGACTCCGAAACCTTCGTCCTACATGACCAAAAGGATTCGACTCAGCCGATCGTAGAGGTAGCGATGGTAAACCCATTCAGTGAGGGCGCGAACCGACACCCTGAATTGATTGTTCACTGGGACTCACGGCAGGAACTCTGGAGCTTCCGTCAGCAGGCTTTAGATGAACGTGGAAAACCTATGTCTGGGCTTAGTCCTGAACCCGCCGATCCGCACATCTCAGATCTGTTTGCGCAAGCCACCCGGACGGCATTTGGTTTTTTGCGGAACTCGCGAGATCCCGCCCTTCGCGCACTCACCGCTACGCTGCGGGAGCCGTATCAGGTTTGGCTCGACCTAATGCGGAAGGAAAAGCGGGGGTTCGTGCGCGTTGAACAGATTCGAACTGGCAATTGGAGTGCCTTCGCCAGAGCCCAGCAGGAGGGCATTGCCCATCCGGCGTCCGCCACTTTCCTGCTTGATGACGGCACCATATCGGGCATCTTTGCCCACTCAGCTACCCTCTGGGATGACATTGCTTCGCGTGTAGCAAAATTCGGGGAGTCATCTGGCCAGCCTGAGCCAGGGGTTGAACCACGGGATGTACCCGAGCCGAAAACTGATTCAGAATCGGATAACCGGCGCAAGGCTTTGGCAGCGGCCCGCATGGCGGTCGTAATGCCCATGCTCAAAACAAAACGTTGGACCCGAGGAAAATGGGCAACCGCTGCCGGCGTTGGCAAGAATTGCATTTATGAGTACCTCGACGGTAAGCGAAATCCAAGCGACGAAAACCGTAGAGCCATGGCTGAAGCTCTGGATCTGACGCCCGAGCAGCTTCCCGAATAGTTTCCCGCGAGACTCCCGAGACTTCCCGCGAGACGACAAAAACGATAACTTTCGCTGATTCTAGGATTGCGCAGCAGCGCTATGAGGATATTCAGCGATGGAAGCCAATCGCACCCAAGAGATTCAGACTGAAAGCGAAGTGGCCGAGCGACTCAGGGTCAGCGTTGCAACCCTTCGTCGGTGGCGGACTGAGAAATTCGGTCCGCGCTACTTCAAGGTCGGCGTTTTAGTGCGGTACCGAGCCGCCGACGTCTTTGCCTTCTTAGAAAAATGCCCCACGTTTGCTGGAGACTTGCCCAGGGGGGCCCGGTGAAATGGAAAGGTCCCGCGCCCGCAAGGAAATGCCCCCCACCGCGGAGAGCGAAAAGAGGGCGGTGAGCAATGACAAGCTTACTGCGGTTCTGGCCGAACGTGTGATGGGATGGCGTGTCGGCCCACAGCGGTTCTTACTCGAAGGACGCCGCTGGATGCCGCGCTGGCGGTTTCGACCGACTGATCGGTTGGCAGACGCGTTCAAGCTACTCGAGAGGGTAACAGCAGAACACTGCGACATGGGCCAGACACCTCAGGGCTTTTTTGTCGTAGAACTGCAGATCGGCGGTGGTCATGGCCGGGCCTGTGAGAAGTCAAAGCCGTTAGCGATCACATTGGCGGTGGCGCGCGCGCTCGGTCTGGATGTGGATTCGTGAGAGCCATCCGGCCGGATCTTACTGAGGTGCACCGGGCGTTGGATCTGATCGTGGAACCTGGCCAAGTAGTCGAGTTGCGATTGCTCGAAGTTCAGAGCGAGGGGCAGCGCTTCCCAGCAACGATGAGTGGCTATTTCGACGATCTCAAGCTCTTGGCCGAAAACGCATGCAAGTACGGCGGCTGCGCGAAGGGAGTCTATGTAACCCTGAACCCGGTCAACCCGGCGCTCCTTGCCCGGGCCTGCAATCGCCTCCGGATTCCGGGCAAGAATGACCAAGCGACGAGCGACCGAGACATCGTCAAGCGGCGCTGGATAGCTATTGACCTTGATCCTGTGCGTCCTAGCGGCATCTCCTCAACGGACGAGGACCATTCGCTTGCCATCGATCGAGCGTTTCAAATACGCGAAGAACTGCGCGACCAGGGCTGGCCCCACCCAATCGTCGGCGATTCCGGAAACGGCGGGCACCTTCTCTACGGTGTGGACCTCCCGACCAACGATGAGGATCTGGTGAAGCGGTTTCTCCGCGAGCTAGCTCGGCGGTTCGATGACGATCGGGTCAAAATCGATCAACAGGTTTTCAACCCGGCGCGGATCTGGAAGCTGTACGGTACCGTCAGCCGCAAAGGCGACAATGTGGCGGATCGACCTCACCGGCTGGCTCGGGTTCTGGAGTCTGCGTGATTCCTGTCCCGATCGAGCTACTAAGGGCGTTCGTCGCGCATGACGAGGAGACCGCGAGGCCGCAGCAATCAGCTAAGCAGTCCACGGGTTTCGACCTGGAAGCCTGGATCGCCGCTCACAATCTTGAGGTTGAAGGTCCCGCAGACTGGAACGGGGGCAAAAAATGGATCTTCCCCGTTTGCCCCTGGAACAACGCGCACACGAACAGGTCCGCTTTCATTACGCAGCGGTCGAACGGAGCAATCTCGGCCGGTTGCCTTCACAACGGCTGTGCCGGCAAGGACTGGCACGCACTGCGGGATCAAGTGGAGCCCGGTTGGCGAGCGCAATCAGGGTCGACGGCGCCGGACGGGAATGAGACCGCCGGCGCGGGAGCGTGGGAACCGGTGGTGACCTTCGCGCAGTTCCACCTGCCACCGTTTCCAACGCAGGTATTGCCCGATTGGCTCCGAGAATTCGTCGCAGCAGAAGCAGTGGCGACCCAGACACCCGTTGACCTCGCTGCGCTTTTATCTCTTTCCGTCATTGGTGCAGCGGTTGCCAAGAAGGTCGAAGTCTGCGCCTGGCAGGGATACACCGAACCCGTAAACATCTACACGGTAACGGCGCTTCCCCCGGGCAATCGGAAAACCGCCGTTTTCAAAAGTGTTACTCGGCCTCTTGAAGTGCAAGAGGCAGCAGAGTCGCAGCGTCTCGGACCCGCAATTGCCAGACAAATCGCCGTTTACAAGGTCAAAGAGTCGCAACTGAAGAAGGCCCAAGACGCCGCCAGCAAAGCCAAGACGGACGAACGCGGAAGACTCAGCAACGAAGCGGAGCAACTGGCCGTTGAGCTGTCACGAATGCGGATTCCAAGCATGCCGCGGCTGATCGTGGACGATTGCACGCCGGAGCGGCTACCCACGATGCTCCAGGAACAGGGTGGGCGGATCGCTTCGATGAGTGCGGAGGGTGACGTCTTTGATCTGATGGCTGGGCGGTATTCCTCCAAAGACGCGAGCAATATCGGGGTCTATCTCAAGGGCCACGCGGGCGATCCGATCCGCGTGGACCGGGTGGGGCGACCTCCGGATTACGTCCAAGCGCCTGCTTTGACGGTTGGGCTTGCGGTCCAGCCAGACGTGATCCGCGGTTTGGCGGAGAAGCCGGGCTTCCGTGGTCGAGGGCTACTCGGGCGATTTCTCTATGCGATGCCCGAGAGCTTGTTGGGCCGCCGAGTTGTGAACCCTCCCCCAGTGTCCGACGATGTGCGTGCGACGTACCACAAGAATGTACTCGCGTTACTGGCGATTCCTCTCGAGTTGGGTGAAGACGGGGGAGCGGAGGAGGCCCGGCGACTAACGCTTACGGCGCGTGCGCGGGAGGTACTCCAGGACTTCGCGGCCTGGGTCGAACCGAGATTGGCAGAGTTTGGCGAGCTGGGCGGCATCGGTGATTGGGGAGGCAAGCTGGTGGGTGCGGTCGTGCGGATCGCGGGCATCCTGCACATGGCCAAATCCGCCGGCTCAAGCGCTCCTTGGGAACTTCCCATCTCGGCGGAGACCATCGAGGACGCCATCGAGATTGGGAAATATCTGATCCCCCATGCGACCGCAGCCTTCGCCGAAATGGGAACAGACCGAGTCCTCGAGGGTGCGAAGCGAATCTTGCGCTGGATCAAGGATAAGCAGGTCACGTCCTTCACGAAGCGGGATATTCATCAGAGCTTGAGGGGAACGTTCAGGCTTGTTGAGGAGGTAGATTCGTCACTCGATCTACTGGCCGACCGAGGGTACGTCAAAAAGCGGCCAGAAGCAAAGCCATCAACGCCAGGGCGTCCATCCAGTCCCACCTATGAAGTGAACCCCCTCTGGACAAGGCAGAGACATCCGGCGACGGAACCGGGGTTTTGAGGATTGTGAGGATTTTGAGTAACACGTTGGGTTTTGAGGAGGCGATTCGTCGGAGCAACCGGAGAAGCTTAGTAAGTTGCTGAAGTGATTGGACTTGAATGATGTTGACGCCCGAAGGTACCCTAAACTCGCTGACCGGAGGGCTCCTACCGAAAGTGCGGATCCAGCATCCAGGCATCCACGAACGAAACGACCGCGGCGGGTCTTACTGGTTCTTCCGCTATTGGGACGACGTCCTGCAGCCCGACGGCACGATGAAGGCTCTGCGCAGGTTTCGGGTTGTGGGTCCGAGCAAAGGGGATGACCGGCTCTCGAAGAAGCAGGCCGAAGTCGAGCGCGACAAGTTCCTGGCAACGATCAACAAGCCTACCATTCAAGAGAAGGTTGCTGATGGACTGGTCCTCTTCAGCAGAATGGTCGACAGGTACAAAGCGGCGCACGTTGAGGCAAGTGTCGCGGGGCGATTCCTGTTGGCGAAGCCGACGCGTCTAAAGTATCTAATCCACCTCGAGCAGCGCATCGTCCCCAAGTGGGGCGACCGACGCTTGTGCGAGATCAATCCCGACGAAGTGCAGCAGTGGCTCTTTGCGACGTGTAAGTCCTGGCACATGATGAATGACCTGCGTGGGATCATGTCGGGCATTTTCACCAAGGCGGAAGAGTGGGGCTATTGGCCGGAGGGCCGGCGAAATCCGATGTCCCGCGTGAAGATCGGAGAGAAGTGGAGTGTGCGGCCTGAACGAATCCTGACAGAAGAGGAGACGGTCAGGATCCTAGCGCGGCTGCACGATCCCAACCTGCTCATCGTTGAAACCGCGATCGCGACGGGCGCCCGCATCTCTGAACTCCTAGGTCTTCAGTGGCGGCACGTCGATCTTCAAGCTGGCATCCTACACATAGTTCAACGCAACTGGCGCGGCGACATTGACGATCCGAAATCGAAAACGAGTAAGCGGCCGCTCACGTTGGGGTATCTGGTTGAACGCTACCGCCTGAAGGCGGCCGCTGATCGCGCGGAACCGGGCAAGTGGGTCTTCGCCCGCACGGACGGCAGCGAACTTCCCCTATGGGATTCTGGCGTGCGCCAGGCGTTGAAGCGGGCGGCAGCCGACGAGGGCTGCGATTTCCCTGGCTTGGGGCCCCACTCGCTCCGGCGGGCGAATATCACGTGGCGGCAGGAAGTCGGGGGGTCGAGCATCGAAGCCTCAAAAATTGCCGGTCACAGCACGGTTCGGATGACGGAGGAGTATACGAAGATCCAGCTCGGTCGCCAGGAAGAACTCACGCGCCTGATTCAGGAGCGATTGGCGAGCGTGGGGGAGAAGCACACGGTAGTAGTACAGTGAAGGCGCAACATAGCTTTGCCTGGGAGTTTTTGCCGTTTCTGCCAATACCGGCGTGGGTGCCGCTCCGTTGGGACCTTTATCGGTCCAGCGTCAAACGCGACCGAGGCGGCGGATGGCAAACGATAACTTACGTGATAGGATCTTTTAACTATGGCTAGCGGTCCACAACCACTTCCGCTCGGGCCAGTCCCTGTGACGACTACTTCCCTAACCTCGAAAAAATACTGCGTGAGCGGCCACCCGGGCAAGGGGCAACCGCTGCCTGATACTTTAGCGAGCGGGTTACTGGCGCTGGAGCGATCTCTCCAGATGCCGATTTGGTTGCTTGTTCAAAATGGACAAGATTTCGACAGCTTGGATGAGGACGCCGCCCGTTCCTTCTACAATGCGAAGGCCGAGTTCGTCAAAGGTGAAAAGGTCGCGGTCGTAGTCGATTCTCCCGGTGGGTTTGCGAAATGCGCCTACCAAATGGCCCGCTTCTTGCAGCAGCATTGTGGGGGCTTTGTGGCAGTGGTTCCTGAGTCCGCAAAGAGCGCCGCAACTCTGTTCGTGCTTGGCGCCGAGAAGATCATCCTTGGACCGTATGCAGAACTGGGCCCGCTTGATGTTCAATTGTTTGACAGGGAGAGAGAGGAATACGGTTCAGCCCTCAACGAAGTTCAAGCGCTGGAACGCCTGAACGCTTTTGCGTTGCAGGCGATTGACACGAACATGCTGATGACGGCTCGCCGCTCCGGTATGACGATGAAGGCGCTCTTGCCGGGTGTTCAGAAGTTCGTTTCGGACATGATGCGGCCACTAATCGAGAAAATCGATACAGTTCATTACACCCAATCATCTAGAATGCTCAAGGTAGCCGAAGAATATGCCACGCGTCTTCTGAGGCCGAAGTATGACGAGAAAACAGCTGAGAATATTGCTAGGGCGTTAGTGCACAAGTACCCAGAACACGGGTTTTTTATCGACGCTAAGGAAGCGAAGAGCATCCAATTGGAAACAGTGCTACCTGATCAAGATCAAGAAGCAGCGATGGACCTAATGACGAAAGGCCTCAAGACCGAGAGCTTTATTGGTAAGTTTCAGGAGGTTTGAATATCGATATGACCCTAATTGAAACTAGTCAGAGCACTGCGGATGTTGTCGAAACATCTTTAGACCTGGCGAGGGAGGACCAGAAAGCTTCGTGGGTCCAACTGATTAAATCGAAAGCTGCCGTTAGGCGATGGATACAACGATCGGCAGTCCCGGTAAAGGATCGTTCAGCGCATCCCGCTGACGAAGCCCAAGAGAAAAAGAGCGGTACGGCTTAACAAGCCGGGGATTTGATGCGAGCTCTTGAGGCCGCCGGTTTCTTGGATGCACTTTGCAACGCAGTTCCTTAGGAAGCGGCCTTGAGCGAAACCGAAAATTCCAGCCGACCGGAGGGTCGGCGTTTAACGCTTACGGAGACGGTACCGCCATCGTCCGTCAAATCAAATTGATTTTCGTAGTTGAATGAGAGCTGCGCGGGAGGAGGGCCCGCCTTTGTGAAGTCCCCGATCTTTGAAGCGGCGATCAGATACCCCTTGTATTCGAACCGAAACCCGAGTTGAATGCAAGCTTCGACAAGAATCTCAGCGTTGGCCTTCGCCCGCTTGCGCTTGCGATTATCACGAAAATAAGTGTTTAACGTTGCCTTCTCTGCTTGTATCATCTTGGCAGCCTCCGTCTGGGTTATGTTTCGAGCCTCAATGAATTGCCGCAGAGCGTCTCCAAATGAACGTGCAAAGCCGTTGATATCCGAATCGGAGGGCATTACCCTGTCAATTATATTAGATAAATCTCAGGTAGATCAATTATAATTGACAAGGGGTAGATCAGATGGCTGAGCACAGGAATGGCGATGTTCGGAACCCAAAAGATGCAAACCAGACCCCCAGCGCCGGCCCGTCTAATGTTTCCAGACTGGGGCTGCGCCTCCGAGAGCTAAGCGATAAAGCTCTGGCCTCCGGCACGAAGACGTTGTCTCTTGAAGAGATTCACAAATTGATATCCGAAGCGCGCGGTCGATCAATCTAGGGGGAGCACGATTCGCGTCTTTGTAGATTCGGGAGTTCTCATCGCTGCGTTCAGAGGCGAGAGCCCCCTCAGGGAGAACCTTCTCGCACTGCTGTCAGAGCCGAATCTAGACTTTTGGTATAGCCCCCTATTGAAGCTCGAAGTGCTTCTTGAACCGACACATCACAAGCGAAGCCTAGAGTTGGCGTTTTATCATGAGTACTTTGGCGTCGCGAACTGCTTTGGTGATCTTAATAGGATCTTCGAAATTGGCGAGCCAGAAGCGCTTAAGTTCGGTATCACTGTAATTGATACTCTTCACCTAGCTGCAGCCAACCTGGCAAAGTGCTCGTTGTTCGTAACAACTGAGAAGCACAGAAAACCAATCTTCCGCACCAAGCTTGTGAAAGTAGCAAGCATCTCGGAGATGGACTCGACTGGGCCCTCACAGATAGTTCGGAAGCTACTAGCTACATAGAGTGGCGCCTGCGGCGCCCATCGCCCGGCGGCCTGTGGTTGGGCTCCCAGAGTCCGTGTGGAGTCCAGACGCCGAGAAATCACCTCCGTGGCGTCCACTGGCGTCCAAATCGCCTCGTGCTAAGTCTTTTGTTTCTGGTCCAAACGTCTGCAACTGACTGATATTTCTTAAATGGCAT
>CAVUCO010000030.1:0-177127 GCA_963740005.1 uncultured Acidobacteriaceae bacterium | reverse complement strand
AAGGAGACTTTGCCGGGGCTGCGTCGCTGTGGCGTGACGTCTTGACGGCAAATCCGACCGATGTCCAGGCGCTTGCGACGCTCGGGTTGCTCTCTTCTAAGCGGAAGGAGTACGCCGCCGCCGAAGGCTTTCGAGCGCGCATTACTCTTGTTGCCCGGCAATCCGGAACTGCTACTTAATCTCGCGCTGGCCTATTTCAAGGACAGCGACTTAAAGCAGGCCATCCCCGTATTCGAGCAAGTCGTAAAGCTCCAGCCCGAAAGCCAGCAGGCCCGCACACTGTTGGGCATCAGCTACTACGGAGTTGGGGACTTCCAGAAAGCGATTCCCTTACTCGAGCAATCGCCGGAGGCGCAGACGAGCGACTCAATGCGCCAGATGCTAGTACAGGCGTATCTGTGGACGAACCAAACGGACAAGGCCGAGAAGGAGTTGACGGAGTTGGCGCGGAGTAGCCCGAATTCGGCGGCGGTGCATGTTCTGATGGCAGAGGCCTTCGACGCTTCCGGCCGCCCGGATGCCGCGATTGAGCAGTTTCAGGCCGCCTTGAAAATCACCGATAACGATCCCGACGTCCACTTCGGCTTAGGCTACATGTATTGGAAACGAAAGGACGATCAGTTGGCCGAGACCGAGTTCCGGCGAGAGTTGCAGGTTGACCCCGCTAGCGCGCACGCCATGACCTACTTGGCCGATATCGAACTGCGCAGGGACCACCTGGAGGAAGCCTCGAGACTGCTGAGGAAGGCGATCGCCCTGCAAGACAACATCTACCTGGCCCTATACGACCTTGGCGTCGTTCTTCAGAAGCAAGGCAAGCACCGCGAGGCGGTCCAGGAACTACGGAAGGCGGTCGCGTTGGACGCCAAGCGTCCCGAAGCACACTACCGGCTAGCCACGTCATACCGGGCATTAGGCGAAACTGCCGAAGCCGCCGAACACTTGAGACTTGTCCAGACATTGCAAGACAAGGGTGCCGAGGACGTCCTCAAGGCTGGTGGCGTCAGGGGCAACCAAGGTTCGCCAGACCTGCCGAAATAGCCAATGGGAGGCGCGCACCTCGACGGGCCTGGATTACCAGAAGTACTCCTCCACGAGCCGCGGCGGTCCAGAAATGCCATTGATCACTTTCGTGGCTATCAGGAATTGCATGTTCTTGCGCTCCCAATGTGGGGGCGCCTGCTTAACGGCTTTCGCGAGGCAAGCAGGGTCGGTGAGGAACTCGCCGGCCGCTATCGTGCCGTAGCCCATAAGTCCGCCGGCCACGACTATCACACGTTCCGTGGTCGGTTCCAAAACACGCGAAATGATCGCGTAGTCCTCCGATAGATTCACATAAGGCATGTCGGTGTCGACCGTGAATCCGTTTCTTCCGGGGTTTTGGCGGTCCAGGATGCGGAGCTTTGTCCCCTCCCGTTGGAAACAAAAGCGCATGGGCACCGTGAGCCGCAGAGTCCAGCCGTTGTCGAATGCACCAACCAACACCACCGGGCCCTGACGCAAATCAGCGAAGTTCGCCGAGTTTTCGCCGAGAATCCGGAATGGCTTCCCCTTAGATTGCAGCAGTCCCGCCAGCGTCCCCAGTGTTTGGGCATCGTGGAGGGCGACATTCTGGCTTCCCATGTAATACAACTCGCCCAATGTGACCGGCTTATCCGCGTTGGCTTTTCGCGTCTCCGATATGTGCTGGATATCCCCATTGATTGGCTGTCGAGGTTCCTGCGACAAGGCCATGAACGACCTTTGCCCAACACACAACAAAGCGCTGTTCGGCGATTCCAGCACGGGCGCCCAGAATCGATCCAGCGCGCTCGGGGGCAACCAGGGCTTAAGCCATAAAGCCGCGCCCAACATCGCTGCACAAACGGCAATCGCGGCGATCTGAACAGGTTTGCGGCGCCAAGCCGGCAAGGGCTGTGGTGGCTCCGGCGTCGGCAGCGGACCAAGCTCGATCGTGCTCGCGACCGAATCCCTGGCTGACGCGTGCGTTTCAGATAGATGAAAATCAGGAACGTAGGACCCGGAGACAGGTCGATTCGGATCTCGGCGTGGCGTTCGACGCCGTGATAGTACTGCGCGATCCGCTTGCGGATCTCACCGGCTGTCGCCCGCACGACGGGATCGGCGTTTGTATCGTAGTTCGGCTGCCTTCCGAAAACCTCCACTCCGAGAGTGCGTTCTTTCAATGCCTCCGGATTTCCGTCGAGCGTGTGTTCGACGACATAGCGCAAGAAAACCGGAAAGCGCCTACTGTTCTTGAACAGAGGATCGGCGAGCATCCGCTCTAACTGGGCGCGGATCGCATCTCGGTCGGTATCGCTTACCGGGAAGGGACGGGCTTCCCGAGTCTTTAGAGTCTCCATGGCACAAATTGACTGGCGCTCCCGGCTCACTTCCTCGCATCGCGGATTCTATCACTTTCCCGTGAGGCGGTTCTGGTTCAGGCTAACACCGAACAGTACGTACAGTACCTTCGGTTGTTACATCGTTAGGGGCGGTGTTAAAGCGACTGCAAATAAAGGCTCTTGGGCGCATGGCAGAGGTGGGTACCGTACTGCCCTTGAAGCCGCAGGCAACAAGAGGCAGGCTGCCTTAAAGGCCTCGGCCGCAACCGGGGCTCTAGCTTTAGGGGTACAAATCATGAATCAACAAAGACTGCGTCTCTCATTGCTTATCTTCATATGTGTAATCGCGATGGCGCTTCCAGCCCTTGCCCAGCAAGGGACCATCGTGGGAACCATTACCGATCCAACCGGCCTACCCGCGCCTAACGTTGCCATCACCATTACGGACGTAGGAACGGGTTTGCCTCACCGCTACACCACAAGCAGCGTCGGCGAGTTCGTCGCGGCGGATCTTCCTATCGGGACGTATGATCTCCGTGCTCAGGCGACCGGCTTCAAAGTGGCTGAGCACAAGGGCATCGTTGTGACAGTTGGCGCCTCGGACCGTGTTGACTTCCGGCTGGAAGTGGGCAGCACCCAGGAGACCGTTAACGTGGAAGCGAATGTTGTTGCCGTGCAAACCGACTCAGGCGAAGTCAGTGACCTGATTACCGGCAAGCAGATGCAGCAGCTCTCCACCAATGGCCGCAGCTTCTACTCGCTGGCCACACTGACGGCAGGTTCTTCCAGCAACATGTCGGATTTCAATGTTCCGACCCCAGTCGGCGGGAACGCCACCGTGAGCTTCAATGGCCAACGCCAGTCACACAACCTCTACATGATAGACGGCGGTGAGGATTACGACCGCGGCGGCTCGGGCAACATCAGTATTATGCCGTCGATGGACTCCATTGCCGAGTTCCGGATGCTCACCTCGAACTACGGCGCTGAATATGGCCTCTCCTCGGCGGGGACGATGACGATGGCGTTCAAATCCGGGACCAAAGATTTTCACGGTACGGCGTGGGAATTTCTGCGAAACAACGCGCTGGATGCCGGATACTATTTCAACAACGCTGCGAATCAGCCATCACCCGAGCTGCGGTTCAACGTGTTCGGGTTCAACATCGGAGGTCCGGTATACATTCCCAAGGTCTACAACAAGGACAAGAACAAGACCTTTTTCTTCTATAACATGGAGTGGCGCAAACTCGTTCAAGGCGGAAACGTAAACCAAACCGTGCCGCTCAGCAGCGAGTACGGCGGACAGTTCAATTCCACGATCCTCGTCCCATCGGCCACCCAATTGGCTCCCTCGATCCTGCAGAAATATACAGCCTTGGGGCTCGTTCCGGGACAACCGTTCCCGAACAATAAGATCCCGGCCCAACTGCTCGATCCGAATGCCCAAGTGCTGCTGCAAGCGGGAATTTTTCCGGCTCCCAACAATGGAGGCACCCAATTCATCGGCGGCAGTAACCAGCCCACCAATGTTCGCGAAGAGATCATCCGCATCGATCAGCAGTTCAGCGACAAGTTCCAGATGTTCGGGCATTGGGTTTCCGAGGCTATCAGCCAGACCTACGGAACGTCGCTGTGGAGCGGCGACAACGTGCCAACGGTGGGAACCCTCTTCAATAATCCTTCCTACAGCGGCGTCATCCACGCCACCTATTCCATCAACCCTACACTGGTCAACGAGACGGCATTCAATTACAACGGCAACCGCATCACCATAAACCCAACCGGCACCTACGTGCAACCTGCCGCACTGCATATACCCGAACTGTTCGCCAGCAACGACCTGAACAGAATGCCCGCCATTCAGCTAGCGGGTTCGACGGGCACGAACTATACTACGGCGAGTTGGCCTTGGGCAAACCAAGCTAACGATTACCAGGTTCGCGACGATGTCTCCTGGACCAAGGGCGCGCACCAGTTCAAGTTCGGCGGCAGTTGGGCGTTCTACGGGAAGCACCAGCAGTTGTTCGGCACCAGCCAAGGGGCATTTCAGTTCAACGGACTGTATACGGGGAATGACTTCGCCGACTTCCTACTGGGTCTCTCCAATAACTACCAGGAATTGGCGGTGCAGGACTTCGGCCAGTGGAACAACATCTCATGGGCCGCTTACGCTCAGGACAACTGGCGCGTCAACTCACGCCTCACGCTCAATCTCGGCTTGCGGTGGGACGGAATCCCGCATACCTACGAGGCGAATAACCGCATGTCGAACTTTTACGCCAATCTCTATAATCCGGCTGAACCCGCCATCATTCAGCCGGGCGGCAACAGTATCAGCCCCAATAGCCCAGGCCTCGGAACGAGTCCCAATCCGGCGCTGAATGGAGTTCTGTTCTATCTCAATGGAATTGGCATTGCCGGACAGAACGGAATTCCTAAGGGCTTGGTGCAGAACTACTGGGCCACTTTCGGTCCGCGCGTGGGCTTCGCCTACGACCTCACCGGGAGGGGAAAGACGATCATTCGCGGCGGTGTGGGCCTGATGTACGAGCGCATCCAGGGCAACGATATGTATAACGCCGGGCCCAACGAGCCGTTCAGCACGGTAGCGAACCTGAACAGCGTCTCCCTGTCGAATCCAAATCAAAGCCTCTCCACGGGCCAAACCATTACCTTGCCCATCACGGTAGGCCAGATTACCGGGCTTGCTTACACCGATTACAAACCGCCAACCAGCTGGCAGTACAGCATGGGCGTACAACAGCAACTGTGGACTAACACCGTGCTGTCGGTCGCCTATGTCGGCAATGTCTCGCACCATCAGAACGACTATCGCGATACCAATCTGCCGCCGCAATCCGATCTGGCCACGCTTATCCAGCACCCGTCTCTCTACAATCAACTGGTTCAGTATTCGGGTTTCAACTCCATCGCGCTTTCTGAAAACGCCGAGAACGCGCACTACAACTCGCTGCAGGTGAACCTACACGCGCAGGCCGGGAAGGATCTACAGCTTCAGTTCGCCTACACTTTGTCCAAGGCGATTGATCCGGCCACTGGCGGCGGCGGCTCCGGCGATCTGTCCTATGTTTCGGATCCTTACAACCGCGCTTACGACATCGGGCCCAGCGGGTTAGACCGGACGAACGTCGCGCTGGTCAACTTCATTTACTCAGTTCCCCTGTTCAACAACAGCACGAACCGCTTCCTGAAGACCGCCCTCGGTGGGTGGGACTTCTCGGGAATCATTACGATGGAGTCGGGCCTGCCCCTGTGGGTTACGCTAGGTGGTTCACAGGGCAGCAACGGCACGGCCGACGGGACCAACCGGCCAAACGTCAACGGGGGCGTCAGCTACCCACAGCAGGTCACCGAGTGGTTCAATCCGGCCGCACTCTCCGTGCCCGCGCTCGGCGAGTGGGGTAACCTCGGGAAGAACGCCATCCGCGGCCCCGGCCGGGACAACTGGAACCTGTCACTGTTGAAGAGTTTTGTGTTCAACGAGCGGGGTACAGCTCTCCAGTTCCGCGCCGAGTTCTATAACGTCTGGAACCACACGCAGTTCAACGGAGTCAGCAGCACCTACACGGCAAGCAACTTCGGCCAAGTTACTTCCACGTGGGATCCTCGAACGCTGCAGTTCGGTTTGAAGCTCATGTTCTAGATTCGTTCACTTACAAAACGCGCCGGACAATTACAGCGTTTCCGGCGCGATTTTGTTTGGTGTGTTGGTTGTTTGATCTCAAGGGGGCGCGCGCCGACTCTTTAGGCCACGAGAACCTTCGTCGCCCAAACCATCGCCTCCGCCGTCAGCAGGGGATTGGTGAGCGAGGTGTTCTCGCCCGCGAAGTCTGCTTCCGAGATCCTGCCGCCAATACCTATCTCCCGATCCCTTACCGCGATCGCATCCGGCCGCCCGTGAGTCGCCTTCCAGCACTCGAGATTTCAAGTTGATACACTCCCGGCGGGGGTCACACAATTTGCCTTCGTTGATTTGCGGTTTCTCTTTGACATTCATACTTCCGTATCAAAAGGCATCAGTTCCTATGCGTTTACTTGCCGGTTTCACTTTGATCGTTATGGCCATCACTCCGCCGATGGCGGCTGCGCAGAAAGTCGAGTTTACGGTTGATGTCGCGAAGACTGGAGCGAAGATCGACCGCAACATCTTCGGGCAGTTCGCGGAACATCTTGGCCACGGCGTTTACGAAGGCATTTGGGTCGGGCCAGACTCCAAAATCCCGAATACGCGAGGAATTCGCAACGACGTCGTCGCTGCATTGAAAGAGATCAAGGTACCGAATGTCCGCTGGCCGGGCGGTTGCTTCGCGGACGAATACCACTGGCGCAAAGGCGTTGGCGCCCAGCGAACGATAACTCTGAACCCGAATTGGGGCGGCGTCACGGACCCGAACACTTTTGGAACGAGTGAATACATGGACTTCCTCAGCCAGATCGGCGCCGAGGCGTACGTCTCCGTCAATGTCGGTTCAGGCACTCCCCAGGAAGCGGCTGAATGGCTGGAGTATCTGACCACCGACCAACCGACGACGCTGGCGAAAGAACGCGCCGCCAACGGGCATCCAACTACATACAAAATCGCATTTCTCGGCATCGGTAACGAGAGTTGGGACTGTGGGGGGAATATGTCACCCGAATACTACGTGAGCCAGATGAAGATCTACAGTCGCTTCGTCAGGAATTTCAATCCGGCGCAACAAAGCACGCAGCAGATGCTGAAGATTGCTGTAGGTCCGGGAGGCGACGGTCCGCGCTGGACCGAGTGGACAGACACCGTCATGAAGGCCTATCAGCAGCACACATGGAGCTGGGACATCAACGGCCTTTCTATGCACAGCTACACGGTGGTGCATTGGCCACCCTCCTATGCGTCCGTAGGGTTTGGTGAAACCGAGTACAGTCAAATCCTCAAATCGACGTTGGAGATGGACGGTCTGATTAACAGGCACTCGGCCATCATGGATAAATATGACCCAGACAAGAAAGTGGCCTTGTTTGTGGACGAATGGGGCGGTTGGTATGCGCCAATGCCTGGCAGCAACCCAGGGTTCCTGGTCCAACAGAACAGCCTGCGTGACGCTATCCTCGCGGCCCTGAACCTGAACATCTTTGCTCGGCATGCCGACCGAGTGCGCGGAGCCAACATCGCGCAAATGATCAACGTGCTGCAGGCGATGATCATCACGGACAACGAGAAGATGGTCCTGACTCCAACCTATTACGTATTCAAAATGTACGTACCGTTTCAGGACGCCACGTTGGTACCGGTGACCTTCGACGCCGGCCGATACACGCATGGGGATATCGTGTTGCCGCGCGTGGATGCGATCGCTGCGAAGGATGTGAATGGAAAGCTGTGGATAGCATTCACCAATCTCGATCCGAATCAGCCTGCGGAAATCGAGGCAAACGTGGCCGGCACGTCAGCCAAATCCGCAACCGGAGAAACCCTCTCTGCACCCAGGGTTGACAGCGTCAATACCTTCGACGCACCCAAGGCGGTGGTGCCGAAACCCGTCTCGGCGAGGATTCAAGGCGGTAAGCTGATTCTGAAGTTAGACCCGAAATCAGTTACGGTCGTCTCAGTCGAGAAGTGATTGTAGTTGAAATTCCAGATGATAGAGGAGCTTACACATGCGATGTCTCGGAGTATTGAGTGTCTTGTTCGCCAGTCTTTGCTGGGCGCAGGGGGCAGGCGATTTCCAAGCCTCTTCGACGAACGTCTGGGGAGCAGAGTATCCACGCGTGGACGGCACAGGGAGAGTTCAGATCCGCGTGAAAGCTCCCGACGCCTTGAAGGTCAAGTTGAACTTCTGGAGCGGGCCGAAGGTGGATATGGAGAAGCAGCCGGACGGATTCTGGACTGTTACCACAACTCCGCTGGTTCCCGGATTTCACTACTACACGTTAGTCATTGACGGTGCGGAGGTGAGCGACCCCAACACTCATGCCTATTTTGGTGGTGGTAAACCCGCCAGTGGAGTAGAGATTCCTGAGCCGGGCTCTACCTATTATTCAATTCAGGATGTGCCGCACGGGCCGGTGCGGGAGGTTTGGTACAACTCGAAGGTTACGGGAACATGGCGACCCGCGCTCGTCTATCTCCCGCCGAACTACGACACCCAGACCAAGATGCGCTATCCAGTGCTCTATCTGCAACACGGGGGCGGCGAGGATCAGACTGGGTGGATCCGTCAGGGGCGCGCTAACGTCATCCTCGACAACCTGATTGCGGCGGGAAACGTTAAACCCATGATTGTGGTCATGGCGTATGGGTATGCCCGGCGTGCCGGCCAAGCGCCGCCGGACTTAACCGGAAAGCCCTTTGGTTCCCCGGAGATGATGAAGGCCATGCAGGACATGGCATCGGCGTTCGAAGACGACGTGACGCAGGTTCTGATTCCCTACATCGATTCGACCTTCCGAACACTTTCGGATCGCGATCATCGCGCCATGGCCGGCCTTTCGATGGGAGGAATGCAGACATTCCAGATCACGCTAAATCATTTGGATCTTTTCTCTTACATTGGCGGCTTTAGCGGTGCCGGCGGGATGCTCGTGCTGGGCGACCGGAAGCTGGATCCGAAGACGGATTACAACGGCGTATTTGCCGATCCGGCCGCGTTCAGCAAGAAGGTTCATTTGCTCTGGCTGGGCGTGGGCACTGTGGAGCCCGAGAGAATGCGCGCGGGACTTCTGAGGCTGAATACATCGCTCGACGAAGCTAAAATCCCGCATGTCTTTTACGAATCACCGGGGACCGACCACGAGTGGCAGACCTGGCGCCGTGATTTGAAGGAATTCGCGCCGAAGCTCTTCTAAGAGCGCCGAGCCTTCCGCCCTTCGCACCTTAACCGCGTGGCGTTCGCTGGTGAAGAAAACTATGTACCCGGCAGGCCGAGATGCCGCGCGAGAGGCATTGGCCTCCACCCACCGAATTAGCGCAGCCAAGTCCGCGTGGCGGCGTGCTGCGGGGTCCTTCAGCGGGCTGCGGTTCCACGATCTGCCGAACCAAGCCATTACGGAACTTGCAGAGCAAGGCGGTCAGACGCAACTGTGATAGCGTTGGCGGGCCATCTCAGGCCGGGCAATGATGGAGCACTACTCGCACGTCAGGATGGAGGCGAAGCGGGCTGCAGTGGATGGTTTGGCGACTGGACTTGTTCAGGCGCAGGCGCAAGACCGATTGCTATTCTCGGCCATCCAGTAAATGGGTGATACCGAAGCGAGGTTCAGATTGCGAGGGTGATCGAGTTCATTTTGCCGTTATAAACCATCAGGAACTGGAAGAGGATATCGCGGCCCAAAAGCATGACAACATTCTTGCCATTTGAAGCGGTCCAGTTTAGTTGGTTCCCAGCGAGTCTAACGGGGACGTTGGGTATGTTCAGAGCAGGAAGGGCGAGACGCGCGGGATATATGGAGCAACGGCCAGCCCCGCTTGGAGTGGAGAGAGGAATCGAGTCAACTGGCTGAATATTCATCTGTTGGAGCAGCGGCTCGTGAAAGCCAGAAACCGAAGCTCCGGTATCAATCAACGCGTACCCTATAGCTGGTGGGGGTATAGGTGAATTGTTCGTGATACTCCATTGTTCAAGGGCTGCCGGGATGCTGACCTCAACCGGGATCAGCGGACCGTCAGCCGTGAGAGACCCTCCTTTTTGCTGAGTCCACTGGACAAAGTCAAAGATGGGCATTCATGAGGCCGGTATAAAGTGCGTGATTCCGATAGGACTCTTCAAGTGCGGCGACAGCCTTAACCAAGAATGATTCGCGTCCAAATCGTTTGACTCCCTCTTGATAGGCAGTTTCAGGAGTGTCGAAGGCGTCAATGAAGTCAGTGCCCCGAATCAGTACGAACTTACCCGGGTGATTGCGTAGCAGGTCCGCTTTCATCGCCTCGAACGTCGCGAGTTCCTGTTCAAGTGGCATCGTAATAGATCCTAGTCTATCTATCGGTAGACGCAAATAGGGCATGAGACATTACAAAGATCAAGTCTCCGATTTCAGAGGTCACGTCACAATCCGCGTCACAAAGGGCCAGCGTTCGGGCTGGCCTTTCTATTATCTCGCTGATTCCATTGGTCGGGGCGGCAAGATTCGAACTTGCGACCCCCTGCGCCCAAGGCAGGTGCGCTACCAGGCTGCGCTACGCCCCGATCTCTCTGGTTCTCTTGATTCTAATCTATCGGGCGTTTTAATCCTGCCGAGACTCGCCAATGGCTCGCGGCCGCGGCTCATAAGACAGCACTAAACCCGCGTCACTTGAGTCGTCCAGCTGAACGACTCAGCGTTCAGCCAGGCCGAGGCGCTGTGGGCGCCGCACAGCTTGTGGTCTGGCAGCCCTCGTTGAGTGCACGCCAACTTCAGCCTCTTCCGGCAGAGGCCGCCGCACTTCAGCCAAAATACGAGGATCCGGCCGCAAAAACAATTCGCGATGCAATGCCTCGACACTCTTCGCCAGGTCGCGTTGTGGAACAACCACCGACATCGCGGGAGCCTCATTGTGATCCCACAGGACAACTGCTTCTGTGTTCTTTAACGCTTCGAGTATCCGCGCCTTCAGCCCCGGCGTCCGCGGAATATCAGTCCCAACCAGCGTTAGAATCGCGCGCTCGGGGCGGAGGCGAACTTCGACGCAGCCGGCAATCTCCATCTGAAGACGATCATATCGATCGGAACTCTTCACGGCGAGGTAAACCGAGTCACCAGCCTGGGCGAGGAACTCCGGGGACACGCCATGGCGGCCGCACAATTGATGGAGCGTGTCGAGGTTACCGTCGGGACCGCCGTGCAGACGAATTTCGAGAACCGTCAGATCGGATTTGCAGGCGATTGACTTCACGACATGCGCGCTCGGCTCGGCGGTTGCTTCGATGCGAGTGCCCGCGACTTCCGGCTGGCGAGAGTTTCGAACGGTGATCGGAATTCGCTGCCGCATCGCGGGTGCCACGGTGTCCGGATGAAGCACCTTGGCCCCACCGTAGGCCATTGCCGCCGCTTCCCGGTACGAGATTGACTTCAGCCTGTACCCGCGGTCGAACACGCGGGGATCGCAGGTTAAAATTCCATCGACATCGGTCCAAATCTGGATTTCCTCCGCGCAGAAAGCAGCGCCGACAATCGAGGCAGTCAGATCGGACCCGCCCCGGCCCAGCGTCGTGGTGACGCCCGATTCTGTGGCACCGATGAATCCACCCATCACCACCGTGCGGTCTATCGCTAACCGCGGAATGATGCGCCGCAGTTTCGCATACGTTTCCCAATACAGTGGTGTCGCGTGCCTGTGCTGGTTATCCGTCAAGATGAACTGCCGGGCATCGAGGTGTACGGATGGCACGTCCGCGCTGTGGAGTGCAGTCGTCACGATCTCGCTGGATAGTCGTTCACCGTAACTGAGGATCTCATCGTACAGAGCCGGTGTCAGTTCGCGGCCCTCGTCTTCGAGCGTCGCAACCAGACGGTGCAATGCGTTGAACTGGTGCCGGAGTGACTCTTCGAGGCCGCGATGAGCTGCCTCCTCGATGACCTCCGCGGCCACTTCGGAGTGGTATTCCCACAGTTCCTTGATGCCCTTCCAGGCGTTGTACCTGCGGCCGCGTTCCGTCTCCTCGACGATCTGCAAAAGGCGATTGGTGGTGTTTCCCAAGGCCGATACAACAACCACTGGCTTTGCCGCCAAATGCGATTTGACGATAGCGGTAACTCGCCGGACTGCCGCTCCGGACTCCAGCGACGATCCGCCGAATTTCATGACGATCATTTTTAGAGATCTTCTCCTTTGGAACGGGCAGAGGTCGTAGCCGCGTCCATCGAAGAACCGGTTCTCTCCATCCGTTCACACCACGAATGTAAGCGCTATCCCATAAGGACGGCATAAGCTTTCTCTGAAGTATTCCTTAGCGGCAGCTTCGGGAATGTGATGTTGATGCGTAGAGTAAATGCCGCATATTCATGGTGTTGTGGAGAAATAGTAAAGTATTATATCGCCGGTCGTTGAGGGCCGGAGCCTTGTGAGAGAGGCGCAACTCCCCGCAAATCCCCCGAGGCTAGACGAAGGCGATGACGTCGATCTCAATCAGCGAGTTGCCGGGCACGCCGGCCACGGAGACCGTTGTCCGGACCGGCGGCTCAGAGCCGAAGCTGCCCAGAAACACCTCGTTCATGGCCTTGTAGTCCTTCAGGTCGGCCAGATAGACATTGCACTTCAGCACCTTATCCATCGACGATCCGCAGGATTCCAGCTTGGTTTTGATCTCGTCCAGCACGTGCTTCGTGTGTGCTTTGATGTCGCCTTCAAAGTGCGCGCCGATCCCCGACAGGAACAGCAGGTTGCCGTAGGAGACCGCGGGGCTGAAGAGTTGTGGCGTCGTGGGAGCCTTCCCGTCTGCCCAATGAACCACTCTCTTTGGATTCGCCTGCGCCGCTGCCGGGACCGCTGCGGCAACTCCTGCTGCGGCCACCGCAGCACCCTTGCCCAGAAAGCTTCTTCTACCGGTTTTGCTCATGATGTGTTGCTCCTTATCGGTTTAACTAAAGTCCTGTTGAGATCAAGCCGGCTTCACCGGTCGGATGACGCCGGTTGGGGCTCGATAGTGGTGCCGCTGGGCGGTCCAGTTTGCCCGCCCGTACTCGCCCATGTCGATGACGCCGCTCATACTCTCGCCCTCTACCGTGCCCATAAAATCGCAGAACAGGAATGTGCCGTGAATCTTCTGCGAGCTTCGGAAACGAACCAGGTTCGCAGCGACGGCGCCGCTCAGATCGCCGCTGACGTACTCGCCGCGGTGGGTGCCAACCAGGCTGCCGCCTTTCTGCTCCAGAATGACGGTGTGGATTGCCGAGCCTCGCCTGAAGTCAATCTTCACTTCCCACTGACCGGCGACAAAGGCCGGCTCGCCTTGTGGCAGCGGTTCGGTTTCAAAATGGGGTGGCTTCGAAAGCACTGCATAGAGACGCTGGCCAACGACTGCCGCGTCGCCGGGCATCATCATGTAGGGCGTAATCGAAACAGAGCTCGCCATGTTATCCGGACGGCTGCCGGTAGTGCCGCCCAGCACGATGCGCGGCTCCGTATCCAAAAGCAGTTTACTGACCTCGGGCCCGGTGATACCGAGCTTCGTTCCGTCCCACTCGATGAGCAAGCGTGGCGATCTGTTCGATAAACCTTCTTCGGCACCGTAGTTTCTGGTGGTGACGCCATCCAGGCGCTTCACCGTCGCGGCAATCTCGTCCAGCCAGCTTTGCCATTGACGCCATTCCGCCTGATGGTCGCGCTGGTTCCACATTTCCACCGCGGCCAGCATGCCCATAATCTCTTCTTTGCCGACCTTAAGCGAACGCCCATACGCATGATGCGGCGCGCTGTTGGCCCAGGCGGCTTCCAGGAAATTCTTTTCGCCGAGTAGCAGGCCGGCCGCCTGTGGGCCGCGAATGCATTTGCCTCCGCTATACGCAACGGCAGTGGCCCCGCGCTTCAGGTGGACATTCGGAATAGTCAGAATCTCAGCCGCTGCATCGACCACGACAGGCACACTGTGGCGGCGCGCTACTTCCGAGACGACAGCGGTTCCCAGCGGGCCCTCATCTCCGTCACCTGCCAGGATGTAGCACATCGCGGTGCGTTCATTGAATGCCGCCTCAAGCTGCGCCGGGGTGTTGACCTCAACAATCTTCACGCCCACCATACGGATGGCATGGTCGTAAACATTGCGCGAATACTCGGGGATGATCACCTGGTTCTTCAAGCCGGTGAGATCCGGCAGTTGCTGCATGCGCTCCGGATTGGTTCCGGCAATTGAAGCTGCGGTGCAATGGGTCAGCGCCGCGCAGCATCCCGCCGTGACAATGCCCCAGTCCGCGCCAGTCAGCGTCGCCAGGCGTTTGCTAACGCCTCCCATCAGCTCGTCCATTTGAACGTAGGCGCGCGACGCTTCATCCATGGCGTGCTTGACTTCGGGCAACGTCTGCGAACCGGTGATGATGGTGAAAGTTCCTTTGGCATTGATGACGGGCCGCACGCCAATGGCTTCGTAGAGTTGGTTCGCGTCTTGTGCCGAAGTCAGCGGGTCTGCTGTCTCCGCAGTCGCGGGCAGGGCGCTGGCCAGGCCCAATAATCCTCCCTGGCGGAACAGATCGCGGCGGTTGAGGCCGCTCCGTAGTGTGTTTGATTCTCGAACAACGTCTGACACGATGAACCTTTATACCTTACAGCCGCCCAAACTTGGCGACCGCTTCGCGAATGGATTTGTATTTCTCAATGAATGGGATCATGCTGTGTTCCGATTCATCCAGGGCCTGCGCCTTCTTAAGCACTTCCGCGGCTTTCTCCTGAGGCACAACCACGACGCCGTCCATATCCGCAACGATAATGTCTCGGGGGCGAACCTCGACGCCGGCGCAGGTCACAGGAATATCGCGGCCCGCGAAGCGATAGTGATTCACAGTAGTGGATGGCACGATACCGCGGCTGAACACGGGAAACTGGAGCTTGGTGATTTGTGGCGTATCCCGCAGGCCGCCGTCGATCACCGCCCCCGCCAATCCGCGGTATTTCATAGCGGTGCTCATCAGGCCGCCGATGCCGGCATAGTCTAAGCCATCCTGAAGAACCATCACATAGACCGAGCCCGCCGGCGCTTCGTCGATGGCGTCCAGCATGCCCTGCTGCGCCTTCGATCCTTCATGATGTTCTTCTTTCGTCAGCAACACAGTCGTGGCTCGCCCCGCGAACCTGCACTGGTTCAGTGGCCGCATGTCGTGGGTCATGTAGGCCTTTTGTCCGTAAAGTTGCTCCATCGCGTCGGCCACTGAGGCGGCTTCAACCAGCCGGAATCCTTCTATGAGATCGGCCGGATCGCCGGCGGAACGCGCTCGCGCCGGTACCAGCGCCGCAGCGATGGAGAGCAAAGCAAGCAAACCCGCGAACGCATATTTCTGCATGGCCATGTTGGTCCTATTTTCCAGCGTTGTCGCCGCCTGAAACGAGGCCGGCTCCGAACGTTGCAAGAGTGATGTCCTCTTCCTGGGGCAGCCCGCTGACGGCGACGGCCCCGACTACTTCACCAGCTCGCCAGACCGGGACCCCGCCGCCCCATCCGACAAATCGCGGGTCGCCAAAATAGGCAATCTCGAAGCCTTTTTCCGGGTGTCTCGCGCGCTCGCCGATCTCTTTGCTAGTCGTCCGCTCGCGCGCTGCCGAGTAGGCCTTGTTCATAGCAATCGGGATGGACGAAACAGGCGCTCCATCCATGCGGGCAAAGGCAATCAGTTCGCCGTGCGGATCGGTCACGGCAATAACGCCGGCCTTGCCGGTTGGTTGGACTCTCTCGACGATCGCATCGATGATCCGTTTCGCTTCCGCGTAGTCAATACTTTGAGTGGTGCGCATCGGTGTTCACCAGAATATCCCCGATGCCGTTTCGTGTGGGTGTTCAGGTGTGATTAACTGATCTCATCATGAGCGTAGGAGCGGATACCCGCAATGATGAAAACCGATGTTGACCAACACGCGCCTTCCGCCGTGGCACAGGCTTTCAGCCTGTGGGTTTTCATAGTGCCGACCGGGGAGGCGAACCAGTGTCCCAGCGCGCGCACGCATTTCCGCATTTCATTACCGGGGCCTGTCGCCGCGTGGACACAGCGAGCCTGTCCGCAGATCAGCAACACCTCTTTTTAGTGCGACGAACCATGCGGCGAACTCTACATCAATTCCTGCTTATGTGCCTGCTGGTGGCGGCTGCGTCCTCCCGTGAGGCCCCTGTTTGCACCGTGACGCAACCCACCGCCGCTTTCCATATTCGTCATTTGGACGGCCATCCGGATCTCACCACCGATCCCCAAGCCGCGGCGTGGCAAGGCGCGGCATCGCAGACCATCGTGAAAGACTGCAGCCGAGAAGTTGAGTATTCAAACGTAAGGAGCACCGTTCGTGCGTTCTGGACCGATACAGACGTCTATTTCCTGTTCGAGTGTCCTTATACCGAACTCAACTTGTTCCAGCCGCCAAACCACGAAGCCCCACATGTCGGCCTTTGGGATCGGGACGTTGTGGAGATGTTCCTCGGTGACGACTGGAACAACATCCGGCACTATCGCGAGTTTGAGATTGCGCCGACAGGCGACTGGATTGACCTGGCCATCGATCTCGATCACGACAGCAACGATTATTCCTGGCGATCGGGCTGGAAAACGGCAGCGACGATCGACCATCAGAAGAAAGTTTGGTATGCCGCGGCGCGCATCCCGCTCTCTTCGGTTAGTAAAGAGAAGATTGCGGCGGGGTCGCGCTGGCGGATGAATCTTTACCGCATCGATGGCTTGGGGGCCGATCCACAGCGCCACTTCCTTTGCTGGCAGCCAACCTGTGTCCAAAATCGTGATCCCAACCACGTGCCTGAGCACTTTGGAACGCTGGTGTTTGAGACGGGTCCATGAGAATCGAACGCCTGGCTGTGTTTTGCGGATTCGCCGCTTTGGCACCCATCTGTCTCGGCCAGCAGGATGTCAGCCCTAATCCGGCGGCGCTCATTGAGGAAGGACGAAAGCAGTTTAGTACTCATTGCGCCGGGTGCCACGGCGGCGACGGGCTCGGAGGCGAACGGGCTCCCTCGATTGCCAAGCCGGAAAGTCCGTGGCTCAAATCGGCTGAGAGCATCGGGGAACTGCTGAAGAATGGCATCCCCGATGCCGGCATGCCTGGCTTCCAACTGAGTGAGGCGGAGACGCGGGCCATTGTGGCGTTCGTCCAGTCGCTGGTGACGCCCGCCGCGGAGGCTCATCCCGCTGGTGATCCTGCCGCTGGCGAAAGGTTTTTCTTCGGTGCTGGCAACTGCTCCTCCTGCCACAAGGCGCGGGGCCGCGGCGGCCTCAAGGGCCCCGATCTCACGGAGATCGCACGCCAGCACACGCTGGCTGAGATCGAGAGCGCTTTAGTCAGCCCGAAGATCGCGCGCGGGTACAGCGTCGTCAACGTGCGGCTCGCGAACGGGACCGAACTGCGGGGCTTCGCTCGCAATGGGAGCACGTTCGACCTGCAGATACAGGGTTTCGACGGCCAACTCCACCTGCTCAAGCGAGATGAAATTGCCGTTCTCAGCGAAGAAGAAAAGCCGCTCATGCCCGCTCTCACAGCGACTGCCCTTGAGAAACAGGATCTGCTGGCCTATCTGGCCACGCTCGGCGGTGGCCCCTTTCAGGGCACGGCCACGGCCGTCGAACAATCTGCCCTCAGCGCCGCATTTGAAAACGTGATTCACCCGGCGCCCGGCGACTGGCCCACTTATCATGGTGACCTGAGCGGCAACCGTTATAGCGGGCTGAGCCAGATCAACAAGGGCAACCTCAGCCGCCTCGCTTTGAAATGGACGTTTGCAGTCAGAGGCACCGACAATCTGGAGGTGACGCCCGTGGTGGTGAAGGGCGTCATGTACGTCACCACGGCGAATCAATGCTATGCGATTGATGCGCGGAGCGGCCGCCCGATTTGGCACTATCAGCGTCCTTTGACCAAAGGCGTGATCGGCGATGCCGCTGGCGCCATCAACCGGGGCGTAGCGCTTCTGGGAGACCGTGTCTTCATGGTGACGGACAATGCTCATCTGATCGCACTGAAGCGCACTACCGGCGCATTGCTCTGGGATGTTGAAATGGCTGACTATAAGCAGCACTATGGGGCCACGTCCGCGCCGCTGGTGGTGAATGATCTGGTGATCTCCGGCACTTCCGGCGGCGATGAAGGAATTCGCGGCTTTGTGGCTGCCTATGCGGCGGCAACCGGCAAAGAGGTCTGGCGTTTCTGGACCGTGCCCAAGCCCGGTGAGCCGCTTTCGGAAACGTGGCGCGGCCGGGCGATTGAGCATCCTTGCGTCTCAGCATGGCTCACCGGAACGTACGATGCGGCGACGAGACTCCTGTTTTGGACGACCGGGAACCCGTGCCCCGATTACAACGGCGACGAGCGCCTGGGTGACAATCTCTATGCCGATTCCGTATTGGCATTGCATCCTGAAACGGGCAAGCTTGCCTGGTACTTCCAATACACCCCGCACGACCTGCACGATTGGGACGCGGCGGAAACGCCGTTGCTGGCCGACGTGGTTTTTCGGGGCGAGCCTCGAAAGCTGCTTCTACAAGGCAATCGCAACGGCTACTTCTACGTATTGGACCGTACCAACGGGACCTTTCTCGCGGCCTATCCGTTTGTGAAGATGCTGACGTGGGCAGATGGCATCGATAGCCATGGGCGTCCCAAGCTCAGGCCGAACATGGAGCCGAGCGTATCGGGAACCAAGGTTTGCCCGGCCGTCGATGGCGCAACAAATTGGATGTCGCCGGCCTTCAGTCCGCAGACCGGCCTGTTCTACGTAATGGCGCTGGAAAAATGCAACGTCTTTACGAAGTCGTCCGCATGGTGGCGCCCGGGCGAATCCTTTTATGGCGGGGATGCGCGCGAGGTGCCCGAAATCAAGCCGAAGAGGTTCCTTCGGGCCATCGATATCCAGACCGGCGAAATCGCTTGGGAGATTTCACAAGACGGATTGGGCCGCTCCTGGGGTGGAACCCTCGCAACCGCTTCCGGTTTGGTCTTTTTCTGCGAAGACAGCGGATCATTCGCGGCTGCAGACGCGACGAACGGCGAGATCCTCTGGCACTTTCAAGCGAATCAATCCTGGCACGCTTCACCTATGACGTTTGAAGTGGATGGTTCACAGTATGTATCAATCGCGGCAGGATCGAACGTGCTCGTTTTTGGGTTGAACTGACCTGCTTGTGATAAGAAACGTACAGCCCGCTCCGGGAAGTTAGGAAGCAAGCCAAAATCATGAAACCATCCCGTCTCTGCCTGTTTGCGACTCTCTGCGCCATGCCTCTCTCCTCCGCGTTCGCTGCTGACTTCCGCCCGCCCGCCGTTCCGCTGGTGACGCACGATCCCTATTTCAGCATCTGGTCGATGTCCGATCATCTGACCGATTCTCAGACCAAGCATTGGACCGGCGTTACGCATTCGCTCTCCAGCCTGATTCGTGTGGATGGCAAGTCCTACCGGCTCATGGGACGAGAGCCGCGCCGCATTTCGGCGCTGGAACAAACCAAGCTCGAAGTTCTCCCAACGCACACCATCTACTCGTTCCAGGGCGCTGGCATCCGCGTCACATTGACGTTTCTTACGCCTGCCTTGCCACACGATTTGGATATTCTTTCGCGTCCGGCGACTTACCTCACCTGGAGCGTTCAATCGGCCGATGGCGGTAAACATGAGGTGGCGATTTACTTCGACGCAGGGTCGGAGATCGTGGTGAACCGGAACGATGAGCCGGTTACATGGTCCCGGTTCCGGCTGAATAACCTGCAGGTTTTGCGCATGGGGAGCCAGTACCAACCCATGCTGCAAAAGGCCGGCGACGACCTCCGCATCGATTGGGGCTATCTCTATCTGACCGCTCCCGCCGATGACTCCTCCTCGCAGTTTGCGGGCACAAGGCAATCCGCATTCGATGCTTTCCTTGATAAGGGCAGCTTGCCGGATGCGGATGATCTGCGCGTGGTTCGACCCTACGCGCAGCCAACCCCCGTGCTTGCCTACATGTTCCGGCTCGGTTCTGTAACCGCGACTGCCGTCTCTCGCCACATCGTGCTGGCCTATGACGATCTCTATTCCATCGAGTACTTTCATCGCCAGTTGCGCCCCTACTGGCGTCGCAACGGTGCCGAGGCATCCGATCTCCTTGAATGGGCCCTGCGTGATTACGAAGTGCTTGAGAAACGCTGCACAGAGTTCGACCAGCAGCTGATGACTGATCTTGTCGCGGCCGGTGGCGAATCCTACGCCAAGCTTTGCGCGCTTGCCTACCGGCAGGCCATTGCGGCGCACAAGCTGACCGCCGACGCGGACGGCACGCTGCTGTTCTTTTCCAAGGAGAACTTCAGCAACGGCTCCATTGACACGGTAGACGTCACCTACCCCAGCTCTCCGTTCTTCCTGCTTTTCAACACGCGCTTGTTGAAAGGACAACTGCAGCCGATCCTCGACTATGCAAGCATGGCGCGCTGGCGATTCCCCTTCGCGCCGCATGACCTGGGGCAGTATCCCTTAGCGAACGGCCAGCAATACGGCGCCGGCGAGGCTTCCGAGACCGATCAGATGCCGGTGGAAGAAAGTGGCAACATGCTGATCATGATCGCCGGCGTGGCGCAGGTGGACGGCAGTGCGGAATTCGCTAAACCATACTGGCCGTTACTCACGAAGTGGGCCGAGTATCTGAAGGAGAAAGGTCTCGATCCGGAGAACCAGCTTTGTACGGACGATTTCGCCGGCCACCTGGCTCATAACGCGAATCTCTCAATCAAGGCCATTCTGGCCCTGGGGGCGTATGGCAAACTCGCCGCCGCGCTGGGGCACGCGGATGTGGCGGCGCAATATGACCAGACGGCCCGCGATTTTGCGCAGCGTTGGGTGCAGATGGCAGATGACGGCGATCACTACCGGCTTACCTTCGATCACGCCGGCACCTGGAGCCAGAAGTACAACCTGGTCTGGGACAAGCTGCTCGGGTTGAATCTGTTTCCTCAATCGGTCACTCGTAAGGAAACCTCCTTCTACTCCGTGCACGCCAACGAGTATGGGCTTCCACTGGATAATCGCGCCGCGTACACGAAGATTGATTGGCTTGCGTGGACGGCCACACTAGCCGATTCAAAGCAGGGTTTTCAGGCCCTCTTCGCGCCGGCCTACCATTTTGCGGATGTGTCGCCGAGCCGTGTGCCCCTGACTGATTGGTACGACACTGTGACCGGCAAGCAGGTCGGCTTTCAGGCACGGTCGGTGGTGGGTGGTATCTTCATCCGGATGCTCGATGACCCCGCTACCTGGAAAAAGTGGTCAAACCCGGGCTGGACCTTTTACACGCCGTACAGCACGACCACAGGGCCGAAGTAGACCGTTGTCTCAGAGCGCACTGATCCCCAGTTCCCGCGCGTGCCGGAGAGCGTGGCCAATTGCCGCCTGCCCTAGGGCCAGACCACCGTCATTCGCCGGCACGACGCGGTGCCAGAGCACCTGAAAGCCCGCGCTGCGCAAGCGCTCCACCGTCAGCGTAAGCAGAAAAAGATTCTGGAAAACGCCGCCGGTCAGAGCCACTGTCTCCAGACCTGTGGTTTCGCGGGCCAGTCTGCACACCTCGACAATCGCACCCGCCACGGAGCTATGGAATCGCGTCGCGATCAGCGCGAGTGCCGTCCCGCATCGTAGATCGCGGAGGATGGCTTCGAGGAGAGGGCCTGGGTCCAGCATCGTCATTTCGCCGCGT
Source organism: uncultured Acidobacteriaceae bacterium (assembly GCA_963740005.1). GTDB lineage: Bacteria > Acidobacteriota > Terriglobia > Bryobacterales > Bryobacteraceae > CAJCIT01. The sequence goes on along the minus strand of CAVUCO010000030.1, from coordinate 155,451 downwards.
GTGACCGGGAACGGGTACGGGTCGCCACGGCCGGTCGATTCGCACAAGGCTTCTAATTCCATGGCAGCTTGCCCCTCATAGTTAACACGCTGCCGCACGCCGATCAGAGCGGACACGGCGTCGAACAGCCGGCCCATGGAACTCGAGCGCACACAGTTTAAATTCCTGTCGAATTGGCGTCGCAGAACGCGCAAGTCGTTTGCCGAAAACTCCTTCACAGGGGATAGGTCGTCATCCCAATCCAGCCCGGCTTGCCAGAGATGGGCCAGCGCGGTGCGGGCCGGATGTTTGATGGAAGCATCGCCACCCGGTAGCGGAACGTAGCGCAGATGAGCGATGCGCCGAAACGACGCTTGACTGGCGATTAGAAATTCGCCTCCCCAAATCGCCCCGTCGGAACCGTAGCCTGTGCCATCGAACGCGACCCCAATCACTTCTTCTCGTGGGTCGAGCCCGTTCTCCGCTGACAGCGCGGCCGCATGGGCGTGATGATGCTGCACCTGCAACAGCGCAATGCCCCGTTCCTTGGCAAAGTCGATCGCCCACCGCGTGGATAAATAGCCGGGATGCTGATCGCAAACCACGCAGCGAGGATCGACGCGGAACAGCCGAAGCATATGGTGCAGCGCCGCCTCAAAGGCACGCTGCGTCTCAAGCGTGCCCATGTCGCCAATGTGCTGGCTGAGATACGCGAAGCGCCCTTTCGTGACGCAGAACGTCGCCTTCAATTCGGCCCCAACCGCAAGCAGATCGTCCACTGGCTGTCGCAACACAACCGGGAAAGGAGCGTACCCTCGCGATCGCCGGAGCGGAATCTCCTTGTCCTCGAGTGTCCGGACCACTGAATCGTCGCAGACCACCTCAATTGCACGGTTGTGAATCAGAAGGGCGTCCGCAATGCCGTGCAGCCGGGTTCGCGCTTCGTCGTTTTCCCGGACGATCGGTTCGCCCGATACATTGGCCGAGGTCATCACTAGGGGCGTTTCGTCAAGCAGAAGATAATGCAGCGGAGCATAGGGCAACATGACGCCAAGGTAATCGTTGCGCGGCGCCACCAAGCCTGAGATGGAGTTGGGCTTGCGGCTGCGCAGCAGCACAATCGGCCGAGCTCGGGAACTCAATAGCCTTGCCTCCTCAGCGCTGACTTCGGCAAATCGGCTGACTATTTCCAAATCCCGGGCCATCAGAGCGAAGGGCTGTTCAATGCGGCTTTTTCGTTCGCGCAGCAATCGCAGTGCCGCGTCGTTGGTGGCATCACCTGCAAGGTGGAACCCTCCGATGCCTTTGATCCCAACCACGGCCCCGGAGGCCAGCAGGGCCTTCACTGCGGCTATCGCGGCGCCCCCGGTGCTCCTGGCCTCCTCTTCGAAACCCAGGCCGGTCGACATCATTAGCGACACATGCGGTCCGCACACAGGGCAGGCGTTGGGTTGAGCATGAAAACGCCGGTTCAGCGGATCGCGATACTCGGCCTCGCACAGCGGGCACATACGGAAAGACGCCATGGTGGTAGCCGGCCGGTCGTATGGCAAATCGCGAATGATGGTAAAGCGTGGTCCACAGTTCGTGCAGTTGATGAACGGATAGCCAAAGCGGCGATCTGCCGGGTTCTGCAACTCGCGTAAGCAGTCGTCGCAGATGGCAATATCGGGCGATACAGGAGTGCTGGCAGAGAGCTGACTCTCGCTTTCCAAAATCACAAACGACGTGTCGCGAGTAACGTCAATGTCTTCTGTGTCGAAAGATTCAATCGCCGACAGAGGCGGCCGGCGGAGCCGAATGTCGCTTTGGAAGTTTTCGATAGCAGCACGCGGGCCTTCTACTTCAACGCGCACGCCGGAACTGTGATTCAAAACAAAGCCCGTCAGGCCGTGCTCCCGGGCCAATGAATAAATGAAGGGGCGAAAGCCAACACCCTGCACTACGCCGTCAATAAGCATGCGCCGCCGCGTTCGTTCAGACGTCGCTGAAACGGGCAAGCTCACATCCGCTCCTCACTGTCGGAATCGGGAATTGATGTCAAACAACACATATCAGTACGGAACCGCAGTCCTTCCGGAGCCACGCCCGTTTCATCAAGGGGACGGACTTCTCTGTCCCAAGCCATGATGCGGCAGGCGAAGCGCAATATCGCTCTGTGGCGCGTGGACACAGCTGTCCGTCCCCGCATCCTCCAAGCTGTATTCTCAGAGCAACCGCTCCCGTCAGAGTCTGTGTGAAAACTCCCGGCACGGAACCGCGCGCGTGAGCAAGCGGATGGCTTTTGCGAGCCGCGACCGTAGCTCTTCGCCACGGAGCGAGGGAGCGCACTCAAACGCCGATATTCCGTCAAAACGCCCAGCATTTCACCTGGTTTCCGAGCGCGGGTGAGCAAGCCCTGACCGAGCCGCGCGCGATTACTGGAGTTTTCACACAGACCCGCGTGAACAAGCGGATTTCCGCCGCTTTCAGACCCCGTCCTTCGGTCAATTCGCCTCTCTGTCATTCGCATGGAACCAGTACCGGGGAGACTCCTAAGTAAAAGCAGAAACCCGTTTTGCTGGTTATCAGCATATACTTTGACCGTAACCCTTTATACGGGATTTCGAAGGAGTGAGCCGATGTGTTTAGCCGTGCCGGGGCAGGTGAAACAGATTTACGAAGATCAGGGCGTCCGTATGGGACGCGTCAACTTCGGCGGAATTGTGAAAGAAGTGTGCCTTGCCTATCTCCCCGAAATCAATATCGGCGACTACACCATTGTGCACGTGGGTTTCGCTATCTCGAAAGTAGATGAAGAGTCGGCAAACGCGACCCTGCAAATGTTCCGTGACCTCGGAGTTCTCGAGGAGGAACTAGGCGCAAAGTCAGAAGCAATGGCAGGTGACAGTCATGAAATACCTAAATGAATTTCGCGACGGTGAACTTTCACAGAAACTAGCGCAGGATATCCGCCAAATCACCACGCGCCCATGGGCCCTGATGGAAGTATGTGGCGGCCAGACCCACTCCATCATCCGGAATGGCATCGATCAGCTGCTGCCGGAAGAGATCGAGCTGATCCATGGCCCGGGCTGCCCGGTGTGCGTCACACCACTGGCTCTGATCGATCAGGCGCTGGCGATTGCCTCGCAGCCGGGTGTCATCTTTTGTTCTTTCGGCGACATGCTGCGCGTGCCGGGTAGCACGCAAGACCTATTTCGCGTGAAGAGCGAGGGCGGTGATGTGCGAGTTGTTTACTCGCCGCTCGATGCGGTGACCATTGCCCGCCAGAACCCCGACCGTGAGGTCGTCTTCTTTGGAATTGGCTTTGAGACCACCGCACCCGCGAATGCCATGGCTGTAAAGCTGGCGCATCAGTTGGGCCTGAAGAACTTCTCCATGCTCGTATCTCACGTCCTTGTGCCTCCGGCTATCGAGGCGATCATGACGTCGCCCGGCAACCGCGTACAGGCGTTCCTTGCGGCGGGGCACGTCTGCAGCGTCATGGGTTACTGGCAGTATCCTCCGCTGGCTGAGAAGTATCGTGTGCCGATTGTCATCACCGGCTTCGAGCCCCTGGATGTCTTGGAGGGCATCCGCCGGACAATCGCTCAGCTCGAGAGCGGCCAGTTTGAGGTCGAGAACGCCTACGAGCGCGCGGTCACGATGCCGGGCAACACAGTCGCCCAGCAGACCCTGGCTGAAGTCTTCGAGGTCACGGACCGTGCTTGGCGAGGCATCGGCGTAATCCCGAAGAGCGGCTGGCGTCTGCGCGACACTTATCGCGACTACGATGCTGAGCATCGCTTCCACGTCTCGGACATCCGGACGGAAGAGTCATCCAAATGCCATAGCGGCGAAGTGTTGCAGGGTCGTCTGAAGCCGAACCAGTGCCCGGCGTTCGGCAACGAATGCACGCCGAGGCACCCGCTGGGAGCGACCATGGTTTCGAGCGAAGGTGCCTGCGCGGCCTACTATAATTACGGTCGGTTCCTGACCATCGCTTCTGCTCCGGCCACCGCCTCCGTTTCGGCAAGCTGAATGAAAGATGAATTGAACTTCGACAACTGGGTTTGTCCGTTACCGTTGCGCGACTATCCCTCGATCGTCATTGGACACGGCGGAGGTGGGCAGCTTTCGAACGAGCTGGTAGCGCATCTTTTCCTCCCTGCTTTCCAGAATTCCGTTCTGCAGAATTTAGGCGACTCGTCTGTACTACCAGAAACCGCGGGCCGCTTAGCCTTCTCGACTGATTCGTATGTCGTGCGTCCCCTGTTCTTCCCGGGCGGCAGCATCGGTGATCTGGCTGTGAACGGTACGGTCAACGATCTGGCCATGAGCGGCGCACGTCCCCTGTATCTGAGCGCGGCCTTCATTCTGGAGGAAGGTTTCCCCATCGCGACGCTGGCGGGAGTGGTGGATCGCATGGCCGCCGCCGCCCAGAGAGCCGGCGTCGTCATCGTGACCGGCGACACGAAAGTAGTGGAAAAGGGTCACGGCGACGGATGTTATATCAACACGGCCGGCATCGGCGTGGTTCCGCAGGGCGTCGACATCGGTCCATCGGGAGCGCGGCCCGGCGATGTGGTTATCGTCAGCGGAACCATTGGCGACCACGGTATGGCGATCATGAGTGTCCGTGAAGGACTGGAGTTCGACACCGTGATCGAGAGCGATTGCGCGCCCTTGAGCGCTCTGGTTGCCGACATCCTCCCGCTCGGCGGCGTTCGTGTGCTGCGCGATCCCACCCGTGGAGGCGTCGCATCCTCGCTCAACGAAATCGCTGCCAGCTCCAAAGTCGGCATAGTCCTCGATGAGCGAACAATACCGATAGACCCGGAGGTGCAGGCCGCTTGCGACCTGCTGGGGATGGATCCCATCTACGTCGCCAATGAAGGCAAGCTGCTTGCGATCGTCAGCGCCGGATCCGCCGCCGCGATTCTCGAACGCATGCGCAGGCACAAGGTGGCTGCGCGAGCTGCTATCATCGGCACCATCACAGACCAGCATCCGGGCCTGCTGGTGACGAAAACCGCCATCGGCGGCACGCGAGTTGTGCCTATGCAATTGGGCGAACAACTACCCAGAATCTGCTAGGCAATTCAAGCTTGCCCCTCTCCCGACGATAAGCCTACTGACCGCCGTTCACGGTCCGGAGGTTGATCATGAAGTTCCTCTCTTTTGCAGGCGCCGCGTTGATCTTTTGTAGCGCCGCATTGCTCGCCGAGACCACCGATCCGCTGCCCTTGTCAAACCCGCTGCCTAAGCCGGCGCCTCTGATTCTTCTGATAGATGGTCCCGATGCAGCCGCGCCTGCTCCTTCCGCGGCGATTCCTGCATCCGCGAAGGCGTTGCCCACGGTCGAAACCCCGCCCGATCCCAATGTCAGCCTTGTTCAACCCGCGGCGGCCGAAGCCGAAGCGAACACGGCTGCTGTAGCGGCAAACAAGAACAGCGGAACCATCAATAAGATTTGGACCGCCAGCATCGCTGCGCTCTTGGGCGGAACGGCGATGGACGCTGCATCTTCATGGGGTAAGTCCGAAACCAACCCGCTCCTGCGCTCGGCGAATGGCACCTTCGGCATGAGAGGTCTGATGATCAAAGGCGGCTTGGCTGGCGCCGTGCTTGCGCCGGAAATCCTCATGCGAAACAACGAGGAAGCCAAGAGAAAATTCGCGATCGTCAACTTCATAGCCGCTGGCGTTTTCTCAGCGGTTGTCTTCCACAATCTGACGATCCCGACGGTGAAATAGCCCTGGGGCGAACGAAATCGCAGCTCCTAACGGCGGATGAGCGTTGCCACACCTGCCGTTAGACTGGGCTGCTTGCTGTAAACGGTGGTCTGCCACTGGACCTTGATGGTCGATTTGTCCACCGCATTGACCTTCAGCCAGCCTCGGCTCCCGTTGGCGCTTTCCCAAGTGAGCATTTTTGCGTTTGCTTCTTGTGAGGAGAGCTGGAAGCTCACCTCGGGCGAGATGTCTTGGGCTTGGTCAACCTGGTAGCGTGCGTGATAAATGCCATGCAGTTCACCTTGAGAACGAAATAACTTCAGTTCGATGAAGTCCGGCGGATACAGACCGGGCTTCCGTTTTTCAGGCTTTGCAGGGGCGTAAATCCACTCTCCTTCGAAACCGGATTGTGCCGCCCGAACCACGGCAGGCGCTGCCGGCGGGTTGGGGGCCGATGCGGGAGCAACGGCGGGGGCATTCTGCGAGCTTACGGCCGGCGCTGGAGCGGGCTGCGACGGCGGCGGCTTCGGCAAACTCGGCGTTTGTAACGCTTGGGGTGGAATGCTGCTCACCGGGGTGGCGTCGATTTTGGGCGGGGCCTGGCGGGCCAGGGCTATCTCTGTGTCATGAGCCACATCATTGTGGCTAACGGGTTTCGGCGCGGGCGCTGGCGCGGAGGCAGGCGCCGGCTGAGCCGCCTGATCGCTAGCTGTTGGCTGTTGCGGAAGTGTGGCCGACACTTCGCTCTGGGGCGGGCTTGCTGGCGAACCTCCACCATCTTCGATCCGCGGCTTGCTTGGTTTCGTTTCAAATACGCTGCGTAGCCGATTGGTAAGACTTTGCAACTGGGCCTCAGCCCGAGATTCGCGAGTACTCGGGGGCGGCCCTATGGACGCCCCGGAAGAAGACTGGGAGGGCGAATCCGGAATTGGGACGTAGGCCATCGTCTTACCGCCGATTGAACTCCCCAGATCGTCGGCAAAAAACCAGACCGCTGCAAAGGTCAGGGTGAGGGCGCCCACAGTAGACCAAATCCACCACGGCACTTTCCGCCGTATCCTGGTCAGATACTGCCGGGGGTCCTCTCTTTCCATAGCCGTCGGCATTCCCAGATTGGTGGCAGTCGGGGTATAGTGCGGCCTCTCGTTAGCGGCGTTGACACCCTTGTCGTACTGTCTTCGGCTGTCGCTGTCGGACAGCACGTCCACAATCGAGTTGAGCCGGCGCATCTGTGCCTCGGCGAGGCGGCGCAGCGTCTCGTCGGTTTGCTGATCCGGATGCAGCAGTTTGGTGAGTTTCCGGTGCGCCTGATGAATCTCCTCCGGAGTCGCCTCCGGAGTCAACCCCAGCTCCTCGTAATAGTTCATTTGCTCTTGGCTTAGTTGATAATTTTAATCGACGCGGCCTGCCGGGTGAAGGCTACAGGGAAAGCGAAATAATACACGCAGTATTTTAGTCCTGGCGCGGCCAAAAACGTTCGTAGAACGGTTCCGACACCCACTGCTGCATTTTATCGTTTTCTGTTGGCCCCGAACACGCTGCTCCGCGAATCCTGCCTCAGAACGGATCCCGCTTAGCGCATCTTGATCCGAAAAAGTCCGATCGCCGTCATTTTAAGAAGCAGGAGACCGTGCCGGAACCGGTGAATGTTGGTCGATCCATAGGTCCGCGCGAGGTAACGGATGGGAACATCGACAGTCCCGAGCGCCAGCGTGGCCGCGGGGAACAGCAGTTCGAAGTCTCCGAATGGGTCGAAGTCGCCAAAGTCCCGCCGCCATGCCAGGATACGGCCGTAGTCGGCGCGGGTTACCAGTTTCGTTCCGCACAGTGAATCGCCGATCTGCATATCCAACACCCAGCTCAAGGCCTTCGCGAAAAATACGTTCCCCAAATGGTTCAGGAACCGCATCGCCTCGCCCTCCATTGGGTAGACCAGTCGCGACCCGTTGATGAAGTCCCCATGACCTTCGCAGTAGGCCCGGTAGAAGCGCCACAGCATCTCGGGCGGCATGGTGAGGTCGGCGTCCAGGATGGTTAGCAAGGGTTCGCTCGCCTTCGAGAACCCTAGCCTCACGGCATCGGCCTTCCCTTTGCCGGTCTGCTGAAAGGCCTGCATGCGGAACCGATCCTTGTATTCCTGTGTTACCCGCTGAATCTCTTCCCAGGTTCCATCACTCGAGTGGCCTTCCACGAAGATAATTTCAATCGGCCCAGGGAAGTTCTCAAGCCTCTTCAAAGCATTCTCGATGTTCCCTCGCTCGTTACGCGCAGGAATCACGCACGAGAGTCCCTCCGGTGGGCTGGCGATGCGCGGGCGGAGCACCACCAGCGAAGTAAGTGCAAACCAGCGCAGCAGGGGCACCAGCGGCAGGGTCCGGTTGATCAGGTCGCCCAGGCCCAGGAGCCTCCAAGGGATATAAGCCAACTGCCGTTCGCGAACAAGCTCGAATCCGGACACTTCGGCGAGGTTCTCCACGTCAACTCGTGTCAGGAACGTACAGGGCAATTCGCCTGTGCGGATGTGCAGCCAGTTGGCGGCTCTGTAGAGCCCGCGAAGGTAAGGGCTGTAGAGGATGACTAAAAGCCGGGACGTACGCGACAGCCTGGGCTTCAGCTCCATAAGCAGCCCTTGGACATCGAAATGATGATTGAACGTGCCGTTGACCAGGATCGCCGTTCTCCGATCTCGTTCGCCGCTTAGATCCGGAAATTCCTGCCCTCGCGCCACCACTTGCTTCAGTGGGCTTTGCGTGGCCTCGAGCAGACGGCCGTCGTCTTCATCGCGCGGCAACCACTGAATCAACCGGTCATAGTACTTGGTCACAGCACTAAGTTCCCGGGCAAGCACCTCGGTAACGTACTTCCTCCAGCGTGTGGCCGGAGGTCGAGCCAAGTCTATGGCGGTGGCTCCGTCGTTTCCTGGGTGTGGCTCCATGTCGTTTAGGGAATGATGAGGATCGCGCTCCGCGACTTACGGTCTTACTGGCGAAAGGCCGCAGCGGTTTCCGAACCGGCGAGAGACAGGCAAACGCCCGCAGAGCCATGTTAACATTGGGCCTCGTTCGGGCCGGCATGAGAAAGCGAGTCGCTGAAGTTACTGCGCCACTTTTGCTTCTAAGATATGGCGCTCGCCTTGTGTTCCCATAAGACGCGCCAGCAGCATGGCCATCTCCATAGCTTGCTCGTAATTCAGCCGTGGGTCAACTTGAGAACGGTAGGCTCGCTTCAGATCCGCGTCCTTCAGATTGCGAGCGCCGCCCAGGCACTCCGTTACGTTCTCGCCGGTTAGTTCGATGTGGATTCCGCCCAGACTGCTGCCACATCGGCGATGGATGGCGAAGGCCTGCTCCAGTTCGAACAGGATGTCGTCAAAGTGACGCGTTTTCGTGCCATCCGCGGTCAATTGCGTGTTGCCATGCATCGGATCGCAACACCAGAGAACCGACAGTCCGGTTGAGCGAACGGCCTCAATGGCCCTTGGCAGATACTCCGCAATCCCCTTCCTGCCGAACCGGTGAATCAAGGTGAGCCGGCCGGGTTCATTCACAGGGTTCAGAATCTCCACCAACTCCACCAGCGTCTGCGGCGTGATTCCCGGGCCGACCTTCACACCAATTGGATTGGCGATGCCCCGGAAGTATTCGACATGCGCTCCGTTCGGATCGGCGGTGCGCATGCCAATCCAGGGAAAGTGCGTCGACAGGTTGTACCAGGGCTCTCGTCGCGGCACCCGGCGAGTCTGTGCCTCCTCGTACACCAGGTGCAGCCCTTCGTGGCTGGTGAAGAAGTCTACCCACTTCATGTCGGCAGCGCTCACCCCCAGAATGCTCTCCATGAACCGTAGAGAGTCCGTTAACCGCTGGGCGATATTGCGGTACTCGCCGGCCAGTGGAGAATGCTTGGCAAACTCGAGATCCCAGTTCTCCGGATGATGATGATCGGCGAAACCGCCTTTCACCAGGGCTCGGATGAAGTTCAGCGTCAGCGCCGAATGCTCATACGCCCGTACCAGTAAGTGCGGATCCGGCTCGCGCTCTTCGCGAGTGAAGCCGGGCCGATTCACAAGGTCGCCGCGATAACTGGGAAGCGTTACTCCATCACGCGTTTCAAACTCCTCGGATCGCGGCTTGGCGTACTGGCCGGCGAACCGCCCCACGCGAATGACCGGCTTCTGGCTACCTTGCACCAGCACCAAGCTCATTTGCAGCAGAATTTTGAGCTTGCTTGTAATGGCATCGGCGGTACAATCGCTCAGATTCTCTGAGCAGTCGCCCCCTTGCAACAGAAATCGCTGGCCTGCCGCGGCTTTCGCCAACTGGCTCTTGAGCTCTTCAATCTCCCAGGATGTAACCAGTGGAGGAAACGTCGCGAGCCGGCTGACCGCTTTGGCGAGATCGTCCGCTGACGCGTACGTTGCTTGTTGCGCGGCGGTCTTGTTGCGCCACGTCCCCGGGGACCACTTGATCATTAAACTAGCAACGTATCACAGCACTTCAAAAGCCCCGTCGTGGCACAGGCTTTCAGCCTGTGGGTCTTCAGGGCACGCGCGCGCCACCCGCAATGATGGGAGCGGTGTCGAAGTCCTTCCGGAGTCACGCCCGTTTCATCAAGGGGACGGACGCTTCTCTGTCCCAAACCATGATGTAAGAGACGAAGCGGCATACCGCTCTGTGCCGCGTGGACAGAGCTGTCCGTCCCCGCGTCTTCCAAGCTTGCATTTTCAGAGGACGCGCGCGTGCTGCCGTTCGACCGTAGCTTTCGACAGAGCGCATTTCGACCTTTTTCATCACTGTCCTGGGCCTGTCTCAAGCCCTTCTCATGAGCTTCGGCTGCTCGAGGTTCGGCAGAAAGGCAGCTAGTAACCCGATCAGTGGCAGGAACGCACAGACTTCATAAACAAAGGTGATGCTGGTCCAATCCGCAAGCCGGCCCAGCAGCGCCGCGCCCACGCCGCCCATGCCGAAGGCCAGGCCGAAGAACAGGCCGGAGATCATCCCGACTTTGCCCGGCACGAGATCCTGCGCGTAGACCAGGATCGCGCTAAAGGCCGAAGCCAGAATCAAGCCGATGATGACGCTCAACATACTGGTCCAGAATAAGTTGGCATAGGGAAGTATCAGCGTGAACGGAAGCACGCCGAGGATCGAGCACCAGATCACATACTTCCGTCCAATCCGGTCGCCGATCGGTCCGCCCAGAATGGTTCCGGCCGCGACGGCCCCCAGGAATATAAACAGCCGCACCTCTGCGTTTTGAACCGAGATATGAAACTTACTAATCAGAAAGAAAGTGAAGTAACTACTCAGGCTCGCAATATAGAAATACTTCGAGAACATCAGCGCGATCAGTATGCCGAAGCAGACGGCAACCCGTCGCGTCGGCAGCCGCAGATGGCCATCCGGACGCCTCAGTACGGATTGCCGGAGGACCGAATGCTCCTTGTACCAGTGGCCAATTCTGATCAGCAGAACAATCGCTAGCAGAGCGACCAGGGAGAACCAGGCGATGCTGGACTGGCCCCGGGGAAGCACGATGAACGCCGCCAGCAGCGGTCCCAGCGACGATCCGGCATTCCCGCCCACCTGGAACAGCGATTGAGCCAATCCGTGATGGCCGCCGGAAGCCAGCCGCGCGACACGGGACGACTCCGGATGAAACACGGACGATCCCACGCCCACCAGCCCTGCGGCCACCAGCAGCACCGCGTAAGTCGGAGCAACCGAGAGCAGCAATAAGCCACCCAGCGTGAACCCCATACCAATCGGCAGTGAGTAGGGTTTGGGAGAACGATCGGTGTAGAGGCCGATAAACGGCTGCAGCAAAGAAGCAGTTACCTGAAAGACCAGTGTGATGAGCCCGATCTGAGCGAAGTCGAGATGGAACGAGCTCTTGAGAATCGGATAGATGGCCGATATCAACGACTGAACCGTGTCGTTGAGCATATGGCAAACGCTGATCGCCGCCAAAATGGAAAATGCCGCTTGTTCCGATACGTGTTTGGGTGGTGCTGTTTGAGTCGCGCTCACGCAGGTACCATTCTTCCAGATTGGCAGCTAAGCTTCGAAGCGGGTGCCTGATCATCCCCGTCTTCTAACGTGAAAGCATTACCTGCTCTAACGGGAAGACAGCATCTCGCCCCTCTGCGACTTTAAACAATTGGGCTTCCGTCGCTCGTTGTCTGTAAACGGGCGAACACGAATGCGACGGGCTGTGTCCTGACGTCTACACTCCTCCCTCGGGTAAATGACGTATCCAAACTGTCTGCATTGAGGTTCCGGTCAAGACGCTCTCTGGATGTTCAAATGCACACAAGCACCTGGAGCCTAAGCTCGTCGACAAAACTCCTATATCCCAACGCCCCGGCGCTGGCACCGTCCGGCGCGTGGCACGGGAGCTGATGCGGCGAGACGGGAGAGACCAATGACCTGCCCTGGATGTAGTCGTTCACAGACAGATTCTGACAACTACGACGAAAGGACGTGTCCTTTCTGTGGGGAAACGTTCATGCCTCGGCGCCCCGCAGAATACCTCCTGTTTTGGACGATTGACCCCGATCAATTGCAGCGGCAAGTGACAGAGTACAGTTCGCTGGGAGTGTTCCAATCAGCACGTGGGCGGTGCGCCCTGTGGCTGGTGTTTTTGGCGGTCGTGAGCGTCTTCCCGATTTATTTCCGCAAGTCTGATTATTACTTAGTTGACGCGGTCGCATTCTTAGTCTTAGCGGTGTTCGTGTATCGAGGCCACAGGTGGGCGACGATTTGCGCCATGCTGCTCTGGACATTCGAAAGGGTCGCCCAGTTTCACGTCAACTTGCAAGCCCACGGATTAGGCTTGCTCGAGAGCATTATCGTGCCAGTCTTTTGGTGGGCGCTATTCATGCGCTTTTTCTATGCGGCCTTTCGGGTGGAGCAACAACGACGGACGACCTCTGTTACCGTCGCTTCATGAAGCACCCTTGGTAAATTCCGCTGGACGTATCGCCGGGGCTGATCAGCTCCCAAACAGGCCGTTAAGCCAAACTAGCAATCGCCGCCATTCGAGCTCGATCTGATCGCTCCAGGAATCAGGCGGAGCCGCAAAGGCGCGGGGAATGACCTCGCCAAAACCCTTCGGTACGTCGAACAGGCTTTGGTCAAGCTGCGCAACGGAAAGTGCGACGATTTCACTTTCATACTGGTCCGTCTTGAGCCACACGATCAGACCGTGTGGCCGGGGTCCGATGTGAGTTGCCTTGATATCAGGAACTTTCATGATGCCGCCTGCCAGCACCTGACTGAGGAAAACGATCCCGTTCGGGCTCGCGATCCCTTGAACGTGAGGCGGAGCCGGGAAATCAAGGACCCACGTATCTGCCTGTGTCTCGCTCACTTCGGATGACTTGCCGTTGAACTCATTATGCGACCGCTTGGTTGTTACGTAACGGCGGGCGGCGTAGCCGAACCATTCACGCTGTTCACCGGTGGCGGAGCACGTCGCTTCTATGAAGATCTTATGGGAGGGATCGACGACTTGCATCATCGCCTGCTTTGATCGGTCGAACGGATAGTATTCTCTTTTTGCCGGATCGACCGTAAAACCGCGTCCGGTGGAGAAGTCAATGACTTGATAGCTAGTGCCGAAGTCGCTACGCACGAGATTGCCTTTGTAGTACTCGGTAGTTTCGCTCGATGGGCCCGTCGCGCCCATGGTTCGGACCTTGAGCGTCAGGTCGGCACGCAGCATGGGCGATGAGATCGCGAGGAGTATCAAAACGCGATAGCAGGCCATCGTCACTGCCAGATTAGCAGCTTACAGACCCACGCGGGCTGCTGCATTCTTCCCGAACAAATTTACTACTGAGCATAGGAAGACGAGCGTTCAGCACCGCCCGCAAAGATTATCGCCAGTTTGCTCATCTGGCCCAAACCCTCGCGGATTTTTGCCTTCTGAGAAGCTCTTTCTTAACGCATGCTGCTGCCCGCCGGCCAAGCTCTGCGGTAGCACATCAGTAAGCCGACCGGGATAGGCGGCTCTGTTTTCAAGGCGACCGTGACACGGACTTTCGTTACCCTGGCCCCCTCGGAGTGCCCTCTCCTGCGTCAGAAACGACGCTGGTTGGCGCGCCGTGATCGCCGTGCGTGGTGCTACTATCCGTTCAATGCCGAAGCCTATGCGGACATGGCTCCTCGATGTATCCGGGAAGGTCCTTGTCCTTACAGATTGGGTCGGCAGTCAACTCCATATTTCCTCCCAATGGGCGTCACGCGCTGGCTTTCTTGTTCTGTGGGGCGTTGGAATGACCTTCATACAGGTGGAGGAGTATGGACTTGCCGTCCTCATGTGGATACTCTCGGCCCTCGTATTACTAGCAAAGGCCATTCGATGGAAGGGTCTCTCCAATCATCCCAGCCTAAGCACTCCTATTCGCGTCGCTTATGCACTTGCCGCGATTTCCTTTGTTCCCCTTTCTGTTTTTTGGACTGAGGTAAAACGAGGCCAACGGCCGTGGTCCTCAATCCAGACGCTAGCCATTCAGCACGCTGTGACTAAATTCACTTCCGAACAGCAGAGCAAATCACCTAAGCAGCTTACAGCAACGGCACCGATGCAGCCTCAGAACATTCCGGATGCTGGGGGGGCTGCGCCGCCAGCGGCGGTCAGGAAGCCCATCGTCAAATCTCGGAGCAATACGACATCGACGAAGTCTAGGGGCGATGTCGTCCCCGAACCAGCGATTCCGATCGACAAAGACCTTGAACTAGTCAGCAGTTCGGTTGACTCCTTGGTGCATTGTTACGGATTCCTGAAGGCCTCCAACGAACGCCACGCCAAGGTACGCAAGGATATTCAAGCGCACGATGACTCTATCGACGCACAGAATCTGAGTCCACAGGCTAGCTCTCAATCTAAAGCCATGTTTAATCGGTGGAGAATTGATCAACTCATAAGAGATGACGCGAATATATATTCTCAAGTCTACAAAGATGAGTTTGTACAGATCAGAAAGAGGCTAGCAAGAGAGGTCCCCGAGGAGGTCGAACCGCACGTAGATGAACCAGGAGATGCTAGTTGGTCACCTTATGAAACATGTTCTGAGCTGCAACGCATGATCCGAGCGTACGTGACCAAACTCTATGAGGAAAAGAGGATAAGCCCAGAGCAGGGGAAAAAGTACTTTCAACTCATAGAACGAGCAGAGGAATGACTTTGCCACAAATTTGCTGACCAGTCGGTGCACTGCTCGACGACCTGGGTAGGAACCTCGGGGACGGTCTGCAATGGATACGAATTGGGGAGCGCCGCCGTGCCTGATTGGTTCTCGTTCTTCGGCGAAGTGGTCGAGGCACTCTTGAGGCGTAAAGCCCTATGCTGCGACCTTTGCCTTCAGGGCGGCTGCCTGTGCATTCGAAACGTCAACGGACGCGGTACAGGATCCACGGGCCTTGGCTAAATCGTGGTAGGGGCGGCAGGAATTGAACCTGCGACCCTCAGCTTAGAAGATTGAGCAGCATAAGGCAACTGGTTTATTATCAATGGTCGCTGGGTATCACTACGACCCCAAAAAACCGTAATTAAGCGCGCTTTGATGCCGTGATTGATGCCGTGGTTTTGTGAGGGCAAAACAGCAGCGCTAGAGAGCCGTCCCACTCTTTCGGTGAAGGTGACCGAGACGCACCCTACAGCGTGCAATCCCGACAGGACATCTACCTGTACTGCGCAGAAGGCGCGTCAGAGCCACGTATCAGCCACACGTAGTGCACAAGGGGACCTGGGATTACTTCCGCATGAACTCCGAGATAATCAAGGCCACTTGCGTGATGAAGGTTATCGCCACTATTCCCCACGTCGCCCGAACGACGTAACGTGTCTCCCGGATGAGACCATGATGGGCCTCGACCACCTGCTTGGTCGCCTCTACGAGATCCCGGTTTGCCGTAGCCATCTCCGCCGAGGCCTTCGCGATGCGTAGGGCGCATCGCATGTTCATCTCCGTCGAACCGATCTGATGAACGTAACTATTCATATCACCCGAGAGCGCGTACTCCCGAAGTTGATCGTCAGACATCGCGATTATCTGCTTTGGTTCTTGCACCCCGTGAAAACTCCTCGAAGCGAAGAATAGCAGGTTGCGGGATCTTCGAACCTAAAGCCCAAAACAATAGAGTGGTAGAACGTTTGGAGGTATCCTCTTAGTATGAACTACAAAGTTATCCGAAGCGGCATTTGCATGGTGGTGATGGCAGCGGGGTTGGACTCTGGTATTGGCAGTGCGATGGCGTGCCCCACTCTGAGGTGTGCTAGCCAACGAGAAATACCTCCGATGGATCTGTCCCACACGCACACAACGTATACGGGCGAGTTCATGTTCTCGGGCAATAACGATAACAGCTATGCCGGGACGCTTACTGTCAGTGGCGGTGGAAACAGCAACAACGGGCTGCTATGAAAAGCATGAGTTTATGTCTGATTCACTGGGCGTGATCTTTCGCAATGGAGGCGTTGATTTTCACTTCCACCTCCTCACCTGCTTCCAGGCCTGAACCAGCTCCTGGATGAAGCGAGCCGGCGGCACGCAGTAGGTAGAAATCCTCAAGAGCTATGACGCCCATCTTGGCGAGCTTTCTTTGCAGGGCTGCGAGGTCTTCCCGAGTGAGCGGCTTTTCTTTTTCGCCTGGGGCCACTGGAAGAGGATATCACACGTGTTCGTCTTTTCTTCGCCCTTGGTTGGACTTCGCGCCAAAATCCTTTAGCCATCCAAACAATTAGGCCGGCAGTTGAGATTGTTTCAATGGCGTAGAACTTAACGAGCCAGAAGATGTCAGGTGGGTGTTGGAACAAAACAAACCTTTCTCGCTCCGGCCTGCGAAAAAGATCTGTTGTCATGATGACAGATCCAAACGTTCAATAGCCCGGCCGTGGGCACGTGACAGGCAGACTATATCTGGTCTCAAGCCAGACTTTCTGCCTTCCTCGAACCAAGTATAACAAAAAAGTTGAGTGGCAAAAACGTCCGCGAGAATGCTCAACCGGCAGCTCCGTTTGGATTAGGCAGCTCGGTGTTTTGCCGCGAGTTTTGAACGACATTTCCCCAAGATATGTTTTATGTGAGATCACGATGCGAGAATAATGGCCAATATGCTTGACGACCTTGACCTGATAGCCCTTCTAACGAAGACTGAGGACAGTTACGTTGAGAGGAAGCCCACAAATCGGAAGCAGGAGTGGCTGCGGACAGTAGTGGCTTTCGCTAATTCGACTCCGATCGGCTATCCGGCAGTATTGTTCATCGGCGTCAACGACGCTGGGCAAATTGCAGACGGAGTCAACATCGAACGTGTCATGAAGTCGTTCTCAGACTTCTTGGAGGAGCACGCATGGCCACCTGTTTATACGCTTCCTAAGTCTTTAACCCATCAAGGCAAAACATGCGTGGCGGTAATTGTTCCGGGAAGCACTGAGCGTCCCCACTTTGCTGGCAAGTCCTACGTTAGGCTCGGAACGCAGACGAAGGAAGCGTCTGAGCAACAGTTTTCCGAGCTAATCGCGCAGCGGAACAGCAAGACGCGAGAGCTTCTGAGTTGGGTTGGAAAGCGAATCACGGTCGTTCACATGAGACACACTCCCGCCGATTACCATGAGAGCTACCCCCAAAATCCGCATGATGTTGTGACGTGTAATGCTTATTACCTCACCATTCGAGTGAAAGATTCCAGTGGCACGGAACTGTCATACTCATTCCCACTCAATTGGATTGAACTTGGGTTCGATCACGAGGAAGATCGACTGAAGGCCTATATTTACTTCGATCGGTAGGCTGGGGGCGCACCCCTGGATCACGACGCGACCCCGCTCACCTGGTCTAAGCCGACGCGCCGTACCCGCTGCCTATTGCGGTGTTGGCGTGAATGACGGATCGCGAACAGGCCCGAGTATCAAAAGGGCTACCTCATCATTCGACAAGATCTTGCCTTCATGCTGAAAGTGAACCTCGTCTAGCTCGTCAACAAAGAATTCGATCGTGTACTCCCAATCAACCTGGTTGCTGTTTTCCGTCCTCTGATAAGAGCAATTTACATTCACTGGCAGGTCAGCCCGGAAACTCGCCTTAACGCGAGCTTTTGGATATGCTGGATGGTCCAGGATGAAAGAGTTGCCATCTGGCTCGGCCTTCATGTTGATAACCAGATTCAGATTGGCCGCCGAGTGTGCCTTCTGCATGGTGAGAGTCGTCGAAATGCGCTGTCGCAGCTCTCTCCACTTAGTGTCGCGCTTCACAGACGGAAGCCGCCCTGGGTGAAATTGTAAATCTTCTGCATGTCTATGGTTATCAGTCAAACGCCTCTGGAAGTCAATTTGGTTCCGCGCAAGGGGCTAAGCCCATGATGCCGATTGTGCGTTCGCATCGTCGCTCCATGCGAGTGAATGCAGCGATCCTGGCCGTACTGGCCACAGCCGTTAGCGCCGGACAGCCGACAGGTGAAACAGCGGCAGCTGTAGCACATGTGTTCAAGGCTGCCAACCTGTTTCCCAAGTCCAATCGCATAACGGACACGACGGCCTATTTGAGCAGCGCCGACAAAACGGGCGGCGTTATTTCCAGCGCAAACATTGAGTCTTCAAGCCCCTCAGGGGTGACAGTGAAGATCTATCGAACCAAAGCCGAACGCAAGCAAGCGCGGCTCCGGATGGTTAAGGAATGCCCGGGCTGCAATGCTATTAGCGCTTGTGGCGCGATGCTCGTCTATACGCCGTTTACGAAAGCTGCTGACATCAACAAGATATTGCTCCTGCACTCGCTCCAACATGTCGACGTCCTGGAGAAACACTATCGTTGTCGGTGAGTATCCAGACGGCTCTCGTGGAATAGTACGATGCAAGCGCGGCGATCCGGAACTGCTCGACTACGGCAAAGCAACAGCTAGACTCTGCACCCGCGCGGAAGCGAAGTATGCTTTGAATGGAAGCGGAGCCAGAAGCTTCAAAGGAGCCCGGAGGCTCGCCTCGTCTTGATCTTCTCTATTACTTCAGGCGGCAGACTGAAATCGCAGTCGCATTCGTGGCAATAAAGCATCAGTGTTCCGGCGTTTAGAGCTTCCACGAAACCGGCTCTTTCAGCGTGCACATCGACCCAGTGGCTATTCGGGCAATGTGTAGCGAAGAAAACCGGCGTGTTCACGTATACTTTCAGCGCGCCATCAATCGAACCGACTTTGATCCAGCCTTCCGGGAACAAATCCTGGTTCAACTCCGGCTGCTGGCATGCGCAGCCAGCGTATCGATGTCCGTGCCCGGTTGGCTCATAGATATAAGGCTTCCTGCACTTTGCGCACAGCAGTAACTCGTATCCAGATGGAGGACTAGCGTATATTGGCTCTGTCAACTTGAAAACTCCAAACGCTCGCCGATAGTGGCGGGCCACGAGCCGCTCGCGCGTAACGTATGTTTTTATCCTAGCGCCACACGTTCTAGAACTCCAAGTTCATTCATCACCTGCGCCCGAAGTCTACGTTTGCCGCTCGTCAAGCGCCGATCGACAAATCTCAGACGCCCGCCTCAACCCAGCGATTACGCCATCCGCGTGCAGGAGCACGCCTCGGCGTTTTATCTTGTTCGCGCGAAGTCGCGTCATAACGATTTCGCGCTCGATGCGCCGCACCGCCATTTGCAACAGGTCGGAAGGGGAACCGCTGCCGGAATCTAAGTTTGGGCATTCTTCCAGACGAGGCGAAGCGGATGGAGCAGACGATGGAGAGGGTATAAGTTAACGAAGCGACGCGCGCGCCTTCCAGCCAATATTTTGCGCTTTTGACTGAAGTCGCATCCAGTGAAGCCTGTAACTTAAGCGTAGGTTATTAACAACGTGATAGCCTAGCTAAAGACCTTTAAAATCAAACATATAATAGCTTGTATTAAAAACATTCATTCGCGTCCCGAAACGCTTCGTTAGTCGTTACGAGGCAACGTTTGGAGCCCCAGGGTATAATCATTAATAGACGGGGGCTCTAATCGCCCACCTCGACTAATCGGTGTTACACACCCAAGCAGCCTTTTCTGGCTGCTTTTTTACTTTCAACTGGAGAAACCATGAGTATCAAACCCTCTCACCCCGAGGTGCTCAGTATCGCCGAGACTGCTAGCAGACTGCGCATCGCCCGGGAAACGTGCAGGAAATTAATTCACGAAGGCCGGATCGAATCGTTCCGGCTCGGCAGACAAATCAGAATCCCCGCCCGCGTCGTTGAGCGCCTGCTTGCCGGTGTCGGAGGGCGCGTATGACAGACACACCCTGTTTTCGGCAGGAATTTGTGGACCTATTGCCCGCAAAAATCGAAGCCCTCGACGCCACGATCGGCGAGCGTGAAAAAGCGGTCGTCGATCTCGAAGCTGCAAGTCTCGCGGCAACCGAGTCCCACGCACAAGCGGCTGAGCGGGTGAGCGCTGCGAAACAAGCATTGCGGGTTGCTCGGGAAGGTCTGAACGCTCTCCTAGACGAAGGCGCCCTGGCCGTGCTCAAGGAACCTGGAGAGTTGAGCAGCTACGCAAAGAAGCTCATTCCAGCACAGGCCAGCGTTGCATTGGCCGAGCGTGCGGTAACAGTTGGCGACCAATTGCAGAAGGCGGCCTATTTAACTAGCCTTCAGTGCGAAATCACCGTACTTGAGCACCAACAGCACACGTTGCTGTTGAAGCGTAGCAGGCTGTTTTTTCGGGCAATGGTCAGCACGTGGAATAACAGCATTGAAATCGGCACCACCAGCAGCCTTCCGTTGCCTGACACGCTGTTGTTTGCCGCTCCGAGCATTGCCCTCACCCGCGAGATCGACGTCGTGAGCGATCGGCTGACGGAGCTCCGATCAATTCTCAAGAACCAGAAGTAAGTAGTAACCCGGTCTAAGACCGGACAGTTTTATTCAAAGGAAAACACCAACATGTCTAACCAAAATGATCGTCGGTCTGAATCGAACTCGGAGGTTGAACGCCTCCGGCTAGAGGCGATTTTAAAAACGGAAGACGCGCGCGACGTCTCTGCTGAAAATCTTCAATTCCTCCGCGATGCCTTGGCAAGGGCCGCGCGCGAGGGAGTTATCAGCTAAAGCAAGATTCAATCTTTATCGACTCGGATTAAGT
The DNA here is from genome assembly GCA_963740005.1 of uncultured Acidobacteriaceae bacterium. Classification (GTDB taxonomy): domain Bacteria; phylum Acidobacteriota; class Terriglobia; order Bryobacterales; family Bryobacteraceae; genus CAJCIT01. The sequence goes on along the minus strand of CAVUCO010000030.1, from coordinate 134,647 downwards.
CCGGGCCGCACTCTTTGGAGAGAAAATATGGACAGCTATTCGTTTTTGACGCACGCGTTTTTTGAGACGTGCGACGACATACCGCCCGGCGCCGAGAACCTGCCTTTTATTTTCGGCGAACCCGGCCCCATCGAAGATCGCGTGTACACTGTTGCACTCAGTGCGGGACAGTTGCGCGAAGTGCGCGACGCATTAAACACCGTTGGCTCAGCCTGCGAATCCGTTAGGCGGCCCCGCGGCGATCGGCACTTGGTTCAACTAAATCGACAGCAAATTTCCGCGATAGTCCGCGCTTGCGGCTTGTACTGCGGCACGACGATCGCCATTCGCAACGCAATCCTGGATCCGTGCACGATACCTGAAGCCTTCAAACGCTTACACTTGCTTCCGAAGCGGTCGAGGGACTACGTAGTCGCGAATATGCGCGTGCTCGACCGGATCTTTGTGGTACGAGCGGAGAGCGCTCATGTCTGAATTCCAAGCTAAAAGGGCTTACCACGCGCCAGACAAAACCTGGTCCGCGTTCGATTTCGGATCACCGGGCAGCGTCAGCGTGATTAACCACATTGAAAACTCTTGGTATAACGTGAGCCGCGAAGCGTCCGGCATCAATTGGCATCCGAGCAAAGCTATCGGTGCGGAGCCGACTGTCTCGACCGGTAGCTACTGGCGGCAAACGTGCGAGAGGCTGGCGGTCTGGGGGCCGAGCAACCGCACCTTGAAGGCGTATTTCGCAGACGTGCTGACGGGTGTCGCCCGACGCCCACTTTTGGCCGAGGGCATTGCCCCCACCTTGCTCGGGGAGGCTCTTGTGCCCGCGAGTCCGTTTCCTAAACACAACGACCCAGTTGGTGCGCTCACGACACTTTGCGAAGAGCAGCACGGGCTCAATTTGTACTGCGCCCGGAGAACCTGTAGTGAGGCGACCTTTCAGTGCTTAAGCAATTTAGCAACGCTCGGCTTCCCGATCGTTATTGGCGGCGAATTCGCCTCGATCCAGCACGCTGCCCACAGTCGAGCGCTTCTTAGAACTGTTGTTCGGAGCGGTCGTTATCGCGTTGAAAGTTTGGAGGCAGAAAGAGCCTTTATCAAGTCGAACGCGCCTTACCTCCTTGGCGAGTTGCTTACGTTGGCAGCGAAGACGCGGCCGGGGCTGGTGGAAGCCGCATGAATGAGTTGACTGAGTCGCAAGCGGAAGCACTACGCAGTCTACTCACGATCGCGTCTGATCCGCTTGAACCGATCCGCAAACGGGCGCTATGTGCTCGACTTTGCCTTATATGGCTCTACGACACGGCGCGCCCGACCACGATATCGGACGGCAGTTGCCCGCTCGCCGATCGCCGCTCAGCACGTCGGAAAGCTTAAGTACTCGAACTCCCGCAAAGGATTGAATCTAAACCGCTCGTTAGGAGAGGCCATTAGAAATCCAACATGAGCCGAGGTAGATTGGGGTGGCACCGAGTCCGAAAGGTTTCGTGCCGCGATCCGGCGAAAGCTGGGGAGGTGCTTGGATTCAAGCATCAGAAAGAAGGCGCCTATGGACAAAAAGCTTTAGGCGCTTTCGTGCTTTCAAAAAGCACAACATACATTTGGAAACCTTCACATGAACGAAGCACAAAAGGCGGTGCTTAGCGCCGCACTTGAATTGGCCCGGCAAGGATGGCAGGTACTGCCGGTCAAAAGGAACGACCCTAAGGGCAAGAAGCCCCCGTATACCGACAACGGTCTGAAAGATGCCACTACGAACGAAGCAACAATTCGTGATTGGTGGGAGACCTGGCCCGACGCAAACGTGGGCGTACTGCTGAGAGATTTGTTCCTCCTTGACGTAGACATGAAGCCGGGGGGAGGCGACGGTCTCGCATCCCTTAAGCGATTTCACGCGGAGCACGGGCAAAACGTCTACCAGTGCTGGGAGCGGTCGGGGGGTGGGGGCCGTCACATCTTCTTTCGAATGCCCGGCCGCCAGATCAAGCATCAGGGTGCCGTGAAGGATTACCCTGGACTGGAAGTCTGGCACGGAGATCGCTACGTTGTTGTAGCTCCTTCCATTCATGCGAGTGGAAAACCGTATGAGTGGGGATATGGTTCAATTAAACTGACTGACGTACCACGGAGCCAAATAAACACACTGGACTTACCCCCTGCCGTACTCTTGGAGTTGATTGAGAGTCGACGTAAATCAAAGGCTTTACCCAAGCGCGCGGTTCTGGAACACCTTGAAGACATACTCCCTGCTGTCCGCGACGGAGAGGGAAGGAATGACACGGTTTTTCGGGAGCTGTTTCCGGCTTGTGTGAAGGACAACCACACGAAGGCGGACATCGCCGCGAAGTTACCTGAGATCGTCGCCGAGATCAACAAGGAATCACCGCTGAGCAAAGATCCGTACACACTAAGCGAAGCGAAAGAGTCTCTTGAGTCCTTCGATCCGGAACTTCACAAATCAAAGCGGAAAACGATAACGCCTACAGCATTTCGAGTCGATACGTCAGGGGTGTATGCGAACGATGAAGAGCGTGAAATCCGCATTTCAGGGTCGGTTGAACTTTTAAGTGAAGTCCGTGACGAACATTCGAAGGGTTGGTCAAAACTATTCAGGATTCGGAATCGTGACGGGCGAGATGTAGAACTTCTCGTCCCTAGCAGTTTGTTATATCAACCTGCTAAAGACGTCCTCTCGCGCTTTGTAGAATCCGGCTTGGAAATCGAAGCCACGTCAGAGGCTGAGCGGCTATTTGTAGAGTATCTAAAGAGCGCTTCAACGGAAGCGCGACGGACGCTCGTTTCCAGAATTGGTTGGCACGGCGATCAGTTTGTTCTACCGGATCGCGTCATAGGCGCGAATCCAGCCGGTGAGGAGCAAATCGTTTACCAAGGACAAGGGCTGCCGCACTCCTTCAACACGTTGGGAACCGCTGACAATTGGCGCTCGACGATCGCGGCTCGATGTGCGGGCAACTCAAGGTTGGTACTCGGAGTATCAGCGGCGTTCGCCGCACCCGCGCTCCACCTACTCGGTAGTAACGGGCTCGGAATCCACTATCGGGGCGTCACGAGTTGCGGGAAAACCACGGCCTTGAAGATCGCAGGTAGCGTGTTGGGTGGTGGCGCTACGGGTTTCGTCAAGAGTTGGCGCGCGACGGGCAACGCGCTGGAAGGTGTTGCGCTGGGACACAACCACTGCTTGCTCGCGTTGGATGAGATTGGCGAAGCCGATCCGAAGTCAATCGGCCAAACCGCCTACATGCTGAGCAACGGAAGCGGCAAAGCCCGCATGCGTCCAGATATTAGCCAGCGTCCCGTTGCTGAATGGAATTTGTTGTTTCTTTCTAGCGGTGAAAAGAGTCTTAGCGAAGCGGTAGCGGACGGCCCTGGACAGCACGCTTCAACTCTAGGCGGCCAAGAATTGAGACTGATTGATTTGCCAGCAGACGCGGGCGCCGGCTTTGGATTGTTCGAGAAGTTGCCTGATGGCATGAATGCGCGGGACTTCGCGGAGGAGCTGAACCGGGCTGCCAGCGAGAATTACGGCACCGCGTTCGTGGCCTGGTTGGAGCTGCTTGCGGCTCGCGGATCGACGATCGTCGACGAGATTAAACGGGACGTCGCTAGCTTCATGCAAGAGCGCGGTGAGATGAGCGCTGAGGTTGGGCGCGTGGCGGGCCTGTTCGCGGTCATAGGCGCGGCCGGGGAGGCTGCGAGGGGGATTACAGGCTGGCCCGAGCGCGAAGCGCTGAGGGCCGCGCGAATATGCTTTAAGGCATGGCTCGCCGGGCGCGGCACTAAGGGTGGGTTCGATGCTGAGCGGGGTGTAAAGCAGGTACGACTTTTCATACAACTGCACGGCAGTAGTAGTCGGTTTCAGGGTGTGGGAATCAACGAGCATGGGCAGGAGTTTGAGCTGCGCTCAGTCAACCGGCTCGGTTACAAGCGCGAAAAGCCACCAGGTAAATGGGAGTTTTGGATTTTACCCGAGCCGTGGCGCGACGAAATCTGCAAAGGTCTCGACGCTACTTCGGTCGCGAAAGAGTTGGCCGAGCGTAAGCTGCTGTTGACAGACGGGCGAAATCTGAAGGTTAAGCGCAACGTGCCAGAAGTTGGGGAGATGCGCGTGCACGTCCTCAAAGGGGAGATACTCGACGAGGGCGATACAGAAGAGGAGCAGGGAGAGCAGTCGGAACTGTGGCAGCGCGCCGCGTGACGATCGACGATCGCAACTCCCGACACTCCCGACAAGCTCCCGACATGAAACGAGGCATGTCGGGAGCAGCTAAATGCAGGGGGTTGCAGGGGGTTAGGGGGTCTCTCCCTACACTCCCTACAGAAATGGAAAGAATAAGAGACTCGTGCGCGACCCCTGCATTGGGATGGGAGTAAGAGAGAGTGCGAGAGTAAGAGAAATATATACCTCTCTCTTACCCCAAATCTGTCGGGAGTGTCGGGAGCGAGGCACTAACTCGTGTAGCTTGTTATGGATAAGCGCTCCCGACAAGCTCAACAATTGTCGGGAAGACGTCGGGAGCACGTCGGGACTCGCCCCCCCTGCTAACGGGCCGCGCGGCCTGCCGAGGTCGCAGAGCGTGCATGAACCATGGGAAGTGCCCCAAGCGAGGGGTATAACCCGCGCTAACTCAATTTTCCCGGGAACTGAGTCATTGAAAACACTGAGGATTTTATGAGAAACGAAACCCCTGCCGAAACCCGGCTCCAGCGAGGCCAGCGCGAGATGCGCGAAAGAAACGCCCTGTTACCCCAGGAAGAAAACCCCGAACGACTGCGCACCGATCTAAGGGTCATCAAGCGATCCGTAAGAGAGTGGCTCGATTCGACAGCCATAAACCCCGTACAGGAACTAATCGACATCGCGCGGCGAGCATCAGACGCCGGTTTACTGGATGTCGCTTGCCGTGCGTGGGATTCGGTCTGCAAACTTTCCTACCCGAAACTAAGCACGGTCCAGATGAACAGCTCTGCACAAGTCCAGGTCGAAACCTCGGTGATCCACACCTTAATGCTGGACCCGAAGGCTCTGGAAGCCGCTGAAATTTTGGCGTTCGCACTTGCTGAACAGACGAGGCTAAGCTCGGATGGGCCGAATCCGCACTTCAACCAAGACCTTCCATCGCAAAAGCCCGTCATTGAACTCACGCCGATTCCTGCCGAAGACTTCGTACTCGACTGAGCCAAGCTCATTCCTCGCTGCGTCTTCCGTCCTCAGACCGCATCGCCTCATAGACGCGTACTAGCTTCGGGCCTAGCTCAACTGTCCGGCACGCCAAGCGTAACGCTGAGCTGTCGGTGATGTTCCGGACGCCGTTATCCATCATGAACCGCTTAATCTGGTCTAGCCGCTCGATGTCAGACGGGTAGAGGCTCACACTGATCTTGACGCTCTGAGGCTTCGAGAGCCTCTTAGCCGTCGCCCCGCGCTTTACGATCTTCGGCATGATTCCCTACGCAGCGTTGCGTCGTAGTATCTTCTGCACCGTCACCGCGTGCCACTTACCGCCCTTCTTCGTCGCCGTGCCGGCAGCATTCAACGCCTCTGCGATGCGCCCCATGCTTAAACCACCCTGCTTTAGCTCCAGAACGCGGCTCACTGTGGCTGCCTCGTCTTCATTGGCCACCAGAGCCCCGTCTACGCGATCGTAGCCTAGCGGCGTGATACGTGTGTATGCCTTGCCCGTATCTCGCTTGTGACCCAGCGCAGCGCGCGTACGCTCGCTGATCATGTTGCGTTCCATCTCAGCGAACGCGGCCGCCATCGTGAAGAACATCCGCCCCATGGCGCTAGTGGTATCGATCGCCGAACCGCCCATGTCGACGACGTGCAACGCACACTTGCTCTTGTCCCAAGACGAAGACTGTTCTAGCGCATCGGCCGTGTTGCGGAAGAGCCTGTCCAGTTTGACCGCTATGACGTGCTGAGCTTTCTTCTTAGCCAGCAGTTCAACCACCTTGCGTCCCTCAGGACGGGCGCGAAGTGGGATCTTGGCTGATACGCCTTCCTCGCGATAGATCGCCACCAGATCAAGCCCCCGCATGACCGCGTAAGCGCGGATCCGCGCTTCCTGAGCGTCGAGGCTGACCCCTTCGCGGCTCTGTTCTTCCGAGCTAACTCTGATGTACCCGATAGCTTGCTTCATATACTGTAGGTCCATGGTATATGGAAATAGCAGCCTAGTAAAGCCTTTTGATCCTACTTTCTTACTAAATGTGTATTTGGATCCGCGAGCAATGTCCCCCGCTGACTCGACTGTTACACGGCCCAAGTAACATTCCGTCGGGCGATCGCTTGGTGGAAAGAGTGCCGTATCCGAAATGGCCCGGGTGGCCGTTCTCGAAGGTGCTGACGGCCGTTTCTAAATTCCGAGCTTTTTTTCGCAAAAACAAAATTGAAAACTTTACAGGCCTTAATGTTTCCCGTCAGCCGAAATCTCAGAGATCGATTGCTGGTCGCGCGCCCGTTTTGAAAACGGAGGGTGCTTTACGAGAGGCGCGGTCAGGAACCGGTGGTACGCTAACCCTGATGCCGCTTGTGTTCGCCTCAGAGGGAAGCCGAATGCATCCCACCAAATGCTTTGTGTTGATGCCGTTCGCGAGTGCGTTTGAGAACGTATACTCGGTCCTCAAGAGCGTAGTGGAGGACTACGCAAATTGCAAATGTGATCGTGCCGACGAGATTGCGCAATCGAACCGGATCACCGACGATATTTTTGAGCAGATACAAAAAGCGAGATTTTTAATCTCGGACATTACCGACCAGAATCCCAACGTCTACTATGAACTTGGCTTGTCACATGCACTACGTAAGGAGGTCATCGTCTTGGTACAAGAAGGATCTGCAGTCCCATTCGACGTTCGAGGCATAAGATATCTCCGGTATTCGACGGACCACCTCGACGAGCTTCGCAAGAAGCTTCGCGAGTATATCAAGAGAAGCCTACAGACGGTGCCGGAACGAGGATCGTGGCGAGCGGACCCGACTTTGGACGGTCCAGATATTCGGATTTCAGACCTGGATTATCCTAAGAACGCAGTCCTCAATCAGCCGATCCGAATCACAGCGAAAGCCCGAAACTTCGGTCACGTGGCAGACACGGCCTACTTTTCTCTGTCATTTCCCTTCGGGATGATCGACGTGAAAATCGTCAAGTCATCTCTACCCAATTCCAGGGTTGGAGTGACAGGACAGCCGTGGAAGTCGAAGCAGGTCATTCTGGACTATACGATCGCTGAATCCTTCATTTACAAGGCTATGTCAGGGTGGGGTCCCATGGTCACCCACTCCCTCACGGTCGAGGCCGTTCCGGTGCAGCGTGGACTGATCCAATTCTACGTGTCATCGAGCACTTTTCTGCCGGACGGACGACACCGGGTTGACCCAGCAGGGGGGTACCTGCTCGATCAGCGAGATGAGCCGGTTCACTGCGGTGTCGTTGAGGTCGGTTGAGCCAGAACGGCATTCCGGTCAATGCGTTTCAGTCGAGTCCGCGTCACATCAACCTTGACGAAAGACGTCGAAGCCGCCGATTTGCCGGTGCCGCACCTTGGAAGTCCTCTTATGGGAGATTACTCCCTGGAAACGCCGTCGACGGTGACCACATGACCGACAAGTCGCCACCCCTTCGAAGTGCGCTTTGGCATTCAATCTAACCCAACTGCCGATTCGCGAGGAGCGAGGAAGAATTTAGCTTAAGACCTAACCTACTGAGCAGACTGGCAAAGCGCTACTAAGCCTACCAACTGGGGTTCACACTGATAGAAGGAGGAGCGCCGATCCGCGCCACCCGAACCATGAAACCTTCTAACGTTGTCTCGATTGCCGATCGGCGATCATCCATCCGCGACGCGGAGTCCGACCAGTCGGCTTCGCCCTTGGCGCTTCTCACCGTGGTGGAAGTCGCCGCGTGGTTGCGCGTGAGCGAACAGTGGGTACGCGCTCACGCCAACGGGAACCGGCGGCCGCTGCTGCCTTGCACGAAGTTCGGCAAGGTGCTTCGCTTTCAACGTGAGGACATTGATGCCTTCATCGATAAATGGAAGCGTCAGGCCGCATGAGTAGTGCAACAGCCTTACCTGGCCTGATAAGCTTTCGGCGTATGCCACGAGAACGGTATCAGCGCGGTTTCCTTCGGAAGGTTGGAGTCAAGCTCAAACAGTGGGAGGGGCTCTGGTACGTCTACATCACGGAGGACGGACGCGAAGTCCGCAAACGTCGCCGCAAGATCATAGGACCCTGCGCGAAGTTCACAAAAGGCAAGGCGCAGGAAGAACTCGACAGGTTAATCCGGGAAAACTCTGCCGCACATCGCGAACTCGCACCGATCACGGTCGCCGAGTATTGCGACCGCTATCGAGCGATGAAGGAATCAAGTTGGAGCCTTCACAATCGCACCGTAATGAAATCGCTGTTTGCCCGGCACGTTATCCCCAAACTTGGACCGCTTCCGCTGTTGGTGTTGACTCGCGAAGTCTTGCAGAAGCATTTGGACGACCTCACAGCGACGGGCCTGTCTTATTCCATCCTTCACAAAACTCGCACACACCTAAAGTCGATGTTGGATGAAGCCGAAGACGCGGGCCTTGTCCCAAAGAACGTGGCGAACCGTATCAAGGTGCCGAAGGGCCTGTCGAGGACCGTCCAGCGCCCCATGCTCACTGCGAAAGAGTGCCAGCGCTTTTTAACCGCCGCAACCGGACGAGACGGCCTAATCGTAGCGCTAGCCATGATTGACGGGCTGCGACCATCTGAACTGTTTGCCCTCCGGGCGAACGATGTGGAGCCGGGAAAGCTCCGAATAGACGAAGCGGTTGTCCAGGGCAAGCTGTGTGGAACGAAGACCTATGCTTCTGCCGGTTACGTTCATCTTTCAAAGACAGTTGAATTACAGGTGCGTGCCCACGTTCGCGACTGCCAGTTGACAGATGATGCATTCCTCTTTACGTACGCCAACGGCAATCCTCTGCGGCAGGGAAACTACGTGCGGCGTCAACTGCGGACGATCAGCAAGGAAGCCGGGCTGAAGCCAGTTACATTCCAGATGCTCAGGCGATCATTCGCAACGCATCTTCAAGCGCATGGTGGGCCGAAGGATATCCAAGGCGCGCTGCGTCATAGCAATCCCGAATTTTCTATGCGCACTTACGTTCAAATACTGCCTGAGGGCGTAGCTGGGGCCGTCGATGCTTGGGCCGATCGTCTGATGGGTCCACATGGATTTCAGCGAATTGATGCCGTTATGATGCCGTCATCGAACTTATCCACAGGCCAAATCGTGGTAGGGGCGGCAGGAATTGAACCTGCGACCCTCAGCTTAGAAGGCTGATGCTCTATCCAACTGAGCTACGCCCCCACGTCAAACCAGCGTTCCTTTTAGTTTAGAATGCGCGGGGTAATTTGCGAAATGAACCGCCGATGAGGGGGATCAAGTTTATGGCGCCCTGCCGGCGGGCCCGCACCACTTCACGGGAACAACGCGGTCCCTCCCTGCGTACTTAAGGGAGTTGGATAGGATTGGAGGCAACGTGAATAAAGCCCAAAACCTGCTGATCTTCAGTCTTCTAGCGGCTGGGACGTGCTCCCTGGCCGGCTGCGGCGACTTGGGGCAGTTTGACCGCTATCGGGAGGACTTTCACTTTTCCCAGGCGTTCCAGCCGAACGGGCGCCTGGAGGTGGAGAACTTCAACGGCAGCCTCGATGTTGCCTCGTGGGACCGCAACACCATCGACGTCTCCGGCACCAAATACGCTCCCTCGAAAGAGCAGATGGACCGGATCAAGGTCGACTTCCACGTTGATGGCGGCGTTGCCTACGTGAAGGTCAACCGGGCGGATTCCATGAATTGGGGCGGCGGTTATGGCGCGAAGTTCCTGATCCGCGTGCCGAAGGCCACTACCTTGAGCCGCATTAAGACCACCAACGGCGGCATCACAGTGGAAGACATCGACGGCGGAGGAATGGTGGAGAGTACCAACGGCCGGGTACTTCTCGCGCGAGTCAACGGGGATTACCAGTTGGAAACCACCAACGGAGGCATTGAGCTCGATACCTGCCAGGGAGCGATGCGCGCTCACACCACCAACGGTAGCGTGAAAGGGCAGCTCGCTTCAGGGTCCATCAACGCCAGCACCTCGAATGGCGCTATCGACGTGACGCTGCGCAAGACGAAACAAGGCGATCCGTTGCGTGCCCAGACCACCAACGGCTCCGTGACGCTGGCGCTGGGCGCGCTGAACGACAACGAAGTGACGGCCTCGTCCACAAATGGCTCCATCACCCTGCGCCTTCCCGAGTCGCCGAACGCGCGCCTGGAGGCGAGAAACTCCGTTTCCAACATTACGAACGAGGTGATTCCGTTTGCGGTCGAGGAACAGTCGAAACATCGCCTGACCGGCAAATTCGGCAGCGGCGGCCCGCTGATTGAACTTCACACCAGCACCGGAAGCATTCACATCAGCAAGTATTGAGTTGCGCCGGGTACCGACGCTCTACAATACAGAATCGTGCCCTCAGTAGAGACTCGTGTCCATTACCCGGCCCTTGTACGAACCGGCGTGCTCGTTGCCGCCGCGCTTGCCGTGGTCATCGTCTTCGTGGTCGATCAGTTTGAACGCGACTTTCAACCGCGAACTCGCGATCCGTTTCAGGTACAAGCGCAAACCGAACGCTTTCGCGGCGTTATGGACGTGCTGCCGCCTTCCGCCGTGGTGGGCTACCTGACGGACCTCGAACCAAAGGACCGTTCCGCACCGATCATCTTTCGCACGGCGCAATACACACTGGCGCCGCGGCTGCTGCAGCCCGGTACTGCGCAGGAGTGGGTCATCGGCAACTTCTCGAAGGCTCTCGACTTCCGTGCCATTGGAGCAGGGAAGGGGTTGCAACTTGTCCAGGACTACGGCAACGGAGTGGTGCTGTACCGGCGCGGAGCGGTCACTCGATGATCTCGATTCTGATTCTGCTTCTGGCCGCAGCCGCCGGATGCCTGGCGCTCGCTGCCACAACCGGCTTGATCCGCGTTCGTCCTCATTGGGCTGGGTGGCTGGTTCTTCTGGGCACCGGGACCCTGATTGGGTTCGGCGCTTCCTCCCTGCTGTTCACGTTTATTTGCGCCTGGCTGGGGCAAACGGTGTGGATCCTGATTGGTCTGGAGGTCGCTGCGGTCGGGGCGGCGATGATTGTCTTCAGCCGGCAGCCGGCAGTCGCCGCGGACGCCCCGCGGGACACGCCTTCAGCGCCTCCGCTTTACCCGTTCGTTCTGTTCGGGATCCTGCTGCTCACCTTGCTTCTGGCGACCACTGGCTTTTATTCGGGATGGGATAACAATCCACAAGGCAACTGGGACGCATGGTCCATCTGGAACTTGCGCGCCAAGTTCATGGCCGGCGACGCTGACATTGCGAGGCGGGCTTGGTCGCCGCAACTGGTTGAGACACATCCCGAATACCCTCTGCTTCTTTCCGGCCTGGTGGCGAGCGCCTGGAAGGCGAGCGGGTCCGTTTCTCCCGCAGCACCCATCGCGGCCGGCTACCTGTTCTTTCTTTCGCTGGTTTCGATCGGCGCCGGTGGATTCACGCTGCTGCGCGGCCGCACGCTCGGTCTTCTGTTTGGCATTGTCCTGATAGCGTGTCCAGCGATGCTGCATGAGGTCGCGGTTCAATATGCGGATGTCCCGCTAGCGGCCTATTTCCTGGGAGCGGTGCTTCTCCTCTTACTGGACCGTCCCGCGCTGGCCGGTGTATTGGCGGCGATGGCGGCCTGGACCAAGCAGGAGGGCCAACTGTTTTTTCTGATCTTTGTGGTCTTGCTACTTCTACTTCGAAGGAGGCAGGTTCTTCGGGTGTTGGCGGGTGCGGCCCTACCCTTGTTGCTGGTCGTGCTGTTTCAAGTGTTCATGGCGCCGCATGGCGCCACACCGGTGCTGGCGCATCTCAGCGATCTTTCGCGCTGGGGCACTATCGCGGCGGCTTTTTTCCGCCAGTTCTGGGACCTCGGCGCCGGATGGCTGCATCCGATTCTTCCGGTGCTGGTGCTCGGCCTCGTGCTACGCCTCGATCGCCGCCAGAATACTTCGGTGCTGCTGGCCGGCCTGTTGGTGCTCGGGCTCCTGGCGGGATATTTCGTGGTCTATTTGACTTCATCGAACGACCTCACTTGGTATCTCAGCACGTCGCTCAACCGGCTGTTTGTGCAGGTTTGGCCGCTCATGTTGCTCACCGCCTTCCTGGCTCTGCGGCGTCCGGAAGAACTGGCGAATCTAGAAACCACCGATCCTGGCCTCAGCCGAGCGGAGCGCCGGCACCCTTCGAAAAACAAGCGGAAGCTCGCTGCCAGCTAGCATATCGAAGCTTACGCTACAACTGGGGTGGCGCTCCGAGGATCTCGCAGAGAGTCCAGCACTAAGGCCCAAGCCGACCGGGACAGGCGCCTCTGCTCCCAAGGCGACCCCGAGAGGCATTTTGTCACCCTAGCCCCTTCGCCGCGTGGACAGAGCGAGCCTGTCCCAAGATGCAGTACAGTCGACTGGCACTCATCACTCTGCCCCGGGTTTTTCATACAGACTCGTAAGCAACCGGATTCTCTCGGGGGCCCGATCGCAGCTCTCCGCCTCGGAGCGAAGGCAAAGCTTCGGAAGCGCGACGGCGAGAGATCGAATTCAGGCTAACAACCAGTGCTGTCGACTCCTCACCCTTTTCTCGGAGTTTCGGCTGCGCATTTCCTACCAGTCACAAACGCTGAAAATTTTTCCGTTCCCGCAAAAACCCTTTCATCACAACACCTTCCGCCACTTCCCGGTTTCAGCCTTTGGCAGTCCAGCCTAAGACCGGGTCGAAAATCTGGTAGGCGGGAATTCCGTCAAAGGTGATTAGTAAATGTCAAACATATCTTCAAAACTCCCGGAGACCCCGGGCACACTCACAGATCAAGAACTCCGGGCGAACCAGGAACCGGCCTTGAAAGAAAACGACTCGGCGCATCACGAACAATCCGTGCCGCCCGAACCTACCAAACAGAATCAGGAACCCCCGCCAACAAATGACAGCGCGGAGAAAGAAAATAATCCGGAGGTCGATGCCCGCACCGCGGCCAATCGCGAGAATGCGCGGAAGTCAACCGGCCCGCGTACGGATGTTGGCCGCACCGCCTCTTCCAAGAACGCCGTTAAGCACGGCCTCTTCGTCGAGGACCTGGCCAAGCACCTCAACGAAGAACAACTCGAACGCTATCAGAGTTTCATCGAGGGCATCGTCAAGGATCTTCACCCGATAGGTGATCTGGAAGTGCACCTCGCGCGGCGTGTCGCCGACATCCAGTTCCGGCTCGAGCTGCTTCGCACCGCCGAGCTCAAAATCTACATGGACGTTGCCATCCTGTCCGCGACCATGGAAGGCTGCCTGATGAAGACCGGCAACCCGATGGGCCTGGCTTCGCTCTACGATCAGCGCTTTCAGCGCTCTTTCTCAAAGACTCTGGAGGAATTCCGGCATGCTCAACAAATTCGAGTGGACCAGGAGAAGCAGGCCATCGAGGAGCTAAAGGCGATTGCTGCCGCGCACATGCAGCAGAACGTCCCGTTCGATCCGGCCCGGTTTGGCTTCGTTATTTCGAGCGAACTTCTCCTCAGTAAAGTACGCCTCGGAAATGCGAAAAAAATGGCTCAATTCAACACGGGTGACGGGATCGTCGAGAAGAAAGTCGTCGCGATCCTCGCCGGCGGGCCCAAAAAGGCCGCCTAGTCACTCTCAAACGATGCAGAAACAGCTCAAACAGTTCCAAATCTTGAAAAACTCCGCCCAGCGTGTCTCCATCGGCACTCTCCACCGTGGCCACACGCTTCATCCTGTGGGTCTTCAGAGCAACCGCGCGTGGCCGCCGCCCCGGCGCCGGCAAGCGGATCTCATCGGAAGCACGGACTTTCTGAAGAGCCCATCGGAGTTCATCTGATACCCTACCGTCCATGCCGGAGATGATCGCCAGGCCGAAAGCAATCCACTGGGTGGCGCTTATGCTGCTCGTCATCTCGGTGTGCATTAACTACATCGACCGGGGCAACCTGAGCGTCGCCGGAAAGAGCATCGAGAGCGACCTCCATCTCACTCCAGAGCAACTGGGCGTGTTGTTCGGCGGCTTCTTCTGGAGTTATTCGCTGCTGCAAATCGCCGCCGGCAAGGTGATCGACCGTTACAACGTGAACTGGGTTTACGCGATCGGTTTCCTGCTGTGGTCGGGCTGTACGGCCGCCACCGGCCTGGCAACGGGCTTCTGGTCTATCTTTCTGATGCGGCTGCTGATCGGCACGGGCGAGTCCGTCGCATACCCGGCGTATTCCAAGATCATCTCCGCGACCTTCCCGGAAGGGCTGCGAGGCACCGCCAACGCACTGATTGACGCTGGATCGAAGATCGGACCGGCGCTTGGCGTGCTCGTGGGCGTCAAGCTGGTGAACTGGCTGACCTGGCGCGGCATGTTCTTCGCGATCGGCGCCGTCAGTCTCATCTGGCTCATCCCCTGGTCGGCCATCGTGCCAAGCCTGAAGGTACGCGTTCTGGAGAAGGCGGGGAGCAAGCCGGAAATCGTCCTTCCCACCTACAAGGAGATCCTCTCGAAGCGAGAGGTGTGGGGCACGATTATCGGGCTGTTCGGCGCCAACTACACCTGGTACTTCTTCCTCACGTGGCTGCCGTACTACTTTGAACACGAGCGCCACTACACGCACGACAAGCTGGCGTTTCTGGGATCGCTTCCCTTCTGGTTCGTGGCGGCCTCCTCGATGATGGCCGGACTGGCGGCCGACGCCGTCATTCGCCGCGGGCGGCCGGCAGCGCACGTGCGTCAGGCCTTCGTCGCCACCGGTCTCGTCGGGTGCTGTGTCTTCATGGCCGCGTCGATACTGGTGGGCAACGCGAGGCTGTCGCTGGGTCTGCTGTTGATCGCCAGCTTCGTGTATGGCTTGTTCTCGTCAAACCATTGGGCGCTGACGCAATCACTCGCGGGGCCGGACGTGGCAGGGAAGTGGACCGGCGTCGAGAACTGCGTTGGCAACTTCGCGGGTGTGGTGGCGTCGTATATCACCGGATTGGTGTTGTCGACCACGCACCAGTTCTTCCTTGCGTTTGCCATCGCTTGCGGTGTGTTGCTATTCGGTGCGTGGGGATTCTGGTTCGTGATCGGGAGAACCAAGCGTGTTCATTGGAGCTTCGAACTCACTGCGCCGCAGCCGGTGGATAGCCGATGAGGCGGTGCTGAATCCGCTCCGTCGAGAATCACCGTCCAACGGGGGCTCCTAAGAGCTTGCGCTGAATTCGATCCCCCGGTTTCGTGCTTCCGAAGCTTTACGTTCGCTCCCTCAGGTCACGGCTCCGTAACAGCCGCTCCGTCGAAAATCACCCTTCGATGGCGGGCTTGCTGGCGCGCGGCCGAAAGGAGAATACCCGAATCCGCTTGCTCACGCGCGCGGTTCTGTGCCGGGATCCGATGGTCCGAAGGAGCATTCAGGCTTGCTCGCGTGTCTGTGTGAGAAGTTCAGCACAGACCTCAGCATCAGTGCCGGAGCGCACACCCGCACTTTCCGCCGAGGCAGAGGCCTTCAGTCTGTAGGTTTTCAGAGCAATGCCTATCCGCGCGGGTCCTTCCAGAGCAGCTCAGCGTCTGAGCGCCGCACATAGTTGGCGTCGGCGATCAGGGCGTCAACGGTGCGGCCGTTAGCCAGGTCTTTTTCGGCGCAAAGCGCAACCGCTCCCGCGAGTGAGCGCGACGCTTCGGTCCACGGCATCGTGGCGAACGGCGTTCCCTCCAGGGCGGCCCGGAACGGAGAGCCGGCCACAGTGATGAACTCATAGTGCTCATCGGACAAGCGATCGAGCCAGACGGGCAACTTCTCCACCGTCTCCTCCTGAAGTTGTTCGAGGTCGGCGCCGTAGACAGCTGCATAGACTTCGCCGCGACGAGCGTCGAGCAGCACAACGCGCTTGGGCGCTGATCCAAAGGTGGCCAGCGCGCGCAGGTTAGAGACAGCGGCCACGGGCTTGCGCTGCACTTCGGCCAGACCCTTCGCCGCGGTCAAGCCGACGCGAACGCCGGTGAACGAACCGGGACCAGCGGCCGCTGCGAAGCAGTCGATGTCGCGTAGGGTGGCGGGAGCGTGTGCGAGGAGTTGCTCCAGCTCGCCAAACAGAATGTGCCCAAACCCTTCGGGAGAGTGCAGCGGACGCTCGGCAATGAGGCATCCGCCTGCCCGTATTGCCAGGCTTCCAAATTCGGAGGTCGTATCAATTGACAAGATGACGGGACTGTTCATTTGGTCAGCCGGACAACCTTGTCCAGCATGTAAGCCTTGCCGTTCGCGTTGAGCGCGATCAGATGCAAACTGAGAACGGCCGGCTCCTTTTGAATCAGATCCAATGGGAACTCGAAGGTGCCGTACGCGCCGACGGCGAGTACACGCGGGCCTTCAGCTCCCGCCACGATCTCGCCAGTCCACATGTACTGCATCGAACGCGTGGCGCGGGTCGTGCGTCGTAGCTTGGCTTGATACGGAACAGGTTTGGAAACGTCGATCTCGTCGCCTGCGGGCACTGAAATCGTATACGGAGTCTTGTCGGGGTCGGTTTCCACGTCTTGAACCGGGACCGCTTGCGACTCGAACTTGAACGACTTCAGCAGCCCTTCCTTGTGGCCTTCACGCTGGACGTGAACAACCCAGTCGTGGGTCGTGTCCGGGGTG
Organism: uncultured Acidobacteriaceae bacterium; assembly: GCA_963740005.1. GTDB lineage: Bacteria > Acidobacteriota > Terriglobia > Bryobacterales > Bryobacteraceae > CAJCIT01. The sequence continues at coordinate 117,914 of CAVUCO010000030.1, read as the reverse complement.
TCCTGGCTGAAGATCTCGCCCTTGTAATCCTTCACGTCGATAGTTTCGCCGGTGATCGGATTCAGCCAGTAGGGCTGATACTTATGCTTCGGAAGCGAGATCTCTACATGGCCGGCTTTGTCGGCATAGAGGACGTATTCGGCCTCATCCAGACCCATGGCCATACCGCCATCGACGTCGAAGTATGGTTCGGTTTCCCAGTGCCTGGTGTTGGAGATGACCTTGAGCCAAGCCCGGCAAGCGGCGACGTTGGCCGGGTTCTGGAGCGCTTGATAGCGCACGCAGGGATATTCGGTCGACATGGATGACTGCCACAACTCGCGGCGAAACGCGGCGGGTTCGGTGGCGTTGACGATGTGGATCAGGGGAGCCGTGGTGAGCTGGTGCTCGATTGCGCCGACTTCGGGGTGCGGCGAGCCTTCGATGATATAGGTCATCCAACCATCCGGAAGCAGGCCGGCTCCCGAACCGGTTGAACCGCTGCTGCGCGGATGGCGATAGGCGTCGAGCTTCTTGAGTTGTCCGCCCATCTCCTTGAGGATGGCGCGAGTGCCGACGCGCAGCTCATAGCTTTCAACGCCTTGCCATGTTACGTTGAGTGCGGCGTAGCGGTCGATGAGGTACGCGATCAAGGGCTGACGCGCTTCCCAATCTTCGAGTGTGCCGGTCTCAACGAAGCTGTTGTCGGCGAAGATCAGGTCGAGCACCAAGCCCTTGCTTTGCGCGTAGAGGAGGCGATCGTCCAGCGAGGCGAAGTAGGCGAAATTCGGCTGCAGCCTGGAAGTGAGAGGCGCCGGCTTGCCTGCCTTCTGCGTCAACAATGCACCGCGGATATGCGTAAAGCCGTCTGCTTTGCGCGCGTCGACCCAGGCCTGGAAGTCGGTTTGCGAGAGATCGAGCCACGGGACTTCGGCTGCGAACCAAAGGTGCGGTTGTTTATTGTCGGTCCACCAATGACGCAAGTTGGCTACCGCGACGTAACCGGGACTGGCGCTGGCTGAGACGGCGAACTGGCCTTCCTGGTCGTTATAACGCTTGATTTCGCTGGTTACGTGATACGCCCACTGGCCTTCTTCGGTGGGCGAGAAGCGAACCCGCAAGGTGCGGCCACCGTCCCAGTATGCGTGCATGAGATAGGTCTTGGCCTGAGGAGATCGGAACTCGACATTCAGCAGTTCGTCTTTATAGGGCGAGGCATCGGGCGGGATTTCGTTGCTGTTCCAATCAAAGCTCAGCTCGCACGGCATGTAGGCGGCAACACCTTGGTTGCAGGCGGGGGCGGCCGCGATTGCCGGCATGGAGAGGAGCGCCAAACCCGTCCATAAGCACGCAATTTCAGCAGCTAACCCACGCATGCCCTCAGCATAGCGTGGGGAACATTGGGCGCTAGCACTCCGGGTTGATTGCTGCCAAAGCGCTGACGAAACTTGTCAGAACGACTTTGCGTCTCTATAATCAAGAGCTAACCACGCTCTAGTTGGCACGACGACCCAGTTGTCGATAAGTAACGGGAGAACACTTATGGACATCGTTGGAGACAGGAAGTTCATTGAGGTTCCGGGCGGCAAGACGCACGAGCTTCCGCCGTTGCTCGTGAAGAGTGTTCCGGCGGTAAAGCGCCTGGACAAGATGATGGGAATCGCGGGCGACATCATCGAGCAGGAAGACATGCTCATGGATTCGCCGATGGACGACGGCGCGCCGGGTGAGATTGTGCACGTTGAAGAGCACGTTAACCTCGACCGGGTAAGCCTCGATATGGGACGCCGCCGTATGGACCTTGCGCTGAACCTGGTTGACCAATATCTGGGTCTGCTGGGGCACTGGCAGTGGGGCGATTCCGTTATTGAGTGGATCCGGCAGTGCGAGATCACCTTCGGTACGCGCATCGAACTTCGAAATCTGTTGCGCAATGATCTCTGGCCGCACGCGGGCCGATGCAGCTTCGTGCGGTTGCTGGAAGACAAGGGTGTAAACACGGAAGGCGTCGACCTGGAGAAAGCGGTGGGCCTGCGCCTGGCGTTCCGGCAGATGCCACCCATCCGCTGCTGTTCCGATCAGTTTCTCTTTTACCTCAACAACACGGTCGCGAACACGGCCTTCCAGACCTGGCAGAGCATGACCCCGAATCCGATCTCCGCGCTGCCGCCGGAACGGTTCTCGTTTGAAGTCGTCAACATGTCGGTTGACGTTCACTGAGGGTCGCGGGTTGTTAGCGGGGCTGAGAGGCCCTGAAGAAATCAAAGTATGGCCGCTGATCAACGCCGATGAACGCGGATTGTTTGCTTCATCGAGCCGGGCGAGCGCTTCCTAACCCGGCGTAGCCGGAACCAAACAGGGGAAAACGGAGTACCATTCCTCGGAGGTGAAGGATGGGACTCGAACTGCTAACCGAACGTCATTCTGCGCAGATCGCTGGGGTGTTGTCCTGCTATGACCGGGTGATGGTGCAGGGGACATTGCCAGTGTTTTGCTACGCCGACGGAATGACGGCTTATCTGAGCAAACGCGGGATTCGCATCTTCGACTTTACTCAGTTTGCGAAACCGATCACCGACAACATCCGGGCCAATGCGGAACAACTGGCCGCGGCCAATGACCTGACGATCGACTACATCCGCAAGAAGAATTTCCGCAAGGAGGACCGGGTCAAGGGTGTGTTGAAGCAGCGGGGAACACACCCGGGATTGGTTTGGATCTTCTCGGCCCTGGAGCCGTGCACCACCTACCAGCCTTGGCACGACAAGCTCACCGGGCGCACCTACCTGCGCTACGACGACGGGAAGTGTCTGCACTACTATTTCTACTTCATCGACGAAGAACTGGGGCTGTGCTATGTGCGGGTACCGACCTGGTGCCCGTTCCGGCTCCAGTTCTACTGCAATGGCCACAACTGGCTGGCGCGGAAGTTGGAACGGAAGAAGATCGGCTACACCCTGCTGGACAACGCTTTCACCACCATCGAGGATTGGGAGGCCGCGCAGGTGTTGGCCGACGGTTGGGAGCCATCGTTTTTGCATCGCAAGCTGGATGAATTTGTCCGACGGTACTGTCCCATCCTGCAGCAGATCGAGGAATCGTATCACTGGAGTCTGGACGAAGCCGAATATGCCACCGACATTGTGTTTCGCCGGCAGGCCGATCTGCAGGCCTTCTACGGGAATCTGATTCGGACCGCCATACACGCCGTCAAGCCCGATGACATCGCCACCTTTCTGGGCAAGAAGCTCAGCGGAAACTACCAGGATGAGATGGGCAACCGTTATAACCTGCGCCTCGAGGGGACCCGCGTCCGGCACTCGATGGGCATGGCTTCCATCAAGATGTACGACAAGTTTGGCCAGATCCTTCGCATCGAGACGACCGCCAAGGACGTTTCCTTTTTCAAGCACTACCGCGAGGTAGAACAACGCAACGGCGAATCGGTGATGAAGTTCGCTCCGATGAAGAAAACCATCTACAGCCTGGGTGCGCTACGGGAGTTGCTGCATGCTGCCAACCGCCGCTACCTGGAGTTCCTGTCGGCTATCGACGATCCCAGCAATGGCATCGACAAGCTCAACCAGATCACGCGGACCGTTCACCAGGAGGCACGCTCCTACCGCGGCTTCAACTTCTTCGACCCCGATGATGAAGCTCTTTTTCTGGCTCTGGCCCGCGGCGAGAACGCCATCAGCGGCGTGCAGAACAAAGCGCTACGCGCTCGGTTCCCTCAATACAGCAGCGGCCAAATGTCGAGAATCCTCCGTCGCCTTCGGACCCACGGGCTCCTCAAAAAGGCCACGCACTGCTACAAGTACTACCTGACTGCGCTCGGCAAACAAGTTGTCGCCTTGGGCCTCAAACTCAAGGAACTCTTGATCATCCCGCAGCTGGCTGCGACCTGCCGCTGAGAATTCTGCCATTTTCGGCACGAACCTAACTATGTAGGTACTCACGGTCACGGCTCAGAAGGCTGAGGCCACGGCCCCGAGAGTATCGGCTTGTTCGTGCGCGGTTGCTCTGAAAATGGCCCGGATAGTGACGCGGGTTTCTAGCGGCATCTTGTTTCGCACCCTCGCTATCGAGCTTCCGACGCTTGGCGTTCGCTCCGTTACGGTCGCGGCTCAGGTTGGAGTTCGTGCTCGCCTTGAGAATATCCAGCGCGGGCAATACCTTTCTCGAAGCTCTAACGGCTAGCGCCGCTGGCTTGCGACCCACTTCGCCGTATTGATGGCTTGACCCAAGTGCCGCTGGGTGTGCTCCGCGATGTGGACCAGCAATCCGATGACGGAGGTTGGGAGACGCTTGCGCCCCACGTAGCGCGGCTCATACAGGGTGCCTGGATCGAGAGCCTTCAGATGTTCCTCGACGCGGCTCAACGTTTGGTCGAGAGCTGCGAGTAGCTCGCCGAGCGATGCACCTGCTACCGGTTCGGCGCGGAGACCATCCAGCTGTTCTTTTGACAGATCTGCGCCAGCCAGGTATGTCGCCAGGCGATCGACGCTGCCCGCCATGTGCCGCAGCTGGAAACCGAGCGAAGGATTGGGTCCGGCCGGCTGCCACACTTCTTCGTCAGCCAAGCCCTCGGTGTGCTTACGTAGATCTTCGCGTACCTGGGCGAAGCTGAAGAACAACGGAGCGACGAGAGGTGAAACTCCCTCAATCGGCCCTCTCAACCAGGGTTCCGGTTCCATGTTTGAACTAGCGGAAGACGCCGGTATGGCCCACCGAATATCGGCCCGGCTGCGGATAGACGCAGAGACCATGAGGGTTCCTGCCGACTGGAATCTTGGCAATCAGGTTGCCGTTCGAAGTATCGAATGCGTAGACGACATTGTGATAGCGGCCAGAGAGCCAGAGGATCTTGCCGTCGGCGGATACGCCACCCATGTCGGGGCTGCCGCCGCCGGGAATGACCCATTTAGTCACCACCTTACGGGTGGCGAAACTGACGAGCGCGACGGTCCCTTCGCCACGGTTGGATACATACAAGTACTTTGAATCGCGGCTGACATATAGACCATGCGCACCCTTGCCGGTGGGAAGGAACGCGATTTGCTTGAGCGAGTCGCCGTCAATGAGGTGCACGCCGTTGGCTTCCATGTTCGCGACGTAGAACACCTTGCCGTCCGGTGAAAGCTTGCAATCCTGAGGCATCCCGACGGGTGTGAGCTTCAACTTGCCAAGCACCTTCTGTTCCGCGACGTCCACCTTCAGAAGCTCGCCCGAGAATTCGCAGGTAGCCAGAAAGTAGCGCCCATCGATGGAGTAGTCGATGTGGTTGACGCCTTCGCACACGATGGACACGCGCTTGATGACCTGCATGGTTTGCGCATCACGGAAGTCGAGGCGATGTTCCCGTTCCGCCATGATGATGGCGTACTTCCCATCCGGCGTGTAATACATGTTGTAGGGATCATCGACGTGGATGGTCTCGCCTTTCTTGCCGGTGGCGGGGTTGATCATGGTCAATTGATCTCCAAGATCCTGAGTGACCCACAGCTTCTTTAGATCCCAGGACGGAACCACGTGCTGCGGCTCCTTACCGACCGGGAAGTGATCGATCACTTTGTACGTGGCGGGATCGATGACATCGACTGAATTGCTGCCGGCGTTCGGAACGTAAATGCGCGACGGGAAGTTCGCAACGACCGGGCTCAGTTTGCCCGGACGATCCTCAGAATAGATGTCATTCGGATCGATAACCGGCGGCATACCGGGCAGCACATTGATTGGGCCTGACGGGGCGTTGGGAGCGGCACTGCCGGCCTCGACGGAGGTCATACGAACGGCGGAACAACCGGAGGTGAGAAAACTGGCGGTCAGGGCCAGCGATAGGAGTACCGGGAATTTCATAGGGTTTTCGTTAGCAAAAGAAGGGCGGCCGCGCGAGCAATACTCGCAGCATGAGCCGCCGCACGACTAGCTTCAGATTAGCGTAATGGTCGAAGCGGAAACCGTGAATCGCGGCTAAGTGTTTGCAGGACCATCACCTAGTGCCTGTGATGAGAAGCGAACCGAAGTCCAGCGTTCCGGCATGTGGGTATCGTACACGCCATGTTTGGTCCATACCCAGGCGGGATGCGGCGTCAATTCAACTCCGCTGGTGGTCAACTTCTCGAAGCGGCCGAAGAACATCTTCCAGACGTCGCCGTCGTTGGGCGGAACGGGCCGGCCATTTGCGAGCCAGTGCATTCCGGTCCATGGAAAAGTGACTTGAACGGTCCAGCCGCGATCGACCGAACTTCGCTGGTTGATCTGCCCGTCAACGTGAACGGCCGAGCTCATGCCGGGGAAGTCCCAATCGAGGAAAGCCCAGCGGCATCCCCTGGGATGCGTACCGCGCCAGAACGTTTTCGGATTGCGGTCGAAGTCGCCGCCGAAGGAGAAGGCCTTCCTGGAGCGGATATCGAATTCGGGCACGTCGAAGCGAGACCCGGTTTGGAGCGCATCCTGCCAGATGAAGAAGACCTCGTAAACGGTTCCCAGCGCGTTAATCTCGAACTCGTAGTAAGAGTCGCCGCCATCGATAAACACCTCGACATCGTTTTCGCTGAAGATGAGCGAATCGCGTTCGGTCAAGGCAGCCTCGACAAACGGCTCTTCGATCCAGAACGCTACGTACAGGTTCTGCTCGTCCCACAAGGCAGCGGCGCGGGTGTCAAAGTAGGCGGGATCTCCCGTGACCATGTCGACGAAGCGCGGCGATCGTGGCGCAGTTCGCCAAGCGCCGCTCGAAAGGGAGCCATCGAGTGCGATTGGTTTTGGGGTTCGGTAGCAAACATAGTCCGGTGTCACGGGTGCCTTTCTTGGGTACGGTTCATTGGCGGCCCGGCGCAACCGGCTGGGGCGGGGCCGTGGTCACACTCTCATCAGTGTGGGCCGGGATGGTGATGTTCTCCTGTATAGGAATAGCGAGACCGGTGTCCGCCGCTTCTACAATAGCCAGAATCTTCATCAACAGCTCGGATTGAAGGACATTGAACTCATCGCCGTCAATGGTCGTGATGTAAACGAAGACTTCCAGATTGAACGAATACGTTCCGATGCCGGTGAAGCGCACCGGAACTTTGCCGGGATCCACTTTGGGGTGGGATGTGAAGAGCTTGTTCAGGCGGTCAATCACCTGCTGGATCTGAGCCGGTTTGGCGTCAAAGCGAAGATGCAGCACCTGATTGAAGAGAAAGCGGTCGCGCTTCGATAGATTTTCAAGGGTCATGGTGGAGAACTGTGAATTGGGAACGCTGACCACGGTCCGGTCGTTGGTGCGAATGCGTGTAGAGCGCAGGCCGATGTCCTCAATCGTGCCCGACTGAGCGCCGAATTTGCAGAAGTCGCCGACCAGCACGGGCCGGTCGCCGATGACGGAGACGCCACCAAACAAGTTCTCAAGCGTTTTCTGCGCTGCCAGTGCGATCGCCAAGCCGCCGACGCCTAACCCCGCCAGGAGCGTGTTGGTGTTGTACCCCCAATTCGAGAGCGTCTCGAGGATCGCCGCGAGGAAGATGACGATCTTGATGATTCGGCCAAACAGCGGAATGATGGACGACCAGGCGGCAGCTTGCCGCGGGCTGGCGCGGACACGAATGCGATCGGAAGCGACGTCGACCAGACTGCTCGCCAGCCACGCCCCCGCCAGGAAGATGAGCAATGTCAGCAGGCGGTCGATATAAAGCCTCAGCAGTGCGGATGGGCCGATAATCTCTTCGCAAGCGCGGAAGACCACGAGAGATAGGAGCAGTCGAACGGGATTCACGAACTCCCGAAACGTTACTCCACGCACGGAATCGAACCCGCGCGAAAACATGCGCCGAAAGATCGATACGATGGCTCGAGACAGAAGGCCCGACAGCACAAACAGCGCAATGACGAGCAGACCGAAGGCAAGCCACTTCCAGACGGCGGTGCTGAGAAACTGCGTTTCGACCAGTGGAGCAGGGAGACTGTTCTCGAGCGGGTTTTCGGTGAGGCGCCGGTGCAAATCAGGGATTTCCTTCAGGCTGGCTGATGAGACCAGCCACAGTTGATAGCCTCGTTTTCCAACTATCCGCTGCAGCTGCAGCGTCTGGGTTGTTTTTCCGAAAGTAAACGTAGCGATCTCGTCAAGATCTGGGGACAGACCATCGGACCGATCCCCTGCCGGCTCGGCACTCAAATCGGACAGGTCGAACTGGCTGTCTCTGTCGAGAATCTCTTGAAGCTGCTGCGCCAGCTCGGGACCAACCTTAAGACGCTCTTCCGGTTTCTTATCGCGGAGATCAAGGAAGTGCATGGCTCTCAAATAGTCGTGTTTGCGGCAGGCTTCCAGGAATCCGTACATGGTCGACTGCGGCGATGAGCGGCCTAACGGATCCTGAGCGGTTTGCACCGGAGCACTTGAGCCGCCAGATGGGAGCGCCGCCGGTGCTTGCGCTAGCAGGCTTAAAGCGGCAAGCGCGGTGAGAATACAGATAGAAATTGATTTCTGCATGGTTGAAGGGAATGCGTCAAGCACCGTCGTCGGTGCTTTCACTAGTGCGTAGGCTGACGACTCAAATCATCAGCGTGACACACATAGGTGGATGCCGTTCGAGAAGCGGCTGTTTCACGGGGTTCAGTGGCTGATTTCGGGCTTTGCGAGCGCGACAGCAGGAACGTCACTCATGTCGCCGAGCATCTCCCAGCGTTGCAAGGAAATAGGAACATTCCCATTCTTCCAGAGAGAGTCGTGGAATGCGCGTAGCGCGAATTTGGCACCTTGTTTCTCGCGGGCCTCGGCCAGCAGCTTCATAATCTGAAGTTTGCCGATCTGATAGGAAATGGCCTGTCCCGGCGTGCTCGCGAACATGGCAGCTTCTTCCTTGGCTGTGGTGGCATCCATGGGCACGGTCTTGGCGAGATAGTTAGCGGCCTGATCAAGTGTGAATTGGCCCAGTGCGAGTTTCACGTCGACCTCCACGCGAAGGGCGCGGAGCCGCATGAAGCTGTAGATGATCTCCCGGGTGCGCGGGCTGTCGTCAAACAGGCCGGCCTGCAACATCATTTCCTCGGCGTAGAAACCGATGCCTTCATTGGCGCCAGAGTCGTAGTAGTGGCGGCGAATCGGATCCTCATGCGTACAACCCAAAGTGAGCTGGAAATAGTGGCCCGGAACCCCTTCGTGGACGATGATGGGCCGGGGATCCTTGGCGGTTGACAGAGCGAAGTATCCCAGCGTCAGCGAAGGGTGGCGGATGTAGCTGGTGCCATTCTGGGTGAGTCTGTTGGCGCTGGTCAAGTCGTCGGTGACGCCGAGAGCCGCAAAGGGCCGCACGTAGTCGGGTAATGGCAGGTTGCGATAGTGTTTCATCCAGACCGGCACGCTCAGCAATTTGTGGCTGATCAAGTAATCGCGAATGTCCTGTTCGTCCTTCGCCTCCCGCTCGATTTGCGCGGCCTGATTTGGAAACAAGGTGAGCTCGGGCGACTTGGCATCCCGCAATGCTTCGTAGGATTCGAACGCAACGCTACGCTCCCACTCCTGGCGGCCCATGGCGAGCAACTGCTCGGGCGAATAGGGAAGCAGCGCAACTTGCTTAAGGAAGTATTCGTAGTTTTCGCGACCGATAGCGGTATCCGGAGGCAGCGATTCCAGTTTTTCCTGGAGCCACGAGCGGAACTGCAACAGGGCGTCAATCGCGGCCGGCATCGCTTTGAGTAGTTCCTGGCGTGAGGCCTCGTCCAACTGCGGACCAAGGGCGTTGACCATGGCGGCAAAGCGCGCTGGGACATCTTCCAGGGCGTCGATGGCCAGTTTGGCAAATGGCTGCCGCATGTCAGTGAGGTTTGCCTCGGCTGACTTAACGGTTGCGGGAATCGATTTCATTCGCTTGACCAATTCCGACTGACGTGTCGCGTCGAAGGGTGGCGGCGGCAGCAGTAACAACTGGATACTTCCCAATGTTTGCTGGATGTAGAAAACGGGATTGCGCTGCCAGCCGCGCTCGATATCGAATTCCCAACGGGCTCGCGCCAAGGCGGAACCGATGAGCCGGTAGTCCACCTGAAGTGGAATCGACTCGCCGCTCACGTCGATCGCTTTGAAGCGGCCCTCGAAGGCGGCCAGTTCCGTTCGCCGTTGGGCCACTTTCTCCGGGGACCAGTCAGTGACGAAGTTCGGGGGCCGATCGAGGCGGGGAATGTCGTCTTCTGAAAACGGCTGCTCATAGACTCGCCAGTTCCAGAAGTCGTTGGAGAGATCGGTCAGATCGTCGGCGACGAGAGGGACTGCCATCAGCAGGCAAAGGAGGATTGAACGCATTGCCTTCGCATCTTAAACGGCTTTTGCGCACACCGCAACATTTCTTGAGCTGGCCTGTGGCTGCGATTGCTGAGGCGCGGCGGTGCTGGAGGAAATCGGCTTACACTGAAGAGAGGCTGTTGGAGGATCTTTCAGAGGCTGAAGGCCTGTGCCACGGTAGGTGGTTTATGCCTTTCAGCATCCTGTTCGCTTCGAGGCCGGATTAAACATGCACGCACAATCAGTCAGTGAAGCCAAAGGTCCCATGAAATCGGTCGACGATTGGGATGACTTTGTTGCTGAGCGCTATAAGCAAGGCAAAAGCGAAGAGGAATTCCGTAACTATCAGGCGGATGCGAATCCGACTGTGACGGAGTTCTACCGCCAGAACCACACGCACCAGACGCGTGATTTTGTGCTGGCCAAGAAGCGCGAGTTTTTGGCACTGCAGCGCGGCCAAATGAGCATCTGGTCGGCTTTGGATTACCTGAACACGCTGGTTGACGACAGCGATCCTGATACCGACCTCACCCAAATTGAACATCTGCTGCAGACTTCCGAGGCGATCCGCAAGGACGGCCATCCGCGATGGTTTGTGGCGGCCGGCTTGGTTCATGATCTGGGAAAGGTGCTTTGCTTGTATGGCGAACCGCAGTGGGCTGTGGTTGGCGACACCTTCCCGGTGGGTTGCGCTTATTCGGACCAGATTGTCTTTCCGGAGTTTTTTGCCGCGAATCCCGATAGCAAGGTTCCCGAATATCAGACGCTCCACGGCGTCTACGAGCCGAACTGCGGACTGGACAAGGTCGACATGTCGTGGGGCCACGACGAATACATTTACTTTGTCACGAAGAACTATTTGCCCGAGCCGGCGCAGTATATGCTGCGCTATCACTCGTTCTACGCGGCTCACCGGCACGGCGCCTATCGCCATTTGATGAACGATCATGATGTCGAGATGTTCGGCTGGGTACGGAAGTTCAACCCGTACGACCTGTACTCGAAGGGCGCCGATCGGCCGAAACTGAAAGAAGTGAAGCCGTATTACGACGATTTGATGGCCGAGTTTTTCCCGGCTGAGATCAGCTTCTAAACGTTGCTCAGATCTCGGCCGGACTGTCGAGACTGCGCCACAAATACCAGGTCGCAACCGAGCAATACGGATGCCATGCCTCTGCGATCTTGACCAAATCGGCAGCCGCCGGGGCTTCCGTCAGACCGTAAGCTTTCATGATGGCGTTGCGTACCCCCAGGTCGGCAACCGGCAGGATGTTGGGCCGCTCGAGGGCGAATATGAGAAACATTTGAGCAGTCCAGACGCCGATTCCTTTGACGCGCGTCAGGTGCTCAATGACATCCTCGTCGGTCATCTCAGGCAGACGCCGGAAATCGATCTCTTTGCGGAGTACGCGATCGGCCAGGTCGCGGATATAGGCCGTTTTCTGCTGAGAAAGACCACAGGCGCGCAACTCTTCCGGAGATAGCTTCAGGATGTTTCGCGCGTTGAAAGTGCGGCCCACAGCTTTCTTGAGGCGGCCGAAGATGGTGGCGGCGGCATTGCGACTGACCTGCTGGTAGACGATCGAGCGGCAGAGGGTTTCGATGGTCGGTTCCCGTAGTAGCAGCTGGTAAGGTCCAACCGTCTTGATGATGCCGGCGAGAACCGGATCGGCTTTACGGAGGTGAGTGAGTGCGCGCTTCACAGTGATGTTTTACCCATTATGAAGCGTGCGAGTTCAAGTCGTTTTCCCGGCGTCTCGGACTTCAGAAGATTCTAACCACGCTCCTCGCGCCGCCGCCGCAGTCGCGGGGTTGCTGCCGCATAGCCAAGCATAATCAGGCTCACAAATGCAAAGACGGGAAGGCTGCTTGGTTCCGGAAAAGGGGTGAGACTTCCGACATAGTTGCCGGTGAGGCTTTCCGTGGTTGCCGAAGTCTGAGTGATGGTTCCGCTGAAAGTGGCTTCGCCGGTGGCACCGGCGAACTTGCCTGTGCCGCCGGTGAACGCGAGGTCAATCGAGATGGTTGCGGTCCCGTTTCCGGTCGCAGTGCCGTCTCCCGAACTCGTGCCGAACAGCGTCCCGGTGACAAAAGTCTCTTTGAACGTCCGGCCCGTAATGGTGATGCGTGGCGGGTTCGAGAAATCGGCGGTTGACATTGACGCAATAGTGAAGCTTCCGAGCGACAGATCGTCTCCAAGACCCGAGAAGTTTTGAATGTAAACTCCCGGTGTGCCGGTGGGCGTAAGTGTTGAGTCGCCGCTCAAAGTTCCGGAGACCGATTCGGCGGCGAGCGGCAGCGCGAAGCAGCACAGCGCCGCGATGAGCAGGAGCAGCGGGCGGATCCGACTATGCATCAAACACTCCTTTCATTTTCAATCATTCTCACACAGAATTTTCGAGCCGAGGCGAGCGTTGATCAATGCCCCTGAGGTGTTTGAAACAGGCAACGACCGTCATCCGTCAGAGATAGTGACGGACTTTACGCCGACCGGATCAGAGCGGGGGTTAGCGGGGAGCGATAAGCTAATAAACGATGGTAGGACGAGTGTTTCGGAACGTGACTCTGGCCGCCTTGGCCTGTTTCCTGGCGGGCGTTGGGATGTCGGCTTGGTTCGGGGCCGCCCGCGCTCAAACTGCACAATCCCCCCAGCAGAACCCACCACCGCCCGATGATCAGACCGTGATTCGAGTGGATGTCGATCTGGTCAACATCCTGTTCTCAGTACGCACGAAAAAGGGGCAGTTGATTCCCAACCTCAACAAAGAGGACTTCGAGTTGTATGAAGACGGGAAGAAGCAGGAGATCCAGCGGTTCTCCCGCGAGACGGATATCCCGCTTACGTTGGGCTTGCTGATCGACATCAGTGCCAGCCAGGAGAACCTGATTGACATCGAGCGAAATGCGGCATCCTCCTTTTTTGCGAGCGTGATCCGCCCGAAAGACGAAGCGTTTTTGATTTCCTTCGGCAAGAGTACCGACTTGCTGCAGGATTATACGAACTCGCCCCGGCTATTGATGGCGGGGCTGAAAGACCTGCATGCGGACGGCGGCGGCCCGATCATGAACCCCGGCGCGGTGCCGGGCATTGGAAAGCCTAAGGGCACGCTACTGTTTGACGCCGTGTACCTGGCGGCGACGGAGAAGCTGCGCGGCGAAGTCGGGCGCAAGGCACTGGTGCTGATCACGGATGGTGAGGATCAGGGCAGCTACTACACGGTGAAAAATGCGGTCGAGCAGGCGCAGAAGTCGGACACGATCGTCTACAGCTTCTACTACGTGGATCCGTACTTCTACAGCCGATATGGGGGAGGGTTTGGCGGTGGTGGCGAGGGCGATCTTCGAAAGATGTCAACCGAAACCGGAGGGCACGTTTTCACGGTAGACCGCAAGCACACGCTCCAGGATGTCTTTAAAGAACTGCAGGAAGAACTGCGGAACCAGTACACGCTGGGCTACACACCTTCCAACACGGCGCGCGATGGGTCGTATCGGAAGATCGAAATCAAGGTGAAGCAGCCCGATCTGATCGTACAGGCCCGCAAGGGTTACTACGCTACGAAGAACGGTGGGCAGTAGCTTTCTCGCGCGCTTCCAGGTAAGCCTTCACGGCCTCACGTAGCGGCGGCATGGGTGCGACACCAGCCGCTTCCAGCTTGGAATTCGAGAGGGCGGAGAATTTCGGGCGCCGGGCGGCAGTGCGGTATTCACGTTCGTTGGTCGGCTTCAATTCGGGCTTAAGGCCGGCGAGGGAGAAGATCATGCGCGCATACTCATACCAGGAAATCGCCTCGCCCCCGCCGATATGGAATACGCCGCCCAGACCCTTCCCGATCAGATCGGCGGTGCGCTCGGCGACCGCCGGCGCATAGGCGGGCGACGCGACGTGATCCTCCACCACTCGGATTGGGCTGCCACTCCTGGCGAGGCGAAGCATCAGCTCCACAAAATTGCCGCGCGGCGTAAATAGTCCGCCCGGTCCGAAGACGCCCGAGGTTCGAATGACCAGCGGATTGTCCAGATACGCTTGCGCGTACAATTCGCCTCCCAGTTTCGAGACCGCGTAGGCCCCCATGGGGTGGGTGTGGTCCGTCTCGACGTAGGGGGAGCCCTTGGTTCCGTCAAAAACGTAGTCTGTGGAGAAGTGCACCAACTGGGCATCCACCTGGCGGCAGGCCATGGCGATGTTCCGGACGGCCAAAGCGTTGGCTTGAAACGCCGCAAGGGGTTCACTTTCGGCGACGTCCACCTGATTGTAGGCGGCGGAGTTAATCACCAACTGCGGGTCGGCCTGGGCCAGCCCGGCTTCCACCGCCTGGGAATTGGTGATATCGAGCATCTGGCGGTCGAAGCGCTTAACGGACCAGCCGCGTCCTTCAAAAACCCGGCACAGTTCCACTCCCAGTTGGCCACCACTTCCGAAGATTACGACACGGTTGCTCATAACGATTCGTGAGGCAGACTCCGCCCGAGCCGGCTCGGGTTCGAAGGCAAACCTCTACTTTGCAGCATAAACGACCTGCGATTCGGGGACGCGGTAATTCGGTTGACTGATCGCAAATAAGCTCTTGATGGGCCGCTGATTAACGCGGATCGGCTCGATTTTCTGACCGCGAGTCTAGGGCGAGTCGCCACGGCAAGGAACGTGCTTAGCCGCGGTGCTTCCGAACCGGCACTGGAACGGCGCTGTTGTTGTGGTCGTCGCGGCGCGGTTCTTCGACAAACCGTTCATCTGCCCGGGCCTGTTCGTCGAGGAGGCGGGCGCGCAGGGCGACCAGGCTCTCCAAGCCACTGAGGACTTGCTCGATGACGACCTCAATGTGGTAGTTGGTGTGATTTAGGTGCGCACCAGCGGTTCGCGCCGCAACACACGACTTGACGACCTCGCCTAAGTACAGCGCGTCATCATGCTCGACGCTGAGGGGAGCGCAAAGCGGAATATCGCGGTCGGTGAGCAGGGCCAGCCGGTTGCCGCCAAAGCCCAGCACACGGCAGGGGGCATCTATTCGGGGCGCATCGGGAACAGCTGTCGGCAAGTGGACGATAGAGTCAAATCCGGATGTTGGAGTAGCAGCTTCCATATCCCCCATATCGGGTGCAAAGTTAAATGGCTTTAAAGGGGGCGGCTGTGTGGCTCTAGGAATGCAAGGTCAGCAGAAGCCACAAAGCAACGCCCACCCCAAATGGAAGGAGGAGTTCGACCCAGAAACGGACCGTGTGGTGGGGTTTGGGCGGCGGGGGGACGCGCTGGGCCTCGGCCTTCGCGCGCCGGGACTGTATGGTTCGAGCGAGGCGGGACTGGACATCGGACGGCAGACCTTGCAACGCGCGAACCAATTCAACGCGCCCGCGCTTATCGGCAATCAGAATGGTGGCAGAATTGGCGCCGGTCGTGGTCTCTTCCAGGCGGCGGCGCAGCGGCGGCGGCACCTCACCCACCGAACGGTAAACGTGCGTCTGGCTGGCCGTCGCGATGTAGATCGTGGATGTCTTGGCGGTCAACCTGGGCGTTCGGCTGGGCATAGGTTTACAAGAGCGAATTTGCGGCCCGGGGAAGGCGTTGTGCTTGTGGCGGCATGCCCGCGCCAATACCGGCGTTCTCCAGAGTTACCTGAATGAATCCCAGAGCGGCCTTGGCGAGCGACTTGTCTTTGCGGTAAATCAGGCCGACGCGACGGATCATGGGCTCGGGCCCAAGCGATAAGGCGGCGAGCTTGCCCGCTTCTACCTCCTCGCTGCAATGCGAAGCAGCGAGAAACGATAACCCGAGATCCGCCATCACGAAGCGTTTAATCATTTCGGTAGAGTCGAGCTCCATCGAGACCGTGAGTTGATCTTCCACCGGATCGAGCCACTCATTCAACCGGGCCCGGGTGGTTCCCGTCTTGGGCAACAAGAGCTGATGGCCGACCAGGTCCTGCGGTCTCACCTGTTCTTTCGATACCAGTTTATGCCCAGCCGGGACCAACAGCTTGATTTCGTCGGAATGAATTTTGACGACCTGGAGTTTTTTCTCCTGAACGGGGAGCTGGGTGATGCCGAAATCGGCGAGGTTGTCGAGGACGGCTTGCACCACGCGGGAGCCGTAGGAGCGGTCGACCGACAGCTGCACGTTGGGGAACTGCTTCTTAAACTCGGCGAAGACGGTGGGCAGCACATAGATGCAGGTGGCTTCGTTGGCTGCGATGACGAGCTCGCCGCGCGGCACTTTCTCCAACTCGTTGATGGCATCCTGGGCACGCCGCCGGAGCGCGAGGATCTGTTCGGCATAGTCGGCGAAAATGCCACCGGCGACGGTGAGTGAAATCTTGGTGCCGAGGCGCTCGAAGAGGGTGGTATTCATCTCCTGTTCGAGCTGGCGAACCTGCGCGCTGATGGCGGGCTGCGTGCGGTAGCAGGTCTGCGCGGCCTTCGAGAAACTTTTCAGGCGAACGATCTCCAGAAAAGTGTGGAGCTGATCGAGATCCATGTTGATTAGCCGATTGGCGAGCCCCGAGATCAAATTGTAGCAAGTGAAACCTTCTCGGCGCGGATCGGGCATGGTAGGTCGAGCCTCGCTTAAGCTGAAGGACGATGGAGAGGATTCCCTACGCGGCAACGGCGGCAGCCACGCCCTACGACGGCTGGCGTCTGCCGGTGAGCTTATTGCTGGATAACGTGCGCAGCATGTACAACGTGGGCGCCTTCTTCCGTACAGCGGATGGCGCGGGCATTGAGCGCATTTATCTCAGCGGGATTACGGCGCGGCCGCCCAAGAAGGCGATCGCGAAGACGGCCCTGGGCGCCGAGGAGCGCGTGCCGTGGCAGTCCGTTTCCGATCCGGTGGAGCGGATACGCGGCCTGCGGAGTCATGGCTACGAGATCGTGGCGATTGAAACCAGTGCACGGGCGGTTGATCTTTTCGACTGGAAACCGCAGTTTCCGAGCTGCATCCTCTTCGGGCACGAGGTAGACGGGCTGGGCAGCCAGCTACTGGAGCTGTGTGATACGCACGTGCGTATCCCGATGCTCGGGCTGAAGCACAGCCTGAATGTAGCGAGCGCGGGGGCTGTAGTGATGTATGAGCTGTTGCGAAAATACCGGAGCCTGCGGGAGGGATCGCGAGAACAGCGGCCTTAGGTCATCACGGTGGTGAGGGACGCGAAGAACGCCTACAGCACGTCGGCAAAGCCGCGCTTCACCTGGCGGAAGAACAGACCGCCCAGAATGAACACGGCGGCTGAATAGAGTGCGGTGATCGCTATTTCATTCCATGCAGGAACACGGCCTGAGAGCAAACGGTCGCGATAGGCGCGCACCATGTAGGCGAGCGGGTTCAGGCGCAACAGGAAGCGGAGTTTGGCAGGGTACTGCGATTCCACGATGAAGATGGGCGTGACCCAGAACCAGAAGGTCAGGATCAGCACGAGCACTTGAGACGTATCGCGCAGATAGACCTGGAGGCCCGAGACGATCCAGCCGACGCCAATGGCCAGAAACCCGATGGCGAGCGTGTAGAAGGGCAGCATCAGCATCCAGGGACTGGCGTGCCGCAGCCACACGAAAACCGCGAGCAGCACGATGCTTAAGGCCAGTAGATGCTGCACGAGTGTGGAGAAGAAAATGGCGACCGGAATAAACTCGGACGGAAAAACGGTTTTGGTGATGAGGTTCGCATTGTCGACCAAGCTGGTTGAGCAGCGCGTCACGGTCTCCTGAAAGAGGAGAAAGGGAAGATAACCGCAGGCGAGAAACATCACGTAATTGTCGGTCGGTTCGCCGGCGGGCACCTTGCTGTGCAAGCAGACGCGGAAGACGAATACCCAGCTCAACAGCAGAACCAGCGGTTGTATAAAACCCCACAACCATCCGGCGGCCGAGCCAACGAAGCGCTGTTGAAAATCGCGCCGGACGAGTTGCATCAGCAGGTGCTGTTTGGTGACGAAGTTACGAACGAAATGGCGGCCTGGGATTGAAGCCATGAAGGGTAAGCGGCAAGAGAGCACCACGACGGCTGTGAGATACAGTGGCAGCTCTCTCCGATGATTATAGACAAGTTATTGAGTGGAGCTTCCGCGTAAGCTGCGAAATCGGCGCATCGGATGCTTTCGAATGGCTAGGAATTCGACCCGAGGTGCTTATTCATAGCTGCCGCCTCAGCACGCGGGCCGGTTATAAGCTCGCGAAAAAAACCAGCTGCGTTGGCGGCCTGCGAGGCGAGAAAACAAGATGCAGTGCCCTAAGCGGTCGACGGTTCGGCAGTCTGCATTTCGGAGCGGATATTGCAGCAGAGCGAAATAAAAGCTCGGAGGCTGGAAACGCGGCTCCTCCCAATCCCGCGCCCGGCAGAGATCGTGAAAGTGCCAGGCTCGTCGCCCATATCGATAATGCTGGCGCAAGAATTCCTTTGTCGTCAGCGCATGAGCGTGGTGCACGACGACTTCCCGACAGTAGCGCATCTGGCCCCCGGACTGCACCCAGCTTGCGCAAAACTCACGGTCTTCCGCCGCAGGTAGCGAAAAGGATTGGTCGAACCCTCCAAATTCGTGGAATGCTTCCCGGGAGAGCGCAAAACTGTCACTCACGAGAAAGCGCGGAATTCCGTTCACCGTATAAAACGTGCCCAGCATTGAGGCGGCCTTCACACACAAGTTTCGCTACTTCGCTTGGCTTTCGCGCCTTACGTAAGCTTGATAGGTTTTCCAAGCTTCATCAAGAGCCTCGCGGGCGTGCATCCCGACGTGAGCGCGGTAGATCTCTATACCCATACCTGTCGGCCACTTTTTGTCCCGGGCCATGTCTTTCGCCAGATCGCCACGGATACTGTCTTGCTTCCGGTACTTCACGATCCATTCTTCAAATGTCTTGATCGCTGAAGCCATGTTTTTGGTGCCGATTCAGCATAGCATCGGCACGGGTTTATAACACCAAGTCCAGGCAATGGCGATTCATTTGAACTAGTTTCGGTCATGACATCCGAAGCAGAGAACCTCACCCGGGCCGGAGCCTCACCAGACGGTTCGCACGCCCGATGTGCGGATGCGGCCATCGCGGCTGATGACCGGCACGCCAAAATACACCGCCGTCGCTGCGACAATACGGTCCGGCATATCTGGAATGTCAACGCGCGGAATAGTCAACATCGTGTCGATGATTTCGGCGGTTACCGGCGCTTCCTGAAGAACGTGGTCGGGATCGTGCAGTGCCTCTTGCAAGTCAGTGTACGCAGAGGCCGGAACGCGGCCCTTCTCTACGAGGTACACAACCTCGGCCAAGCTAATCACGACAAGACAATTTTGCGCCGGGAAGTCGCAGCGTCACCAAATGCTGACTTGGCCGAAGCTGACAAGCGCTGATCCGCAAAGAGATACCAAAGCGCGGCGTGGGTGTCGGCTAGGGCCGCGATCATTAAGAGTCTTCTGCGAAGCTGCGGAACATCTCTCGACGGTTTTCGTCGATTTCCTCAGCCGACGGAGCACGGCCATACTTGGCCAGCATCCCGTAGCCCGACTTGAACGGCTTGGCTGGTTGATCGGATTCATTCTCCTCCGCAAGCTTGCGCAGCCACTCCTGAAGGGTAAGACCCTGCGCTGCGGCCTTTGCCTTGAGGGCGGCTAGCTGTTCCCTCGAAACCTCAATGGACACAGTCATACGGTCGACGGTGGCTTACCGGACAAAGAGTTACTGGGGCGGCTGGTGGGATTCGAACCCACGACATCCAGAACCACAATCTGGCGCTACTACCAACTGAGCTACAACCGCCGCAAGCAACTCAAGTTTAACATCCGGCGAGACATGAGTAAATGTCGAGGGTGCCGGCAGGCGCTACGCGTCTCCTCACAGTCGGCATTCTACTGCCCAGGACGCCAGCTACCGCCAGCCGACCCGTACGGGCTGG
The DNA here is from genome assembly GCA_963740005.1 of uncultured Acidobacteriaceae bacterium. GTDB lineage: Bacteria > Acidobacteriota > Terriglobia > Bryobacterales > Bryobacteraceae > CAJCIT01. The sequence continues at coordinate 97,797 of CAVUCO010000030.1, read as the reverse complement.
CAACCACGACGACATAGCCGTCCGGGTCCCGCATCCAACATTCCCAATGGTTCGGACCGCCCGCACCATCAGGAGGGTTTCGATGCTTGGGCACGACAATCTCTACACCCAGTTCACGGGAGCGTTCGATGACCGCATCGAAGTCGTCTACCTCGAACCACAGCAAGACGCCGTTTCCGTATGGCTTGTCATTCCGATCGCCGATCGGACCGTGCTCGTGTTCTACTTCGAAGCGGTGCAGCTGAAGGATAAGTTGGCCATTCGAAACCAATTGTTCGTATTCGGAGCCCCCATGCTTGCTTCGGCAGCCCAGCAGATGCTGATACCATCTGCTACTTGCTTCCACATCAGTTACGGCGATGAGGGGTTGAGGGCGCATGCCAATCAGCGTAACAACTCACTGTTGACCCGTTTAGGATCAGGGACGGCTGATGTTGAGGCCCCCAATCAGTGTTTTCGCAACGGGGATCGTTTGCTCTCCGGGCGATGCGTTCGCTCCTTCACAGTCGCGGCTCCGTTCAGCGTTTTGCTCTTACATCAGGCTCAGCGGGTCGATATCAATGACCAGTGCCGTCGCAGGCCATTTCTGATCGGCGGCATACTGGCGTACCCGATCGAGCGTCTTGCGGAGGGTGCTGCGTAGGGCCGATTTGAGCAGGATCTGGTAGCGGTACTCGTTCTTGAGCCGCGGCACAGGGGCTTCGGCGGGGCCCATCACTTTGGTGCCTTCGGGCGGCGGGTTGAGGAGATAGCCGATGGCGGTGGCCATTCGCAAGGCGTCCTCCTGTTTGCCGGCGCGAACCAGGACATTGGCAAAAGCGGAGAACGGAGGATAGCGAAGCCATTTGCGGAAATCCAGCTCTTTCTTGGCAAAGCCTTCGTAATCCTGAGCAGCGGCGAACTGGATGGCGTAATGATCTGGATTCAGGGTCTGGATCACCACCTGGCCGGCGAGGTCGCCCCGACCGGCGCGTCCAGCGGCTTGGGTCAGTAGTTGGAAGCTCCGTTCGGCGGCGCGGAAGTCGGGCATCGAGAGGCCAATGTCGGCCAGGACGACACCGACTAGCGTCACGTTGGGGATGTCGTGCCCTTTGGCGATCATCTGGGTGCCAACCAGGATGTCGATATCGCCGTTGCGAAACGCCCGCAGGATCTCTTCGAAGGAGCCTTTGTTGCTGGTAGAGTCGCGGTCGAGGCGCGCGATGCGGGCGGTGGGAAAGTGGGCGAACAGTTCCGCCTCGACACGCTCGGACCCGGTTCCCAGGAACTGGACGTGGTCGCTGCCGCACTTCGGACAAATCGACGGAACCTTCTCCGCGTAGCCGCAATAGTGGCACAGCATGCGGCGGTCGCGCTTGTGATAGGTCAGCGTGACCGAGCAATTCACGCAGGGCAGGCGCTCGCCACAGGCGCGACACACCATGAAACTGGAGAAACCGCGGCGGTTCAGCAGCAGCATGACCTGCTCGCGGTTCTTGAGGCGCTCTTCGATTTGCTCGAGCAGCTTTCGCGAGAAGGTGTCCTGGCGCCTGGTCTCCAGAAATTCCTGACGCATGTCGATAATCTCGACCTGGGGCATCGGCCGCTGTGCGACACGCTCGGGCAGGCGAAGCAAGCCGTACTTTTGGGAGGAGGCGTTGAAACGGGTTTCAATGCTCGGCGTGGCCGAGCCAAGAATCGCTACAGCATGGGCGTTCTTGGCGCGAACCAGTGCGACGTCGCGGCCGTTGTAGCGAGGCGTGTCCTGCTGCTTGTAGCTGGCGTCGTGCTCTTCGTCGATGATGATAAGCCCCAGGTTCTGGACCGGCGCGAAGACGCCGGAGCGAGTGCCCACCACCACGCGAGCCTTCCCTTCGCGAATGCGGCGCCACTGCTCGGCGCGCTCGGATTCACTGAAAGCCGAATGGAGAATGGCGACCTGGCGGCCGAAGCGATGAAAGAACTGGCCCGCGACGGCGGGGGTCAGCGCGATTTCGGGTACCAGCAGAAGAGCGTTAAGATTGCGCTCGAGCGTCGCTTCGATGGCCCGCATATAGACTTCGGTTTTACCGGATCCGGTTACTCCGTGCAGCAGGAAGGGCTGGAACTGGCGGGCAGCCAGCGCTTGCGCGATGGCGTCAAAAGCCGATTGCTGGTGCGGGTTCAGTTCCGGTGTGGGCCGTTCGAAGCCGTCTGTGCTGATCTCCATTTCGGTGGTCAGAGTAATCAACTCGCGGCGCGCCAGCGCGCGTGCTGCCTCACGGGCCTTCTTGAGGAGGCCGGTCAGGTCTTTGAGTTCGTGGGCGCCGGGGTGCAACTCCAGGAACGCAAGCAATTCACGTTCGGCCTTTTTGAGCTTCAATCCTTCCGCGGGACGTTCGCGAAACTCGACGCGCAGGCGATCGCTGGATGCGCGCAGCGGATCGCGATCCGAGTGTTCTTCGGTGGCTGAGATCCATCCGCGCTTCAGGAGCGACTGGAGCGCGGGCTTCGCGCGCTCGATCTTACGGCTGACGTACTCGAGCGTGCGCGGTTTCTCATCGAGAAGCCGGACGATCCGGGTGGTTGCGCTCTCGTCCTCATGAATCGATAGCTGGCGGGCGATGTCGCGGCCGGCGCTGGTCAAGGCGTAAGTAAGCGTTTTCCGGGTCTCGCCCGCTAGCGGGAGCATACCGCGCAGAACTTCGCCCAGCGGGGCACAGTAGTATTCGGCGATCCATTGACCGAGGCGCAGCATATCCGCGTCGAGGACGGGACATTCGTCCAGCAGCCGCAGGACTTCACGCGCGGGAGCGGTGTCAGAATCGTGGCGCAAGTTCAGAATGAAGCCAATGAGCCGGCGATTGCTAAAGGGAACCAGGACCCTGGAACCCGGGCGAGCGCGATGGCGCAGGGTCAAGGGGAGTTCATAGGTGAAGAGCCGGTCCACCGGAACAGGGAGGCTGACGTCGCAGAACTGGGCGGCATCACGCTGACTATGGAGGGGCTCGGCCATCGACCCTAGTGTAAGGGTTTCGCCGACTGTTAGTCAGCGGGCGGCTTACACTTGATCGCTTCCGAGATGTGAAATGGCTTGATAGGTCTCTTTGAGGGCGGGGTACAGCGACCGGTAGATTTCGTAAGCACGGTTGTAGAAGGCGGCGCTGCCGGCCTCGGGCTCTTTCACAGCCGATTCCTTGATGGCCTGATTGCACAATTCGCGAGCCGACCCGTATTCGCCGGTGCCGACGAGCGCTAGCAGTGAGGCGCCGTAAGCCGAGCCCTCCTTGGTTTCTAGTGTTACGACACGTTTGCCGAAGATGTCGGCGAAAAGCTGATGCCAGAACGGGCTCGCCGCGCCACCCCCGGACAAGCGGACGAGCGAGATGGGAGCACCCATCCCGGCAATGATTTCCAGGCAATCGCGCAGGCTATAACTAACGCCTTCGAGGATGGATCGGATCAGATCAGCGCGAGCGTGTTTGGCGGTGAGACCGACCCATGCGCCGCGCGCCAGGGCATCGAGATGTGGGGTCCGTTCGCCCATGAGGTAGGGCAGCCAGAACAGGCCTTGTGAGCCGGCCGGCGAAGCAGCCGCTTCGGCGGTTAGATCGTCGTAGGAAGGGGTGGGGGCGAGGCGGTTTCGGAACCACTGGAAGCTCAAGCCCGCGCCCTGGGTGACGCCCATGACGTGCCAAACGCCGGGAATCGCGTGGCAGAAGGTGTGGACGCGGCCGGCCGCATCGTAGGCTGGTTTTTCGAGATAGGCGAAAACAACCCCTGATGTGCCGAGGGTGCAGGATACGTAACCGGGGGCAACGATGCCATTGCCGATGGCGCTGGCCGCCTGATCCCCTCCGCCGCCCACTACCGGCGTGCCCTCGCGCAGGCCGGTGAGTTCAGCCGCCTGTTTCGATATGGCTCCGGTGACGTCGCTCGACTCGTAGGCTTTGGGCAGGATGGCGGCATCCAAGCCGAGTGCGCCGGTCATACCGGCTGACCAGCGGCGATTCACAACGTCGAAGAGTGAGGTGCCGCTTGCGTCGGAGACCTCGGTTGCAAATTCCCCGGTTAACTGAAAACGAACGTAGTCCTTGGGCAGCAGCATCTTACTGACGCGCGCAAAGTTCTGAGGTTCATGGTCGCGAACCCAGAGCAGTTTGGGGAGAGTAAAGCCGGTTAGCACCGGATTGGCGGTATAGTCGAGGACCTTCTGTTTGCCAACCTTGGCATTGATGAAATCGACCTGCTCCTGGCTTCGCTGATCGCACCAGATGAGCGAAGGTCGAATGACCTGGCGGCTTGAATCCAGGAGGACGAGACCATGCATTTGCCCGGACAAGCCCACGCCTTTTACGGACGAGCCATCGGCGCCGGCAAGGCGCAACACCCCCTGAATCGCTGCCTGGGACGCTCTCCACCAGTCCGCGGGATCCTGTTCGGCCCACAACGGCCGGGCCATGGCCATCTCCTCGTGAGGGGCGGTAAAGGCATGCCGGACGATCCCTTGGGAGTCCACCAGTAACGCACGCGAGCCACCGGTGCCAATATCAAGGCCGAGCCAGTACATGAGATTCTCCAGATCCTTAGCTGATGACCGCTTCGGCGCCGCGCTCTGCAATCTGAAATGGCAGGTAGGCCGCGCCAAAAAGGCCCGCTTCATTTCCGAGAGTGGCCTTTTCGATCTTCGTGTCGGTGCGAGTGAAGGTAAACGAACGCTTTCTTACTTGCTCAAACATCGCCGGAGTGAACAGATCCCAGGCGGGCAAGACGCCTCCGCTGAGCAGGTAAAGGGGGAAATTAAAGACATTGATGAGATTCGCCAGCGCCATGCCGAGGGCACGGCCCATGCTGTCAAACACGGCCTGCGCCCGCTGGCTGCCGCCGACAGCCAGCTTGTAGACGTCCTCCGAGGTGAGGTTGTAGTCACCCAGGCCGAGCGCGCGGGCCATGCTCACGATGGCAGTGGCTGAGGCATGCTTCTCCAGGCAGCCATAATTCCCACAGCCACAGGGGTTGCCGTCGGGAATCACGGTCATGTGACCGATCTCGCCTGCCATGCCAAGGAAGCCGTGCAGAATTCGGCCATCGACGATGATGCCGCCGCCGATGCCCGTCCCGAGGGTCACCAGCACGAGTTCTTTCCGGTCGCGGCCGGCGCCCATCCACTGCTCGCCGAGCGCGGCTGCGTTGGCATCGTTTTCGAGGATGATGTCCGCGTCCACGCGTTTGCGGACTTCATCGCGAAAAGGGAAGCCATCCAGACCGGGAAGGTTGGCTGAGCCGATGACGACACCGGTTCTCATTTGGATGTATCCGGGAATGCCGATACCAACGCCCAGGAGCGTCCCGCCCTTTACTTCAGACCGCACAGCGTGGATAGCCGTCACGATGCCGCCGACGATGGCATCGCGGCTGTCGGGATCGTGCGTGGTTGAAGAGGCTCGCGCCAGGATGTTTCCGCTGCGATCGATTGCCGCGGCCCGCAGGTTCGTGCCGCCCAGGTCAACACCAATCGAGTAGTCACTCATGCGCCGCAATCATAGCAGAATGGCGGCCATCGGAAACGCTCTCAGCGGCTCGCGCGGAACCGCATTATTCAGACGGCACAACTGCCACGGTGAGCCAGAAATAGACCGCCTGCCGGATGGTCTCGAAATAGGAATCGAGATCCGCCGGCTTTCGCAAATAACAGTTGGCGTGAAGTTCGTAAATCTCGCGTATATCCCGCTCGGCGTCGGAGGTGGTGAGCACTGCCACAGGGATTACTTTCAAGGTCTGGTTGCTCTTCAGATGGACCAGCAACTCGCGCGCGTCGGACTTCGGCAGGTTCAAGTCCATGAATATCAAGCTGGGGCGCCGGGCATCCACGTACTCGCCTTCCTGACGCAGGTAACGCAAGGCTTCGTCGCCATCGTTTACCACTCGAAGCGTTGCCCCGGAATCGGCATTCCGGAGGGCTTCGCGCATTAACCGGACATCGCCGGGATTGTCTTCGATCAGCAGGATTTCACGTTGTGAGCTCAACGCACGTTCTCGTCCAAGTAAGCTACCACATATAGTCAGTTATGGCTGTTTTGTCGTGAAAGATTGTTCTTCTTTTTTAAAGTGCCTGGATATCCAATACATGAGACCCATATTTGCAATCAGTTTACTGTTGAGTTCGTCGTTATTAGCCGTGGGTCAGCCGGCTGCGGGCGATCTGCCGTCCATCGAGAAAAAGGTGGCAGGATTTCAGAAGATCGATGGATTCGTGCCGATCTACTGGGATGAAAAAGGCGGAAAGATCTGGATGGAGATCAGCCGGTGGAACCGGGAGTTCTTGTACGTTAACTCTCTGCCGGCCGGTGTTGGATCGAATGATATCGGGCTGGACCGCGGCCTGATGCGCGAGCCTAAAGTAGTCCAATTCGAGCGCAGCGGCCCACGCGTGCTACTGATCGAATCGAACTATGGATTCCGTGCCGTCAGCGAAAATCCATCGGAGCGGCGCGCAGCCGATCAAGCCTTTGCTCGCTCCGCGGCGTGGGGCTTTGACGTCGCGGCCCAGGACGGACCGGTTGTGCTGGTGGACGCCACGGCGTTCTTCTTGCGCGATGCGGCAGGTGTTTCCCAGCAGCTTTCAATGACGAAACAGGGCACCTACAAGGTGGACCCAACGCGCTGCGCGTTCTACCTGCCCATGACCAAAGGGTTCCCGAAGAATACCGAAGTAGAGATGACCATCACGCTCACTGGCGAGCCGGCCGGCCAATTCGTGAGGGATGTGGTGCCCAGCCCGGATAGCATCACGGTGCGCGAGCATCAATCGCTGGTGGAACTGCCGGACGGAAACTACAAGCCGCGAGCCCAGGATCCCCGCGCAGGCTACTTCGGGATCAACTACATGGACTTTGCCGCTCCCCTTGATCAGCCCGTCATGAAGCGCATGATCGCCCGTCACCGGCTGGAAAAGAAAGACCCGACGGCTGCCGTCAGCGAGCCGGTCAAGCCGATCGTGTACTACGTGGACTCGGGGGCTCCTCCGGATGTTCAGAAGGCGTTGCTTGAGGGAGCAAGTTGGTGGAATGAGGCCTTCGAGGCGGCTGGGTTCCGGAATGCCTTCCAGGTGAAGGTTCTACCGCCGGATGCCGACCCGATGGATGTTCGATACAACATCATCCAGTGGGTGCACCGTTCTACCCGAGGATGGTCATATGGGTCGGGCCTGTCGGATCCACGCACCGGCGAGATTATCAAGGGTATTGTCACTCTGGGGTCGTTGCGCGGGCGGCAGGACTACTTGATTTTTGAAAGCTTGCTGGCGCCGCATGCGGCCGGTTCCCATACGCATGACGCCATGACGCAGGCGGTCTATGCGCGTCTACGGCAATTGGCTGCGCACGAAGTAGGCCACACGCTGGGCTTGGAGCACAACTACCTCGCCAGCACCCACAACCGCGCCTCCGTGATGGATTATCCGTTTCCGCTGCTCAAGCTTTCTGCCGATGGAACCGTGGACCTATCGGACGCTTACGCGAAAGGCATAGGAGAGTGGGACAAGGTTTCAATCGCCTACGGGTATTCGCAGTTCGCGCCGGGCACGGACGAGCACGCGGCGCTGAACAAAATTATTCTCGACGCGGCTGCGACAGGCGACACGTTTATTACGGACGCAGACAGCCGGCCGTTTGGCAGTGCGCATCCCAAGTCGCATCTCTGGGATAACGGCCCCAATGCAGTGGATGAACTGAATCGGCTGATGAAGATCCGGGCCGCTGCGCTTTCGCGGTTCGGGGAAAACAACATTGAGACAGGCGCGCCGCTGAGTACGTTGGATGAAGTATTGGTCCCGTTGTATTTCCTGTGCCGCTATCAGACCGAAGCGGCCAGCAAGGTGTTAGGTGGAAACGAGTACACGTATGCGCTGCGGGGTGACGGGCAGCCCATTACCAAGATTGTGCCGGCCGCCGAACAGCGACGAGCCTTGGCTGCACTGCTCGAGACGATCAAGCCGGAGACCCTGACGCTCCCCGACCGGATTCTGGTATTGATTCCTCCCCGGCCACCCGATTATCCTCGAACTCGCGAAACCTTCCCGTTCCGCACCGGGCTGACGTTCGATCCGTTAGCGGGAGCCGAAGCCTCGGCCAACCTTACGGTGAGTTTAATTCTTAATCCCGAGCGGGCAGCGCGGTTGGTTCAATATCATGCACAGTCGCCAGACAATCCGGGTTTGGACGAAGTGATTACGAAGCTGGTAGCGGCAACCTGGGGAGCGAACACCCCGGCAGGACTGGGATCGGAGGTGGTTAGAAGCACCCGTTTCGTGGTCATCCAATACCTGATGGCGCTGGCTGACAATGGCGCGGCACCGGCGCAAGTTCGCGCCATTGCTACCTCGCATCTGGATGATGTAAAGCGGCAGGCTGCGGTTTTGGCACAAAGCGCCGACGCGGAGACAAAAGCTCAGGGCCGCTATACGCTGCTGATGCTGGAGAAATTCGGGCGTGATCCGAAATCGTTAAACCTGCCCCATCCGTTGGAAGCGCCACCGGGCCAGCCCATCGGCGATCAGGAGGAGTGGATTCCCTTGCTTTCAGGCTCGGAGAGTACCGAACAGCGGCCGTAAAACTATTTGCCCGTACGCTTACGGTACGCTTCGACTGCTCGCGCATGGTCGGACAGGCCGGAGGAAAACTGGTGTGACCCGGATCCATCCGCCTTGGCCACGAAATAGAGATAGTCGACATCGGCCGGATGCAAGGCGGCGTTCAAGGATGCCGCCCCCGGATTTGCAATAGGACCGGGCGGCAGGCCGGGATGCGCATAGGTGTTGTAGGGATTTGCGCTGGCCAGGTCTGATTTGTGAATGACGCCCTTGTAGCGGTTCTCGCGCAGTGCGGCGTACACCGTGGTCGGGTCGCATTGCAGCGGCATATCGATCTTCAAGCGGTTCTCAAAAACGGCCGCCACTTCGGGGCGCTCAGCCGGAATGGCCGTCTCCTTCTCGACCAACGATGCCAGGGTGACGATTTTGTGGATGTCGGCTTTGCGTTGCTCACCGCCCGCGGCCGACCACACTTTTCGAAACTGCTCCGTCATCAAACGGCACAATTGCGTGGCCGTGGTTTGGCGTGTCACGTGATAAGTGGACGGAAAGAGATAGCCTTCAAGGTCGGGAGCGCTGGGATCAAGATCGATAATCATTTGCGGATCCGACGCCACTTTTAGAAAATCCTCGGGCTTGGCGGAGTTCAAATTGCGCAGCAGCGCGGCAATGTCGAACATGTTGCTGCCTTCCGGCACGCGCAGTTCCTCGAAGAAGACTTCGCCGCGGCGGATCTTGTCGAAGACGTCCACGGGCGAGAGCGGGCGGTCGAAAAGATAATCCCCAGCCTGCAGGTGAGCCCGAGGCTGCAGGGCACGCACCAGTAGAAACAGATATTGCGACCGGACCACGCCCTGTTCTTCGAGCGCCTTCGCGATGGCGGATGTACTGGTGCCGCGCTCAATCTCGAGGAAACTTCCGCTTGCAAAGGACCGGGCCGCGCCCTCTGCGCGTCCCAGCTCGACCCTGGGCTTAGCGGGGTTCCGATAAGGGGTGAAGCACAAATAAGCAAGCGCGCCGGCAACCGCAGCAAGGCCCAACAAGCCCAGCAATATGACGCGTACCAGACAGCCTCGAAAGTTAGCCAATGGCCGGGCCCTCATCCTCATGGCCGCCTTCGGCCGGACCCGGATCCGCCTCGGATTCGGCACAGATCCGCTGGTTTTCCAGGTAGCTTTCCAGCAACAGGACCGCCGACATCCGATCGACCGCGCGTTTACTTTCCTCGAGCGTGGCTCCGCCTTCGCGCAGAACTCGCTCCGCTTCGACGGTTGTGAGACGCTCATCCCAAAAAACGATGGGCAATCCCGTCCACTCGCGGAGCCGTTCTGCAAACTCTTCCGTGTAGACACTCTGCCGACTGACCGAGCCGCTCATGTGCAGAGGTTTGCCGACCAGGATTGTCGCGACATTCTTCTCGCGGGCGAGCCGGGCAAGTCCAGCGAGGTCTTCACGGATGCGAGACCGGTGTAGCGTCTCCAGCCCTTGTGCCGTAAATCCCAGTTCGTCGCTTATCGCGAGACCTATGCGCTTCTTTCCCACGTCCAGTGCAAGGATGCGGCCAACCGGAGCGATCAGAGTTGAGTTCGGCAAACTCAAATTATAGGGTCTGCGTGTTAGAGTAACCATATCTAGGCTTCACGGCCTGCACACTGCGCGCGATTTTGGTGGGCGCGCGGCCGTTTCGTTGTGGCAATACTCTCTCCGTATCTACCGGCTCAGAAAGCCGTTCAATTCGGCATCACGTCGCTCGGACTAGCAGCCTTGGTGGCGCTTCTCTACTATGGACGCGGCTTTTTCATCACCTTGATCATCTCGGCGATGTTCGCGTTCATTCTGGATCCGATCGTCGAATTGGCGATGCGCTTACGGTTGCCTCGGCCGGCTGCGGCAGGTGTCGTGATTGGCTTGTCGATTTTGGCTCTCTACGCCCTCAGTGGAGTTGTCTGGCATCAGTTCTCGCACCTCACCCAAGACTTGCCCGCTTATTCAGCACGCATGAATGAGCTCTTCGACAAGACCAGCGACGAATTGGAAGACATTGAGAAATCGACTGTGGACAAAGTGCTGCCAAAGAAGCTGCGCGATCAGGATGAGCAAATCCAGCAGAAACCCGCGGATGCAGCGAAGAACCGGCGGCGGAAGGCGGGCTTGCCTGTCGATCAGCCGGCTCCGGTTGTCCAGGAAGTTAAGATCCACGCTGAACCCAGGCCGGCCATCGCCATCATGTACGGCTACATGTCCCAATACTTCCACGCCATACTGATGCTTTCCTTCATTCCTTTCCTGGTCTACTTCATGCTCAGCTGGAGCGACCACGTACGGAAAAGTGTGCTGCAGCTCTTCCGTGGAGAAGAGCGTTACATGGTCGGCAAGAGCCTGGCAAACGTGGGTGAACTGACCCGTGCGTATGTTCTCGGTAACTTCATTTTGGGGCTGTTTCTCAGCGGCGCCAGCGCACTGGGATTCTTCCTGCTGGGGGTGCCGTACTGGGCCATTGTCGCGCCTCTTAGCGGTTTCTTCAGCCTGGCTCCGTATGTCGGACTCCCGCTAGCGATCGTACCGCCGCTGATGGCAGCGTTGGCTGTCCCCACCAAGGGCTGGACCATCCTGATTCTGGTTTCGTTCATCACGACGCTGCACCTGGTGGGCTTGAACTTTCTTTATCCCAAAGTGGTGGGACGACGCGTGCATTTGAATCCCCTGGTTGTCACCATTGCGCTCATGTTTTGGAGCGCGATGTGGGGTGGCATCGGCCTCTTGTTAGCGATTCCGATCACGGCTGCGATCAAGGCGGTCTTCGATAACGTCGAGTCCATGCGCCCTTACGGGAAGCTGCTCGGCGAGTGAGCTGGGCCTCAGCATACGAGGGCCGTCGCGGCCCGTAACAAGTGTCAGAAACTGCCAGTTTTGAGACTGGCGGCCGCAAGTTCTCGACATCGCCACTTTCTGCCGAGTGGGAGAAGCTGGTAAACGCGCGGGCGTTATGGGGGGGTGGACCTCTCCCCCATTTCGACTGCTTCTCCCGCCTGCTGGGTGGTGCTAGTGACGGCCTATATGCTGCAGAAGTAGCGCGCGCGCATGTTCCGAGAGGGGTAGCATCGGCCTTCCTACGGTCCTGACTGTTTCCACGGCTGCGCCGTCGGCGTTGTCCTTGCACCAGTCTGTGTCAGCGTGATCGCGATTGCATGGCTTGGCGAGGAACGCGTGAATGTCGCCGGTGCTTGTCTCGACGCCAAAACCTGCAATTTCTCCAGCATCATTGATCCCGTCGGCAAGGAGCAGATACAACGGCGAGTCCGGCGGGACAAGTGCGTTGAGGTCGTGCATCACGCCGTCGCGCCACAGGTACGCACGCGGGCTTCCAGAGGTCGGGCCGGGTGCGCTGAATGATGGACCAACCACCTCGCCTTTGTTGTTCAGGGCCAGGCCCGCGCCAACAAAGTCCCCGGGGAGCACGCCCAGGTCCTGCATACCTTCCTCTTTGGTCCACAGGAACGGGTGAAAGGGAAAGCAAAGCGGGTTCGAGGGAACTCCGGGACATCCGGGGCTCGTGCTTTCAGGTAAGGCCGAAACACCGGAGATTTGACCTCGATTGTTGATCGAGAGTGCGACATTTCCGACCGCCAGCACATCAGGATGTGACGTTCCGCCGAGACTACCGAGATCATGGACCGAGCCGTCTTTTTCCCATAGCACGGCGTGCGGCCCAGCCGAGGGCCCAGGAAGTACAGTGTTGCTGCACAAACCGGACATCCCAACGGTCTGGCCATGGTCGTTGATCGAACAGGCTACGCTGACGGTGTCGCCGGGGAGCGGAGAAAGTTCTCGGATCTCGCCTGGCCTTGGCCCCCATATCACAGCTTCAAAATCGAGCACCTGAGGCCCTGTGCCGTTGAGTGCCACTGCGCACCCCTCTGGATCGCGAGTGCTTTTCTCCGCATAACCGGCTACCTCACCTAGATTGTTAATCCCGCCCCAACTGGCGTTGGTGCCTCCCAACGTAGGGAGGGGAGTCACCAAGCCGTTTTGCCACAGGAACGCTAGGCATTGGAGGCCGGTACCGTAAGCGCAGAAATTCTCATCATTTGGGTCTGTGTGGGAAGTCTCGGCCTGACCGATCACCTGGCCGAATCGGTTGGCGCCGCCCGCTCCACTGTTGGGCCCTCCAAGTCCGGGCTTGCTGATGTCCGTCATCCGGCCACTGTGCCAGAGGACGGCGTGCTGCGTGCCGTCAGGGGCGGTCTCCAAACCAGTTACCAAGCCATGGTCACTCACGAAGGTGGCTTGGCTAAACGGACTACCCGCCGGACCGAGGTCGATGACGGTATAGCGCGGCCGCGGCGACCGCTGTTGCTGCATTGATTGTTCCTGCGCGCCGAGGCTCGCCGGGATTGCCAGCGCGATCAGTAGGCTGAACGCCGGCATGGAAAATAGCACTGCGGATTTCATGTTTCCTCCTGTTTGTCTTCACAGACGATGCATGAGCTTGGGGGTATTTCGGTTGGGCCACGACCAGCGAAAAAACTGCTGTTTCGTTGGAGTGGCCTTTTCTTACCCTCAGTTCAGACAGCGCAACGCGTACGGCAAATTGATAGCAGTGGGACGCTTTTATTTCGTCCGCTTCGGCGCAATCCTGTTTCGCGCCGTGAAATGATAAAATTCCCCGAAGCCACATGGGGGAACCCAGCAGCCGGGTTAGCAGCCTGTTGCAGCAATGGAGCGGCGGGGACGCACAGGCGTTGGAGCAACTGGTACCAATCGTCTATCAGGATTTGCGACGCCTGGCGCATTATCATCTGCGCCGCGAACGCGAGGGACACACCCTGCAGACCACCGCCTTGGTCCATGAAGTTTACCTCCGTCTCTGCGGCCAGGAGGAACCCCGGTGGGAAGACCGCGCCCACTTCTTTGCGGTTTCAGCGCGCATGATGCGCCGGATCCTGGTGGATTACTCGCGCCGGCGCGACGCGGAGAAAAGGGGACCGGGCGCTATCCATCTGCGACTCGACGATGCGCTCACCATTCCGGTTGCCGAGCCATCCGATCTGCTCGCGCTGGATGGTGCGCTGGAGCAGCTTGCGGCATTCGATGCCCGCAAATGCCAGGTGGTCGAAATGCGTTTCTTCGCCGGTCTCCAGGCCAAGGAGATCGCTGCCGCTCTCAAGACCACCGAGGCGACCGTCCGGCGAGACTGGAAGATTGCCAGGGCTTGGCTTTTCCGCTATCTCGAGGGACACGCCACCTTATGAGCACCAGTGGCAACAATCGCGAGTGGGAAAAGATCGAGCAGGTGCTGGGCTCCGCTCTGGAACTGCCGCAGGAACAACGGGAAGCATACCTGGCACAGCAACCAGCGGAGATCCGCGCAGAGGTGAAATCACTTTTGGCCGCGCATCACCGCGCCGGTAGCTTTCTGGGAACAGGAACCGATCTGCAAGAGTGCGCCGAGATCAAAGAGTTTGCCGGGTTCGAAGCGGGCACACAGCTTGGCCCGTATCGAATTGAGAGAGTGATTGGCGAGGGCGGCATGGGCGTGGTCTACCGGGCCCTCGATACGAAGCTGAACCGACCGGTCGCAGTGAAGTTTCTGTTCGACGATCTGGCGGATGCCGCGGCCCGCCGCCGGTTCCAGCGGGAAGCGCAGATGGCTTCATCGCTCAATCATCCTCACATTCTTACGGTTTATGACGCCGGCGATTTCCAGGGTCGTCAGTACCTGGTCACCGAGTTCATCGACGGCGGCAGCCTCAAAGAGTGGGCCTGCGCTCAAAAGCGGTCCTGGCGTGAGATCGTCGCTTTGCTGGCGGGAGTAGCCGACGGCCTCGCCTCCGCCCATGCTGCCGGCATTCTGCACCGCGATATCAAACCCGAAAACATTCTGGTGGGGAGCAATGGGTACGCCAAGCTGGCCGATTTTGGGCTAGCAAAGATCGTTGAGCAATCCTCGCCGGAGGCAGTCACCCGAACCCTCGAATCGGAAACCACGCGCCGCGGAATCATCCTCGGGACCATTGCCTACATGTCGCCGGAGCAGGCCTCCGGCCGGATTACCGATAGCCGAAGCGACATCTTCTCATTCGGTGTTTTGCTCTACGAGTTGCTGGCTGGACGCAGGCCGTTCCAGGGTGCCAACGGTTTGGAACTGTTGCAAGCTATCATTCATGGCGCCGCTCCGCCAATTGGTGCGGGCGTTCCATTACCTTTGCAGATGCTGGTTGCGAAGGCACTTGAGAACTCCCCCGAAGAGCGGTACCAATCGACGCGTGACTTGGTGGTGGATCTGCGCCGGCTAACGCGCCAGAGCGGCGAAGCGTCCGGATCCGGAAACCTTGCGACGGCAAGCCTGCCGCGAGCGAAGCCGGCGCGGAGGATGGCTGCGCCCCTCGTTATCTTGGCCCTGTTGGTGGCCGCCGGCCTGATCTTCTGGCGGTTTCAGCGGCCCGTCGCTCCGGCGCCACGGCAGGTGGTGCAGTTCGATATTCCCGCGCCCGCGGGGACCATATTTGCGCCATCGATTACCCGGCAACCCTTCGCCATTTCGCAGGATGGCAGGCGGCTTGCTTTCACCGCGACGGGCCCCAGCGGTACAAGTGTCTGGATACGCGATCTGGCCTCGTCAGAGATGCGGCCGGTGCCCGGCACGGAAGGGGCATGGTCGGTGTTCTGGTCGCCTGATAGCCGTTCCGTCTATTACTCTGTGAAGCTCGCTCTCAAGCAGGTGAATCTGGAAACTGGTTCCGGGCGTTCGGTGGCCGAGCTTCCCGAGATCGTCCAGCTCGGTTCGTGGCGTTCAAACGGCGACCTGCTGCTCTACTTGGGCGCCGGCGATGTTCTTGAACTCCACCCGGAGGACGGCAGCATCCGGAAAGTCTCGCCGGCTGCTGGCCTCCGTTGGCCACAATTCCTGCCAGGAGGCGATCGTCTGCTCTATGCGGCCTACGATGGGCAATCGAAGCTCAGCCACGCCATAGCAATGGACTACGCCGCCGGCAAACCGGTGACCCTGATGGAGACGAATTCACGGGTTGAGTACGCGCCGCCGCTCCGCCCAGGCGAGGCAGGATCCTTACTATTTATTCGCGGGGCTAGTCTTCTCGCTCAACCTTTCGACGCGGACCACCTCCGGCTCGCGGGCGAACCTTTTCCGATCGCGCAGAATGTCTCTTACTACGGCCCTGTCCTTTCGGCGAACTTCTCTGTTTCCGGTAATGGGGTTCTGGTCTATCAAGCCGGCTTTCCCAATGCGGAGTTGAAATGGTACGACCGCGCTGGCAAAGAAACGGGCACTGCCGGGCGACCGGCAGCGCAGTGGGGCCAAGTGCGGGCTTCGCGGAATGGGAAGCGCGTTGCGGCAACTGTTTGGACCTCGGAGAACGGCGGGACCGGGATTTGGATTTTCGATGCCAACGGCAAAGAGAGCCGGCGGGTCACCTTTCCTCCGGAGGTTCACCGCCGGCCGGTTTGGTCGCCCGACGGAACGCAGCTTGCTGTCGGAAGTTCGCCAGCGGTTGGCCCTCCGCAACTCGCAATCGTGGACGTGGCCAGCGGCAAGGGGCAGCCGTTCGTGGATGCCGCTGTCGGTGCGCAATCCCAGCCACACGCCTTGCCTACCGACTGGTCCCGTGACGGCCGATTCATCGCCCTGGACGACGGTCTCGGGGGCGAAGTGAGGGAGGTCTGGTTGGCGGACGTGACGGAGCGCAAATTCGTGCCGCTCTTTCGGGACAAATTTCCGCAATGGGGAACTGCTTTCTCGCCAGACGGCAAGCGGATCGCGTTCGTTTCAATCGAATCGGGCCGGCCGGAAGTTTACGTTCAGAGATTCGAATCCACGCCGTCGCCGCACGTGGCGGGTGAAAAACGGCAGATTTCCCGAGACGGAGCCTGGCTTGTCCGCTGGCGTGGCGATGGCAGTGAACTGTTTTTCCTGGGCCTGGACAATCTGCTCCAAGGCGTGCCGGTCCGGGGGGCGCTTGAGTTTAGCGAGCCCAGACCCCTGTTCCGTATTCCGGGCGCTCCGCAATACGGCACCACCAGGGATTTTCAATTCGATGTCTCGCCGGACGGACAGCGGATCATACTACCGACAACCGGTTCCGTCGCCCCACCTCCCTTCACCGTCATCGAGAACTGGCAAGACAAGTTCCACCGCTAATCTGGTTCGCGTTCTTGCCCAGTCGTGTCTGCCGACATCGGCCGAAATCAGCTCACCTTCGCAGCGGGATAATCGGCTCGTGTAGGTTTGGACGGGTTTCGCGGTCCGGGTTGAGATGCCCGGCAGGTCGTGTATCCGAAATGCTTTCAACAGTGGGCTTCGGGAGAGTCTTTTAACCTGTCTGGTTCGGTTGCCCCGGCGCGGCGGAACAGGATCAGAGCAGCGAAGGCGGCGAGAAACGTCAGCAGCGTGAGCAGGCCGCCTATCAGCACCGATCTCGGGGCATATTCAAAAACGACACGGCTGGCTCCGGCGGGGACGATCACACCGCGAAGCGCCCCATCGGCCCGATAGACCTTTGCCTGGCGGCCATTGACGGTGGCGTGCCATGCCGAGTCATAGTTCTCGCTCAGAATCAACAGGCCGCCACTTTGAGCCTGTACTGTCAGCGCGAGCGTGTTGAGACCGTAAGAGACGAACTGGATCTGGTCGCTTGCGGCCGAAGGACCCAGCGGCTCCGACGGCGGGGAGTCAACGACGGCCGTTTGATGAAGGTCTACGCTTGGATCGTTCACGCGATCGAAAGCCTTGATTGTGGAGGGCTCAATCGACGCCTGGTGCACCAGCCAGGCATGTGGAAACGATGCCGGGTTCTCATAAACCTTCCAAGCGCTGTCCTGGTAAAGCGGGTTGGGACTGCTGCTCGAGGCGGGTTCGAGCCGGTATTTCACGTTTAGCAGATCCAGGCGATCGCTCAAGCGACCATAGTCGATGGCCACGGTGGCGCCCGCGCCGCCGTTGGTCAGGATGGAAAAGGCGTCACCGATGTTCGGCGGCTTCTCGCCGGTGACTTCTACGCGGAAGGGCCCGGGAAGGGTCTTCAGGAACCGTACTGCTCCGCGGCAGCTCATCAGCTTGACCCACTGATCGACGCCCGATTGCGCTGCTTCGATCTTGTTTCGAGCGGACCAATCGAAGGCGGCCAGATCAAACAGGATGAGCCCTACCGCCAGGAGCCGAAGCGTGAAACTGCGGGGGCTGGCGACGATTGCGCGGAACAGTGCATATGTGACAAAGATCAGGACGATCGATAGAGATACCCAGGGGTTGACTTCCGGACGACCGTAAACGGCGGGAATGGCGATCGCCACGCCCCCAGCGAGAACGAATCCGAGCGCAACGCGGAGCAGCGGTGTCCAGTTGAAGGGCGGAGCGTCCCGGCAGAGGAGTATTTCCGCGCCGAAGCCTGCCAGCAGCGCGAGGGCGAACCCGGCGAGATAGAGCATTCGGCCGGCTTCGCGGATGATCCACAGCCCGGGCACCAAAGCGTAGAGAACCCCATGTAATGGAGAGAACGGGCCAAAGGAGTAGAGATAGGCCCCTAGCGCGAGAAAAAACAGGTAGCGCACCCAAGGGTTCCTCCAGTTTTTCCAAATGGCAATTACGACGAGAAGCAGCGGAAAGACTCCAACATACGGGCTCAGAAACTCATTTCGTCCCCCGACGCCGCCGAAACTGAACGGGACAAGTAGACAGGCAATTCCATGAGGCAGGGCGTAGTGGTCGCTCAGGTACGCGTACGGTATCTTCTCGCTGCCGACTGCGTTATGAACGCCGACTGCACGAAGGGCGGCGGAGCTATAAGCGATTGACGGCAAGAGCTGAATGGCGCCGGCTCCGAAGGCGGTGACGGAGGTCAGCAGGGCGATCACCAGCGGCCGCCGGAACGAGTGTTCCGGGGGGTCGGCCGATGCCGCGTTCTGGCTCGGATAACGGCCCCTCTGCCAACAGTAGAAAGCGATGGCCGTGACGACCACGATGCCCTGCATGATGACCATGTGCACACGCCCTCCCAGGATGGCCATCCCCATCGCCAGCCCCGCGAGGCCAGCGTTCAAAAGGCAGCGACGCAGAGCGGCAGCGCGAAGGGCGCGGAGCAGGAAGAGAAACACCAAAGGAAGCCAGATCGCGCTCTGGAGCATGTCGGGCCAGCCAATCTTGCCGATGAACCCGCCCAGTGAAAAGCAGACGCCGGCGATGAACGAGGAAAGGCGGCTTAGACCCAACTCACGTGCGAGCGCGAACATGAAGCCGAGGCCGAGAAAATGCAATAACGCGAAAAGCCAGTTGTAAACCTGTGGTGAAAGCACCCCGTATGCGTTGAACGGCACAAGCGCGAGCAGAATATTGAAGGGAGACAAGCCGGAGGTTTGCGTCTCGCCAACAAAGTTATGGCCCGAGTAAGTGAAGGGATCCCAGAGGGGCAGATGACCGGCCCGCAGGGCGTGGATGGAAAACTGGAACCAGGAGTAACCTTGGCTGACTTCTTCCCACCCGGTGAGTAGTGAGAATTGCTGGGTGAGGATGATCTTCCAGTAAAAGAGAATCGTGACCAGCAGGAGAAGAACCAGCGTCTTGGTGCGCGTTTTCCACATCAGACACTAGACTACTTCGTGTGCCGGCCGGGGCGAAGCTTTTCGACGCCGCTCTTGACAACGGCCACTCCTAGCGAAGTCCAACACAGGTAACTTACGGTCGTGGTAATCTTCAACCTTTATGATTCGCTTCTGCTTAATCCCATCCTCGATGTTTCGATCCGTGCTGGCGGCCGGTCTAGCTGTGGCTGGTGCGGCTGGCGTCTGTGCCGCCCAAGATAACGACCTCTCGGTGAAATACCGCGACAAGGCAAACCAATTGATCGATGCCGCCATCGCGGACACGGACGGGTATGCACGCTTGGCTTACCTATGTGACCGGATCGGCAACCGCCTCAGTGGATCTCCGGCGCTGACAAAGGCCATTGAATGGAGCGCAGCGGAGATGACGAAGGCCGGGCTGGAGCATGTTGTTACGCCTCCGGTGAAGGTGCCGGTGTGGGTACGCGGGCAGGAGTCGGCTGAAATTGTGGAGCCTATGACAAAGCGGCTGCATATGTTGGGCCTGGGTCTCAGCGTGGGCACGCCAGCCGGCGGCATTACAGCTGACGTCGTAGTCGTGCCCGATTTTGATGCTTTGACGAAGCTCGGCAAAGGCGTAGCGGGTAAGATTGTGGTCTTCAACGCGCCCTACGTGAACTACGGCGTTACGGTGGCCTATCGGGCATTGGGCGCGTCGCGGGCCGCGGAACTGGGTGCAGTCGCCGTGCTGGTGCGCTCCATTACGCCATTGGCCATGCAGACACCGCACACCGGCGCATTGGCGTATCTCCCGAACCAGCCGAAAATACCGGCCGCGGCAATTTCCATTGAAGATGCGATGTTGTTAGACCGCATGCAGCAACGCGGCGAAAAGCCGCGCGTCCATTTGGAGATGCAGGCCCATATGGAGCCGGAGGCCGACAGCGCGAACGTAATTGGCGAGATTCCCGGCTCTGAAAAACCCGAAGAGGTCGTGGTGTTGGGCGGGCACGTGGATTCGTGGGATGTGGGTCAGGGTGCGCAGGATGATGGATCGGGGATCATGGCAAGCTTAGAGGCGGTGGCGCTGATCAAGAAGCTTGGCCTGAAGCCGCGCCGCACGATACGGGTCGTGTTTTGGGTGAATGAGGAGAACGGTGGGCGGGGCGGCGAAGCCTATCGGGCATGGGTGGGCGACCAGATCAAGAACCACGTCGCTGCCATCGAAATGGACTCCGGCGCCGAGAAGCCGGTTGGCTTTGGCTTCGGACCCCACCAGCGCAGACGACGGCCCCAGCCCAACGAGTCGACGCTCCCTGCGCCCAAGATGACTGCCGAGCAGGAGGAATCGCTGGCAGAGTGCCAGCAGATTGCGCACCTGCTGGAACGGATCGAGGCGGGAAAGGCGACGCCCGGGGGCGGAGGAGCGGACATCAGCCCGCTGGTCCGCGATGGTGTTCCAGGACTCAGCCCGGAAACGGTTGGGTTGCACTATTTCGACTGGCATCATACCGACGCCGACACCGTCGACAAGGTAAACCCGGACGATTTTCGGAAGAACATCGCCGTCCTGGCCGTGCTGTCGTACATTCTGGCGGATATGCCCGGAAGACTGGCTGGCAGTAAGGGGGCCGGCGGAGAATAACGGGCGATAGTGTATTTTGAACACAACGTAAGTTGCCGTGGGGTCGGGAAGGGTTTCAGGGTTGTGACGTCTAATTCAGGTTGTGTGCTGCTCCGGTTGGTGTTGCCGGCGGTTGTGATGATCTTGGGTTCGGCCAGCCGAGCCGATGAACCCAGCGCGGAGAACCTGTACCTCGGCGGCCACTACAAAGAGGCCATACCGCTGCTGCGCGCCTCCATCGTGGCCAAGCCCGAGGATCCCGTTCCGGCGGCCTATCTCTTGACTTCGCTGGTGAATGAAGGGGCGCTGTCCGAAGCAGAAGATCTGGCGGATCAACTCACCCAAAAGTTCCCTGACTCCTCCGACGTTTTGGCGGCCCGCGGCGACCTCTCGTTCTACCGGGGCGACATGGGCCAGACGCAGAAATTATATGCCCAGGCGCTCAAGGTTCGGGAAGCGAACGCCCATGCGCACTATGGCATGTATCGTTTGTTTCGCAGTGCCTCGATGTATGCAACCGCCCGGCTCCATTTGTTGCGCGCCTATGCGATCGACCCGCGCGAGTGGGAGATTGCCGCCTCTTGGTTTTCACTGCTCACGCCCCAACGGCGCAAGGAGCTTGCCGGTCAGTTCAAGATCCGTAGTGAGGACATGAGCGGCGATGAGCAGATGGCGCAGGAATTCGGGATGGCGGTGGCCAAGGAATTAAGCGGCCGCAAGACTTTCGAACCGGTGGAACCGATCGCCGAGACCAATCTGCATCTGTCGATTCTCGGGGATCCCCGTTCAACGCAGGGTGTGGCCCTAGACGTCAGTTTCAACGGCGGAAAGCCGCTGAGACTGGTGTTTGATACAGGTGCGAGCGGGCTCGTTATCAGCGAGCGAGCCGCCGAGAAAGCCGGCTTGAAATTAGTGGGACAGACCGAAGCCTACGGCATTGGCGAGAAGGGCGCCAAGGTGGTCAGAGGCGCTTTCGCGGATGAGTGCAAGGTGGGTCCCATCGAGTACAAGACCTGTTTCGTTCAAGCGGTCGAAGGGAAAAATATCGTCGAACAGGATGGCCTCATCGGCGCTGATTTCTTCGCGCAATATTTGATAACCATCGATTTTCAACGGCTATCACTTCACCTGAAGCCGCTGCCTGAGCGCACACCCTCGCCTCAAGGCTATAACCGAATCGTGCCCGACGACGAAAAGACCTTTACCCCCGTTTTTCGCTTCGGACACAGCTTGATGATCCCGACTGCCGTCAATGGAAAAGCGATTGGGCTTTTCCTCATCGATACGGGATCCTCGACCTCGTTAATCGACTCCACCTTTGCCTTGGAGTCCACAAAAATATCGGGCAATGAGTACATGCACGTAAAAGGTGTCTCCGGGGAGTCGAAACACGTGTTTGAGGCGGACAAAGCTGAAATTCAATTTGCCACGTTCCGGCAGAGGAATCTGGGCATGATCGTGGTGGATCTTAACAACTCGGGAAAGCGAGAGACCGTTCGAATGTCCGGAATACTGGGATTGCCCGTTCTTTCGATGTTCCGGCTCAGCCTCGATTACCGCAACGGACTTGTGAATTTCGATTACGTTCTGCCCCACTAAGTTTTGCCGTTGAGGGCTGTCTCGGGTCCAGGACCCTTCACCGCACGCTTAACTTTCCGCAAAGGCCAAGTCAGTACGCAAGCCAGTTTGTACGAAGCTGATCTCAAGGCTCGCCGCATGTCCTCCATCGCTTCTGAAAACTCCTTTTCGCGTTCGTAGAGAAATCGGATCTGGGTGTCGCGCCGGGCCAGCAGGTCGCGGATCGTCCGTTCGTCTTCGCTGGTCAGTATGTGTCCGGCGCGAATCTGCTCGGGCAGCTGGCGCGGGACGTAGATGGTGGCGTGGGAGGGGGCGATCTGTTCTTCAGGCCGGTTTCTGGTGTAGAAATACACCGCGATGGAGCGGCGCGAAAGATTTTTCTTTTCAGCCGGCAACTGGATGCGACGAAAGCCATGCCAGGAGACTTCCGAGGTTTCAAAAATCGCCATCCGGTTGAGCAGAGGCGCGACCGTCACGATTTGATCTTCTTCCGGAGGAACCCACGGATTGCGGTGCAGTTGCAAACAGCCGCCCCACTGCTCCTGCCACTCCGGATTCAAGAACAGGATCAGGTTCAGACGCCGGTGAAGGTGCGTCTTCGGATGCATGTTGAAATCCACGTGAACGTCGAGATCCTGGCCGTCCAGGTTCTCGTGGGTACCGCCACCGACATAGGCGGGATCGTATAGCAATTCCGGGATACCCGTAATGTCCGAGAGAAAAGCCAGGAACTCGGGTGAGCGTAGAAGATAGTCGAGACGCCGGTAGGCCGGACCAATCCGCGGAAGCTGCTCCTGGACCGCTTTCCGTCCGACCTCACCGAATTCGTTCAGGGCGAGTTTCTCGTCGAAGCCGGGAAATTCCTTCAGTAGTTGCTGGCAGAAATCGGGCTGCAGAAAGTGATCGACCACCAGATGAGGGAATGGCTGCGCCTTTTGGAACTGCTCCCGGAGCGCAGTGGTCTGCTGCCGAATCTCAGGTTGAATGACAGCGAGCATCAGGTCAGCGCAACCTCGGGGATCCTACGGGTGAAGGTACTGGCGGGAACGGATTCATCAACCTCGGTATATCATGCGAACCGTTGGGAGGCTCGCTTGTCCCGCTCCAAGCTAGAGGAATGGGCCGATTCGCCACGGGACGAACTCATGATGGCCAAGCAGCTCCGATTTTGTTCTATCGCCCGAAGCGACCCGGAGCAGCGCTTCAAAGATTTCGCGGCCCACGGTTTCAATGTCTGCTACACCGTCGGCGATCCGGCCCGCGTTGATATCCATGTTGTCGGGCATGCGCTGAAAGGTGTGCGAGTTGGTGGCGATTTTCAGTACCGGAATACTGGGAAACCCAATGGCGCTGCCACGACCCGTCGTGAACGCGATAATGTTCACGCCGCCTGCCGCGAGGCCGGTGAGTGAAACGGGATCGTAGCCTGGTGTATTCATGAACACGAATCCGCGTGAGCGAATTCGCTCGGCGTAGTCGACGACATCTTCGAGCGTACTTGTGCCGGCCTTGGAGACGGCGCCCAGAGACTTTTCGAGAATATTCGTCAGGCCGCCCTTCTTGTTGCCGGGTGACGGGTTGTCGTTGAAGCTGCCGCCAAACTGGCGCAGGTATGCCTTGTATTGATCGACCGTAGCCAGCAGCTTGCGGCCTACCTCCTCATCGCGCGCGCGGCGCAGCAGCAAGTGCTCAGCGCCGAAGATCTCAGTTGTCTCGGCCAACACGGCGGTGCCTCCTTCCCGCACCAACAAGTCGGAACAGAAGCCGAGCGCCGGGTTGGCTGTGATACCGGAGAAAGAATCCGATCCGCCGCAATTGAGCCCCAGAATCAGCGCGGACGCGGGAACCTCCACCCGCGAAACAGAAGCAGTCTGCTGGAGCAACGAACGGATGTTCTGCCGGGCCTGTTCCACCACACTGCGCGTGCCGCCGCTCTCTTGCAAGGTCAACCCCATCAGGCTCTTGCTGCGGCTGCCGCCATTCGATTCGCCCAAGTAGTGATCAATCTGGTTCACTTCGCAGCCGAGACCGATAACGACGGCCGCAGCCACATTGGGGTGATCGAGAACACCCTCTAGCGTGCGCTGCAATTGGCGGGTATCGGCTCCCATGGCCTGCCCGCAACCGTCGCCATGCGGGAATGAGACGATTCCGTCGACGTTTGGCGGCAACTGCTGCCCTAGGAAGCTCTTCTCCACCAGTTCGACGGCATGCGCGGCACAATTGCTGGTGGCCACTACCGCAATGTAGTTTCTGGTGCCGACCCGCCCGTCCGCGCGCCGGAAGCCAAGGAACGACCGTGTGCTTTGTGTGGTCGTTGCCGGTTTTGTGTCGAACGTGACTGGATGGTCCAATTCCTCAAAACCAAGATTGTGCTCGTGAACATGCTCACCGGGCGCAATATCCTGTAAAGCGAATCCGATAATCTCGCCGTAGCGAAGAACCGCCTCCCCGGCGCGGATCGGCACGAGCGCAATTTTGTGTCCCGCTGGAATGGTCGCTGTTGCGGTTATCCTTGCACCTACCGCTTCTACTATCTGCTCCGGGGAGAGCAGCACTCGGGCCACGCCGACGCTATCGGAAGGATGGAGAACGATAACGGAATTCGTCTCGGTTGCTGGCGAATTGATCTGAAAGAGCATGTTCGGCGGCGAGCTATCAGTTTCTACTTCACTTTAGCGCCGGGCGCGGCAGACGGCGGAATCGCCCCTTGCAGCACGCTGTGATTGTCAGGCTCCCTCGGGAAAGGCTTCCGCGCGCGCTGGCAGCGATGGCAGCGGACGAGCCGGCTTGAAAACGACGACTCCGAGCGGAGGCAACGTAAGGCTGGCCGATGCCGCGCGATGATGGGCCCGAACCGGCTCAGCCATTACTGCCCCGCCGTTTCCCATATTGCTGCCCCCGAAGGCCTCTGCATCCGAATTGAACACCTCCATGTGCAAGCCTGCCTCCGGGAAGCCAACCCGATAATTCCAGTGCGGCTGGGGAGTGAAGTTGCAGACGATCACCAGGTAATCCTCGCTGCGCTTGGCGCGGCGAACGAACGAGAGTATGGAATGTTCAGCATCATGCAAGTCGATCCATTCGAATCCCTGGTATTGAAAGTCGACTTCCCATAAGGCAGGTTCCCGCTGGTAAAAATGGTTGAGTTCCTGATTGTACGTCTGGAATCGGCGGTGAATCTCATAATCGAGCAGCCACCAGTCCACTTGGCTGGCGTGGTCCCATTCATAGGTCTGACCAATCTCCGAACCCATGAAGAGCAGTTTCTTCCCCGGATGGCAGAACATATAGCCGAGGAAGGCGCGCGCGTTGGCAAACCGTTGCCACTCGTCGCCCGGCATTTTGCTGATGAGAGAGCGCTTTCCGTAGACCACTTCATCGTGCGAAATCGGCAGGACGAAGTTCTCGCTGAAGGCGTACATAATGCTGAAAGTGACCTGGTTTTGGTGGAACTTGCGGTAGATGGGATCCTGGCTGAAGTAGTTCAGCATGTCGTGCATCCAGCCCATGTTCCACTTCATCGTGAAACCGAGGCCGTTCAGATAGACTGGTTTAGAGACACCGGCAAAGGCCGTTGATTCCTCGGCGATGGTGACGGCGCCGGGTTCCTTATGCACCAAAACGTTCACCGTCTTCAGAAAATCGATTGCTTCCAGATTCTCGTTACCACCGTGAATGTTCGGAAGCCACTCGCCGGCTTTGCGTGAGTAATCGAGGTACAGCATGGAAGCGACGGCATCCACGCGCAAACCGTCGATGTGGTAGTGCTTCACCCAAAACAGCGCGTTTGAGATCAGGAACGATCGAACTTCGCTGCGGCCGAAGTTGAATATC
This sequence comes from uncultured Acidobacteriaceae bacterium, assembly GCA_963740005.1. Taxonomy (GTDB): domain Bacteria; phylum Acidobacteriota; class Terriglobia; order Bryobacterales; family Bryobacteraceae; genus CAJCIT01. The sequence continues at coordinate 71,656 of CAVUCO010000030.1, read as the reverse complement.
AGTGTGCCCCATTCGCGATGCTCGCCTTTACGCGGATCGGCGTGTTCATAAAGCGCCGTTCCGTCGAAGTAGGCCAGTCCGTGAGCGTCCTTCGGGAAATGGGCGGGAACCCAATCCACCAGCACGCCAATACCCTCCTGATGGCATCGATCAACGAAGAACATGAAATCTTCCGGGGTGCCAAACCTTGAAGTGGGAGCGAAATAGCCAATCACCTGATAGCCCCACGAGCCGTCAAACGGGTACTCCATGATCGGCATCAGTTCGATATGGGTGTAGCCCATGCGCTTCACGTAACCGACGAGCTTATCGGCGAGTTCCCGGTAAGTCAGCGGGCGGTGGTGCTCGCTGCGAAGCCATGAGCCAAGATGGACTTCGTAGATCGACATCGGCCGGTCAAGCGCGCGGGTCTTGCCACGTCTTTCTAACCACTCCTGATCCTGCCACTCATATTTCCAAACGTCACTGACGATCGACGCCGATTGCGGCGGCCTCTCCATCTGGAAGCCGTAGGGATCCGCCTTCATCTGGCTGTAGCCTTGGAAACGACTCTTCAACGCAAATTTGTACGGAGTTCCAACGCCGACGCCGGGAAGAAATATCTCCCAGACGCCGCCCGTGCGTGCGCGCATTGGATGGCGGCGAGCGTCCCACTCGTTGAAATTACCCACGACGCTGACCACAATGGCGTTGGGCGCCCAAACGGCAAATCTGGTTCCAGCAAGCCCGTCGACTGTGACCACGTGCGAACCGAGCATCCGGTAGCCCTCATACTGAGTACCCTCCGAATGCAGGTGCAGGTCGAAGTCGCTGAGTTGCGGGCCGAACCGATAGGGGTCCTCGACCTCGTGGGTTTGAGCGTGGTAATCGACATACCGGATTTTGTATGCACCAGGGGCCCACGGCACGCGAGCCCTGAATAGGCCCTGGTGATGGACCCGCTCCATTGGTGTCGTATCCACGCCGGAGGCGGCGACCACGGCTGCAGTGGTTGCCTGTGGGAGAAAGGCTCGAACTTCCCAATCGCCCAGCTTGGAAGTCGTACTGATCGGATGCGGCCCCAGTACGCTAAACGGGTCCCCGTGGTATCCGCCAACGATTGCTTCAATCTCTTGCTCGGTCATCGCCGTTTATTATGTCAGTTAGCACACGGCATGTTTAGGGTGCCTGGGGTGCAAGCCATTGTGTCCCCGGACCCCGGCCATTCTTAGGACGCCGCCCGTGCTTCCGGAGGAACTATTCACACATCTGGTTCGCAGGACCTAAATGCCTTCGTGCACGACCTGCCGAAAGCGGAACTGCACCTGCATCTGGAAGGTTCAGTCGAACCCGAAACGATTCACGAGCTGGAACCCTCACTTGATCTCGAGGACATCCGTTCACACTTTCGCTATTCCGACTTTTCCGGTTTCCTGAAGGCCTATGTATGGGTGTCGCGAAAGCTGATTAGCCCAGACGCCTACGCGCTCGCCGCCCGGCACCTGTTTGCCCGGCTGGCGAAGCAGAATGTGACCTATGCTGAGATCACGATTTCCGCCGGGGTGATTCTTTGGAAACAGCAGGACTTCCATCGAATCTACGAGGCTTTGCGGCACGAGGCGGCTGCGCAGTCAGCGGTTGACGTGTGGTGGATCCTGGATGCCGTGCGCCAATTCGGCGTTCCCGATGCGCAGCGAGTGTTTGCCCTTGCCCGTGAATACCGCGACCAGGGCGTGGTGGCAATTGGAATCGGCGGCGACGAATCCAATGGTCCGGCCCTTTGGTTCAAAGATCTGTATGCCCAAGCGCGTGAAGCAGGGCTGGGGTTGACGTGCCATGCCGGTGAAGTTACGGATGCTGAGAGCGTGTGGCAGGCTCTGGAAATCGGCGCCGAGCGGATTGGGCACGGTATCCGCAGCATCGACGACCCGAGGCTTCTGGACGAGTTGGTGCGACGGAACATCCCGCTTGAGGTGTGCCCCAGCAGCAACCTCTGCACTGGCGCCGTAGGTAGCGTGGGCCGCCACCCCTTGCGAAAACTCTGGGATGCCGGTGTGCCCATTGTCTTGGCTACGGACGACCCGGCGCTCTTCTTCACCAGCCTGGAGCGGGAGTATGCGATGGCTGCAACGAAGTTTGGCTTTTCTTTAGACGAACTGCGGTCGTTGGCAGCGAACAGCTTCCGCTATCGATTTCGGCCAGGCGGACGCCGAGGCGCCGGCTAGCCTCGTCCTCCGCCGACGCGTTGTTCGAGCAGCAGCCGCAGCGTGGCTTCCAGAACCCGGATGCGGTCGTTCAGTTGCTCCAGTTCCAGCCCCTCCTCCGCTCCGCAGTCCGCAACACGTCCGTGTTCCAGCTGGCCAAGAGCTTCACTGTGGGTGCCAACGACGCGGCCAGGGATGCCGACCACCGTCGAATGAGGCGGTACATTGTGTACCACCACCGAGCCTGCGCCTACCTTTACGTAATCGCCCAATGTGATGGCGCCCAGCACGGAGGCTCCCGTGCCCACGACCACGTTGTTGCCCAGCGTGGGATGGCGCTTGCCGCCTTGGAAACCCGTGCCGCCCAGGGTGACGCCCTGGTACAACAGAACGTCGTCACCGATCTCCGCCGTTTCGCCAATAACCGTGCCCGATCCATGGTCGATGAAAAGGCGCCGTCCTATCGTTGCGCCGGGGTGAATCTCAATGCCGGTCAGGAGCCGCGAAACATGTGAAACAAGCCTTGCCGTCACAAACCAGCGGCGCCGATACAGGCCATGCGCCAATCGATGCATGAGAACCGCGTGTAGGCCGGGGTAACACAACAAGATCTCGAGCGTGTTCTTCGCGGCCGGATCTTCGCGCTTAATAGTAGCGACGTACTCGCCCAGGGTTCCAAACATGTTTTCTCATTATGAGGGATTGAGACTATAGAGGGAAGTTGCAGAATCTCCCAATTTAGATTCGAGTTCTCTGCAGCCCTGCTTGTGTAGAATGCCGATCGAATATATAGCCATTCTCTGTTTCGCGCTCCTGACAGCGGCCTTTCCCATCGCTGCTTTGCTGGTAGCCAGATACTTGCGCCCCTCGGCGCCGAACGCCACCAAGCTCGAAGCCTATGAGTGCGGCATCCCTCCGCGCGAAGGTGCCCGCAGCCGTTTCCCGGTCCGGTATTTTGTCGTCGCCATGCTGTTTGTGATCTTTGACGTCGAAACCGTCTTTCTGTTTCCCTGGGCTGTGCGATACCGGCAATATGGCTGGTTTGGCGTCGCCGAAGCGGGCGTCTTCCTGGCTTTCCTGATGGTCGGTTACATCTGGATCATACGTAAGCGCGCGCTCGATTGGGCCTGAGCCATGGGTACCGATCGGCTCTACTACGTAGACCCTTATCTCCAGTCATTTCAGGCATCGAAGTGAGCCGGACGGCTGAGGACCGCAGCACGGTCTATCTGGATCGATCAGCGTTCTACCCAACCTCAGGCGGTCAGGCCGCAGACGTAGGGTGGATCAACGGCATCCCTGTGGTGGATGTCCGCGACGAGGGTGAATGGATTGCCCACCAGCTGGAACGGCCGCTGGACGACTCCGCTCAGATCAGCGCAAAGATCGATTGGCGGCGGCGCTACGACAATATGCAGCAGCATACCGGGCAGCACCTGTTGTCCGCCGTCGTTGAGTCGCTATTTGGCCATCCCACCGTCAGCGTCCACATGGGCGCTCAGATATCGACCATTGAGTTGGGTACGCCGCAGTTTTCTGATGAGCAAGCAGCCAATGCGGAGGTACGGTGTGGAGAACTGATTGGCGCCGCTCTGCCGGTGACAATTACCTTTGAAAATGCGTCCGCGGCAATAGGCCTGAGGAAGGCGAGCGAGCGCAGCGGCTCGCTACGCATTATTGAGATCGAGGGTGTGGACCGAAGCGCGTGCGGCGGAACGCATGTCAAGTCGACTGCCGAGTTGAGCCTCGTGCAGATCCGGCGGCGCGAAAAGGTTCGCAACAACACGAGACTGGAGTTTGTCGCCGGCACTCGTGCGCTTGACAGAGTGAGGCAGGATTATCGGATTGCCGCCGAGTTGTCCCGTACCTGTACGGTAGCGATTGACGATCTGCCAACTGCTGTGTCCTCGCTGCGTGAGCGACTGATCGACGCAGAGAAGGAGCGCCAGCGGATCTCGTTGGAACTGGCGCGACGGCAGGGCGCGGACCTTTTTGCTTCTTCGTCGCCGGGAGTCGAGGGAATAAGGCGGACTCTCTTGACGCCTCCCACGTTAACGGATGAGGCGCGCGCAACGGCTCAGGCTTTTGCCGAGGGAGGCAGAGCCATTGCATTGGTCCTAGCTATCGACGCACCAAGCGTGCTGGTAGCGGCAGCGGCTGATTCGGGCATCCATGCAGGCAACTTGCTCAAGCAGATTCTTGCTGGTCATGGGGGCAAAGGCGGTGGTTCAGCGACCGTGGCGCAAGGCAGCTTGGCGGGTTCCGAGGGCCGCCGGGAACTTCAGATCGCGCTTGGATTCTGAGCGACGGAGTGCTCCGTGGGACGCCGCGGCCAGTCGCCTCCATTCAGAACTTGACGATTGGCGCGAGAGACAGCAGCACCAGGCCGCCCGCAAAAAACACGATCATTAGCGCGAGCGTCCGCTTTACCGATCCCGGTGCTCCAGCGAACTCCTTCCATACCAAAAGCCCCCACAGAACGCTGATGAGGGTGGCGCATTGGCCAATCCCCAGGCTGATCGCGGGTCCAACATTCACCGGAGCCGTCGCTGCCGCAAAATTCGAGATTGCGCCCGCAGACCAGATTATTCCGCCCACGATGCCAAGCAGATGCTGCTTCAGCGTGCCTCGAAGGAATTGGACGGCCTGAATGCGTTCTCCGGTAACCGGCAGATTGAAGAAGTAGATGTTGAAGAAGAACGTGGCAACCACCACGCCGATCCCGAAGATGATTGCCGAGGCATACGCGCCCAGACCGAGATCGCCCATCATTCCCTCGGCAACCAGAGGGTAAAAGGCGCCCATTAGAACGCCGCTGAACAAACTGATGACGATGCCCCGTACCGCGCTCTTGCGTTTTGGTGGCTTGAGCGTCTTGCCGGTTTTTGGATCCTTTGTCGGAAGCTCAGGCTGCGCAGCTTTAAGATGGCGGTCGCGTGCGCGGTGCGCGGCGGAATCGAGCAGGATGGCGACAACCACCATAGCTACGCCGGCGAATAGCAGAATCGGGTTCCCCTGCGGATTGATGATGTAGTTCGCAAGAACGCCGACGATGAGGGCCAGGCCGATGCCGATCGGAAAGGCCACAGCCATTCCGGCCAAAGAAATGGCCGCCATCAGAAGCATGTTGGCCAGCGTGAATACCACCCCGCCTACAAAGACGTACATCTCGGCTCTTCTGCCCGCGATGATCAGCCGGTCCGAAAAGGTAAGCTCCGAGCCAAGAGTTCCGAATGTGTACGCCGCGATCAGCGCACCCAGAAGGACACCAATCGCGAAATCGTACGAGAAGAATTCGAAGCGCCACTTCTCTCCGGTGAGCTTAAAGGTGTTTGCCCACGATCCCCAGCAAATCATGGAAACCACAAGCAGCAGCAGGGCAGAGAGGTAAGTGACGGGTAGGATCATTGGGTCATTCCGGTGCCAGCGATAGAAGTGTCAGACAGCAAGCGTATATTCTATACGGGCCGTCCAGCCCATGCCGGAAATCTTCGGTCGACTAGTGGCCTGAAGCCGATTCCGTAGGGGCCGCGATCACAGGCGCATGTGCGCCGGGCGGGACCGGGGCAAGCATGTGTTCCTTGCGCATGATCAGGGACGAGGTATCAAAACTTGCCAGCTCAAAGCCATGGCCGTGGGTAATGGCGTCGGTGGGGCAGGCTTCCACGCAGTAGCCGCAAAAAATACAGCGATTGTAGTCGATGTTATAGACCTTGGCGTAACGCTCGCCCCCACTGATGCGGACCAGTTGCGTGTTTTCCGCCGCTTCGATGTATATACAGTTGGCGGGACAGGCGGCGGCGCACAGGAAGCAGGCGACGCATTTTTCCAGGCCGTTTTCATCGCGCTGGAGTACGTGCGCTCCCCGAAACCGTTCCTGGAAATTCACCGGGGCGTCCGGGTACTCCTCCGTGATGGCAGGAACGAGCATCTCCCGGAAGGTGACACTCATGCCCTTCGCGATCGCGGCTGCCGATTCGAATACATCTCCAAGATTCGCCATCGTATTTCTTAGTGTAGTCGAAGGCCGGTGGACGACGGGGTGGTGTTAAGCGGGTTCGCTGGAAAGTGCAGTGCGACGAGCTGCTTGTAAGAAGGATCTACTTTTTCTGGACGAAGTTGAGAACGTCAAACTTCTGGATGGCGCGATCCGGGAAGAAGCTGTTCACCGCATCTTGAACGTCCGTGTAAATCTCGAACACCGTGCTCAGTTTCGTGATAACCAATAGCTCAATACTGCGCCTTGACAGGTTGGCCAGCTTCATTGCGCCGCCGTTGGCGCTCATTGTCGAGTGCCCCAGGATCAGCGTGCCAAGGCCTGTACTATCGATGAAGTCGACCTGTTTCAGGTTGACGACCAGCTGCTTCTGTCCTGCGGCTAGTGAGTCTTTGAAAACCTGACGCAGCATGCCGGCGCTATCGCCGGCAGTAATGGAGCCTTTCAGATCGCAGATCTGAACGCCTTCAATCTCGTGCAAAACCGATTCCAGAGCCATTAAGTCTCTTAGTTTACCGGAAACCTCGCCAGTTGTATTCTTCCGGCGGAAAAAACTGGTGTGCCAGGCCGGTTCAGTGGGTGACCAGATCTTCCGCGGGGGCCAGCACTGTGGGAGCCGGCAAGGTGACCGTGAACGTTGAACCCCAGCCTACTTCGCTCTCTACGTGTATCTCTCCGTCGTGAGCGCGAACAATACTGGCGACAAAACTTAGCCCGAGCCCGAGTCCTTTCTCCGGGTTCGGATCGGGGACCCGATAGAAGCGTTCGAAGATATGGGGTAGATGGTCGGGAGGGATGCCTAAGCCGGAATCTTGCACGACTAGCTTCACTGAGCCTCCGGCTTGCTCAGTCCAGGCCCGAATCCACCCGCCGGGCTGGGTGTATTTAATCGCGTTGGACAGGAGGTTTGTTATGACTCGCTCCATCTGCGTCCGGTCGACTTCGCAATAGACCGAACCATGATCGATGCATTGCAGCGATAGATTGTCTGCTTCGGCAGGAATCTGGAACTGTTCCACGAGATCGCTGAGAAGCACGTGCAAGTCGAGTCTGCTTTTGTTCATCGGGACTTGTCCCGTTTCCGACTGGGAAAGAAGCAGCAGAGCGCGTACCAGGTTGGTTAGCCTCTCGACGTCTTGCAGCGCATTCTCAATCGCTTCGCGGAGTTGTTCCGGACGTTTGGCTGTAAATAGAGCTACTTCGAGCTGGCCCTGAATCGCCGTTAGAGGCGTTCGAAGCTCATGCGAGACGTCGGTGGAAAATTGCCGCACCTGATCGAAGGATGCTTTGAGCCTCCTGCTCATCTGGTTGAAGGAGCCCACCAGCCGATCTAATTCGTCATTGGCGCCGCGCTGCGGAATTTGTAAGCCCAGGTTCGAACCGGTAATGCCCTTGGCCGCTTGTTCCACGGACTGAAGGGCGCGTAGTCCGCGACCGGCCGAATACCAGCTGGCACCGGTACAGAGCAGACTGGCGAGCGCGAGAAAGATGAGGTAGTTGCGTTGGAATTTTGCGAGAACCTCCTTGTCGCCCGCAACGCTTCTGCCTACGGCCATGTACCACTCCCGATGCAAATCATCCGAAACGATGGTGGCGATGACTTCGTACGGGCCGTCCTCATCACCCTGAATACTCCGAAAAAGGGTTGGAGGCAGCTTACGGATTTGACTCAGGTCGCTGCGAATCTCGGCACTGTCGGTGAGCGCCTCGAAGGCGCGGTCGTTGGTGCCCTTGCTGACGTGACCTTTGGCGTCGGCGATCACGTAGACCTTGGTCAGCCGCGCGATCTCTTCGCGATCGTCATCGTCTTCGGCAGGCCCGATAACAGGCAGGCCCTTATCGAACCGCAGGTAGCCTTTGAGGGCAGCCAGTTCCTCGCGTAGCGTGTCCTCGGTCCGCGATTCCAGGACGTTCCGGATGATGACAGTGCCGGCGACGCCGACGATCGTCAAAATGACCAGCAGCAGTAGCAGGAAAGTGCTCGCCAGACGGAAGCGTAGCGTGCGGAAGAACGTGAGAGGCGGTAGCCGCTTCAACAACATGAGCCCGCTAGAGACTCTCCGTCCGGATGTGTTCGTCGTGATGGGCTTCCTGGACATCCAACATGTATCCGATACCGCGCACGGTGTGAATCATCTTCGCGGGGAACCTATCGTCAATTTTACTGCGTAAGTGGCGGATATAGACATCGACGATGTTGGTTAAGCCGTCATAATCCATGTCCCAAACATGCTCGACAATCATGGTCCGGCTCAACGGCCGGCCCCGGTTGCGCATCATGTATTCGAGAATGCTGAATTCCTTGGGAGCAAGTTCGATGCTCTCATTGGCACGCGTCACTTTACGCCTGATGCAGTCGAGAGCCAGATCTCCAACCTGCAGCTTTTCCGGTGTCGGCTGGCCTCGCCGCAGCAAGACGCGGACTCGCGCCAGCAGCTCCACGAAGGCAAACGGTTTGACCAGGTAATCATCGGCGCCTTGCTCCAGCCCCTTGACGCGATCGTCCACCGAATCCCTGGCGCTCAAAATTAGCACGGGCGGCACGGTCTTTCGATTACGGATCTTCTCCAGGACCTGCAGCCCGTCGATATCCGGCAAACCGAGATCCAGAATGACCAGATCGTACTCGGTGGCGTGAACCAGCTCCACCGCTGAGTTACCCGTGTTGGCAACGTCGACAGCGTAGCCGGCACTCTCCAAGCCCCGACCCAGGAAGTCGGCTATCCGTTTTTCATCCTCAACGACCAATACCCGCATGTGTCTGAGTCTAACTCCAACCCTGCTAGGGAAGATTTGGGGCAGTGCAATGGGCGCACGCCTTGGCCGGCAGCCTAGTCACCCGAAGCCGGATCGGGCGCCGGAATAGGAGCCGGGCTCAAGAAGGATCGGACGCTCTGCCAGTTCGTTCGAAGCAGGGACAAGCCAGTCATCGTAATGATTAGAACCACCGCGAAAACGACCACCTGCAGGATGACAAACTGCGCCTTCCAAGGTCCGAACCATCGGCCATACACCAGCTCGATATGGACCCAGTAGACCAGCAGCGAGGTGCGGCCGAGCTGACGAAACAAACTCCATCTCGTTCCGGCCATGGTGACCCACAGGTAAGCGATTGCGGCGATGGTTAGCAGTACGCCCAGCTTGATCATCGTCAGGCCCGGACTGTCCAGCCAGAACTCCGACTTCGTATAGATCGAATACGGGAGGTTCGAGAAATACTGGCCACCCATCACGAGCAAAATTCCGAGCAGCATCGCCCACTGCATGGTGCGTTGCAACTCTTCCTTTCCAACCGTTCGTAAGACGGACCCGGCGGCCATCCCGAAGACCAGGAAAGCGGCCCACGGGAAAAACCCGAAGTAGTTAAAACTGGGCACGAAGTAGGCCTTAGCAAGCCATGGCAAAGAGCCCGTGCCCGCCAATGACACAAGCGGTGAAAGAACTGCCACCAGCACACCCAGGATTCCGCACAGCCGGATTCGCTCCTTCGTTGTGAACACTGCCATTGGGGCGAAGATCGCCATGGCCATGCCCATGCAATTCAGGATGTCGACTTTCACCAAGTCGCCCGCTGGGCTGCTTGGATACCCGAAAGCAAACAGTTGCAGCCGGAAGAGAAAAGCCAGAAGGAACAGATAGCCGGAGCGATTCAGCGCGCGCCAGACACGCTTCGATGCGGAAGGCTGCTGTTTGCTCTGACTGTCCATCAAGAAGGCGAACGTGATGCCGGTCAGGAACAGGAAGATGGCCGGGGCAATCCCGCCGACGAATTGGGACAACACGAATGCGCCGCTGTTACGAAGCTCCGGCTTGAGCAGGGAGTCGAACGAATGGCCCTGCAGCATGATGAATGCGCCTAGCCCACGCATCCAATCGAGAAAAGCGAGCCGGTCAGTTGGTTTCTTCTGCTCGATCATGCTGCTGCTGTTTCGTCCTCATTCGTACTTTCCCCGTCTCCTCTATGACTCCTGGCCTGCAATTCGGTGGCCGGGTTTTCAATGCTTACGGTCCGTTTTTACCCCAGGCGGCGTATTGAGTTCCAGGTCCTTTTGTTTGAACGACGGGTTTAACTGGAAATCGGAGTACGTTACGAGTGTAAAGTTTCCATTGGGCTGATAAAACTTCTGCTGAACCGGGTAGTCGGCATCCTCCGGAAACCAGATTTCGGCTTTCGACAAGCGTTCTTGAGCATCCTTGCTCTTCGGGATCAGCTCTAACCGCGTGGTCTTTCTTCCGCCAACCTGCTCACTTCCGCCGTCTTGGATTTCATAGTTGGCTTGCAGGTCCTTACCTGAGCTTCCGAATCCCAACAACATGTACTCGTCAATGAGCTTGGCGTTCTTGCCGAGGTCATAAACCTGCACCAGATTGAGGTTTGGATAGTACATTTTGACGGTGCGTTCGCCGAAGGCCACCGAATGCTTGTCCTTGGCGTCGGTGAAGTCGATGAGGGCCCGCACTTCGCCGGGCTTCAACCTTCGCATGTGGAGCACACCATTCTGCGTGCTGTCGTCATTCAAGATCGCGGTATGCGTCACCATGCGGAGATTTGCGGTGATCCCCTTAAACGCAGGAGCTGAGGCATCCATCCGGGAGAGGATCGCGCTGACCGGCTCCGCGGTGCCAGCCCATGTGAACACAAACAAAACAAGAAACAATCTCATGATTAACGATGTACCGTCCGGACCGCTACCTAAGCCGTTGTTCACGGGGTGGTGTAAGCGATAAAGCCCTTGATCTCTTTCTCAGTTTCGTCTCGAATCGGCTCAACCCGCACCACGCGACGGACTTTGCCGGTGCGCTGCTGAATGAGATCCTGGCTGCGCTTAACGCGATCGTTTTCGCTCAACTCGCTCAGGAGATCGGCTTCAATAAAGACGCGATCGAGCCCGCGCTCTGCTGAAAGGAACACGACGCTGGAGGCCTTCGGCTGATCGTGAAACACTTCCCTGGGAGTCAGGAAAATGAACACCAGAATGAGTGCCACCACTAAGTCGTACTGCCACGACGCGCGGGGAAAATCCCAGAAAACCAGCCGTTTCCATATGCTGATTTGCGTCGCATCTGACTGAGCGTCCTGGTCGGCCACTGCTGTAAGTCTATCATTGAAGAAGAGGTCGAACGCCGCAGTTCGGGCCCAGGAAAGCGAAGGCTGACAGGTTAGTCCAAATTGCATGCAGACCACCCTCTACCTGATTTTGGGATTCGGCTGGTTAACGGTCGGACCACTGTCAGGACAGTTTGAAACACATCTGAGCCCAGTCACCCAGAGCGACTACCAAAACTACCTGAAGGGCGTGGAATCGGAATTAAGCGGCCGCTGGCAGGGCTCAAAGCCGCTTCTGTCGGTCGACGAAGATTCCGGCGAGAAGGCCCGCGCCCACAAGGGCGAACTGATTATCGTCGAGCTAAGCAATTCGAAAATACCCTCAATCCGCAACGGCCTAGTCCATGATTGGGTCGGCACGACGTTCATTCGTGGTGTCACCGTAGCGCGCGTGCTTTCGATTCTGTCGGATTTCGATCACCACAAGGATTTCTATCCCGATGTGGTTCAGTCCAACTTGATTTCGCGGCAAGGTAACCGGGTCACCGGGCGGTGGCGATTGAGGCGCACCAAGATCATTACCGTCGAACTCGAGGTCGACCAGCAGGCAGACTACGTTTCGCTCGCCCCGGGTGTTTGGACGGTCCGCAGCCACGCCACGCAGATCCGCGAAGTGCAGTCCCCCGGAGGCGAGAAGCTCTTTCCGGCAGGTGAAGGCAATGGATTTCTGTGGCGGATGGACTCCTACTGGACTCTGCGCCAGGAAGCGGATGGAGTCTACGCAGAGTGCCGCACTGTTTCACTTTCGAGATCGATTCCTGCTTCTCTCGCCTGGATAATCAAGCCGCTCATGGAGAGCATGCCCAGGGAATCGCTGGCGTCGACACTCCGAAGCACCAGTGAGGCTGCCAGCAGCCAGCGAGTGTCTTCTTTATCGAACCTCCTTCCCGGCGGCGCCGCAGCAGCCAAGTAAGCCGGCTTTCATTCGACCTTGCAGTGTGTAAACTCTAAAAGGTACATCTGCAAGAAAGGTCACAGGATACTCACATGAGAAAACTCATCGCCGTGGTTGCCTGCCAGTTCCTGGCGGTGGCTGCCTTTGCCGCCACCAAGAAATCTGTTACGGTCGATCTGAAGAATGCGCAGGGCCAAAGTGTCGGCACCGCGAAGTTGACACCGGATCCGAAAGGCGTCAAGATCTCGCTGAACCTGAAGAGTCTGCCTCCCGGCGAACATGCCATTCACGTTCACGCCACAGCGAAGTGCGAAGGCCCGGACTTCAAGTCGGCGGGCGGCCATTTCAATCCGGATCAGAAACATCATGGCCTGCAGAATCCCGAAGGACCTCACGCGGGCGACATGCCAAACTTCACCGTTTCCGCCAAGGGTACAGCGAAGACGTTTGTGATTGCTCCTAACGTGGACCTGGGTGACGACGCTCACTCCGTCTTCAGCAACGGCGGCACCGCATTGGTGATCCACGCGAAGGCCGACGATATGAAGAGTGACCCGGCCGGCAACGCGGGCGACCGCATCGCCTGCGGCGTGATTCTGAAATAAGGCGCGACGCCGTCGTCGCCGGTACCTGCCGGAAAGGCGAGGCTGTGAATCTTCGGCGTATCCGGTCCGTAGCACGCTGGCTGGGTGCTGCGAAAGAAGAGACACGTCGCGTTTACTCGTTTGTCGCTTTGATTTATTCGAGGTGTATCTGCATCGTTTAAGACTGGCTAGGCGGCCTTTTTGGGCCCGCCGGCTAGGATCGCGACGACTTTCTTCTCGACGATCCCGTCACCCGTGTTGAATTGAGCCATCTTTTTGGCATTTCCGAGGCGCACTTTACTGAGGAGAAGTTCGCTCGAAATAACGAAGCCAAACCGGGCCGGATCGAACGGGACGTTCTGCTGCATGTGCGCGGCAGCAATCGCCTTTAGCTCCTCGATGGCCTGTTTCTCCTGGTCCACTCGAATTTGTTGGGCATGGCGGAATTCCTCTAGGGTCTTCGAGAACGAGCGCTGAAAGCGCTGATCGTAGAGCGAAGCCAGGCCCATGGGGTTACCGGTCTTCATGAGGCAGCCTTCCATGGTCGCGGACAGGATGGCAACGTCCATGTAGATTTTGAGCTCGGCGGTGCGGAGCAGCTCGAGCCGGAACTGGATGTCGGCGACACGCTGCGCGAGGTGCAGCTCGAGGTCGCCTACGGGGTGAAGATCCTTGACGATGCCTTCGATGAAGCTCTGATAGCGTTCGAATTGTTCCCCGCTGAGGTGCTTGGCCAGATCCCCGACGAAGAGTCCGTGCTTGACGGCGTTCTTGGAGGAGGCGGTGCGGCCGGCGTCCGTACGTGGGCCGGTTGACTTCTGAGCGTTCTCACGATTGGCTCGCGTTTTCGCATCTACTTCGGGATGGCCATTTGGGCCGGAGCCGTTTCCTTTCTCCGCGCCGCTGTCGGCGGGTGAGGCTGGTTGCCCAGCGTCTGATAATGACTCCTTCGACTCCGGCTTGGCCGGATCTTGTTCAGTCGTCACATTGCCCATGAGGTCAGGGCGGTCTTTCAATAATTCGGACATAGTATTCACCTGCTTGTGAGAATTGGCGGAATTTTCCGCCCGAACCATGGAATAGCATCGGGTACAGTTCCGACTGCGAAATGCGACCCAAGTTTCTGGGAGAAAGATATTTGGATTGAAGAGGTTAGAGTGAGGACAAAAATTGCGAACGTTTGTGACTGGTTTTGGTTTCGCCGAGAGGCGACCGGGGAAGGGCGATTTCCTGAACGGTGCAGAGCGGTCTGCGGTGTTCGCCGTTTTGGGGGGTGGCCGAGGCTGTTAACTCGCTGAAACTAAAAGAAGAGCCGACCGGGCGCGGAACCGGGAGGTTTGGATGTTGTTGGAGGTAAAGGAGTTGGCAAAAGCGAACTGGTCGTGTCAGGCTGTCCCTTTCGGCCGTCCTTTCGGCCCTTTCGGCGCCGTCCCTTTCGGCCCTTTCGGCCCGCCGAGAAGCGACCGGGGAAAGGCGATTTTCTGAACGAAGCAGAGCGGTCTGCGGTGTTCGCCGTTGGGGGTGACCGAGGCTGTTAACTCGCTGAAACTAAAAGAAGAGCCGGTCGGGCGCGGAATCAGTAGGTTTGGATGTTGATGGAAGGAAAGGGGTTAGCAAAAGCGAATCGGTCGTGTCAGGCTGTCCCTTTCGGCCTCTTTCGGCCTTTCGATGCCACTTCTTCACGCCGCAAGTTTTTTCCCGAACTTTTTTGCTTCTTGTTTGTTTTTTTCCCTTCGCCAGTTCTTGTGCTCTCGGGAAAATTGGTTTGCATACTTCTGCCCAGGCGGGCAGTTTTCAACCTCTCCTTCTCCTATCACGTTGGCTTGGTTGGCGGCGACCTACCCGGCGGATGATTGATCTTGTTTTCTCCTGAGGATGTGGTGATTGCGCGGCGTGGCGTGGGCGGGGGATTCAATCCTCAAGTTCCAGCGACAACCAGTGAAGGTGGCCGGTGTCATCGCCAGCTAGGACCGCGTGAGTGCCCGCGGTCGCACAACAGGTTGCAGCAGCGTCGCAGGTGAACGTAGCGAGAACCCCGCCGGTTTCCAGGTCCCACACCTTGAGGGCGTTGTCTGAGGACGCGGACAGGGCCCGCCGCCCGTCCGCACTCAGCGCCACGCCCCAGATCCCGTCCGTGTGACCAGTGAGCGTGCGCAGTTCGGCGCCGGTCTCCAGGTCCCACACCTTGAGCGTTTTGTCAGAGGAAGCGGACACGGCCCGCCGCCCGTCCGCACTCAGCGCGACGCCCCAGACCGCGTCCGTGTGACCAGTGAGCGTGCGCAGTTCGGCGCCGGTCTCCAGGTCCCATACCTTGAGCGTGTTGTCGGAGGCCGCGGACACGGCCCGCCGCCCGTCCGCACTCAGCGCCACGCCGTGGACAGCGTCGGAGTGGCCGGTGAGCGTGCGCAGTTCGACGCCGGTCTCCAGATCCCACGTCTTGAGCGTGTCATCCCAGGACGCGGACACTGCCAGCCGCCCGTCCGCGCTCAGCGCCACGCCGTTGACAAAACTAGAGTGGCCGGCGAGCGTGAGTAGTTCGGCGCCGGTCTCCATATCCCACACCTTGAGCGTTTTGTCATTGGACGCCGACACGGCCCGCCGCCCGTCCGCACTCAGCGCCACGCCGTTGACCCGGTAAGAGTGGCCGGCGAGCGTGCGCAGTTCGGCGCCGGTCTCCATATCCCACACCTTGAGTGTGTTGTCATCGGACGCGGACACGGCCCACCGCCCATCCGCGCTGAGCGCCACGGCGTTGACAGCGTAGCGGTTGCCGGCAGGTGTGCGCAGTTCGGCGTCGGCCTCCAGATCCCACACCCTGAGCGTGTTGTCATCGGACGCGGACACGGCCCACCGCCCATCCGCGCTGAGCGCCACGGCGTTGACAGTACGGGAATGGCCGGCGAGCGTGCGGAGCTCGGCGCCAGTCTCCAGACTCCACACTTTGAGCGTGTTGTCATGCGACGCGGACACGGCCCGCGTCCCATCCGCACTCAGCGCCACGCCGTTGACCCCTCCTGAATGGCCGGCGAGCGTGCTCACTTCCGCGCCGGTCTCCAGATCCCAGACCTTGAGCGTTTTGTCCCAGGACGCGGACACGGCCCGCCGACCGTCAGCACTCAGTGCGACGCCGTTGATAGGGCTATGGCCAGCCAGCGTGCGGAGTTCGGTGCCGGTCTCCAGATCCCACAGCTTGAGCGTTTTGTCATCGGACGCGGACACGGCCCGGCGTCCGTCCGCACTCAGGGCCACGCCGTTGACGACGTCGGAGTGCCCGGCGAGGGTGCGCAGTTCGGTGCCGGTCTCCAGATCCCACACCTTGAGCGTTTTGTCATTGGACGCCGACACGGCTCGCCGTCCGTCCGCACTCAGCGCCACGCCGTTGACCCAGTAAGAGTGGCCGACGAGCGTGCGTAGTTCGGCGCCGGTCTCCAGATCCCACACCTTGAGCGTGGCATCCCAGGATGCCGACACGGCCCACCGCCCGTCCGTACTCAGCGCCACGCCCTCGACAACCCAAGAGTGACCGGCGAGCGTGTGTAGTTCGGCGCCGGTCTCCAGATCCCACACCTTGAGCGTTTGGTCATCGGACGCGGACACGGCCCGCCGCCCGTCCACGCTCAGCGCCACGCCGTTCACTGACTCGGAGTGGCCAGCGAGCGTGCGCAAAAGTCCCGTCCCCGGAGGGTCCAGCGCGGGGCGCAGCGGGCGGAGCCACGGAGGTGCCGCAGCGTGAGTTAGAGAATCGATAAACCGATGAATGATGGGTCGCCCGCTGTGTGGAAGGAGTCGGCCGACCATTTGCGACGGGAATTGGCGAGGGTCTTTGGCGAGGATGTGCGACGAGAGCCGGATGGTCTCTTCAATCAGCGATCCTTCCGTGTCAAGATTCATGCGATGGAAGTCGCTGAGGAGTGCGTTAACGTCCGTGTGGGCCAGCTTTGCCTGGAGCCATGCCGGATCCCACAAGATGCGTTCCACATCTACCGCGCGCTTTGCCCTGACAAGGTGCCAGGTCAACCAGCGCCAAGCGTACGTGTCCGGCAGATGCATCCAATCCGTCCATGCGTCCACCAGCCTGCTATGGAGTTCTATCGCGTTGGTAATGGCCGCAGCCAGCCAGCTTCGCATGAGGTCGTGTAAGCGCATCGTGCCGCTTCTTAGATCGAGTCTCAGTAGCTGCAACCGGGCGAGCTGTTGGGCTGTTTCCTCTGCCTCGAATTGGTCGAGTCCCCATAACGCCGACGCGGAGCTGAGCGGGATGGCGACGTCTTCGGGAAATATGGAGAGTTCCGTCAGCCGCTTGCGCTTATCACCCTCCAGCAGCGCCAGACTGCCTTCCAGAAGACCATCTATATTGCGGTGATGCGCATCGCCGATGCCCCTCGCCAGGCCTTTCGCGCCTTTCCGGGTCAAGACTTGCAGTAACCAGTCGGCTGCGTGCTCGGGCGAATCGCCTTGGCCAATGCGAAGCTGCATCATGGCGCGAGCCAGCTCGAGGGCGAACGGCCACTCGCCGAGCTTCCGAGACAGCTCAAGCGCGCGGGATCGGTCAAGACCCGGAACTCCCCCGGCGAGCATCGCAAGCGACTCCGACTCGCGCATTTCATCAACCGTCACGGGTTGAGCGGTTGAGGCGATCTCGGCGTTTCGCGTGGTAAAGAGGCGCGCGCATCCCTTGCCGCCGCGCAGGAAAGGTTTTAGGTGCCGGTCGTCCCAGACATCGTCGATGACCAGCAGGCAGGTCCGGTCTTCCAGCTTCTGGCCCAGTTGGAATGCGGCGTCTTCCTCGGTCGCAAATCCAGGACGCTCACCAGTTAATGCGGCATAAAGGGTGAGAAGGCTGCCCAGGACGTTTGGGTTCTGGCCTAACGCGCCCCAGAGAATGCCATCGTCGAAGTTTTGAATGATCTCTTCGTCGTGGCACAAGGCGGCGGCCAATGTGGTTTTGCCGAAGCCGCCTGCGCCGGAAAGAGCGGTCGTGATGGCCACGGGCTGTTTGCGGTCCGCGATGAGCAACAGATTCTTGAGGCGGCCAAACTCTTCCGGGCGCTGGACGAACGTGTCCGGAAGATCCGGGGCCATGAACGGCACTCGCGACGTGTCGCAGCCTTTTCGCAGATGGGCAAGGAAGCTTTCCCATTCCTTTTCGATATCGAAGAAATGAGCCTTGTTCATCCACCGCGGGAGCTGGGAGATCTGGAGTTCGGAATCAGGCGCCGCTTTGACCGGATAGACGCAGATGCCCTGCTGTCGCGCGTAACGCCATTCCTTTCGAACGGTTTCCGATTGCATGGCCGAAGGGGTCATGACCAGGACGAGGAATTCGACGGAATCGATTGCCTCCGTGAGTTGTTTCCACCAGCCCACGCCGCCTTCGAGTAGCAGGCGATCCTGCTTAATGGGGATGTCGGGAGCTTTGGTGCGAAGTCTTTCGCGTAGGGCGCCGGCGAATTGTTCACCGTCCTTGCGAGCGTACGAAAGGAAGACCCCGGTGCGCTTGTTCCCGATCATCCAGAGCTAATGATACTTCCGGATTCAAGTGAGGATGGTGAACGGCGGCGCAGCGGTGTTTGCCGAGAGCCGTTGCGTTGGGAACTTCGGTGAACGCTCGGTCGACATGGACTGCGCTGCGAAGTGAGCTTTATCGCGTTGGGGACGAAGCTGCAGCGCGCAGGGCGGGCTGGCGCCTCGCCTGCGCTTGGTAACGTTGGCAAGGAGCGAGACGCCAGGCCGCTATGTCCCCGATGGGCTGCCGAAGAAGGCCATCCCCCCGTCCCACGGGGAAGCAAAAAGCCGAGACGAGTCTCGGCTCAGCAGGCTAAAGCCCGCGCCACATCGGCCTATCGGCTCCTGAGTGCGGTGGCTCCTCCTCTATGTCTCCGTGCGTTCCCATTTGATACGCTCGGTCCACTATGTCCCCACTCGGCCGTAGAAACTTCCTCAAGAACTCTCTCTTCAAATCCGTGGCAGCGGCGCCGTTGTTGGCGGGCCTGCCTTCTTCAGCTGCGGACGCAACGGCGCCGAAAATGAAGATCACGCGCGTGCGCGCTTATCTTCCGCCTGGCTTCAACCCGCTGTTCAACCAAAGCAATCTCGTTGTCACGGTTGAAACGGACGCCGGCGTCACGGGAATCGGCGAAGGCGGCTCCAAGGATACCGTCGAGCAGTGCGCTGGGCGGCTCATTGGGCAGGATCCCTCCCTCACAGAGCACCTTTGGCAGGATATGTACCGGTCGTTTTTCTATCCCCCCGGCCGCGAAAAAGTACATGCCTTAGGCGCGCTCGATCTGGCTCTGTGGGACATCCGCGGCAAGGTGCTGAATGCGCCGGTTCATCAGCTGCTCGGCGGCATGGCGCGGAATTACATGGAGTGTTACTACACGGGCGGCAATCTCGGCCCCAGCGCGTCCGTTAAGGAACGGGCGCAAGCGGTCATGGCGGCCGGGTTTCGAGCCTTTCGCATGGATTCGGCCAGCCTCACCGAAGGAAATGTCTACAACTCCCACGAACGAGTGAACCGGCTGTATCGCGATGCCGTCGAGGCGCGCGAAGGAGTCGGCAAGAACGGTGACTGGTGCATCGATTTTCACACCCGGTTCGACCTTTCCGATGCCGTTCGTGCCTGCCACCTGATTGAAGATTTGGCGCCGTACTTTGTCGAAGATCCAGTCCGCTCGGAAGCATTCAACGAAGTTCTGCCGGTGCTGCGCACTCAGGTAAAAGTGCCGATTGCCGCGGGAGAACAATGGGGCAGCCGCTGGGACTTCAATCGATTGATTGAACAAAACGCCATCGACTACACCCGTTGCACACTGCCCAATGTGGGTGGCATCACCGAGTGGACCAAGGTGGCGGCGCTCTGCGAAACGCACTTTATCGGGATGATCCCGCACTTCACGGGGCCGATCGCGACGGCGGCCTTGGTGCATGCGTTGGGGCCGTTTTCCGGGCCGGTGCTGATGGAGTTTACCAGCCAGACGGGGCAGTATCCCTACCTTCCGCAGTGCCTCGAATTCAAGAACGGCAAGATCTGGCCGAATCAGCGGCCGGGGTTGGGTGTGGAGGTCGATTACAAGCAGCTGAAGATGATCGCGGAGGTCACCCAGCCGGGGACAAGTCGAGTCACGTATGTGCGCCCGGATGGGTCTTACACGAACTGGTAGGCAGCGGTGGCGTGAGTGACGAGCGTCGGTCGAGTGTAGTGCATCCTGGGACAGGCTCGCTCTGGCCACGCGGCGATGGGACTGGGGTCGGCTCGATCCGATGTGATGGTCGCCTTGGGCCAGAGGCGCCTGTCCCGGTCGGCTTTTCAGAGCCAAAAACGGACAAGCGGTTCCAGTCCCGGTCAGTGCCGCTTCACCCAAGTGATTGCAAAATCAGCGCTTCAAGTTGGCTGGCCAACTGCTTGCTCCTTGCCGGAGGCTTCCTATGCGCGAACATGCCCGGGATCAGATGACGGGTCCCGTTACTCTTGACTACTTGCAAGCACGGCTGGCGGAAGGTTGGCGGGTAATGGCCATCGAGTGGGAACGGGACGTGGAGCAGACTGCGGGACCCTCCGCCCCTGAACCGGCGCGAAGCGAGCCGTCTGAGGAGGTCCCGTATGGATTTCGGATCTCCACGGATTGCCGCCGTCTCGAAAGGAACCCCGACGAAATGGCGGTCCTGATGGCCATCTTGCAGGAGATCGTCAAGGACCGACCGTTCAGCCAGATTGCGGAAGAGCTTAATCGACAGCACCTGGTCACTCGTCGCGGGCGTCCCTGGACCTCAGCCGGAGTTTTTGATCTCTTGCCGCGGTTGATTGAAGCCGGACCCCAGCTGCTGAAGTCCGAGCAGTGGCCGGCGCGACGGCTCGAGGTCTTGCGGGGAGGCGCACGGTAACGCGGATCGTTTGGTTCAGCGAGTGAGTTGAGCGCTTCCTGACGGTCGCGCCTCGGTTTTGGCTTCGGGCGTTCGCTCCCTGACGAGTCTGTTGCAAAAAACGGATGCACGCTCAGAAAGCAGCTGAAATCCCGTGGTTTTGATAAGAATATCGACGTCCGCTCCCTCACGGGTCACGGCTCGCAAAGTCGCTGGGAGGTTGAGGGGAATGGCTGACAACGTGACGTGCTGCATGTTGGGACAGGCTCGCTCTGGCCACGCGGCGATGAGAGTGAGCGAAAAGCCGAGACGAGTCTCGGCTCAGCAGGCTGACAGCCTGCGCCACGAACGTGGTCGTGCTACGCTGGCCTCATTCCCATGATGCGTCGGCAGGGAATTATTTTCGTGGCCCTCTCGACACTAGGCTTGTTCTGCCTGCTTTACGGCGCGGACCGCCTGCCCGACCAGGAAACCCTGCCCAACGACCCATCCAACGTCGGTAAGCGCACTACCCGCAAAGAACAGACGCCTCGGCCCTTCCGCATTTACCCTGGCTGGGAATACGACGAGGGCGATGTCGCCATCCCTCCCGATTCCAACGTTAAATCGGAGTGGGTCTACGCGCGTTTCATGTACCGGGCCGTTCGCATGGGCGGACGGATGGGCGGCATGCGCGGGCCGAACTGGACCATCGACTACCCTCGATCTGACCGACATCTTTCTGATGCCGTTCGGCGCCTGACACGCGTGCGGGCACGGAGTGTGGAGCAGCCAGTAGCGGCCGAGGATGGCGACGATATTTACAATTACCCCTGGCTGTACGCGGTCGAGGTCGGCCATTGGGACCTGACCGATTTGCAAGCTGCCAAACTGCGCGATTTTCTGGACCGCGGCGGATTTTTCATGTGCGACGACTTCCATGGCACCTGGGAATGGGCCAACTTCGTGCGCAGCATGCAAAAAGTCTTCCCGAATCGCCCCATCGTCGATCTTCCCGATAACGATCCTATCTTCCACACCGTCTATGATCTTGACGACCGCTATCAAGTTCCGGGTGAACAGTTTCTCCACAGCGGCCGGATGTACGAGTACGACGGCTATGCTGCCCGGTGGCGTGGCATCTATGACGACAAAGGACGAGTAATGGTCGCAATCTGCCACAACATGGACTTGGGCGATTCGTGGGAGCATGCCGATAATCCCCAATACCCGGAACAGTTCTCCGCACTCGGTTTCCGGATCGGCGTGAACTACCTGATTTACGCTCTGACACATTAGTGAGTGGTAACGGCGCCTCCCGACAGCCCACATGTTTGAGTTCCTCTTCAAGTACCCGCCCGAAGTATTCTCGAAGGGGTCCTTTGTGTTGTTGGGTACTTGGCCGCGCTGGATACTGGTTGTTCTGGTGCTGGCAGCGGCGGCTGCTCTTGGCTGGGCTATGTGGAAGAAACGAAGCGGTTTAGTTCCTTCTCTGCGCGGTGTGAGGGCGATCGTTCTGTGGTCTTTACAGACCGGACTGGCCGCCTTGCTGCTGCTGTTGTTGTGGCAGCCTGCCATCAGCGTGGCCGCTTTGAAGCCCCAGCAGAACATTGTTGCGGTTGTGATCGACGATAGCCGCAGTATGGCCATCAAAGACGCTGGCTCGGGCCAGAGTGCGGGCCGGCTGGAGGATGCGAAAAGAACTCTTAACGATGGCTTGTTGCGGAACCTCTCTTCGCGTTTTCAAGTTCGCCTCTACCAGCTCTCTTCGAACCTTTCGCGAGTCGACCACCTCGATCAGCTCACGGCGGCCGCCCCAGCTACGCGCATCGGTTCAGGACTGAATCAACTGGCAGCCGAGTCGGCGACTCTTCCGATCGGCGCCGTAGTGCTGCTGACGGACGGTGCGGATAACTCGGGCGGCATCGATCGCGATACCGTAGCCGCTCTTCGCGCGCACCGCCTGCCGGTCAGCACAATCGGGTTTGGGAAAGATCGCCTGGATCGAGACGTGGAACTGGAGAACTTGGACGTCCCGTCGAAAGCACTCGCGAACTCACGGCTGGAAGCACAGGTTGCACTCCGCCAGCGTGGCTTCGGCGGCACGAAGGCAACGCTGACCATGCTGGCCAGCGGGAACGTGGTGGCTAGCCGCGAGATTCTCCTGAAGGGAAGCGGTCAGCAGATTGAGAATCTTGAATTCAATGCGGGTGCGGCGGGCGTCAAGAACCTTGAGGTGAAACTCGATCCTCTCCCGGGCGAGGAGAACCCCGACAACAACCGCTTGACACGCGTCTTGTCGGTGGATGATTCGAAACGCCACATCCTCTACGTGGAGGGCGAGCCACGCTGGGAATACAAGTTTCTGCGCCGGGCGGTGGAGGACGATCCCGCATTGCAAGTGGCATCCATTCTGCGCACTACCCAAAACAAGCTCTACCGCCAGGGCATCGCCAGTCCAACGGATCTGGCTGAGGGATTCCCCAACAAGCCGGAGGAATTGTTCACCTATCAGGGACTCATCCTGGGTAGCGTCGAGACCGGTTTCTTCACGACCACCCAGCAGGAGATGATTAAGCAGTTCGTCGACCGGCGCGGCGGCGGCATCCTGTTTCTCGGCGGTCCCTCGTCGCTTGGCGACGGAGGCTACGCGAACCCACCCTTCAGCGATTTGTTGCCCGTCATCGCTGCCGCCGGGCAAGAACACCTTCTCGCGTGACATGGTCGCGGCGGAGCTGACCGACGCGGGCCGCCAAAGCCTGATCTGCCGCATCGATGAAGATGCAGCGAAGAGCGCCGACCACTGGAAGATTCTGCCCTACCTGGCCAACTATCAGAACGCCGGTACACCGAAGCCGGGGGCTGTCGTGCTGGCTAACCTTGACGTAGCCGGCAAGAAACTGCCGCTCCTGGTCACCGAGAATTATGGACGGGGACGCTCGGCTGTCTTCGCCACCGGCGGCAGCTGGCGCTGGAAAATGCAGCAGCCGAAGGAAGACACCAGCCAGCCGGTGTTCTGGCGGCAGCTGACACGCTGGCTGGTTACGCCGACGCCGTCGCATGTTGTCGCCTCCACATCGCTGCCGGTTCTCGAGGACGCGGGCAACGTGACTTTACGAGCCGAGGTCCGCAACACGACCTATCTTCCGGCCGCTGACGCGCAAGTGAATGCGCGAATCGTGGGGCCGGACGGTACCGCTGAGACCGTGACGCTACGCCCCGAACCAATGGAAGAAGGAACCTATTCCGCGGCGTGGAACGCTACCAAGCCCGGCTCTTATGTTGCGGAGATTAGCGCGAAGCGCGCCGGATCAAAAAACGCCGATGAAGATCTGGGTTCGGATGTCGCGACTTTTCGCCGCGAGGACGGGGTCGCGGAGAATTTTCATCATGAGCAGAATCGAGAACTGCTGGAGCGTCTGGCGGAAGAAACCGGCGGTCATTACTACCAGCCCAACGAAGCGGGACGCCTGGCTGACAACATTGCTTACTCGGAAGCCGGGATCACCGGCCGCGAGACGAAAGACTTGTGGGACATGCCGATCGTCTTCTTCGGCTTGATCCTGCTGCGCGGAGCCGAATGGCTGCTGCGGCGCAACTGGGGTGCGGTATGAGGAGGCTCTGTCTTCTCGGAATCTGCGCCGTGCTGCTCGCCGCGAATGCGTGCGCTGCGAGCTACTATGTCACCGTCGCTGGACTTGGCGGCTATCCCGACTACGAAAAGCAGTTCGAGAAATGGGCCGCCGATCTGGACACGGTGCTCCACGTCAACGGGCCGGACACGCACACGACGGTACTCAGCGGCGCTGCTGCCACTCGCGAGCGCTTAGAGCAAACGTTGAAGCAGATTGCCGGCGCGGCGCGCGAGGATGATTCCTTCTCGCTCTTCCTGATCGGGCACGGCACATTTGACGGAACCGATTACAAATTCAATCTGCCCGGGCCGGATATGACCGCTGCCGGCTTGGCGGCACTGCTCAACACGGTTCATTCCCGACAGCAGCTGATCGTTATCATGACCAGCGCCAGCGGGGCTGCGCTCGCGCCGCTTGCAAGGAAAGACCGCATCGTCATAACCGCGACCAAGTCCGGCACGGAAAAGAATGCCGTCATCTTCACGCGCTATTGGATCGATAGCCTGCATGATCCATCGGCGGACACTAACAAAGATGGCAAGATTTCCGCACTCGAATCGTTTCGTTACGCTGACCGGAAGACGGTTGAGTATTTTGAATCGCAGAAACTGCTGGCAACTGAGCATGCGCTGCTTGCTGACAGCGGCGCTTCGGTGGGAGTCCGCAACCCGGCTTCTGCCAACGGCCAAGGTTTACTGGCGGCGGCGTTCCCGGTGATCCGGCCGCCGGTCGAAAACGCGCTGGCACTTTCCCCGGAAAAACAAAAGCTGCTCGCGAAGAAAGAGGATCTTGAAGCGAAGATCGACAAACTGAAATATGAGAAGCCGGCCATGGCGGCGGATGATTACAAGCGCCAGCTTTCCTCGCTTCTATTGGATCTGGCAAAAACCCAGGCCGAGATCGATAAACCTCCCGCGGAGGCCGATAAATGATGCGGGTCTGGCTCATATCGCTGCTTCTAGGCGGCACCTTGTTCGGGCAGGCGCCGGCGAAAATCGCGGCTCTGGAAAACTGCCGGACGCTTCGCCATCACGGCAAGCTGAAAGAAGCACAGACGTGTTTTACGGAGCTGACCCGCAGTTCCGATTCGTTCCTTCGCGCTGAAGGCGAATGGGGGCTGGATCGATACGAGGATGCGAACGACCAGTTCCGGCTGGCATTCAAAGATCATGCCAGCTCCGCTGAAGTGCGGACCGAGTGGGGGCTGCTTTTCCTCGAACGATTCAATCGGGGTGAGGCGGAGAACCTGTTTAACGAGGCGCTGAAGCTGGATGGTAATTACGCGCCTGCCTATCTCGGCCTCGCGCGCCTCGCCGCCGAGCGCTACGACGAAAGTGCCGTGAGGTATGCGAAGCTTGCGCTGTCCCACGATGCGAAGTATGTCGAGGCCCAGGAGTTGCTGGCGTACCTGGCGCTCGAAGACAACGATCCAAAAAAAGCTGCGGCTGAAGCTCAAGCTGCGCTGACCCTCTCGAACGAGGCCTTGGATGGAATGGCGGTGCTCGCTTCAATCGACTGGCTCAATGGGAAGTCCGAGTCCGAATGGATGGGGCGCATCCTCAAGGTCAATCCCGTTTACGGCCAAGCCTACTCCATCGGCGGCCACTTCCTGGTCATCAATCGACGCTATGAGGAAGCCATCAGTTTGTATCGTAAGGCGCTGGATCTGAGTCCCCGGTTGTGGCCGGCCCGTTCCGAGTTGGGCTTGAACCTGATGCGTACGGCTCGCAACGACGAGGCGCTCGAACAGCTTCGCCAGAGCTATCAGGCGGGCTATCGCAATGCGGAGACCGTCAATTCGCTGGCTTTTTTGGATACGCTCAAAAACTACCAGTCGTTTCAAAGCCCGACCACTCTCGTCGTCCTGCAAAAGCAGGAGGCGGCGCTGCTGAAACCCTATCTGGAGCCGGAACTCGAGCGAGCCGTCGCGACATACCAGAAGAAGTACAAGTACACGCTGCCTGGGCCCGTTCGGCTAGAAGCGTATCCGAATCACGAAGATTTCATCGTCCGAACTTTGGGATTACCGGGGCAGGGAGGTCTGCTGGGCGTTACGTTTGGACAAGTCGTGGCGATGGATAGCCCGTCGGCGCGCGAGCCCGGCTCATTCCACTGGGGCAGCACGCTCTGGCACGAGGTAAGCCATGTCTACGTGCTTTCGATGACGCACCATCTGGTGCCGCGTTGGTTCACGGAAGGGCTGTCGGTGCACGAAGAAACAGCAGTCGAGGCCGATTGGGGCGATCGGCTGACGCCGGAGGTCATTGCCGTGCTCGGCGACACATCCGGGAAGAAGCACCTTCTCCCGGTACTGGAACTCGATCGCGGCTTCGTGCGGCCCGACTATCCGTCGGAGGTGATCGTGTCGTATTACGAGGCAGGGAAGATCTGCGATTTCATCGTGCAGAAGTGGGGCAACGACGCCATCCTTGGCATGATCCATTCCTACGCCGACAGAAAAGACACAGCGGAAGCCATTCGCGACAACCTGCATGAATCGCCTGAGGCGTTCGATAAAGAATTCAAAGCCTGGTTGAACCAGCAAACCGGCAGCGTTGTCGAACACTTCGCCGAGTGGAAGAAGGGCGCCACGGAAGCGCATACCAGCCTGAAGGCCGGCAAGACCGACGACGCGATCCGCGAAGGTCTGGCGATTTCCAATTTATATCCCGACTACGTCGAGCCGGGCAGCGTCTATGAGTTATTGGCCGACGCGTACTCCGCCAAGGGTGACAAGCAGGCCGCCATGGTTCAATTGGAAAAATACAGCGATAAGGGCGGCCGCAATGTAGCCGCGTTGAAAAAACTTGCCACGCTGCAGGCAGCTGCCGGTCAGCCTACCAAGGCGGTGGTGACGCTCAGCCGGATCAATTACATCTACCCAGAGGATGCCGAGGTTCATCGTCAATTGGGATCTCTGGATTTGGATGCGGGTAACGTGAAGGAATCGATTCGGGAATTCCAAGCCGTGCTGGCCCTGAAGCCTGCCGATGCGGCCGAATCGCATTTCGACCTGGCAAAAGCGCTGGAACGCGCCGGGAAGAAAGCCGAAGCTCGCGATGAAGTACTCCAGGCACTGGAAGCGGCGCCCACCTTTAAGCCGGCGCAGCGTCTTCTTCTGGAGCTGAGCCGATAGTACGTTTGAGACCAATCATCATGTCTACATCCATCACTGCCCAATCCGATTCCGTCGATCTCAAGGACCGCATCAAGCGCTTTCAGGATGCGCAGGCCTCGATCACTCGCGAGGTTCACAAGGTGATTGTCGGCCAGCCGGAAGTGATTGAGCATGTCCTGATCTCGCTGTTTGTTGGCGGACACTGCCTCATCACTGGATTGCCCGGCACCGCCAAAACGTCGCTGGTCCGCACTCTGGCGCAGACCCTTGGGCTGCAATTCAAACGCATCCAGTTCACTCCCGATCTGATGCCGTCCGACATAACGGGGACCGACATCATCGAAGAAGATCTCACCACCGGGCATCGCACCTGGACGTTTGTGCCCGGGCCGATCTTCTCGAACGTACTACTGGCGGACGAAATCAACCGCACGCCGCCGAAGACCCAGTCGGCGTTGCTCGAAGCGATGCAGGAGCTGTCTTGCACCGTCCGCGGTCATCAATACCTGATCACGCCGCCCTTCTTCGTGCTGGCGACACAGAACCCGATCGAGCTCGAAGGCACGTATCCACTGCCGGAAGCGCAGCTGGACCGTTTCCTGTTTAACACCGTTCTCGACTATTTGCCGGCTGAAGACGAGTTGAGAGTCGTGGACTTAACCACCACCACGCTGATGCCGAAACCCGACGTTGTGACGTCGTCTGAGGAGATCCTCGGCTTCCAACAGCTGGTGCGCATGACACCGATTGCGGAATCTGTTGCGCGTTACGCGGTGGATGTGGTGCGAGCGACGCGCCCCGGAGGCAATGGTGAAGGGCCGGACTTCGTCAAAAAGTATGTCAACTTTGGCGGTAGCGTCCGCGCGGCACAGTTCCTTGTGCTGGCCGGTAAAACCCGTGCGCTGATGCGTGGCCGTTACCACGTTACCTATGAAGATATTCGCGCGCTGACCATACCCATACTGCGGCATCGCATTCTGCTCAACTTCCATGCGGAGTCGGACGGCCTCAATTCGGACGAGGTCCTGCGGCGGCTGCTCGATTGGAAGCCTGCTCCGAAGGGTTGATGACAGCCCTCTCGGGCTTTGAAGACCTGGTTATCGAATGACGTCTCCTGGCACCACAAATCGGTTTCTCGACCCCAGCATCCTAGCGGGGATTTCGAGGCTGGACCTCGTGGCTAAGACGGTTGTGGATGGCTTTGTCGCGGGCCTGCATCGTTCGCCCGACTTCGGCTTCAGCCAGGAGTTCGCGGAGTATCGCGCCTACACGCCGGGCGACGATCTGCGCCACGTCGATTGGAACGTCTTCGCGCGCACCGAGCGCGCCTACCTGAAACGCTATCGCGGCGAAACCAACACCGAAGTGATCGTGCTGCTGGATGCAAGCGCCAGCATGGGCTTCGGCACAACTTCCATACGCAAACTCGATTACGCCAAGTTCCTGGCCTCAGCGCTGGTCTATCTGGCACACCTTCAGCGCGACGCCGCGGGTTTGATTGTCTTCCATGACGAGATCTCGCGTTTCTCGCCGCCCTCTTCCCGCCAGGGCCAGTTAATGCGCCTCCTGCACGGCATCGATCATGCGCAACTGGGCCGCCGCACCGACTTCGCCAAGCCCTTCTTCCAACTCCAGAAGATGATCAAGCGGCGCGGTATAACGGTCGTCATTTCCGATTTCTTCGAGAGCCCCGAAGTCATCGTGCGCACCATGGAGCCTTTGCGCTTTCACGGTACGGAGCTGGTGCTGTTTCATCTGCTGGATCCCGATGAACTTTTGCCTCGGCTGAATGACACCGCTCTCCTTATCGACATGGAGACGGAGGAAGCTATTGAAGTCAGCCCGGAATACGCGCGTAGCGAATACCCGTCGAAGATTACGGGCCACATGGAAGCCCTGCGAACCAAGTGCCAGGCGGCGGGAATCGATTACTTCTTCCTCCGGACAGACCGGCCCCTCGACCAGGGACTCCGCGAATACTTCAACATCCGCCAGAGGAGGAAATAGATGGGCTTTCTTACTCCCTGGTTCCTCGCCGGCGCCGCGATGGTCGGCTTGCCTCTGTACCTACACTTGCTGCGGCAGTATCGTGCCACACCCCAGCCGTTCAGCTCGCTGATGTTCTTTGAGCGGCGCGTCCAGAGCTCGGTAAAACACCGCCGTCTGCGATACCTGATGTTGCTTGCGCTTCGAATTGCTTTGCTGGTGTTGCTGGCTCTCGCCTTCGCGAATCCTTTTGTGAATCGGACCGCCGTGATGGCCGCCGGCAAACGGCTCACTGTCATAGCCGTCGATCGTTCGTTCAGCATGCGATACGGCGACCGCTTGGCGCAGGCCAAACGACAGGCGCTACAGGTCCTCAACGCTGTCAGTGGCAGCGATCCGGTCGAAGTTCTCGCGGTCGATCATTCCGTCGAGGTGCTGGCGGCGCCCCAAGCCGGGCGAGAAGTGGCCCGCGCCGCCATCGAATCCATTCAGCCCTCCGACCAGGCTAGCTCGTACGGCGAACTGGCGCGCTCACTTCGCATCATTGAACAGAACACGGGCATGCGCCTCGACGTGCATTTCATGAGCGATATGCAGCAGACCTCGCTGCCGCCCGCGTTTGCGGATCTTCAGTTGGGGCCGCATACGGTCTTAACACTGCACTCGGTTGGAGCGGCCGAATCGCCCAATTGGGCTGTGGAGACGGTGGTCGCGCCAGCCCGCGTTTTCGATCCCAAGCAGGTTCGTGTCGCGGCGACCATCACCGGCTGGCAAACGCCGGCCATGGCCAAGAAAGCGTCACTGTATCTCGATAACAAATTGGTTAGCTCCCACGACATAACGGTTCCCGCCAATGGCCACGCGCAGACAGAGTTCTCTTCGTTCGACGTTCCTTACGGTTCTCACCGCGGCGAAATTCGCATCGAGCCGCACGATGCGTTGCCGAATGACGATGTCTTCCCGTTTGCGATGGAGCGCAGCGATCCACAACCCGCGCTGTTCGTCTCCGGTGGCCGGTCGCGCGACGTCTTCTACTATCGGACGGCGATGGATGCCGCCACCAACACCGGCCTCACCATTCAGCCAGTTTCCTTGGGACAGGCTTCGACGGCGGATCTTTCGCACTACGCGTATGTCGTGATTTCAGACGATGGCGGCGTCGATGCGGGGTTTGAACGCAAATTGACCGACTACGTTCGGCGAGGCGGTTCGCTGTTTATCCTGCTGGGCTCCGGGAGTCTGCTTCACAATCGCGTTCCGGTCACCAACGATCATGTTGCTGAAACGCACGAGCCCCAGATTGGCGGCGCCATCGATGAACGCCATCCCGCCCTGGTCGGGGTTGGGCAACTGCAGAACGTTCAGTTTTTCCGGCCGCTGCTGATCCAGCCGGGTCCCGGGTCTCACGTGCTGGCGAAGCTGGCCGATGGCTCGCCCTTGCTTGTGGAAGAGCCTCTGGGCGAAGGCCGTGTTCTGATATTCGCGTCGGCATTCGATAATCTGGCGAACGATTTTCCGCTGCATACTTCGTTCGTTCCCTTCGTCGCGCAGACCGGCCGCTACCTCGCCGGTCTCCAGGAGGCCTCCTCCAGCATCGTTGCGGGCCTGCCGGTCGAATTACGGCATGGCAAGGAACAGGGCGCTGCCTTCGACGTGGTCGATCCGGATGGCCGGCATCTGCTTTCTTTGCGCGAAGCGTCGACCGCCGCCAGCTTCGAGCCGCGGCGCGAAGGTTTCTATGAAGTGCATCGAGCGAACGGCCGGAGCGTGCTTCTTGCGGTGCACGCTGACCGCCGTGAATCGGATTTGACCCCCATTCCGGGTGAAACCCTGTCATTATGGCGGAATATGGGCGATGCACCCGCCCGCTCCGCCACCGCCGTCGCCGAGCAACAGACGCGACCCTGGAGCCTGTGGCGATTCGCATTGATTCTTGTGTTGGCAGCCGCGATCGCTGAGTCGATATTCGCCAGCCGGTATTTGAAGGAAGAGAGGCAGATAGCATGACCGCGCTCGAGCAACTCAATGCATATCTTCAAAGTTTGGAACGGCGCTTGCGCGTCCTCGCAATTTCGCGGGGCGCTGCCGTGGTTGCCGCCTCAGCCTTGCTATTGACACTGGTCTTCGCGTTCATCGGGAATGCGTTTGCTTTCACCAGCCGGGTCGTCTGGCCACTGCGCGTCCTGCTGTATCTGTCAGTCGCGGCGGCGATCTCGTTTGCCTTGGTGCGGCCTCTTCTGCGCCTCACCCGCCGTTGGGTTGCTCGTCGTGCCGAGCAAAATATTCCCGGCTTTGAAGAGCGTCTGCTCACGGTTTCTGAAAAAGGTGATCCATCGAATCCGTTCACTGAGCTGCTGGCCGAAGACGCTTTGTCCGTGGCGCGCCAGCACGATCCCGACGAACTGGCTCCGCGGACGTGGATCGCCGGCTCGATCGGTTCAGCGGCTGTGGCCGCGGCCGTGTTGGTGTGGATGATTCTGGCCGCTCCAGGTTATCTCGGCTATGGTGCGTCGCTGCTTTGGGCGGGTGCGCCGCGCACCGGCATTGGACCGCTGTACGACATCGCGGTGCAGCCGGGCAACAAGAGCGTCCGGCGTAAGACCGATCAGTTGGTTTCGGCCAAGCTGCTGGGATTCTCTTCCGGGTCGGCCACCCTGCACGCCAAGTATAAGAACTCACTGAAGTGGGAACAGGCTCCCATGCAGTCCCAGCGCGACGGCAACGGCTTTGAATTCCTATTCGCCGGTCTTCCCGAATCGGTCGAATACTACGTGGAAGCGGGCCGCTCGACATCACCGCACTTCACCCTCACAGCGAAGGACATCGCGGGAGTGCAGCGTTTGCGCGTGGCTGTGCATCCACCGTCGTGGCTCGGCCTGAAAGAAGTCGTCGACGATCCGGGCGGCGACATCCGGACCGTGGAAGGGTCCCAAGCCGACATATCCGTGCTCACGGACCGTCCCTTGGATCAAGGGGTTCTGGTCATGGAAGACGGTGGCCGCATCGAGCTGAAACATGCTGACGGAAACTGGCTGAAGGCATCCCTGAAAATCACAAAAGACGGCTCCTATCATGTGGCTGCCATCGACGGCGGCGAAGCCATACGTATCAGCGAAGACTATTTCATTGAAGCGAAGAAGGATGAACCGCCTTCCGTCAAGATCGCGCAAAGCGATGTGCATGCGAGCCCGATCGAAGAGGTTCCTATCTCCGTCGAAGCTTCCGACGATTTCGGCCTTCAGGATGTCGAACTGCATTACTCGGTGAATGGCGGCAAAGACGAAGTCCTGCCACTACTCAAATCAAAGGGCGAAAAGGGAGCCAGCGGCAAGGCCACCATCGCGCTTGAAAACTACAATCTAAAGCCCGGTGACCTGGTAAGTCTTTACGCCAGTGCGAAAGACGCGCGCCAAACCTCGCGTACCGACATCGTTTTCGTGAAGGTCGATCCGTTTGACCTGACATTTCGCCAGTCGCAGCAGATGGGCGGCGGTGGTGGCGGCGCCGGAGATGACGAGGCCAAAATCTCGGAGAAGCAGACGGAAGTGATCGTCGCCACCTGGAACGAATCCAAGAACGGCGTCAAGGACGCGAAGCTGGCCGGGCAGGATGCGCTCTTTATCTCCGATGTCGAAACCAAAATCGGAGAACAGGCCAAGACGCTTTCCGAGCGCATGCGCAACCGCGAACTCTCCGAGTCAAGCACCCAGTTTTCCGACTTCTCTAAGGAGATGGATAAGGCCGCGGACGAGACAAAGAAAGCCTCTGAACTGCTCCGAAAGGGTAAGTTTGAGGATGCACTGTCTCCGGAACAGCGCGCACTGCAATCCTTCCTTCGCGCCGAAGCGATGTTCCGCGACATTCAGGTCGCCTTCAATCGCATGGGCGGAGGCGGCGGAGGCCAAGGTGGTAGTGCCGGCCGCGACCTCGAGCGCATGCTCGATCTGGAACTCGACACGGAAAAGAATCAGTATGAGACCGGCGAGTCTGCTTCCTCGTCGCAGAGCGAAAAGCAGAAAGCTGTGGACGAGATGGCCCAGCGCCTTAAGATGCTTGCTCAGCGCCAACAGCAACTGGCCCAGCAGCGTCAGCCGGAACAGGCTTTTCAACAGCGCTACGAGCAGGAGATGCTGCGCCGCGAAGCGGAAGAGTTGCAGCGCCAACTGGAACAGCAACTTTCGCAGAACAGCCTGAATCGGCAAGGCTCTCAGCAGGGTTCCCAGCAGCAGCGTGCCGGCCAGCAGGGTCAGCAAGGTCAGCAAGGCCAGCAGCAAGGTCAATCGGGCCAATCAGGCCAGCAGGGCGGATCGCAGAGCGCTTCCGCGCGAGGCCAGCGCCAGCAAGGCGGGCAATCCGGCGGCAGCCAGTCCGCACAGCAGACCGTTCGTCAGGCGATGGACGCTCTGAAACAGGCTCAAGACGAAATGCGCAAAGCCGTCAGCGAACACGACCCCGCCGCTATGCAGCGCGCTGCGGCGGATCTCAATAAAGCGCAAGATCTCATGGCCGGGCTGGAACGGAAGCAGGCAGGAGACTCCATTAACGACCTCGCTCAACAGGCCGAAGCCATGGCGGAACACCAGAAGGACTTCGTCAATCGCATGAAGCAGGAGTTCCCCGGCCCCTCTTATCCGGGCCTCACGCCTTTCTCGGACACTCCTCGGCGCCGGTTTGCGTATGAGCCGTCGCAACGGCCCACGAGTCCGGGTGCTCAGGCGCTTGCCACAGAGAAGGACAAGATGGCCGAGCAACTGCAACAGCTCGAACAGCAGATCCGCGACCGCGCCCAGTCCATGTCCGGCGGACAGCCTGATGCCACTTCGAAGATGCGCAGCGCGTTATCGGAGGTGGAACAGAAAGATCTCACCCTGCATATGAAGAAGAATGCCGATTGGATCCGTAAGGGCTGGGGTCAGCAAGTTGCTCCTGATGAGGAGAACATGGCCCAATCGCTCGACCAGATGAAGCGCGACCTTGAGCAAGCCCAAGCCATGTTAAAAGACGGATCCCAGGGCGGCGGCAAGCCCGGCAGCGGAGACTCGAAGTCGGCGCAAACCCTGGCTGAGCTTAAGCGTCTCCGGCAGCAATTGGAGCAGCAGGCTCAAGCAGGCGGCCAGGGGCAGGCCAAGTCGGGTCAGCCTGGCAATCAGCCAGGACAGGGCGGTTCACAGCAGGATTCCGAGCGGGCTGCCAACTCAGGCCAAGAGCAGGAAGGAATGAGGCCGGGTCAACCACAGCGAGGCTCCGGTTTTGGTGGAGGATCGCTGGCATTGCCGGGACAGCCAGGCGACACCGCGATGGGGCGAGGCGGCGACTTCGACCCGAATGCCATTCGCGATTCACTGCGACAGCTGGATGGAATCAGGCAGCGCTTTGGTGATCGCAACGACCCGAATTGGAAGGACATCGGGAGTGTCATACGCGATCTGGAACGGCTCAACATGGCCGAACCCGGCCTGCTGGCCGCGCGCTTGAATCAGGAGTTACTGCCGGCCCTGGAACGTCTTGAGATCGACGTGAAACGGCAGGCCGATCAGGAAGGAAACGCCGCTCGTTCCGCCAAACCGGAAAACGCTCCGGAAGGTTATCGCGACGCCGTGGCTGAGTATTTTCGTAAGCTTAGCCACTAGGCTGATTCCAGAGCGGGCGCCTCGGCCCCAGGGGACCTCCCAAGCGGATCACAGTTACCGGATCGGGACGAATCCTTGGAAAGCATTGTAATAGTTATACTTATGGCTAAAAACTAATCCCATGGGAAGCGGGTCGCTGCCCCTTTTGCCGGGTGCCAAAGGTATTTGAACCCGTTTACCTCTTTACCTATCCTGTCCGCCCGTTTTCATTCCCAGGGTAGACGAAGGGCTATACGCGTTCATCCCCAGCAGCATCAAAGCGCCGACCTCAATCCTTGCCGGCAGGCCATGGAAGAACAACCGTCTACCATGCAGGTTTTTCTCAGCGTTCTAAGGGTGGCGGCGCAAAGTGCGTGGTCTCAGGAACGGTACAAACTCTTGCAGAATATTGTAGCCGGCGTCTCCGCCCAACATGATGGCTCCCCGTTCGAAGCCATCCCCGACCGAACCAGTGCTTCTCGGTTGCCATGCGTTCGACAATTGGCCGGCCGCAAACGCACTAACAATGCGCCCGTACGCGATCTGTCTTGTTCCAGAATCCGTCCGCGTAATAACCGTTTGGATAAGAACGCTCTTGAGTCTGGCTTTGAACCCACTATCCTCACTGGGGAAATAACGAGGGTCTTCATGCAGAGCGCTCTCCATCGTGAACGTCATAGTCTGGCGGGAGAAGTTTGTTGCGAACGCTGATCCGTATCGGCCGGCGAATCCGCTGACCCCGCCGCCCCATTCCTTCGGCCGGTCTTCGGCTTGTCCGATCGCCGCTCCAACGCCCGGCCCAAGATAGCCACGCAGGCCAAATGTTTGCACGACACGGTAGTCGAATTTCTCCCTGATGGACAGCGGTCGCACCACTTTCGTTGTCAGCTGTCCAGTCTGTCGGGGTTCGCTGGTTGAGATTTGTGCCGACAGACAAACTGGCAGCATCCAGCAGGTTGTCATACACGCCAGCCTTTTACACCGTCGCCACGCGTTCCCATGTTGCGTGGTCGAAGTGAGAGCCACCTGGGCACCGCGCTCTAAATCGCAGAAAAGTTCGTCGATCGAGATGGCCCAAAAGCGATTCATACTTAGACAGGCGTTGCAGTCTCTCCTGTGTAATGGGGGCTACTGTCGGCCCAGGGAGATGTGGCATTCTTCCACACACCCTGCACTCAGATTGCCTAGAACCAGGCGAAGATGTGCTCGCAGCACTTGAATTCATGAACCGGGGCCTCTCCAAGAACTGGAACCGTAATCGACACCTTTGTGGTCCAAACAGTCTTATCGGTGGTTGCCTCCCTTGCAAACAGATCTGAGGGATATGCATCTCTGATAAGCGACTGCCCGCGGGTTACGCGGAACTTTGCCAACGCCAAACCTGTCTTTGGCAAATGGACTGGTGAGAATGGCGAATCGCTAATGAACTTGCACCGATTGAAAACAAATGGTGGAGAGGCGCTCAGATCGCCGGCGATCGCAGGCCAGATTGCGGAGCAGCGCATAATCGTGGAACCGCCTGTGGAGGGTCTGGGCCGGCGTTGGTGCAGTATCCAGCCGGGAGACTGTCAGACCTGCCCAGCGCCGTTCTGTGCGTCAGTGCGAGGGTGTCAGACGGTGGGAACTTGAGTCTACACCCACCACCGATCTGTGAACCGCCGACTACACTCTGACTGTCCTGAGACGGCAGCCGAACCCAACCACCTCCTATTCATTCACAGGTTTAGCGTTTCACTGGTCTCTGGATGTTCAAATGCACTTCGTCCAGAGACGCCGATATATGCAAGCTTAGAGAACCTTACGACACGCCGCATGCTGAGCGAAGTCGCATGAGCAGACTAATTTTGCAAAAAAATCGGAGAGAAATCTGAACAAGACACACTGAATTCACAGCAGGTGCTAATCTCCTCGCCTCAGCGCTAAATCTGGCGATGGAGGCAGCCGCCCAGGAGAGGCTTCGGGCAGGCTCGTCCCCAAGGGAGAACTGCGGCGCAATCGGGCGCAGGATTTCGCCCGTTCGCGTCGCCGCGTGGCCCGGGAGGGGTGAGGGATGAAGATTTCAAGAAACCTGGCAGGCATGCCGGCCCAGCCCATTGTGTTTGTAGTGATGCAATCCGTTAGAAGACACTACGCTAGTCAGCACAATTTGCAATATCGAGTACGGCTCGGCGATGTCTTCTTATGTTTCGTGTTGACGCTCTGTACGCTCGCGCTCTGTCCTAGGAGTCTGGCACAGAGCCAGACTGACCCAAACGCGGCGGCACCTTCAGCCGCGACGGCCAATTCGGACGAGAGTCTGCTCAAAGCCGCACAAAACCCGGTAGCGGATCTCATCAGCGTTCCCATCCTCAACACAACAAACTTCAATATTGGCCCGTACAATCGCACCCAAAACGTCGTCGCTTTTCAACCTGTCATCCCGGTTAACCTCACCGAGAACTGGGTGCTGATCAACCGCATCATCCTGCCAATAACCTGGCAACCTTACCCAGGTCAAACAACGGGCGGACAGTTCGGTTTAGGGGATATGACGC
This sequence comes from uncultured Acidobacteriaceae bacterium, assembly GCA_963740005.1. Lineage (GTDB taxonomy): Bacteria > Acidobacteriota > Terriglobia > Bryobacterales > Bryobacteraceae > CAJCIT01. Next base: position 34,166 of record CAVUCO010000030.1, on the reverse strand, counting down.
CTTCATTTTTTCTTGCGCCTCGAAATCCCGGGAGCGTGATCTGGGGCGTCGGCCCAGCGATGGTCATACCGACAGCAACCGGCAACATTTTGGGGCAGGGCAAATTCGCCCTAGGACCATCCATCGTGGTATTGGCCCAGCCCAAACAGTGGACGTTAGGAGCCTTGGTCAGCAATGTGTGGTCGGTGGCGGGTTCCGGCGGTCGTCCCCCTATCAATCGGATGACGCTGCAGTATTTCCTGGCCTACAACTTGAAACATGACTGGTACCTGACGTCCGCGCCGATTTTGGTCGCGGATTGGCGTGCCAACTCTGCGAATAGGTGGCTCGTGCCGTTTGGAGGCGGCGCAGGCAGGTTGGTCGTATTTGGAACCCACCCCGTTGACTTTGCTGCAACGTTCTACGGTAATGCCGTGACTCCGAAGGGCTTTCCCAGCTGGCAGATGAACTTGCAGATGACGTTATTGTTTCCGACGAAATGAGGATCAGATTCCGATTCGAACTGCTAAGGCCGATAGATTGTTATGCGCCGCATCGTTTTCCTTAATTCATTGACGCTCTCACTCGTGCTTGCTTTGACTCTTTGGAGTGCGGCGTCCGCCCAGTCTCCTACCGTCAGCAACACTGCCAGTTCTCCAGCAGACGTTCAACAGGTTTCCTTACAAAATCGCCCAGGCCTATTCGATGGACCGGATAGCCCTTTAGACACGCTGCGGCAACATGGCATTGACCTAGCACTCTCCTACACGGAGTTCACACAGGGTCTGGTCGGAGGCGACGGCAACCATAGCTGGCGGCTCGGCGGCAAGATGCTGGGAAAGGTGGTTCTGGACGGGTCCAAGCTCCATCTCTGGAGGGGCTTCTTTATCAACTTAACCGGGGAGTTGAACGATGGCGCAAATGTGAACAGCACGGGAGGGACGGTTCTTCTTGAGAACACCGCGTTGGCATTCCCACAGGATCGAGGTACAGGAGGGGATTTGTCGCTCAATGTCACTCAAAGAATCGGTGAAAACATCTCCTTCAGCATTGGCAAGTTCGACATGATCAATGCGCCGTCTCGGACGCCGATATTGGGTGGGGGAGGCCTGGATACTTTCTGGAATATCGCCTTCGCAGCCCCTCCGAGTGGAGTGTTGCCACCCTATGTGATGGGTGGCAGCCTAAGTGTCAGTACAAAACCGGCAACTTTCACTTTCATGCTTTATGACCCAACCAACGCCCAGCAGAAGGTTGGCATTAATGGATGGGGAACACAAGGCATAACCGGCAGGGTTTCTGCCCGCTTCCCTGCCAAGATTCGAAATCTGCCCGGCTTTCACACCTTCACTTTCGCTGCTTCCAGTCAGACCGGATTAGACCTTGAAGACATTCCGCAACTCATCTTGCCTCCCGGGTCGGGAAACATCTTGCGGGGAAAGGCCGGATACTACTTCGGCAGCTACTCCGTTCAGCAATATCTTCACCAGGATAAGAGCAGGCCCGGCACTGGGTGGGGACTGTTTGCCCAGCTATCCATTTCCGATTCCAACCCAAATCCTCTGGCTGGAAATGTCCTGGTCGGAGTCGGCGGTACGGGTCTGCTGCGAAAACGTTCGCTGGACCGCGTTGGTGTGGGCTACTTCCGCTACTACTTCAGCGATGCACTTAAACGCGGACTAATAAATACCATCGATTTCAGACTGGACGACGAGCAGGGGATGGAAGCTTTTTACAACTTCGCCGTGGCTCGATGGTTTCGAATCGCAGCGGACCTTCAAGTTATCGAGCCAGGCAACGGTAGTTACAGGACCGAGCTTTATGCAGGAATCAGCGGGCAGTTAAGGTTCTGAGTTTTTCAGGCCAGAGCATTTAATTGACAGGAGCAATGACGATGAAGGCGCCGAAGGCAGTACAAATCCTTTTGAGCATTTCTTTATTGAGTGTAACCATACTGGCCGCAAGCGCCAGCGCGGCCGAGAAGGCAGACTACGTTTTCAAGAACGGCGCGATCTACACGATTGACAGCGAGAACCCCACAGCGCAAGCGATTGCGATCAAGGGCAAGCTCATCACCTACGTTGGCAGCAACGACGGCGTGAGTCCGTTCATCGGCGACACTACGCGGGTCACCGATCTCAAAGGGCAGATGCTGCTGCCGGGATTCGTTGAATCGCACAGCCACCCCACGTTAGCGCTTGCCGTAGAAGGCGCCGATTTGCAGTTCGACTCCGTGGAGGAGGTGCTGGCAGCCGTGAAGAAGTGGGCTGACGCTCATCCCAATGCGAAGGTGATTCGCGGCTTTGGCTGGCGCTATTCCCTGTTCCCCACCACTGGCCCGACGAAAGCGGCATTGGACAAGATGTTCCCGGACCGGCCTGTATTTCTGATGGCGATTGATGTCCACAGCGGATGGGTCAACAGCAAGACACTCGAACTTGCGGGCGTGAACGCCAAGACTCCGGACCCGGTACCCGGCTTCAGTTTTTACCAGCGAGACCCTAAGACGGGCGAAGCTACCGGTTGGCTGGTTGAGGGTCCAGCGGAACAAGCCGTGTTATTCAAGTTGCAGCCACCCTCCGAAGACGCAGTTATATCTGCCATGACAGAGCGGTTGCCGGACTTCTCGGCGGCCGGCATTACAGCCGTGTTTGATGCCGGAATCGTAACCATGCCGACGGAGAGCGGCTTTGACGCATTCCAGAAGCTGGAGAAAGAAAACAAGCTGCCAGTGCGAGTGGTAGGCAGCTACTACTGGAACAATCCCAACGTAAAAGATCCCGTGGCGCTGGTGCTGCCGCTGCGGGACAAATATCACTCCGAACTGGTGCAGGCGAAAACGCTGAAAGTCAGTTTCGATGGCGGAGAGTCGCAACACACGGCCGTGATGTTGAAGCCCTACTTTGACCGGCCCGGCTTCCATGGCGACTACCTGCTCGATCCCAAACTGGTTGAGGCAGCCGTCGTGAAGGCGCAGCAGAACGGTGTGGATACCCACTGTCATTGCTACGGTGACGCCGCTAACCGTAAGTACCTGGACATCGTGGCCGAAGCCGAGAGGCAATACCCGAACAGCCCGTCGCGGCACACGATTGCTCATGCGATGTTCTTGACCGATCAAGACGTGCCGCGTTTCGCGAAACTGAACGTCACGATGCAGGCGTCCACAAATTGGTTCGATCCCAATCCAACTATGCAACTGATGACGGAAATACTCGGCAAGGACCTGGTCTTTACGGAGTATGGCCGCATCAACTCCGTGCTTAAGGCCGGGGGCCGTCTAGCACTCGGCACCGACTGGCCTGCGGCAGGGTATGTTTCCACCTATCGTCCGCTGGATCTCATCCAGGTAGCCATGACCCGCGCCATCCTACCGCAGTACGGAAAGAAACAAATCATGCCGGTGTTGCCCCCGCTCGACGAGCGCATCACGCTTGACCAGGCGCTCAAAGCCTACACTCTCGACTCCGCGTATGTGTTGGATTTGGAGAAGCAGATCGGCTCGCTCGAAGTCGGCAAGCTGGCGGACATTGTGGTGCTGGAAAAAGACCTGCACAAGATCCCGCCATGTGACATCAGCACAACCAAGGTCAAGCTGACGATGATGAACGGTAAAGTGACTTACCGCGCTGAGTAGACAACGTTCTGAAACATTAGCCGCTGTGCAAACGCGCGAAAGGAAATAGTAAATATGAAGGTCTTCAATCGAGCAGTAATTAATCTGGGCGTGTGCTTCATCGCTCTAATCACGGTTACAATAAGCGTTCATGCTGCCGAGAAGGCGGACTACGTTTTCAAAAACGGCGCGATCTACACCATCGACAGCAAGAACCCCACAGCGCAGGCCATTGCGGTCAAGGGCAAGCTCATCACCTACGTTGGCAGCAACGACGGGGTAAAGCCATTTGAGGGCGACAAGACGCAGGTCATCGATTTGAAGGGCCAAATGCTGCTGCCGGGATTCGTCGATTCGCATATCCACCCATCGCTGGCTATGTTCGCGGGAGGCGCCGATTTGCAGTACGACGCCGTGGAAGAGTTGGTGGCATCGTTGAAGAAATGGGCTGACGCCAACCCTGATTCCAAGGTGATTCGCGGCTATGGGTGGCGCTATACTCTGTTTCCCACCACTGGACCGACTAAGGATGTCCTGGACAAAGTGTTTCCGGACCGCCCAGTGCTTCTGGTTGCGATTGACGTGCACAGCGCATGGGTCAACAGCAAAGCGCTGGAGCTTGCGGGTGTGAACGCCAAAACTCCAGACCCTGTGCCCGGCTTCAGCTACTTCCAGAAGGACCCCAAGACCGGCGAACCTACCGGTTGGGTGGTTGAGACTCCAGCGGAACAAGCCGTGCTGGCTAAACTAACACCTCCTACTGCCGACGCCCAGATTGCTGAGACGGCAGAGTTGTTGCCGAGGTTTTCGGCAGCAGGCATCACGGCCGTGTTTGAAGCCGGAATTGCAACCATGCCTACCGAAGTGGGCTATGACGGTTACCAGCGATTAGAGAAAGAAAAAAAGCTGCCGGTGAGGGTCGTAGGAACCTACTACTGGAACGATCGGGGAGTGAAGGACCCGGTTGCGATCGTGCTGAAGCTCCGGGACACTTACAACTCAGAACTGGTAAAGGCTAAAACGTTAAAAATTATGTTTGATGGCGGCGAGGCCCAGCACACCGCGGTTTTGCTCAAGCCCTATTACGACCGGCCAGGTTTCAATGCGGAATATCTGCTCGATCCCAAGCTGGTAGAGGCCGCGGTCCTGAAGGCACAGCAGAACGGAGTGGACACACACTGTCACTGTTACGGGGATGCCGCGATCCGCAAGTATCTGGACATCGTGGCCGAAGCCGAAAAGCAATATCCGAATAGCCCTTCAAGGCACACGATCGCACATTCGCTGCTGATCACAGACCAGGACGTAGCGCGCTTTAAAGAACTCAACGTCACCATGCAGACTTCGCCCCAGTGGCTCACGCCTGACCCGTATAGCGAAAAAATCACACAGATTCTCGGGAACGACGTGGTCAACGGCGAGTGGGCCCGCATGAATTCGGTGTCGAAGACGGGAGGCCGGCTGGCATTCGGGTCCGACTGGCCGGCGTCAGGCTATTTTTCCAGTTATCGTCCCCTGGACGCAATCCAGGTGGCACTGACACGCGCCATTCTGCCGCAATACGAGAAAATTCAGTTCGCGCCGATCATGCCGCCCGCGAACGAGGTCGTTACGCTGGACCAGGCGCTCAAGGCTTACACCCTCGACTCCGCGTATGTGCTGGATTTGGAGAAGCAGATCGGCTCGCTCGAAGTCGGCAAACTGGCGGACATTGTGGTGCTGGAAAAAGACCTGCACAAGATCCCGCCATGTGACATTAGCACAACCAAGGTCAAGCTGACCATGATGAACGGGAACGTAACGTATCGCGCGGAGTAGGTGCAGAGGGCCCGTTTTGATCCCAACCAATGTAACTGGCTTGCGACATATGCAAGCAGAAGGAATGCAAATGAATAGACGAACTTTTACCGCTTTAATGCTTGCCGCGCCCGGTGTGATGAAGGAGAGCCTCGCGTCGCTCGCTTCTCCGGCCGCGTTCACCGGGTCTGACGAATCGCTCTGCTACGCGTCGGTCGACGAACTAATCACGATGTTCCGGGCCAAGAAGGCTTCGCCGGTCGATTTGCTGAAGGCGCAGATCAGGCAGATCGAATCACTCAATTCGAAGGTCAATTGCATCACGTACGAGCACTTCGACGAAGCGATGAAGGAGTCCCAACAGTCCGAGGACCGCTATCGGCGCGGCGACGCAAGACCGCTGGAAGGAATTACGGTCGCCATCAAGGACGAATTCAGCCGGCCGGGTTGGCGGACGACGCAGGGCTCGCTCATCTTAAAGGGCTCGCCTCCCGCCTCGGAAAATGCAGCCGTCATCGACTTGCTCGAAGCTGCTGGCGCCGTCATGCCGATACAGACAACGGTGCCCGAATTCTATCTCTTTTTAGGTGCTTCGACCCGCGCCTGGGGCACCACCCATAATCCGTGGAACCTCGAGTACTCCCCGGGCGGATCGTCCGCGGGTTCTGGGGCCGCGCTGGCCGCGGGCTTCGCGACCCTCGCCATGGGGTCGGACATGGGTGGATCGATCCGCATTCCCGCCTCGCAAAACGGTCTCCACGGCTTCAGGCCGCCGTTCGGGCGGGTCGCGGGTGGGGAAATCCCCTACTCGACCTCGGGCCCGCTCGCGAGACGCTTCGATGACCTGGTCCATTTCCAGAACGCCATCGTCGGCCCGTCTGAGAAGATCATGGCCGCAATCCGGCCTCCCCTGGACTATCCGTCGAAATATCCGGACCTCTCGGGGTGGCGCATCGCTGTGGATTGGGGCGCCGGCGTTGCCGATGTCACTCCGGCGGTGAAGGGCGCGATGCTGAAAGGCATCGAGACGCTGCGCTCCCACGATTGCGTCGTCGAGGAGGTTGACTGCGGCTTCTCCAAGAAAGACAAGTTCGTCTTCTTGCGCGGCCTGATGTCAACGTCCATAGGCAGTCTGATCGAGATCGCGAATTCCCATCAAGATCAGCTCTCGCCCTATATGACCGAAATGCTTGGCCAGGTCGGAACCATCGGGCCGCGCCAAGCCGAGGAATGCGAAGAACTGGTGGAGCGGTACCACCGGCAGGTTCAACAGCGCGTCTTTGGAAAAGGCTGCCGCATCCTGCTCATGCCGACCCTGGCGACGCCTCTTATCGGCGCCGACATGTTTAAGAGCAAGGAGAAGAACCTGGATCCCTGGACGGGCACCGGACTGGGATTCGCGCTGACGTGGCCCTGGAACCTCCTTAACCGCTATCCGGTCGTCGACGTTCCACTCGGCGTGGTCGAGGACCGGATGCCCGCGGGCATGCAGGTGATCGGGCAGACCTTCGCCGATCTCGACACGTTCCAGTTTTCGTTCAACTGGTCTCGACTGTGGCCGTCCCTCTTCACCGACGGGCGATTCCCAACCTTCGCGTGAGACCCACGTTGAAAATTGAGTTTGAAACTTACATGGAGAAGAAAGCATGAAATGGAAATTGAGTGTCTCAATCCTGGCACTCCTGGCGAGCACAATCTGTACCATCCGAGTCCGCGCGCAAGAAAGGGCTCATTCCGCGCAAGCTGTGAACTCCGGGGCGTGGCTGAAAGACCCGATCTCAAACTGCGCTGTTTGGGCGGCCGATCTCAAAGAGGAAGGTGTCATCAGTTGGTCAGGAGATTGCCGCGACGGCAAGGCTGATGGTGCTGGAATCCTAAGTTGGGTTACCAATGGCAAGCTAGCCAGGCGGTACTCGGGGCCCATGCTTGGAGGGAAGGCGCAGGGCATCGGCGCCCTCGACTTCTGGATGGAAGGTCAGTATCTCCACTACGAGGGGAGTTTCGTGAACAGCCGGCTGGAAGGTTGGGGAAGTGTCCATTGGCCTGATGGCAGACGGCTCGAAGGTGAGTTTAAGGATGATGCCCTCACGGGCTTTGTCGAGTACAAGGCTGCGGACGGATCCACCTACACAGGTGCGGTAAAGAACGACGTGGCCGACGGCTTAGGTCACCAGACCCTCGCTGGCAAAGAGGAATATTACGGACAGTTCCGTCTGGGGAAAAGGGAAGGCCAAGGCGTCTTGCTTCTGCCGAATGGCGACATGTACACGGGCAGTTTTCACAATGACAAACCAAACGGGGCAGGAAAGCTGCAACTGGCAAGCGGGATTACCTATGATGGGCCCTTTCGTGATGGTCTGCCCGAGGGCGAAGGGAAAGTTCTCACTCCGGATGGAGATGCCGGGCACGGTCAGTTCGTGAACGGTTGCCCGGAAGGTAAGCTTGCCTTCACGCGCAAAGATGGCTCAGCATTTGATCAGTATTGGAGTAACGGAAAGCAGGCCACGAAATGAAAAAGTTAGCTCTCGCGCTGTTGATCGGTTTGTATATTTTCGGTCTTCCACTACAGGCGCAGATCTTCGAAGGGGGATTTGCGGGGGCGTTGTCCGGTGCAATGCTGGGTTCGCTTGTCGGCGGTAGGTCAGGTGCTGCCTGGGGCGCTGCAATCGGCGGAGGCGTTGGAATGATTGAAGGTGCAAATGAACGCGATCGCCAGCACGAGGCTCAAGCTGCGTTCAGGCGGCAACAACAGGAGCGGGCCGCTTGGGAGCGCGAAGACCAACGGCGAAGACAGCAAGAGAGGGCGTCGCTAGCTGCCCGGCAGGAATGCTGCGCACCGAGCAATGGTAGGAGCCCTTACGCTTCGAATGCAACTACCCCCACGACCGATTATCTGATGGTGATGGAAGTGAAGAAATCCTTGGTTCGACTGGGATACGATGCCGGTTCGATGGACAATCAAATCAATCCTGACACTGTTCAGTCAATCAGGGCCTATGAAATCAAATACAACTTGTTGGAGACCGGCAGACCCTCGCAGGAACTGCTGAAGCATATGCTGCAACACGGCGGCTAGGGAGTGCCGCGTTGGACTCTTTTAAGACCGTGGAGAGTGCAAGCCTTTCGATTAACCCTACAGGAACTGCCCTAAACGAATTCTGTACCCAAAACGTGCCCATCATTCGGCTATGGTGTCATTTTCGCGTTTGTCGCCACTAATTAAATCAACAACTGAAGTGTGAATGAATCCTTAGAACATTTTGGCTCAGAAATGTTGTCAGACCGATTATTCTGAGAGCGTGATGACTGCCGACGAGTTGCCCGCGCCACGATTCATCCAAATTGATCGCCGTCAATTCCTGCTGCGCCTGTGGACGTTGTCAACCATATCTTCGTCGATAACGGGCTTCCGCACGGGCGTTGTGGGATTTCGTTAGCTAGCTCGATCTCTCACTGTGCCGACGGCACAGGCCAGGCGGTCGAGGGCCGCGCCGGCCGCCCAGCGATTGATCCGCAGCTGCTGAATCAGCCTCTGGTTATATGCCTACAGCAAGGGCGTGAGCAGTGCGCAGCAAAAATATGGCAGATGCTGACCGAGCCAGGCTTCTCTTTGGCTGTGCAGCCTGGAGCCAGTGAATCATCACAGCTTGATTTCCGCGCAGGCCATAAAAGAGGCACTCAAATGGCGCGCTGTTCGGCAACGCTGGGCCTGCTCAGCGCGGAAAAAACTGATGCGCGCTTGAGCGGGTAACCAGGACGGCACCAAGATTCGCGCCAACGCCAGCAGCAACGCGTTTCGCCGCGCCGAGGCATTGGCAGCGCACCTGAAGCTCGGCGAGGAGCAGTTACGGCTGATGAACGAGCAGGCGCAACAGGAAGAGCAGGTTAACGTTCGGCAAGCGGCCGCGCGGAAGCGCGCTCTCCAGGAGCGCGAACAGAAACTGCGGCGCGCCCAGCAGGAAGTACAGCGCCTGCAGAAGAAGAAGCACGATCGTGCCGACCATGAGGCACGCGCTTCGACAACCGACCCGGAAGCACACCTGATGCGCCCGAGCGAAGGCGGTGCGGTGCCGGCCTACAACGTACAGGTCACCACCGATACCGCAAATGGCCTGGTGGTGGAAGTCGCCGTGACGACCGATGCCGTCGACTATCGGCAGTTAGAGCCGGCGTTGGATCGGCTGAAGAGCACACACGGTCGTTACCCCGGGCAAGTGCTGGCCGACGGAGACTACACCAACCACGCCAGTGTGCAAGCGGCGGCGGCCCGTGGCGTGGACTTCTATGGGTCCTGGAAACCGAAATGGGAGCCGGGCGAATACGATGCGCATGGCCGTGGGCCCGCGTATCAAGCGAAAGCCTTTGTCTACGATGCGGCCAATGATCGTTACACGTGTCCAGCGGGTCAATGGTTGGTCTCGGACACGATCCAAAAGAAACAGCATGGGCTGAACATCTATATGTATCGGGCCGCCGGAACGACGTGCCAGAGTTGTCCGCACCGAGGGCAGTGCGCACCAGCGAAAGCGAAGACGGAGTGGGCTCGCTCGATTGCCAGAACGGTCGAACCTGAGGCGGTGACGTCCTTCAAGAAGAAGATGGCCACGGAAGCAGCGCAGGGCATCTACCGGACGCGATCACAGGTTGCCGAGTTTCCACACGCTTGGATCAAGCAACGCTGCGGGCTGCGTCAGTTTCGATGTCGTGGCCTGTGGAAGGTGTCCTGCGAGGCGACCTGGGCGTTCTTAAGTTACAACGTGAGCCGCTGGTTCGCAATCCAACGCCGTACGGCTGCAGCAGTCACCGCTTAGCGCCATACAGCCGCAAAAAACCAAATTGCTGCGCAAAATCACTGATGTAAAGGCTGAAAAGTACGGCAGAGCGACCGATGGCGCTCTGCGAGAGTTCTTGTCGCAAGTCTTCGACAAAAATCGCACTAAGCTCAAAAGGAGGCACGCTGCTCTAGGCATTCTTCCAGAGGCATTCGTTCACACGTTCCTGACGCGTTATCAATACGCTGCAATGAGAGGAACCACGTTTTACATGCAAACCGATTCGATGGATGAGTTCGGCATCCACGCCCTTAGCAATGGCGACATTGCCCTGGTCATCGGCGCGGCGTGCGTGTTCACCAGTCACGAAAAGATCGGCCGCTTGTACAAAGTCCTGGAGGCGTATCTACTCGAAGCCATCACGACCGCCCCGAGCGCAGGCCGGGCCATTGAGATCGCAGAACTACTCGGGGCACACGTAAGTAAAGAATTTCTCAGGAACCGGGGCCGCGCGGTCGTTCGCGTGGCCGACGAGATCGTGCGAGACCTGACCATCATCGCGGCGATGCGTGAACCGCGCGCCCGCCTCTCTCAAGTCGTTAACGGAGTGCTGACCGACTATCTGCGCAAGAATCCGCCAGCGACCAAGGGGTTAAGAAAATGAACCGACCGCACTGCGAAGTCGTTGGCTGTTACCGGGAAGTGTGCGAGTTAAGCGAGTGCTTATGCGAGCAACACGAACGCGAAGAGGTTAACGACTTGTGGTGCGACATGCCGGACGGCCCCGAATCCGTCCGGCGCTTTCTGAGCCGAGCCGAGCATCATCTGTCGGATCGAGCCGCCGCAGTGAGCGGCGAAAACTGCAAGGCCCGCGTAACGCTGCGGCAGGCCCGCACCGCGTCATGGGTCGATGAGTGGGGTCCGCCAGTGAAAGAAGACTAACGCCATCGCTGCACTGTGCCCCCTGACTGCGCGCTGCAGACGGTTCCTCGGAGTGAGACCAAGATGGAGCACACTGTCGGTCATGATGCTCCTTAGCCTTTGAGGAGCACTGGGCTGTCATGCCGACTTGAACCGACGCCCGAAAGCCCTCCGATGTCTCATTCGGAGAGGTTCGCAGGATTGGGACCGATATACGCTATGACTCTATCTGGAGTGAACCGGCGGAAAAGGGTTGGGACGCGGCGGCGGCCTGAACGCCGGGTCACTTTAGATAGAGACGTTTGAAGGAAGCCGCTGGCGTTTGCGGCGGATGCGGCAGGCTATGGGTATTCAATCGTGTTTCGCTCTTCTATCGCCTCCGAACTGGCGGACGACTGACATTTCGTCGGTAGAAAGCGGTACACGACGCTAATTATGCCTCTAAATCAGTCCTGTTGAGAACTAGGAATCGCTTGGTTCCCGGCACGCGCAGCGTCCGCCGCGCCAGCGGCTTAGTACAAACGGCATTGTGACCGGTAAAACGTCGCACACAAGGCGAAGATTGCTCCGAGGCGGTGAACCGGACCTCCATCCTCGCATTGAACCGCAATTCGGCGGGCTTGCAAGTGCGTCTTACACGAGCAAGAATTTAGTCGTTAGATCTGGGCCGCACCACCGTCGACGAAGAGTTCGATGCCGTTGACGAAGCTCGAGTCGTTCGAGGCGAGGAAGAGCGCCACCGTTGCGATCTCTTCCGGACGGCCCAGCTCGCCGCGTGGGATGAGGGCTCTGAAGTTTTCCTTTGCGTCGGGGCCGAGTGGGTCCAGAATCGGTGTATCGATGGAGCCCGGACTGAGGATGTTCACGCGGATTCTTCGTTCCTTCAGTTCGACCAGCCAGGTGCGCGCGAAGGAGCGCACGGCGGCTTTACTGGCGCTATAGACGCCGAACGCCGGGAAGCCCTTGATGCTGGCGATGGAGCCATTGAGGAAGATGGAGCCGTTGTCGTTGAAGAGCGGCAGTGCCTTCTGCACGGTGAAGAGCGTGCCGCGGACGTTGAGGCCGAACGTCTTGTCGAAATGTTCTTCGGTAACCTGTTCGAGCGTGGCGAGTTCACCTTGGCCGGCGCTGGCGAAAAGGATGTCGATCTTGCCCTTTTCGCGCTTGACGGTCTCGTAGAGACGGTCGAGGTCGGCGAGATTGGCGGCGTCGCCCTGGACGCCGGTGACGTTCCTGCCGATGAGCTTCACGGCCTCATCGAGCTTCTCCTTGCGTCGACCGGTGATGAAGACGTAAGCGCCCTCCTCGACGAAGAGCTTTGCGGTTGCAAGCGCCATACCCGATGTGGCGGCGGTGATGACTGCTACTTTTCCTTCGAGCTTTCCCATAGCTGTATCCTCTCGTGTGCTGGTCATTAGTGAGAGCCCACTGGCGGGTCGCTACCGACAGTGGGCCTTTATGGACAGACTAATTAGCGCAGGCCGCCGCCGGCCCGGACCAGCTCGCCGGTGATCCATTTGGAGTCATCGGAGGCGAGGAAGGTGGCGACGGTGGCAATGTCTTCGGCCTGACCGATACGGCCGAGTGGTGTCTGTGCAACGGCTCCCGACTCGAAGTCGGAGCCTATGAAGCCCGCGGAATGTGTACCTTCGGTCTCAACCATACCGGGGTTGATGGAGTTAACGCGAATCTTCTTGGGGCCAAGCTCCTTAGCGAGGACGCCGGTGATCGCGTCGACTGCGCCCTTCGTTCCCGTGTAGACCGCGGAGTTGGGCGGTGTCAAGCTGCTGACAACGGAGCCGATGTTGATAATGCTAGCGCCTTCGCCCAGGTGCTTGACGGCGGCCTGCGTGGTGAGCAGGAGACCGAGGACGTTGACGTTGAAGAGCTTGTTATAGTGCTCTTCGGTGAAGGACTCGATCGGGGAGAACTCGTAGACGCCGGAGTTATTGACGAGGATGTCGAGGTGGCCGAAATTCTTGATCGCCGCGTCGATAAGGCCCTGGGCCTCGGAGGCCTTGGACACATCGCCGCCTACGGCGACAGCCTTGCCACCGCCGGCGGCGATGGCGGAAACTACAGTATCCGCGCCGGCTTTGCTGGAGGCGTAATTGACGACGACGGACGCGCCTTCGGCAGCGAGCGATTTGGCGATGGCGGCTCCAATGCCCTTGGAGGCGCCAGTGACAACTGCGACTTTACCTTTGAGCTTGCTCATATTTACGTTCCTTTTCCAGTAACTGCTTTGAACTCCGGAGGGTTTTTTGGGGGCCTCGCCGGGTTTCTTCTCGAGCAGTTCTAGCGGATAGATGGAGTTGCCTAACGAAAAGATTCAGTAGTTCAGGACTACGGAACTATTGAACCGACTCCCGGGGGTGACTACTCTAATAGGTGATGCGGCCCCTGATCCATCCTTCGATTGAGGAGGTGACCGTGGAGGGAATCCTCCACGCCTTGTCCGACCCGGTACGGGTGGCAATGTATGCTGACATCGTGGCGCAGGACTGCCCGCAAAACTGCTCAAACTTCCTGAAGGTAAGCGATAAAGCGATCCCGAAGTCCACGCTCTCGCAGCACTTCAAGATGCTTCGCGAGGCGGGCCTGATACGGAGCGAGCGCCACGGTGTGGAGATGCGCAACGTCTCGCGCTGCGCCGAGCTGGAGGGGCGCTTTCCGGGGTTAATTCGGGCGATCGTCAATGCGCATACCATCCAGTTGGCGGATCAGATGCGGGCGAAGATTCCTGCCCCGAAGCGCACCGCCAAGCGGGTAGTGTCGAAGTAAAAAGACTGTGCGCCTACGCCAACGAAGACGTTCGTCTGCTGCTCGGACAGTGCTGGCCTGAACGGCGTTATGGGAACTAGCCACTTGGTCGTAAAAACGCTTATCTGTCGAAGTGCCTTAATTGGCTCCGAGCGGGTTGTCGGCCACCCTTCCCAAGGTCGGGTTCCGGCCTGTGGCAGGACCGTTCAGAACCCTATGGAGGAGTGCCGCGTAATCCGGGGCAGAACTCGTCGAGTCAGATCGAAGCGGGCCGCGCTCGAACGCCTCCGTTATGTCCGACTGCGGGGAACAGCGCTTGCTCCGAGAGTCTGGCTTGCTGGTCGGAGTGCCCAAGATGTGATTGCGAGACAGAGTAACGACAGCGGCGCGATGGAGTCCCCCCACTTGCCACATGCTCCCTGCGATGCAACAGCGCCCGACAGCTCAAAGACGATCCCGGCATACGCCCATTCTTTGAGCCTGAGCAAGCCCGGAACCACGATGGTTACTGCTTCCGGGATTTTAAAGATGCCTAAGATCGCCAGGATGTACACCGGGTATCCCAGGCTTGTGACAACTTGGGTTACAAACGGACCGCTAACAACGCCGGTCCGCCCGTGTGTCAGGTCGACTACGCCCCCCAGGAACGTTTCTAGCGCGATGAGGGATGTCGTTGCCCAGTACAACATTGTCTTAGCTTTCAATTCGAATCCTCCCTTCGCTTGCGGAGGGGAGCCAGACTCTGGCAGTGTTAAGCCAAATGCATGCGGCCATCAGTCGATGTCGAGCCGGTCTACCGCAAGGGAGTTGGTAAGGGAATTGGGATCTGCGCTGCATTCCTGGGAACCTGGGCTACCCTCAAGAAGTGACAACAAAATCGAGGAAGCGAAACGGCGGATGGCGAGAGCAGAATTCTTAGCGAAGTGCGCGACTGCCTCAACAGTACAGAGCGAGAGATCGGGAAATTTCGCAAACAGCAGGAGTCTTATGAGCGACCGAATCGAGTTTGAAATTGTATGTCCGAGCAATCACAACCAGAGAGTTACATTCAGCCGGAAAGAATTCGAAAAAGCGCTGAAGTCAGGAGCGCTGGTGTTTCACTGCAATACCTGCGACACGGACTGGCCTCCTTCCCGTGACGACATTGCTAAATTCCGGAGGCAGTTTTCGAAGACTTCCAGCTAGCAGTGCCAGGAAGTCTGCTTCCGCGACAGCGGCCTGGCGACGGCCTGCAGCGTGACGATTGCGGGTGACTAAGCGGAAGCGCCCCTAGAGAAGAGTGCGGTCAGCGGTTCTGAAGTTGGTGCACTCACTAAGCCTTGAAAGCTCAGGTTAGCGCTCACGCGCCGGATCACGAATCTGCTTCACTTCAGCTGCGCTTCCAAATCTTCAAAGCGCCGCTTGAGATCGCTTAGCTCGGTCGACAATCTCCGGACTTCTTCTTCCAATTGCGCCATCCGGCTGGGCCCTGCCCCGCCCGCGCTTTCGGCTCCAATGTCTCCCACTGTTTCCAGCGCGGGCTCTGGGCTCAGCAATTGAGCGTAGCGCGCCTCTTTCTGACCCGGTTGCCTGGGCAGCTTTTTCGCGAGCGGAGTCTCCGGCCATTCGGCTAGCCTCTCCATGGTGCGCTCCGCCTCTTCCAGGTCGGCGAATGCGAAGATCCGCTCAGAGCGGTCTTTGATTTCGCCCAGCGTCTGCGGCCCGCGCAGCAGCAGCGTACAGAGCACCGCCAGTTCGCGCCGTCCCAGGTTCAATGTCTCAGAAATGCGCTGCCCGTATTTATTCACGCGGCCATTGCCGATGATGGTCACCGCCAGCTTCTTGGCGCGCAGTCGAAGGATGGCATCGGCAACATCGTCCTCGCCGTAATCCACCACCGGATGCCGGTTCGATTTCTGGTTACAGGCGTTCACCAGGGCATTCATGGAGAGCGGGTAGTATTCCGGCGTCGTCGCTTCTTTCTCGATCAACGCGCCCAGCACACGCACTTCAACATCATCGAGTGGTTCCATGCCTTCTAGTTTGCCGGATCGCTACTTTTCGATTCGTGTATCGCTTCCTCAATGAGCTGTCTCACCTGTTCGGCCGCCGCCTGCTGTTGCCCTTCGCGAAGTTTCGCCAGCACGGTGGAGTCGACAATCCGATACCAAAGATCACGGCGCCGGGCGAAGTCGGTGATCTGGGCTGTGATGATTGGACGGGCCTCTTTAAGCAGCGCGAGCAAGACGCCGTATTCGGGTCCGATCTCGCGCTCCAGCCGCTGCCGCAGCCGTACCGCCAGCGCGGGCGCCCAGCCGTTGGTCGAGATGGCGATATTCAAGTCGCCTTGGCGGTGTACCGAGCCAAAGCTGAAACGGCAGTGCTCGGGATCGTCCACGGAATTGCAGAGGATACCGCGCTCCTCCGCCAGCCGGAAGATCTCCGAATTGTCTGGATGGCCGGTAATGACCAAAAAACAGCCTTCGAGGTCCGTGGGCTCAAATGCTCGTCGCTTCCAGGCCACAAGATCGAGAGCGGCCCACTCGTGAATTCTAGGAACGGCCGTTGGATGGATGTACACGGTCTCCGCGCCGGCGTCGATGAGCGCCTTGACCTTGCCCGCGATGTCGTATCCCGCTCCGGTCACCAGGCAGCGCTTGCCGGTAACATCCAGGAACACGGGGAAACAAAAGTTCATCTGGATGTTGCGAACTCAATGACAAGCGTCACGAATGCTCCGCGCCGGTCTCCGCGTCCACCGTTCGGTGCGCCGCGGTGCTTGTTTCGCGATCGTGTCCAAGCTTATCCGCCAAATCCGGTCGAACCGTGCGCAGAATCTGTTTCGCCACCTTCGTTCCGTGGTGGAATGTCTGCGAATAGAGCGATTCACGCTCCTCACGCGTGTAGGCATAGCCGATGCGGTAGAACCGCTCGATGGAGGCCCCCACCACCCGCGTGCCTGCATAAGCGATGGCAGCCTTCGAAATCAGGCCCCCGCCAAATGGAATTTTGCCCGCCAGTTGCCGCGCTAAGGCGCGCCAGCCGAAAGCGCTGGCAATCACCGCGGCAACTTCGGATTTCTGTTCCAAATAGCCCACTTGCCGGTCGCTCGCAGCCGCCAGCAGAAAGGCCATTCGGATCTGGTTCATGGTGATGAACGCGGTGTCCGACGTGAATTCCGCGATGGCCCAGGGAACCTCGATCAGGCTAGGAATAATGTCGGGCAACGCCGTTGCCATCGAAAAGAGGGCATTCTCGCGGCTGATCTTCTTAATCAGATGGTCCACGTACGGGCGCCGGAAGACCTCGAAATGACGGGCCAACGGTACGCTCAGTTCGTCATGTTTCGATAGAATTCGCTTCACCAACAGCTCGGGTTCCTGCCTGTGAAAGACGAGCGCCCGGGCAGGCGCGACAACGCCTTCGTCATAGATCGCCAGGTCGTAGCGCAAGGCTTGCTGTGGCGCAGGCCCGCGCGTCAGCGCTTCCAGCGACTCTTTTCGCCGCCGGTCAAACAGACCTTCCAGGAAAAACTCTTCCATCCGCCGGTACGCTTCGTTGGTATGTGCGTATAGCGCGATGTTCAATTGCCGCTCGCCGAGCTCACGTACTTTTGCCGGGTTCAGGTTCCGAACTGCATTCCGAATACCAGCCATCGCGATGACGCTCATTGTTGTTTAGAACCTCGTGTGAGACAGGGGACCGGCAACCACTTAGGCGCAGGACCACCCTTAGCCTATCTTGCCATTCTAGATTGAGTCCTACACGTTCGACGCAGATATTCGACGGGAAGTATCGCAGGATTATGTCTGTGGCCGGATGAAAACAGATGGCCGGCGCCACCAGCAGCAATTTCGGCTCCTCCCGTAGGACGGTCATTCCGGGAAACAAGTTGTCAAGTTCTCCTGCTCTGCTGTGGAACGCAATTCGCATCCAATAGTCGAGCGCTTGCAACGGCAGATGGATATCCTCAACCACTTTTAGTTCCAGGACCGCCAACCGCCCGTCGCGGGAAATCGCCAGCAGATCGGCTCGGCCGCTTGCCAGTCCTGACTGCGCCAGTACTTCGCCATGCAGGCGGTCGGGAAGCAGATTGGCGTCGATGAGCTCGAGGTTCGCTCGAACGGCAGCATCCAGCCAGCACTCTGGCGATCCGCGATACAGGGGGTGGCGGCGGTCCGGCGCCCCAGCATGCCGCCGTTGAGATAGTTCAGCAGCCAGCGCTTCCACTTCGTTTGGGGTCAGCGTTTCGCCGGAGAGGAAAGGATCACCAGCCGGCGAATTCCGGCTTGGGATGCCGCCCGGATGTTTGGCGGTTCGAAAGCGGCCTTGGTGTACCTGTGCGAATTCCAAACCGTTCACGCGCAGGCTTAAGCTGCCGTCACGCCGGCAAACGGCACTGACACCGCAGCCGGTAATAAGCCGTTCCAGCATCGCTCGCTCAGCGGCGCCCAGCGACGCGGCCGCTTGCCTGGGCAGTAAGGAGCTCTCCAGGTTGCCCAGGTCTTGCAGGTCCACTTCACCCGCCGAGCCATGCTGGTTGAACCGGAACAGCCGGCATGGCAGCATGTCCTGGTTCAGTTGACGAAGTCGCTGCGCCGTTAGCTGGCCCCCTCCATCGGGGAGGAACAGCGCCAGCGGCAGAGGTCCGACTGCGTCCGGCCTCCGAGCGGCGCAGCGGCGTCGAACATGGTCGTGCCAAACCAGCGCAAACGTCAGCAGCGATGCCTCGTCATCGCGCGAGGGGCATGCGACCGCCGCCAGCGTCGTCGACCTGCGTTCAAGAATGGCTCGCGGAAACACGGGTGAAAACGAACGAGTCAGGTCCATTTCCGACGTTAGCGTCGTCACCTGCCAGTCGGGAAATTCCCGCTGCAGCATGCGCCTGAATTGCTCTCCGAAGCTGAGGCGCTGTCCGTGCAGCGTCTGCGCGGCGGACTGAGGCTTGGCCACGTCCACCAACGTCAGTTTCGCCGTCCTGCCGCCAAATCGTTCTACCAGGCAATGCAGGGAGGCGGACTTTCGGCTCTCCACCAAAACGATTCGCCTCGAAACAGACCGTTCGGCGGAAAGCACGTGCAGCGTCAAACGGCCCGACTGGATCTCCATTGTCCATTCGCCACGCCGCATGACGATCAGTTCATCGCCGTGCTCCAGATAGCCGGGCTGGCGGCATCCCACGAGGAATTCCTCCACGGCCCGTTGCATGTCCGTCGCCGAATCGGCGATACAAGCCCGAGCGCCGCCCTTAGAATAGTGATTTGCCACTTGTAATCCCCGACTTCTCCCAACGCCTCGAAATTCTCGAGGCCCGGGTCTCGCGTGCCCTCGCCCGAACGGGTCGCGCACGGGCAGCTGTTACGGTAGTGGCTGTTTCGAAGAAATTCTCTGCAAGTGCGATACAACAGGCTTATCTGGCCGGCCTGCGCGACTTCGGGGAGAACTATGTCCAGGAGTTTGCCGCCAAACGGCCCTTGCTTAAGGATCTTCCCGAGGCCCGCTTCCACTTCATCGGTCACCTCCAGGCGAACAAATCCCGCCAGGCCGCCGCGCTGTTTCAGGTAATTCACACGGTCGATTCTCTGCGGCTGCTCGAGCGCCTGGACGCCGCGGCGCGGGAAGCGGGGAAGGTGCTCGACATCCTTCTCGAGATCAAGCTTTCCGGCGAAGAGACTAAGAGTGGAGCAGACGCCTCAGCCATTCCGGAGATTCTGGCTGCCGCGGACTCTTGTCACAGTGTCAACGTTACCGGTCTCATGACCATGCCGCCCTGGTCCGACGACGCGGAACAATCCCGGCCCTACTTCCAGCGGCTTGCCGCCCTTGCCCGGCTGCACAAGCTGCCCCAGTTATCCATGGGGATGTCCAATGATTTGGAGGTCGCCATCGAAGAGGGCGCCACGCTTGTGCGAGTGGGCACAGCCCTGTTTGGGCCCCGCCCCAAACCCTCGCCCGCGACGCTCATCGCTCCATGACGCGACCTCAAGCGATTGCCGCCGTGGCTCTGTTGCTCCCCTTGGCTCCCTTGCTGTCCTCGCAGCCGCAGCCCCGAGAACTGCGCTCCGACCTCGGCGTCAAGACACGGATGCGCGATGGAATTGAACTCGTTTCCGACGTCTTCTTTCCGGTTGCCGCAGGCCGTTGGCCAACCATCCTCGTCAGGACTCCATATAACCGCCGAGGCGACGGTGTCTCGGCCTACAAAATGTTCGTGTCGCACGGCTACGCGGTGATGTTGCAGGACGTTCGCGGACGATACGACTCTGGCGGAGAGTTCGGTTCCATTGCGCAAGAAGGCGCCGATGGGAACGACACACTGGATTGGATCGCCGAACAGCCATGGTCGAATGGCCGCGTTGGAATGGCTGGAGCTTCCTATCCCGGGATTGCCGTCTGGCGTGCGGCCGTCCAGGGCAACCCCCACCTGGCCGCCATCTTCCCAATGGTCTCTGGCGACGACGAGTACCTCGACCGGTTCTACTCGCCTGGCGGGGCGATGAAGCTGGGCCACCGTCTCTTGTGGATCTCTGATAACTATCATCCGCGTGGCCACCCGCAGCCGGATTTCAAGGGCTACATTACCCACCTGCCGCTACGCACGTCGGACGTCGCCGCGGCGGGCCGCGAAATACCCATCTGGCAAGAAGCACTGGATCATCCTTCCTACGACAGCTTCTGGCAGCAGTTGAGCTTGCGACAGCAGCTCGAAAAAGTCGACTGTGCGGTCTCTTCGATGGGTGGCTGGTTCGACAATTACGCACCCGACGACTTGGACGCTTTCAGCAGGCTGGCGCATCTCGGCCGGGACGTGGAGACCTGGATCGGCCCCTGGGCGCATAGCTTCACGTACCGTTTCCCGGATGTCGATTTCGGGCCGGAGTCCCGCCCCCACGTTCGTACCATGCAGCTGGCGTTCTTTGATCGCCAGCTGAAGGAATCGGCGCCCTTACCGACTGCGGCGAAAGCGCGGCTGCATTTGTTTGTCATGGGTCCGAACATCTGGCGTGAGGAACACGAATGGCCGTTGGCTCGCACCCATTACACATACTTCTACCTCGCTGGCCAGGGCAAGGCGAATTCGGCCCAAGGCGACGGCAGCCTCACGGCTGTCCCGCCTGACAAAGGCCAATCCAAGGCCGATCATTTCGCCTACGACCCCGTTCAGCCCGTGCCGACTCAGGGCGGCGCGCTCTGCTGTGATACCGACACCCTGCCGCCGGGGCCCCTCGATCAATCCAGCGTCGAACGCCGTTCGGATGTCCTGGTTTACACTTCCAGCCCCTTGCGCGAAGATCTGGAAGTGACCGGTCCGATACGCGCTTTGCTGTACGTCGCAACGTCCGCCAACGACACCGACTTTACCGCCAAGCTTGTCGACGTGCCTCCCGTGGGCGCGCCGCGCATCATTACCGACGGGATCATTCGGCTCCGCTACCGCCTTTCCCTGACCACTTCGTCCTTCGTAAAACGAAACTCTCCGTACCAGGTGTCCGTCGATGCGGGTGTCACCAGCTATGTTTTTGCTGCGGGTCACCGCATCCGTCTTGAAGTCTCCAGTAGTAACTTCCCGCGTTTCGATCGGAATCTCAATACGGTTGAGCCGGTGGCGGACGCACTCAACGCGATCAAGGCGAACCAGACCGTCTATCACGAACGGAAATACCCCTCGGCGCTGATCTTGCCCGTGATCCCGGGCGCCAAGAGCGGTCTTCCCGAGCTACCTCGCCATCCCACCCTACATGCGGCTCGCGCGTCCTTATAGCCGTTGCCGAAAAAGGCCAGGATTGTTCGATTCGTCGAATGATGACGGTCGGTGGTCCGCTCCCTGACGGTCACGGCTCCGTTAGCATTCGCTCGAGTTTGACATGTATCCGATTGCCGAAGCAGGGGATTCACTCGTATCGCAGCGCAACGGTCGGATCCACGCTTGCCGCTCTCCACAAAGGGATCGCCATTGCCACGAGTGCCGCTGCCGCCAGCACCACCAGGCTGAGGAATAACGTGAGCGGGTCTGCGGCAGCAACGCCAAAAAGCAAGCTCTTTAGAGCATTCGCGGAGACCAATGCAAGAGGCACGCCCAATCCCAGGCCCGCCAGCATCAAGGCCACGCTCTCGCGGGCAAAAAGGCCCGCTACATCACGTCTCTGCGCGCCGATCGCTAACCGCACTCCGATCTCACGGGTGCGACGCACCACCGAGTAGGCCAGCACCCCGTATAGTCCGATGCTCGCCAGCGAGATGGCAAGTATCGCAAACAATGTGGAAAGATAGCCGAGGATTCTCTCAGTCGATAAGCCTGCGTGCACGTCCGCATCCAATGTGTGTACCGAATAGACGGGCATGCGCGCATCGATGCTTCGAACGATGGCCAGCAGTGAGGGGATAAGCGCCGCCGGTTCATTCCGGCTGAGTACTAGAATTGTCAATCCCGATGTCTCGCCCTGCTTTTCGGGCAGGTAGACGGTCGGTTCCGGCCCATGTCTAACGCTTTGATCTCGCGCATCCTGCACAACGCCGACAATCTCGATGTCGCCGCCGCCCTGACGAAACTTCCTAGCCAGCGGATCGTGATTCCCAAAGAAGCGGCGCCCAAATTTTTCAGTCACAATCGCAACGCGCGGACTGTTCATGCTGTCCCGGTCGTTGAAATCTCTCCCCCGCAGCAGGCGCTGCCCAAGCGTGGCGAAGTAGTCCGGACTGATGAAGTTGAAGGTGACAATATCATCCCCGGCCTGCTTTGGTATGTAGCCGGGTACGTTGACGCTCATCGAAATCCCCCATGAGCCATTTGGCGTGCTCGCCGCCAGGCTGGCTGACCGTACGCCGGGCAGACCTCGTGCCCGCCGCAGGATTTCATCGAGGATCATGGTGACCTCTCGACTGGAGTGTCCGTTGGAGGCAGGATCGACACTCAAAGCGATCACTTGATCGGGCCGAAACCCCAAATCGATGGTCATCAGAG
Organism: uncultured Acidobacteriaceae bacterium; assembly: GCA_963740005.1. Lineage (GTDB taxonomy): Bacteria > Acidobacteriota > Terriglobia > Bryobacterales > Bryobacteraceae > CAJCIT01. The sequence continues at coordinate 11,377 of CAVUCO010000030.1, read as the reverse complement.
TTCGCAGAGTCTGGGTCAGCAGACCTGCCGCAAAGACCACCACCAGCGACAAAGCGACCTGGACGATAACCAAAGCCCTGCGGAGCAACAACCGGCTTGCGCGCCCGGTGCTTGGGGAGACACCCGGCTTAGTCGTTTGCCAGGCAGGAAAGAGCCCGAAAAGAATGGCCGTGACAAAAACCAAAGCGATCGAAAACCCCAGCACGGTCAGGTCCGGCGCCACGTTCCACGACGTCCACGAGGCTTTCCCGGCGTTGAGAAGAGCAAGCAAGCTTCGGCTGATCCAGAACGATAAGGCGACGCCGGCAGCGCCACCTAAAGCCGCCAGCAATAAGCTTTCCATCAGGAGTTGCCGCACGAGTCTGGCGCGGGAGGCCCCAATCGAAGCGCGCACCTCGAATTCCTTGGCCCGCGCCTGGGCTCTGGCCAGCAGCAAATTCGCGAGATTGGCGCAAGCAATCAGGAGCACCAGGGCCACTACGGCCATCAGAACCAGCGCCGGTCTTCCGAACGTCGCTCGCATGGTGCTGAGTCCCTGGCTGCCATCGTTCAGCCGCAGGACCTCCGGTCTATCGGGAGCGCGGCCTCCGGCGTTCTCGCGCTCAATCTGTTCGAATACCCGTTGCGCCCGATCCTCGGCCTCAATGCGAGTTAGGCCCGGCTTCAAGCGCGCCATCGGACTGAGCCACGACAGAGTCTTGACCCAATCCACGCCGGTCGATTCTCCGAACGCCGGCATGAAATCGCCGATTCGCGTAGCCGGGACCCACACGTCAAAACGGTGTACCAGATCAGATCCCGAAAACCCACGCTCGGCTACTCCCAGAACGCGATAGGTGTGCCCGTTGAGAAGCACACTCCGTCCAGCCACGCTTGGATCGCCTGCGAATTCATGCTGCCAGAGCCCATAGCTGATCACACACACCGGATTGCCGCTTGCATTCCGAACGTCATCGTCAGTGAACAGTCTTCCAATCGCCGGCTTTGCCTCCAGTGTCTGGAAGTATTGTCCGGTGACCAGTTCAGCCATCAGCCATTGCGCCGTTTCTCCCCGCGAGAAATTGACGGCCTTCGGCATTCTCCCAAAGAGGCCGCTAAACGCAGAGGCTCGTCTCGCCATCTCGTCAACGGTTCTCATGCGCCACACCACGCCCGAGCTTTCACCGTGGGACATTCTGGTGAAGGTGACCAGCCGTTCCGGCTCAGGGACCGGCAGACGCTTCAGCAGAATAGCGTTTACGAAAGAGAAAATGGCGGTGTTGGCGCCAATTCCGAGTGCCAGTGAGGCAACGGCCGTGATGGTAAACGCCGCGCTGCGGAGGAAGCCTCGAAACGCGTAGCGCAGATCCTGCCACATCCAATCCAAAGGTTGAAATATCCGCATTGTTCGGCTCTTCTCTCTTGTGACTCATTTGCGCGATGGCGTCAAGTGCTGGGAAGCAGGCCGGTCTTTCGAAGGGTGATTACGATTTGCCTGAGAGCGGCATTGGAGGGGCTTTATCGCGATGTCCCCAATTGAAGCGCCGCCCCAGGATCATCTTGGTTAGCAAATGGTCGGTACTGTGCGTCAACCCGATGCCGACGCCGAAGTTAAACTCCCACTCCGCGCCGAGGTTCAAATCAATGCATGGCACAATCTGTTGCTGTTGCTGACCGACTGGATCAAATCCCTGCAGCGGCCCGAGCGATCCGTAATACTCAAAACCGGCGTTAATCCTCTTAGTAAAGTCGTAACCCAGCTTGAAATTTGGCGAGAACACCACACCCTGCGAAACACTCGGCCCATGGAATGAGCGGTCCAGCGTCGGATTGAAGCACAGGTACCACCGGCCCAGCGTTTTATCGATAATCGGCCTGATCTCCATGGTCCAGGTGTCCGGCGAAAAGGGTTTCTGCTGGTATCCCACTTCGACTGAAAGACTCGCTCCGACGGGCCAGCCCCAGGACTCCGGCGCGGCAACTCGCGGCCGGATGTGATCACCAACCCAGTCCCATCCGTACAGGCTGCTCGCCGAGGAAAACACATAAAAGCCGGTTTCGAACCAGTCGGTAAATCCATGTGTGATTTCCAGCGTTTCGTGCAGCGCATGCTCGGTGGGTAGCATGCCTTGTGGTGAGGTGGTTTTGGACCCCTCCCATGTGAAATTGCTGTGCAGTTCCAACATGGTGTCGCCGGGTTTCACCAACTCCGACCCATAAACCTGGATTTCATAGTTGTCCTGTGCGCAAAGGACTCCGCACAGAAAAAAGAGAATGAGAAGCCAGCAGTGAGGGAGGATCCGCATGGCCATGCCCAACCGGAAGTTTATCAAGACGAATTTTGCGCCTAAGCCAAATGGTCCAAGGCCCCGGCCCGCATCAGCACGCGCCGCACCTTCTTCGGCGAGATCGACAGCTTCTTCGCCACCCGAGCAATCTTACGGTCTTCGCGCATCCAGATCTTTGGAATGATCAGTTCCGCGAACTCGTCGGTGATCTCGCGGAAAGTCTTGTCGCCGATCGCCCCTTGTGACCAGGCGCGCAGTGTTTCGTCGATGTCGCCGCCGCGCAGGACCCTGGTCTTCAACGTTTTTAGGTCATCCCAGTGGGGTTGAAATGGGTCGGCTTTCATGGTGGACATCGCCAGGTTCAGGGAATGCCGCGCCTCGTCGAGATTGTTGAAATACTCATTCGATTGGGTGAGCCCAAGCCAAATGTAGGCGCGCGCCAGCAGATAGTCGTTCTGGGTGTGCGTCGCGCACTCTACCGCCTCCCGTCCAAACCGTTCCGCCAGCACCGCATGCCGCGACGCGTCACCGTATTCCTCCGCATCTTCGAGCACGTCGTCCTCGAGCCTGGCGTTTTCCACCATGCAGCGCAGCAGCCGAGCCCGGGCCATCAGGATGAAGTCCTCCTTCTCAAGCCCGAGTGCGTATGCTCCCTCGGCCTCCTCGTCGGCCCGATCCAGATCGCCGTTGTCGAGAAAAATGTGGCCATACGTGATCTTCAGGTTGCCTTCGCCCCGGCGCTGGCGGTGTTTGCCGAAGATGGCATCTGCCTGGTCGAGATGTGACAACGCCTCCCGCTGCAGATGTTCAAACCGGGCACGGATTTCCGCGACGGGTATTCGCGCCGTTTCCCCGTCCGCAGCATTGGTTTGTCTCCTCAGCGCGGCGCTCGCATCAATCCTGCGTCGCAGCTGACGCGCCATAAGCCGCTTCACATAGGCCATGTTGCCCAACGTGCGGGCCACGTTGGGATGCTGGGGATCCACTTTGGCGTATTCGGAAATCGCTTCCGCGAAATGCTTGACCGACTCCTCGTACCGACCGTCAGCCTGGTCGATTCGTCCGTACGTCGAGAGGATGTTACCAACCGTGATGTGGTCGTCGGTTTGCCGCAGCACCGCTTCCGCCTCATGGAGTGAGGTCAATGCTTCGTTCGACCGGCCTTTCTGGAATAGCAGCCACCCCTCCAACGCCTGGATGACGGCGGCCATGGGTAGGTAGCCCAGGTCCAGCGCTACCTTGCGCCCCTTCACCGCGGAAGCCAGCGCCTCATCGTACTCGCCGCTCCTCCGGTGGCAGTTCGCTTTCCAGTAGTGCGCCACCGCTACCAGTTCGGTGCCCACCAGCCTGGTTCCGCTGAGAGCATTTCCGAGTTCCAATACAAACTCAAAGTGCCGGACCGCCGGACCCAACGCCTCATCCTTGCCTGCCACGAAGCCCTCCGCCAGTCGCAGGTGGGCATAGTCGACCAGAGGGAGTTCGGCCCGCGTCTCTTCGGGAAACCGCGCCAGCAGCTTCTTAGCAACCTCGGCATCTCGAAAACCAAGATCCACCCACTGTGCGCAGCAACCGACGAAGGCCGCTGCATGTTTCTGAACCGGTGACAGATCCTCTAGCAAACCCGCTTTATCCTCTAAGCGTTTGAGCCCGGCGCTTACCCGGCGCTGCGCCAGATCCTGCCGCATCTCATCCAGGAACTGTTGTGAAATCTCTGATCTGCCGATACTTATCTGTACTGTCGAAGGGCCGAGGGCCATATCTCAAGATTAGCCCCAAAGCCAAACTGGGTCAAAACGTCCTACTGGACCAAAACGGACTGGGTCAATTGAGCCCTTTCGCAATATGGTCTTAACTGGTGTCTGGGGCAGGCGGTTCGGGACAAGCGGGACGCCGACTGTCGAGAGCGAGGACTCGGAAAAATGGAAAATCGAAATGTGATTGTTTTGTTGGGGCCCCCCGGCTCCGGGAAGGGTACCCAAAGTACGGTGCTCCAGCGGGAACTTCACATTCCTGCCATTTCCACCGGAGACGTACTCCGGGCTGAGATCGCCGCCGATACCCCCCTCGGCCAGATCGTCAAGGAGACCATCGCCGCCGGCAATCTGGTTAGTGACGATTTGATCAACAAAGTGGCAGCGGCCCAACTCCGCCAGCCCCAATTCGCCAACGGCTTCGTTCTCGATGGCTACCCTCGCACGGTCAACCAAGCCCACTTTCTCGACGAGCTTTTGGCCGATATAGGCCTGCCGGAGCCCATCGCCTTGCACCTCGATGCGACCACCGAAACCATCCTCCAGCGCCTCACAGCTCGCCGCCAATGCCCTTGCTGCCATCGCGTTTACAACCTGGTCTTGCGGCCGTCCAAAGATGGCGTCACATGCGACTTCGACCATGTGACGCTGATCACCCGCGATGACGATCGCGAATCCGTGATCCTCGAACGCCTCAAGGCCTATCGGGAACAGTCGCAGCCGGTGATAGACGTCTACAGGAATCGTCGCTACATCAAAATTGACGGCAACCTCGATCCGGAAGTGGTGTTCGTGCTGCTCAAGCCGCTGCTCTCCGCCTCCACGCCCCAATTAGCTTAGCCAACCGAGGCTGCAGGGCAGGATGGCATCCTGCGGGCCGGTTGTTAACCGGCCTTTTTCGCTTCCCTCATCGCTGGCGGCGAAACATGTGCCTTCGCTCACTGCCAACACCATAGCCTGCCGGTGACTTCTGCCTTGCCAAAATGGCACCTACTCGTGTACTGTTCCAACTGACATGCCAGATATAAACCCACCGAAGTCACCCGAGGAAGTCACGCTGCTGCGTTTGCAGGACCAACTCGATTGGTACTCTGCCAAGAGCACTCAGAACAAAAACGCGTTCCAGAGGCTCAAAATGCTGACCATCACCTCGGCAGCCTTGATTCCCGTCCTTGTAACGAGCAAGCTCCCCTATACTTCCGAAGTCTCCGCCGCCCTGGGTGTCCTGATCGCCGTCATTGAGGGTCTTCAGCAACTGAAGCAGTTTCACGGAAACTGGATCTCTTACCGTGCCACCGCGGAGTCTTTGAAGCATGAGCAGTTCCTTTATCTGGCCAAGGCCGGTCCCTATATCTCAGCCGATCACCCGCAGTCCATGCTCGCCGAGCGGATCGAGTCTCTGATCACGCAGGAGGAAGGGAAGTGGGTGTCAACCCAGAACCTACCCAGTCAGCCAAAGACGACCTAGCGGGTTGCGGAGGACATCCCGCCGCTGAACCGCGCGCGTGAGCAAGCCGATTTTGGCCTACCACGTCGATACAATAAGCAGCAGGTGGAGTCACCCCGATGTCTCAAACCTCACGTCGTACCTTTCTCGCCTCATCGTTAGCAACCGCATTCGCACCCGCCCTCCGGCCCGCAGCGCCCTGGGTGAAAGACAAGATTCACTTCGGCGTCACCGATTGGAACCTCAAACTCGGCGCTAATCCGGAGGCTGTGCCGCTGGCCGCCAAAATCGGCTTTGACGGTGTCCAGGTTTCCTTTGGGCGCAAAATCGTCGGTGACAAAATGCCCGTCGACAACCCGGACATCATCGCCCGCTACCTGAGCCTCTCCAAGGAATACAAAATTCCCATCGATGGCACTTGTGTCGACCGCCTGCATGACAACGGCCTGAAGAGCGACAAGCTTGCTCCGAAGTGGGTCTCCGATTCTATTCGCCTCACCAAGTCTCTCGATTCCAAGGTCCTTCTGTTACCGTTCTTTGGAACTTGGGCGCTCACAACTAAGGACGAGATGGATTACGTTGGTGACGCGCTGAAAGAATTAGGGCCCGAGGCCGGTAAGGCCGGCGTCATCCTCGGCCTCGAAGACACCATTTCCGCCGAAGACAATGTCCGCATCATGGACCGTTCGCAATCAAAGTACGTCAAGGTCTACTACGATGTCGGCAATTCCACCAAAGCCGGCTTCGATCCCGTCACAGAGATTCGCTGGCTCGGCAAGGATCGCATCTGCCAGTTCCATCTCAAGGACAATCCCTATATGCTGGGCGACGGCGACATTAAGTTCGGCCCCATCCTTCACACCATTCGCGACGTCGGCTTTGCCGGCTACTGCAATCTGGAAACCGACTGCAAGGCCGACGAAGTGGAAGCCGACATGCGAAAGAATTTGATTTATATTCGGGACGTCTTTAAAACCGCCTGATGCTCCGACCATGGTGGGGCTGGGAACTCCTGCCCGCGCCGTGTGCCCACGACCGGCTCTCCCAACTTAACCAGAGGCTGCCCCGGGGCCACCTATTCTTTTGGCGCCAGCAGATACGAGTACAACAGCATCGCCATGCCTATCAAGAGGGGAACCAGTCCCATCGCCCAAACCGGTCGATCGTCGACCAGCAGCCGGAAGAAGGCCATAACCCCGAGACCCGTCGCAGTCGTGACCATGCCGCCCAACCGGATGCCCTCGCGGCGCCGCTTCTCCGCGATCCGTTCCTCTTCCCGAAGCACCGACAGTGCATCGGCCGATGGGCTCTCAGCGAGCTTCTTGAGTGCCTCGCTCTTGTAGAACGCTTCTCGCTCCCGGCGCCGGTTGTCCGACCAGGTTGCGATGGAGATGAATGAGAAGAGCGCAATCGCTCCGACGCTCAGGAAGAGGGCCATGGGTAGTGGAAACATTGGGTGCTCCTTTGTGCGGCTTTTCCGCTTTCGAAGAGTCAGACCGAATCGGATTCGGCTCGGTTGCCTTTTGTGGTAGCGCCGCGTCGAAAACAATCAGGAAACAAATGCAACCGCGCCGCTTCTCTCCCGGTCGTACCAGCGGAGAGACTATTTGAGCGCGAGCGACGATCAGGCCGCCGTCGAGAGGGTCTTGGCCGGCGACATCGATGCATTCGAGTTGATTGTTCAACGCTGGCAGGGTCCGCTCGTCAACCTCGCCTACCGGTTCTGCCGTGATCGTGGCCGCTCCGAGGATATGGCTCAAGAAGCCTTTCTGCGCGCCTACCGGGCACTCGGGCAATGGCGAAAAGACGCCGCGTTTTCGACTTGGCTGTTTGCTTTGGCGACGAATCTGTACCGTTCGGAGCTCAAACGGATCCCGGTCAGAAGCATTTCCCTCGATCACGTCGCGGCTCTCCGGGATTCGCGGCCGGTCGATGGAGGCTTGGAGCAAGAAGGCTGCGACCGTACGGTGCGAAACGCGGTGCTTGCGCTTCCGCCGAAGTATCGCGATCCTGTGACCCTGTTCTACTTTCACAGCCAGGACGTCGCCGCCTCGGCCCGCAGTCTCGGTCTTCCCGAAGGCACTGTCAAAGCGCGACTATCTCGCGCCCGGGATATCCTGCGCGCCAGACTACCGAACCTGCTTGGGAGACCATATAAGAAGGAGGCGCGATGACTGACGACGATCTCGACCAAGTGCTCGGGCGCGAGGACGAAATTATTCCCTCCTCCGGTTTCGCTGCCGGCGTCATGGAAGCCGTGCGCCGGGAAGCATCCGACCCGCCGCCGTTTCCGTTCCCGTGGAAGCGCGCTCTTCCCGGCTTGGTTGCCTCGGCCCTTGCATTGGTGGGCTTTCTGATCCTGGCCGTTCCTGAATTTCTTCGCGGTGCCTCCGCCTCAACTGACCAGTGGGCGCCTGTTCTGGTCACCTTGTTGAAGGGAGCAGACCATCTCGGCATGGGCTGGATCACTCTCGCGCTGCTGCTGTCGTTCGCCTCAGTCAGAATTTCGATGCGTCTCGCCGGAGGACGTACCTGACGTGTGTCGGTCGTTGAAGAGAACGTCCCTCACCTGCCGTCGGGCTCCGTTAATACTCCAGCACGGAACCGCGCGTAACGGCTAGGGAATCTCGGTCCTTTTGAGTGCCGCCTCCCGCCGGCCATGATAATCTGCTTGGGTCGCCGCAACACTAATAGTTGGCCTGCGGAAGATCCAAATTTGGTATGGAAGAGATTGCTATGTTACGCGCACACATACATCTGGTAATGGGCCTCTCGCTCGCGGCTTTCTTGCCTTCCACCGGTTCGGCCGCGTCCTCCGGGCTCCTGGTGGTTGCCAACAAGGCCGACCACACCCTGGGCATCGTCGACCCGGCCTCCGGTAAACAACTGGCCGCAGTCGCCGAAGGTGGCGTCACCGGCCACGAAGTGATTGTCTCGCCGGACGGAAAAACGGCTTATGTTCCCATCTATGGCGACTCGGGGGTCGGGAAACCCGGCACCAACGGGAGCAACATGGTTGCGATCGACATCCCGTCTCGCGTCGTGGTCGGCAACCTCAACTTCGCCCACGGTGTGCGCCCACACTGTCCGGTGTTTGGGCCCCGCAACGGATTGCTGTATGTCACCACCGAACTCGATAAAACAGTCAGCATCATTGATCCCACCACGCTGAAGATCGTTGGGACCGTCCCCACCGGCCAGGAAGAGTCGCACATGCTGGCGATCAGTCACGACGGCAAGCGCGGCTACACCGCCAACGTTGGCCCTGGCACTGTCTCTGTATTAGACCTGGACACGCGCAAAACACTCGCCATCATCCCGATCTCCAAGCAAACCCAACGCATTTCCATTTCGCCGGACGATTCCATGGTGTTCACGTCCGATCAAACCAAGCCGCAGCTTGCCGTTATCGACACCGCCACCAACAAGGTGAAGACCTGGGTGCCGCTGCCCGGACCTGGCTACGGCTCCTCGGTGGCGCGCAGCGGCGATTGGCTGGTGATTGCGATTCAAAAAACCAAACAGGTCGCTGTCGTGAACCTCCGCACCATGCAGGTCGATCACACCATCGACGTGCCGGCCGTCCCGCAGGAAACCCTGCTCGGACCGGGGGACAAGATCGCCTATGTCTCTTGCGATTCGAGCAGCCAGGTCGCCGCAATCGATACGTCCACCTGGAAAGTGATCAAGCTGATCGACGTCGGCAAGGGAGCCGATGGTCTAGCCTGGGCCGCCGCCCGCTAACCAGGGCAAACTCTCGGGCCCGGTTCTCAACCTGCGCAGCTCTACGCCTTACGGTCTCGCAACGCCGGCCTTCTTGGTCAGCTTCAACGGCAGATCGTATCCGTTTTGCGACCACCGGCCATCCATCCTGGACCCGTTCTTGTTGATTTCACCCTGATACTTGCCACCCACTCCCTCCGCCAGCACCGTTAGCTTTGCGTCTTTTTGCAACACGGTAGTGACCGGAATCTCAGCATCGCCATTGTCGGGACTCACCAGGACAGCGACCGCCCCGCCTTCATCGTTCGCCAACTTCAACACAAACCGCACCGGCCGGCCGGCGCCGACCAGCGTACCTTCCCACGTCCCCAAGAAATTGCCGGCCAGAGCCGGGCTTCTTTTGACGGCGGCATCGTAGGGCTCATACTGTGGCTCGGCGGGCAGCGTCCACTGCTTCAGGTAATCCCAAGCCAGATGATTGATCTTTGAGGAGACTCCATAATAGTCGTGGTCGTGTCCTGGAATCTCGAAGAGTGAGACCGGGATGCCGGCACTCCGCAACGCGTCGCGTGTCATGCGGACCGTTTCGATACGAATGATTGGATCGGAGTCTCCCGAGAAAATGGCGATGGGGATCCGACGCGTTTCGCCGACGTTCGCCGGGATCTCGGTCGCCCTCAATGCTCCCGCGTGGACCGCAGTCGCCGCAAAGTACTGCGGCTCCCGCACCGAAGTCAGCAAGGCAAAGCCGGCCCCTGCCGAATGCCCAAACAGATAAACGCGCCGGTCGTCGATGGGATAGGTCTTCTCCAAGCGTTCCACGATGTCGTGCAGAAAATCGGGGCCATCGAACGGGGCCACCCAGATGGCAGGACTCTTCGAATCCGGCCCTACCACAATGATCTGCTCCGAGGCTGCCAGGTCTTTCCACTTGTCGACCATGTCGCCTCCGTTGCCGCCGCTGCCGTGCAGAGTCAATAGCAAAGGCACCGCGCGGCCGGGCGGCAGCGTCTCGGGAACAAACACGTGGAAGCTGCGTGTCTGTCCCATGAACTGCAGCGTTTCCCTGGAGGTCTTTCCGGAAGCGCACCAAGCCGGAAGGGCCATGAGAAGCACGCTGCTAAGGAGCCGGTGAAAGCAGTTCAAGGAGATTCCAGACGCGGATCGCTTATCCTCGCGGGGCGCCGTCTTTACTCAATTCCAGCATCTACCCCCCGAAGTTAAACCGCAACCTCGCCGTTGTCACTCGCCGACGTTCGTTGGGGTGCTGTGGTGCCGCACAGGCTGATAGACTTACCGAAAGTCGAGCGATGTTCTTGGCTCTGCAGATCAAGTACATTCATTTGCCGTGCCGGAACGAGCGGAGGGAAAAATGGCCAGTGGTGCACAACCGAGGATAGAGCCTCGCGTTTTCAGGATTTTTATCAGCTATGCCTCGGAAGATCTCGCGATTGCCACGGCGATCGGCAGTTGCCTGAAGGTCGCACTGGGAGATTTTTTCGCGGAAGTGAATCTCGATAAGTGGTTTCTGCAGCCAGGCCTGGCGTTCAAAAAGCAGATTGAATCAAAGCTGCAAAAGACCGACGTCCTCATCATCGTTTATACGGGCGCCGAGAAGGAGAGCCATAGTTACACAGGATGGGGGGTGGGCTATTTCGATCACGTGATGGAAACGGCGCCGGACCGCCTTAAGATCGCTCTGTATTTAGACAACCCTCCGGCTGTATCGGCGGAGGAACAGGGAATCTCACTTAGCCTTGGCCGTGACAAGCTGGATCTGACCGGCGAACAGTTTGAGTCGGAACTTCAGGTACGATCGGACGACCCGATCTGTCTATTACTCGAGCAATGGCAAACAGAAGTAGACCGGATCATCGAGGAACCGGGTTTCCCAAGCCACAAAAAAAGCGGAGCGGGCACCGGTCGCGTGCATAAAAAGCTTGAAACTGGCGATCTTCCGTTACCTAAAAGGCACCGTCGAGACTGTCGTCAAACCTCAGAAGCGGAACGCGATCCGAGTAAAAGGCGCCGCGCTCGTGGAGTCGACCGACAGCTTACCTCCAGACGCGGAACTCCGCCCCATGGGCGCAGGCACGTGATGGAGATCTTCGGTCTTCAGGATAAGCCGATCACGTGGGATAAGTTCCTGGCGTCCACGGCGGAAAACCGATTAGCCAATTCCTGGAAGG